>NZ_JBIWEB010000046.1:0-1263 GCF_044762335.1 Pedobacter suwonensis | reverse complement strand
GCTATACCACAGATCTGGAGCATATGCCGGAAAATCACAGAAAGATTGCTGAAAGGCGCGGTTGGGATCCTGATTATTATTTACTAAAAGCCGAGCAAAACGGTCCGGCCACCCATCAGTTCTTCAGTAAGCTGATGGAAAGTAAGATCTCCATTCACCAGGCTTATGGGCCATGTCTGGGTATTCTCAGGTTGATAAGTTCCTTTGGTTCAGTACGTGTCGAGAATGCCTGCAAGAGAGCCTTAAGAGGTTATAAATATAATTATGGGGTACTCAACAATATACTATCCAACAATATGGATCTTCAGGAGGATACTGTTCCTGAAGGTTCACCAATCCCCGACCATGACAATCACAGGGGAGCGGCAGCCTATGAGAGGCTAAACTAGAAATCAATTCCAAATAAAATGAATAAACAATCAACACTGGATCAGCTTAATTCACTTAGGCTACCCGGCATGGCAAAACGTTATCAGGCCATGCTAAACCTACCCAGTCATCAACAGGAAGATGCATATACCCTGGTAGCAATGCTCTGTCAGGCTGAAATTGAGCATCGCAACTTTCAGCGAACCGAGAGGTTGTTGAAAAACAGCAGGCTCCGTTACAATGCACTGCTTGAGGAAGTGATCTGCAAACCGGAACGTGGGCTGACCAGAGAGATGCTTGGCCAGTTATCTGATGACAGTCTGGTCAATAGGTCTCAGAATATCCTTATCCATGGGCTAACCGGTTGCGGAAAAAGTTACCTAGCCTGTGCACTGGGAAGGAATGCCTGCCTGATGGGACACAAAGTACTATATCTTGCTATGAATAAATTCTTGGAGGCTATCGGGCAGGCAAAACTTGACGGGACCTACCTAAAGTGGATCAAAAATATAGCTGCACATGCAGTTGTTATTCTAGATGACTTTGGACTCAAGCCGCTTTCCCATGACGCAAAACTCGCACTACTTGACATTCTTGAAGACAGGTATGGAAATGGTTCAATCATCATAACCTCCCAGCTTCCGCTGGATAAATATTATGAGTTCATTAACGAACCTAGCCTTGCAGATGCAATACTTGACAGACTGACAGCATCGGCACATAAAGTTGAACTCGTGGGGGAATCTTTGAGAAAGAAAAAATAAACCTTATTATTGTTAAACAAAAAAGCAACTCTTATAATAAACCAGCTGTCGCTGGTAACCTTTGCGTCGGAAAACCTGGTAAGGTTTCAAAGCGGAAATACTGGTAAACTTTTCTCGGAATATCCAGCAA
>NZ_JBIWEB010000045.1:0-2378 GCF_044762335.1 Pedobacter suwonensis | reverse complement strand
CCAGAGCCGATGGTACTGCGGTAACACGTGGGAGAGTAGGTCGGTGCCAGATCTTAAAGAGAAGCCCTTCAGCAGTAATGTTGAAGGGCTTTCTTCGTTTACAGGGGTTTGGGCAGCGGGCGAAGTGCATAGCGCGGTTTCCCGGCATTAAGGCGTTAGTGCGCTAAGCTTTGTTCCCCGCAGATTACACCGATCTCCGCTGAAAGCATTCCATCATCCGTTTTAGATTCTTCCGTCTTTTACAAGTTAAACGGACTTTGACTTTTCCGTACCATTAAAGGGTTAAACGGCTAAGCTTCATTTCCCGCAGGTTACATTGATTTCACAGAAAGCATCCCATCATCCATTTTACATCTTCCCTTATATCCCGGGTTAAATAGCCCTGATGGTAGCGGCATCCCTTTTGGCTAAGCAAAATTGTTTAAAAATGATGTTTCCAAAAGGATAGAGCGTACAGCAGGACGGAACCCGGCCCAAACGCACGGGACATTGCGCTCCATGACCAAGAGGTATTTAAACCATTAAGGAGTTTGAGAAAAGTTAAGGTCGTGCTCCCGCAGAAAACGCTGATCTTTGTAAAAAGCATCCCATCATCCATTTTACATCTTCCCTTGTATCCCGGGTTAAATAGCCCTGATGGTAGCGGTATCCATTTTGGCTAAGCAAAATTGTTTAAAAAATGATGTTTCCAAAAGGATAAAGCGCACAGCAGGACAGGACCTAACCCAAATGCTCGGGACACTGCGCTCGAAGACCAAGAGGTATTTAAACCATTAAGGAGTTTGAGAAAAGTTAAGGTTATACTCCCTCAGAAAACGCTGATTTCCGCAGAGACCATCCCATCATCCATTTTACATCTTCCATATTTACTCCTATATTTTCTGTCCGAGGTTAAACTGCCCTGATGGGAGCGATATCCCTTTTGGAGCTGGTTAAATCTGTTTATGGAACCAGGTTTCCCAAAAGTATTAAGTAGGAAGAAGGACCGGAGCCGGATCACAAGCACGGGATACTGCGCTTCGCAATAACCTGACTGTGTCAGTACCCAGATATCCCCTATGAACTTCTTTAGAAATTTCAGCAATAGTAGCTTATTTTTTTTTTTTCGAACAGTTTTGATTTATTAATGTTATAATGCGGATAAATATCATTTGCTTTTAAGTAAATCTGTTGAATATAGCTTTAGTATAATATAGCTAAAGATTTAATGTGAGATCATTTAAATTTAAAAAGTAATCGATATTTTGCGACATTAATAAATTTTAAATATGGCTTCTGGTTTTTTTGCGATTTTAGATGATATAGGTGCCTTAATGGATGATGTGGCGGTAACGGCAAAGGTAGCAGCTAAGAAAACGGCTGGTATTTTGGGGGATGACCTGGCAGTAAATGCAGAAAAATCAACTGGTTTTCTGTCTTCCAGGGAACTACCGGTATTATGGGCAATTACCAAGGGTTCACTAGTTAACAAGCTCATTATAGTACCCATTGCGCTATTGCTCAACTTCTTTTTTCCGGTAGCTATTAAAATGATCTTGGTACTCGGAGGATTATATCTGGCATACGAAGGGGTAGAAAAAGTTGTAGAATATTTTTTCCATCGCTCGAAACCCGCACATGTAGAAGCAAAAGAGATTATTCAGAATGACGAGACAGCAGAAAAAGCCAAAATCAGATCAGCTATTATAACAGATTTCATTCTTTCCATAGAAATTGTCATCATCGCCCTGGGCAGTGTTTTAGATGAAACGCTTACCGTCCAAATTTTGACCGTATCGTTGATCGCATTATTGGCTACAATTGGTGTTTATGGAATTGTTGCGCTTATTGTTAGGATGGATGACGCCGGATACCGTTTAGTTAAAGCGTCCGGCGATAAAGGTATTCTTTCATCAGTTGGCAAAACACTGGTAAAATCGTTACCTATTATCATTAAAACTTTAAGCATTGTGGGTACCGTTGCATTGATACTGGTATCAGGAGGAATTTTTGCGCACAATATTGCGTTTATGCATCATATTTTCCCTTCGTTTCCATCTATTCTGAGAGAATTTGCTTTTGGATTAATAATCGGCTTGGCTTCGGTATTAGTGGTAATGGCCATTAAAAAACTTTTGGCCATTATTAGAAGATAAAAAGTAGCTATTCATTTTACTGCTTAAGTTGTTATTCTTAAAATTTGATCTCTGCAGGTCAGGCTAGCTTCCTGTTGTTATTAACTCATGGGTTTTTACGCTTCCATAAACTTTAATAGCCAGTTGAGTGGTGTTTTAGAGTGTCGGTAGTTTTCGGGTTTATTTTTCTTTTTAGCAAAGCAGGGGCTGGTGGTACTATATATGCATGTTCCCGCTATTTGCTCCAAATCCTCGCTGCGCTGT
>NZ_JBIWEB010000044.1:0-2422 GCF_044762335.1 Pedobacter suwonensis | reverse complement strand
GATTGGTGCAGGCGCGAAAGCCTGCCCGTTGCCTGATAAATATCTTCCAGTAATGCGCCTTGCTGTTCGGTGAAGGTTTCAGTTTGAAGTAAAGAATCAAGCTTAGAATTAATTACCGCGAGCGGTGTCATCATTTCATGCGAGGAATTATCTGTAAAGCTTTTAAGTTCCCGATAATCTTGTTTCACACGTTCGGCCATAGCATTTACCGATTGATTAAGCTCAATAAATTCGTCTATTTTGGTAGGCTCTTCTTTTATTGCCTCCATTTTTGTTACCTCAAATGTTTTAATTCTTTTGAGTGTGTCGTAAAATGGTTGCCAAAGCCTGCTCAATACAAATCGGTTGATTAAAAAAAGTGTCCCAAGTAAGATCATGGTCACCCCTAAAGTTATCAACAGAATCACCCTCACCAAATCTTCTGATTCTACTCTCGATTTTGTAATGGTAACCAATATATTTTTACCCTTTAAATTTACTGTAGTCACTAAACTTCTTCCGGGCTCTTCCTCATTTTCCTTTGTATTTAAATAGGTGGTGTAGCTAAATTCGCGGATATCGTTTGCGTTACCTGGCGATTCGGCATAAGAAATCTGCTGGTCGAGATAGCTAGCCGGTAACGGCAATTTTTGATATGTATGTGTGTATTGTCGGATCTCATTTTCCTCAACTGCTAAATCCTTATCGAGTTTATTGGTTAGGATAAGGTGTATAAAAAAGTAATAGATTACACCTGTTATAATTAAAATGATCAGCGAGGTGAGCATGTTAACCCTGTTGTATCGGGCAGATAACTTCATATCGATGTAAATTTGTAGCCAATGCCATAAACAGATTTAACATAATCTTTTGCTCCTGCCTCGGCAAGTTTCTTCTTCAAATTTTTAACATGTGTATAAATGAAGTCGAAATCATCAGAAAGATCCATTTCATCACCCCAAAGGTGCTCGGCCATTGCATTTTTAGTGACCACCTTATTTTTATTTGATAAGAAATATACCAGCAAATCGAACTCTTTTTTGGTAAGCGTGACGGGCGTGTCGTTTACCGTAATCTTCATCGCAGAAACATCTACTTGAATTTCATTAAACTGGATAATGTTATCACCATCAAAATTTTTGCGCCTTATAATAGCGCTCACTCTGGCTTTTAATTCTGAGAGATGAAATGGTTTTACTAAATAATCATCTGCTCCTAAGTCCAAACCAGAAAGTCTGTCATCGAGCGAGTGTCTCGCAGAGATAATAAGCACACCATCTTTCTTATTCATTTTCTTTAATCTGGAGAGCAGGTCAAGGCCTTCCCCTCCAGGCAACCCCAGGTCCAAAAGAATACAATCGTAAGTATATAATTCAATTTTTTCAGTTGCAGTTTCAAAATCAGCAGCATGCTCGCAAACGTTTCCTTCACCGGTAAAATAGGCTAAAATGCTTTCGTAAAGTGCTTGTTCATCTTCAATAACCAATATTTTCATAATGTAATTTACTTTCTTTATCTAAAAACATACATTTTTTTTAGGCTAACTTATGCGGGATTTAAGTCTTTCTAGATTAAATTTCTTTTTTTCCTGAAGAACCTCTTTTCCATAAGATGTAAAATATTCATGTGCAGAAAGCATGTTGAAATTTAGTGTATCCCATTCAAGGTTGGTATAAAAAAGGTTTAGATTTGTTTCCCACTCTGCCCTAAGTCTATCTGCGTAATCCTGATAATCGCGGAGTGCAAAATGATAAAAATCAGCATCACAAATTACCATTTGCAATTCATTCTCGGGTTGTTGGGGAAATTTAGTAGCTTTTATACATTCTTTTACGACTTCTATCTTTTCAGGCTCCAGTCCGTTTTCACCTAAAAATTCGGCTGCAATGTTAGCGCTTTCTTCTTCGTGGCCTATGTATTTCTCTGTATAGCCAACATCATGCAGAAATGCTGCCAGAATGAGTAAAAAGCATTCATTATTATTAAGACTAACCGCCCTTCCAATAAGTTCTACACCTTCAACCACCAGTAAAGTATGCTCCAAATTATGAAAATACATTTTCGTAGAAAGCCTGTTTTTTAAACGGTCTTCTACAAAACGCTCAACCCTTGTCAGTAAGATTTCCTCAGTTATGTTCATATTGCATCCTAAATCTAATACAATGGTAAAACTGAAATCTGGAGTAAATCTGTAGACTATGCCTTAAGAGACTGGAAAATATCTGCTCTTTGTAATTGTATTGCGTTTATAAAAGTACTTTTTATTTATTTCTGGCATACAGATTATCTACCGAATTGTAAAATATTTTTGTAAAAATTTAATTATCATATTATGTGGAGATACTATACAATTCTATCAGCTTTTTTTGCTGCAGCTACAGCAATTCTTGCCAAAATCGGTATAAAAGGTGTAAACGGAAATCTGGCTACGGCGATTCGCACC
>NZ_JBIWEB010000043.1:0-2656 GCF_044762335.1 Pedobacter suwonensis | reverse complement strand
TGGATAAACCGCTTCAAATTGACCCCTCTTCGCCACTTTAAAAAGCCCCCCTTTGCCGAGTTAATTTGATAAGGTCCGCCAAAGCAAAGAGACCCCTTTGCGCCGATCCAAATTGACCCCCTTGAAATCGCAGATTCGTTTGTGCTGAATGGTTTGTAGGAATATGTTTTTGTTTAGCTTTTAGCCGAACAAAAACTGCTGATTACAATGTCCAATAAGCCTATCAAAATGAATAAACTAAGACAGATCATCCGTCTGTACAGTCAGGGGATTGGGACCAAGCGCATCCATGCAATGGTATCAACCTCACGCAATACCATTAAAAAGTATATTCGCATCTGGCAGACACTTGGTATTGGCTATGAGGAGTTCAATGCCAAGAGCGACAGCGATCTGGCCATTATTTTCACTACCCCCGTGGCCAGGATCTCCAGCGCACCCCGTATGCAGATTCTCCAAACACTATTGCCTGATTACTGCAAAAGATTGAAGAAAAAAGGTGTTACAAGGGAATCTCTCCATGAGGAGTATGTAAAGAAACACCCGGATGGATATAGTCGTTCACACTTCAATAATGCCATAATGGTCTATCTGCAGCTTTCCAGATCGGTGATGCATATCGAACATAAGGCTGGCGATAAAATGTATATCGATTTTGCTGGTAAAAAGCTATTTGTTAGCGGGAATGATAATATCAGGCAGGATGTAGAAGTATTCGTAGCGATCCTTGGCTGCAGCCAGCTCACCTATGTTGAGGCTGTGGCCTCACAGAAAAAAGAGGACCTCATCGCCGCCTGTGAAAATGCACTTCGCTATTTCGGAGGTGTACCCGAGGCAATCGTTCCTGATAACCTTCGCTCTGCTGTTACAAGGGGAAGCAGGTATGAGGCGGTACTGAACGATGAGTTTGCAGCGTTTGCGGAACATTATGCCACAACAGTTATTCCTGCACGTGCCTACAAACCTCGCGACAAATCACTTGTAGAAGGAGCTGTGAAGCTTATCTACCGAAGCATCTATAACAAGCTTGACAACAGCCGATTTGAGACTCTGGAGCAGCTCAATTCTGCGATTGTCTCATTGCTGGAAATCCATAATAACAAACCCTTTTCCGGCAGAAACTACTCACGCAGGGAACAGTTTGAGGAAATCGAACGTGAAGCACTTGCCGTGCTTAATCCAGTTCGATATGAGGTGCACAAGCAGGTGATGGTTACCGTAATGAGAAACGGGCATGTACGGCTGGGCGAAGATGTTCACTACTACAGTGTTCCCTATAATTATGTTGGGAAAAAGGTGAAGTTGCTGTACACTTCCGGCTCAGTAAAAGTCTATTACAACTATACCATGATAGCCTTTCATCCAAGAGTTCGGACAAAGCACCATTATACCACCCAGGAAACCCATCTGGCGCCACAACACCGGTATATCTCAGAATGGACCCCGGAAAACTTTATACGGCAGGCAGAAGAGATCCATAGTGATGTTGCCGGTTATATATCAAAGGTACTTGAATATAAGGGACATCCGGAGCAGGCCCATAAATCCTGTTCGGGCATACTGAACTTTGCACGTCGCGTTGGAACGGTCCGGCTAAGAAATGCCTGCCGTTGGGCAGATAATCTTGGGCAGTACAACTACCGTATAATTGAGGAGATACTGCGAAAGCAGCTTGATCAGCTATCTGTAGAAGAACAGACGATAGAGATCCCTGAGCATGGAAACATCAGAGGCAAGGAATATTACCAGTAACAATAAACAGCAATTAGAAATGAACAATGAAACATTAGAAAAAATGAAACAGCTAAGGCTGTTTGGGATGTACGATGCATTCAAGACCAATCTGGAATCATCGGTAAAGGAATCGCTGACCACTGATCAGTTTATCTCCGTACTGGTTGCCAGCGAGTGGGATGACAGGCGCAACCGTTCAGTGGAAAGAACAATTAGGGCGGCGGCGTTCAGATATAAGGCATCTCTTGAGCATATTGATTACTCCATTGAACGTGGGCTTGACAGGAACCAGGTACACAGACTTGCGGCCTTGGATTTCATTAAGGAGCACAAGGATATTTTTATAACCGGTTCCACCGGTACCGGAAAAAGCTATCTGGCCACCGCCCTTGGATATCAGGCCTGTCAGAGTGGATACAAGGTTCTGTATGTCAATACCGCTAAACTCATGGGGCAGCTAAAGCTGGCGAAGGCTAAGGGTACCATCCTGGCAGAACTGAAAAAGATCGAAAGGGTTGATCTTCTTATTCTTGACGACTTCGGCCTTCAGCCCTTCGACCCACAATCAAGGGTTACTTTACTGGATATCATTGAAGACAGGCATCAGAAGCGGTCAACAATAGTTACCTCACAGATACCGGTTAAGGAATGGTATGATATAATTGGCGAGAAAACGATAGCTGACGCCGTTCTTGACCGTATAGTTCATCACTCCTTGAGAGTTGAATTATTCGGCGAATCAATGAGGAGGAGAAACTCTAAGATTGAAAACGTATTTTTGTAAAATAACAGTTGTTAAACAGGACTTAAAAGATCAACTCTAAAATGCCTTTTTGCACAACAACTTCTGCTTTTTTCAAGCAACAACTCTGGGGGTCAATTTGAAATTGGCGAAAGGGGGTCAAATTTATTGGTATATGCA
>NZ_JBIWEB010000042.1:0-3145 GCF_044762335.1 Pedobacter suwonensis | reverse complement strand
CAGTAAAGGTTGGCATAATGTTTTTGAAAAAATACTTTTCGTCTTCCCTATGCCAGGTATAATTGAAACCAGCACTTAAAGTATGTCCGGGTTGGACAAATTTATGTTGATAGTTTGCGGAGCCCGTTGCGGTATATTTTACTTCATCTTCAACAAATTGCCACAGCCGATTTCTCACAGAATAATCGCTATTGAAATATGGAATATCGCCTAAATCACCGATTTTCTCACGGTTTAAAAAGCCAGATATGGTAAAGCTATTGTGGTCATTTGGGTTATAATCAAAACCCGATTTTACTGTGGTAAAAGTGGTGGTTCTGTTACGTTTTACCTGTTGGTTCAATATTGTCCCATCGGTGTAAATGCGTTGCGAAAACTCGTTTTTGTTTAAGGTTTGCGTGTATAAATAATCGGCCTGAACGAAAGTGTTAAGCTTATCTTTTCTATAATTAAGCGATAATGAGGGATTAATTTTTGGTGTTGACTGATATTGAGGGCTAATTCCCGGCAGGTTTTCTTTTCTCAACCAAATTGCACCAAGACCAGTTGTCAAACCAACCTTACCATTAAAACCCTCTTGTTTATTTTTTTTATAAATGATGTTTATAATTCCGGCATTACCGTTTGCATCGTATTTTGAGGATGGATTGTTGATGATTTCAATTCTTTCAATGGCTGATGCAGGAATATTATCCAATCCTGTCTGACTACCGAAACCAGTAATAGCATTTTGTTTTCCATCGATTAATACCGCAATTTTATCGTTACCACGGAGTTGCACTTGCCCATCCTGAATGCTAATGCCCGGGAGATTTTGCATCGCCTGCAAAACAGAACCGCCTAACTGGCTCGTGTTTTTACTTAAATCGAAGGTTTTTTTATCCAGTTTTGACGAAAGCCCATCATTGCTTGTGCCTTGTACCGTTACATTTTGCAGATTTTGAGCATCTTCGGTAAGTTCGATAATGCCTAAATTAATAAAGGTGCTTAAACTGCCAACGGTGATTTCCCTTTGAAAAGGCATGTAACCCACAATGCTCACCTGAAGGTGATAGTTGCCGGGATTAACATCCTTCATTACAAAACGTCCCTGATCATCGGAAATGGTTCCGCCAGAAAATTTATCATCCCCAACTTTTTTAAGAATGATATTGCATAGGGTAAAGTGAGTCTGTTTTTGGCCTCTTTAACCTCGCCTGATAGGCTGGTTTTTTTGTCTTGTGCGCAAATATCGTCGGCTATCAAGAATATGGAAAGGCAGAAGAGCCTTAAAATGTGCTTATAATTTTTCATCAGAATTTAGTTTTAAAATCCATGAAAATACAGATGAGGTTATCTGATATTTACGTAGATTAAGTTTTCCGATTGCAATCTAAAACCAAAATCTGTAGAAATTCTGAACCACTGGTTTTGCTGTTGAATAGTGGACTCATATAGGAAATTAACTAAATAAAAAGGGCAACGATTTTGGTATGCCCTTTAAGGTATTCATCTGAATGTGCATCACCCAGAATTTATTTGAAGGGAAAGAATAGATTCTAAAGTAATTTCATTAACAATTGTGTTCGCTAAATTCTATTTATTTTCCATTTCCACCAATATCCGGGAGCTGTGGTGCATTATCTTCTTTAGATTCTTTTTTGAATTGGAGCTTTCCAAATTTATATGAAAAACTTAATCCAAATGACTGAACAGGTACAAGTCTAATATTGGTTTGGTTGAAATTCGGACCAAAACTGGTTTGCCTTTGAGTTATGTAACGGTTTAAAGGGTTTGCCGCAGTTATACCAATGCTTGCGCTCCTGTTCCAAAACTGCTTTCTAAGGGCCAGACTGTAGTTGAATACCGATGGCCTTGTGCTCCTGAAATTTCTTTGTGAAGAACTATAATTACCAAACACTTCTACAAGTAAATTTCCACCGAATTGATAACTGGCGTTTAAGTTCACTCTGTAGGCAAATGCACTTACGCTTGTAAGTCCCGGAGAAACACTGTTCCTGTTTCCTGCCTGAATGTTTGTGCGCAAGTTAAGTTTTTCGGTTACCGGAACTGATGCAAAAAGGCTTGCTCCGATACTGGTTTGCGAACCAAGATTCATTCGCTGGGTTAAAGCAACGGCCGAATAATCTACGCCGTTTATGGTTAATACATCGTAGTAAGTACTAAGTTGTTGCATATCGTTGGTATTGCGACGGTAATATCCTGCAAAATAAATATTAGCACCTTTTTCGAAAGTTTTGCTATAACCCAACTCCACATTATTGCCAATCTCAGGTCTTAAAAGTGGGTTGCCGGTACTAATATTGTGCGGATCGCTGATGTTATAAAACGGGTTTAAATCTCCGTAATCTGGTCGTTCAATGCGGTATGTGTATGATAGCTTTATCGATTGGCTGTCATCAAGTTTATGTTGCAAAGTAAATGATGGTGCAAAAGTGTTATAGCCAGAAATTGCAGCCCCAGAGAAATCAGCTACCTTTCCAGTTCTCTCATATCTCAATCCAGCTTTTCCTGTAATGAAATCTTTAAAAAGTGAAAAAGATGCAGAAAGATAAGCTGCATATACATTTCGCATATAATTAAAGCTGTAAGTTTGGTTAGCATTATTAATGTAAGAACTATTTGCTAATAAAGTATCGGTTACAACACTATTGTTAAGATTATCGATTAGCACTTTGGCACCACTTTCTATGGTTAACTTTTTGCTTACAGGCAAGGTATAACTCACTGAAATTTCGGTTTCATTCTCTTTACCCGGGTTGGTGCTGTTTAATCCGGTATTTGGCAGATTGTGGCTTCCATAACTCGAAATTTGCGAAGCATTTACCAGGTTATTTCCAAAACTCGCATTATATAGAAAGTCTAATTCATGTCCTTCTTTTTTGAAACTCTTTTTATAGCCTAAACTTACATCAGTAGAATTGGCACTGAAATTACTGGCCGAATTTCGAAGACTTCTTGTATCTGATATGGTATTTCCCGATGCTGCTAAAAGATATTTCTGAATCTGACTGGTTGTTCCACTTGAATTATTGTTAAAATGATTGTATCCTAAAGTAGCGGTAAGTTCATCTTTTGGCGTAATGCTCCAGTTAAGATTTAATCCAGTTTGATAACTTGCTCTTTTCTGCGGACTGCTTCCATT
>NZ_JBIWEB010000041.1:0-3630 GCF_044762335.1 Pedobacter suwonensis | reverse complement strand
ATAATGGAAAAAGAACCAAAAACGACAGGGAGAAAGGTTTTAGACCCTACCGAAAAGCGGACTAAACAGGTGAAAATTATGCTAACTGAGAAAGAATACGACGAGTTCAGGGAAAAAGCATTTAAAAGCCGGCAGAGCGTTGCAGAGGTCATGCGGGAGCTTGCTAAAGGAAAAGACATAAAAGAGGCCATGACAGCAGAAAAAGCCGCTTTATTACGGGATATCTCCCGAGTAGGGAACAACATTAACCAGATCGCCCAGCTTTGCCGGAAAGAAGGAGTGTTGGCCTATGCCGCCAAAATTGAAGGAATGATAAAATATTTAAACGAGAAAATATATGAGTGAGATACTGAATGAGGCACTTTTAAGCGAAATAAAACGGCTTAAGGCGATCAATATTGAAGGATTAGGCGCAAGTGTCCAAAGACTGGAAGACTCCACTAAAGAAGCCAAAAACCTACACCATGCAGTTAACGAAAACATTGTTAAACTGGGGGGAATGATTGAAAAAGTAAATGTTCCTGCAGAGATAAAATTGACCAGGCATTTAACCATTGGAGCAAAGGATAAATATTTCGGTGCCCTTATTATTTCTTCCCTTGTGTTTCTTCTAATAGGTGCAGCAGGGGTGATTTATGGGGTTAAAAAGGAAAATAAATTAGAGAAAGCAGAGCAAACCATAAGCAACCAAGCGACTTTTATCCAGTGGATGAGAAAGGAAAAAGGAGGTGAAAACATGTATCAAAAGTACCTTCAAGAGCTGAACAAGAAGTAAAAGGAGGGTAAATTAACGAAGGGGGGTACAACGAAATGATTTCAGTACATTTGACACGTTCTGCCATACACAACTCATTATGCAAAGTAAAATTTTGGTTGTCGAGAATGATCAGGATATACTCGATATTATTACCATAATTCTTGAAGACCAAGGCTATAAAGTCATAGCCTCTATTTATTCCTCGATTATTGAGGATATATCCATTATACAGCCAGATTTAATAATGTTAGATCATGTGGTAATGAATGGTTCTGGTAGTGATATTTGCAAGGAAATAAAAGCGAATCCCGTTACAAACAACATTCCTGTTATATTATTATCCACTGCGGTGGGACTGCAACAAATTACAGAAGATGCCTGTGCAGATGGTTTTATAGAAAAGCCTTTTGATATTGACTATTTAGGGGAGCTCATTACCGATCACCTACACAGATTAGCGTAGATCAGCTTAGCCTAAATTTCTAATTTTCTTTTTTAGGTAGTACACCTTTTTTCTGATACGCTCCAACGATATAGGCCGTTGATTTTTCAATGGATGCTTTGCCTTGTCGAATTTTTGCATTCAGATCCTCAATAAACGCTATAAACTTGGTATAACCATCTTTTACAATCAATTCGGAATATTCCTTACTTAATCCATATGCCATAACGTTGCGCACATCTTTCTGAAAATCAATGTCCTTTTGGAAATCAATCTCTAATTGATCAGGTTTGTTTTTTGAACTGTTTACAAATATTTGAATGAACTCGAAAGAACGTCCTTTTTTATAAAGTTCATAATCAAAATGTATGTCCGTATGCTCGTTTATTTGCTTTTTTGCAATGTCCAATACTTTTGTTTTAAAACCTGTTATCTCCGCATATTGTTCATTTCCCTTTTTATCGACCAGCCCAAGCATTTTCTTTAATTCGGTTATAGGTATAGGACGAGGAAATTTTCCAACAGTGCGCCATTGGCATGCTAACATGTAAAGTCTTTTAGCATAACTGGAAGAGCAATCAAGGACGGACTTAAGCTGAAAATGGGTAAAGTTATTTTTGAGGTCGAAAAAATACGGCAGGGATATTTCAGAAAGTTTGACCTCAATAGTCCTTGTTCCCTTTAGATACTTAAAGTACTGAAACAAGACGAATTGTGTATAACCATCCTCTGAATCAACTTCAAACATTCGTGTAAGTAAGCCCTCCGTGCTTTCAGTCAGTTGGGAAATGTTCCATTTGCGACCAGTGATCAATTCAATGTCGGTAACATGGATTTTATAAGCAGTTTCATTCTCTTTTAGTGAAGCTAACACCATAAACATGATATCCAACTGGCAAGCTGTAAAATCATAACGGCCGGAAGTAAGCGCATTATGCTGTTTATAGAGGACTTCTCCTACTTTATTTGCGTCCTGTTCGGTTATAATCCCTAAATCCTTCATATTTAATATAAATTTTATCAAATATACTTAAAAAGTACTAATTAAAAGAACTGTTCTTTTAATTAAGTCTTTGAATGTTATAAAAGGTTCGTTTAATGTTATAAAAGGTTCGTTTAATGTTATAAAAGGTTCGTTTAATGTTATAAAAGGTTCGTTTTCGAGCTTCATAGACTCTGACAGTCAGACCTTTACAAGGGAGTAAAATAGGAAAGTATTTAAAATAATTAAAAAGAACTGTTGTCCCTCAAACGCCGGGTATTTAAGGCAAAAAAGACCGGATTTCTCTTCTTTTTGAAGCTGAAGGGGTCGACGAAAAAAAAACAAAAAAACAAAAAAAAGAAAGAGGGTCGCCGGGGGGCGGGCCGGCCTCAAATAAGACGATATAAGACGTTTATTTTTTTTTCTGCCGTATTACCCGTCTTTTCAATAAAAATCAAACTGACAGTCTTATTTGGGGTAAAAAATGAGGTTAATTGCCCCCCACACATAACGGCTTATCTCCTTCGGCAGATTTGCGGTTTAGGGAAAAAAGATCTGGGAAAAGGAAAAAAGAAAGGAAGAGAAAAAAAGAGGCGCAAATTTATTCGCTGTTTAATCCAGCTATAAAATTACGGTTCATGTAAAAATCCTTTAAAACTCCTATATTGTCGTTTCAAAGGTTGGACGCTTTATTTGGCAAGCAGTGTTTTGAGGGACTGCGTCCTTTCTCAAAACGCTTGTTTCCGGCAACGGTTGCACCGAAGCCAGAAAGCAAAAAGGAAGAAAGAAAGATGATAGCAAAAGTAAAAATGAACTCCAGCATCAGCGCTACGATCAGCTACTGCTGCCGGAGCGACAAGGATGCCACAGTGATTGCCTGCAATGGCACCACGAGCCAAGTGGACCGCGAGCTTCTGATCAAGCAGTTTCAGGCGCAGGCCGATCAACGTCCAGAACTTAAAAATAAAATTATGCAGATCATCATTTCCCATTCTCCGGAAGACACGGCCAAGCTGGCCGGAAAGAAGGAAGATGAAATTTTACAGGATTACATCCAAAGGCTTGCAAAAGGGAAGGGGAAGAATGCAGGTTTAGACCTTACTCAAACCCAATTTGTGGCTATCAGGCATGCAGAAAAAGGGCACATTCATTACCACTTACTTGCCAATATGGTAGACAACCAGGGGGAGCGGTTAAAAGACAACAATATTGGCTATAAGGCCAAAGGGGCAAGTATTGATATCACCAAACAGCATGGCCTGACAAGGGCGATATCGAAAGAACTTAAGCAGGAGTTGGAGATGGAAATAAAAGCACCGGAGCAAACACAGCGCAAAGGTTTTAGCATGGGCAGATAATGGAAAAAGAACCAAAAACGACAGGGAGAAAGGTTTTAGACCCTACCGAAAAGCGGACTAAACAGGTGAAAATTATGCTAACTGAGAAAGA
>NZ_JBIWEB010000040.1:3205-5058 GCF_044762335.1 Pedobacter suwonensis | reverse complement strand
AGATATATAAAGACGGGCCGCGAGGCAACAACAGTCGATAAGTTCTTAAAAGAGATGTCAATGTAGCGCAGTGAGGTAATGAAGTACGTATTCAAGTACAGAATGCCTGACTGAATTTTAAAGTCAATGTCTGACAGACATAACAAAAAAGAAGACTATTTTTAACGATAGTTAAAACTGGTCAGTATTGAACAACACATTTTACAATGGAGAGTTTGATCCTGGCTCAGGATGAACGCTAGCGGCAGGCCTAATACATGCAAGTCGAACGATACTTTCCAGCTTGCTGGAGAGGAAAGTGGCGCACGGGTGCGTAACGCGTATGCAACCTACCTTCATCAGGGGGATAGCCCGGAGAAATCCGGATTAATACCGCATAAAATCACAGGATGGCATTATCCAATGATCAAACATTTATGGGATGGAGATGGGCATGCGTGTCATTAGCTAGTTGGCGGGGTAACGGCCCACCAAGGCGACGATGACTAGGGGATCTGAGAGGATGGCCCCCCACACTGGTACTGAGACACGGACCAGACTCCTACGGGAGGCAGCAGTAAGGAATATTGGTCAATGGAGGCAACTCTGAACCAGCCATGCCGCGTGCAGGAAGACTGCCCTATGGGTTGTAAACTGCTTTTATCCGGGAATAAACCTCATTACGAGTAATGAGCTGAATGTACCGGAAGAATAAGGATCGGCTAACTCCGTGCCAGCAGCCGCGGTAATACGGAGGATCCAAGCGTTATCCGGATTTATTGGGTTTAAAGGGTGCGTAGGCGGCCTGTTAAGTCAGGGGTGAAAGACGGTAGCTCAACTATCGCAGTGCCCTTGATACTGATGGGCTTGAATGGACTAGAGGTAGGCGGAATGAGACAAGTAGCGGTGAAATGCATAGATATGTCTCAGAACACCGATTGCGAAGGCAGCTTACTATGGTCTTATTGACGCTGAGGCACGAAAGCGTGGGGATCAAACAGGATTAGATACCCTGGTAGTCCACGCCCTAAACGATGAACACTCGCTGTTGGCGATACACAGTCAGCGGCTAAGCGAAAGCGTTAAGTGTTCCACCTGGGGAGTACGCCCGCAAGGGTGAAACTCAAAGGAATTGACGGGGGCCCGCACAAGCGGAGGAGCATGTGGTTTAATTCGATGATACGCGAGGAACCTTACCCGGGCTTGAAAGTTAGTGAATGATCTAGAGATAGATCAGTCCGCAAGGACACGAAACTAGGTGCTGCATGGCTGTCGTCAGCTCGTGCCGTGAGGTGTTGGGTTAAGTCCCGCAACGAGCGCAACCCCTATGTTTAGTTGCCAGCATGTAATGGTGGGGACTCTAAACAGACTGCCTGTGCAAACAGAGAGGAAGGAGGGGACGACGTCAAGTCATCATGGCCCTTACGTCCGGGGCTACACACGTGCTACAATGGACGGTACAGAGGGCAGCTACATAGCAATATGATGCGAATCTCACAAAGCCGTTCACAGTTCGGATTGGGGTCTGCAACTCGACCCCATGAAGTTGGATTCGCTAGTAATCGCGTATCAGCAATGACGCGGTGAATACGTTCCCGGGCCTTGTACACACCGCCCGTCAAGCCATGGAAGCTGGGGGTACCTAAAGTATGTAACCGCAAGGAGCGTCCTAGGGTAAAACCGGTAACTGGGGCTAAGTCGTAACAAGGTAGCCGTACCGGAAGGTGCGGCTGGAATACCTCCTTTCTGGAGTAGCATTGACTACTCACTGCGCAACATGATATTTCTAATTAAGGTATAGGGTAAAGAGTTAGAAGGCTTAATGTCTGGATACTTGATACTGAATACTTTAAAAACACAAGAAAAAAAAAAAG
>NZ_JBIWEB010000040.1:0-3109 GCF_044762335.1 Pedobacter suwonensis | reverse complement strand
GAAAAAAAAAAAGAAACACCCAGAAGAAAACGGTGGGCATACTATAAGGGTAAGCTTAACGGATGAAGCTGAGGTTAGCAAAGGAAAAGCGGTAGCGGTAAGATACTATATACTGCATCAGATGCTGCCCAAAGCAAAGTCCCGTAGCTCAGCCTGGTTAGAGCACTACACTGATAATGTAGGGGTCTCCAGTTCAAATCTGGACGGGACTACCATTGAAGTTGGGAGTTTAGAGAAAAGAGTTGGGAGTTATGAATACTCCGGACTAAAGACTCCAAACTCAAAACTGATACTCTGGGGGATTAGCTCAGCTGGCTAGAGCGCCTGCCTTGCACGCAGGAGGTCAACGGTTCGACTCCGTTATTCTCCACCATTAAAGGTTGAGGGTTGAAAGGTAGAAGGTATAGGGTTAAAGCTAAGGCCTGAAACTGAAAACACCACAACAGCAAATAAAAAAATAATTACCGGGATCGGTACTATACATTGACATAAAGAGAGACAAGAAGAAAACGCCACGGGGCACAGATGTAAAGAAGACATCTGAAACGGTTCGAGACCGCAGTTTTTTACTAATAGGGCTGAAACGAGGCTTGGTTAGGGGACAATGAAACCCTCTACCCTTATACCCTCCCCCTTCAACCTTAATAAAGTTCTTTGACATATTGGAAGAAGTTAAAAAAGAAGAGCAAACAACAATAGGCGACTGTTGTGTTTGTGCTCTCCCGATGTAAATTCGGGAATGAGACATCATAACAAGAGCAAAAAAGCATACCATGCGGCGCAAAAGGCGCATGAGTAGAAGAAAGTAAGAAAGAGTACACGGGGGATGCCTTGGCTCTCAGAGGCGAAGAAGGACGTGATAAGCTGCGATAAGCTCCGGGGATCTGCAAATAGGAACTAGATCCGGAGATTTCCGAATGGGGCAACCCGGCATGTTGAAGACATGTCACATATAATGAGCAAACCTGCCGAACTGAAACATCTAAGTAAGCAGAGGAAGAGAAAATAACAATGATTTCCTGAGTAGTGGCGAGCGAAAGGGAAAGAGCCCAAACCTACTTTGTTACGGCAAAGTGGGGGTTGTAGGACTGCAACGTGGCATTGGTAAACAGAAGTGGAACGGGATGGGAAGCCCGGCGATACATGGTGATAGCCCAGTACACGTATAGAATACCAGTCTAGCAGTATCCTGAGTACCGCGAGGTCGGAGACGCCTTGTGGGAATCAGCCGGCACCATCCGGTAAGGCTAAATACTCCTGAGAGACCGATAGTGAACCAGTACCGTGAGGGAAAGGTGAAAAGAACCCCGAACAGGGGAGTGAAATAGAACCTGAAACCGTGTACTTACAAGCGGTCGGAGCTGGCAGGTCCAGTGACGGCGTGCCTTTTGCATAATGAGCCTACGAGTTACTCTTCTCTGGCAAGGTTAAGTGCTTCAGGCACGGATCCGAAGCGAAAGCGAGTCTGAACAGGGCGTATAGTCAGAGGAGGTAGACGCGAAACCTTGTGATCTACCCATGGACAGGTTGAAGGTGCGGTAACACGTACTGGAGGACCGAACCGATAAACGTTGAAAAGTTTCCGGATGATCTGTGGGTAGGGGTGAAAGGCTAATCAAACTGGGAAATAGCTCGTACTCCCCGAAATGTTTTTAGGAACAGCGTCGGCATCGAGTTACATAGAGGTAGAGCTACTGATTGGGTGCGGGGGAGTCAAATCCTACCAAATCCAGACAAACTCCGAATGCTATGTAATATGGCCGGCAGTGAGGCGCGGGGTGCTAAGGTCACGCGCCGAGAGGGAAAGAACCCAGACCATCAGCTAAGGTCCCCAAGTTACGGTTAAGTTGAACTAACGAGGTCCGATTGCACAGACAGCTAGGATGTTGGCTTGGAAGCAGCCATTCATTTAAAGAGTGCGTAACAGCTCACTAGTCGAGCGATCGGGCATGGATAATAAACGGGCATTAAACCGTACACCGAAGCTATGGGATTGAAATATATCGGTAGGGGAGCATTCTATGTGCAGCGAAGGTATCTGGTAATGGGTGCTGGAGCGCATAGAAAAGCAAATGTAGGCATAAGTAACGATAAGGCGGGCGAGAAACCCGCCCACCGAAAGGATAAGGTTTCCTGATCAACGCTAATCGGATCAGGGTCAGTCGGGACCTAAGGAGAACCCGAAGGGGAAATTCGATGGACAACTGGTTAATATTCCAGTACTTTTTATAACTGCGATGTGGGGACGGAGTAGTGACACTGCCGCGATCTGACGGAATAGATCGTTGAAGGCTGTAGGTATATCGAACATAGGCAAATCCGTGATCGATGCTGAGCGCTGATAGTACCAAGGACCTTCGGGCGATTGGATAGTGCAGGTAATCAGACTTCCAAGAAAAACCGCTAAGCTTCAGGTTATAAAAACCCGTACCGCAAACCGACACAGGTATCCGGGAAGAGGATTCTAAGGTGCTCGAGTGAATCATGGCTAAGGAACTCGGCAAAATGGCCCTGTAACTTCGGGAGAAGGGGCGCTGACAGCAATGTCAGCCGCAGTGAAAAGGCCCAGGCGACTGTTTAACAAAAACACATGGCTTTGCAAAATCGAAAGATGAGGTATAAGGCCTGACACCTGCCCGGTGCTGGAAGGTTAAGAGGGGATGTCATCGCAAGAGAAGCATTGAATCGAAGCCCCAGTAAACGGCGGCCGTAACTATAACGGTCCTAAGGTAGCGAAATTCCTTGTCGGGTAAGTTCCGACCTGCACGAATGGTGTAACGATCTGGGCGCTGTCTCAGCCATGAGCTCGGTGAAATTGTGGTCCCGGTGAAGACGCCGGGTACCCGCAACGGGACGGAAAGACCCCATGCACCTTCACTACAATTTAACATTGACATTGGGTACAGGATGTGTAGGATAGGTGGGAGGCTATGAATCGGTGTCGCCAGGCATCGTGGAGCCAACGTTGAAATACCACCCTTTCTGTATTCGGTGTCTAATCCCGCTAAGCGGGAGACATTGTTTGATGGGTAGTTTGACTGGGGTGGTCGCCTCCAAAAAGGTAACGGAGGCTTTCAAAGGTAAGCTCAGTACGCTTGGTAACCGTACG
>NZ_JBIWEB010000039.1:0-5847 GCF_044762335.1 Pedobacter suwonensis | reverse complement strand
TAGTTTTGATGAAAAAATAAAAACTATGAAAAAGATTTTTGGAATTTTTTTATTGATGGGCGGTATGGTTACCGCTACATTCGCACAGAAGGTTGCAGCAGCAAAAGTGCCAGCTGCAGTTAAAACTGCTTTCACAAAAAGTCATCCCGGTGTTAAAGTAAATTGGGAGATGGAAAAACAAAACTATGAGGCTGGCTTTACCTTTAATGGAAAGGAAACTTCGGAAGTTTATTCAGTAGCCGGTGCTTTGCTGGAAACAGAAGTTTCTATTAAGGCAAGTGAGTTTCCGGCAGCTGTTATGGCTAGGCTAAAAGGCATGAAAGTTGCTGAGGCAGCAAAAATCACCAAAGCTGATGGAACCGTAAGTTACGAGGCTGAAGTAAAAGGAAAAGATTTATTGTTTGATGCAAGCGGTCATCCTGTAAAACCTTAGTAATGGCTAAGTATTTTTATATAATGTTGCTGTCTATGGCAGCAACATTATCTTCATTTGCGCAAAATGTAGATTCTTTGAAAACCACTTCCGCTCCAGATTCTTTGAGAAGATGGTATTCAGGGAATCCAATTCCGAAAAAGAAATTTAAGGTGGCAACTTTCATTGCCCCAGTTGTTCTAGCTGGTTATGGCTTTGCTGCTGTTTACGATAATGGTGCTTTAAAACAGCTCGATGTTAGTACAAAGGGCGAATTACAGGAAGACCATCCATTATTTGCTGCACACGTTGATGATTATTTACAGTTTGCGCCAGCAGCCGCTGTATTCGCATTAAACCTTTCCGGTATCAAAGGGAAACATAATCTTTTTGATGCATCGATGCTTTATGTAACTTCTTCAGCTATTATGGGTGTTTCTACACATTTTGTCAAACAAGGTATAGGGCGTATGCGGCCTGATCTTTCGGGTACAAATTCCTTTCCTTCGGGCCATACCGCTTCTGCATTCATGGCTGCTGAATTTTTGCATCAGGAATATAAAGATGTGAACCCATGGATTGGTTATGCAGGATATTTTGTGGCCACTGCCACCGGAGCATTAAGAATGTACAATAATAAACACTGGTTTAGTGATGTTGTTGCCGGTGCCGGATTCGGTATCGCATCTACTAAGATTGCTTACCTCGTTTATCCCTACATGAAACAGATCTTCAATAAAAAGAAGGATAGCAAATTTAGCTTAATGCCCTTTTACCAACCCGGGGCATCGGGCTTAATGCTTTCCGGAAGATTTTAGATGGCCCAGTTTCCCGACGATTGCTTATAGGTTTTACTTCATCGTAATTTAATATTTATTATGAATTTCATAAATAGAATCCAAGGTTCCTTTATTGGGAAAGTACCATTCTATATGTTGGTAGCCATCGTCTTCATCAGGCTTATTTCTATTTGGATAATGGGCCCTATGCCACAGGATGCTTATTATTTTTTCTATTCTCAGCATCCAAGCCTTTCCTATTTCGACCACCCACCTGCTATTGCTTATCTGTTATGGCTTTTCACAGCCGTTCTGGGCAAAAACGTTTTTGCCATCAAACTGGCCGATTCTGTTTTGACGGCTTTAACCTGTATTGCAGTATATAAACTGGCCATACGGCTTTTTCCAAAATTTGAGGCCGAAAAGATCATAGTTCTTTTTTTGAGTACATTAATGGTGAGCATCCTTTCTTTGGTGTCAACACCGGACACGCCTCTGTTATTTTTCTGGAGCCTTTCGCTTATTGCACTTTATGAGGCCATTTTCAATCAAAAGAAAAAATACTGGCTCCTGGCTGGGGTTTTAATGGGCCTTGCCTTCGATAGTAAATACACCGCGGTTTTTCTTCCAGCCGGAATGATACTTTTTTTATTGCTATCAGATTCTAACAGAAAGTACCTTTTAACTTTTTGGCCATGGGCAACATGCATAATAATGGTTGCGGTTTCCTCACCTGTCGTTATCTGGAATATAGAAAATCATTTTGCATCTTTTGCTTTTCAGGGTAGCCAACGTATGCACGAGGCGGCAGCATTTACCTTAAAACCAAAATTCATTTTAGGTCTTCTAGGGCATCAGTTAGCCCTTTTGATCCCCGTGCTCTTTATTTCGATTATCGTTTCCGTGGTTAAGCTTATTAGAAGTTATTCTTCGAAATGGAGTGAAATGTCTACTAATGGCGTTTTTCTACTCTGTTTCTTTCTTCCCATATTTTTAACTTTTTTACTGCTCTCGCCAATCTATTGGATTAAGATAAACTGGATGATGCCGGCATACATCACCGGAACTATTTTGGCAGGAAGTTTAATCAACAGAAAATGGATTAACTTGCAGGTGATTATTTCGTTCATTGTGCACCTAGGTTTGCTGGTTGAAGTTTTATTTTATCCTGTTCAAATTAGGTCAGATGATACCTGGGTAGGATGGAAGTCGCTTTCAGAAAAAACAAATGCCATTAAAAGTGAATATAAGGCAGATTTCGTTTTTTCTGCTGATAGCTATAAAACTGCTGGAGAATTAAATCTTTACAACGATTCCTTTATTTATGGACAAAACATAATTGGCCAGAATGCCTTGCAGTTTGATTTTATAGGGACTGATTTGTCCTTGTTAAACGGAAAGAGTGCTATTTTTATTGACTCTGACCCCAGATTTAAAAACAGCGAAAAAGATACAGTTCCAAATAATTTGTTGAAATCCTATTTCAGTTCTGTTACGCAATTAAAACCTATTTTCATCTATAATGGCGCTCGTCCGGTACGTAAATTCTATGTTTACTTATGCAAGGGCTACATATATCAAGCTAAAAAGGCAACTACAGAATTGCTCCAAGATTAGCTGTTAATTTAGCTTACATCAAGACACTTCTTGCCTTGTTTAGCCGAAATAAATTTTTAGAAAATGAAGCCTGATTATAAATATTTTCTTCTTTTGGTGCTTGTGTGTTCCGCCCTTTTAGGGAGGGCACAAGTGATAACAAAAAATCTTGATTTTTTTCTCAACCGCGCAAAAATTACAAGTCCCGTACTTAAGGATTTAGAAAACCAGCGTAAATCTGCGGGTATCGATAGCCTTATTGTTCGGGCAATAGCAAAGCCCCAGATTAGAGGAACTTCAACCGGATTGTACGCACCCATTATTCAAGGATATGGTTACGATGGTGTCATCACCAACGGACAATCATTAGACGCCTTACTCAATGTGAATTACGATTTATTGAATAAGAAACGTATTAATAACCAACTGCAAGGGGTAAAACTACTAAGCGATTCCATTAGGTATGCAAGTCAAGTGTCGACATTCGACTTAAATCGTTCCATTGCCGACCAATATATTTTAGCTTTTGCCAGTCAAGACCAGGTTGGTTTTAACAGTGAGGTTGTTGCTTTACTTAGAAAAGAAGAAGCTTTGCTTAAAACTTTAACCAGAAGTAATATTTACAAGCAATCAGAATATTTAACGTTTTTGGTTACACTGCAGCAGCAGGAATTAAGCTTACAACAAGCTGCCTTGCAGCATAAAAATGATTTGGCAACCCTAAATTATTTATCCGGAATTACCGATACCACGTTAGTCCGGTTAGAGGAGCCGAAACTTAAATCGGATAAGCTGCTTGCCGAAACGAGTTTTTTCAAAAGGAAATTTGAATTGGATAGTTTGAAGAACGAAAATCAAAGGAGTTCCATCAGGCTGAATTATAAACCAAAACTTGGCGTATATGCAAATGGCGGTTATAGTTCATCACTAACGCTTCAGCCTTATAAAAATTTTGGAGCCAGCGTGGGGTTTACATTTTCTTTTCCTATTTATGATGGTCATCAAAAAAAAATGCAGTTCAACAAACTCAGTCTGGCCTCTGAAACCATATCAAATTATAGAGCGTTTTTTGTTCGGCAACAAGCGCAACAGCTTAACTTAATACGTCAGCAAATTGACCAAACCGATGCGCTTTTTGGAAAAATTAACGACCAAATCAGGTTTAGTAAAGGTCTGATTGATGTGGATAGTAAACTGATGCATACAGGCGATTTACGTGTGGCTGATTTTGTAATCGCCATTAACAATTATCTTTCTGCACAAAACCTGCTCAGACAAACCACCATTAACCGCTTAAAACTGATTAATCAATACAATTACTGGAACCGATAATGAACATATATTTAAAATTGATTTATGGCAGCCTGGCTGTTACAATCATGTTTTCTTCTTGTAGCAGTTCAGCACCTGAAGCTGCAGCAGATACGCCATCTCCGGTTACACCCGTACAAATCACGCATGTGGGCGACAGTTCACTGACTGAATATGTTGAGCTTTCGGCCGTATCTGCTTATTTGGAAAAGAGTTTTGTGAAGGCAAATATCAACGGTTATATCGAAAAGGCAAATGCCGGGACCGGCCAAAAAGTGGGCACTGGACAAAATCTCTTTACGCTGATTACCAAAGAGGCAAGGTCTATAGGCAATACCGTAAACAAACTCGATCCTGGGTTTAGGTTTTCAGGGATTTCAAATATTCGGGCGGAGCAGAGCGGGATCATTGTTCAGGTTAATCATCAAAAAGGCGATTATGTGCAGGATGGTGAGGCTTTGGCAACCATCAGCAACCGCAATAGTTTGGTGTTTTTGTTAGACCTGCCCTACGAGCTTAACCAAATCATTAAGCAAAACGGAAACCTGAATGTATTGTTACCCGATGGAACTTCGTTGGCAGGAGCCGTTTCCGGAACAATGCCTGCTGTTGACTCATTGGCCCAAACCCAGCGATATATTATAAAAGTTCCATCAGGGAAAGATATTCCTGAAGGGTTAATTGCAAAGGTAAGACTGAGCAAACTCAGCCACCCGAATGCACAGGTGTTACCAAAATCTGCAGTATTGGCTAACGAAACGGAAGATGAGTTTTGGGTAATGAAACTCATTAACGATTCTACGGCTATAAAAGTAAATGTGAAGAAAGGCATCGAAAACAGCGGTACAACTGAAGTGTTGAGTCCTAAGTTTTCTAAAACGGATAGAATTATCACATCGGGTAACTATGGGATTGCCGATACGGCTAAAGTTAAAATTCAGAAATAGCCATGAAGAACTTTTTTATTTCTCATAGAAACCCCATTCTGGCCGTCCTAGTCATTATTCTGGTTGGCGGAGTTTATTCTTTTCAGCAGTTAAAGACTGGGCTTTTTCCTGAAATCACTTTTCCGAAGATTAAAATCATTGCCGATGCTGAACTGCAACCAGTTGATAAAATGGTCGTTACGGTAACCCGTCCATTGGAAAATGCGGTAAAACAAGTGCCAAATCTGCAATTGGTTCGGAGCAAAACGAGTCGCGGAAGTTGCGAGCTTTCGGCATTTATGAATCCGGGGGCAGATATCAATTTAAGCCAGCAACAAATCGAATCGCAGATTGCCAAAATCAGTGCAACATTGCCGGCAGGGGTTAACATCTCGGTTGAGAAAATGAACCCCTCGATTTTACCTGTTAGCGGCTATAGTCTGGAAAGTCATAATTATTCACCGGTAGAGCTGAAAAAGATTGCCACTTATACCGTAAAACCCTTTCTTTCGCAAGTTACGGGTGTGTCTGAAATTCGGGTAATTGGTGGAAAAAGTAAAGAATTCTGGTTTGAGCTTGACGTTGCCAAAATGCAGACGCTTGGTATATCGCCCGACCAGATTAGCACTGTACTTTCACAAACCAACTTTATAAAATCGAACGGTTATTTAGCCGACCACAATTATTTATATCTTTCGGTTACCGATGCGACGGTAAAAACCAAAACTGACCTCGAAGACCTTGTCCTCACCAGAAAGGGAAACCGTACCGTAAAAGTTAGCGATATTTCCAAAGTTAGCATACAGCAAAGTGTAGAGTACAC
>NZ_JBIWEB010000038.1:0-6126 GCF_044762335.1 Pedobacter suwonensis | reverse complement strand
GTGTACTCTACACTTTGCTGTATGCTAACTTTGGAAATATCGCTAACTTTTACGGTACGGTTTCCCTTTCTGGTGAGGACAAGGTCTTCGAGGTCTGTTTTGGTTTTTACCGTCGCATCGGTAACTGAAAGATATAAATAATTGTGGTCGGCTAAATAACCGTTCGATTTTATAAAATTGGTTTGTGATAGTACATTGCTAATCTGGTCGGGCGATATACCCAGCGTCTGCATTTTAGCAACATCAAGCTCAAACCAGAATTCTTTACTTTTTCCACCAATTACCCGAATTTCAGACACACCCGTAACTTGTGAAAGAAAGGGTTTTACGGTATAAGTGGCAATCTTTTTCAGCTCTACCGGAGAATAATTATGACTTTCCAGACTATAGCCGCTAACAGGCAAAATCGAGGGGTTCATTTTCTCAACCGAGATGTTAACCCCTGCCGGCAATGTTGCACTGATTTTGGCAATCTGCGATTCGATTTGTTGCTGGCTTAAATTGATATCTGCCCCCGGATTTATAAATGCCGAGAGCTCGCAACTTCCGCGACTCGTTTTACTCCGAACCAATTGCAGATTTGGCACTTGTTTTACCGCATTTTCCAATGGACGGGTTATCGTAACGACCATTTTATCAACTGGTTGCAGTTCAGCATCGGCAATGATTTTAATCTTCGGGAAAGTGATTTCAGGAAAAAGCCCAGTTTTCAGTTGCTGAAAAGAATAAACGCCTCCGACCAAAATAATGGCCAGTACGGCCAGAATGGGGTTTCTATGAGAAATAAAAAAGTTCTTCATGGCTATTTCTGAATTTTAACTTTAGCCGTATCGGCAATCCCATAGTTACCGGATGTGATAATTCTATCCGTTTTAGAAAACTTAGGACTCAACACTTCAGTTGTACTGCTGTTTTCGATGCCTTTCTTTACATTTACTTTTACCGCTATAGAATCGTTAATAAGTTTCATTACCCAAAATTCATCTTCCGTTTCGTTGGCCAGTACTGCAGATTTTGGTAGCACCTGGGCATTTGGGTGGCTGAGTTTGCTCAGTCGTACCTTTGCAATTAACCCTTCAGGAATATCTTTCCCTAATGGAACTTTAATAATATATCGCTGAGTTTGCGCTAATGAATCAACCGCCGGCATGGTCCCGGAAACGGTACCTGCTAACGAAGTTCCATCGGGCAGCAATACATTCAGGTTTCCGTTTTGCTTGATGATCTGGTTAAGCTCGTAGGGCAGGTCTAACAAGAACACCAAACTATTGCGGTTACTGATGGTTGCCAAAGCCTCGCCATCCTGCACATAATCGCCTTTTTGATGATTAACCTGAACAATGATCCCGCCTTGTTCTGCCCTAATATTTGAAATCCCTGAAAACTTAAAACCAGGATCCAGCTTATTAATGGTATTGCCAATAGACCTCGCCTCTTTGGTTATCAGCGTAAAGAGATTTTGTCCGCTGCCAACCTTTTGGCCGGTCCCCGCATTTGCTTTTTCGATATAACCGTTGATATTTGCCTTTACAAAGCTCTTTTCCAAATAAGCAGAAACCGCCGAAAGCTCAACATATTCAGCCAGTGAACTGTCGCCCACATGTGTGATTTTCACCGGTGTAACCGGAGATGGCGTATCTGTCGAAGCTTCAGGTGCTGAACTGCTACAGGAAGAAGAAAGTGTAATTGCAACAGCAAGGCTGCCATAAATCAATTTTAAATATCTGTTCATTATCGGTTCCAATAATTGTATTGATTAATCAGTTTTAAGCGGTTAATGGTAGTTTGTCTGAGCAGGTTTTGTGCAGACATATAATTGTTAATGGCAATTACAAAATCGGCAACCCGCAAATCTCCGGTATGCATAAGTTTACTATCCACATCAATTAAACCTTTACTAAACCTGATCTGGTCGTTGATTTTTCCAAAAAGCGCATCGGTCTGCTCAATTTGCTGACGTATTAAGTTAAGCTGTTGTGTTTGTTGTTTGTTAAAAAATTTCCTATAATTTGATATGGTTTCAGAGGCCAGATTCAGTTTGTTGAACTGCATTTTTTTTTGATGACCATCATAGATCGGAACAGAAAATGTAAACCCCACGCTGGCCCCAAAATTTTTATATGGCTGGAGCACTAACGATGAACTATAACCCCCATTGGCATATACGCCAAGTTTTGGTTGATAATTCAGTATGATGGAATTCCTTTGATTTTCGTTTTTCAGACTATCCAATTCAAATTTTCTTTTGAAAAAACTCGTTTCGGCAAACAGCTTATCCGATTTAAGTTTAGGTTCCTCCAAACGGACTAAGGTGGTATCGGTAATCCCGGATAAATAATTTAGGGTTGCCAAATCATTTTTATACTGCAAGGCTGCTTGTTGTAAGCTTAATTCCTGCTGTTGCATTGTAACCAAAAACGTTAAATATTCTGATTGTTTGTAAATATTACTTCTGGTTAAAGTTTTAAGCAAAGCTTCTTCCTTTCTAAGTAAAGCAACCACCTCACTGTTAAAATCAAACTGGTCCTGACTGGCAAAAGCTAAAATATATTGGTCTGCAATGGAACGATTTAAGTCGTATGTCGACACTTGACTTGCATACCTGATGGAATCGCTCTGCAGTTTTACTCCTTTCAGTTGGTTATTAATACGTTTCTTATTCAATAAATCGTAATTCACATTCAGTAAGGCGTCTAATGATTGTCCGTTGGTGATGACACCATCGTACCCATATCCTTGAATAATGGGTGCGTACAATCCGCTCGAAGATCCCGTCACTTGTGGTTTAGAAGTGGCTCGTACTATTAGGCTATCGATACCTGCAGATTTACGCTGGTTTTCTAAATCTTTAAGTACGGGACTTGTAATTTTTGCCTGGTTAAGAAAAAAATTGAGATTTTTTGTTATCTCTTGTGCTCTCCCTAAAAGGGCGGAACATAAAAGCAGCAAAAGAAGAAAATATTTATACTCAGGTTTCATTTCCTAAAAATTTATTTCGGCTAAACAAGGCAAGAAGTGCCTTTATGCAAGCTAAATTAGCAGCTAATCTTGGAGCAATTCTGTAGTTGCTTTTTTAGCTTGAAATATATAGCCCTTGCATAAGTAAACATAGAATTTACGTACCGGACGAGCGCCATTATAGATTAAAATAGGTTTTAATTGCGTTACAGAACTGAAATAGGATTTCAACAAATTATTTGGAACTGTATCTTTTTCGCTGTTTTTAAATCCGGGGTCAGAGTCAATAAAAATGGCACTCTTTCCGTTTAACAGGGACAAATCAGTCCCTATAAAATCAAACTGCAAGGCATTCTGGCCAAGAATGTTTTGTCCATAAATAAAGGAATCATTGTAAAAGTTTAATTCTCCAGCAGTTTTATAGCTATCGGCAGAAAAAACGAAATCTGCTTTATATTCACTTTTAATGGCATTCGTTTTTTCTGAAAGCGACTTCCATCCTACCCAGGTATCATCTGACCTAATTTGGACAGGATAAAATAAAACTTCAACCAGCAAAGCCAGGTGCACAATGAACGAAATAATCACTTGCAGGTTAATCCATTTTCTGTTGATTAAACTTCCTGCCAAAATAGTTCCGGTGATGTATGCCGGCATCATCCAGTTTATCTTAATCCAATAGATTGGCGAGAGCAGTAAAAAAGTTAAAAATATGGGAAGAAAGAAACAGAGTAGAAAAACGCCGGTAGTAGACATTTCACTCCATTTGCAAGCATAACTTCTGATAAGCTGAACCACCGAAACGATAATCGAAATAAAAAGCACGGGGATTAAAAGTGCTAGCTGATGTCCTAGAAGACCTAAAATAAATTTCGGTTTTAAGGTAAATGCTGCCGCCTCGTGCATACGTTGGCTACCCTGAAAAGCAAAAGATGCAAAGTGATTTTCTACGTTCCAGATAATGACAGGTGAGGAAACTGCAACCATTATTAAGCATGTTAACCATGGCCAAAAAGTTAAAAGGTACTTTCTGTTAGCATCTGATAGTAATAAAAAAAGTATCATTCCGGCTGGAAGAAAAACCGCGGTGTATTTGCTATCGAAAGCAAGGCCCATTAAAACTCCGGCCAGGAGCCAGTATTTTTTCTTTTGATTGAAAATGGCCTCGTAAAGTGCAATAAGCGAAAGGCTCCAGAAAAATAACAGAGGCGTATCCGGTGTTGACACCAAAGAAAGGATGCTCACCATTAATGTACTCAAAAAAAGCACTATGATCTTTTCGGCCTCAAATTTTGGAAAAAGGCGTATGGCCAGTTTATATACTGCAATACAGGTTAAAGCCGTCAAAACGGAATCGGCCAGTTTGATGGCAAAAATGTTTTTGCCCAAAATGGTTGTGAAAAGCCATAACAGATAAGCAACAGCAGGTGGGTGGTCGAAATAGGAAAGCCTTGGATGCTGAGAATAGAAGAAATAATAAGCATCCTGTGGCATAGGCCCCATTATCCAAATAGAAATAAGCCTGATGAAGACGATGGCTGCCAACATATAGAATGGTACTTTCCCAATAAAGGAACCTTGGATTCTAGTTATGAAATTCATGATAAATATTAAGTTACGATGAAGTAAAACCTATAAGCAATCGTCGGGAAGCCGGGGCATCTAAAATCTTCCGGAAAGCATTAAGCCGGATGCCCCGGGTTGGTAAAAGGGCATTAAGGTAAATTTGCTATCCTTCTTTTTATTGAAGATCTGTTTCATGTAAGGATAAACGAGGTAAGCAATCTTAGTAGATGCGATACCGAATCCGGCACCGGCAACAACATCGCTAAACCAGTGTTTATTATTGTACATTCTTAGGGTTCCAGTGGCAGTGGCCACAAAATATCCCGCATAACCAATCCATGGGTTCACATCTTTATATTCCTGATGCAAAAATTCCGCAGCCATAAATGCAGAAGCGGTATGGCCCGAAGGAAACGAGTTTGTACCCGAAAGATCAGGCCGCATACGCCCTATATCTTGTTTGACAAAATGTGTGGAAGCACCCATAATAGCGGCAGAGGTTACATAAAGCATCGATGCATCAAAAAGATTATGTTTCCCTTTTATACCGGAAAGGTTTAATGCAAATACAGCAGCTGCTGGCGCAAACTGTAAATAATCATCAACGTGTGCAGCAAATAATGGATGGTCTTCCTGTAACTCGCCCTTTGTACTAACATCGAGCTGTTTCAAAGCACCGTTATCGTAAACAGCAGCAAAGCCATAACCCACCAGAACAGCCGGGGCAATGAAAGCTGCTATCTTAAATTTCTTTTTCGGAATTGGATTCCCTGTGTACCATCTTCTCAAAGAATCTGGAGCGGAAGTGGTTTTCAAAGAATCTACATTTTGCGCAGATGAAGATAATGTTGCTGCCATAGACAGCAACATTATATAAAAATACTTAGCCATTACTAAGGTTTTACAGAATTACCGCTTGCATCAAACAATAAATCTTTTCCTTTTACTTCAGCCTCGTAATTCACGGTTCCATCAGCTTTGGTAATTTTTGCGGCCTCAGCAACTTTCATACCTTTTAGCTTAGCCATAACAGCTGCCGGAAACTCACTTGCCTTAATCGAAACTTCTGTTTCCAACAAGGCACCCGCTACTGAATAAACTTCCGAAGTTTCCTTTCCATTAAATGTAAAGCCAGCCTCATAGTTTTGTTTTTCCATCTCCCAATTTACTTTAACACCGGGATGACTTTTTGCGAAAGCAGTTTTAACTGCAGCTGGCACTTTTGCTGCTACAACCTTCTGTGCGAATGTAGCGGTAACCATACCGCCCATCAATAAAAAAATTCCAAAAATCTTTTTCATAGTTTTTATTTTTTCATCAAAACTATAAACCAATTATGTAGGAATTCTGTAGTTAATATTCAGTATCGAAAGAAACTGAAAAAATATGCCATTTATTTATCTGTTTGTACGAAATCTCATATCCATATAGATTACAAACTTGTTTGGTAATGGCCAGACCAAGTCCCATTCCTTCAGATTCACTGGATTTAGAAAACCGGTCGAAGAGCCTATCTTTCGCATCAAAATCTTTCCCGGTATTAGAGACCACTAATGCGGATTTGGAAAGTTCGATTATAAATTTGCCACTTTGTACATTGTG
>NZ_JBIWEB010000037.1:0-6938 GCF_044762335.1 Pedobacter suwonensis | reverse complement strand
CAGTAAAGGTTGGCATAATGTTTTTGAAAAAATACTTTTCGTCTTCCCTATGCCAGGTATAATTGAAACCAGCACTTAAAGTATGTCCGGGTTGGGCAAATTTATACTGATAGTTTGCAGAGCCCGTTGCGGTATATTTTACTTCATCTTCAATAAATTGCCACAGCCGATTTCTCACCGAATAATCACTGTTAAAAAATGGAATATCACCTAAATCGCCGATTTTTTCACGGTTGAAAAAGCCAGATATGGTAAAGCTATTATGGTCATTTGGGTTATAATCAAAACCCGATTTTACTGTGGTAAAAGTGGTGGTTCTGTTGCGTTTTACTTGTTGGTTCAATATTATTCCATCGGTGTAAATGCGTTGCGAAAACTCGTTTTTGTTTAAGGTTTGCGTGTATAAATAATCGGCCTGAACAAAAGTGTTAAGCTTATCTTTTCTATAATTAAGCGATAATGATGGATTAATTTTTGGTGTTGACTGATATTGAGGGCTAATTCCCGGCAGGTTTTCTTTTCTCAACCAAATTGCACCAAGACCAGTTGTCAAACCAACCTTACCATTAAAACCCTCTTGTTTATTTTTTTTATAAATGATGTTTATAATTCCGGCATTACCGTTTGCATCGTATTTTGAGGATGGATTGTTGATGATTTCAATTCTTTCAATGGCTGATGCAGGAATATTATCCAATCCTGTCTGACTACCGAAACCAGTAATAGCATTTTGTTTTCCATCGATTAATAATGCAATTTTATCGTTACCACGCAGTTGCACTTTTCCATCCTGAATGCTAATGCCCGGGAGATTTTGCATCGCCTGCAAAACAGAACCGCCTAACTGGCTCGTGTTTTTACTTAAATCGAAGGTTTTTTTATCCAGTTTTGACGAAATCCCATCATTGCTTTTGCCCTGTACCGTCACGGTTTGCAGATTTTGAGCATCTTCGGTAAGTTCGATAATACCTAAATCAATAAAGGGGCTTAAACTGCCAACGGTGATTTCCTTTTGAAAAGGCATGTAACCCACAATGCTCACCTGAAGGTGATAGTTGCCAGGATTAACATCCTTCATTACAAAACGTCCCTGATCATCGGAAATGGTTCCGTCAGAAAATTTATCATCTCCAACTTTTTTAAGAATGATATTGGCATAGGGTAAAGTGAGTTTGTTTTTGGCCTCTTTAACCTGGCCTGATATGCTGGTTTTTTTGTCTTGTGCGCAAACATCGTCGGCTATCAAGAATATAGAAAGGCAGAAAAGCCTTAAAATGTGCTTGTAATTTTTCATCAGAATTTAGTTTTAAAATCCATGAAAATAAAGATGAGGTTATCTGATATTTTCGTAGATTAAGTTTTCCGACTGCAATCTAAAACCAAAATCTGTGGAAATTCTGAACCTATGATTTTGCCGGTAAATAGTGAAATCATAAAGAAAATTGACTAAAAGAAAAGAGCAACCATTTGTATGCCCCTTAAGGTATTCATCTGAATATGCGTCAACTAGAATTTATTTAAAGGCAAAGAGTAGATTCTGAGTAATTTCATTAACAATTGTTTTAGCTAAATTCTATTTATTTTCCATTTCCACCAACATCTGGGAGCTGAGGTGCATTATCTTCTTTAGATTCTTTTTTGAATTGGAGCTTTCCAAATTTATAAGATAAACTTAATCCAAATGACTGAACAGGTACAAGTCTAATATTGGTTTGGTCGAAATTCGGACCAAAACTGGTTTGCCTTTGAGTTATGTAACGGTTAAAAGGGTTTGCCGCAGTTAAGCCTATGCTTGCATTTTTATTCCAGAATTGTTTTCTGATGGCCAAGCTATAGTTGAATACCGAGGGTCTGGTACTCCTAAAGTTTCTTTGGGAAGAATTATAGTTTCCAAATACTTCTGCAATTAAATTTCCACCAAATTGATAACTGGCGTTTAAGTTCACCCTGTAGGCAAATGCACTTACGCTTGTAAGTCCCGGAGAAACATTGTTCCTGTTTCCTGCCTGAATATTTGTGCGTAAATTAAGTTTTTCGGTTACCGGAACTGATGCAAAAAGACTGGCTCCAATACTAGTTTGCGAACCAAGATTCAGTCGCTGGGTTAAAGCAACTGCCGAATAATCAACACCATTTATGGTTAATACATCGTAGTATGTAGTAAGTTGTTGCATATCGTTGGTATTGCGACGATAATATCCTGCAAAATAAATATTAGCACCTTTTTCGAAAGTTTTGCTATAACCCAACTCAACATTATTGCCAATCTCAGGTCTCAAAAGAGGGTTACCGGTACTAATATTGTGCGGATCGCTGATGTTATAAAACGGATTTAAATCTCCGTAATCTGGTCGTTCAATGCGGTATGTGTATGATAGCTTTATCGATTGGCTGTCATCAAGTTTATGTTGCAAGGTAAATGATGGTGCAAAAGTGTTATAGCCAGGAATTGCAGCTCCAGAGAAATCAGCTACCTTTCCGGTTCTCTCATATCTCAAGCCAGCTTTTCCTGTAATGAAATCTTTAAAAAGTGAAAAAGATGCAGAAAGATAAGCCGCATATACATTTCGCTTATAATTAAAGCCGTAAGTTTGGTTAGCATTATTGATGTAAGAACTATTTGCCAATAAAGTATCGGTTACAACACTATTGTTAAGATTATCGATAAGCACTTTGGCACCACTTTCTATGGTTAACTTTTTGCTTACAGGCAAGGTATAATTCACCGAAATTTCGGTCTCATTCTCTTTACCCGGGTTGGTGCTGTTTAATCCGGTATTTGGCAGATTGTGGTTTCCATAACTCGAAATTTGCGAAGCATTTACCAGGTTATTTCCAAAACTTGCATTATATAGAAAGTCTAATTCATGGCCTTCTTTTTTGAAACTCTTTTTATAGCCTAAACTTACATCAGTAGAGTTGGCACTGAAATTACTGGCCGAATTTCGAAGACTTCTTGTATCTGATATGGTATTTCCTGATGCCGCTAAAAGATATTGTTGAATCTGACTGGTTGTTCCACTTGAATTATTGTTAAAATGATTGTACCCTAAAGTAGCGGTAAGTTCATCTTTTGGCGTAATGCTCCAGTTAAGATTTAATCCAGTTTGATAACTTGCTCTTTTCTGCGGACTGCTTCCATTCTGAAAGAAATTATTTATCGTGTCTCTGGCTACATTATATGAAACCCTGTTAGAAGAACTTCTAGTAACCGTATTAAATTGCTGATTGCCACTGAAAAATACACCCACACCGAAATTACCTTTTTTAACATTTAAGTTTACCGAACCGTTTTGAAGTCTGGTACCTATCGAATAATTGGCACTTCCGTTAATACCCTGAAATTTATTGTCTTTTAGTACAATGTTAATGATACCTCCTGTTCCGTTAGCATCGTATTTTGCGCCTGGACTGGTAATTACTTCAACGCTTTTAATCTGACTTGCCGGGATAGATTGCAGGGCATCGGCCAGGCTTGCCCCAAAAATACTCGATGGCTTTCCGTTGATTAGAAAACGAACACTTCCGCTGCCCTGAAGTTCGACGTTTCCGTCTATGTCAACACTTACCATAGGAACTTTCTTCAATACATCAAGCGCTACGCCATTTTGTGCGGTAAGGTCGTTGGAGGTATTGTAAATGGTTTTATCTATCTTATTTTCGATAATCGGGGTTTTTGCTGTAATGGTGACACTTTGTAAGTTAGCATCTTTTGATGCCAATGAAATGGTTCCAAGCCCAATAACAGGATTTTGAGCTGAAACGGTTACCGGATCGAATACTTTTTGGGTGTAACCTATAAAATCGATGGTTACCCTGTAGGTTCCGGTAGTAAGGCCGCTAACTGAAAAATTCCCTTTTGGGTCGGAACTAATGCCATTAATTGGGGTTTTAGAGCCTGATTGATATACTGTGATGGTTGCAAAATCTACTGGTGTTTTTGTGGTTGCATCTATAACAATTCCTGTTATTTTTGATTTACCGGGGCTACTTTGGGCAAATGAATTGGTGAAAAAACTGAAAATGAGAATAATTGATAAAACGTGTCGCATGTAACTTGGTTAAATAATTGTTAATGCAAATATCTCCTGAGATTCTGTTGCAAAACTGAAGAACACGGTTCTATCAGGGTTATTCTAGATTGTAATGGAATAATTACAGTTTATCTTCATAAAGCCAAATTATTGCTAACGATTATTACTTCAATTTTATTATAAAAGTATAACAATGCTTCCACCCACAATCATCAATCCGCCAATGAGCGTTTTAGGTTCAATTGGTTCTTTTAGTATTAAAAAAGCCAATCCCATTGCTATTGCAACACTTAATTTATCAATTGGAGCTACTTTTGAAACAGCACCTGTTTCCAGTGCCTTGAAATAAAAAATCCATGATAAGCCTGTTGCGACGCCAGAAAGCCCAAGGAAAATAAGGTTGTTTTTGCTCAATGTTTTGAGTTCTGAAATTTCACCAGTCGCAAGAACAATTCCCCAGGCAATGAACAAAATTACAACGGTGCGAATCGCCGTAGCCAGATTTCCGTTTACACCTTTTATACCGATTTTGGCAAGAATTGCTGTAGCTGCAGCAAAAAAAGCTGATAGAATTGCATAGTATCTCCACATAATATGATAATTGAATTTATACAAAAATATTTTACAATTCTGTAGATAATCTGTTTGCCAGAAATAAATAATAAATGCTTTGATTAAAGCTGCACAAATTGCGATGAACAGACATTTTCCAGTTTCTTAAGACACAGTCTACAGATTTACTCCAGATTTCAGTTTTACTATTGTATTAGATTTAGGATGCAATATGAACATAACTGAGGAAATCTTACTGACAAGGGTTGAGCGTTTTGTAGAAGACCGTTTAAAAAACCGGCTTTCTAATAAAATGTATTTTCATAATTTGGAGCATACTTTACTGGTGGTTGAAGGTGTGCAACTTATTGGAAGGGCGGTTGGTCTTAATAATGATGAATGCCTTTTGCTCATTCTGGCAGCATTTCTGCATGATGTTGGCTATACAGAGAAATACGTGGGCCACGAAGAAGAAAGCGCTAACATTGCAGCCGAATTTTTAACTGAAAACGGACTGGAGCCTGAAAAGATAGAAGTCGTTAAAGAATGTATAAAAGCTACTAAATTTCCGCAACAGCCCGAAAATAAATTGCAAATGGTAATCTGTGATGCTGATTTTTATCATTTTGCACTCCAGGATTATCAAGATTACGCGGATAGACTTAAGGCAGAGTGGGAAACAAATCTAAACCTTTTTTATACTAACCTTGAATGGGATACACTAAATTTCAATATGCTTTCTGCACATGAATATTTTACATCTTATGGAAAAGAGGTTCTTCAGGAAAAAAAGAAATTTAATTTAGAAAGACTTAAAAACCGCATAAGTTAGCCTCAAAAATATTGTCTGTTTTTAGATAAAGAAAGTAGATTACACTATGAAAATATTGGTTATTGAAGATGAACAAGCACTTTACGAAAGCATTTTAGCCTATTTTACCGGTGAAGGAAATGTTTGCGAGCATGCTGCTGATTTTGAAGCTGCAACTGAAAAAATTGAATTATATACTTACGATTGTATTCTTTTGGACCTAGGGTTGCCTGGAGGAGAAGGCCTTGAACTGCTCTCCAGATTAAAGAAAATGAATAAGAAAGATGGTGTGCTTATTATCTCTGCGAGGCACTCGCTCGATGACAGACTTTCTGGTTTGGACTTAGGAGCAGATGATTATTTAGTAAAACCATTTCATCTCTCAGAATTAAAAGCCAGAGTGAGCGCTATTATAAGGCGCAAAAATTTTGATGGTGATAACATTATCCAGTTTAATGAAATTAAAGTAGACGTTTCTGCGATGAAGATTACGGTAAACGACACGCCCGTCACGCTTACCAAAAAGGAGTTCGATTTGCTGGTATATTTCTTATCAAATAAAAATAAGGTGGTCACTAAAAATGCAATGGCCGAGCACCTTTGGGGTGATGAAATGGATCTTTCTGATGATTTCGACTTCATTTATACACACGTTAAAAATTTGAAGAAGAAACTTGCCGAGGCAGGAGCAAAAGATTATGTTAAATCTGTTTATGGCATTGGCTACAAATTTACCTCGATATGAAGTTATCTACCCGATACAACAGGGTGAATATGCTCACCTCGCTAATTATTTTAATTATAACAGGTGTAATCTATTACTTTTTTATACACCTTATCTTAACCAATAAACTCGATAAGGATTTAGCAGTTGAGGAAAATGAGATCCGACAATACACACATACATATCAAAAATTGCCATTACCGGCTAGCTATCTCGACCAGCAGATTTCTTATGCCGAATCGCCAGGTAACGCAAAGGATATCCGCGAATTTAGCTACACCACCTATTTAAATACAAAGGAAAATGAGGAAGAGCCCGGAAGAAGTTTGGTGACCACAGTAAATTTAAAAGGTAAAAATATATTGGTTACCATTACAAAATCGAGAGTAGAATCAGAAGATTTGGTGAGGGTGATTCTGTTGATAACCTTAGGGGTGACCATGATTTTACTTGGGACACTTTTTTTAATCAACCGATTTGTATTGAGCAGGCTTTGGCAACCATTTTACAACACACTCAAAAGAATGAAAGCCTTTGAGGTAACAAAAATGGAGGCAATAAAAGAGGAGCCTACCAAAATAGACGAATTTATTGAGCTTAATCAATCGGTAAATGCTATGGCCGAACGAGTGAAACAAGATTATCGGGAACTTAAAAGCTTTACCGATAATGCCTCGCATGAAATGATGACACCACTGGCGGTAATAAATTCTAAGCTTGACTCTTTACTTCAAACTGAAACCTTCACCGAACAGCAAGGCGCATTACTGGAAGATATTTATCAGGCAACGGGCAGGCTTTCGCGCCTGCACCAATC
>NZ_JBIWEB010000036.1:0-11718 GCF_044762335.1 Pedobacter suwonensis | reverse complement strand
TTTATTCAGCGACCGTACATCAGTTTTGTTTTTATGTTGATTTTAATTGCCTCGATAGCAATCGTTTTTCCTCGTTTACAAACGGGGTTTTTGCCAGAAATGGATGAGGGGAGTATTGTTTTGGATTATGCATCTCCTCCGGGGACATCGCTTGAAGAAACCGATAGGATGTTGAAAGAGGTAGAGAAAGAAATTGTTAAAATTCCTGATGTGCAGGCATATTCAAGAAGAACTGGTACGCAGATGGGCTTTTTCATTACCGAGCCTAATACAGGGGATTACCTTATCCAACTCAAACCAAACAGAACAAAAAGTACAGATGAGGTGATTTCTGAGATCAGAACACATGTTGAAAGTACACAGCCTGCATTAGTGGTCGATTTTGGCCAGGTAATTGGTGATATGCTCGGCGATTTAATGAGTTCGACACAGCCAATCGAGATTAAAATTTTTGGTAACGACCAGCAAAGACTGCAGGGCTTATCAAAACAGGTAGCAGATTTGGTTTCGAAGGTAAGCGGTACAGCCGATGTATTTGATGGGATTGTACTATCTGGGCCAACTGTAAATGTCCAGCCTAATTTTGCTATGCTTGCTCAATATGGTGTAACGCCTGCATCGTTTCAGTTACAGGTTCAAACGGGCATGCAAGGTAATGTTATCGGCGATTTGTATGATAAACAACAGCTTTCAACCATCCGAATGCTTTATCCGGGCAGTAGAAAATTTAGTATTTCAGATATCTCGAGGATGAAGATTTTTCTCTCCAGTGGAACAGCTATTCCAATTCAGAATTTGGCCAAGGTTGAACTTAAATCGGGTAGTGCCGAAGTTGAGCGAGAAAACCTGCAGACCATTGGGGTCATTACCGCAAGATTAGATAACCGCGATTTGGGGAGTGTGATGACGGATATTCAATCCGCCATCAAATCAAAAGTAAAACTGCCCTCAGGCTATCACATCGAATATGGTGGTGCCTACAAAGAGCAACAGCAGTCCTTTTCTGAATTGCTAACCATTCTTATTGCATCAAGTTTGCTGGTTTTTAGCGTGATTTTATTCCTTTTCAAGGATTTCAGAATAGCGTTTTTAATTCTCCTGATTTCTGTTTTGGGAATCTCAGGTAGTTATTTAGCATTGTTTATAACTGGTACGCCGTTAAACGTGGGCAGTTATACAGGGCTTATCATGATCGTAGGTATTATCGGTGAGAATGCAATTTTTACTTTCTTACAGTTCAAGGAATCGTTGCATGATAAAGACGTAGATGATGCGATTACTTTTGCCATTTCAACCAGATTACGGCCTAAATTAATGACTGCATTAGGAGCAATTATTGCATTGATGCCATTAGCATTGGGCATTGGTGCAGGGGCACAGCTTCACCAACCATTGGCTATTGCCGTAATCGGTGGATTTATTGTTGCATTGCCTTTGCTATTGGTGGCATTACCAAGCCTTATTCGTAAATTTTATTCAAAGAAGCCTACGCATGCAAATGGCTAATACTGAATTACAATTTTTACGAAGACCGTTTTTGAAGTACCTTTTTTGGATTTCGCTTACAGGTTTTATTGCATTAACTGTTTTCGTTGTAGTACTGCCACCAACAATTCTTGATAAATGGTTTTCATTAGAAATTCAGGAACATGGAAATGCTTTTTTTGATGCCTTTATGACTGCTGTAAGTAGTGTTGGCAACTTTAAATACAGTATTCCAATTGTAGCTGTCGTGTCATTGTTATTTTTGCTTTTCAAATTTAAACGAGAGGCTTTATTTGTTTTTTTCACAATGATTTCAGGCCTGGTTAGTTCAGTTGTAAAATATCTGATTAACAGACCAAGGCCCGCCAAAAATCTTATCAGAGTTATCGAGATAACAAGACAACAAAGTTTTCCGAGCGGACACGTACTTTTTTATACTGTTTTCTTTGGGTTTCTGGTGTTTTTGATGTTTAAGTTGAAAACAATACCATTGGTCATCAGGTTGATTGTTGCTACATTTTGTGTAACCATAATCATATTGGTCTCTATATCCAGGGTTTACCTCGGCGCACACTGGCTTACCGATGTTGTTGCTGGTTATCTACTTGGCTATTGCTGTTTGTATCTTCTTATTAATTTCTACCTCAATCGTTATCAATTATTTTGAAATAGTTTAAAAACCCAAATTGCTACAGAATCAGGCCGTTACTTAGTATATCAATCGTTTAAAATTCGACCCAAAAAATAAAATGAAACCGCAATGATTTTCAAAATCACACAGTGAAATGATTAAATCATGGTAGCTCCATTACGAAACAAATTTAAAAAGATGAAAAAGAAAATTTTAACTCTGGCTTTATTGGTTGCAACAGGCCTATCGGTAAGCGCACAAAAGAAAACAGGCATTCATTTGCTGGCCTCACACAGCATTGGGAGCAGTGGAGGATGGGACTACCTGACTGTCGACCAAAAGAATAATAACCTCTTTGTTTCTCACGGGACCCAGGTGAATGTTTTGAGCAAAGTTTCGGGCGATTCGGTAGGCGTAATCCACGACACACAGGGCGTACACGGAATTGCCATTGCGGGTGCTTTAGGCAAAGGGTATACCACGAACGGTAAATTGGGGAATTGTACTGTATTTGATTTAAGAAACCTAACGGTGATGGCGCAAATTAGTGTTGGACAAAATCCTGATGCTACTTTTTTTGATGACTATTCACAGAAAGTATTTGTTTTTAACGGCAAAAGCCACGATGCTACAGTCATCGATCCACAAACAGATAAAGTAGTTGCAACCATTCCATTGGGTGGAAAGCCCGAGGCTGGTGTTTCTGACGGAAAAGGAAAGATTTATGTAAACATTGAGGACACGAATGAAATTGTTTGCTTTAATGGCAAAACGTTCAAAGTATTATCTCGCTATAAGCTTGACGGTGGCGAAGAGCCTTCAGGATTGGCAATGGACCGAGCTAATTCGAGGTTGTTTACGGTTTGTTCAAACAAGGTGATGCTTGTTTTAGATGCTAAAACAGGTAGACACATTGCTAAATTACCGATTGGCGATGGTGCTGACGGTGTGGTTTTCGATGCAACAACAAAATTAGCTTACAGCTCAAACGGCGAAGGAACCATCACAGTAGTGAGAGAAGTTTCAGCTGATAAATTCGTGGTAGAAGAAACCCTGAAATCAGAGTCTGGAGCCCAGAACAATAGCACTTGATGCCGTTACACATCACATTTTTCTTCCAACAGCAAATTTTGAGAAAAGTACTGTTGAGGGACAACGCCCAAAAATGATTCCTGGAACTTTCAAAGTTCTGGAATTCGGGAAATAGATAATGATAAAGCGTAGGGCTGTCCTGCGCTTTTCGATCACTTTTCAAATCAATCATTCTTAAAGAGTATTTTTATCATGTCGACGGTATTTGAAGACCAGGAAATTTTAAATGAGATTTCGATACAAAATCGACACGTCTTTGATAAACTCTACAGGCAATATTATAAAAAGCTTTTTACCATTTCCTATAAATATCTGCGCCGGGAAGAAATGGCAGAAGAGGTGGTCCATGATGTCTTTATTAAAATCTGGAACCTTGCCGGAAAGATAAAATTATCCTATTCTCTTTCTGGATATTTATCCCGAGCTGTGGTAAACGCTTCGCTAAATTTGCTGAAAGGGGATCGTATAAATACCATTAATATTGAATTATCTGAATGCGATGATATAGAAAGTGAAACGGAATTAAATGATGCAGAAATTCTTGAAAATCAACTTTTGGCCCTCGAAAAAGCTATTCTCCAGCTTCCAGGTCAATGCCAAAAGGTATTGTTAATGAGTAAGTTCGATAAGCTAAAGCAACAGGAAATAGCCGAACAATTGGGGATTTCCATAAAAACAGTTAAAAATCATCTCACCTATGGATATAAAAAATTGAGGGAAAATCTGGAACATGTGATTATCATCGTGTTTTTTATCAACATTCTTTATAGGTCTTTTCTATATTAATGTTGTCTAACTTATAATATGGAGAATTTCGACCTAAATACCAACGAATCAACTTATCTGAAACTTATATTGGATGAGCAGGATGGCAATATCTCAGAGAACGATGCACTAAAGCTTTCAGACTGGCGAAAGTTAACAACTGAAAATGAAGCGTTTTACCAGCTGGTTTTAAGCGATTTTACAAATCTCGACCTACTGGACACATATCGTAAGCTGGATACGGAAAGTTCGTTATCGGTTTTACATTCCAAAATAGGATTGTCTGATTTTCCACCCGTTAAAAAAACTAAAATTCTTTCACTTAAGGTTTCCAGATGGGCAGCTGTGGCAGCTATTTTGGTTGCCGGATTGATGATCACGATTTATTTGTCTGCTCCCCGCATGGTTACTTTAACATCAAATAATAATGAGGCCAGTCATTTCACACTTCCTGACGGTTCGAAAATCACACTAAATGCAGGTAGTAAGATTACCTATTATAGTGCAGATTTTAATCATTCAAGAAAATTGGAACTGGTTAAGGGTGAATGCTTTTTAGAGGTTGTTCACAATGGAAAATACCCTTTTAGCATAGAGCATCACAATATTGTTGTGAAAGATATCGGTACGAGTTTTAACATTGGTTCTACCGATGGTCATTTAACCGTGTCGGTAAATGAGGGTGAGGTAAGCATTAACAAGAAAAATGCGAATTTTGTAATGGTCAATTTAAAAGCTGGTGAACTGGCAAACTATAATTTCAGCCAGGATAAAATTGCAAAGGGTATTATCCAGGATCCAAATTATAAGGCATACGCAGACCATCAGCTCATTTTTAATAATGCAACCTTGGCCGAGGTTGCAAAGTCACTTGAGTTGGCCTATCATCAAAAAGTTGTTATTGAAGATCGCTTGCTTAAGAACCGGCGCTTTACAGCGGAATTTAAAAAGAAATCTTTAAATGATATTCTCACTGTGGTGTGCAAGGCGCTTCAACTAGAGCAGACAACTAAAGGACAGACAATTTATCTACAGAAAAAGTAATGGGCAACACTGGTATAATTGATGACATTTGAACAGGAGACAACATTTCATACTTGGTTTTTTAGCCTGGTTGGGTATTTTTTTGTGCTCAGATCCATATTGTTTTGCCCAAAATGCTGCCTTGGAGAAGAAAGTTTCTATTGCCTTCAAAAATACAGATCTTAGAACAGCACTGGAAAAATTTCAAAAACAAAGTGGAGTTTCAATTGCCTTTGAGCCTGAGATTATTCCCCAAAAAGTAATTCAGGACAAAATTTTTTATAGCGAGCGCGTTCAGAATATTCTTTCAATTTTACTAAAAGATAGTGGTCTGGAATTCGAACTGCTCGCAGGTTCAGTTGTAATTAACAAACAGGTCACTGTGCCTTTTACCCTAAACGGGATTGTATTTGATGAAGAAAGCGGAGAGAACTTAATCGGTGCCGTGCTAGAAATTGGCGGCGAAAAGCAATTTTCGAATCAGTATGGATATTTTTCAATCTCATTGCCGCAGGGGAACTATCCGATGGTAGTTAATTTTATCGGATATAAGCAAGATAACCAGTTGATTAAGCACACAAAGGACAGATATTCAAGCATTGGTTTAAAAAAGAACGTTTATGAGTTGGCTCAGGTAAGCATCAGTGGCAAAAACCCTTCCGAAGATTCTTTGGAGATGGTGAAGTCCATTATCAAACCATCCATACAAAATATTATGAAAATCCCCTATTTCGGTGGGGAAATTGATGCAATGAAAGCCCTACAAATGGAACGGGGGGTTAAAAATGCATCTGAAGGCAGTTCGGCACTTTCGGTTAGGGGAGGGGGCTATGACCAGAATTTGATATTGATTGATGAAGCACCGATATATAACGCCTCACATTTATTTGGTCTGGTTTCTACCCTCAATATCAATGCCTTAAAAAATGTGGAACTTTATCCAGATTATATGCCATCTCGTTATGGTGGCAGAATTTCTTCAGTAGTAGATATTAAATTGGCAGAGGGAAGTTTAACAGATTATCGCATTAAAGGGGGACTTAGTTTGCTATCTGCAGGATTATCGACAGAGGGACCGATTGTAAAAAACAAAAGCTCATTTCTTTTTGCGGCCCGCAGAAGTCTGGTCGATTTGCTCAATTACGATTATCGTTACTTTAATGTAAATGCAAATTATTACGACCTAAACCTAAAGACCAATTTTATATTAAGTACAAAGGACCGTATTTACCTCTCATTTTATCATGGTTTCGACCATCTTTTTTCAGAGGATAATTTCGCCAATGATTGGACCAATTCTACGGTAACTTTTAGGCTAAATCATGTGTACACGCCAAAATTGTTTATGAACTTTTCGGCCATTTATAGTAATTACCGAAGTTCGTTAAGTCTGAATAACAAATCCACTGATAATAACGAATGGCTCACGGGGATTAGAGATGTTACCCTAAAGGCAGATTTTTCTTATTATCACAGTTCAAAAAACCATATTCAGTTTGGTGTTTCTGGTACAAGACATCATTTAAAACCCGGCGAAACCTTGGTGGATGACAAAAGCACAAGCTTGAACAGGGTGTCAGCGCTCGAATATGCACTTTACTTTGATAATGATATTGAAATTTTTAGTTATTTGCATTTAAGGTACGGACTTCGTGCAGGGATATATAATGAATCCAGCCAGATAGAGCAGGATATTTATGGCCCGTCTTGGTCTCATTACAGCCTTGAGCCTCGGGCACAACTTATTTTCGATCTAAAGAAAGACCGTCTACTTAAATTTTCCTACAACCGTACCATCCAACATCTTCAGGTGCTGCAAAACAATGAGCAGGCCTATTCGGCAATGGATACCTATATTTCTTCGGGGCCTTTGGTTCCCCCACAACGCGCCGATTTTATTTCGGCTACCTTTAGTTATCTGAAGAATCCAAAGCGTGTTTATAATTTCTCTGGATATTTTCGCAGGTCGTTCAATCAGTTGGATCTTTTAGATCATGCAAAGATTATTCTTAATCCCGATTACAAACAGTTCATTCGCTTCGGAATTGCAAATAGTTATGGTATCGAACTGTCTACACATCAGAAAATCGCAGGTTTTACCGCCAATTTAAATTACAGTTATTCGCGTGTTTTTAAAAAGATAGATGGCATAAACGATGGACAACGCTATGCCGCAAATTATGATATTCCCAATGATTTAAAGCTGTCGCTCAGCTATCCCCTTAGTAACAGGCTGGTGCTTTCATCATTGTTTTCTTACCGAACAGGGCGAACGATAACATTGCCGGTTGGCTATTATACTTACAATGGTTCAAAAGTCCCTATTTACCTGGGAAGGAACAATACGAGATTTCCGGATTTTAACAGACTGGACATTGTGCTACAGCTTAATCCTAAAACATCGAAAACGGGTGATCAGAAAAGAGCGTATGAAGGGACCTGGAACTTTGGGATTTATAATGTTTATAACCGCAGAAATCCAATGTTCTACCGTTTGGCAACTATCGAGCCCGATAAAAACTTCGGCTTTGAGGAATCATTTTCAGGCATTATGCCATCATTTTCTTATAATTTCAGATTTTAAACATGAAAAGATTTCTTACTATTTTTTTTCTTCTTGTAGCTTGCCTCTCATGTAAAAAAGAACTGGTTGATAAGGTTGTTCTTCCTACGCCGACCAGTATTGCGCCATTGGTTGTTGAGGGTGGTGTAAATACGTTGTCTGCAGCGCAATATATTTACTTGACAAAACCATCGTACAATTTGCAAAATCCCGTTAGCCCAATTAACGATGCTAAGGTTTACATCAATGGTACAATGCTCAAAATAACGAATGTACCCGGGGTTTATAGTGGAATCCTTCCAGATCATAAACTTTATGGCACAATATACCACCTCCGGGTGCTTTACAATGGTTCTGCTTATGACGCTGTAGATACCTTACAAAAAGTTAATGCTGTAAGCAATGCAGCACTTAACTTGAAATCAATAAACGATGACGGTAAATTAATTCTATCTGTACCAAAACATGTTTTTGATGGAATATCAGGCATGCAGTTGTTTTACAAATCGCCTGGTGGAAAAGAGTGGGATCCATCTTTCTTTAGCGAAACACAACCCTTTTGTTACATTCACAATTACCCGCCGCCTTACGGGCTTTCGCCGGTGTTGGAGCAACGAACAGATTTTACCCTCCTTTCTACCGATAAAATCGATATCTATCAGTTTTCGCTTTCCAAATCTTATGAGCAATATCTATATGACGTTTTTCAGGAAACGGATTGGAAAAGCCTTTTCTCGGCCAATCCGGGAATTGTAAAAGGTAATGTTTCTGGTGGAGCGCTTGGCTATTTTTATTGCACAGATGTATCTGTAAAATCGACCACCGTTGCTGAGCTGATCAAATAAATCGGTCATCAATTTCTTCTCGGTATGCTTTTCCGGCAACTTTTATAATCCTCTTATAACTGATTAATTAATATTGGAGTGTTTGCGTCAAGGCTATAGAAATACTTTAAGGCAAAAGTCTTCTACAAGTTTAGGTTGCAAATAAAATTTCGATAGAAATTTAAGCAGTTTTTCATTTTTATTATAGGACTATTTACTGATACCCTTGTCTTGATAATAAAAACCAAGACTATGGAAAATACAAGTAAAGAATTTCTATTCGAAAAAATGAGTGATGTAATGCCATGGCTATTGCTCGTGGCTCCCTTTCAGCGTTCCCTGGTTGGCATGCAGGCCAAGCCATTAAAATTTGACGAATTTATCGAACCATCAACTACCGGTCGAGTAAATTCTATATCCGAAAGCAAATAAAAAGGAAACACATTTATTAATAGGAAAGAGATATGACTGCCAGGCCAGACCATTCAACAACGCTTCAACTCATTTTTTTCGCGACAACCATTATTGTGCTTTGGAATTCTGAAATACTGTTTAGAAAAGAATCCATAAAATCCAAATGGTGCCATACTGTTTTAAATCTTCATTTTTTGGCGACAGCAACACTTATTCAATTGCCCTTAACCCTGGCCGTTATTAAGGTTAGCGAATTAACCGCAGAACATGGTTGGGGCTTGCTAAATAAAATTCCAATTGGCGATAGCTTTCTAATCAGGTTTCTTGTAGGATTTATACTAATGGACTTCTTCGAATATGTGTATCACCTAACAATGCATAAAACAGCTTTTTTATGGAATTTTCATCTTATCCACCACAGCGATACCGAGCTTGATGTTTCTACAACTGTTCGCGAGCACCCAGGCGAAACCTTTGTAAGAGTAAGTTTCATGGTGTTAACGGTATACCTTTCGGGAGTGCCCATTGCTGTTTTAATAATAAGGCAGTTTATTCAAAGTTTTTCTAACCTAATGGCGCATACTTCTATTTCTTATCCTCCGAAATTGGAACGTATTCTTCGCTGGATATTTATTACCCCTAGTCTGCATAAGGTGCACCACCATGATACACTTCCGTACACCGATTCCAACTATGGCGATATTCTTTGCATTTGGGATAGGTTGTTTGGAACATACATGGAACTGGAAGAGTCGAAAATAAATTTCGGAGTCGATACTGCACCATCATCAGAAATGAAAACTTTTTCTAGGCTATTGTCCTATCCTTTTCTTAAAAAAGATAAAGAACAGCAAACAACCGATATCGATGAACCTTTAACCCGAAAAGTTTATGCTGACATTAGGTAAATTCGTTTTGGTTGGATACTTAACTGTTTTTGGATTACAAGTATGCTCACCGAAAATCGCAAGCCATCATAAAAAATCTGACCTCATTCTTGGCGATTGGATTTCGGTACAGAAAAATGTGATGGTTAATGTTGCCAAAGAAAATGGCAGATTCAAGGCCACTGTAACTTGGTTTAGTGACAAAGACGACCCGTCCAGACCAATGGAAAGTAGAATGGATGTCCATAATCCAGATCCAGCCTTGAGGCACAGAAAACTTTTGGGCATGGAAATTTTAAAGGGCTTGAATTATAATGAAGATTCAGATCGATGGGAGGATGGTATCATTTACGATCCACTCAGTGGCAGAGACTGGAGTTCTGTAGTAAGCCTTGAAGAAAACGGTTTGCTGAAGGTGAAAGGCTATTGGCATTTCGAGTTCTTAAGCAAGTCAATCTCTTTCAAGCGAGTTGTAAAAAATAAATAATTCCTCTTTTTTCCATTGGAACAAAAATCTTAACCCATTATCATGAACAAAATGAAAAGGATTGTTTTTTTAGTTTTATCAATCTTAACAGCTCCCTCATTGCTCTTCGGTCAGCAAAAAGATAGTGCGCAAGTAAAGTTGGATTCCAATAAACCGGCTGAAAACCATATAGGTTCTAAAAGCGTTCGGCAACCGACGGTTATAAAAGGGCAGGTGCTTGATGCCTTAAACATTCAGCCTTTAACCAATGTTACCATCAGCTTTGCGGGCGGCCAGGAAAGCACAAAAACAGATGAAGACGGGCGCTATAGCATTATGACCACTTCTAAAGCTTTGCAGTTAAAGTTTTCTTGCGTGGGATTTAAAACGGCGCTGAAACTGATTGTTGCCGGAAAAACACAAATATTGAATGTACAGTTGAAGGGGAGCAATATGCAATTGGACGAAGTTTCTGTACACGTTACGGGAAAAACGCATTACAAAAACCGCGATAATCCTGCGGTATCCCTCATTCAACAGGTAATCAACCACAAAGAAATGAACAGAATGCAGGCCGCCGATTATGTTCAATATCATCAGTATGAAAGAATTGGTTTTTCACTGTTCGACCTTTCCAGTAAATTTCTTTCCTCTAAATTATTTTTTAAATACAAGTTCCTGCTCGATTCTTCCATGTTAATAAACGACAGCGTAAAAACTGCATTACCTGTCTATATGGCCGAAAAGTATGAAGATATTTATTCAAGAGGACATCCCTCAAAAAATATTAACATTCTAAAAGCCCATAAAGAAGTAAATTATAATACGCTTGTTGATACCGCTGCGCTTGATATTTACTTAAATCGGTTATATGGCAATCCGGATATTTATGCAAATAATATTTTTATCCTTACCAATCAGTTTTTAAGTCCAATTGCCGACCATGCCCCCGATTTCTATAAATTTTTTATTACCGATACAGTAAGTAATGGAAATAGACGTCTTATTGAAGTCAGTTTTACGCCCAGAAATCTGGGCGATTTGCTTTTCGAGGGAAAATTGTACATCACTATGGATGGCCGTTATGCCGTAAAATCCGATATCCTAAGTCTGAACAAACACATCAATATCAATTTTGTAAGAAGAATGGATGTTAGACAGGATTTTACGCAATATCCGGACGGTCGATTTTACCTGGTCAAAAGTGATATGCAATCTGATTTTGGCCTGATGAAAGCTAAAGGGACCAAGATTTTTGGAGACAGAACGGTATTCTTTACAGATTACAAAATAAATGAACCTCTGGCCTCTAGTTTCTATAATGGAGATAGCCATCAGGTTGATTTAATTACAGAAAAACCTACAGAGAATCTGTGGACAAATCTGCGAGCTGATACTTTACCGAAAGCGCAGGCTTTGATCTATAAGAATATCGATAGTTTACAGAAAATGCCATCTTATAAACGGACAGCCTGGCTGGCAAAATTTATAACGGGCGGTTATGCCGACCTTGGCCCAGTTCAGCTTGGCCCAAATGGCAGTTTTTACGCTTTTAATGATTTAGAGGG
>NZ_JBIWEB010000035.1:0-11920 GCF_044762335.1 Pedobacter suwonensis | reverse complement strand
CCCTCTAAATCATTAAAAGCGTAAAAACTGCCATTTGGGCCAAGCTGAACTGGGCCAAGGTCGGCATAACCGCCCGTTATAAATTTTGCCAGCCACGCTGTCCGCTTGTAGGATGGCATTTTCTGTAAACTATCGATATTCTTATAAATCAGAGCCTGCGCTTTCGGCAAAGTATCAGCTCGGAGATTTGTCCACAGATTATCTGTAGGTTTTTCTGTAATTAAATCAACCTGATGGCTATCTCCATTATAGAAACTAGAGGCCAGTGGCTCATTGATTTTGTAATCCGTAAAGAATACCGTTCTGTTTCCAAAAATCTTGGTCCCTTTAGCTTTCATCAGGCCAAAATCAGATTGCATATCACTTTTGACCAGGTAAAATCGACCATCAGGATATTGCGTAAAATCCTGTCTAACATCCATTCTTCTTACAAAATTGATATTGATGTGTTTGTTCAGACTTAGGATATCGGATTTAACGGCATAACGACCATCCATAGTGATGTACAATTTTCCCTCGAAAAGCAAATCGCCCAGATTTCTGGGCGTAAAACTGATTTCAATAAGACGTTCCTCTCCTTTACTTAGGGTATCGGTAATAAAAAACTTATAGAAATCGGGGGCATGGTCGGCAATTGGACTTAAAAACTGATTGGTAAGGATAAAAATATTATTGGCATAAATATCCGGGTTGCCATATAACCGATTCAGGTAAATATCAAGCGCAGCGGTATCAACAAGCGTATTATAATTTACTTCTTTATGGGCTTTTAAAATGTCAATATTTTTTGAGGGATGTCCTCTTGAATAGATATCTTCATACTTTTCAGCCATATAGACAGGTAAGGCAGTTTTTACACTGTCGTTTATCACCATGGAAGAATCGAGCAAGAACTTATATTTCGAAAATAATTTAGAGGAAAGAAATTTACCGGAAAGGTCGAAGAGTGAAAAACCAATTCTTTCATACTGATGATATTGAACATAATCGGCGGCTTGCATTCTGTTCATCTCTTTGTGGTTAATTACCTGTTGAATAAGGGAAACCGCAGGATTATCACGGTTTTTGTAATGCGTTTTTCCTGTAACGTGTACAGAAACTTCGTCCAATTGCATATTGCTCCCCTTCAACTGTACATTCAATATTTGTGTTTTTCCGGCAACAATCAGTTTCAGCACCGTTTTAAATCCCACGGAAGAAAACTTTAACTGCAAGGCTTTAGAAGTAGTCATAATGTTATAGCGCCCATCTTCATCTGTTTTTGTGCTTGCCTGGCCTCCTGCAAAACTGATTGTAACATTGGTTAAAGGTTGCATGTTTGAGGCATCAAGCACCTGTCCCTTTATAACCGTCGGTTGTTGAACGATTTTAGGATCTATATGGTTTTCAGCCAGTTTATTGGAATTCAACTTTACTTGTGCACTATCTTTTTGCTGGCCGAAAAGCAACGAGGGAGCTGTTAAGATTGATAAAACTAAAAAAACAATCTTTTTCATTTTGTTCATGATAGTGGGTTTAGATTTTTGTGCCAATAGAAAAAAGAGGAATTATTTATTGTTTACAACTCGCTTGAAAGAGATTGACTTGCTTAAGAACTCGAAATGCCAATAGCCTTTCACCTTCAGCAAACCGTTTTCTTCAAGGCTTACTACAGAGCTCCAGTCTCTGCCACTGAGTGGATCGTAAATGATACCATCCTCCCATCGGTCTGAATCTTCATTGTAATTCAAGCCCTTTAAAATTTCCATGCCCAAAAGTTTTCTGTGCCTCAAGGCTGGATCTGGATTATGGATATCCCTTCTAGTTTCCATTGGTCTGGACGGGTCGTCTTTATCACTGAACCAAGTTACAGTAGCCTTGAATCTGCCATTTTCTTTGGCAATATTAACCATCACATTTTTCTGTACCGAAATCCAATCACCAAGAATGAGGTCTGATTTCTTATGATGGCTTGCGATTTTCGGTGGGCATACTTGTAATCCAAAAACAGTAAAGTAGCCAACCAAAACGATTTTACCTAATGTCAGCATAAACTTTTTGGGTTAAAGGTTCATCAATACCGGTTGTTTGCTGTTCTTTATCTTTTTTGAGAAAAGGATAGGACAATAGCTTGGAAAAAGTTTTCATTTCTGATGATGGCGCAGTATCTACTCCGAAATTTATTTTCGACTCTTCCAGTTCCATGTATGTTCCAAACAATCTATCCCAAATGCAAAGAATATCGCCATAGTTGGAATCGGTGTACGGAAGTGTGTCATGGTGGTGTACCTTATGCAGACCAGGGGTGATAAATATCCAGCGAAGAATACGCTCCAATTTCGGCGGATAAGAAATAGAAGTATGCGCCATTAGGTTAGAAAAACTTTGAATAAACTGCCTTATTAGCAAAATAGCAATGGGTACTCCCGACAGGTATACCGTTAACACCATAAAACTTACCCGAACAAAGGTTTCGCCTGGGTGCTCGCGAACAGTTGTAGAAACATCAAGCTCGGTATCGCTGTGGTGGATAAGATGAAAATTCCACAAAAAAGCTGTTTTATGCATTGTAAGGTGATACACATATTCGAAAAAATCCATTAGTATAAATCCTGCAACGAACCTGATTAGAAAGCTATCGCCAATTGGAATTTTATTTAGCAAGCCCCAGCCATGTTCTGCGGTTAATTCGGTAACCTTGATAACGGCCAGGGTTAAGGGCAATTGAATAAGTGTTGCTGTTGCCAAAAAATGAAGATTTAAAACAGTATGGCACCATTTGGTTTTTATGGATTCTTTTCTAAACAGTATTTCTGAATTCCAAAGTACAATAATGGTTGTCGCGAAAAAAAAGAGTTGAAGCGTCGTTGAATGGTCTGGCTTGGCAGTCATATCTCTTACCTATTAATAAATCTGTTAACTTTTTATTTGCTTTCGGATATAGAATTATCTCCATCTGGAGCTGATGGTTCGATAAATTCATCAAGTTTTAATGGCTTGGCCTGCATGCCAACCGGAGAACGCTGAAAGGGAGCTACGAGCAATAGCCATGGCACTATATCATTCATTTTTCCGAGTAGAGATTCTTTCCCTGTATTTTCCATGGTCTTTGTTTTTATTATCAAGACAGGAGCATTTGCAAATAGTCCTATAAGAAAAATGAAAAACTGCTTAAATTTCTATCGAAATTTTATTTGTGCGTCTAAACTTGTAGAAGACTTTTGCCTGAAAGCATTTCTACAGGCTTGACACAGACACTCCAATATTAATTAATCATTTTATAAGAGGATTCTAAAAGTTGCCGGAACGGCATACCGAGAAGAAATTGATGACCGACTTATTTGATCAGCTCTGCAACGGTGGTCGATTCTGCAGATACATCTGTACAATAAAAATATCCAAGCGCTCCCCCAGAAACATTACCTTTTACAACTCCCGGATTGGCCGAGAAAAGGCTTTTCCAATCCGTTTCCTGAAAAACGTTATATAGATATTGCTCATAAGATTTGGAAAGCGAAAACTGATAGATATCGATTTTATCTGTAGAAAGGAGGGCAAAATCTGTTCGCTGCTCCAACACTGGCGAAAGCCCGTAAGGCGGTGCGTAATTGTGAATATAACAAAAGGGTTGTGTTTCGCTAAATAAGGATGGATTCCAGTCTTTTCCACCAGGCAATTGGTAAAATAATTGCATGCCTGATATTCCATCAAAAACATGTTTTGGTATAGATAGAATTAATTTTCCCTCATCGTTTATCGATTTCAAGTTAAGTGCTGCATTGCTAAAAGCATTAACTTTTTGTAAGGTATCTAGGGCGTCATAAGTAGAACCATTGTAAAGCACCTGGAGGTGGTATGTTGTGCCATAAAGTTTATTATCTGGAAGAATTCCACTATAAACTCCTGGTACATTTGATATTTTGAGCATTGTACCGTTGATGTAAACCTTCGCATCGTTAATTGGGCTAATGGGATTTTGCAAATTGTAAGATGGTTTTGTTAAGTAAATATATTGAGCTGCAGACAACGTATTTACACCACCTTCAACAACCAATGGCGCAATATTGGTCGGCGCGGGAAGAACTACCTTATCAACCAGTTCTTTTTTACATGAAAGGCAAACTACAAGAAGAAAAAAAATAGTGGTCAATCTTTTCATGTTTAAAATCTGAAATTATAAGATAATGATGGCATAATGCCTGAAAACGATTCTTCAAAGCCGAGGTTTTTATCGGGTTCGATGGTTGCCAAACGGTAAAACATTGGATTTCTTCGGTTATAAACATTATAAATCCCAAAGTTCCAGGTCGCTTCATACGCTCTTTTTTGATTGTCCTTTTTCGGTATTTTAGGATTAAGCTGAAAAACAATATCCAGTCTGTTAAAATCTGGAAATCTGGCATTGTTTCTTCCCTGGTAAATAGGGACTTTTGAACTATTGTAAGTATAATAGCCAACCGGTAATGTTATGGTTCGCCCTGTTCGGTAAGAAAATAATGATGAAAGCACCAGCCTATTACTAAGGGGATAGCTGAGCGACAGCTTTAAATCATTGGGAATATCATAGTTCGCGGCATAGCGTTGCCCATCGTTTATACCATCAATCTTTTTAAAAACACGCGAATAACTGTAATTTAAATTGGCCGTAAAACCTGCGATTTTCTGATGTGTAGACAGTTCGATACCATAACTATTTGCAATTCCGAAGCGGATAAATTGTTTGTAATCGGGATTAAGAATAATCTTTGCATGATCTAAAAGATCCAACTGATTGAACGACCTGCGAAAATATCCAGAGAAATTATAAACACTCTTTGGATTCTTAAGATAACTAAAGGTAGCCGAAAAAAAATCGGCACGTTGTGGCGGAACCAGGGGCCCCGAAGAAATATAGGTATCCATTGCCGAATAGGCCTGCTCATTGTTTTGCAACACCTGAAGATGCTGGATGGTACGGTTGTAGGAAAATTTAAGTAGACGGTCTTTCTTTAAATCGAAAATAAGTTGTGCTCGAGGCTCAAGGCTATAATGAGACCAAGAGGGGCCATAAATATTCTGCTCTATCTGGCTGGATTCATTATATATCCCTGCACGAATTCCGTACCTTAAATGTAAATAACTCAAAATTTCAATATCATTGTCAAAGTAAAGTGCATATTCTAGCGATGACACTCTGTTTAAGCTTGTGCTTTTGTCATCCACCAAGGTTTCGCCGGGTTTTAAATGATGTCTGGTACCAGAAACACCAAACTGAATATGGTTTTTTGAACTGTGGTAATAAGAAAAATCTGCCTTTAGGGCAACATCTCTAATCCCCGTGAGCCATTCGTTATTATCAGTGGATTTGTTATTTAGACTTAACGAACTTCGGTAATTACTATAAATGGCCGAAAAGTTCATAAACAATTTTGGCGTGTACACATGATTTAGCCTAAAAGTTACCGTAGTATTGGTCCAATCGTTGGCGAAATTATCCTCTGAAAATAGATGGTCGAAACCATGATAAAATGAGAGGTAAATACGGTCTTTAGTGCTTAATATAAAATTGGTCTTAAGGTTTATGTCGTAATAATTTGCATTTACATTAAAGTAACGAAAATCGTAGTTGAGCAAATCGACCAGACTTCTGCGGGCCGCAAAAAGAAATGAACTTTTGTTTTTTACAATCGGTCCCTCTATCGCTAATCCTGCAGATAGCAAACTAAGCCCCCCTTTAATGTGGTAATCTGTTAAACTTCCCTCTGCCAATTTGGTATCTACTACTGAAGAAATTCTGCCTCCATAACGAGACGGCATATAATCTGGATAAAGCTCCACATTTTTTAAGGCATCGATATTGAGGGTAGAAACCAGACCAAATAAATGAGAGGCATTATATATCGGTGCTTCATCAATCAATATCAAATTCTGGTCATAGCCTCCCCCCCTAACCGAAATTGCCGAACTGCCTTCAGATGCATTTTTAACCCCCTGTTCCATTTGTAGGGCTTTCATTGCATCAATTTCTCCAGCGAAATAGGGGATTTTCATAATATTCCGTATAGATGGCTTGATAATGGACTTCACCATCTCCAAAGAATCTTCGGAAGGGTTTTTGCCACTGATGCTTACCTGAGCCAACTCATAAACGTTCTTTTTTAAACCAATGCTTAAATATCTGTCCTTTGTGTGCTTAATCAACTGGTTATCTTGCTTGTATCCAACAAAATTAACTATGAGCGGATAGTACCCCTGCGGTAATGAGATTGAAAAATATCCATATTGGTTCGAAAATTGTTTTTCGTTACCAATTTCTAATAAGGCACCGATTAAGTTCTCTCCAGTTTCTTCATCAAAAACAATCCCGTTTAGGGTAAAAGGCACAGTAGCCTGTTTGTTAATTACAACTGAACCTGCGAGCATTCCGAACTCCAAACCACTATCTTTTAGTAAAAATGAAAGAATATTCCGAACGCGCTCGCTGTTAAAAATTTTGTCCTGAATTGCTTTTTGGGGAATAATCTCAGGCTCAAAGGCAATTGAGACCCCACTTTGTTTTTGAAATTTTTCTAGTGCTGTTCTAAGATCTATATTTTTGAAGGCGATAGAAACTTTTCTCTCTAAGGCAGCATTTTGGGCAAAACAATATGGACCTGAGCACAAAAAAATACCCAACCAGGCTAAAAAACCAAGTATGAAATGTTGTCTCCTACTCAAAGGTTATCAATTATACCAGTGTTGCCCATTACTTTTTCTTTAGATAAATTGTCTGTCCTTTAGTTGTCTGCTCTAGTTGAAGCGCCTTGCACACCACAGTGATAATATTATTTAAAGATTTCTTTTTAAATTCCGCTGTAAAGCGACGGTTCTTAAGCAAGCTATCTTCAATAACAACTTTTTGATGATAGGCCAACGCCAGTGACTTTGCGACCTCGGCCAGGGTTGCATTGTTAAAAATGAGATGATGGTCTGCGTACGCCTTATAATTTGGATCCTGGATAATACCTTTTGCAATTTTATCCTGGCTGAAATTATAGTTTGCCAGTTCACCAGCTTTTAAATTGACCATTACAAAATTCGCATCGTTCTTGTTAATGCTTACCTCACCCTCATTAACCGATACGGTTAAATGACCATCGGTAGAACCAATGTTAAAACTGGTACCAATATCTTTCACAACAATATTGTGATGCTCTATGCTAAAAGGGTATTTTCCATTGTGAACAACCTCTAAAAAGCATTCACCCTTAACCAGTTCTAATTTTCTTGAATGATTAAAATCTGCACTATAATAGGTAATCTTACTACCGGCATTTAGTGTGATTTTCGAACCGTCAGGAAGTGTGAAATGAATGGCCTCATTATTATTTGATGTTAAAGTAACCATGCGGGGAGCAGAAAAATAAATCGTGATCATCAATCCGACAACCAAAATAGCCGCTGCAGCTGCCCATCTTGAAACCTTAAGCGAAAGAATTTTAGTTTTTTTAACGGGTGGAAAATCAGACAATCCCATTTTGGAATGTAAAACCGATAACGAACTTTCTGTATCTAGCTTACGGTATGTATCCAGTAGGTCGAGATTTGTAAAATAACTTAAAAACAGCTGGTAAAGCTCTTCATTTTCAGTTGTTAACTTCCGCCAGTCTGAAAGCTTTTGTGCATCGTTCACTGAGATATTGCCATCCTGCTCATCCAATATAAGTTGCAGATAAGTTGATTCGTTAGTATTTGGGTCGAAATTCTCCATATTATAAGCTAGACAACATTAATATAAAAAAGACCTATAGACAATGGTGATAAAAAACACGATGATAATCGCATGCTCTAGATTTTCCCTCAATTTTTTATATCCATAGGTGAGATGATTTTTAACTGTTTTTATGGAAATCCCTAGTTGTTCGGCTATTTCCTGTTGCTTTAACTTATCGAACTTACTCATTAACAATACCTTTTGGCATTGACCTGGAAGCCGGAGAATAGCTTTTTCGAGGGCCAAAAGTTGATTTTCAAGAATTTCTGCATCATTTAATTCCGTTTCATTTTCTCTATCATCGCATTCAGATAATTCAATATGAACGGTAGTTATACGATCCCGTTTCAGCAAATTTAGCGAAGCGTTTACCACAGCTCGAGATAAATATCCAGAAAGAGAATAGGATAATTTTATCTTTCCAGCAAGATTCCAGATTTTAATAAATACATCATGAACCACTTCTTCTGCCATTTCTTCCCGGCGCAGATATTTATAGGAAATGGTAAAAAGCTTTTTATAATATTGCCTATAGAGTTTATCAAAGACTTGTCGATTTTGTATCGAAATCTCATTTAAAATCTTTTGGTCTTCAAATACCGTCGACATGATAAAAATACTTTTTAAGAATGATTGATTTGAAAAATGGTAGAAAAGCGTAGGACAGCCCTACGCTTTATTATTATCTATTTCCCAAATTCCAGAACTTTGAAAGTTCCCGGAATCATTTTTGGGCGCTGTCCCTCAACAGTACTTTTCTCAAAATTTGCTGTTGGAAGAAAAATGTGATGTGTAACGGCATCAAGGGCTATTGTCCTAGCTCCAGACTCAGATTTTATGGTTTCTTCTACCACGAATTTATCAGCTGAAACTTCTCTCACTACTGTGATGGTTCCTTCGCCGTTTGAGCTGTAAGCTAATTTTGTTGTTGCATCGAAAACCACACCGTCAGCGCCATCGCCAATTGGTAACTTAGCAATGTGTTTGCCTGTTTTAGCATCTAAAACAAGCATCACCTTGTTTGAACAAACCGTAAATAACCTCGAATTAGCTCGGTCTATTGCCAATCCTGAAGGCTCTTCGCCACCAACGAGTTTATAGCGAGATAATACTTTGAATGTTTTGCTATCAAAGCAAACAATTTCGCTCGTATCCTCAATGTTTACATAAATCTTTCCTTTTCCGTCAGAAACACCAGCCTCTGGCTTTCCACCCAATGGAATGGTTGCAACTACTTTATCTGTTTGTGGATCGATGACTGTAGCATCGTGGCTTTTGCCGTTAAAAACAAATACTTTTTGTGAATAGTCATCAAAAAAAGTAGCATCAGGGTTTTGTCCAACATTAATTTGCGCCATGACCGTTAGGTTTCTTAAATCAAAAACAGTACAAGTCCCCAATTTACCGTTCGTGGTATACCCTTTGCCTAAAGCACTTGCAATGGCAATTCCGTGTACGCCCGGTGTGTTGTGGATTACACCAACCGAATCGCCCGAAACTTTGCTCAAAACATTTACCTGGGTTCCGTGAGAAACAAAGAGGTTATTGTTCTTTTGGTCGACAGTCAGGTAGTCCCATCCTCCACTGCTCCCAATGCTGTGTGAAGTCAGCAAATGAATGCCTGTTTTCTTTTGTGCGCTTACCGATAGGCCTGTTGCAACCAATAAAGCGAGAGTTAAAATTTTCTTTTTCATCTTTTTAAATTTGTTTTGTGATGGAGCTACCATGATTTGATCATTCCACTGTGTGATTTTGAAAATCATTGCGGCTTCATTTTATTTTTTGAGTTGAATTTTAAACGATTGATATACTAAGTAACGGCCTGATTCTGTAGCAATTTGGGTTTTTAAGCTAATTCAAAATAATTGATAATGATTGAGGTAGAAATTAATAAGAAGATACAAACAGCAATAGCCAAGTAGATAACCAGCAACAACATCAGTAAGCCAGTGTGCGCCGAGGTAAACCCTGGATATCGAGACCAATATGATGATGGTTACACAAAATGTAGCAACAATCAACCTGATGATCAATGGTATTGTCTTCAATTTAAACATCAAAAAAACCAGAAACCCAAAGAAAACAGTATAAAAAAGGACGTGTCCGCTCGGAAAACTTTGTTGTCTTGTTATCTCGATAATCCTGACAAGATTTTTGGCAGGCCTTGGTCTGTTGATCAAATACTTTACAACTGAACTAAGCAGGCCTGAAATCATTGTAAAAAAAACAAATAAAGCCTCTCGCTTGAATTTGAAAAGCAAAAATAACAATGACACGACAGCTACAATTGGAATACTGTATTTAAAGTTGCCAAAACTACTTACAGCAGTCATAAAGGCATCAAAAAAAGCATTTCCATGTTCCTGAATTTCTAATGAAAACCATTTATCAAGAATTGTTGGTGGCAGCACTACAACGAAAAAAGTTAATGCAATAAAACCTGTAAGCGAAATCCAAAAAAGGTACTTCAAAAACGGTCTTCGTAAAAATTGTAATTCAGTATTAGCCATTTGCATGCGTAGCCTTTTTTGAATAAAATTTACGAATAAGACTTGGTAATGCCACCAATAGCAAAGGCAATGCAACAATAAACCCACCGATTACGGCAATGGCCAATGGTTGGTGAAGCTGTGCTCCTGCACCAATACCCAATGCTAATGGCATCAATGCAATAATTGCTCCTAATGCAGTCATTAATTTAGGCCGTAATCTGGTTGAAATGGCAAAAGTAATTGCATCATCTACGTCTTTATCATGCAACGATTCCTTGAACTGTAAGAAAGTAAAAATTGCATTCTCACCGATAATACCTACGATCATAATAAGCCCTGTGTAACTGCCCACGTTTAGCGGCGTACCAGTTATAAACAATGCTAAATAACTACCTGAGATTCCCAAAACAGAAATCAAGAGAATTAAAAACGCTATTCTGAAATCCTTGAAAAGGAATAAAATTACGCTAAACACCAGCAAACTTGATGCAATAAGAATGGTCAGCAATTCAGAAAAGGACTGCTGTTGCTCTTTGTAGGCACCACCATATTCGATGTGATAGCCTGAGGGCAGGTTTACTTTTGATCTGATGGCCGATTGAATATCCGTCATCACACTCCCCAAATCGCGGTTATCTAACCTGGCAGTAATTACCCCAATAGTCTGCAGGTTTTCTCGCTCAACTTCGGCACTACCCGATTTAAGTTCAACTTTAGCCAAATTCTGAATTGGAATAGCTGTTCCATTAGGTAAAAAAATCTTCATCCTCGAGATATCTGAAATACTAAATTTTCTACTGCCCGGATAAACCATCCGGATGGGCGAAAGCTGTTGTTTATCATACAAATCGCCGATAACATTTCCTTGCATGCCCGTTTGAACCTGCAACTGAAACGACGCAGGCGTTACACCATATTGAGCAAGCATAGCAAAATTAGGCTGAACATTCACCGTTGGCCCCGACAACACAATCCCGTCAAACACATCGGCCGTTCCGCTTACCCTTGAAACCAGATCCGCTACCTGCTTTGATAAGCCCTGCAACTTTTGCTGGTCGTTACCAAAAATTTTAATCTCGATTGGCTGAGTCGAACTCATTAAATCGCCGAGCATATCGCCAATTACCTGGCCAAAATCAACCACTAATGCAGGCTGTGTACTTTCGATATGCGCTCTGATATCAGAAATCACTTCATCGGTACTTTTCGTTCTGTTGGTTTTAAGTTGGATAAGGTAATCACCCGTATTGGGTTCGGTGATGAAAAAGCCCATTTGCGTGCCCGTTCTTCTCGAATATGCCTGCACATCAGGAATTTTAACAATTTCTTTCTCTACCTCTTTCAACATCCTGTCGGTTTCTTCAAGCGATGTACCCGGAGGAGATGCATAATCCAAAACAATACTCCCCTCATCCATTTCGGGCAAAAACCCCGTTTGTAAACGAGGAAAAACGATTGCTATCGAGGCAATTAAAATCAACATAAAAACAAAACTGATGTACGGTCGCTGAATAAAATAACGCACCCAGTTTTGTGGCTTAACTTCATGTACAACAGCTTGCTTACCTGATGCATTGTTGTGTGAATCTTTTGTGAGCAACAGATAAATTACGGGCAAACCGATCCAGGTTACAAAAAAGGAGCAAACCAGGGTGATAATCATCGTGTTGGTCATTACCTGAAAATAGGATCCTGCAACTCCTGTCATGAGTACGAA
>NZ_JBIWEB010000034.1:0-14676 GCF_044762335.1 Pedobacter suwonensis | reverse complement strand
CCTTAGAATGTTCTCCCTGGTAAAGAGAAAGGAAAAATATGTTGAAGAATATCTAAGATCAGCTTAGAAATATTTTTTTAAAAATAAATTTGGATATATCATAAACCTAGAATACGAGCGGAGCGCAGCGAAGTCGAGAACCCGAAGGCTCAGCAAAGCTAAATCTTTTAAAGTTGCATATAAAACCCGGTTCAAAGATTTCTCCACTACGGTGGAAATGACGATATTCCTAGAAATTTCTCCATCCGATTATCAGTCATTTCGAGCGGAGCACAGCGACGGCGAGAAATCTTTTAAAGATGCATATAAAACCAATTGCAAAGATTTATCTACTGCGGTCGAAATGACGAACGGCCAGAACTTAATAGGAGATCAACTCAACTTTGTGGTTAAAAAAATGTGCCTAAACTTCTGACCCCGGTTACCCGACTCCCGACTAATTTACCCTTTCCTAAAACAATTGCCTTTTAAATAGAATTATATAAGTACACCTATAACCATTTGATATGAAAACGAAAATAATAATTTTAATAGCCGCCTTTGGCCTGGCATTGTCAGCATGTAGTGGTAAAAAAGCTGATCAGGAAAATGCCGATAGCATGTACAAATACACCGACACCAACAAGGTGATTGACAGTACAAAGACCGATTCTACAGCAGATTCGACTACCAACGCTCCAGCCGACGTTAAACATTAAAAATAATAAACAAACAACTAGCGCTCATGCAGGAAAAGTATGGGCGTTTTTTTATGACTTAATAAACCAGTCTGATGCAGTTGGATTCGCGAGCCAAAGCGTTCATTTCTAGATCAATTCTCCTATAAATTGACTCCATTAAACTGTAAAATCATTTCATAATCTATATCTACTGCTTTGTACTGTTACGCATAATGCATATCTTTCAGTCAATTTAAATTAATGTGTTAATGAGTCAGCTCTCCACTTATATATGCCATACCTGTGGTAAAATACATGATGATTGGCCCGCACTGGCTTTTAATTCACCTTTACATTATAATGAACTAAATGATCAGGATAAAGCAGCTATTGCAACTTTAAGCTCAGATTTTTGCACAATAGAGGATGGCGAAGATATTGACAGATTTATCCGCTGCACCTTATTCCAACCTATTAACGATCATTGTGAAGACCTACAATATGGTTTGTGGGTATCGTTAAGTGAAAAGAATTTCGAAGATTACAAGCAAAATTTTAACAACGAAAACTACGAAGTAAGTTATTTCGGTTGGCTATGCAACAACATACCAGGTTACCAGGACACATTGAGTATTCCTACCACAGTTTACACCCAGCGAGGCAATAATCGTCCATTAGTTATTCCACATGAGGATTTTGAGCATCAATTTGTTCAGGATTATTATGGAGGAATTACAAAACAGGAAGCTGAGAGAAGAATTAGCGAAATGATTGGTTTAATAAATGACTAAAGAAAACAAGGAAATGGGTGATCAGCATTTCAATTGCATTAACTGTTTTAACCACTCTGGCTTTACTTTTTAAAGTTTCAACTATATCGGTACCTCTAAACTGGTTATTAGTTTCTGGTTTCTACCTAAGCCTATCGCTTATATTATAGTGGTCGCAATTTCAGCCGAATAAATTCTTAAAAATTATCGGCACATTGTTTATGCTAGGCACTTTTGGAATAGGTTATCTTTCGGGCACACTTGGTATTTTGGGCGTAGGCTTTATTGTTGCAGATTTCGAATCCGATGCAGAAAAAAAATTGAGCAACGGTATTATTTATAGGGAACATTCCATCGGTAATGCCATTTCCGATCACAGGGGCACACGTGTAGAAATTTATAAAACTGTTGCGTGGTTACCTGTTTTCGAATACCAAATAATCCAAAAGGAATATTACGATGTAATTGCCTATCCAAATGAAATAAAAGTTAGCTACGAACCTAATAAACATATCATTCATCTATCTGCCCATATCGTTTCGCTAAAGAATGGAGGTAGAGAAAAATGGAGCGATAGCATAAAACTGAAATAACAAATAATAATATGAGTTGGGATATTGTAATATTTAGCTCAAAGCAAAAAATAAGGGCTGTTGAAGAAGTAGACGAAGAGTTACTTGTAGCAATAGACTTTGACATAATTCTAGAAAAGCAATTTATCAATATTATCGCTAACGAAAATCAGCGGGAAATAAAAGGTGAAGGATACGTTATAGATTATTTTGCTGATACTGAACCTGTAAGCAATAAAGTATTTAGTCTTTATGGTGAGGAAGCACTTTTTGAACTGATAAGCGTTGCAAAATTGTACGATTGGCAAATATTCGATATGGGAAATAGAAAGATGCTAGACCTTGAACATCCTGAAAAAAATGGTTATTCCAATTTCCAAAGTTATTTGCAACATGTTCTGAAAAACACAGGAAATTAACATGAGCAAAGCCAGAAAAAACCGACAACAACAGCGCAGTAAAATTACTTTCTCTAAATTAACTTTTCATAAACTCGACTGGTTAGAATACCTTACCATTGGTTTAGGATTATGGTTTATTTTTTACCCTAAACCTTATTTAATCCTTTTTACTGCCTTGTTATGTATGCCAATCATTGGCCTTTTGCTAAATGGCTTAAACGGCAGGCCAAGTATTGCCAGTTTGGTAGAAATTTATAAAGATGAAAATGGCCACGACAAATATGATGTAGCCGATTTTATCGATCTTGCAGCCTTCTCCATCCTCATCCGTGTAGCTCTCGATTATGAGTTTGAAAGCTTTTACAGCTTGATTATTCCGGGTGCTATTGCTTTTGCGATCATGCTTCTCCTTCTTTTCACCACACATAAACGCATTGCCCATACGCCCAAAAGCAAAACATGGATTTACCTCTCGCTCATCTTTAACGTTTTGATATACAGTTATGCCGGTACTTATGGAGCCAATTGTGTTTACGACAATTCCAAGCCAAGGGTTTACAGTGTAGAAGTAATTAATAAAAGAATAAAGAATGGCAGCAGAGGCAGAACGTATTATTATTTAAAAATTAATCCATGGGGCCACAATTACGATACAGAAGAAATCTCCGTTTCCAGCAACCGATACGATGAAATCCAGATTGGTCAGAGCATAAAAATTGACCTCAAAAAAGGCTTGTTTAATATTCCATGGTATTATGTAGAATAAGATGTAACAGCTATACTCCCATATCATCTAACAAACAAGAAGCGCCACATTAAAATCCGTTAAAAAAATTGACTTCCTATCCAAAAGAAATAAAATTTGTATCCAATTGGCGAAAATATCAAAAACGGATGCTCGATCATTTAGACGATTATATTGCTAACCGGCATTTACATGTTATTCCACCTCCTGGGTCAGGGAAAAAGGTTTTAGGCCTTGAAGTGGCTATCCGTTTAAATAAGCCTACCTTAATCGTCGCGCCGACCATTGCCATTCGTAACCAATGGATACAGCGTTTCTGCGATCTTTTTCTTCAGGTCGATACTGTGCCAGAATGGATTTCGAAAGATATCAGAAATCCAAAATTTATGACGGCGGTTACCTTTCAAGGGCTTCATGCAGCCTGTAATAACCTGCGTATACAAGATGAGGAAGATAAATTATATTAGTTAATATCCCTTGAGAGATCGTCATTCCCAACTTGATTGGGAATCGTAATGCAAGCGCTTTAAGATTCCCGCATGCGCGAGAATGACGACCACTTCCTTTGCGCTTATCTTAGCAATCTTTGCGGTTAAAAACGCGATTATTCCATCAACTTATTTTTAATCCCCTCTGTTAGTTTTTTCACTTTCATGTAACCTGCAGCTGTACTATTTCTTTTATCGAAATTGATCTCCAGCCAGCCTTTTTTAGCTTTAAGGTTAAATTGATCTGTGCCATTTAAATTCACTAAAAGATCGATATGCTGATCAAGTGGCAGTTCATTGTTTAAAGCACTGTCGAGGTATTTCTCCAGTTTATCTGTTTTACTTTCGGCGTAATTTGCTTCAAATTTAAAGTCAGATTGGTTGTCTATCGTGCTTACCGATAAATGTCCTTCACCACCATGGCAGCCAAAAATTAAAGCGACAACTAAAATTGCGATGCTGTAAAAGATATTTTTCATATTGAAATGGTTAATTGTTTAAATTGGTTAACTGAGGATTTGCCTCCCAAACTTCTGACCTCTGACTTTCCGGACTAAAAACTCAAGACCCTGGACTTCAGACTCACGACTCCGAACGCCCAACTCCAAACTCCCTTACCCTCCCGCTCTGTTCTTAATATCATCGGCAGCTGTTTTCCGGTTTTGGTTCGACTTTAAATTTTGGTTACCAAAGCTATAACTGACATTGAACGAAGCCCTTCTGCTAATGTAATTGTTCTGAACCCTTAAATTCACATTTTGATAATCCAATGTACCTTTCCAGTAATTGGTCTGGAAGATATCATCGACATTTAACCTAAGTTTTAAAGCTTTGTTTAAGAAACTTTTTTGTACGCCCATATTTAAGGCATTCTGATAAATAATGGTCCGTTCCAAACCACGTACCCGTGGAGAATTTAACCAGAAATTGGTTTCCAATGTCCAGTTATCAGGCAAAGTGATGGAGCTGCTGATGTTAACATTATACGATACTTTACTCAACATAAAAGGAGCTCCTTCTAAATTATCATCGTTGAATTTGTTATAAAATAAACTAAAATTGTTCTGCAGGTTCCACCATTTGGTAATAGCCAAAGGAAAATATAACCCAGCTGTATAATATTCTCCGCTGCCTATGTTGCCCTGTCCAACCGTAACAATCCTGCTGCTATCGTTTTGCGCCGTTTTACTATCCAAAATGAGGTCTTTTGTTTTTGAATAACCCAAAGAAAATGATAATCCACTTTTATAATTATAACTCACTTCGAAATTATTGGTAAACTGGGGTTTCAAATACGGATTGCCCTGTTGTATGGTGTAAGGATCCATGTAAAAATTAAATGGATTTAACTGCTGGTAATTGGGGCGATCTATCCGCCTGCCATACGAATAACGTAAATTACTGCTCTCCGAAATTTTCTGACTAACAAAAACCGTTGGGAACAACGATAAATAATGCTGTTTTGCCACAGTATTATTGGTTACCGATGTACCCGTAGATTGAGTGTACTCTGCCCTTAAACCTACCTGAACCTGCCACTTGCCCATATCCTTTGATAAATTCGCATAAGCGGCGTTTACGTTTTCCTTATAAATAAAATTATTGCTCTGTCCTACAATATTCTGCCATTCGTTATTGAGAAATGCCGACGACAGAAAATCGTTATTGGTTTTTACATAAGTACTTTTCAGGCCGGTTTCCAGTTTGGTCGTTTTTGATAATGGCCAGGTAAAATCGGTTTTTGCCGCATAAATATCAATGGCTGTTTTACTATCATTTTTAATGATGGTATTGTTGTAAATCAGCCCTTTTTCGTCGTAAAAATTGGTATTAAAATTTTCCAGTCCCGAATAATCAAAACCAGAGAAATCAGCATCGAAATTTAAACTCGCACCTTCCTTTTTAAAATCGTGTCTGATATTAAAATTTACACTATAGTTTTTGTTTGGCGTATTGGCATCAGAATACTGGATCAATGAATTGTTGCTTACTACACCAGCCTGAGTTTCGTTTATAAAGGTTTGAGAGAAATTATCCAGTTTCCGCGTACTGCTACTACCGTCAAACATCACCCCGATGGTCGTTTTTTCATTCACAAAATAATCAGCACCCAATTTTGCCGCCAGGCGCGATCCGGTATATAGTTTTTGGAAATCCTGATTAAATACACTCTGCAAACCATTTGCATTGGTACTTCGATCTAAAAGTAAATTCGAAAAATTATTATTCTTTGAAGCATTTGCATTGGTGTAAAAATTCCACTTTTCTACGCGGTGATTTAAATTGAAGTTGAACTCCGATCCGTAAATATTGGTAGGCAAATTAGCCCTTATTGCATTACGATAGGTTGATGAAACGCTTCCGTTTGTACCAAATGCCTTATTCTTTTTCAGTTTAATGTTGATAATTCCTGAATTACCCGCCGCATCGTATTTAGCTGATGGATTGGTGATAATTTCAATGGTTGCAATCTGGCTGCTGCTTAAGTTATTTAGATAAATAGTTAAATCAGCAGCTGATAAAAAATTGTTCTTTCCATCAATCATTACCGTTACACCTGATTTATTGTTCAATAAAACCCGTTCATTTTGCCTGTCTAACTGTACGCCAGGTGCCTTTTCTAAAATTTCCAGTGCCGTACCTCCTGTTGCAACAATGCTGTTCTCTACATTCAGCACCATTTTATCAATCTGATGTTCAATAAATGGCTTCCGGCCCTGAACGCTCACCTCTTTCAATTGTTTGGTTAAGCTCTCCATATTGATTGTTGGTAGATTTAAATCCCCACTAAGCGAAAAATGTCCTGTCTTTTTGCTTTTAAATCCTACAACCGAAACCGACAAAACATATTCACCGCTTTTTAACTGGTCGATGCTAAATTCACCATCGATATTGGTTGATACACTTTTTATCAGGCTGGTATCGGGATAATTCAGCACCCGTACGATGGCAAATGCAACCGGAAAGCTTTTTTCATCAACGATTTTGCCCGTAAGTTTATTTAATTTTTGGGCAAAAGAAGCCCCACACACCATCAGGCATGCAATTAGGGTAAATAATGTTTTCATGGTTTCTTCTTTTAGGCGTTATACTTTTTTCGGAGGTAAAATCAGTGTAATCAGCTTTCACAGCAACCCGATCGTCTTTCCCGCGCAGGCAGGAATCTTTATGCCAATTGCATGGAACGATTAGATTTTCGCTAGGTCGGGATTATTGTTCAGGTGCTATCCCCAACTCTCCTTTAACCTCCCTGATCCGGTTTGAAACAGAATCCTGATAAATCATATCATCAGTTTTATTCTTTTGCAACAATTCTAATTCGTATAATTCTACTTTTAGCTTTTGTTTTTTTAACGCTTCTTCCTTTAACTTGGCAACACACTTCAAACCATCATCGGTCATAATCCATATGCTAGAGTCGTTGTGGTCATTTTCGCTGTCGTTACATTCCCAGGTCCAGTAGTTATTAACGTAACGGTAAGCATCCTGCTTTAAAATTAGTTTTGTACCCACCGGGATTTCCAGATTTAACCTTACTTCCTGGTTTCTCCAAATGGTTCCCTTTCTCAATTGAAACCGCGGACTAAAAATCAGTTCAGAATCTTTTACTACATAATTGTAGCTAATGTTCTGCGCATTTTGCAACGCGCTTTGAAAGGTTTTACCCTGCGATTCATATTTCTGTGTTAAACGGGTAACACCAGTTTCGCTTTTATTAATGTCGATACGGATGTGGTTTGGCGAAACAAATGGCCCATCTTCAAAATCATCAACTACAATCTGGTGGCGGTTGTTCGCATCAATGTGGTAAGCCACGCTATCTTCTTTGCTGAAATATTTACTTTTATCGATATTGATGGTATATACCGGATAGGCTTTCAGATCGGTAGTTTGTGTTAACTCTGCATGTTGTTTAAATTCTGATGAAATCCTGGCTGCCTGATAACCCGTTACGGCCACACCTGCCAGCCAGATAATCAACAGCGCGAAAGAGAGTGTTTTATTTATGGCCTGTTTATTAAAGGCTACCCTGATCGAGAACAATACCAAAGCCAAAACCGGCACAAAACATACAATAAATGCACCAAACAAAATGATTCCTCTATTGCTTTCGTTGATAATGGAGAATGGGAAATATTCATAAACGCTTGCATCCCAAAAACCCTGAAAGGCAGCTGTTCCAATAAGAAGTGCCAATAAAAATAGTATTCCAAACACCACGATAAAACCGGCGATTACTTTGAAAATTACCTTTCCGGTACCTGAAATAAAACGGCCAAGCCATTCGAAAAACTCACCGATAAAAATGCCTAAGCGTGCAAATATAGGCTGTGCATGTTTATTTACTTCGCCTAAACGCTCTTTAACAGCCTGTAATTCTTCATCCAGGTTCTTTTGAAAACCCTGAAGGTTTGCGGGTTCGCCTTTCATCTCCATTTTTTCTACACGTGATTTTGCTTTAGGCATAATAATCCAAAGCAGGGCATATACCAATATGCCAAATCCACCAACAAAACTGATCAGCAAAGTAGCCAGCCTGATCCATTTCGGATCTGCGTTTACAAAATGTGCAATACCCGCACAAACTCCTGCTACCACGCGGTCGTCCATATCGCGGTATAGTTTTTTCTCTACATATTGGTGTTGGTAGGTATTGTTGATCACTGGTTGCTCTTCGCCTTCTTCAGCTGTATCAAAATCCTGCACCCGGCCCATTTGCGCAATCACTGAGTTTACATTGGCCGAATCTACAACCTGTTTTTTCTGCTCTTCCAGTTGCTCAGTCAACAATTCGGCAATCCTGTTTTCAATATCCGTTACAATCTCAAGGTCATCTGCATGGTTGGCAAAATAGTTTTTTACTTCGTTTAAGTAGGCTTTTAAGCGCTCGTAAGCACTTTCTTCAATGTGAATAATTGTGTTTCCTATATTGATGATGATGGTCTTTTCCATTTCCTTTTTACTAATTATGAATTGGCTCCTTTTTGTGAAATACCTACAGCATAAGCCAGCTCCTGCCAGGTTTGATCTAATTGTGATAAAATGCCCTGACCATCTTCGGTTAAGGTATAATATTTACGCGGTGGGCCTGAGGTAGATTCTACCCAGTTGTAGCTTAACAAACCGTTGTTTTTAAGCCTGGTTAATAATGGATATAAGGTACCCTCAACCACCAGCAGCTTTGCCGATCTTAACTCGGCAATAATATCCGAAGCATAAATTTCGCCCCGTGAGATGATTGATAAAACACAGTATTCCAGAATTCCCTTCCGCATTTGCGTTTGCGTATTTTCTGCTATCATATAACAAAGATATATGTTTTATATGCTACCATGCAATACATAGTACTAAAATAAATTAAATAAAATACACAAATAATTGATTATCAATGATATAATTTCAAATAAAATTTTGAGCTTTGGAAATAATTCCTTAAAAATTGAAAATTTTTACTGTATTTTAGAAAAGCAAGGTCCTGTAGTACTTCGGTTTTTGCAGCCCTGCTATCACCTATAGTCCCGATTAGATAGATCTTAAATACAAACATTTACTTAAATCGGGAGCTATTGGGTTCTATCAGGTTTAGGTGGAGAGGTTTTGTATTACTATTTTGGGTTTTGGAACAGCCTCCTGTAAATAAACCCGACAGAGCGGGTAGCCCGCAGTGAAGCAAAGCGTAACGAGGACTACAAGCGATGGCGGGACTACAGTACCTATGAAAAACAGCACGTAAATTTTCAAAAACTGCTTTTTGTTCTCTAAAGTTAGCCGGTACATAGCTGATTTTAGGTTTACAGGAATTAAACATATAAATACTATAGATTTAATATATTTTAATAATTTTGCTGTGTCTTAACTTATTTTCATGAAGAAATCTATTGCCAGCATCGTTGCCGAGGCAAACGAAAGCGGCGAAGGAACGCTTAAAAGAACCTTAGGCCCAATAAACCTGATTTTAATTGGTGTTGGACTAACACTTGGCGCCGGTTTATTTTCCATTACGGGTTTGGCAGCAGCCAATCATTCCGGCCCTGCAGTAACCCTATCATTTGTAATTGCAGCTTTAGGCTGTGGTTTTGCTGCGCTTTGTTATGCAGAATTTGCCTCCATGATCCCTGTTGCAGGCAGCGCCTATACCTATTCTTATGCCACCATGGGCGAGCTTTTCGCCTGGATTATCGGCTGGGATCTGGTACTGGAATACTCTGTAGGTTGCGCTACAGTAGCCATTAGCTGGTCGCAGTATTTAACCCGGTTTTTAGCCAGTTTACACATTTATCTTCCACCGCAGTTAACCCTATCCCCTTTCGAAACCGCTAAGCTGGCTGATGGTTCTGTTATTCATGGAATTATTAACATCCCCGCAGCATTGGTGGTGGTTTTGATGACGGCCATATTGATCCGTGGTACCAAAGGCTCGGCCATTGTAAACGGAATTATTGTTTTTCTTAAAGTGGGCGTAGTTTTGGTTTTTATCGCGTTAGGCTGGCAATATATCGATCCCGCAAATTATCACCCGTATATCCCCGAAAATACGGGAACATTTGGTCAGTTTGGATGGAGTGGTGTATTACGCGGTGCCGGACTGGTATTTTTTGTGTTTATCGGTTTTGATGCCGTAGCCGCTTCAGCACAGGAAACCAAAAACCCAGCGAGGGATTTACCGATCGGCATTATTGGTTCATTGGTGGTTTGTACGGTTTTATTCGGATTGTTCGGTCACGTCATGACAGGCCTGGCCAATTATAAAGAATTTGCCAATAGCGGTGCGCCGGTAGCCATAGCCATCGAAAAAACACCTTATGCCTGGTTAAGCCAGGCCATTATTTTAGCCATCCTGATCGGCTACACATCAGTCATCCTGATCGATTTGATGGCGCAATCGCGGATGTTCTATTCCATCAGTAAAGATGGATTATTACCAAAGATGTTTTCTGATGTGCATACAAAATTCAAAACGCCATACAAATCAAATATTATTCTTTGTTTATTTATCGGTTTATTCGCTGCATTTGTACCGATGAATGTGGTAGGCGAAATGACCAGCATCGGTACCTTACTGGCCTTTTTAATGGTTTGTGTGGGTATCCTGATTTTAAGAAAAACAAATCCTAAAGCTAAACGACCGCTCAGGGTTCCTTTAGTGCCATTAATCCCAATCTTGGGTATTTTAACCTGCATTGCCATGATGGCATTTTTGCCTTGGGAAACCTGGCTAAGGCTTGCGGTTTGGCTTGTAATCGGCTTAGCCATTTACTTTGGCTATGGTAAAAAGAACAGTAAATTAAACACTGCAGAAAAATAGGCCGAAAACCCGTAATCTAAACATTGCTATACAGATTGGGCAATCAGGATGTATTGAATATCCAACAACCTGATTGCCCTTTTTAATCATACGCCGTATTTACAACCGCATAAATATCAATTCATTAAGAAAAAATATAAGTTATCCACAATTTAACATTTTTCTATTTTTTTGGCTTGGGATTTGCCCTGATAAAATCGACCCTATTTAAACATTATCCCATGATTATTAAATTAGACACATCAGTTTTCAGACTTTCACGACATAAAGCTGAAACCGTAAAAAAAGTGGCAACACCTCTTACCAGAGACCAATGGATCACTGCTGACAGAATTGTAATGGCAGCAATGTTTATTCTCACTATTATTGGTGCCATCTTATTTTAATTTCCGATGATGGATCAAAAATCTTCAGAAATCAACTCTTTATTGATCATCACTGCAGCCATTGTTCCAGCGGCTGTAACGATCGACAACGACCTGAACAAGGTTGTGCAATCTCCTGCGGCATAAACGCCCATTGCAGTGGTTTGTTGCTGCTCATTTACTTTTATTGTTTTCAGATCTGTTAATTCAAATCCGAGCTGCGCATTGAAATTTATGTGCTGTTCTATTTCTGGTTTAACGTAAATTGCCTTGAAGGACACTTTCATCCCATTTTTAAATACAATGTTTTCGAGCTGACCGTTTTTGTGTTCCAGTTCAATAATCTCCTCTTCCAGAATGGTAATTGATTTAGATTTCAGTTTTTCGGTCTGTTCTGAATCCAATTGTGATTTACCATTGGTTAAAATGGTCAAATCCTTATTCCAAAGGTAAAGGTTTTTGGCCATCTCAAAGGCATGCTCACCATTCATTAACAAGGCTATTTTTTCATTTTTTACCTCGTAGCCATGGCAATAAGGACAGTGTATGGCAGAAATGGCCCAACATGCGGCCAATCCTTTGATATCGGGCAGCGTATCTTTTAAACCTGCGGCCAATAACAATTTGCGGCCAATGAAATTCTGTCCACTTTCTACCCCAACACTAAAACCATCTTTCATTTTTTTGGCTGAAATAGCTTTACCTTCTAAAAACCTGACAGTTGGATATTTTAGTACTTCTTCTTTTGCGACTTTAGCGATATTAGCAGGCCGATCGCCATCGTGGGTTAAAAAATTATGTGAATGCGGCGTCTGTCGGTTACAAGGTTTACCAGAATCGATTATTAAAACGTTGCGGGTTGAACGGCCCAAAGTTAATGCAGCAGATAAACCAGCATAGCTACCTCCAATTATAATTACATCAAAATCCATATCCTTATCTTTTGATACAAAGATCAGCATTCAAATTTCAAATGCAACATAGATGCATTAATTAAATGTCATTTTATTTTTTTATAAATAAGTGCCTTGATAAAATCACGATAGTAAAAGCGCTGTTCCAAAATTTGATAACCTTTATTCAAAAAATAAGGATTCATGTCCATGAGTTGATTGGCTTCTACAATTCCAAGTAACTTAAAAAAGCTGTACATCGATTTAAGCAGCAACCATTTCCACCAGGTCCCATTATTTTTGTTAAGCGAAAAATCGACCAAAAACCACAAACCATCTTTTTTCAAATATTCATTTAGCTGATCAAATACTTTTGCGGCACGTTGCTCTGCGAAATTATCGAAAAGGAATGGAGTTAAAATTACATCAAATACGATATTAGCCCTAAAATCCTCAATGCCCAGATGCACAAACTCAACCTGGTTATTTTTGCAGTTCCGTTTTTGAGAAAGCGCAATCATTTTAGCCGAGATCTCTACATACACAATCTTTAAGCCACTGGGATATATCTTGGCAATTTCTTCTAAAATCCATCCTGTTCCACCACCCACAATTAAAACCGCGCTGTTTTCCGGGATATGTTGAAGCTGATTAACCTGCGCATTTACCTGCGATTTAAAAAACACCAATCGGCTTAAGGTATCGTAATGGTTGGCTATTTTATCGTAGTTGTTATTCACAGTATCAAGTAATGAGAGTCAATATCAAGATAAATTTTTGGAATGTAAATACACTTTAGTCTTTCAGCTTTAACCTTTCATCTTACTGAACAACCTGCATTCCTATTATTCCGCATATCGCCTTAAATAAAATCAAACCATCAATTACCATCAGATAATAAAGAATATTTTTTCTTTTGTGCATGGAATAAGCAATATAAATCGTCAATATAAATGGCAGCACATTGAATAATACCTGCGGTATTCCGAAGCCTTTGTAACAGGCAAATACCCCCAGTGAGATTAAACCGATAATCAAAAGCGGAATCAAAATATTAAAAATGGTTCTTCGTAAACCATAACGTACCACGAAAGTGCGCAGGTGTTTATTCGCATCTGTAGGATAATCTTTAATATCAAAAATAATCGCATTTACCGTACAAAACATCCAGTTTTTAACAAACAGCCAGGTCCACAATACCGAATCGTGATAACCTACCCCTGTTTCGATTTTAAGCATAATTAAAGGCAACACATTGGCACAACAGGCCCAAACAAAGCCGATAACAAAAGCTTTAAACCATCCGGTATTGCGAAGATTAAAATTAATGAACGATTTGGGGAGTAAGCCATAGTATAAACCACCTGCGATAATAATGATGACTATGGCTAACCAATAACTAAGCGGGAGCGCCAGGATATGCTGAAAGTTTTGATATAGCAGGTTAATGGCCAGCAGCATGCAACTGATAAAAAGTACAGCCTGACTCCAGGTGATAAAAGTTTTATGTTTAAAATACCACCGATTACGCAGATTGGTAGTAGATGGCACTGCAGAAACTTTATTGTAAGCGTAGGTATAGTAAATAGTAGGTGCAAGAAACAACAACAGGTAATAATTGAGGGAGTTAAAAGGCAACCTCAATTGAAGGGTGGCCTCAAGCGTAAGTGCTACTGCCAGAATTCCTACAAAATAATTTCCAAAAAAAATAAACCTGATTATTTTGCCGAGCATTTACCGTTGTTTTTCGTAGGGCAATTTCGGATATATTATTGAATAAGGTAAATAATAAAGTTGATTTTCTGCTATCTTAGGGATTAACCAACAAAAATCATCAATCAAAATAATATGGAAGATTCAAAAAACTCAACGTCAACTAATGATACCGCCCCAAAAGTGACAGGGATTGGCGGTATTTTCTTTTTTTCAGACAATCCAAAGGAAACTAAAGATTGGTATGCCAAAAATTTAGGCGTCGAAATCAATGCATGGGGTGCTGTGAGCTTTGATTCACGGAACATAGATAACCCCGACGAAGTGGAGTCACTTCAATGGAGCCCATTTAAAAAAGGTGATGAATATTTTTCTCCTTCGAAAAAGGAATTCATGATTAATTACCGTGTACAAAATCTCGAAGCACTATTGGAAAAACTAAAAGAAAATGGTGTAACGATACTCGATGAAATGGCCACCTATGATTATGGAAAATTTATCCATATTATGGATGCAGAAGGCAATAAGATTGAGTTATGGGAGCCTAAATAATTTTTTGTCATTCTGAGCGCAGCGAAGTTTTTTTAAGAAAGAAACAAGCGTTGTTTAAAATGTTTTGAATTAATCTAGTCCCTTTAGATATGCTTTAAGTCAAGAATAACCTTTACTGATCGAGTAGGAAGATAGGGATTATTTCCCTATCTGTCCTCTCACACCACCGTACGTACCGATCGGTATACGGCGGTTTGCCAGAATAACTTCGT
>NZ_JBIWEB010000033.1:0-20052 GCF_044762335.1 Pedobacter suwonensis | reverse complement strand
ACCCGCGACACCCTTGTCTCTGGCTAGCACTTCCTACTGCAGAGCGTGTTCGGGACTCTAACCCTATAGTCGATTGCCATGCCCGGCGCACCAAATGAAAGATTCTTCACTGCGTTCAGAATGACAGGCATAAAAAAAGCCTTCCAGTTTCCTGAAAGGCTTAGTGGGAAATGAGGGGTTCGAACCCCCGACCCCCTCGGTGTAAACGAGGTGCTCTGAACCAGCTGAGCTAATTTCCCTTTTGGGTGTATGTTAAAGTTTGATAAAAAAGCCTTCCAGTATACTGAAAGGCTTAGTGGGAAATGAGGGGTTCGAACCCCCGACCCCCTCGGTGTAAACGAGGTGCTCTGAACCAGCTGAGCTAATTTCCCTTTGATAATTTTGTCAAACTTTAATGCCCCACTCTCCGTTTGGGAATGCAAATATAGCGCTATAAAACTGTTCTGCAAATCTTTTTTTCTTTTTTTTCAACTTAATAAAGTTTCGAGGATTTTATGTGATTGTACCACTCCAAAAGAGGCTGTATGTAAGGTGTAGAAAACCAATATCTTATCTAACAAAAAGCGCCGCTGGGCATTGCTTAACTTTACTTCAGAAATTTTTTCGAGTGGCGAATTAAACAATGAAATGAACGCAATTGCATCATCTAACAGAAGGTAGTTGGAGTGAAGCGGCAACCGTGAAGTAAATTCTCCTTCCTGCAGATCAAAGTAAATCTGGTCGTTCCTTCTTTTTCCGTTAGGAGAAAAACCTAAAAACCTCGTAAGTTTTAATAAAAACGATAGATGAAAATTAGGATTGATTTCTTCCACCTCGTCAAACCAAGCGATCGAATTGAAAATGTAGTCGAATAAACTTTCATCAGCCGATTGCTGCCTGATACTTTTATAGAGTACCTCATTTAAAAAAATAACAATACTGGTTTTTATCATATCATATGGAATACTTCTAAAAACCGGCGTTTGCCTGATTTCAGCAACCCTTTGCATATTGGTATTTGCTTTATGATAAACCACCATATCCAACAAATGGAGCGATTGCAGCATATTCATTTTAATCTTTGCTTTTGGTTTTTTAACACCATTGATCAGGTAAGACTGCATACCAAATTTATCGGTCAGCACCTGCACTACTACACTGCTTTCACTGTAGTTTGTAGTCTTTAAAACAATGCCCCTAACCTTGTGCAACATCCGCTTAAAACAATTTTTTCAAAAGTATGTTATTTGTGCAAATTTAATTGTGCGAAAACTAATCCCATTTTATAAATAAGATTAGTTTTGCCTTTAATATTATTAAAACTAAGCTACACATGTGGGTTAAGCTATCGAGATTTATTCTTCAGAATCGTATCGCAATCATCGTATTTTTCGTGTTAGGGACAATTTTTATGGCTTATCAGGCCAAAAATGTAAAGCTCTCTTATACCGGGAGTAAAATCCTGCCTGTTACCGATAGCGCTTTTATTAAATACAATGCCTTTAAAAAAACTTTCGGAGAAGACGGAAGTGTGATGGTGGTGGGGATACAATCCCCTGATATTTTCAAAAAAGAAGTGTACAACCAATGGATTCAGCTTTCTAACGATATACAAAAATTAAAAGGCATTAAACAGGTTTTATCTTCAGGAAGAATTTTCCAACTGGAAAAAGATACTGTGAACCAGAAATTTGTATTGAAACCATTGCCCGGTGGCCTTGTGAAAACGGATGCAGAGATGGATTCCATCAAAAATGCCATTTACAGTAATCCTTTTTTTGAAGGACTGGTTTATAATCGTCAGAATGCCACATTAATGGCTATCACTTTTGATACTAAAATCTTAAATACAGCAGAACGTAACCCCATTTTAAAAGAGATTGAGGCGAAGGCAAAAGCTTTTCAAACAGCAACAAAAATCAAGGTTCATATATCGGGCTTACCTTATATCCGCACGGCGGTAAGCAAACTGGTGAGTAACGAATTTGTATTGTTCCTGGGCTTATCGATCCTGGTTTCAGCTTTAATTCTACTAATTTTCTTCAAAAAATTCTACGCCGTATTCTTCCCTATCCTAGTTGTGGTGATGGGTGTAATCTGGAGTATTGGCACACTGGTTTTATTTGGTTTTGAATTAACCATTTTAACCGGACTGATTCCGCCTCTGATCGTAATTATCGGCATTCCAAACAGTATTTTATTGCTAAACAAATATCAGAATGAGCTGCGTAAACATGGAGATAAGCAAAAAGCGTTAAGCATTACCATTGAACGGATTGCCATTACTACACTGATTGCCAACATTACCGCGGCTATCGGATTTGGTGTATTGTATTTTACCGGAAGTGAACTACTGATGCAATTTGGCAGTGTAGCCTCTATCAATGTGATGGTTACCTGGTTAATGTGCCTGTGTTTAATCCCAATTATCTTTAGCTATTTACCTGCACCAAAACTTAAAGCACAAAACTACGTTGAAGAAGGTTTTTTACATAAACTATTGGTTAAAACTGATACACTTGTTCAAAATAAAAGCGGATTGATCTATATCGGAACGATTGTCATATCAATTATTGCTTTTATCGGAGTGATGAAAATCAACGTTAACGGATATGTGGTTGATGACCTGCCTAAAAACTCTGAAATTTTAACTGATCTTAAGTTTTTTGAGAAAAATTTTGAGGGTATTTTACCTTTGGAAGTAAGTGTGGATACCAAGAAAAAGAATGGCGTTTTCAATTTAACCAACCTTAAAAGAATGGAAAAACTGGAAAAAATGATTTCCGCTTATCCGGAGTTTTCGCGCTCTATTTCAGTAAACATGGGCTTGAAATATGCTACACAGGCTTTTTACAATAACGATTCAACTTTTTTCCGTTTACCGGATAATTTAGAAAAGAATTTTATTTTAGCATATATCGCCAACGGTGGTAAAGGAAACGCCAGTCTGTTAACTAACTTTATCAGTAAAGGAAATCAGAGCACACGGATCAGCTTCCAGATGGCTGATGTAGGTTCGAAACGTTTAGACGACATTATGGCCGAATTAAAACCTCGTATCGACAGCATTTTACCTCCATCTAAATTTGATGTCGAATTGACCGGATCAAGTATTATCTTTTCGAAAGGTACGGATTATATGTTAAAGCATTTGGTCGAGAGTATTGCACTTGCCATTGTGCTAATATCGCTTTTAAGGCTGGCACAGTTTAAGAGCCTGGGCATTATGTTTATTTCACTGCTTCCGAACATTGTTCCTTTAATTATTACCGCAGGGATTATGGGTTATTTCGGCATTTCGTTAAAACCATCAACCATTTTAATTTTTACCATAGCTTTTGGTCTGGCATCCGATCAGACGATTTATTTTCTTACCCGTTATCAGCAGGAATTAAACCTGACCAACTTTAGCGTGCCAAAAGTGATAACGGATACCATTACTGAAACAGGCGTAAGTATGACACACATTGCCTTGATCTTATTCTTCGGCTTCGGAATTTTTACGGCTTCTACCTTCGGGGGTACGGTGGTGCTGGGTTTACTTTTATCGATAACTTTATTGGTAGCCTTAATTTTCAACTTAACTTTATTGCCAGCACTGGTATTGTGGCTAGATAAAAAGAAAGTAAGAAAGGTGGTTTCTGACGAGGAATCTGCGAAAAACGCTGGTGAGTTTGATCATTAGAAGATTTTGTAATTTAATAATCTAATCCAAAGACCTCTCCCAGCCTGCACGGCAGGCACTACGCTTTGCTTCAGTCGAGTAGTATTTATGCTCAGGCGCAGGTTATCTAAACCTGATGGCAGCGGCAGCCCCGAAGCATGAGGGCTACAGCGAACAGCAGGACGAACATTAAAATGAAATGCAGACCTTGCTTTTCTAAAATCTTTCGATCACAGGACATAAAAACGCGAACACCTATCGCACAGCACAAAACACGTCGTTGAGTTCGATAATTGGGAGAGTTTTCAACCTAATTGTCCAATTCAAAGATCTCTCCACTACGCTGTGCTTCGGTCGAGATGACGATTTCTACCCAGGCACAAGTTATCTAAACCTGATGGCAGCGACAGCCCCGAAGCATGAGGGCTACAGCGAACAGCAGGACGAACATTAAAATGAAATGCAGACCTTGCTTTTCTAAAACCTTTCGATCACAGGACATAGAAACGCAAACACCTATCGGACAGCACAAGACACGTCGTTGAGTTCGATAATTGGGAGAGTTTTCAACCTAATTGTCCAATTCAAAGATCTCTCCACTACGCTGTGCTTCGGTCGAGATGTCGATTTTTACCCAGGCACAAGTTATCTAAACCCGATGGCAGCGGCAGCCCCAAAGCATGAGGGCTAAAGCGGACAGCAGGACGAACGTTAAAATGAAATGCGGGTCTTGCTTTCCTAAAAGCCTTTTTAAACCATATAAGACATTTAAGAACACGTAAGTTCAAACGGATTCTTTTTGCGCTATAAGGTTTCAAAACCCTTCTAGGTCTGTTGATTATTCTGTTGCAGGTTTTTCCTCCTCTTCATCAACCGGAACCTCAACAGTCGGATCTGTAATGATTTCGGCATTGCCATCTTTATCTCTTTTGGCGAATAAAATCGGGTAAAGCAGCCAAAGTGCACCAATCATAACGAGTACACCCGCCAGCATTTGAAAATAGATGCTTCCTTTTACCTCATTAGCATCTAAAATTTTATAAGCAATAAAAGAAAGCAGCCCTGCAGCAATTACAAGAACGGCCTTCTGCAATTTTAATAGCTTAATCATCGGGTCTTTCTTTTTAGTGTTACCATATGAACTAAAACAAAAATAAGTCCAATAAGTTCGAGCAGGCCGCAGAAATAAAAAGCATAAAGCACAAAATCCCGGTCAGAAGGGCTTACTACCACAATAATTGGCAAAACAATTACCGCAACAATCATTAAGGTAAGCCCGATATTAAATAATTTCACGTTAAAAGTATTTACATCAAAACTACCAAAATTCAGCCAATTCTGTTAACTTTGCAACCTTTAATTTTTTGAGGTACTTGATTGATGTATAGCGAATTTAAACAACTGGAACTTGCCAAAATAGGGCAGGAAATATTAGATTTCTGGAAAAAAGAAAACATCTTTGAAAAAAGCATTTCTTCGCGTCCTAAATCTAATCCGTTTACTTTTTACGAAGGCCCACCCTCTGCCAATGGCATGCCTGGGATTCACCATGTAATGGCGCGCGCAATTAAGGATATTTTTTGCCGCTATAAAACTTTAAAAGGTTATCAGGTTAAGCGTAAAGGTGGTTGGGACACACATGGTCTTCCGATTGAACTGGCTGTGGAGAAAAAACTGGGCATTACCAAAGAAGATATCGGTAAAAAAATCAGTGTAGATGAATATAACGAAGCCTGCCGTACCGAGGTAATGCGTTACACGGATGTTTGGAACGACCTGACCGAGAAAATGGGCTACTGGGTTGATCTTGAAAATCCATACATCACCTACGAAAATGAATACATCGAAACCCTTTGGTGGATCTTAAAACAGCTTTACGACAAAGGTTTTTTATATAAAGGTTATACCGTTCAACCTTATTCGCCTGCGGCGGGTACAGGTTTAAGTTCGCACGAACTGAACCAGCCAGGCACTTACAAGGATGTAAGCGATACCACTATTGTGGCGCAGTTTAAAACTATCGAGTCTACTTTACCTGAAGCATTAAAAGGTTTTGGTACGGTTCACTTTTTAGCCTGGACAACCACTCCATGGACATTGCCAAGCAACACGGCATTAACCGTAGGACCGAAGATCGATTATGTACTGGTTAAAACTTTTAATCAATATACTTTCGAGCCAATTCAGGTGGTACTGGCGAAGGCTTTGGTTGGCAAACAATTTGCCGGAAAATACATATTAGCAGAAAGCGACGACGCTTTTGCAAACTATAAAGCTGAAGATAAAAAAATACCATATACGGTTTTAGCAGAATTTGTAGGTGCAGATTTGGTAGGGATTAAATACGAACAGTTATTGCCTTATGCTCTGCCCTACCAAAATCCTGAAAATGCTTTCAGGGTAATTTCCGGCGACTTCGTAACTACCGAAGATGGTACCGGTATCGTACACACTGCACCTACATTTGGTGCGGATGATGCCCGGGTAGCTAAACTGGCTACACCTGAAGTACCGCCAATGCTCGTTTTGGATGAAAAAGGCAATGCCGTTCCACTGGTTGATCTGCAAGGTAAATTTATTGCATCATTAGGCGGAAACTATGGTGGCAAATACGTTAAAAACGAATATTATAAAGATGGTGAAGCGCCTGAAAAATCAGTTGACGTAGAAATCGCCATCCAGTTAAAAGAAGAGAATAAAGCCTTTAAGGTTGAGAAATACGTGCACACCTATCCACATTGCTGGAGAACGGATAAACCGGTTTTATACTATCCATTAGACAGCTGGTTTATCAAAACTACTGCCGTTAAGGATAAAATGGTGGAATTGAACAAAGGAATCAACTGGAAACCTGAATCGACCGGAACAGGCCGTTTCGGTAACTGGCTGGAAAACCTCGTCGACTGGAACTTATCGCGTTCACGTTATTGGGGAACACCATTGCCAATCTGGCGCACAGCTGATGGAACAGAAGAAAAATGTATCGGTTCTATCGCTGATTTAAACGCCGAGATTGCAAAATCGATAGAAGCTGGCTTTATGCCGGCAGGTTTCGAACTGAAAGATATGCACCGTCCTTATGTTGATGATGTGATTTTAACTTCATCAAAAGGCGAAAAAATGACCCGCGAAACTGACCTGATCGACGTTTGGTTTGATAGCGGCGCCATGCCTTATGCGCAATGGCACTTCCCTTTTGAGAACAAGGAAGAGTTTGAAAATGCCTATGCGGCTGATTTTATCGCAGAAGGTGTAGACCAAACTAGAGGATGGTTCTTTACCTTACATGCCATTGCGGTGATGTTAAGCGAAGCCAGCGATGAAATTAAAGCGGTAAATGCAAAAGTGGGCAACCCCGGGGTAGCCTTTAAAAATGTTGTTTCAAACGGTTTGGTATTGGATAAAAACGGCAACAAAATGTCTAAACGCCTGGGCAATGCCGTTGATCCGTTCAGCACCATCGAAACTTACAGTGCCGATGCTACCCGCTGGTACATGATCAGCAATGCATCTCCATGGGATAACCTTAAATTTAGTTTGGAAGGTTTGGACGAAGTACGCCGTAAATTCTTTGGAACACTTTACAATACTTACGCTTTTTTTGCCCTGTATGCCAATATCGATAAATTCGGGATCGACAAAAACAACTTAAGCAAAGTTGAAGACCGTACCGAATTAGACCGCTGGATCTTGTCGTTATTACAAAACCTGATCAGCGAAGTTGATGAGAGCTACAATACTTATGAGCCAACCAAGGCTACCCGTGCCATCCAGACTTTTGTTGACGAACACTTAAGTAACTGGTACATCAGGTTAAGCCGCCGTCGTTTCTGGAAGGGCGAAATGACTGATGATAAACGCGCTGCTTACGAAACACTTTACACCTGTTTAGAAACCCTGGCCCAGTTAATGAGTCCTGTAGCGCCTTTCTTTGCCGATTGGTTATACAGAAACTTAACCGTTACCGATGCCCATGCTGAAGAATCGGTTCACTTAACTTTATGGAAAGAAGCTAATCCGGGTTTAACAGATAATGCGCTGAATGAAAGAATGGTTTATGCGCAGGATATCTCTTCGATGGTTTTATCGTTGCGTAAAAAATCAGGTATTAATGTTCGCCAGCCGTTGGAGAAAATCTTAATCCCATCTTTAAATGGCGATTTCGAACAAAAAATCTCAAAAGTAGCCGATTATATTCTTTCTGAAACGAATGTGAAACATATCCAGTTCATCACCGATACACATGGCATCGTAAAGAAAAAGCTGAAACCAAACTTTAAATCTCTGGGTAAAAAAGTGGGTAAGGATATGAGTATCGTAAAAGAAGCTTTAGAGAACATGACGCAGGATGATATCCAACGTCTGGAAGTTGATGGCTACATCAACGTTTTCGGCACCAACAACATTCAACATGCCATTGACCTGAATGATGATGTTGAGGTTTTTGCTGAAGATATTCCGGGATGGCAGGTAACCAATATAGGCAGCTTAACCGTTGCTTTGGATGTAACCATTTCTGAAGCACTTAAACAGGAAGGTATTTCGCGCGAATTGGTTAACAGAATCCAGAACTTACGAAAAGAATTAAACTTTGAAGTAACTGACAGGATTAAAGTTTCATTACAAAATGATAACCTGGTAGCCAGCGCAGTTGCTAAAAACAAGGATTACATTTGTGCCGAAATACTGGCCGATGAATTTGAATTAACAGATGCTGTAAATAATGCAAACAAAATCGTGATTGATGATGTTGAGTTAAGCATTTCAGTAACTAAAATATAAATCCATATATTAGAAAATTAGAAAAGAACATGGAAAACAGCAACAAAACACGCTACTCAGACAGTGAATTACAGGAGTTTAAAGAATTAATTCAAGATAAATTACGCATGGCAAAAGAGGAACTTAATGCTTTAACGGCATCTTTAAGTAATCCTAACGCCAATGGAACAGAAGATACTTCAGGCGCCTACAAAACGTTAGAAGACGGTTCTGCAACAATGGAGAAAGAGCAGATCAATCAATTGGCTGCCCGTCAGAAAAAATTTATCGATAACCTGGAGAACGCGTTAGTGCGTATCGAGAACAAAACTTATGGTATTTGCCGCGAAACGGGTAAATTAATCCAAAAAGAACGTTTACGTGCTGTTCCTCATGCTACTTTAAGCATGGAAGCTAAATTAAAGCAGAGTTAATGAAAGGCTATACAAAACCTTTAATTGTAATCTTTTTGGTTTTACTGGCCGACCAGCTGGTAAAAACCTGGGTTAAAACTCACATGAGCCTTGGAGACGAATTCAATATTATTGGTAAATGGTTTATTATTCATTTTACCGAGAATAATGGAATGGCCTTTGGAATGGAGTTCGGGGGTGAATTTGGTAAACTAGCCTTATCGCTTTTCCGTATTGCTGCTGTAGCAGGAATTGGTTATGGCCTGCACTACCTGATCAAGCATAAATATCACCGCGGTTTAATTCTAAACGTCGCTTTGATTTTTTCCGGCGCCCTAGGAAACATTATCGATTCAGTTTTTTATGGCAAGATTTATGGATATGAAACCTGGTTTCATGGCCGTGTGGTTGATATGTTCTACTTCCCGATTGCCGAAGGTCATTTCCCTACCTGGTTTCCAATTTGGGGAGGGGAAGAATTTGTTTTCTTCAGACCCGTTTTTAACCTTGCAGACGCTGCAATTTCAGTTGGGGTAATCTTGATCCTGATCTTTCAGAAAAGCTACTTTAAAGAAGATGTAAAGGATGATGTAAGCTTAAACAGTGAAATTGTTGAAGATTAATATTCCAACGGATAAAATTAAGATAATTTGAAGCCTGTCTCAACCATTGAGGCGGGCTTTTTTATGAAGATCCATCATCGCGAGAGGAACGGGTTCCTATCCACATGTAGCGTTCAGAAGGGTTGTACTGATTAAAGCATGGCAAAGAATGTCCGACTCACTTTTTGCTGAGTTAACAACTCAAATCCATTCAATAATCCGTAGACACACTGGGTTTAACTTTACGGGTAGCGTTAACCACTCTAAGATTCGTTAAATTTATGGTTATTAACTTGACAATAATTCGATTCAAATGATCAACTTTCTTAACATCTCTTATCTACAATTTGGAAATGAGAAGCAAAAGACAGCCTATCAAATTTTAACCGATAATAAAATTTTAGAAAAACTTGCTCCATATCAACCTGTTTTGGTCGGCACCATACCCATTAATATAGACATTGAAAGCAGTGATCTTGACATCATCTGTTATATCAAGGATAAAACCACGTTTACCAAATTATTGACCAATCATTTCCAAAACGAAAAAGGTTTTAGAATCATTGAAAACCCGACCTTGCAATCCATCAATGTCAGTTTCTTTTTGGGTGGTTTTGAAGTTGAAATTTTTGGTCAGCCCATACCAACAATAAAGCAAAATGCCTATCGCCATATGTTAATTGAATATCGATTACTTCTGGAAAAAGGAGAGGAATTCAGGCAGGAGATTAGAGCCCTAAAAAAACAAGGCTATAAAACCGAACCAGCCTTTGCCAAATTACTGGGAATTGAGAAAAATGCTTATGAGGAATTGCTGAAATTAGATTTTAAAGAATAAAACATGATATATAGAGGTAATTGATATTACAAAAACATCAATATAAAATCATCCCAATTGGATAGTTATCAAACGAATACCATTTGGGCATAAGTATTATAGACTAAGTACGTTACGCTTAAAATAACGATCTTGCCGCTATTACACCTTCATTGCTTTACTCGGACAGCTGAAATCTGTTCTTTTTAAACCGGTATTTTTTATTTCACCATAACCACCCGCCACATCTATCACATTTTCTACTCCACGCGACTTTAAAATGGAAGCAGCAATCATCGAACGGTAACCACCCGCACAGTGAATGTAATAGGTAGCTTTAGGATCGATCTCGCCAGTCCAGTCGTTAATAAAATCCAACGGACGGCTCAGCGTAAATTCCAGGTGTTCGGCTTCATACTCACCTGGCTTACGTACATCAAGTGCAGTAATTTCACCATTTGAGGCTGCCGCTTCAAAAGCATCTGCAGAAATTGTTTCAATCGTATCTATTTCTTTTCCCGCATCTATCCATCTTTCGAAACTTCCATCCAGATATCCAATCGTATTGTCATAACCAACCCTGGTTAAACGTGTAATCGTTTCCTGCTCTTTCCCCTGGCCGGTAATCAATAAAATCGGCTGTTGTAAATCGCTAATCAACGCCCCAACCCAGGGCGCAAACTGTCCGTTTAAACCGATATTGATCGAATTTGGAATAAAGCCTTTTGCAAAAACCTGCGGATCACGTGTATCCAGCATAACAGCACCCGTTTGATTCGCCAGATCCTCGAATTGTTGGGGAGTTAGTGCTTTCAATCCCTTTTCGTAAATATCATCAATACTTTCTACTCCGCCTTTATTAATGGCAGCATTTTTAGCAAAATATTGTGGTGGAGGCAAAATACCGTCCGTTACTTCGGCAATGAACTGTTCTTTCGTTTCGGCCTTTAAGGCGTAATTTACTTGTTTCTGGTGACCTAAAGTATCAAAGGTTTCTTTACTCATGCTCTTGCCACAGGCCGAACCGGCACCATGGGCAGGATAAACAATTACATCATCAGCTAGTGGCTTTATTTTCTCATTTAACGAATCGTAAAGCATCCCGGCTAAATCATTCATTGTTAAATTACCTTTCTGTGCTAAATCCGGACGGCCGACATCACCAATAAAAAGGGTATCGCCACTAAAAATGCAATGGTCTTTACCGTTTTCATCAGCTAAAAGATAAGTGGTCGATTCTAAGGTATGCCCTGGTGTGTGTAACGCAGTAATGGTTAGGTTACCGATTTTAAACTGCTCACCATCTTTTGCAATATGCGCTTTAAATTCGGTTTTTGCAGTTGGCCCGTAAATAATTTCAGCACCCGATTTTTCGGCCAAATCTACATGACCAGAAACAAAATCTGCATGAAAATGCGTTTCGAAAATATATTTAATGGTAGCGCCCGCTTTTTCTGCTTTCTTTAGATATGTTGCAACTTCTCTTAAAGGATCTATTATTGCAGCTTCGCCTTCACTCTCAATGTAATAAGCGGCTTCTGCCAGGCAACCTGTATATATTTGTTCTATTTTCATGTTTAATAAGTATCAAGTATGGAGATGTGGGTATCAAGATTAAATTAACTTTTCGCTTTAAACCTTTCGCCATATATCCTTGGATAGCAAAAATAGGGCTAAATAGTGATAACCGAAATGATGTTGCTCATAATTGCAGAAGTTTTACTTATTTTGGTGCGTGATACAGCTTATCTGGATATTAAATTTAGTAATGCTAAATCTTAATCGTTTTTTTTGAAAACGAACGTTTTGTTGTTTATGGCCAGTAAAGCCCTGCCATTCGCTTTAGTCCCGATAAAAAAATCGGGAGCTGCCGCTGCTGTCAGGTTTATAACCGAATGGCCTGTACCTTACATCACGTCAAATACTGCACTTGGGTAAATTTAGTCAATTGCACTTATCCTTTGTCTCAAACCTAAGGGATCGAACCGAGATGCCGATTCTTCATCGGCAGAAGCGTGAGGGAACGAAAACCTCCAAAAGAGCGGAAACTCATTTCCTTAGAAAAATGTTATAAAAGCTGGAAACATTAATCCTTCGTCAGCTATTCCCGCAACGATTCACTTCGTTGGTCGAGATTTGCAATCTCGACCTTACTAGTTTTAAAGATTTAAAATCGTTAGTTCAAGAGACGGGATTACACATCCCGGCTAGCATTTAATCCTTTGTCAGCTCCCCTCTTAATGATTCATCCATCAGTTTACGGCTTTCTTCTACCGTTAAGCCCAGGCCCATTACAAACATCAGTTTGGTAACCGTAGCCTCAAAAGTTAAATCGTAACCACTTACTATGCCCATTTTCAATAATTCCCTGCTGGTTTCGTAGCGACCTAACTGCACAGAGCCTTTTTTACATTGGGAAATATCAATAATAATTTTCCCGTTTAAAATGGCCTGTCGCAAACTATCTAAAAACCATCGTGCAGTAGAGGTATTGCCTGAACCAAAAGTTTCTAAAATAATGGCATCTACTTTAGAATCGGTAATCGCCTGAACCGCTTGTGGTGTAATTCCAGGGTATAATTTCAACACGCCAATGTTAGCATTAAAATTGGTATGCAGTTTTAACTTGCCGCCTGTAGCTTTTAAAATATAATTTCTGTGAAACTGCAAATGTACCCCAGCCTCTGCCAGTACAGGGTAATTAGGTGATCGGAAAGCCTCAAATTTTTCGCTATTGTATTTTATAGAACGGTTGCCCCTGAATAATTGTGCATCAAAATAAATACAAACTTCAGGAAACAGTGCTTTGCCATCTTCTTTAGTTGCGGCAATCTCTAAAGCAGTAATCAGGTTCTCTTTCGCATCGGTCCTGATTTCGCCAATTGGCAGCTGAGACCCGGTCAAAACAACAGGTTTATCCAGATTCTCAAGCATAAAACTTAGTGCAGAAGCAGTAAAGGCCATGGTATCTGATCCGTGCAGGATCACAAAGCCGTCATACTGATCATATTTGTGATAAACCAGTTCTGCAAGCATTTTCCATATTTCAGGATCCATATTTGATGAATCCAAAACCGGGTTAAAGGAATGTACATCTAAATGATAATCCAAACGGCTCAGTTCTGGAACGTTTTCTTTGATCTGCTCGAAATCAAACGGAACCAACATTCCGTTTGTAGGGTCGTTAACCATACCAATGGTGCCACCGGTATAGATAATAAGTATTTTGGTCATTTGGTTTAGTGAAGGTTGCTCATCACAAAGAAACTAAAAATTTAGAAATGATCCGGCTATATTTTTAAATTAGCAATAAATAACAATATTAAGGCTATAAAATTATCAATTTTATAATTTTAGCGTAAGTAATTACATAATTTATTATTCGAGGACGACATCATCTTGAGAACCGATCTATTTCATTACGCTGCGCTTCAATCGAAATGATGGCAAGTTTAACCTTGATTAGGGACTCTCAACTAAACCTAAACTCCAAAAATCTCATTCCAATTTTGAGTTGTTACCGCTGCAATCTGTTCACAATCCTGTCCGTCGGGTTAAGCGCGGCGTCTCTACGGCCTGGAAATGAAATTGATCGAACGCAATAATCACAACGAGTCAGAGCTTCTGTTCCATTTAGTATTTCCAGCGTTCCGAACGCTGTAGACAGATGAGGATTAAACCCACTAAATAGATTGCTTCGTCGACTGAAAAAGCCTTCTCGCAATGACGAATTAATTAAACTCCAAAAATATTTTTCGAATTTTGAGTCGTTACCGCTGCAATCTCTTCAATGGAAACGCCATAAATATCGGCTAGTTTTTGCGCGATATAAATCAGGTAACTGCTTTCATTGGGTTTACCACGGAAAGGAACTGGTGCCAGATAAGGAGAATCGGTCTCCAAAACGAGATGAGCCAATGGAATATCAGCAATCACGGCATCCAAACCTGCTTTTTTATAGGTAACCACACCACCAATGCCTAAATAAAAGTTTAAATCAATAGCCTGTTTTGCCTGCGCCAAATTTCCGGTGAAACAATGGAATATGCCACGCAATTTCTCATCTCTTTCACTTTCCAACACTTCAAAAACCTCTTCAAAAGCTTCTCTGCAATGAATCACAATCGGCAATCCTAAGCTTTTTGCCCAGCCTATCTGTTTACGGAATGCATCCTGCTGAATGGCCAGGGTAGATTTGTCCCAATATAAATCAATCCCGATTTCGCCTATGGCGTAAATTTTCCGCTCTGCAATACTGTTATATATTTCATCCAACAAGGCCAGGAAATCTTCTTTTACATCACATGGATGCAGGCCGGCCATCGCAAAGCAGTTATCGGGATATTTTGCTACCAGGTCATCAATCATCGCAATCGATTTCGCATCAACATTCGGCAAAAATAAACGGTTCACATTGTTTTCAAAACAACGCTCCATTAGCTGCGCCTGTTTCTCTGAATCTTGTTCGTAATATAAATGGGTATGGGTATCGGTAAGAAGCATGTTTATAATGTATAATGGGAAATGTAAAATGGATGATGGGTTAGGAGTTTATTAAATGTATTTTAGAAGTCAATTTCAGTTCGAGATGTCATGTTGAGCCTGTCGAAACACTTTACGACTAATTTAAGTAAGCCCTTTGGCAGGCTCAGGATGACAAGTATTTTTAAAACTTCGGTTTTTCTGACCTCCGAACTCGGACTACTTTTTCTTTTGCGCTTTACTTTTCTTCGGAGTTTTGACTTTAGACTCCTGACTTCCGACTTGGGACTGGGGATTATACTCCATTTCCTTTTTCAAAAATTTACCGGTTAAACTAATCGGGTTTTGGATTAGGCCTTCCGGCGTACCTTCAAACAAAATTCTTCCACCGCCGGCACCACCTTCTTCGCCTAAATCAATTACCCAATCTGCCACCTTAACTACATCTAAATTATGTTCGATCACCAAAACCGTATTTCCCTTATCAACCAGCTCCTGCAAAACACCCAGAAGCACATTAATGTCTTCAAAGTGTAGTCCGGTTGTAGGTTCATCTAAAATGTAGAACGTTTTTCCGGTATCCTTTTTAGAAAGTTCTGTTGCCAGTTTAACGCGCTGTGCCTCTCCTCCTGATAAAGTAACCGACGATTGACCCAAAGTGATATAACCCAAACCTACATCCTTTAAGGTTTTGATTTTTCTATAAATGATTGGAATATTTTCAAAGAACGTACAGGCATCTTCGATACTCATGTCCAACACATCACTGATGGATTTTCCACGGAAACGCACCTCCAAAGTTTCCCTGTTGTATCTTCTTCCACCACACTCTTCGCATGGTACCTGTACATCCGGTAAAAAGTTCATTTCGATTACCTTTAAACCTGCTCCCTGACAGGTTTCGCACCGACCACCCTTTACGTTGAAAGAAAAACGGCCTGGTTTATAGCCACGGATTTTAGCTTCTGGCAACTGCACAAACAAATTCCTGATGTCAGAGAAAACACCGGTGTAGGTTGATGGATTTGAGCGTGGGGTTCTGCCAATCGGTGCCTGATCAATTTCAATTACCTTATCAATTTCTTTTAAGCCATTGATCTTTTCGTAAGGCAAAGGTGTTTTTTTGGCCCTAAAGAAATGATGATTTAAAATCGGATATAATGTTTCGGTGATTAAACTCGATTTTCCACTGCCCGAAACACCGGTTACAGCAATAAATTTACCCAAAGGAAAATCTACAGAAACCTCCTTTAAATTATGTCCGACAGCTTTAATGAGCGATAATTTATGCCCATTGCCTTTTCTACGGACTTTTGGCACTTCAATACTTCTTTTACCGTTCAGGTAATCAGCGGTTAAAGTGTTGGATTTAAGGATCTGTGCGGCGGTTCCCTCTGCAACCACGGTTCCACCGTGAATACCTGCACCAGGACCAACGTCAATTACCCAATCAGCTTCCAGGATCATATCCTTATCGTGCTCTACAACCAAAACAGTATTTCCTAAATCCCGGAGGTTCTTCAATGCATTGATCAAACGTTCGTTATCACGCTGGTGCAAACCAATACTTGGTTCGTCGAGAATGTACATCACATTCATTAACTGCGAACCGATCTGGGTAGCTAAGCGGATACGTTGTGCCTCACCACCGGACAGTGTACGCGCTGTACGATCTAAAGTTAAATAGGTTAGCCCTACGTCAGTTAAAAAACCAATTCTGGCTTTAATCTCCTTTAAAATTTCTTTGGCAATAATATTCTGGCGGTCAGACAAGCGCTCATCAACTTTTTCGAACCATTGGTTGAGGTTGTTGATATCCATTGAAGAGAGCTCGAAAATGTTTTTGCCATCCACTTTAAAATGCAGGCTTTCCTTTTTTAAACGGGCACCATGACACTCCGGACAAGTTTTCAGTTTCCTGAACTCATCCATATCGTCCGCCGCAGATTCGCTTCTTTTTTCGTTCTGCTCCTCAAGCATTTTAATTATCCCATCAAACGTGATGTTATAATTCTGAACGTTCCACTTGTTGTATTCTACCTCAACTTTGATCAGATCCGGTGAACCGTTTAAAATAATATTGATGACTTCGTCGCTTAATTTTTCAATTGGCGTAGAAAGCGAGAAACTGTATTTTTTAGCCAACGCTTTTAACACCTGAAACATCCAGATATCGCGGTATTCACCCAAGGGTGCTAAACCCCCATTTAAAATGCTCAATTTAGGATTAGGGATAACCGATTCCTTATCAACCACGAAAATATATCCTAAACCATCGCAACGCTCACAGGCGCCATAAGGCGAATTGAACGAAAAACTATTTGGTTGAGGTTCATCGTAAGAAATACCTGTGGTTGGACACATTAAAAATTTACTAAAATGCGCTACATTATTATCCTTATCGCTTATTTTGATCACTCCTTTACCCATTTTCATTGCGGTTTGCAAGGAATCGAGCAGACGTTTTTTATCTTTTATATCAACAATTAAACGGTCAATCACCACTTCAATATCATGGATTTTATAACGGTCTACCTGCATTTTAGCGGCAATATCCTTAATCTCCCCATCTACACGCACCTTAATATAACCCTGCTTACGGATCTGCTCAAAAAGTTCACGGTAGTGTCCTTTCCTACCTTTAACCACAGGTGCCAGTATATTTACCGCTAAACCATCAAATTTATTAAAGATATTCTGTAGGATCTGGTCTTCACTCATCCGCTCCATTTTCTCACCCGTATTGTACGAATAGGCATCAGCCACACGCGCATAAAGCAAACGCATAAAATCGTAAATTTCGGTGATGGTACCTACGGTAGAGCGGGGGTTCTTACTGGTGGTTTTCTGCTCAATGGCAATAACCGGACTTAAACCCGAAACTTTGTCTACATCCGGACGCTCCATACCGCCCATGAACTGACGGCTGTAGGCACTGAATGTTTCCATGTACCGGCGCTGGCCTTCAGCGTAAATGGTATCAAAAGCAAGGGAAGATTTACCGCTGCCACTTAAGCCTGTAATCACCACAAGTTCATTTCGCGGAAAGCTAACGTCTATATTCTTTAAATTATGTACCCTCGCACCGTATACTTCTACATCCTTTTGCTCACCGAGGTCGACAGATTTATTGCTCATATTTTATTTAAAGTTGGAGTCAAAACCCGGGCTTAAAAACGACCAGATTTCAATCTGCAAAAATGCTAAAAATTTTATCAAAAAGAAAGTTATAACCAAGCTGTATTAAGGATTAATTGTCATAATATCAGTATTGATTTCTGCAAAAATCACATGCTACAAACACGACCAATAACACATCTGTTTTACATTTATACAAATAAAAGAGATAATTTTTTTTATTAAACAAGTGAGGTTTTATGGATTCTATTAACCTATCGCATCCTGAAAAAACATAAGTTCATCTAAAATGTTAAAATCAAAACCATTTAGATCTATAATATTTCTTTCAACAATCATAGGTGCTTATTACATGTATGCACATGTTTCAAACCAAGACAGATATAAAATTATAAACGAAATCGAAAGGGACAATAAATTCGGCTGGAACAAAATTTGCTCTTCGTATGATAAGATTGAAATATTTGAGAACAACTGTAGTTCTTTTTCACTTATAGATCAAGTCGCTGTCTACTGTCAAAAGCTTACCCAAAGTTTTTATCAGATTGAGAAAAACAAAATAAAATATTATTCAACAGAACTAAATCATTTCACTCCACCCAAATTGTCAAAAACTGTAATCAAGATTACGATTTCGTGTATCGGATATCCTTTCCTGTAGTTTCTGCCGACAAGAAAACTGTCTTAATTAAAATCACACAAGATTGCAATTGCATGCTTGGAGGCCAGGGCGGAACCTATGTTTTCAAAAAAATAAATAACTGCTGGAAATTAATTAATTCCTACAATTATTGGATAAGTTAATCTTCGCCGACTAGTTGCTATATTATTGTCGTGATGAATGTCATATAGCAGTTATGTAACTTCGATCTTCGGGGGCTTCATCATAAAAGGTTACAGAAATGAATTTATCTGAGGATTGATTTTAAAGAGTATTTTAAAAATTTGACACACTGCTATCGGCATTATATTCAATAATAATGTAAGCAATACACTCAATTTCTACCACTCTATCGTCGTCCCATTCTCTGTAGGGTGCCCAGTACAAACCAACACCCTTCCCCTTTCCAATTCATCATCCGTCAGCACTTCATTATAATCCATCCTTACACCACCCTTGGTACAATTGGCTACACAGGTGCTACATACACCCCCACGGCAGCTGTAGGGTAATTTGATCTTATTTTCAAGCGCAACATCCAGAATTCTTTTTGGCCAGGGCACGTCGAGATGATAGGTTTCGCCTTCAAAGTTTAAAACAACAGAATAGGTATTTTTATCGACTATTTTTTCAGAGCTGTCATCTTCATCAACTTCATCCTCCGGCAAAACAAAAGTTTCTCTTTTAATCTGTTTAATATCGAATCCTAAACCTAATAAAGTGATACGGCATAAATCCATATAAATTACTGGCCCGCAAGTGTAAAACAGCACTTGGTCCCGATCGAAATGTAAATGCTCTTTAATTAGTTTTTCGATATAAAATTTATTTAGCCTGGCCGTCATTAAGTTTTTGCTATTACTGAAAATCCAGATAATCTTTAATCTTTCGGGATATTTCTGTTGCCATTCGAACAATTCTTCATAAAACAAAGTTTCCTCTTTCGATCGATTACTGTAAATCAGTGTAACCGACGATTTTTGCTCCCGTACCAATGCCGTTTTCAAAATGGAAAATAATGGGGTAATTCCAACACCTGCAGCAAAAAGGAAAAGATCGCGTTCCAGATTTTCATCTGCAATATAACTGAACAGGCCTTGCGGCTCTTGTGTCAAAAGAATATCACTTACAGCAGTTTTATGATGTAAAAACCTGGAAATTTCCCCATTTTCTACCCTCTTCACCGTGATAGCCAAAGGCTCATCAACATCAGGCGAACTGTTAAAAGAATATGATCTTCTTAACTCACGGTGTTTTCCCTGAAAAACCAATGATAAAAATTGTCCCGGTAAATATGCAGGATATTCATCCAGCTCTTCAAATTGAAAAGTAATATTATCGCCGGGTTGATTGATGATTTTATTGATCCGCAGTTTGAACATATGCAAAGAAAAGGTTTTGAGCGTAAAGCGAAAAGCGGTTGCGTAAATTCAATGATCTGGTTTAGGGTTTAGGGTTTAGGGTTTAGGGTTTAGGGTTTAGGGTTTAGGGTTTAGGGTTTAGGGTTTAGGGTTTAGGGTTTAGGGTTTAGGGTT
>NZ_JBIWEB010000032.1:0-24611 GCF_044762335.1 Pedobacter suwonensis | reverse complement strand
CTCGGCTTTTAGTAAATAATAATCAGGATCCCAACCGCGCCTTTCAGCAATCTTTCTGTGATTTTCCGGCATATGCTCCAGATCTGTGGTATAGCCATGCTTTTTAAAGCTTCGCTTGTGTATCGCAATGCGTTCAAGTTGATAATAGATTTCCACGTGGTCTGAATCATAAATGATGGTTACGCTTTTGCCCAGATAAGCAAATGGTACGCTGTAGAAATGCCAGTCCTCACCGACCACTACATGATAGTTCTTCTGGACCTTTGCCTTTGTGTAGTGGGACAGCTCGAATGACTGAGCGGCCAGGGGCTGCAATAGTGGCTTTTCTTCAGTCTCAAAAAGATTCATCCGACTGTAGCTTTTTTTCTGGAAGTTCAAATGATGGTGCTCGTCGACCTTTTTAAGAATAGCCCTGTTTAGTTCGTCCAGACTATAGAAGCTTTCATTGCGTAAAAGGGCAAAGACCCTTCTATAGGAAATGAGCACCTGATTCTCAACCGATGGTTTATCTTTTGGTCGACCGGGACGGGTAGCCAGTAGCCCTACTTTATTATGCAGTGCCCATTGCTCCAGAAGCTCAGGAAAAGTAGGTTCATATTTACATGTCCTTATCACCCATTGTTTCATATTATCAGAGATAATGTTCAGCGGAGCTCCCTGGAAATATCCCAGCATCCTGTTAAGACCACTAATGACATTTACCAGGGATGCATCCGGAAGCGCCATAACAAAACAGTAGCCGCTGAATGGAAGTACTCCAACCAGAACAGGACATTCTATTACCTCTCCGCTATCGCGATCAACATAATCAAGTCTTGAACCTGCAAAATCGATCTCCAGAAGGTGACCGGGTTTGTGTTCCATATGCATACTTGGCTTTCTTGAGGAAAGCTCGATATCCAGAAGTTCGCAGAACCTGGAATACTGAAACCCTGATGGATATAACTTTAGGTACTCCTGCCATAATAAGAACCTGGTAACACCAACACGCTTAAGTTCAAGAAGAAAATAACCCACCTGTTGCTGAAAGTGGAACTTTCTTAGATCGATCGGTTCATCCTTTTGTTCCTTTTGGGAATGGACAAGAGTATTTAAATCATGGTCTCCCATATTAAAAAGCACATCGTAATCGGTACCGGTAGCCTTAAGCAATTTCGAGTAGAGATGAATGGTTGGTCGGGAAACCCCTGTTTGCCTGGCGATCTCACGCTCAGAGTAACCACGTTTAAGAAACAGGAGTATCTGTCTTACTTTTTGCATACTGAGTAGTTTATTTGCCATCTCTATATAGTTTGATCCTAATCAAAACTATAAGAAACGGTAGTAAATCACTCTTAATGGTAAACTTTGCCGTGGAATAAGTGGTAACCTTTGTGTCGGAATGTCAGGCGTTTAAGAGCCTTGAGTCGTTACAAATGGTAAACTTTGCTCCGGAATACCTGGTAAGTTTTGAAATGGAATACCTGGTAATATTTCCTTCGGAATACTGGTAAGCTATGAAGCGGAATAGCTGGTAATATATCCAGCGGAATGGTGGTAAACTATAGAGCGGAATATCCATGATTTGCAGGCTCAAGGAAAATCAAGTCCTGTATTTTGGGATTGGGGAAACCTTAATCACCTCAGTTTTTTGCCGAGAGTCCAATACAAAAATATTGTTGTGACAAAAGCAAGATGGATTATTAAACTACAAGATATCCAATCAGATAAAGAAGAAATAAGCGAAAGAATACTAGCTGATGCAAAGAAGAGAAATATCCCTTCTAAGGTGTCTTATGTCGATGGTGACAATAGGATTTTGATCGATTTCTCAAACGATGAACACATTAAATTATTGGTCCAATTTATTAAAAAGTTTAAAAAAATTATCGTTGAGGAATTCTTGTTCACTAAAGACAACTCTATTGTTAGAGACAAGCAGTTGAATTCATATGCTAATGAGATAATTATCCCCTTTCGTATCGATAAGGAAAGAGAAAACACGCGTTTATTTCATAATCTAGAGAAATCAAATTATGTACAGAGGTCGTTTATCCCAGGAAGTCAATGGTTGTATATAAAAATATACGCTGGGATAATCACGTTGGAAAAAATACTTAAAACAGTAATTAAACCTCTCATCGATATAGGTGAGGATGAAAAATACTATAAGCATTTTTTCTTCATTCGCTATAGAGATGAGTTGTCTCATTTGCGGATCAGATTTTATAATGATGATCCTAACAAACAATCTCATCTTTTAGCACTAATTAATGAAAAAATGAACCCTCTAGTAGAGAATGGGACCATTCATAAAGTGTCTATAGATACTTATCAACGTGAGCTTGAAAGATACACAGCAAAACATATCGAAAAGATTGAACTTCTATTCTACAATGATAGTCTTGCTATCTTGAATTTAATCTCATTAATAGATGATCAGGATGATGAGTTTAAGCTATATTTTGCATTGAGGGGAATAGATGCGCTTTTGTCAGACTTTGGTCTTGATTTGTCTGAAAGAGCTAGAGTGATAAATAAGCTAGCAGCAGATTATAGCAATGGTTTTGGTGGAGGGACCTTGCAAAAGGAGATAAATGTTAGGTATAGGAAGTATAAGGATGAAATCTTTATGTATATGGACAATAGGTATGACTTAGAAACTAATTTTCATCTGGTTACAGACATATTTGGTATTAGATCAAGTATGAACTCTAAAGTGATAAGTGAAATGCTATTAGGTCTTTCCCCTAATGAAGTAGCAGATACGCTACAAATGATATTACCTAGTATAATACATATGTTCATGAATAGATTATTTTCAGGACATCAAAATACTCACGAACTTGTTATCTACACATTTTTAGATCGATACTATACTTCACAAGTAAAAATAAAAAAAGCTCAATTCATGCCATCATAATTATTTATTAATCAAATAGATAAATTTATCTCCGTAACTCGATTTGAAAAAATTCCCATTCTACAAGCAGGCAGATCAAATGGATTGTGGTCCTACCTGCATCCGAATCATTGCAAAATATTATGGGCGAAACTTTTCGCTAAATAGGTTGCGTGACATTTCTGGTATAAACAAGCTGGGAGTATCACTTTTGGGTATCAGTGAGGCTGCTGAAAAACTTGGATTCAGGACAGGCGGCATAAAAATAAGCATTCAAAAATTGGAAGAAATAGACTTACCATGCATTCTACATTGGCACGGAAATCATTTTGTCGTTTTATATGAAATTAAGACCAGCAGGTTTTCCGGTAAAACTTATTTCATAGCTGACCCCGCTACAGCACTGATAAAGTATAACGAAACTGATTTTATTAGCAACTGGGTAATTGAAGATGGTGAAGTGGGTGTAGCACTTATGATTGAACCCACACCAGACTTTTATGCTGAAAAAGAAGAGCTAGGTACCTCTATTGACATGAGGTTTATTTTTGATTATTTCAGAAAGTTCAAAAAACTTATACTTCAGTTGTTCATCGGTTTAATGATCGGGAGTTTACTGCAACTTATATTACCTTTTTTAACACAATCAATTGTTGATGTTGGCATTAATGCCAGAAATCTAAACTTCATATATATAATCCTAATAGCTCAAACGATGCTTTTTTTAGGTAGATTAAGTGTTGATTTTCTGAGATCTTGGATATTATTACATATTAGTACTAGGATAAACATATCCATTCTAACCGATTTTCTGATTAAACTTATGAAACTACCAATTAGCTTCTTTGAGTCTAAACAAATGGGGGATATAATGCAGAGAATGGAAGACCAAGGCAGAATTCAGGCATTTCTAACTGGCTCTTCATTAAATACCATTTTCTCCATGTTCAATCTAATTGTTTTCACTTTTATATTGGCTTATTATAGTACGACTGTCTTTTTCATATTCTTAACCAGTAGCATTTTATATAGTATATTATTTCTAATTTTTTTAAAAAGAAGAAGAGCGTTAGACTTTAAGAGGTTTGCTATCTCTTCAGACAACCAAAGTAATGTCGTCCAAATGATATCAGGAATGCAAGAGATCAAACTTAACAACTGCGAACAACAAAAAAGGTGGGAATGGGAATCGATTCAAGCGCGGCTTTTTAAATTTAATACCCGAAGTTTAGCATTAGGACAGTTGCAACAATTTTTTTCTTTTTTTATTAATGAAGGAAAAAACATATTAATAACCTTTATTGTAGCAAAATCTGTTATTGATGGCAACTTAACTTTAGGTGGAATGATGGCAGTTCAATATATTGTGGGGCAACTAAATAGTCCGATTGAACAACTTGTCACGTTTTTTCAGCAATTTCAGGATGCTAAGATTAGTTTAGAAAGGTTAAATGAAATTCATGTCCTGCCCAATGAAGAACCATTGAATAGGCAATTTCTTTATTCATTGCCAAACAGAAAAGGGATTGAGTTGCGCGATCTATCATTTACTTATCCGGGAGCAGGAAATGAACCGATTTTATCAAATATAAACCTGAATATTCCAGAAGGAAAAACAACAGCAATAGTTGGCATGAGTGGTAGTGGTAAAACCACAATCCTAAAATTACTTCTTCGGTTCTATGAACCCCAAAGGGGAGACATAAAAATAGGGAATACCTACCTTAACCAAATCAGTTTTCGCTATTGGCGTAGTCTATGCGGAGTTGTAATGCAGGATGGCTTCATTTTTTCCGATAGCATAAGTAAAAACATTGCAGTAGGAGATGAGTACCCAGATAAGGAAAAGCTTAATCATGCAATTGAAATGGCTAATATTAAAGAATTTATTGAAGATTTACCTATGGGCTTAAGTACAAAAATTGGTTTAGAAGGTAACGGAATAAGTCAAGGCCAACGGCAAAGGATTTTGATTGCGAGAGCAATATATAAAGACCCCGAATATATCTTATTTGACGAAGCTACGAATTCTTTAGACTCTAATAATGAAAAAGTAATAATGGCAAACTTAGAGAGCTTTTTTAAGGGACGTACGGTTATAATCGTGGCCCACCGCCTTAGTACAGTCAAAAATGCAGATAATATAGTTGTATTGGATAAAGGTTCAATTATAGAGCAGGGAACCCCTAATGATCTAATGAAGATTAAAGGAAAATATTATCAATTGGTAAAGAATCAAGTAGAGCTAGAGAATTAATCTAAAAATTATGCCAGAGAATGATTTAATTCGCGAATTTAACAGTGAGGAGATTCGTGAAATTATTACCGCAGTGCCATCTTGGATACTACGGTGGGGAATTACGTTGGTATTTTCTATTTTGGCTGGTATCATTCTGCTTTCTGCATTGATTGATTATCCTGATATTGTAAAGGTAAATTTAAAGGTAAATTCACTAAATGCTCCTAAAGCCGTCCTATCGAAACAAACAGGTAAGTTAATATCCTTATTAGTTTCAGATGGACAGATAGTAAAAGCAAAACAACCTTTAGCATATTTTGAAACTATCGCACAGCCTCTAGATGTATTGCGGTTAAATAGAGATTTAAAGATATTCCAATCGTTGATCTTACAGCATAGATATGAAGCGACTGCTTTACCAGATGGGTTAAACCTTGGGGAGATCCAGGGTAGTTATCAGAATTTCTATCAACAATATTTACAGTACAAATCTACTCTCAAAAATGGATATTATCTTAACCGAATGTCTTTTCTCAAGAAAGACTTACGCGATATAAAGGTGCTTAATGATCAAATTATTAAGCAGAAGAAAGTACAGCAACAGCAATATGCGAATCAAGAGGAAGAGTATCTAGCATATCAGAAACTTTATAAAAATAATGTTATTTCTAGAAGCGAATTTACGCAACAAGAAAATAAATATCTTTCTTCAAAATATCCCTTACAGCAGAGTGAGACAGCAATTATTAATAATTCAACCAGTTATAACGCTAAGGAAAAAGAGCTTTTGGACTTGGAACACACAATATCTGAAGAACAGTCCAAATTTATACAATCACTAAACCAGTGTATTACCGACAGTGATAATTGGATTATGCAGCATATTTTGATTGCACCAATCGACGGACGTGTAAGTTTTGCTGGCATTGTGCAGCAAAACCAGAATATCTTGGCTAATCAAGAAGTTTTTATTATTAATCCAGGAAACACAGATTTTTTTGGAGAGATTCAGATTCCCCAGTATAATATGGGCAAAATAAGAAAGGGAGCGAATGCACTTATCAAAATGCATAGTTATCCTTATGAAGAGTATGGTATGATTAAAGGGAAACTAACATATATCTCTGATGTTGCTTACCGTGATAGCATATTCATAGCAAAGGTAAGCTTTGACCTTTTTGAAAATAAAGATCCCGGACATAAAATTATTTTAAAAAATGGAATGCAGGCGGATGCGGAAATAATTACCGATAATAGCTCTTTACTACAGCGTTTTTTTAGGAATATCACTAAAATATTTCATGATCGAAGTTAGCACTTTTCCAAACTGGTTTATAAAAAGTCTTCTAAATTTTTTATCTCTGAAGATGTAAACTAGTTCTAGTATTATAACAAAACGGCAAGTAAATTCAGGACGAGTCGGTAGTCACCAGATTTCATTCCAAAGTGTACGTGATCATAGACTGGTATGTCGTCAAAATATAAAACTTCTGGTAATCAAATTGTTGTAAGTTTGGTCCTAAACTTTTGATAACGCTTTCTGTTTCTTCCTCACGATCTATTAGTTGTTAAGCCATATTTTGCTAATTATTTCTTATCTTTACACCAGTCAATTACAGTCAAATAGGCCCAAAAAATTGGTGAGCATTTGGTGAGCAGACTACTTTAGTATAATTTAATAGCTTTATTTTCAAAGATATATGGTGTCGGTTCGAGTCCCGTCCATTCCGCAAAAAGCCTTAACTTGAAAAAGTTGAGGCTTTTTCGTTTTACGGTTGTGGCAATAATCCGGATGAAAGAGGAGGATCAAGCGGAAAAGGGATCAAGCGGAAAAGTTGGGGAGAATTAAATAATTTCTTTCTTTTGTAGTTTATAACAATTACGAATCCCCTTGAATCAAGCCGAACAGACCCTAATTAGCTTTTTATTACCACCAGGTATCCTGGATTATTTCGAAATACTCAAAGTAGAAAAAGAGTTAAAAGAACTTCAAATTTATCTGGAAGAGAAGAATATAGCCCCTTCAGGGTATCAGATAATGGATCTCGAATCAAAGGGCTTTCTTCCTGAAGTTGCCATTCAGGATTTTCTGCTCCCGGCAGATCAAGGGGGGATGGTTTCGGGCGAAAGAAACTACATTACTTTAAAATGCACAGTATACGGTTGCAACGGATAACCTGTTTTGGACTTGAATGATCTATCGGTAATTACAAAATCATAAATTTGCCCGGATTTTAAGGCTAATTTAAGCTTAAATGATTTACGGCTGTCTGTAAAACCTATTACACCCGAAAGAGGAAAATGCTCTTTACCGCCTTCGCCCAGATTAATCGAATAACCTTCGCCCATGGGTTCAGAGAAATTGACGGTGAGTTCAGTTAAAGATGCAGAAACATCTTCCCTTCCATTAATGTCCGGCGTAAGGTTAACCACCAGCGGTTGCAGCTTTTTAAACTTCTTTAATAGCTCCTCCTTGTTAAACGGCTCCTTGTAATATTCCGAATCCTTAAGGAAATCTAAAACCTGCTTTTCATTGCTGTAATCCAATTCAATGATTTTTTTAACCGCCAGTTTTTTATCGGTTTGATGCTCATAATAAGCCTTACAGATAACATAACCCATAAAGTAGCCCAGATCCGGATGAGGATTTTTAGAGCCATTGTACAGCCAGTTATCTGTAGCGGTGCTAAACATCTCAATTTGAAACTTTTCCTTGAGTTCCTGTTCATGCTCACGGCCGTATGTCATATAAGCATTGTTGTTTTTCTTGCGGGTTACCAGTTCCGCAATAAAATCAGCCGATCCTTCCATAATTGTTTGTGCAAGCAAAACCCCTTCACCAGCTTTTTGTTGTGTATGCACGTATTCGTGAACATTAAGGCTAACCAGGTTTGAGGTCTGCTGATCTTTAAATACATTTTTTAACCAATCACTCAATTCCGAGGCTTCGGTATTTTTGTCTGCCGTTGCAATTTCTGTGCCCACAAGAACCATATCATCTGTCGTAGTACCGCCTGAACGCAGGCCGCCAACGGTGAAATACATTTTAGCCGGGCGCATTTCGGGATACAATTTCCTGAAATTAGCTATACTGCTCGTAATGGCCGGCACCTGTTTTTTAATACTGAGCGTGTTGCTCCTGATACTCTTCCAAAACTTAGGATATTTATGGATCAGTGTAACCCACAATTTTGCATCGTAGTCTCGGGCTTTCATAAAAGCTTTCAGCCCCGGAGTACCTTTGTCCACATATAGCCTTTGCATAAGATCGACTTGCTTTGCAGTATCAATAGTAGTTACAACGCTGTCATATGCTTGCCAATAACGGTCAATATCATCGGTATTGACGGTTTTTGAATGGTGTCGTTGCGCGTGAACTAGTGAAGGGAAACAAAAAGTAAAAGCGAGTAGGTAAATGTATCTCATGTCAGTTTGAAGGCGATTTTAATTTAAATGCGACATCAATATAAGATTATTTCATCATTACCCTTAAATAAATTGTTGTAAAAATCCTCGCCTTTGATAGCGAAACCAGATTATTGAAATGTTGTAAGTAACCAGGCCAATTTAATATGCTATATATACGCTATTTCCTTAAAACAAAGTGGGAAGTATATCTGCAAATTAGTTGTAGGTATTTTTTTACGGATGATTTTAAGATCATCTGAGTTTTCGTGAATTTGTGGGCTTGATATCTTCTTCTTTTCTCTTTCCGTCTTTGGAAACCTGGCTGATTCTGGATGTTAAAGCGAAGTAGATATGCTAAAATTTTTTGGTCATATTATAGATATTATATCACTCCAGGCTGTGCATCCCGCTTTTACCATCTCTTATTGATCGTGTTGCAGAGTCCATTAGCACATTTATTGGTAAACGTTACGAATATTTATCGAAACCTAACAAATATCAAACATGCCTTGCATTACCAAACGCTTATGTTCAACTTTCAAATAAATTATAGTGGTAGTGCTGGCAAATTAAATTTATACCACAATAGTTAGCTATTTGTATAATGTTTTTTGTAGACGTATAACTAATGTTTATAAATAGCAAATTACCAAGACCTGAACGCCAGGGTAAGTTGGCGATTATCAATCAAATATTAAACTTTAAAGAAATGATCAAGTTAAAAGAGATGCAAAAAAGCCTGTCTTCATTGGAAAACAAGAAACTAGATTTCAAAAGTTCTAAATCTGTATTAGGTGGTTTAGCTGGGGGGCCTAAGTATATTGTGTCTAATCTTCGAGATGAAAACGGATGTCAATTGGTAGATTACTATTATGATGGCAAATGGTGCGCTAGATTTAGCGATTGTAAAAACGAATATTAATGATAATCAATTTAATAAAATAATAATTAAGTCTGCAAGTTTTTCCTTTTACACAAGAAAAGCTTGTAGATTTTAAACTTATAAGTATTACGATGTAATATGAGCAATGGTATATGCTGTTTCGATCAGATGTATGCAATAAGTCAAATAGGGCCAGAGAATATCCTCATTGGACTACGGTTTTTTAATCAAGTAGCTTGATAAACCAATAAAAGCAGCGCTATACTGTCCTTAAAAGGTTGAATAACCTTATTAATTATTAGGATTTGCATGCGGTGTCATGCAGACTCATGCCACTTAAGTCCAGGCTGATCCGTTTACTGTTGTATAAGTCGTATCATGGCAATAAATTGCAGTGATAGAACGTAGATTCGAGTACCGCCTAGTCGGCAAACAAAGTTGAATTATAAAAAATGCCAGATTAGTAATTAAGCGTTTTTTATGATCAAAATCTGCAGAATACCTAGCATTTAAGACCTGATTTTTATATTTGCTTATTAATATAACTATGCCATAAACCCGGTGAAAAAAATTACTATTCTACTACTGTTATTAACAACAGGTTTATTACGTGCCAATGCGCAGGAAAAAGCAAGCTTTGACAAAGCTTTTCAGAAGGCAAACAACGGTAAATCCCGCATAGAGATACCGCCCCTTAAAGAACTGCTGCACATTATGCTGGCCATTACTAAAACCGGGCTTGGCAATGATGATATGGTGAATCAAAGTGGTACATACTATCAGGATGTACTTAAACATTTTAAGCCATATGCAAACGAGCCCATCATAAAAACCTTTGATTCATTGCTGAACGTTTCGCTCTATCATTATATTTTCATCTCTGGAAATGCGATGTCTTATGATTTTTCGGGAACTACATTAAAGCGCAACCCTAATTACATTTTTCCGGCGCGTGGTGTGGCTAATATGGTGATCAGCACCAATCCGTTAGATACCTATAAAAAAGATATAGAAGCGTTTGCTAAAAAATCGCGGTTTCAGGATTTTTATAGTCAGCAAAAGCCATATTATACTAAAATAATTGCAGAATATAAGTCCGGTACAGACCTGGATAAACAATGGAAATGGCTCGAAAAGAACTTCAAAACCAGCATCAACAGCTACCTAATCCTTTGTTCGCCCCTCATTAACGGGCTCAATTATACCACTGAGTTTAAAGACAAGGGCTTTAGGCAGATCGTTATGGTGCTTCCCATGCTCGACCATGATCCTAAACTTTCAGCTATTCAAAACGAACTTTTCAATACAAGGGTGATGTTTTCGGAAATAGACCATAACTATGTTGGTGTCCCATCAGATGCCAATAAGACGGCTATAGATAGCATATTTAAGAACAGGGCAATCTGGGTAAATGAGAAAACTGAAGGTACCTATGCTTATCCAACGCCGGTTCAGGTCTTCAACGAGTACATGACCTTTGGTACTTTTTTGCTGTATTGCCAGGACAATTATAATAAAGCGCTTTATGCTGAAACCCGAAATAATGTAATCAGTTTGATGACAGCGCGCGGCTTCTCGAAAATGGAGCTGTTTGTGTCGTGTTTAGAGCAGGCAAGATCGGCAGCTCCTCATAAAAAGATCGATGATTTATATCCGCAACTCCTGGCATTGTTGAGCAAATAGTGCTATGCAGTAAGCTTTGTTTAGTAAGCCTGACGAAAGATTACAGCTGATCAAATAGAAGGCTGATCAGAAAAAGTATTAATGATTAAATGCGTATTATGAAAGAAAGGTAAGGCTTTTTCGTTTTATAGCAGTTCAAATTTAAATATATAGAATGAGGATCAGTGTGTTACGGGCTTAACGACAAGAAAAATCGGATACTATGTTGATAAACTGAATATAGTGTCTATATTTGCAATCCTGAAAAGGGAAAGAGGTTCAAACTTTAAAGAGAACGAAAGGAGTGGTAGTTCAGCTGGTTAGAATGCCTGCCTGTCACGCAGGAGGTCGCGGGTTCGAGTCCCGTCCATTCCGCGAAAATAGTTTTAAATTTAACTAAAAGCCTGTAAATTAAATGTTTACAGGCTTTTTCGTTTTCTAGAAACTCCAAATTATTCATTTTTTCGCAAGAAAAAGGTGAGCAATTAGGTGAGCACATTAAACAGTATAAATGCTCACCAATTATAGCTTAAACATTTGTTTATAAGCTAGTTCAATCATTAAACATCTTGACTGTAAGTGACAGAATTAACAATTTTGTTTCATTTTAATCATTTGTCATGAGAACAAACATGAATCTGCTTTTTTATTTAAAAAAGCGCTCCACTTACAAAAACGGTCCGGTAACCATCTATTTAAGGTTTACGGTTGATGGTAGACGGGCAGAAACTTCAACAGGAAAGTCTTGCGATCCAAATCGCTGGAACGCACAGGCCGGGCGTGCTGCTGGTACAAAAGAAGATATAAGGGTTTTAAATGCTTATCTGGATAAGTTACAATCGAAAGCTCAGGAGCTTCACCAAGTAATGATGGTAGGGAACGAAACTGTTACGGCAGAAACGGTAAAAAACCGCTTTATTGGCAAGGCTCTTCAGTCAAGGACTCTTGTTGCCATATTTGGAGATCACAACGCAAAGATGAAAACCCTCATCGGCAAAGAGTTTGAAAAAAGTACCCTTCAGCGTTATGAGACCTGTCTGATGCATGCTAAGGACTTTATGCAGTTAAATTATAATGTTTCAGATATTCCAGTTGCAAAAATCAACTTTACTTTCCTGGTTGATTTTGAATATTACCTCAGGAGCGTCCGCAACTGCGGTAATAACTCTGCAATAAAATACATCAAAAATCTCGGTAAAATTATTCGCATATGTTTAGGTAACGGCTGGCTGGCAGTGGATCCTTATCTCAATTACAAACCAAAACAGAATACTGTACACCGTGAGGTGCTCACCAAAGAAGAGTTAAGTCGTATAAAGGAAAAGAAGTTCAGTGTAGAGAGGGTTAGTACAGTTCGCGACATGTTTGTTTTCAGTTGTTATACAGGCCTTGCTTATGTAGATGTATGTAAATTAAAACGATCTGAGCTGGTTAAAGGCACTGATGGTAATTTATGGATATATACAAGTCGAAAGAAAACCGATACACTTTCACGGATACCTGTTTTGCCAGTCGCTCTATCCATAATTAAAGCTTATGAAAGCCATCCCCAGTGTATTGTCAAAGATACCCTGCTTCCCATGATGAGCAATCAGAAAACGAATGCGTATTTAAAAGAGATAGCAGATCTGTGTGATATAAGTAAATCGCTGACTTTTCATATTGCTAGGCATACTTTTGCCACTACTATAACATTGAACAATGGCGTACCTATAGAAAGTGTATCGAAGATGCTAGGCCACACCAGCATTAAAACAACGCAGATTTACGCAAAGGTACTGGATCATAAGATTGGAGCTGACATGCAAAAAATTATTGAGAAAGTTGAGTAATCTTGAGCTATTGGCTGATATGGACTGTGTTCCAAGGTTTTTTTCAAATCTACCATTAGAAACCTTTAAACAAAAAAGGATGCAACACTCGCTGTTACATCCTTTTTATCTAAATTAACGCTCTCAATCTATGATTGATGCAAGGCTCTCACCCCTTGCTTTGGCAATATGTAAATATTAATTTAATGTTGCAATATTATCCAATAACTAATTCTTTACGGCAGTCAAGTATGTTAATGAATTATGCTTTTGCTGATCACATAATCATAAATACACTGGTGGTGTTGAATTTTAACGGATAGCAATTATTTCAAGAATACTGTTGGAATTAGTGCTAAAAACTTGGGAATACAAATCGGTACACAAGGTGGTACCGTGAATGTAGATGGAACCAACAAACACCTCGCTAAAACATCACGTGCTTTTTGCTATCTTTGTTGAAGAACGTAAATTTTTATTCACATTAGCGTCATTCAACAACCTGTATCGAATCGAATAAACTGTGAATGGAACTGAAATTTATGAAGTTGAATCTATTTAGGCATTTGATAGATTCAATGTGGTATGGTTTCAACCTAAAAACAACATGTTATGAACACCGTTGATGAGCAGATAAGTGCCATAAAGAAGCAACTGAGTCAAGAATTAAGTAAGGCGGCTTCGGACAACAATAAAATAATTGAACTTACTAATGCCATTACCAGTTTGGATGAAAATCAAATCAGGTTTTCTGTCGACGCTGGTCTTATTACGAGACTAGGTAAAGAATTGGTCGGCAGGCAAGAAACTGCGGTTTCGGAGCTGGTAAAGAACTCCTACGATGCGGACAGCCGGGAAGTGCAGTTAATCTTTGAGAATTCATGGCAAAAAGGTGGCACGTTGACGATTTCTGATGATGGGTTGGGAATGAATAGGGATCAATTAATAAATGGATTCATGCGGCTTTCTTCTTCTCAAAAAATCCATAACCCTATATCTGAGAGATATAAACGTATACGTGCTGGGAAAAAAGGTATTGGTAGGTTTGCTGCCCAGAGATTAGGTAAGAAATTAACAATCATCACTCAAGTTCTATCGTCAGATCTGGCCATAAAACTAACGATTGATTGGGACGAGTTTGAAACAGATAGGGATTTGTCTTCAATTACTAACAGTATAGAGATGGTTCCGAAATCCAAGCCTGAAGGGACAGATCTAATTATAGAAGGCTTAAGGGAAGGCTGGTCTGATGCTACGATAAAAAGGATTTTTAGGTACACATCTGAGTTGCTCCAGCCGTTTCCTCTTTCCAAAACCCGAAAGGATGAGGATAGCAAAAAAGACGATCCTGGATTTAAAAGCACTTACTTTAGAAGAGAAGGGGGAATGCTGATTCCAATCATCGATGAGGAAGAGGCCATTTATAAACATGCAATTGCCGAAATCGAAGGTTATATATTGGGTGATGGACAGGGGTGCTGGTCGCTGAAGAGTGACAAACTTGATTTTCCTGAAGAGGTATTCCTGATTGGAAAAGACCGAAACATAGAGGATTCAAAATTTTTGCACCTGAGAAATGTTCATTTTAAATGCTATTACTTTATTTGGGATCCTTCCCTATTGCCACCCCAATCCTTGACTTTTATCAGGGATATTGCAAATGATAAAGGTGGGATTCGCATTTATAGGAATGGGTTTCGTGTATTGCCATATGGCGAAAGAGGGAATGACTGGACAAGATTGGATGAATCTGTTCGGAAACGACAGATACTTACTCCACACGCAAACAACAGTTTTTTTGGGTTCGTTGAACTTACTGATTTGGTGGACAATGTTTATGAAGAGACATCTAGTCGAGAAGGAATAATAGAAAGTACTGCATTTGATGAGCTGGTAGACTTTACCTATAGGTCAATTGTTAGTGCGACAATAAAAGTTGCCGAACTTAGAGGCAGAAAGGGAAAGGCAGCGCAAAAGGACTTTAGTCGAGTAGAAAAAAGCCCTTCTGAAAAGGTGGACGAGGCAATAAATAAAATCAAAGATTTTGTTGAAAATAGTGCAGATCCGGATTCTAGCCACACCCATAATGATAGTTCTGGTGGCAGAGAAAAATTTAAAGAGGCCTTTGAGGAGTTTAGTCAGGCTAGAGAAGAGGAAAAAGAACAGTTTGAAAAAGAAAAATCAAAGTACATTGATGAAATTAACATGCTTCGAGTGCTTGCTGGTCTTGGACTAGTTATTGGTGAATTTGTTCATGAAGTTCAGCGATTCCTGCCAGGATTTGATGCAGAAATAAACTTCTTAAAATCTTTGCTTAAGGATAATCCCGAAGCATTGACAAGGATTGATCTACTCGATACCAACATTAAAGCCTTTACTGCCTATACCTCATATTTCGATAAAGCGATATCTAGGAATGTCGTCCGTGAACTTGAAAATATTGAACTGAGAGATGTAGTAAAGGACTTTCAAAGGGTTATTGAAAATGATTTAACAAGGGCAAAGATAGTCTTTGAAAAACCTGAATTTGTTGATTACGATTTGTTTACAGTACCAATGCACCCTTCGGAATGGGCTTCGATACTTTTCAATCTTTACACTAATTCCAAAAAAGCGATAATTAGGAGCAAAAACCCAGGAAGGATGAAAATCAGGTGCGGTAAGAATGAAAAAAACGTCTATTTGGAATTTTCTGATAATGGGGATGGGATACCAAAAAACAACGAAGAGGTGATTTTCAATGCATTTTATACAACAACTTCCGCGGCGAATCACTCATCGACTGATAGTGATAGTCTAGTTGGTACTGGTCTTGGCTTAAAAATATTAAAAGATATAGTTGAAGCATATGGTGGGGAGATATTTGTGGTGGATGCAAGTGAAGGTTTTAGCACCACAATGAGAATTGAAATTCCAAAAAAATAATAAAAAATGAGTACGCCAAAATATTTATACATTGACGATGAAAATGGCCAGTCAGAGATTTCAACCCTAAATGGTTTTAATGATCTGAAAACAATTCTTGTCGAAAGATTTCCTTTAGCGGACTTTAAGGAGTTCGGGAATTTAAAAAAAGAGCTAATATCCAGAGCTAACAGTTCTTCGTTTGATGGTTTAATCCTTGACTTAAGGCTTGATGGCTTTGGAGCGGATCGTACCGAATTTAATGCTACCGCGCTTGCCCAAGAATTGCGATCAGTGGCTGCTCGAAACGAAATACCGACATTTCCGATTGTTCTCTGCTCGACTGAGGAAAAAATAAAGGATACCTATAGTTCTGACAAAACGAGCCACGATTTGTTCGACTACAAAATAAGTAAGTCCAACCCAAAACCAGATTGGAAAAAACTTTCCCGAAAACTGTCCTCACTTGCCAAAGGTTATCAGTGGATATGCAGCTCAAAGCCCAAACTAGAGGAAGTCTTTGGAGTGTCCAATCTCAATAAACTTGATCAAAGAATAATAGAGGCGACTGATTCATTTTCAGCACTTTATGATGCAGCTCATTTTGTTATCAAGAATTTTTTTCATCAAACAAGCCCATTGATTAATGAAAAGGTGCTTGCTGCTAGGCTAGGAATTGATCTTGACAAAATGCCAAAGGAAGATTGGCAGAAGCTGGTTGAAAGTTTGTTCGGAAATGCCAAATACGTCGGCTTGTTCTCAGATGGCTGGAACAGATGGTGGGCAGATGGCATAGTAGATATTTTCGCTCAATTTTCCGGGGAAAACCTTTCGTTTCTAAATGCCGCAGATAGGGTAAAAATCCTAATTGCCAAATCTGGAATCGACACAATTGTAGATGCGAAACCACTTAAATTCTGTAATAGTACTGAGTTTTGGTCTATTTGCGAAGGTTACAAAGTGCCGATTGATCCACTTGAGGCATTTAAAATTTCGACAAGCTTTGGATTGAAGCCATGGCAGGAAAGCAAATATATTTCTCTTTTAGCTATTTTAGAGAGAGAAGGTTTCACGGATCGTGGCTTGAAACCAAGTGCAACGGAAGCAGAAAATATCGAATATACAAAAGAATTGCTGGGAATATGACAAGTAAATCTTTCAAAACTGCTCGTAAAAAGGATGTTACCGATTATTTGCAAATATTAGCCAATTATGGTGTATACTATCGGTCATTGGATTTTAAAGATGCCTTGTCGGACGCATTATGGGGTTATTCAATTCAAGGCCTTACAATTCCTGTCGAAAAGACTACACTAAAACATATTAGGCCAATGGGTTTTTCTGCGGCCGAGGTAATTGTTGAAATTGATGTCGAATCTAATATTAGTGAATGGGATAACCTAAACGACCCATTTACGAATCTAAGTTTTCGTAGCTTAATGAAAGGTACGAATACTAAAACAAATAAAGTTCACTATTTGAGCTTTCATGTAGATAGGCACAATGGCGCTAAAACTAATGAGGTTCACCCGTTATATCATCTGCAGTATCTGCAGAATGCAAAAAGTAAACCGAAAGATGAGTTCGACCATGGCGAAAGTCTACAGTTGGATATACCGCGCATGATGCACTTCCCTATGGAGCTGATTCTTGGAGTTAGTTTTCTCCTTTCGAATTATGCGCCTCTTCAATATGCAAAATTAGTTAAGGATAGGCAATATATTAATCTCTGTAGAGAATATCAGCATAGAGTTTGGCGACCGTATATCAATTCCTTAGAAAATTATTGGACGACCCCTCTTAATCAACGTATTTGGGATGCCAAATTAAATTGTCCATATCTTCAATGAAAACGGAGCTTCTAAAATTTCTAAAAAGTCAATTTTCACAGAGTCCACAGGAAATCGACCGGTTAATCGTTTCTTCTTTTTTTTACCAAAACAACCTAACACAACCTGAAAACACATTTCTATCTCAATATTTCGTAGACGAAAACCAAAAAGAAGAGCTAGAAAATGTTAAAAGTTTTTTGGTGATTTATAACAGGCTAGAACAAGAATTTACATTCGAAACCTTGATCGAATTGTTCGAGTTTGTAATTTCTCCATCGGATAAGGTTGTAAAAGGGGCTGTTTATACACCTTTGGATATTAGGGAATATATTGTTGAACAAAGTTTAAATGGGTTTGCCAATGAACTAACCAATGTTAAAGCTGCGGATATCTCATGCGGTTGTGGGGGATTTTTACTGACCTTGGCAAAACAGCTTCATCAGCAAACAGGTAATAGTTATTATAATATATATAGGGAAAATATTTTTGGAATTGACGTCGCGGAATATAGTATCCAGCGCACCAAAATTCTATTATCGCTTCATGCTTACATTGAAGGAGAAGTTGCGCGAGAATTTGAATTTAACCTTTTTACAGGAAACTCTTTAACCTTTGACTGGCGGATTAACTGTCCAGAAATCCGAGAAAGGGATGGATTCGATGTTATTGTAGGAAACCCGCCGTACGTTTGTTCCAGAAATATGGATTCGGTAACTCTCGAATTAATAAAACGATGGGAGGTCTCAAATACCGGCCATCCTGATCTTTACATTCCGTTCTTTCAGATCGGTATTGAAAATCTAAATGCAAGGGGGATTCTAGGTTACATAACAGTCAACACCTTTTTAAAAAGCATCAATGGCAGAAGTCTACGCGAGTATTTTGGCGAACATAATGTAAACCTTACCCTCGTTAATTTCGGAGGCGAACAGGTGTTCCAAGATCGGAATACATATACATGTATATGTTTTATCAAACGTGAAAACGGAATGGTCAACTATGTTAGAACCCGAAGTTCGGAGATCAGGGATCTAAATCTAGCTGCTCTACGGACATTTGAATACGCGGACTTAAATCATCATGATGGCTGGAACCTGGTTAACGATCACGATATGTCCGAGTTTATCAAAAAAATTGAAAACACTGGGACACAGTTTAAGGATCTATATAATACCAAAAACGGAATCGCAACATTGAAAAACGATGTATTTAAATTTCTGCCGACGAGTCTGGATGCCAGTTATTACTATTTTGATGATGAGGGCGTGGAGCGTTCGATAGAGCGGGGGATATGTAGAGATATAGTTAATGCCAATAAGGTTAAAACTCCTGATGATATTGATAGATTAAAGGAAAAAATCATTTTTCCATATGATGAGGCAACCTGCATATTGTCGATAGAAGAGATCACTACAAAATACCCCCTTGCTTATGCATATTTAGAATCAAAACGAGAAATACTTGCTGAGCGTGATAAGGGAAAAGGGAAAGATAAGTATGAAGCTTGGTATGCTTATGGGAGGCGCCAATCAATGGATATCAATGCTTTTAAATTGTTTTTTCCCCATATTTGCGAACGCCCAACATTTGTTCTGTGCTTAGAAAGGGATCTATTGTTCTATAATGGTATCGCTCTGGTCTCTGATGATCTGCAGAAATTAAAGGTTATCAAAAAAATATTGGAGTCGGATCTTTTTTATAGATATATTAAAAATACAACAAAGGATTATGCCTCGGGATACATTTCAATGAGCCGCAATTATCTTAAAAACTTCGGCATTCCCGCTTTGACACCTGAAGAGGAATTTAACTTTTTGAATGGTCCTGATAGCGAACAACTACTTATGCAGTATTATAATTTGGATAGCACCCAATAGATTGTGCACCATTTCATTTACCGAAAAATCATAGATGCTATGGATCGTGAGCTCAGTTTTTAGCCACAAAAATCAACATATTGAAAATCTATTAAAGTATTTTTTATGTCGGTAAAACGATCTGCATGAATTGAATTCGGGAAATTATTTTGCATGCTCTCTGCGAAATAAATTGCTCGCTGGTGGTCATTTTCCTGAAATTCGTTAATGAGACATATGCCCGACCAGAATCTCTTGTCGTCGCTGGTTTCTGGATCAAGGATGATCTTTTTTAGAAACTCAATTCTCCCAGGAACCAGCCTGAGTATTAAATTTACATCGAAGCCAACAGTACCTCTGCTCATACCACCTTCATCAATATGATCCATGAGCTTTGATACTTCATTGAAGCCAAAGTACTTAGAAATTAATCTATTTGCTTTATCAGTCGTCATTGAATCAATCACATTTCCCGGATGCCACCAAATGTCCCCGTGTAATAACACATGCCTGTAAGCATAGATCAATGCGACCTGCATTTTTACATCATCTTCAAAGCAGAAACTGGACACTAAGTAGTGCCATGTTTCCAATTTGTCCCTATGGAATGAAAAAAGAGATCTAACGGCATCATAGCGCTTTTCTGGATTATCCAAATCCGCTAAAAATTTAAGAGCTCTTCCAAAAAACTTATCCTCACCATAACTCGAAAGATATTTTCTAAGCTGATAATGAACGAGTTTAAAATTGTCGGCACTAAATACGTTCGACCGATCGATTTTAATAGAATAAGGTCCTGTTTCAATGATATCTTCATCGTTTGAAAGATACTGGGTTATATCAATCCAATATGCTTTTTCCTCTTGGGGGATATAAACTACAGCGATAACCGGGAGTATGTGATTATACCAATATTCAAAGTGATTGCGGTCCGCTTTAATTGTGATCGTATTCCCATTTGCGGAGATATGGGAATTTCCCGCTTTAACTTGAATTCCGACACATAGACCTGTTGGTGAGTTTTCGTGGGTAAATTCAATATAGCCATCGAGACCTATGTCATTGGTTCCGTCAACCTTATTGAAGATACATCCCACATCGTTTACCACTCCTTGGACATAATTCAAACCTTGGATTTCAGTTTTTTTTGTTTCGGACCACTTGATCGACATTCGTTGTTTGTTCTAATGTGAGACTAGAGAATAAGGGTATTAAAATTTAATCAATTGGAAAGATTTAATACAACGGATCTGTGGGCATATTTAATAGTTGTGGAATTTTATGTAAAGTTGTGGGATTGGATTCTTCTTAATTTATCTTCCTCCTCTTCTTAGTGCTGTTGCTTTTGTTCCTATTCCTTCTTTTGCTTTTACTGTTGATGTTCCTTGTGTTGTTGTTGTGGAATATCTTCTCTAGGTTGGGCATTACTCTTGCTATCTTTGCTAAGATAATCTTCTAGCTTGTCTTTACTATCTTTCGCTGTTTCTATCTTGCGTGTTCTTGTTGTGCAAGTTTTTCCTTTTCTCTTCTATGCTTTTACGTACTGTTGTTTAAACTCTTAATGTTCTTGTTGTGGAATATCCCCTTTAAGTTGGGGGTTAACATGCTTATGTTCTTGGTTGAGATATTCTTCTATCTCCTTTAGCTGATCTTTGCTATCCTTAAACTTTGCATCAATTTTATACGTAGTTGTATTAGCTGTGCCCGCTCTTTCTATTACTTTATCATCAACAAGCTTTTCTATAAGGTACTTCACCTGCTCTCGGGTTAGTTTTTCGTTAAAGGCCCCAACGATTGTCCCTATTCTTATACCCTTATCAGGTGATAATGCTTTTATTATTGTACTAAGTTCCGAGGCGCCATAAGTACCGATAAGCAATGGTGCTGCAGAAAGTGCCTGGTAATCTTCGCCGAGTATATATTTTTGGCTCTTGCCCGCACCAATTCGGCTGATCAATGAATTGCGCTCCAGCTTGGTTAGGATCGCAGGATCTAATCCTATCGAATGCCCATCCCTGATCTTTGCCAATGCAATTACGTCATGTACGCCCAGTTGCTGGTCGGCAGGAAGACGCTCTGCAGCTATCTTATTGAATAAATAAAATGCCTCATCAGTTACGTTCCCGTCCAAGGTCAGTGAAACCTGGAACGGATCTGAGCGGCTATAATCTGGTTCAGGCTTGCCCTGAGCTAGGGTTATTGAGAATATTTTATCGACGCCCTGACCAGATCTTTCCACTAGACCAGTCTTTAAAAGCACATCTGAGAGAAGCCTACTCCTAGGGGTACTGCTAATCGTAATCAGGTTCTCGAGATTTACCCCCTTTGGAAAGCCACCCGGATTGTTGATGGTAATCACTTTGGGAGACTGGTGGATTACGATTTCCGAAGTAAGGCTGTAATCCCTATGGGCAATGCTATTTAGCAACGCTTCTCTTATTACGGTTTCGTTGAACACCGGAACATCGTTTATATATGGCCCTTTTGATATGTGGTCAAATGAATTTCTTGTTTGAATAAGGCTCCAGACCTTATCAAGACCAATATATAATGGTTCATCGACCTCTTCTCTTCTATCATGTGGAATTTGCGATACCGTGTTCCTAAATTCCAATATTACCTTGGCTTGTGGAAGATATTTTTTAATAGCCTCTTTTTTGCCCACCAAAATCAGGGCAGCGTAGGTTAACTGCTCCTCTGCAATAAGGTCAAGATCTGATAAAACCTGCTTATCAGTTAAGGTCTTGAAAGAATCATTTCCGGTCTTGTCCGCATAACGGTTCTTCAATACGTCCAGTGCACCGGATCAAGATCGTTAATCGTCAGTCCCTTACATAGCTTGGCTGAAAAATCAGGTTCTTGCTCTAAAAGAATTTTAAGCATCTCCTCGTCAGACATGTTTCTAAGGCTATCGCCAATCCTCATAAGTGCCACACCTTCGAATTTTAGCGGTTTGCCTATTGGCCTTTTGGGAACTGTTATTACCAAGACCCTTTTGCCACTTTCAAACAGTTCTTCGGCCTGTACCCTGACCTGCAGTTCCGAATAGATGGCATCTATCTTTTCACCTATTATATTGAGTGCAAAGTCGGTACCTACAACCTGATGTGGGTGCCTGTCCGACATTCCAAGAACCAACATGCCGCCACCTTCATTGCTTAGAGCCACAACATAGCCCATTACGCATTTTCTGCGTTCAGTTTGTTTGCTGCTAGAGCCGCCCGCAAAGGGAAAATTCCTCGTTGCAGCTTTGAATTCAACATGGTCTTCGGATTCTCTTAGATTTTTTAGTTCGATAAGGGTCATTGCTATACTACTTAGTTACAAAAATACTAAACTTGTACCATGAAAAAGCGACAAAGTTTCTAAGCTTAATATTTCCATGGAGCCAAACTAATAACAGTCGAGCACTGTGCTTGCTTTAGCATTTGCGGCAAAAACTGGCTCAAATGAATTCATAACATGCTTCCAGTTTTTCTTTGTACCGTTTAAAATGGGAATGATAGTGGCATTTCAGTATGGACATGCAGAATTCGTATTTTGCAAACTGGGCAACAATATCCACGTCCTGTAAAGTGCTTAAGAAATATAGATTTAAAGGATCAATGATAGAGCTGATGAAAAATACTTTGTGGTTTAAATCGGGGGAAAAGACCTGATTTTTAACTTTGAATAAAAGTTTCAATTCATAGAAATCTCCCTTCTCCTGTATGGAGAAGTATAGTTTTGGCGAAGCCGCTGATATTTTACAGGCCTGCATGTATTTTTTGGAGGGTTTTCCTTTTACGTACTTTAGGCTATAGGTATTTAGGTAATGAATGAAAGGTTGGGGTATTAATTTAGGAACAGCCTGCTTCCAAAGGAAATAGAGCTGATCCCTGTTCTTTATATTGCTTTGTCTTATTCTGTCATTGTTGTCGGCTGTTTGGAAATCAGATTCAATAGCTATCGGAGCCAGCGATTTCATCCGGCAGCACAAAGAGTTCAATTTTGCCTGTATATCTGGATATTCATCTATAAGCATATCGGCATATATAGATATAAAGCTAATGAACTTTCTAACAGACTTTCCTTTAACTTGTGGTATCATCAGGTATGGGATAAGAATCGGCCAATTTTCAGGCCTTATTGAATCTGGAGAAGGATTGACAAAACAATAACCTAAGGCAAGAAGATCGTTACACGGTAATAATGGTTCAATGAGCTCAATGCTAATTTCTGATAATTCTTTAATAGATATCTTTGGATAGAACAGTTTATGGCCAGGTTTATAGAATGGGCTATACTCTGATTTTAACTCAATATCCATTCCAAGCCTGTCATTCAGGATATTGAGGTAAATGCTTTTTCCACTTTTAGGTTCAAAAAATCCGGGCCAGTAAAATTCTTCGAAATTATAATACTGATTATAAGAGATCATTTTTTCCAGAGCAGTATAGGCATACAAACCCAGGTAGGTTTCATCCGTATCTACACTGCATCCGATCTGCAAATGATCAAACTGAATATTGAGGTACACTTTTTCTTCATCTTCATTTGGAAATGCGACACCAATAGTAAGAATTTCATTATCGAAGGAAATCTTTCTTGTCTTGGCCAAAAGCTTATAATTCTCTAAATTTAAAGGAGCGTATTTTTTCAGGGTTTTTACTGTAAGCTTTAAGCTTCCCTCTTCGAAAGGTAATTTGAACGTTTTCATTGTGCTTCAGATATAATTTGGCGGTGGTAATCTGCCTGAATTTTCAACTGTTCTATTTTTTTATTGCACATATCAACGGAAAGCAATAGAAAAGTATGTACTTTTTTATAGAGATGTTCAGAGTCTTCTTTGGTAACCGTGAAATTATCATTGTAGCGCGTTGCCGAATAGCTTTTTAGCAATATGCCAAATAGCCGTTCATCTTCTGCATTAGAGAGAAAGAGGTGATAGGGTTTTTCCGAAAAGCATTCGCATAGTCGGAGCAATCGGTGCAGATTATGGAATTCAGCTAAATATCCCGTATTGATTTTTATCAATGCAATGCAGGTTTGCTCCGTTACCTGGATAAACCGCTTCAAATTGACCCCTCTTCGCCACTTTAAAAAGCCCCCCTTTGCCGAGTTAATTTGATAAGGTCCGCCAAAGCAAAGAGACC
>NZ_JBIWEB010000031.1:0-25512 GCF_044762335.1 Pedobacter suwonensis | reverse complement strand
CCTTTTTGCACAACAACTTCTGCTTTTTTCAAGCAACAACTCTGGGGGTCAATTTGAAATTGGCGAAAGGGGGTCAAATTTATTGGTATATGCATATGATCCTTCAGATGTTGGCTTAACGGCTATCCCCAAGTTTGACCGTTTCACCCTGAACCCCAAGTTATTTTTTTATTTCAATGATGCGACTACGCTTTCGGCTGGAATCAACGCTACAACTGAAAAACGGATCGGTGGCGACCTGGAATATGTGAAGGGAAATGGCAGTGCTGCCCATTCTTATTTTGAGGAGAATAAAACCGGGCGTTACAGTTCTCAGGTTGAATTGGATCATAAACTGAGTGAAAAGGAAAAGCTGGTTATCCGCAATTCAGTGAGCTATTACGACCGGAGTATCGGATTACCAAATTACCTGTTTTCAGGCGTTCAGGTATCTACTTATAGCGAGGCCAATTATAGCCGTAACGGCGAAAAAGCTGACTGGGTGTTGGGGATAAACTTTTTGACCGACAATTTTAAGGAAGACCGGAACAGTAGCAATGCACTCAGAAGTTACAATTATAATACCATAGGAGCATTTGCACAAAACACCTGGAACCTATCTGAAAAAATTAGTCTTGAATCAGGAGTAAGGGGAGATTACCACAATGAATATGGATTTTTCTTTTTACCAAGAATTTCCGGATTGTGGAAGATCAATGAACATTTTTCTACCCGCTTAGGCGGTGGTTTAGGTTATAAGGCGCCAACTGTATTTACCGAAGATGCCGAGCGGATCCAGTTCAGAAATGTAGCGCCTTTAGATGTGGCAAATACAAAGGCGGAACGCTCATATGGCGCCAACTATGATGTTAACTATCGCACCTCTTTGTTTGACGGAGCGGTAGGATTCAGCATCAACCAGATGTTTTTTTATACCCGTATCAATAACCCGATATTGTTGATGGCCTCTAGTGGTGGCAATCTCACCTATATACAGCCGAAAGGCAATTTAGATACAAGGGGAATGGAAACTAATGCAAAAGTAGCCTATGGTGATTTTAAACTTTTCATAGGTTATACATTGGCGGATGTAAACCAGCATGCAGCAAGTACCAGCACGGGTTACCCGCTGGTTTCAAAGCACAGGTTAAATAATGTACTGATGTATGAGATTGAAGATAAGTGGAAGATCGGTGCCGAGGCATACTATTTCAGCAAACAGGAGTTAAACGATGGTGCCACTGGTAAAAGCTATTGGACTGCCGGTCTGATGGCAGAAAAGCTTTGGGAACGGTTTTCAGTTTTTGTGAATTTTGAGAATTTAACGGACACCAGGCAGACCAGCTTTGATTCGATATATACAGGAAGCATTACAAGTCCCGTTTTCAGGGACATCTATGCACCTGTCGATGGGTTTGTGATAAACGGAGGGATAAAATTCAAACTTTAAACCTGGGGTAATTGACTTTTCTGTGTAATTAATTCACATTTTAGCTGGGCCAGGGATTTGATATTTAAAAAATCCCTGGCCGGCTGATTTGAAACTTTCATCGCGGTTAAAAGCCATGTTCCATCAGAAGAGTCTATGCTGGCCGATAAGGTCAGTTGTGTAAGGTTGAAGGTTACCCCTGGACTTGTCTCATCAATAAATGAAAACTTCCTTTCCTTTTTACCCAGATTATATGAAGTTTTTTGGTTTGGGCAAAGGAGGTTTCCGGTTGCTTGTTCAAGTATTGAAACTTTTGAATGATGGGTTGAAACCGGTAGGCTATGTTTATTTTAATTAAAAAGTATTAAATTTTTTCAAACCAGGACTAAAAATTTTTGTTCTTAAATAAATTTGTATATTTGGTAAAATTTTTAAAGTGAAAATATCCAGTGTGTTTCTCGGCTTCATGATCGTAATACTCAGCTGCATTCCGTGCGCCGATGTATTCGCTATGGGTAAGTTGCAGGGTGGGTCACTCGCTGAAAAAAGGATAACGACACATGCTTCAGAGAAAGAACTCAGTGATTTCTGTTCACCTTTCTGCGTTTGCTCGTGCTGTAACACTACTTCTGAAATTACGCCTTCAACACCTCTTGTGGTAATCTCAAAATCAATAAGCTCAGAATATAATGAAGCTTATATGGGTGAGGTTATATCTTTACCATTATCTGTTTGGCAACCGCCTAAATTAAGTTAAAAATCTATCTTCATTTTGATGCTATGTATTTGCCTGTATAATCCATACGAGGTGTAACCTATGCATTGATATGACTTTTTTATTTTTTACTTAATTAAACAAATAATGCTGAAAAAAATTATTCAGTTTTCAATAGCGAACAAGCTTGTAATAGCCCTGTTCACTTTGGGGCTGATCGCATGGGGAGTATATTCCCTGAGACAACTTCCTATTGATGCCGTTCCCGATATCACCAATAATCAGGTTCAGGTCATAACCCTTAGTCCATCCCTTGCTACCCAGGAGGTAGAAAGGCTTATTTCCTATCCCGTAGAACAGACAATGTCCACCATACCTGAGATAGAGCAGGTACGCTCCATTTCAAGGTTCGGGCTATCTGTAGTGACGATTGTATTTCATGATGATGTGGATATTTACTGGGCAAGGCAACAAGTCAATGAAAAACTTTCTGAGGCCAAAAACAACATCCCATCAGGGCTTGGTAATCCTGAGATATCCCCCATATCAACAGGTCTTGGAGAGATATACCAATATGTGATCCATGCAAAGCCTGGATTCGAAAAGAAATTCAATGCACGCGAGCTACGCAGCATTCAAGACTGGATCGTAAGGAGACAGCTCCTTGGTACGCCGGGCATTGCGGAGGTCAACAGTTTCGGTGGCCTTTTAAAGCAGTATGAAATTGCGCTTGATCCCGATAAGCTTCGGAGCCTGAACCTGAGTATCAGCGATGTTTTCGCTGCCCTGGAACAGAATAACCAGAACACGGGCGGCGCCTATATAGACAAAAAGCCCAATGCCTATTTTATCAGGAGCGAGGGCCTGGTCGGCAATCTTGATGACATCAATAAGATCGTTGTCAAAAACAATGCGAACGGAATCCCGGTGCTTATCCACGATATCGCTACCGTACAGATCGGCAGTTCAATCCGTTATGGCGCACTTACCCGTGCAACAAAGGATGGAGAAGGTGAGGCTGTTGGCGGTATAGTAATGATGCTGAAAGGCGCAAATGCCAATAACGTGGTAAAACAGGTGAAGGCTAAGATAGACAGAATCAGTAAAACTCTACCGAAGGGGGTAACCATTGAGCCGTTCTTAGATAGAAGTGCACTTGTCGACCGTGCCATGGGCACAGTAGCCAAAAACCTGATCGAGGGAGCATTGATTGTAATTTTCGTTCTGGTGTTGTTCCTTGGGAATTTCAGAGCCGGACTAGTGGTTGCATCGGTCATTCCGCTTGCCATGCTATTTGCGATTTCTATGATGAACCTTTTTGGGGTCTCCGGTAATCTGATGAGCCTTGGTGCGATTGATTTCGGACTCATTGTGGATGGAGCGGTTATTATTGTGGAAGCTACCATGCACATACTCTCGGAAAACAAATTGGGCAGGGCATATACCCAAACCGAGATGGATGAGCAGGTTGAAAAATCTGCCGTAAGGATGATGAGTGCTGCGGCATTCGGACAAATCATTATTCTGATTGTTTATCTGCCCATTCTTGCGCTGGTAGGTATTGAAGGTAAGATGTTCGGACCAATGGCACAAACGGTATCGTTCGCCATCATGGGTGCATTCATTTTGTCCCTAACCTACGTTCCCATGGTTTCCTCGCTGTTCTTAAGCAAAAAAGTTGCGCACAAAAAGAATTTTTCAGATCGGATGATGGATTTTTTCCAGCGCCGTTACACTCCAATGATCAAGGGTGCGCTGAACAGACGTTTTCTAGTCGTTGCATTCTCTGTTGTGCTGTTGGCCATCAGCGTTTTCATATTTACGAAAATGGGTGGAGAGTTTATTCCCACCTTGGAAGAAGGCGATTTCGCGGTAGAAACCAGGTTATTGACCGGTAGTTCGCTGTCACAGACCATTGACAAAGTAAACCAGGCGTCCAAGATTCTGGTAGAGAAATTTCCAGAGGTAAAAGAAGTGATCGGAAAGGTCGGAGCAGCCGAAATCCCAACTGACCCAATGCCTATGGAAGCATGCGATCTTACCATCGTATTGAAAGATAAGAAGGAGTGGACCACCACTCACGATAGAGAAGAACTGGCCGAGATGATGAGCAAAGCCCTTGAAGAAGTTCCTGGCGTGAGTTTTGGTTTTTCCCAGCCGATCCAGCTCCGCTCGAACGAGCTGATCTCGGGGGTGAGACAGGATATTGGAATCAAAGTTTTTGGCGATGACCTCGAATCACTCACCAGTATTTCCCAAAAGATCGGGAAAATTGTTTCGGGTGTAGAGGGCGCAAAAGATCTTTATCTGGAGCAGGCAACCGGCCTGCCACAGATTGTGGTAAAGATCAACCGCGACCGGATCGCTCAGTACGGACTGAGTGTGGAAACGGTTAACCAGGCGTTAAACACTGCCTTTGCAGGGCAGTCTGCAGGCCTTGTATATGAGGGCGAGCAAAGATATGATATCATTGTGAGACTCTCACAGCAAAATCGTCAAGGGATAGATGATGTTAAAAATGTATACGTAACCGCTCCGAACGGCAACCAGGTACCATTGGATCAGCTGGCACAAATCGAATTCAAGATTGGTCCAAACCAGATACAGCGGGAAGATACCAAGCGAAGGATTATCGTTGGGCTTAACGTCCGCGGTCGCGATATCCAGAGTGTGGTTACGGAGATTGAATCTAAGATCAATCAGCAGATCAAGCTTCCGGCAGGATACTATATCACTTATGGCGGCCAGTTTGAAAACCTGAAAGAAGCAACTTCAAGACTCTCTGTCGCAGTACCTGTAGCCCTGCTACTGATCCTGCTGTTGCTTTACTTCTCTTTTGGATCTGTGAAACAATCCATACTCATCTTCTCAGCTATTCCTATGGCGGCAATTGGTGGTATACTTGGACTTCTTATCCGGGGAATGCCTTTTAGTATCTCAGCAGGCGTAGGTTTCATTGCGCTCTTTGGGGTGGCGGTGCTAAATGGAATTGTTCTGATTACGGAGTTTAACAGGCTAAAGAAAATGAACAAATACAGTATTCAGGATATCGTTCTTAAGGGGACAGCAATACGTCTTAGACCTGTTCTGATGACCGCAACTGTAGCCTCTCTTGGATTCCTTCCAATGGCAATATCCAGTGCAGCAGGCGCTGAGGTGCAGAAACCGTTAGCAACCGTAGTAATAGGAGGACTGATTACCTCCACCATATTAACCTTAATCGTACTTCCAGTGCTATATACTTATTTTGAAGGTTGGAAAAGCAAAAAAACTGCCCTTCCAACAACTGTAGTGGCCATTGCAATGTTCATCGGACTCTTTGCTATATCTTCTAAAACACAAGCCCAGACCATTCCAAATCAGGGCATGAGCCTTGAACAGGCACTGAACACTGCTTTAAACAATAACCAGTCCGTCAAATCCTCTACACTGCAGATCGGCCGTCAACAGGCACTCCGCGGATCTTCAATGGATCTGGGGAAAACCACTGTCGAGCTACAGTACGGTCAAATAAATACCATCAAACGGGACAATAATTTCTCTGCTTCACAGAACATCCCATATCCGGGGCTGTTCAAAAGCCAGCGCAATTTATACGATGCGCAAATCAGGGGGGCGGAGATCAGCCTGCAGGTAACCCAAAGGGAGCTGTCCTATCAGGTAAAAAGCGTTTATGCCCAGCTGGAGTATTTTATTGCCCTTCGAAAACTTTATAATAGTCAGGATAGTGTATACAGCAGTTTCCTGAAAGCGGCCTCATTGAGGTACCAGGCAGGGGAAACCAATCTACTTGAAAAAACTACCGCCGAAACCCAATACAATGAGGTCCGCAACCAGATGAGCAAAAACGAAGCTGATATTTTGGCTTACACTGCCGAACTCAAGCGTTTGCTAAATACCCGGGAGCAAATCAGCATTATGAATGCCGAATTTACTCAGGTCGCCTGGAACATCAACTCATCGGATAGCGTAACTGCTGAAAATCCAATTCTCGCACTTCAGGCCCAGCAGATTCAAATCGCTGATAAAGCCATCAGGCTCGAGCGTTCGCGTTCAGGCCCCGATTTCAGTGTTGGCTATTTCAATCAATCCATTATCGGTGCCCAGAACGTAGATGGCCAGGATCTTTATTTTAACGGTGGCAAGCGTTTTCAGGGTGTTTCCGCCGGAATCTCCATACCGCTTTTCTTTAAGCCTTTCTCCTCGAGGATAAAAGCAGCAAAGATAGATAAGCAGGTCGCCGAAAGCGATTTTATCCTGTCCCAAACCGACCTGCGCGGGAGGTACGAGCAGGCTTTTCAGGACCTTCAGAAAAATTCCAGAAGTATCGCCTATTATAAGAATAGCGCCCTGCCGAATGCTAACCTGATCTTAAAGCAATCCCAGATTGCGTTTCAGGCCGGGGAGATCGGCTATGTAGAATATCTGCAGGCCCTGCGAACCTACTCTGACATTCGCTTCAGCTATTTGGAGGCCATCAACCAATACAATCAATCAGTATACACATTACAGTACCTAAAAGGTCAATAACAATAGAGAAATGAAAAAAATATTTAAAGCCCTCAGCCGATTATCTTACATAGGGGCACTAGCAGTAGTGCTTTCTTCCTGCGGCAGCAAGGAAAAAGAAGCAGCGGGAACGGAAGGCACTGCAGACAGCACTGCAACCGAGGAAAGCAATTCTGTAGAACTAAGTGCCTCACAGTTCAAGTCTGTAGGGATAGAACTGGGCAGTGCCGAGCAACGCGCACTTAGCGGTATGCTGAAAGTGAACGGCTTTATTGACGTGCCACCACAGAACCTGGTGAGCATTACCACCCAAATGGGCGGTATTGTAAAGTCTACTCCGCTGTTACAGGGTACAAAGGTGAGCAGAGGTCAGGTTATTGCCATACTCCAGAATCAGGAGTTTGTGCAGATGCAACAGGATTACCTAGAGAGCAAAAGCCAGCTTGAGGTTTCGGATTCCGAATACAAAAGACAACAAACCCTTGCACAGCAGAACGTTAATGCACAGAAAACGCTCCAACAGGCCAAAGCAACTTATATGGGGAATCTTGCAAGGGAAAATGCACTAAAACAACGTCTTCAACTGATCAATATCAATCCTTCTTCCCTTAACGCAAATAATATTCGCAGCCAGGTTAATATCTATTCCCCTATTAGCGGTTATGTGACCAAGGTAAATGTGAATACGGGTAAGTTTGTCGCTCCCAACGATGTAATGTTTGAGATCGTCAACAGTTCAAACCTGCATGTGGAGCTCAATGTATTTGAAAAAGATGCTCAGAAAGTGAAAAAAGGCCAAAAGGTACTTTTTACGTTAACGAATGATTCTACACAGCGTACTGCTATCGTACAGCTGGTAGGAGGCGAGATCAATGCCGATAAAACTGTGACTGTTCATGCAATAGCACAGGGAAGTAACGGGTTTATTCCTGGTACCTACCTTAAGGCTTTCATTGAAACAGGTGCCGTGCAGGTAATGGCTCTGCCTTCTGCAGCGGTTGTAGACTTTGAGGGCAAAAAATACATTTTTGTCCAGAACTCAGCGGATAAAAAAGCAAAGGAAACGGCAAAAACCGAGTCTGGAACCAAAGAGACCGCCACTGAGGCTGGTTATCATTTTGAAATGGTAGAAGTTACAGTGGGTATAGCCGATGGCGGTTATGTAGAGGTAAATATGCCTTCGGGAAGAGATTTTACAGGTAAGGTTGTACTTAAAGGTACTTATGATCTGCTATCAAAAATGAAGAACAGTGAAGAAGAATAAAGTCGCTACAAAATGAATTTTTAGTACACACATTGAATAGAAGGTGCCTCGTTAGGGAGGCATCTTTTTTAAAAAAAAAAGTGAACCCACACGGGCAGAGAATACAGATAAAGCGGTTGCCCTGAATATTCAACAAAAATCAATTTACCCCGATATGGAAAACAAGAAAAAGAAATCCGACACCAAATCATCAGCCGAAAAGCCCGTAGTCCGGAAGGAAGGCTCAGATTCCAAAGAAACAAAAGCGAAGGCAGCAAAGGAAGAAACCAAAACTTCTTCACAGCCTATTTCCCAAAAACAATCCAGGAAGGTAAAAGAACCTGAAAAGGAGAAAGAGGCACATCTTGACCATGCTGAAGAGGAAGGCCATGATCATGAACATGGCGGGATTTTCGGTAAAAACACCGAGATGATCTTTGCCATCATCTGTGGGGTAGCCTTAGGCGCAGGATTTGGGATTTCCTTCATCGACGGTGTGCCGGAATGGGCAAGCCTGGTGCTCTACATAACGGCCTATTTCTTTGGTGGTTTCTTTACGGCCAAGGAAGCAGTCGAGACCATACTAAAAGGTGGGTTTGAAATTGATTTTCTGATGCTGGTAGCAGCAATCGGCGCGGCTATTTTGGGCTCATGGGCTGAAGGTGCATTGCTGCTATTTTTATTTAGCTTGGGACATGCCCTGGAACATTATGCTATGGGCAAGGCCAGAAAAAGTATCGAAGCTTTGACTAGCCTCGCACCACCTACAGCCCTGGTGGTCAGAGATGGTAAAGAATCCGAAGTGAGAATCGAGGAACTCGAGCTCGGGGATGTCATTATCATTAAACCCAACAGCAAGATCCCGGCAGATGGGGTTGTTGTGAAGGGAGAAGGTAGCGTTAACCAAGCGCCAATCACAGGGGAAAGTGTTCCGGTAGATAAATCTCCCGTTCCTGACCCCGATACCGACTATACCACCGATAAGAAGATTAAACCGCAATTCCGCGTTTTTGCAGGAACCATAAACGGCGCTTCGGTTCTTGAAGTGAAGGTCATCCGCGAGGCTAAGGACTCCACCATTTCCCGTTTGGTGAAAATGGTCAACGAGGCGGAAAAACAAAAATCACCTACCCAGCTTTTTACCGATAAGTTCGAAAAATATTTTGTTCCAACAGTATTGGTGCTGGTAGCACTATTATGTTTTGCCTTTTTGGTGATTGATGAACCGTTTAGCAAAAGCTTTTACAGGGCAATGTCGGTATTGGTGGCTGCAAGCCCATGCGCATTGGCAATCTCCACGCCTAGTGCGGTGCTCAGTGGCGTCGCCCGGGCAGCACGTGGTGGCGTTCTGATAAAAGGCGGCAGACCTCTCGAGGATCTTGGTGCACTTAATGCCATTGCATTTGACAAAACTGGCACACTTACCGAAGGAAAACCCCAACTCACAAACGTCATTCCGCTCAACGGTACTGACGAACAGGAATTAATGGCTATCTCCATAGCGGTGGAGAAACTAAGCGATCACCCGCTGGCCGAAGCTATTGTTAAGGGAGCTGGTGAGAGAATAAAGAAAAAAACGCTTCCCCAGGCTCATAACGTAAAAGGGATCACGGGCAGGGGCGTTCAGGCTGAAGTAGACGGAAAGAAAGTATTCATAGGAAACAAGGCGCTATTTGAAAAAGACGGCATTCCTGATGATATAAAAAAGCAGGTAGAAGATCTGGAAAAAGGCGGACATACTTCGATGCTGGTTAAAGTGGAAAAGGATTTCATTGGTATACTGTCTCTCATGGACGTTCCAAGGGATGAGGCCAAGAACGTGCTTAAAGAGCTTTCCGAGCTCGGGATCAAAAAGATGATCATGCTTACAGGTGACAACCAACAGGTTGCCGAAGCGGTAGCCAAGCAGATTGGGGTAACCGAGGCATGGGGGAACCTGATGCCCGAGGATAAAGTGAAGGCGGTACAGAAGCTTGCCAAATCAGAAAAGATGGTGGCCATGGTGGGAGACGGGGTGAATGATGCTCCAGCAATGGCCAAGAGTACAGTGGGGATCGCTATGGGCGCTGCCGGATCTGACGTAGCACTGGAAACTGCCGATATCGCCCTGATGGGCGACAAATTGGAAAGCCTTCCCTTTGCTATCGGACTCAGTCGCAAGGCTAAAGGTATCATTAAGCAGAACCTATGGATTTCCCTTGGTGTTGTCGGTGCATTGATTCCCTTGACTATTGCAGGGATAGCCACTATCGGTCCTGCGGTGATTGCCCATGAAGGTTCAACCCTTGTTGTTGTATTCAATGCACTAAGGCTTCTGGCTTATAATAATAGCTATAATAAGAAAACTCCAAAAGGGAAGAAAAAATAAAGGATGTTCAAAAAGGTTAAAAAATTCCTGAAGGCCCTCGGGCCGGGCATCGTTACCGGTGCGAGTGACGATGACCCATCAGGTATTGCCACCTATTCGCAGGCGGGTGCAAAATACGGGCTTGCAACACTTTGGACAGTGATTATCACATTTCCCTTGATGGCAGCAATTCAGGAAATCTGCGCCCGGATCGGGCTGATCACAACGGTAGGCCTGACCACTACGCTTAAAAACCACTATCCAAAATGGGTATTGTACCTGATGATTTTATTCAGCGTCCCCGCAATTGTACTAAACATAGGCGCTGATATCGCTGGAATGGGCGCAGTGGCGCATCTCATATTTCCTAGTGTCCATGCCATTGTTTTCAGTGTACTGTTTACCGGAATTCTGCTATTCTTTATCATCTACCTGCCTTATTCGACATTTGTCTCCGTATTGAAGTATCTGTGCCTGACGCTTATGCTTTATATAATCGTTCCCTTTTTTACCAAGCCCGATTGGGCAGCCGTGATGAAGGCTACCTTCATTCCAACTATCAAATGGAACAAGGAGTTTATTGGCATGTTGGTAGCGATTCTGGGAACGACTATATCACCATATCTTTTCTTCTGGCAGACTGCAATGGAGGCTGAGGATGTAAAGTCTGTAAAAAGGCAGATGATGGTCAATAAAAGACTAATCAGTATCAATGGGGAAAAACTCACAGGGGAGGAACATAAAAAGAAAGAAAACAGACTTATCGGGCTACTTATCGGCAAGATGTCGCTGGACGTAAACCTGGGTATGTTGCTTTCCAACATGATTATGTTCTTTACCATCCTGGCTACCGGAACTGCTTTGTATAACCAGGGAATTCGTCAGATCGATACCGTGGAGCAGGCTGCCAAAGCCCTTGAACCCGTTGCAGGGAAAGCATCTTACCTTCTTTTTGCCCTTGGGGTAATCGGAACAGGGTTTCTTGCAATCCCGGTCCTCAGCGGAAGCTTGTCCTATATCATCTCGGAGACATTCGGATGGAAAGGCAACCTGGACAAAAAGTTCAATCAGGCAAAGCCTTTTTATGCTGTGATTATTATTTCGGTTATCCTCGGGCTTTTGATGAACTATATAGGAATCAGCCCCGTGGATGCTCTGCTCTACACCGCGATACTTTATGGGGTCACCTCTCCTGTGATCATTGCCATATTGTTGCACATATCCAACAACCGAAAGGTTATGGGAGCCTTTACCAATGGCAAAGTTTCTAACATACTTGGCTTTGCGACTTTCCTTGTTATGGCTGTTTCGGCAATATTCCTGATCTATTTACAGTTTACCCCATAAAACAATAGCCCATCCATGAAAAATAAGATTCCATTTCCGGTTTTGATTACGGGCTTAGTATTTTTAGGCCTTACGGGCATATTCGTAAGTGCTGATAACCATATCTCAAACTATCTAGAAAGCGCTGACGAAAATCTTCTCCTCCTTGCAAATCATAACCGTTCCAGTTTTTGGGATGCGGTTATGAAAGAGTCCTCCAGTTTCTGGTTCTGGATACCCTTTTACTGTTTCCTGCTCTTGAGATTAGTGGCTTACAACCGGGTGAGGTTTTCCAGGATAGCGGTTTTTATCTTATTTTATTTATTGGTTTCCATAGGCAGCCTGTCTGCCTACAATACCCTCTTTGGGCATTTGAGACCTTTCTACGATCAAGCCCTTAAGAACATGTTGGAAATAGGCCCCAGTGGTCCGGGCGATGCTTATGGGTGCATTCCTATGTCGTCCATTGTGGCAGGTCTGGCATTTTTGCTGGGCCTGTTTTTTGGCAGAGGCCACCTGTTGCAGAATATTTTGATGGGCCTATGGGCGTTGCTTGTCCTTACCAGTAGGGCATACAACGGCTGGAACTATCCCCGGGAAATTATTTCTGGCTCGGCAGTCAGTATCCTGCTCGGGTATCTTTCATTTATTACTTACAGGATTTATTTAAGAAAGAATTATGCAGGCTAAACAACTTATTTCATTAAACATAATGCTGTTTGCAGCGTTTCCGGTCGTCTTACTTATAGTCGGTGGCATGATCGTAACCTGGAAAAAGCCCACGGCTGCTGTGCAGAGTACGATCCTCCACTTTGCTGCAGGGGTAGTTTTTTCAGTCGTGGCAGTTGAGCTTTTGCCAGATATGATCAGGATCCATGATACAACCGCGATAATTATAGGTTTTACATTGGGTATTTCGGCGATGCTTCTGGTCAAATGGTATACCGCCAGGCTTGAGCTCAAAATGGGCGGATCAAATGATGGAAAGCTTTTGCCTTGGGGAATGCTTATCGCGGTAGGCATTGACCTACTCTTGGACGGTCTTCTTTTGGGGATAGGATTTGCAGCGGGATCAAAAGAAGGAACCCTGCTTGCACTGGCACTTGCGATGGAATGCCTTTCGCTAGGACTCGCAGTAGGTACCAGGCTGACCAAGCTTGGAAGTTCCAAAAGGAGGCTGATCAGGGTGCTCTCGCTATTTGGCCTGGTTTTTCTATTGGGAACGGGGGGTGGTTTTTTTATGCTGCATTTTACGGGAGAAAAAGTACTGGAACTTGTGCTCTCATTCGGTAGCGCAGCCTTACTGTTTTTAGTTACCGAGGAACTTCTTGTCGAAGCCCATGAAGAAAAGGATTCTCCATTTTTTACCGCGGCTTTTTTCCTAGGATTTCTTCTGTTTATGGTTCTGGGACTAATTATTTAATCTAAACCAATGCATATTATCACTAAAATCAGTCAGCTCGATGCGCACCATAAACTTTACCTCTCCTTGGGTGTTGCTCTTGCCGTCCTTGGTATTTGCTATGCTATGGAACTGGAAACCTCTGTCAGGTGGATGGTTGCATGGCTCAGCTATGCAATAACCAGCATAACGCTCGCCTGGACAACCATTAACGCCTCGCATCCCAGTCAGATAAAACACGATGCCCATGCGCAGGATTCAAGCAGGACGCTCATTTTTCTTTTTGCCATAGCCGCTGCATTCGCCAGTCTTTTTTCCATTATTATCCTTTTGCGTGAGAATTCGGAAAAGACCGATCAGGGCTTTTTTATGACTATCGTTATTCCGTTGCTCTGTGTAGTTAGCTCATGGTGGCTGGTTCATACCGTCTTTACCATGCGATATGCACATTTCTATTACTGTGACATCGAGCATGAGAAAAAAGGAAAAATAGAAAAGCCCGGAGGACTGATCTTTCCGGGAGAAGAAGATCCCGATTATATGGATTTTGTCTATTTCGCTTTCGTGGTTGGAATGACTTTTCAGGTATCTGACGTAGAAATCTCCTCCAAACGGATCCGAAGGCTTGCCTGGATGCACGGTGTGCTTTCATTCGCCTTTAATACAGTAATAGTTGCCCTGACAATCAATGTGCTCTCGGGCATGATCCAAAAATAATTTAATATAAAACTAAAAACCTATGGACTGGACACCAGAAAATTTTCCACTTGAGATGAAGGACCTTGACCCAAGGGTAAGGGAAAAAGCGATCGAGATCGCCAACGAACTTAGAATTACCAGAGAGGTAAGCGAGCTCAATATTGTTGAGGTTGCCATCAACCGGGCCCAGCAATGGTTTATCAACCTGGAGGGATAATGGCAGAGCAGAGATTATCCCCCGGTCACACAAAATATAATGCAAACCGCGGAAAGGTATCCACAAGACTCCTGACCGATCTTAAAACATTGAATAAAATGCAGACAAAGAAAAAAAACAGCGCCCGGCCCACTGCTGCCAGGGCAGGTGGGACAACCACAAAAAAGAAGAAGGTAAAAGGACCGAAGAAATCGGTCTTCCTGATGGTATTTTATTGGATTCTGGCGCTGCTGCTGGCACTCGCCATTTATTTTAAAGCCAAACATTTCTATAATTCACATTGGAACAAGGATACCAAGGAAAAAAGCAACAATTCTGTTATCAATACCCCCGGATCTAAAAAATAAACCATGAAACAGATTTTTATGAAAAGCCGATATAGTGTACTATCTTCCTTTATCTTTTTCTTCATCTGTGTCTCGACCATACTGAGAATCAGTTTTACTGTGATTTCGCTCGGAAAGGCGGGGCTGGGATTTGGAGAAATTCTCACCGCTTTTGCTAAAGGATTTGTCTTCGATCTTGGGGTGGCCACATATTTCAGTGTATTTTATGCACTTTATCTGCTCATTCTTCCACAAAAATGGAACAGAACTGGATTTAACAAGTTGTTTACCCATATTCTTCTTTTTCTGATGGTACTGATATCGGTATTCTCCTTTTTTGCAGAATTTACTTTTTGGCGTGAATTTGAGAGTCGTTTCAACTTTATAGCAGTAGACTATCTTGTTTATACTTATGAGGTTGTGCACAACATCAACGAATCCTATCCGCTCCCTCTTTTAATCTCCGGCGTTGTCATCATCTCCCTTTTATGGAACTATCTTATGAAGGGGGCATTCAAAAAGAGCTTTGAATCTGCTACACCTTTTGCCCGTCGCTCGGTAAACACAGCTCTGGTAATTTTAACAGCAATATTTTATACTCTGCAGGTAAATAATTCTTGGGGGGATAAAAGCGGTAACCGATATGCAGGCGAAATTTCCAAGGCCGGCATATATTCCTTCATCGCAGCTTTCCGAGCTAATGAGCTTAGCTACGATCAGTTTTATCCGATGATCGCAAATGAACTTGCTTTTAGTACCGTAAGAAAAGAACTCTCTTCTCCCTCTAGTAGGTTTATCCTCAATGGACCTTCGGTACGTAGATTGGTTCTGGCCGGTAATGGACAGGAGGAACCCAATGTCATCATGGTAGTCATGGAGAGTTTCAGCGCCGATTATATGGGCACTTTTGGTAATACACAAAAACTGACACCCGTTCTGGATTCGCTAGCCAAAGCGAGCATCCTATTTGAGCGCATGTATGCAACAGGCACCCGTACCGTGCGAGGGATGGAGGCGCTTTCCCTCGCCGTTCCGCCAACACCGGGGAATAGTATTGTAAGGCGGGGCAATAATGCAAACCTGAGTACAATAGGCAGTATTTTTTCCAACCGGGGGTATTCCACATGCTTTTTTTATGGCGGGGACGGTTACTTTGACAATATGAACCAATTCTTCGGAAGCAATGGCTATGACATAACAGATAGGGGAAGGAAACTTACAATGGGCGATGCCTATCAGGGAAAACGGACCATACTGACCGATAGCGAAGTGAGCTTTGAAAATGCCTGGGGCGTTTCGGACGGGGATCTTTTCGCTGCGGTAATCCGTGATGCGGATAAAAGGCACTCGTTAAAGAAGCCTTTCTACGATTTTGTCATGACCACTTCCAACCATCGGCCCTTTACCTATCCCAAGGGAAAAATAGATATCCCACCAGGCACGGGAAGAGAGGGCGCAGTAAAATATTCCGATTATGCCATTGGGGAATTTTTAAGAAATGCCCGGAAAAAACCGTGGTTCAGCAATACCGTGTTTATATTCGTTGCCGATCACTGTGCGGAAAGCGCAGGAAAGAATGAGATTGATATCTCCCGTTACCATATCCCGGCGATGATCTATAATCTAAAGGGACAGTCCCCTTTCAAAGTCCCTGCGCTATGTTCGCAGATAGATCTCTATCCAACCTTATTCGGCCTGTTGAAATGGGATTTTCAGAGCAATAACTATGGAATGGATGTACGCTCAGCTGGTTACCGCCCAAGGATATTACTGGGGACCTATCAAAAGCTCGGTTATCTCCGTAGCGACACCCTTGTGGTACTCAGTCCAAGGAAAGCCCCACAGAGTTATATCTACGATTTCAAGGCCAATACGCAGACACCTGTAAAATCTTCCGGGACAATGGACCGGGAAGCCATTTCTTATTATCAGAGTGCCTATTATCTCTTTAGGACAGGCGGATTAAAAAAATAAGAATATTATGAATTATTATCAATTACTATTGATCTGCGTACTTGCCGGGTCTGTAATCCTGCTAACAGGTAAATACTTTTTTAAGCGCAGGCGCAAAAACATCTTCAGCATGCTTATTGGCGATGTTCAATCTTATGTAAGCTATCTTTTTGGGGAGCACTGGCAGACTGACCTGGTCTATCACGATCTGGAACACACCAGGTTAGTTGTCAAACGGACGCAGGAAATCGCTTCCAATTTTCGCCTGGATGACCTTCAGGAATTCATACTTTTCTCTGCCGCATGGTTTCATGACACCGGGCAGCTGACTGGACCTCCTGCCGGCCATGAGCATCGAAGCGTGCGACTGATGGAAGAGTTTCTTTCAGATAAAGGGATTGCACCGGATATCATTTCCGCCATTGGCCGCTGCATCCTCTCCACCTCCATTCCGCATAGCCCAAAGAATATCCTTGAAGAAATTATCTGTGATGCGGATACCTATAACCTGGGCAATGAGGAATTTCTCATCACCGATGCAAAGGTTGCGCGCGAAATGCAGAAAAGGGCAGATGAAGACCTAAGCAACTGGGATAAAAAAACACTTGCATTTCTATCTGCACACCGTTTCTTTACCCCTTATTGCAATTCTCTGCTATCGCAAGGAAAGCAAAATAATATCCTTCTGGTGAACGAGCGCATAAAAAATAAACCAAACTAAAAAGACGAAATGGATCTGGACAACGAATGGGACATACTTTTGAGGCTTTTTGCCGCATTTATCCTTGGAGGCATCATAGGGCTTGACCGGGAAAGGCATGGTAGAAGTGCTGGAATACGCACTTATGCCGCGGTATGTCTGGGTGCCGCCCTCTTTACCGCTATCGGTGAACATATGGGTGATATGGCCGCTGCCTCGAGGATTATTGCCAACATTATAGTGGGGATCGGCTTTCTCGGCGCCGGTATTATCTACAAGAACGAACAGACCAATAGCTCACAGGGGCTCACCACTGCAGCCACGATCTGGTGCACTGCGGGCATCGGTGTCGCCGTTGGTCTCAACATGTTTGTGATCGCAATAGCCGCTGCCTGTGGAATTTATTTTCTGCTAAGCCTCCATCACCAGAAATGGTATGTGAAATGGAAAAACAAAATGAAACATGGTGATGATGCTCATACAATGGATGACTAAACAGCTAAAAAATGAAAATATTCAGTAACCTCTTTCTGATGGTACTGGTCTTAGGACCGATATTATCCCTTGCCCAGGATTCAGTCGATAGCCTAAAAGCAGATACCGGTATAATGGCAAAAAACAACAATGAACAAGTCCGGCGATTCAAGATAAGGATGTCCCCATTCGCTGCCATTGCATCTTCGGCAGGTATTGCTTACGGATTTGTAAAACTTGGCAATCACGGACTTAGTGACCTGGATATCGCCGCACGCCATGAATTTGCCCTTGAACACCCCCACCCTAAATTCCGCGTGGATGACTATTTACAGTTTGCCCCCGGAGTGCTGGTTCTGGGCCTTAGTGCTGCCGGGGTAAAGGGAAGGAATTCCACGCTCGATCAGGCGGGGGTTTACCTGTTGAGCAACATCATTCTTACCGCATCCTGTCAATCCCTGAAAAGAATTACCAAAGTGCCAAGGCCGGATGGCTCGAGCAATGCCTTCCCTTCCGGCCATACTGCGGAAGCGTTTGCTTCCGCGGAATTCCTGAACCAGGAATACGGCGCAAGGTCTCTGGCCTATTCAATCTCTGGTTATGCTGCCGCAGTTGCAACAGCCTATTACCGCATGTATAACAATAAACACTGGCTGAGCGATGTGGTTGCAGGGGCAGGTATAGGTTTTCTTTCCACCCGGGCAGCCTACTGGCTATATCCGAAAATTAGGGGTTTATTTACCTCAAAGGATATGGGCCGATCGGTCATGCTGCCAAGTTATAACCATGGCACGATAGGGGTAGGAATGGTAAGCTATTTTTGACGCTTAACAATGGTTTTGCTATTTCTGAAAGATTGGGGGCGAAAGTATGCTTATCCGAATTACCCAGCGAAAAACTTTCATTGTGAGAGCGATGGTAAAAAAGTCGATCGCCAGGCAGTAAAGATCCGGGCTGGACTGGAAAACGCCCGAAATCACTTCGCTAAAAAAATAGGACATATTATAAAACCTTGTTAAGCTCTTAAAGTTAAAAAAAATATAAAACCTATCGCCAAAATTATTATAAAGGTTATGTTAAAGATTAAATTTTTTAAACCAACGTGAGAAAAAAAAGAACGAAAAACGCGATGGAAAATGCCAATCCCGGGATTTCTGGCAAGGGCAGTAGGCTCAGTAATCCGCTAATCATTACTCTGATCGTATTACTGACCGTGTTATTCTGGTTTCTGGCCTTATTTACGCCTACGGCAAGGCATAATTCCAAAAAGAGCAATAGGTCGGCCTCTTCCATCTCCCGTTAGCTTATGGGCTATATTCAGTTGAAATAAATCTTTCTGCGCATGAGTTTCCATTTTTTACGTACCGTCCTGATTGTCACTTTCAGTTTCCTGCTTGGCCAGGGACTAGTGCCGGAAAATCCGCATGTAAAAACCATACATGGCGATACTCACAAACGCACAGAGGCGAAGCTGAATTGCCATGCCATCGTTCTGCCTGCAGGTCATCTGGCCGAAATTGCAAGAGTAATAGCGAAAACTTTTTTTGCCGACCACTTAACCCTTCGCGAGTCAGGCGTTTTTTTGCATTTCAGATGTCTCTTATATCCCTTTAGGTTTTTCGGTTCCGCTCCCAACCGGTATAATCTGATTTACATCAGATTCCGCGGGCCGCCTGTATATGGAATCCGGAACTGACCCTGCCCATGCTTTTTATTGGTCGCCAAGAGCGATATGATCAAATAAATCTTATTGATTACCTGAACACGCTGGTAGATATATGCCCATCCTGTTCTCATAGCCCTAATTATGTTGCAAACACGTAAACCTTCCATTTTGCCACCTCAAGTGTTTTACATGCTGGCTGGCATTCTGCTTATCCGGCTGATTGCCATTTTTATTATGGGACCCATGCCACAGGATGCCTATTATTTTTTTTATGCCAGCCATCCAAGCCTATCCTATTTTGACCATCCCCCGGCCATTGCATGGCTGATCAGGATATCTACCGGCGTTTTGGGCACAAATCCGATGGCGATTAAGTTCGGGGATTCGCTGCTGACCGCGTTCACCTCCCTTGCCGTTTACAGGTTGTCGTTGCGTTTCTATCCCGTTTTTCAGTCCATAAAAGTAATTGTTATATTTCTCTCAACCCTGATGGTGAGTATACTTTCACTGATTTCCACACCCGATACCCCACTTCTTTTTTTTTGGACGCTTTCGCTTTGTAAAATCCACGACGCTGTTTTTAAGGATAGAAAAATAAACTGGATATATGCAGGGATACTGATGGGCCTGGCTTTTGACAGTAAATATACGGCTGTTTTTCTGCCCGTAGGGATGATGCTGTTCTTATTGATAAGCCCGTCGATGAGAAAAAAACTCTTTACCATTTGGCCCTGGCTTGCCATCCTGATTATGATCCTGGTTTCATCACCAGTGATTATCTGGAATTTCGGAAACGGGTTCGCTTCCTTCGCTTTCCAGGGATCAAAGCGCATGGACTCGGTTGCCCAACTCCAGTTTCATCCAAGGTTTATCTTTGGCCTTCTGGGCCATCAGCTTGCACTGCTCATTCCTGTGCTTTTTGTCTTTCTCTTCCGGTCTTTTTTTTTGATCTTCAGGCCCAAGGAGCGGGGCAGGATAGTTTTCTCGGATAAAAATGCCTTTCTACTGGCTTTCTTTCTCCCCATCTTCCTTGGCTTTTTGATGCTATCACCCTTTTATTGGATAAAAATAAACTGGATGATGCCTGCCTATATTTCCGGTATAATACTTGCATCTGGGATAATGGAAAACAGGTGGGTGAGAATACAGACCATCATTTCCCTTGTAATCCATGCCGGCCTGCTCTGTGAGATCGTGTTCTATCCGTTTCCCGTTCGTTCCGATGATACCTGGGTAGGGTGGAAGGAGCTAAATGAAAAAACCCAGATGCTTAAAAAACAATATAAAGCAGACTTCATCTTTTCAGCAGACAGCTATAAAACCTCCGCCGAGCTCAATCTATATAGCCCACTTTTTGTCTACGGGCAAAACGTGATAGGGGAGCACGCGCTCCATTTCAGTTACATCGGAACCGATCTATCTGTGCTGAACGGCAAATGTGCTATCTTTCTCGATTCCCAGCCTGGATTTACCGACCTGGACAAGGCAAGTGATAATCCGCTTACGCTGGAAAATTATTTCAGCAGCATCAGGCAATTGAGTCCAATTGTTATCTACAGGAACGCTAAGCCGGTAAGAAAATTCCTGGTGTATCTCTGTCATCTCTACCGTCCAGGAAAAGAATTGAATGCTGAGGGGAAAGGACCTTTCAGGCATGATGAAAAGCATACTGAAAAACTGAGAGTGGAAAATTATCCGTCGGCTACAATAAGTACCCCTCAGACATTTACCGCGATACCGGACACGACCCTTGCGCTTGAAAATAACCAGAGATGAATCCGAAAATATGTGATCAAATAAAATATTTATATTTAATAACATTAATTTTCCGTCCCGAGATACCATTATATTCTATTTAATAACATTAAAAAAATAACAGATATGCTCATTGACAAAAAAATATCAGTGCTATATTTCATCCGTCTCATCAAATGGGATATCCTCACCATCGGAATTTATGCGGTGGCTGCAGGTACCCTTGACCATTACGGCATCCTTAAACAGATCAAAATCCCACTAGCGCTTTCTGCCTTTGTCGGTACAACCCTTTCTCTATTGCTGGCTTTCAGGACTTCGCAGTCATATGAGCGATGGTGGGAGGCAAGGGTAATCTGGGGTGCCATCGTGAACGACAGTAGAACGCTCATGCGCCAGCTGCTGCTTTATTTTCCAAAAAGCGCGGATGGGGCAGAAATTGTGAGGTCTTTTGCTCTACGTCAGGTGATATGGTGCTTTGCACTCTCCGAGTCGCTAAGAGGGATAGCTTCGTCAAAAAAAGTACAGGACTATTTTTCTGAACATAACCTTAAAAGTGAAAATCGCGCCAACCTCCTGCTCAGCCGTCATTCGGCAGAACTTGCATCGGCCAGCGAACGCTTTGATCTGGATGCTAACAAACTGGTACAGATCGATTCAACGATTGCCCGTCTCTGCGATTCAATGGGAAAATGTGAACGTATCAAAAATACTGTATTTCCACGGTCCTATAGCGTGCTGATCCATTTTCTGATTTATGTGCTCATGAGCATTATGCCATTTGGGCTTGATGATGAGACACCGATATTAGAAATATTGTTGACTTTCCTCGTTCCCATCCTTTTTATTACGATCGAGAAAACGGCCATTATCATGCAGGACCCCTTCGAAAATGTTCCGACCGATACACCTATGACCACGCTTTCGATGACCATTGAAAGAAACTTAATGGAGATGATAGAGCATGCACCGATAGAACAGCAAAAGGCAGAAACCACATATTACATTATGTAATGGCAATATTCAATAGTGGACATCTTTTTAACCTAAAAAACGAGGTGGTTACTTGCACTGGTTGGTAAAGGGACAATATCCATCTGCTTATTAGTGGATATTGTCTACATTGTAAGCTACGCATTTATGCCCTCCTTACCTGAATGAGATACCGGAGCAGAGCCTAAAAATAGGTAGATATCCCAAACTGGACTGCTCCGGTTCTGGCCGCTGGGTTTCCAAGGATATCCTTCTGCCACTGTTTTCGGTAGGAAAACCTCAACACGGTCTGTTGCCTTGGCCGGAAACTGACTCCAGGCATAATGCTGAATAGTTCATCACCAATATTCCCGCCGGTCTCCCTGAACCTTCCCACATTCCAGTCCACATATTCTACCCTGCAGGCTAAACTTACAACAGAATGCTGCCAGCCCAGGATCGTTCTTTTGATCACAGGTTGAACAATATCCATATATCCCCCCATCTGACGGCTCCCGAACTGCTGGGAATAGGTGTCGGGAACATCGACTTTGATCCATGCCCACTCCGCGGTGATGAAGGTCTTAAGTTTGGGAAGTGTGGTGTTAAAGTCTATGGCAAAAACATTTAGCCTGCGTTTTTCATCGAGCACGATCCCGTCAGACTGCCATTTATTGTAAACGCCTCCCATATAGGATAAGCCGAGTTCGCCTATATTGTTCTTTCGTACTGCAACCTTTCCCGTTAGAAGCGGCTGCCCGCTTGCAATTTCTTCAAACCTTTCCGGATTCCTTTTTGAGGCAGCCAGGGAGGTCCTGTTTTCAGGGTTTGCAATAATGGAATCGTCAAAGCTGCTTGTGGCATATAACTCGTAGCCCAGCATCCAGTCACCACTATAGTTTTTGCCATAAATCCCGAATCCTGCACTGCTCCAGGTTGCAGGCAGCATCTGTGTCATGGCGATCGGACGGTCGGTGAATTCCCATTTAGGACCGTCATGGTTCTGGTTGAATGCACCAATGGGATTTAATATCATTCCACCCCTTAAATTAAGCAAGGGGTGCAGTTCCAGATCCAGCGCAGCAAATTCAACCGCTATTTCTTTTTCAGCAGGTTCAAATTCAATCTCGGAAAGAAACTTGATGCGCTTGGAAATGGTTGAGGCTACAAATAGCGTCATCCTTCGGAACTGAAACTGCTGTCCTTCAGAGACGCCGTCGGTACCCTGATACTGCCAGTTGGCTTCCATATACCCGCCCACCGACACCGGAAGTTTTCCCACGGCAATAAAAGGCCGTTCATAAACTGCATCCATGTTGAGTGAGTTTTTTGCGGTATCACTGGGTTTGGCCCTTAAAAGTTTCGGGTCGATCTGGGCAAAAGCCATCTGACCGATACCAATAGATATGATTAGCGTAAAGAGTTTTTTCATACGGCCTTCAGTGAAATTTTGATCCTGGTTTTTTCTATGGTGATGGGGAAGGTTCTTAAGTTTGCTTCTGCCGGACCATTGGTCATTCTGCCCTTATTGTCAAACTCGCTTCCGTGCGCCGGACATTGAAGCCTGTCTCCGAAAGCCTGGAGCTCAGTTCCCTGGTGTGTACACTGCATCCACAGTGCAGAATAATTCAGTTCGTCATGCCTATAGATACAGATGGGATATCGGAGCAGGTCATTGCTGACTACAATGTATCTTTTGAACTGGACATTTTTCCCCTGTCTGAGCTCAAAGTCCTTCATTTCTACTACAAGGTTATCCCCTGCAATCTCGCCCGTCGCCGGCACCAGGCTGCTGCATCCACTGATCAACGTGGTGATCCCAAGGCCTCCAAGGCAGGCCATTCCACAGCCTTTTATAAAATCTTTTCTTTTCATTTCTATAGTGATTCTAAAAATCTGAGCATAGCATTTATTTCTGTCCCAGACAGCTGGTTGAACCTGTTGCGGCTTGCAGATGCCTCGCCGCCATGAAGGGTTATGGCCTCTTCGATGCTTTTTGCCCTTCCGTCATGCAGCAGATGATAAGATCCCCCCTGTGAATTCATCGAAAGTCCCAGTCCCCATAGGGGCGGGGTTCTCCATTCGAAGGTTTTTGCCGATCCTTCCGTATAACCATCGTCCAACCCAGGTCCCATATCGTGAAGTAACAGGTCGGTATAGGGATGAAATTCTTTGTTGGAGAGAGCAGCAACCGGGGAAAAACCTGTTTTTAGGGTAGGCTTGTGACAGCCTGAACAGTTGATCTTTTCGAACAGTTTTCTGCCAGTTTCCACTTCCGCATTCCCTGCATCACGCTGTATGGGCGCTTTTAGCGTCTGTAGATAAAACACCACGTTATTCACTGTAAGTGTGGGGATTTCAGGATCAATCACCATCCGCGTATAGGCATCCACAGGATCAAAGCTTGAAGTGATCCCGATATCCTGGTTGTAGGCATTCACGGTCTGGTGGAGCAGGTTATATGCTGCCGCCTTTTTTCCAAAACGATGAATATATTTTCCCTTCAGTGCAATAGCATTGTTAAAGGCCTGAACATATGAGGGAAGCACTGCGTAATTTGGGACACCAGAAATGCCGTCATTATCCAGATCCTGAGGGTCAGCCATAGCTAGTATATCTGCATCAGCTACCAGTTCGAGAAAGCCAAGGCCGGTATTGGCAGGCGGTGTAAATTTTGAAAAGGTGGCCCCTGCTGGGATTTGCTCAGGTTGGTATCCGGGAATAGCCCTGTTCTGCAGTTGTGGGCCTCCCTGGTCCAAAAATTTATTGCCTCTTTCATCGGTCTGCCCGAAACGGACCAGCGTAGTGAAAGGATGGCCTTTGCCGTCACCCGCATGGCAGCTTCCGCAGCTGGTTGCAACAAAGCCAGGACCAAGACCATTCTCAGGGGTAAATATCTCATTGTTGAAGGCTGCATCTCCCAAAGCGAACCGTCTGAGCTGTTCATAGCTGAGTCCTTCTACCGGGCCATCAAGAATTTCATCCTCTTTTGGAGAAGAAGGGATTATCTTCTCACAGGACACCATTATAGCAACCAGGCTCATAAGTGAAAGCATGACAATCGGTAATCTTTTCTGCATGTTATCTGATTTTTTTGTAAATCTAATAATAAAAATAGAAAAGACTAAAAATAAATTTAGATTTATCTAAATTTATTTTTAGATTGATTTTAATGGTGTCGGAATTATAATGCACGGCTCCCAAAGTGACCTACTTTTTTAACATGAGCACGGAATGCAGTATTATAAACCAAAACAGTAAATCATCTATTGCTTTCAAATCAGGAACTTCACCGGATAGGGTATTTTGTTGGCGGATGCTACGGTTTATCCATTGTAAGCAGATGTAATAAGGGCAGGCAATGATGTAGGATTCGGAATTTTTAAAGTTCTTTTTGAATTTTGGTTGAAATGTTTAGTTTTAGGGCTGGAATACGGTTTCCTAGATAAAAAACAATACCAGGGTCATCTGGCCCTTTAAAAAAAACAGTTATGGACAAATTCAAACAGGTGCAGGAAGTTATTGCTTTAGTAGAAGCCGATGTAACAAAATTTTATGATGGTGGAAACGCAGCGGCTGGGACGCGAGTACGTAAGGCAATGCAGGACCTTAAGGTTTTGGCTCAGGAGATAAGGGCTGAAGTTACAGAGAAAAAAAATAACGATAAATAAACAAGAGACTGTTTTGGGAAATAAGGCCATTAGTGTGCATATACCAATAAATTTGACCCCCTTTCGCCAATTTCAAATTGACCCCCAGAGTTGTTGCTTGAAAAAAGCAGAAGTTGTTGTGCAAAAAGG
>NZ_JBIWEB010000030.1:0-25577 GCF_044762335.1 Pedobacter suwonensis | reverse complement strand
TTTTATTTATCTCAATTAGGTTATTCGGATATTACACTTCTTGGTGGTACGACTTTAGGTCGACTGCCTTTTCCATTGTTATCTATTTTGCCGGCTAACCAAACCTATCTTTACGATAAAAATGCCTACAACAATATGAATTTTCTGGAGTTTGTTGCCGACCATTATGTTGGCCTAAACTTAACACATGCATTTGGAGGCTTCCTGCTCAATGAAGTTCCCTTAATTAAAAAATTAAAATTGAGGGAATTTGTGTCTGCCAAAGTGATTTATGGCGGTTTGCGAGACGAGAACAATCCAACTTTACATCCAGAACTGCTACGTTTTCCCAGAACACTGGCTGGAAATCCCTTAACATTCCCTTTGGGAAAAACACCTTATGCAGAGTTAGGTGTTGGTGTTGGAAATATCTTTAAAGTACTCCGCTTAGATCTCATTAAACGGTTTGGTTATCTTGATCACGGAGGTGTAAGCTCACTAGGTCTTCGCTTTACCATTGGTACTGACCTTTAATAAACATTCCGCTCCTATTACAAGATTTCAGTATTTCTACAGAATTGAAATCTAGTTTCGTTGAAAATATCTGATCGTTTGGGAGCTGGATATTGACAATTGATATCCTATACGTTTTCGTTCTATAGCCAAGATGTTTGTATCTTTGATGGATTGATTGTATTTATGAAGAAAAAAGTTGTGCTTGTTCAGGATAATGAAGATATCTTAAACATTATGGATCAGGTTTTGGAGGAAGAAGGGTTTAATGTCACCTCATCTCTAACAACAGAACCTATTAAAAATATTGATAAAATTGATCCTGATGTAATTGTAATCGATGAGCACATTAAAGGGGAAGCTAGGGGATCTGAGGTTGTTAAAGATTTAAAAGCAGATCCTGAAACTGAAGATGTACCTGTTATTTTAACTTCAACATCAGATAAACTACCGGAACAGGCAGAAGCATGTAAAGCAGACGACTACATTCAAAAACCTTTTGATATTGACCACATGATTGATGTAGTAAAACGTAATGTCGAAGATTAATTTATTAGCGAATCAGAATTTTGGAAAACAAAAAGCTATTAATCCCTTCTTCACCAAAAATAAATAACAATTATTTCTGATAAGCCTTTTGTTTGTGGTATTCCGAAATTGGTTTGATGCGGCCAATCAAATTGGTTTATCATTTAAAGAATGCAATGTCAGCAATTAAAATTGCCATTTTTAAATTGTGATGCAGTTTGCCCAAATACACTTTTAAAGGTTTTAGAAATATGCTTTCCGGTATTTCTATTGACCAGGCACAGGAGGAAACCGCATCGCAATTTGAAGCGGAAGGGCAAACCGTGATTTTTATTGCCGCGGGTAAGCAGTTGATAGGTCTGATGACCATTCAGGATAAAATAAGGCCCTGGGCAAAGAAAATAATAAGTGAACTTCATGACATGGGAATTAGAACAGCCATGTTAACCGGAGACAGCAATACTACGGCAATGGCCATAGCACAACAGGCAGGAATTGAAGATGTTTATTCAGAGTTAATGCCTCAGCAAAAAGTGGAAGTTGTGCAAAAGCTTGAAAATCTATATGGTAAAGTTGCTATGGTAGGTGATGGTGTCAATGATGCTCCTGCATTGGCGACGGCTTCAGTTGGAATAGCTATCGGTAGTGGTGGTACAGATATTGCTATTGAAACATCTGATGTTATCTTAATGAAGGACAATATTGAAAACATACCGTTCGCCATCGGATTTGGCCGAAGGACAGAAAGGGTAATTAAACAAAATATCGCATTTGCGATCGCTGTAGCACTTACATTGGTCACCTTAAATTTTATTGGAGGAATGATCAATCTTCCCGAAGGCGTTGTAGGTCATGAAGGAAGCACGGTACTTGTTATTTTGAGCGGGCTCCGGTTATTGAGATAATTTATACAATTGCACAGGATTTCTAACAGTTAAGTATATATTTGTAAAATGAGATTATGGATTGCCCGTGTTTTTATTGGCTTTGCGTTCAGCCTTTTATTGGCTCATAACCTCATTTCGCACCATCATGATGAAGAAGCAGCAGAGTATGCCGGAAATCACCATGATCATCAGGATCATCATGAAGACCGCTCAGCGACCCCTTTTGATAATGTAAAACTTGATGGTGACTTTGTTCAGAAACTGGATTTACAGCACTTAGATGTCAGTGTACCTGTAAATTTGGTTTTGGTGCTGTATAATTTTACACAGGAACCCATTGTAATTGTTCAACAGTATTGTACACCACCACCTGAGCATCCCCCGGCGCTATTCCCTATAGATGCCGCCTCACTAAGAGGCCCACCTGTTTATTGTTAAATACCGGAATTATTTGCTGTTGAAGTAAATGAACAGGATTGCCTATGCAATCTCTTTTTCTGATTTTTTACAATAAACTTTCAAAATGCTCAATAAGATCATAGAATTTTCTATTAAGAATAAGCTCGTTATTGGTTTATTTACCCTTGCATTGATCGCATGGGGTACTTATTCCATTACCCGATTACCTATTGATGCCGTACCTGATATTACAGATAATCAGGTGATGGTCATCACTGTCACCCCAAATCTGGCCGCCCAGGAAGCCGAAAGGTTAATTACTTTTCCGGTAGAGCAAACGATGGCCAGCATTCCCGGTATTAGTCAAATCCGTTCCTTTTCGCGTTTTGGCCTCTCTATAGTTACTGTCGTCTTTAAAGAAGATATAGACATCTACTGGGCACGTCAGCAGATCAGTGAGCGCCTAAATGATGCTGCCAAACAAATTCCAGAAGGTGTTGGGAAACCGGAAATGGCTCCCGTGACTACGGGGCTTGGAGAAATATACCAATATGTGGTGCACCCTAAAAAGGGTTATGAAAAAAAATACGATGCCACGGAGTTACGCACAATTCAAGACTGGATCGTGAAACGTCAGCTATTAGGGACTCCCGGAGTTGCCGAGGTCAGCGGCTTTGGCGGTTTCGTTAAACAGTATGAAATTGCTGTAAACCCAGACCGGTTGCGTAGTGTAAATGTGAGTATTGCCGACATCTTCAAAGCACTGGAAACCAACAACCAGAACACTGGTGGTGCTTATATCAATAAATCACCCAATGCCTACTTTATCCGAAGTGAAGGTCTGGTTGGTGGTTTGGAAGATATTGGCAAGATCGTAATCAAAACCAATAACGGAACCCCTGTACTGATCCGTGATGTGGCTACCGTTCAGTTTGGAAACAGTGTGCGTTATGGCGCCGCCACCCGTAATGCCCAGGGAGAAACCGTTACCGGTATTGTGATGATGCTGAAAGGCGCCAATTCCTCTGAAGTGATCAATAATGTCAAAGAAAGAATTGAACAGATCAAAAAGACCTTACCAGAAGGTGTTACTATTGAACCTTTTCTCGATCGTAAAAAACTCGTAGATAATGCTATTGGTACCGTATCTAAAAATCTGATTGAAGGAGCCTTGATTGTGGTCTTCATTTTGATTTTATTTCTGGGGAATTTGCGGGCAGGCTTGGTTGTAGCATCTGTTATTCCCTTATCAATGTTATTTGCCATCTGTATGATGAACCTTTTTGGGGTTTCCGGCAATTTAATGAGCCTTGGAGCCATAGATTTCGGGCTCATTGTAGATGGGGCAGTGATTATTGTCGAAAGTATTGTCCACCGGATTGCAATTGGAAACTTTGCCGCTAAGGGAATCGCCCGCCTCAGTCAACAGCAAATGGATGAAGAGGTCTATCAGGCCTCATCCAAAATTAGGAATAGCGCCGCGTTTGGAGAGATCATCATTTTGATTGTTTACCTGCCGCTGTTGGTACTGGTAGGTATTGAGGGTAAGATGTTCAGGCCAATGGCAGAAACTGTAATGTTTGCCATTTTGGGGGCATTTATCCTTTCTCTTACCTATGTACCTATGATGGCTGCTTTGGGTTTGAGCAAGAATAGCAGCCATAAGCGTAATTTTTCGGACAGAATGATGGATTATTTCCAGAAACTTTACAGCCCACTGATTAAGAGCGCTATCCAGCACAAAGCAATTGTGGTCATCGCCGCAGTTGTGCTTTTTGTAGTCAGTATCATCATCTTTAACCGTTTGGGCGGTGAGTTTATCCCTCAGCTGGATGAAGGGGATTTCGCAGTGGAAACACGGGTATTGACAGGAAGTTCAATTGACCAGATGATCGAGGTGTCCCGTAAAGCACAAAAGATCATCCTCGGTTTCCCGGAAGTAAAGCAGGTGGTAAATAAGATCGGATCGGGAGAAATTCCTACGGACCCCATGCCAATTGAAGCAGGCGATATGATGGTAATCCTGAAGGAAAAGGGCGAATGGACTACTGCCAAAACGCGAGATGAGCTTGCTGATACCATGCAAAAAGCGCTCTCTGTAATATCAGGTGCAACCTTTGGATTTCAGCAGCCTATTCAAATGCGCTTTAACGAGCTGATCACCGGAGCTAAACAGGATGTAGTGTTAAAAATTTATGGTGAAGACCTTGATGTGTTGACAGGCGAGGCTTCAAAGATTGGGAAACTCATAAAGCCAATTGAAGGCGTTTATGATACCTATGTAGAAGAAGTAACGGGACTGCCACAAATACAGATCAAGTTTAACCGTGATAAAATTGCGCAGTACGGCTTAAATATTGAAGAGATTAACCGGACAATTAAGACTGCATTTGCTGGCGAAACCGCAGGATTGGTTTATGAGGGGGAAAAGCGCTTTGATATGGTTGTGAGGTTGGATAAGCAAGATAGGCAGGATATTGGGAATGTCCGTGGACTGTACATTTCTACACCTATGGGTAAGCAAATCCCTTTGGAAGAAGTAGCGTCAGTGGAATTTAAAAATGGACCAAATCAAATCCAGCGTGATGATACCAAGCGAAGGATTACTGTTGGCTTTAATGTTCGTGACCGTGATGTGGCCAGTATTGTAAAAGAGATCCAAACCAAAATTGATCAAAAGATAAAGTTCCCCGCTGGTTACTATGTTACCTATGGCGGCCAATTTGAAAACCTTCAGGCAGCAAATAAAAGATTGGCGTTTGCACTTCCGGTAGCTTTATTACTGATCCTTTGTCTGCTCTATTTCACTTTTAATTCTATGAAACAGACCTTATTGATCTTTACCGCCATCCCGCTTTCCGCTATTGGTGGTGTCTTTGCCTTGCTGATCAGGGATATGCCTTTCAGTATTTCTGCAGGTGTTGGTTTTATTGCACTCTTTGGTGTCGCAGTCTTAAATGGAATTGTGCTGATTTCAGAATTCAACCGATTAAAAGAAGAAGGAATGACTGATATAAATGAAAGAGTGCTTATAGGAACTAAAATCAGGTTGCGTCCGGTACTCATGACGGCAGCAGTTGCTTCATTGGGCTTTCTACCTATGGCCATTTCTAATTCCTCAGGAGCAGAAATTCAGCGTCCTTTAGCTACCGTGGTGATTGGTGGATTGTTAACCGCTACATTGCTTACCCTTTTGGTGCTTCCGGTGTTATACATCTTTTTTGAGAAAAAATTTAACAAACCTAAATCAAATACTGCGCTGAACATACTGGTTGTTCTGGTATTGTCATCTGTTTTGTTGATGCCTTCGGGAACATTTGCTCAAACCAGTAAGCCCGAAAAGTTAAGTCTTCAACAAGCGATTGATCTTGCCTTAAAAAATAATAACAGCATTAAGGCGGCAGCCTTTGGAGTTGATTATCAAAAGGAACTCAAAAAAGGAAGCCTCGCGCTTGAACGTACTAATGTGATCTATCAGCAGGGACAGATCAACAGTAATGCAAGGGATAACCATATCAGTATTAACCAAAAAATCGAATTTCCTACCGTTTATTCTCAGCAGTCCAAATTGGCAGCAGAACAGGTAACAATGGCGCAGGGGCAATTTGATGTACAGGTATTGGTGCTGATTAACAAGGTTAAAAGTGTCTACTATAAGCTGGTATATCTTGGAGAAAAGAAGAACCTGATCCACTACCAGGATAGCCTGTATACCAATCTGTTAAAGGCCAGTGATCTGCGTTACCGTACAGGAGAAAGTAACCGATTGGAAAAGGTAACCTCGGAAACCCAGTCAATGGAACTTAAAAATGCACAGCGACAAGTTGAAGCAGATATTCATATCGCTGAAAAGGAACTGCAAACCCTGCTCAACACGAACCGGCAGGTTATTGTTCTTGAAAATAAACTTCAGAGAAAGCCTTTTATCTCTGCACAGGACAGTGTAATGCTTTCAGACAATCCTTACCTGAATTCTTTAAAACAGGAGGTAAAGGTAAAACAACAGGAAACCCGTCTCCAAAAAGCAAAGGGACTGCCTGATTTTTCGGTCGGGTATTTTAGCCAGTCTTTCAATGGGATACAGAACTTTAATGGAGCTACACAGAACTATGCCGGATCGGACCGTTTCAGTGGCTTTCAGATAGGTATTGGTATTCCCTTGCTGCCAGGGGGAAATAAGGCAAAAGTAAATGCAGCTAAAGTAAACCAGCAGATTGCATCTGCGAATTTACAGGATCAGCAAAGTATTTTGAAGGGCAATTTTAGTCAGCTTTTGGAGCAGAATCAAAAGCATGCCAGCACACTGGACTACTATGAACAAGGTGCTTTAAAACAAGCTGATCTGATCATTAAAAATGCGGATGCCGGGTTTAGGGGAGGTGAAATCGCTTACCTGCAATACCTTCAAAGTCTGGCACTGGCCATTAAAATTAAATCTGATTATCTGGACGAGCTATTTGCTTACAACCAGAATCTATTGGATATAGAAAATATCATCGGTAAGAAGTAAAAACAGGAAATAGCAAAATGAAAACACTAAATTTTATCGCAGCTTTCATGCTGTCACTTTTCACCCTAACGGCCTGTAATCAGGCTGCCAAAGAAGAAAATAAGGAAGAGGCTACCGCTAAACCTGGTAATGAAGTAATCTTATCTAAAGATCAGTATAACCTGGCTGCCCTGCAAACCGGTAAATTGGAAATGCGCTCATTGAGTGATGTCATCAAGGCCAATGGTGCTATTGACGTCGCACCAGAAAATATGGTTTCTATATCTGCTCCTTTAGGCGGGTATATCAAAAGTTCCGGTTTGTTATTGGGTCAACAGATCCACAAAGGACAAGTGATTGCCATCATTGAAAATCCTGAATTTATCGACATTCAACAGGAATATCTGGAAAGCAAAAGCCGTTTTGAGTTCCTGGCACTGGAATACAAGAGACAGGAACAGCTTAGAAAAGAAGATGTAAACTCGGCAAAAACTTTCCAGCAGGTAAATTCTGAGTATAAAATGATCCAGGCCAGAATGAGTGGATTAGAGCAAAAACTATCCCTAATTGGGATCAATGCGAGGAGCCTTCAATCTGGAAAGATTTCTAAAACCAGCAATTTGTATTCCCCCATTAACGGATATGTAACCCTCAGCAACGCAACTACAGGAAAATATGTTAATCCAACTGATGTAATCTTTGAACTGGCCAATAAAAGTGAAATGCACCTTGCATTGAACGTTTACGAAAAGGATGCCGCTAAAATTAAGGTGGGCCAATCCATAAAATTTGCGTTGGCAAATGAAACGGGATACAACCGTAATGCCCGAGTTTTTTTAATCGGAAAATCGACTGGTACTGAGGGAACGGTGCCTGTTCATTGTCATTTGCTTGATGGCGGAAATACAAGTCTTTTCCCGGGCATGTACGCTAAGGCAATGATTGAAACGACAAATCAGACTGTTCCGTCCCTACCCAATGAGTCTATCGTGCAATCTGATGGTATGGACTATATCTTCATTCAGACTTCTTCTTCGGAGACAAAAGGATTTATATTTAAGATGATCCCGGTAAAAAAAGGTATTGAACAGGAAGGGTACACAGAGGTCATATTGCCAGAGAATTTCGACCGCAACTCCGCTGTCGTACTTAAAGGGGCTTACACCTTGCTCTCGGCAATGAAAAATGTAGAGGAATAATGACGCAGGCAAAACTCATAACGGTGTTAAAGGAGCCTTTTCAAGCACTAAGGGATAAGGCATTTGCTACCCTGTACTTCGCACAAACCATCAGTTTGCTGGGTGATGCTTTTACTTGGGTAGGACTTGCGTTGTTGTCCTATCAGTTTGGTAAGGGAAATTCAGCTGTAATTCTAGCCTCAGCATTAACACTCAGAGTGATTGCCTTCATCATTTTTTCTCCCTTTGCCGGAGTATTAGCGGATCGGGTCGACCGGAAAAAAATATTATATATCACGCATTTTATCAGAATGGGAATCATTTGCTGTCTGCCTTTTGTAAATGTAGAATGGCAGATATATGTACTGGTTTTTCTTTTAAATGTGTTTAATGCTTTTTTTACGCCTACTTATAAATCCATAATTCCACAAGTAGTTGACCAGAAGAATTACCGGCAGGCCATTGGGCTATCTATAGCTACATTTCAATTGCTGGGGGTACTTGGGCCAGGCCTTGCAGGTATTATTGCCGTGTGGTTTGGAGCAAGGGATATATTCTTTGTGGATGCTGCATCGTTTATTCTTGCAGGTATCTTGATCCTCATGCTTCCAGCTCAACAGATCAGCAGACCCGTTCGTTTAATATCAAAGAAGCCATTATCTGCATGGGCAGATGTTGTTAAAGGAGCAAAATTGCTCTTCGGAAATAAGCTGATCCGATTTGCCCTAGCCATTGAATTTATTTCTGCAATTGCAGGGGCACAGATCTTAGTCAATACCATAGGCCATATAAAAAATGGACTTTTACTAGGTGATAAACAATATGGCTGGGCAATGGCTGCCTTTGGTATCGGTGCAACCGTAGCAGCTTTTGTTGCGGGCAATCTGGACAAGTCAAAAAGTAGGCGTGCATCGTTAATAATTGGCGTATTGCTGCTTGGATTGGCTATCACTGGAGCAAATTATGTCAGTTACGCTGTTTTGCTGATTTTTTGGCTTCTTGCAGGATTAGGCCAAAGCTTAGCCGAAATGCCCTCCGAAACCTTGATAGGGGAAGATATAGCTTCAGATGAGCAAGGGAAAGTATTCGGATCCCATTTTGCCTTTTCCCACTTATGGTGGGTGATTGCTTATCCCATTGCCGGATTCACCGGAAGCCATTTTCCAAGAAATGATTTCTTTTATGGCGGCATCATTTCATTGGGGATATTGGTGATTGCTGTTCTTTTTACTCAAAAATTAAATAAGCAATAGATTCTATAATCAACTAATAAAACCGGATATCATAAACTCATCTATTAGCTTTTTAAATAGACGAGCTTTATGATAAATGAATAAATATGTGAAAAAAGCCCAGAATTATTTACACTTATTTCTGCATTTTTATGCTGTGCATAGTCATGAAACGCAAAGCCATCTTCTTTCTAGTGGTGTTTACCTTCATCGCTATTGGTTTTGAGCTTGTCCAAAACTCAGATTAATTAAATGAATTGTGGTTAATTATATTGGCGGAGAATCCAATAATTATATAACATATTTTCGTAATAATGTAACAAGGAAAGAATATTTTGTAATTACATTAGCATTATACTTATATTAGATTTGTGAAACGCACGGCAGTCCTGATAATAACAATGATCTATATGCTATCCTCTTTGGGGATGGCTGTAAACCGTTTTTATTGCTGTGGAAGACTGGCTTCGGTAAAACTTATCCTTGCCTTACCGGACCAGAACGATGTTCAGTCCAAAACAAAGGATAACTGCTGTAAGAACGAAAGACAGAATTTAAAGATAAAGGATACCCATTTCAGTGCTGACGTGCTCATACTGGATGCTCCAATGCCTGCCCTACTTCCCGAACCGATCCGGTTTTCACATGTAAATCTTTTTACTGAGCGTGCTGTCGTTCAGTCTTATCAGGCCAACGCCCCGCCCGGGCAGCCCGAAACACCGATCTATATCCTCAACTGCACTTACCGGATTTAATTCTCTTTTCTGCCTTTTCCTATCTGGAGAAGATTGCGGAGCATTTCCTTTTTAATCAATTTTCTTAATTATAAATCACGCGTAGGTCATTGTTTGGCTCTATGCCATTATTCAATTCCTAAAATTCCAACAAATGAAAAAATTAGTTTTCGTGGCATTTGCCATGCTGTTTTCCGGTATCTCCCTATTTGCGCAGACTCCCGCCAAGCCCACTAAACAGGGTACAGTAAAAACAAAAAAGGCTGTTGCCCCGAAAGTGCAGTACACCTGCACGATGCACCCAGAAGTTTTAAGCGACAAACCCGGGAAATGTCCCAAATGCGGCATGACGCTCGTAAAAAGGGAAGCGCCTAAAAAGCAAACAGGTAAAATGAAAATGTAAGTTCATCATGCCCGGAACGGCGTGTTCCGGGCCAATTATAATTAAGATGATCAATCAACTTATTTCCCTGTCCTTAAAGAACAGGTATATTGTCCTGCTGGTCGCAATAGCCTTATTTGCATGGGGCAGTTATGCCATCCGCGAAAACCCAATCGATGCCATACCCGATCTTTCGGAAAACCAGGTAATCGTTTTTACCGAATGGCAGGGCCGGAGTCCCCAGATCATGGAAGACCAGGTGACCTATCCCTTGGTGAGCAACCTTCAGGGCATTCCCAGGGTCAAGGCGGTCCGTGCTACATCCATGTTCGGGATGAGCTTTGTTTATATTGTTTTTGATGATAAGGTAGATGTCTACTGGGCACGGAGCCGTGTGCTTGAACGGCTAAACTATGCACAACGTTTATTGCCTGAAGGTATTACGCCAACACTTGGCCCTGATGGAACTGGGGTTGGGCATGTGCTTTGGTATACCCTTGATGCGAGGGGCATAGATCTTGGCGAGCAGCGCGCACTCCAGGACTGGTATATCAAGCTCGGCCTGCAGACGGTTCCCGGCGTAAGTGAAATCGCTTCCTTCGGAGGGTTTGAAAAACAGTACCAGATCAATATTGACCCACATAAACTCAATTACTATAACATTCCTTTATCCCAGGTACTTAAGGCCGTCAAGAGCAACAACAACGATGTCGGTGGCCGCAAGTTTGAAATGAACGGAACCGGCTACATTGTCCGTGGCCTCGGTTATATCAAAAGCCTGAAGGATGTTGAGGATATCTCGATCGGCACGATAAAAAGTGTTCCTGTCAGGGTACGCGATATTGCCACCGTTCAGATGGGCGGAGACCTGCGCCTGGGCATCTTTGATGAGAACGGCACAGGTGAGGCCGTTGGGGGGATCGTGGTGATGCGTTATGGCGAAAACGCAGACCAGGTTATCCACGCGGTCAAGGACAAGATGAAGGAGATCGAGCGCGGACTGCCTTCAGGTGTAAAGTTTAAGATTGCTTACGACAGGAGTGAACTGATCGAAAGCGCCATCAGCTCGGTAAAGCATACACTGATCGAGGAGATGATCACCGTATCCATTATTGTCATCCTGTTTCTGTTCAGTTGGAGAAGTGCCCTGAGCATCATCATCCAGATACCCATTACCATCGCAGCAAGCTTTATCCTACTCAATGCATTTGGCATCAGCTCCAACATTATGTCCCTGACCGGTATTGCACTTGCCATAGGCGTTATTGTAGACAACGGCATTGTCATGGTCGAAAATTCACACCGCAACCTATCCATTGCACAAGAAGAAGAAACGTTATGACCACATCCGAAAGAATCAAAATTATAGAAGCCTCCTGCAAACAGGTTGGCCGGGGTGTCTTTTTCTCAACCCTGATCATTGTCGCTTCTTTTCTGCCGGTATTTTTGCTCGAAGGGCAGGAAGGCAAGCTGTTTGGCCCGCTGGCATGGACAAAGACATTTATACTGGCCATAGATGCTGTTCTGGCAGTAACACTGGCACCCGTGCTGATCTCGTTTTTTCTAAAGGGAAAGCTAAGGACTGACGCGCATAACCCATTGAACCGAACCCTTGAAAAAATCTATCAGCCCATCCTCAGCTGGTGCATGAAATGGAGGAAGACAACAATCGGGATCAATATCATTGCACTTCTGATCAGTGTCCCATTGCTGCTCAGTCTGGGCAGTGAATTTATGCCCCCGCTTGACGAAGGATCGATCCTGTTTATGCCGGTAACCCTGCCCGATATTTCCAATTCGCAGGCCAAACAGTTATTGCAGGTACAGGACAGGATCATTAAAAGTGTACCCGAAGTCAAAAATGTACTGGGCAAAGCCGGCAGGGCAAATACAGCCACGGATAATTCTCCAATCAGTATGGTAGAAACGATTGTTCTTCTAAAGCCCAGGAGCGAATGGCGCAAGGGCATTAAAAAAGAAGACATCATAAATGAACTCAATGCGAAGCTTCAGATCCCCGGGGTGGTAAACGGATGGACCCAACCGATCATCAACCGCATCAATATGCTCTCTACCGGTATCCGTACCGACGTAGGTTTAAAAGTTTATGGGCAGAACCTGGATACCCTCTACGCTTTATCCGGCAGGATGAAGCAGGCACTACAGGGACTGAACGGGGTCAAGGATCTATATGTGGATCCGATTACCGGCGGGCGCTACTTGGATATACAGGTTGATAAGGAAGCAATAGGAAGATATGGACTCAGTGTAGACGATGTAAACCAGGTGGTAGAAAGTGCCCTGGGCGGCATGAACGTTACGCCAACCATTGAGGGCCGGAGGCGCTTCAGCGTAAACCTAAGGCTGGCACAGGATTATCGGAGCAGCCTGGATGAGATCAGGCGCACACTGGTGCAGACCCCATCATTCGGGCCTGTCCCGCTATCTTCGGTTGCCCATATTACCATCAGTGACGGGCCGGCGATGATCCAGTCAGAAAACGCACTGCTGCGCGGAACGGTACTCTTTAATGTACGTGGCCGTGATCTGGGCAGTACAGTCAAAGAAGCGCAGGATAAACTGAACGGTATGGCGAAAACCCTGCCCAAGGGATATTTTATAGAATGGAGCGGACAGTACGAGAACCTGATCCGTGCCGAACGTACGTTGAAGCTCGTTATGCCCATTGTGCTGCTGATCATTTTCGCCTGCCTGTATTTTGCTTTTCATTCGATAAGGGAAGCCTTCTTCAGTCTTATCTCTATCCCCTTTGCCCTGATCGGCGGGGCATATATGGTTTATTTTTTTGGTGTGCATTTATCTGTTGCTGTTGCAGTAGGTTTTATTGCCCTGTTCGGTATTGCCGTTGAAACGGGGATCGTGATGGTCATATACCTCAATGATGCCATGCAGCGGCTGGTCGCGGAGAAAGGTAATTCCAGCGAAACAATCAGTAAAGAAGACCTGCGGACCTATGTGATGAACGGCGCGGTAAAGCGGCTGCGCCCAAAACTGATGACTGTCTGCGTCGCCCTATTTGGTCTGGTTCCGGTATTATGGGCTACAGGGACAGGAAGTGACGTGATGCTGCCGATCGTGCTTCCCATGATTGGCGGTGTATTAACCTCTTCAACGCATATACTCCTTGTTACCCCACTCATTTTTCTAATGGTCAAAGAGCACGAACTCAGGAAGTATGGCAAACTGGAAGTGCTGGACGTAAAAGAATAAAGCCATGAAAATAAATCATCGAATAATATACGGCCTATTGTTGTGTACCCTTAGCTTAACGGTTAAGGCACAGCAGGAATACCTATCATTGGACAGCGTGCTGGCAAGGGTTGCGGCCAACCCCTTATTGCGGACTTACGACGCGCAGATCAATGCGCAGAATGCCTACGCGGGCTCTGCCAGAAGCCTGGATGCCCCAAAGCTGAGCGCAGGACAGTACCAGACGCCTTATCAGCTTAAGCCCGATGGCGGTTCCTTTATGGTTACTGCCGAACAGATGTTCACCAACCCGGCCAAGCTCCGCGCAAAGGAAAACTACATGAAAAGCGTATCCAGGGTTACCGCCGAAGAAAAGAAATACATGAACAACCAGTTGAACGCACAGGCCAAACAGTACTATTTTGAGCGTGCAATCCTGGAAAAGAAACTGACACTTTTGGATAACACCACTGGGTTATTGGAATACATGTTAAAGGCTTCCAATATCCGGCTTACCTATGGAAAGGAAAAACTGGATAATATATATAAGACCAAAGCTGAACTGTTTCAACTGGACAATAGCCGGGAAGAAATTAAGAGTGAAATCAGACAGAAAAATATCCTGCTCAATACCCTGATGAACCGTAACAAACAGCAGGATTTTATTATCGACACCAACCTTGTGGTCAGGGATTATGCGGCTACAGTGACCGATACGGCTACACTTGCATCGGTACGGAGCGATATCAGGGGGATTGATCGCAGTATAGAACTGCAACAGCTTAATGCCAAAGTAGAATACAGTAAACGTAAACCCGACTTCGGGCTGCAGGCGGGACATATGTTCAGTTATGGCGGGATGCCCAACCAGTACATTTTAATGGGTTCCATTACCATTCCGATTGCACCCTGGTCTTCCAAAAGCTATAAAGCAAACCTGAAGGGCAATCAATACGAAATCGATCAGCAGCGCGAGCGCAAGACTTCGCTCCTCAACCAGGCAGAAGGAGAGCTGGCTGGACTGAAGGCTGCATGGACAGGTAAATCCAGGCAGTTGAAAAACTACCGGCAGAACATTATTCCCGCCCTGCAGAACAGTTATAAAACATCGCTCCTGGCCTATGAACAGAATACCGGTGAACTGCTACCGGTACTGGAAAGCATAAAAAGTCTGCAGACAGCCAGGATGGACGCTTTAGAGCGCTTAGGTGAAATATTATCAATACAGGTAGCTTATGAAAAAGAAAATGAAATGCATTAGGATCATATTACCGGCCATTCTTTTTGGTACGTTGCTGATCGCCGCCTGTTCCAATCCAAAACAGGCACCGGTCCAGGCTCAATCCAAAACCGCTATACAATATACCTGTCCGATGCATCCACAGATATTGGAGGATCACCCTGGCAATTGTCCGATCTGCAGGATGACATTGGTGAAAAAATCTGGTCAGGCCAGCGAAGGTTCCGGCATCAGCTTGAGTACAGTTTTGGAGCCTGTTAACAGTACGGTGATCTCCTCGGTGGCTTTTGCCTTGCCCCAGGAAAAAGAAGTGGCCACGCAGGTCTCTGCAGAAGGCTATCTGGATTTTGATACCCGGACGTTCAACAATATCGCCTCGCGTTATTCCGGACGCATCGAAAAGATGTACATCAAATTCGCCTTTCAGAAAATCCATCCCGGACAGCGGATCTTCGATATATATAGTGCAGATATGGTAACCGCTCAACAGGACCTGATCTATATCACAAAGAATTCTTCAGGCGAAACCGAGCTGCTCAGGGCTGCTAAACAAAAACTATTGCTGCTGGGAATGACAGCTGTCCAGGTTGAACAGGTAGTCAGAACGGGCAAAGCATTTTATAGCCTACCGGTATACAGTGCCTACGAAGGACATGTCCATGATGCTGCACATAGCCAGATGGCGGGGCCAGTGGGTTCAGACCAGAGGCCTGACTTCAGCCGTAACATGCCCCTTGCTATAAAAGAAGGAATGTATGTGGAAAAAGGACAGACGCTGTTCAACGTTGTTGATCCCCACAGGCTGTGGGCCATTATCAAAATTGACAGAAATTCACTGGCCAGCTTACAGTTAAATCAACCGGTTAAGATTACCCTGCCGGATCTGCCAGGTAAAACGCTAAATGGGAAAGTAGATTTTATTGAACCTACCCTTCAGCAAGGTGACAAGACAGTTAGCGCTAGGGTTTACCTGGACAATATGGAACATCAGCTGAAGGTAAACAGTTTAATCAATGCCTCGATAGAGACGGGAAAATCCAAAGGGCTTTGGATACCGAGGTCTGCTCTGCAGGATCTTGGGCAGACAAAAATAATCTGGTTAAAAAAAGGCAGCTCATACTATGCACACAGCGTAAATGTTGGGACTTTCAATGGAAACGAAATACAGATAACAAGAGGCCTTTCCGCAACCGATACCCTAGCAGTAGATGCAGGGTATTTAACAGACAGTGAGAGTTTCATCAAAACAAAGGGTCATGAATAATATAAAAAGAATTAACCTGAAAAGGATCTGTGTCTTGCTGTTTGTGGTGCTATCAGTAAGTATATTTAACAGCTGCAAACAAAAAGTACAGCCGGTGGTAAAAGTAAAAAGCAAATTTTACTATACCTGTTCGATGCATCCACAGATACATGAAGACCATCCAGGCAACTGTCCGATCTGTGGTATGAAGCTGATCAAAGTTGAGCTTACAGGTTCAGGGAATTCAGCCACGAAAAAAATAACATTAACCGCAAGCCAGATCCAGTTAGCCGGCATAACTGTTGATACGGTAAGGAAAGAAAATACAGGGGGCGAAAAACTTCTGACCGGAACAGTTGTTACAGATGAAAGCAGGGCAGAAGAGATCAGTGCAAGAATAGCCGGACGGATACAGCGTTTATTTGTAAGGTCTGTTGGAGAAAAAATAACAATGGGTCAGGCAGTGTATTCTATTTATAGTGAAGACCTCTTATCAGCTGAAAAAGAATACCTTTTGGCCCGGCAGCAGCAGAAGGTATTAAATAATCCTGATGTAGATTATGATGCGCTGATCAGTACGGCGGAGCACAAACTATTATTATGGGGGCTGAATGCCGCCCAGATCAGAAATCTTTCTTCTTTATCTAGGACATCGGCCACAGCTACCATATACAGTAAGATCAATGGAACGGTAAGCGATATAGCAGTCCACGAAGGTGATTACGTAACTGAGGGGATGACTATATTAAAAACACAGGCGCTGAACAGTCTATGGATCGAGGCGCAGTTATACGCGAGCGAAAGCGGGAACTATAAAGAAAATGATATGGTCAATGTCTCTTTTCCGGACCTGAACGGGCAGGTTATTAAGGGAAAGATCGAATTCATAAATCCTGAACTATCAGATGATTCCAAGGTCGTGCTGATCAGGATCGCAATCCCAAATACACAAGGGCTGATCAGGCCCGGAATGTTGGCATATATAGCTATTGATAATGGAAAACAGAATAATGTTGCCGTACCGGCATCTTCAATACTTGCAACAGGTAAAGGCAATAAGGTATGGGTTAAAAATAGTGATGGAAGTTTTTCTGAAAGAAAAATCAATACCGGAGCAGGGAATCAGGGATATGTGCAGGTAGTATCCGGTATTTCGCCCGGTGAGGTCGTGGTAACAGGCGGAGCTTATATGTTAGAGAGCGAATTGGTATTTAAAAATGGAGGGTAAGGTTATGATTTTGTTCGTCATATCTTATGGATAAATACCCATGGTAAGTAAAATTTGGCATAGTATGTAACTTGATTGCGCTAAATACTGTCTGGACTTTGGTGAAAAGCAAATTCAGCATTTGACAGCTCGGAGTCGGCGAAACGAAATTACTTTTCGAGGGGCCAAAAAATATTGAAACAAGTTCAATGTCAGAAATTTGAGATGATTTTCTAATATAATTATATAAAAGATATGGAAAATTATATAAATTTAATTTCGCATCTTTATATAGATTTGTAGTCTGATGAAAACCAAAGCCATCTTTCTTTTAGTGATTTTTCTGCTCAACACTGTTGTTGGCTTTGCCTGTGCAGTTGGAATGGAAAGAGATAATCATGGAGAAAGTGATGTACATGTTTCCTCTAAAAAGAATAATCACAAACATGATCATCAGCATAAAGGGGCACATGTGCATAAACACAGCGCTTCAAATGGACCGAATCTTTCAAAAGAAGAACCCTGTTGCAAGACTCTGGTCAACGACCTTGTGGTTCAGGGGAAGCTTGTTCCCCAAAGCGTTAAAAACCAGGTTATCCTACCTGTTCTGTTGCTTCCAGATTATCATTACAATTTTTTAATTGCTTCTGTCAAACTGGTTCTCAAAAAGAGTGTTTACGCCGGACAGCGGGAGCGGCCACCCAATAGGGACATCCGGATAACCATCAATAGCTTTCAGATATAAGATTTCACCACGAATTACCAATAGAGCCCGTGTTACATTGACATGGTGCCTAACTTTCGCGCGGACAAAACTCCTGCGGAAATAGTGTAAACATTTAATCTTAAAATCATGAAAAAAATATTTCTTCTAGTTGCCCTATTGGCAATCGTTTTCACTGGCCGCATCCTTGCGCAAAATAGCCAGACACAGTCACTTTTAACTTCTTATTACGATATCAAAAATGCATTGATAAATGCAGATGCTACAGTCGCCGCCTCAAAAGCCGCTGAGTTTTCCAAAGAGTTGGTCAATATGGACATGAAATCAATGGCAGAAGCCGATAGGAATATATTTATGGGTTTGAAGGATAAGCTTGCCTTTGATGCCAAACACATATCGGAGAGTAAGGATATTGCCCATCAGAGAGAACATTTCGCAACTTTTTCTGCCAATCTTTTTAAACTGGCGAAAGCGGTTAAACTCACCAAAGCGCCTGTTTATTATGCCTACTGTCCGATGAAAAAGAGCTATTGGCTTTCTGATAACGCTGGCATCAAAAACCCTTATTTCGGTAAGCAGATGCTGACCTGTGGTGCAGTAAAAGAGACTATCAAATAATTCATATTGTTATTGAACGGACATTTAGCATTGAGATGTTTTGGTCCGTTCAATATAGCTGTGTGCATATATTCTACATACAGCTCGAAATAATTTATTCAAAATATATCAATAACAATGAAAACATTAATATATAGCCTTCTGGGCCCACTATTTTTCCTTGCCGCCTGTACAAATGGCAAACATGAAAAGCAAGATTCTGCTGTAGCGGATTCCACGACCAAAAATGTTTCTAGGGAAACCAATAAGGTAAAAAAATCCCAAACGGCTGCGCTTTTATCCGGCTATCTGAAACTGAAAAATGCCCTTACCACGGACGATGATAAACAAGCTGCTGCCGCAGGCAGTGAAATGGTCGCAGCGTTCGCCAGTTTTGATGAAAAATCATTGACTTCGGAGCAGGCCAGTGCATATAGCGATATTCGGGATGATGCCAAAGAGCACGCAGAGCATATCGGTTCCAATGCAGGCAATATTGCCCATCAACGAGAGCATTTCGATATGCTGAGCAAAGACATGTACGATATGATCAGGCTCCTTGGCGCTGACAAGCCCCTGTATGTTGACCGTTGTCCCATGTACAACAACAACAAGGGTGCGATGTGGGTGAGTGAGATAAAGGAGATCAAAAACCCTTACCTGGGAAAAACGATGCCGACCTGTGGTACTGTTAAGGAAGAACTGAAATAGCACAAAAATGACGGGCATAAAGAAAATCTTTCTTGGGCTATTAGTTATCTTCCTGCTTATGCAGATCTTACAGCCTGCACGCAATAAAAGCGTGCAGGTTATGCCTCAGGATATATCCACACTTGTTCCTGTGCCTGATGATGTACAGGGTATACTTAAAAAATCATGTTATGACTGTCATAGCAACAACACGGAATATCCATGGTATGCCTATGTTCAGCCGCTTCACTGGTACCTTAACAGTCACATACGATCGGGAAAAGAGGAGCTGAACTTTAATGAATTCGCCGGCTATACCTTGCGAAGGCGTCAGAACAAACTGCGGGCCATAGAAAATAGCTTAAAAGATGGTACAATGCCGCTTTTTTCTTATATCCTGATCCACAGAAATGCAATATTAGATCCGAGGGAAAAGTCGATACTCATAAAGTGGGTAAAGAATTCAAGGGATAGTTTGAACAGAAAGAATCTCACTGCTCTTTAAATTAACAAAGAAATGAAAAATATTTTAACAGTCTTTTTATTGATACTCTATTCTGTGGTTTCCGCCCAGGATATGAAGGGAATGAAAATGGACAAGAACGGCAGTGCTGGTCAGTCCAGGGTAATCTATACTTGCGTGATGCACCCGGAAATACAATCGAAAAAACCCGGGAACTGTCCAAAGTGCGGAATGAAGCTTATCCTGCAGAAAGGTAAAGCGGATAAGGCAAAGACAGCTGATCTGCTCAATAAGAAACAGGAAGCAAAAAAGGGGGCTATGGAAGTCATGAAAATGCCGGCAGAAAAATTGGAAAGTAAGCCGAAACCAGAATCAGTAACCTATACCTGCCCAATGCACCCCGAGATCCATGATTCCAAACCTGGCAACTGTCCCAAATGTGGGATGAAGCTTGTTAAGGAAAAGCCCAAGGCTAACCCTGAGAAGAATGGGGAAATAAAGGAAAGTTCCAAAAAGAGTGAGGATATGGGTGATATGGCGGGCATGGCAATGGATGATAGCAGTTCTGACATGGAAAATATCAAAACTGCAAAGGCTAATTTGGGCCCGATTAGAACCGTTTCGAATAAATTTCCACCACGCACCGTGCGTTATGATCTTTACATAGCCGATACAACGGTAACTTATGGAAAAAAATCAAAGCGGGCAATTGCGGTAAACGGACAGATTCCTATGCCGACACTGACCTTTACGCAAGGCGATACCGCACTGATCTACGTGCATAATAATCTTGACGAGGAAACCGCGCTGCACTGGCACGGACTTTTTCTTCCGAACAAGATGGACGGTGTTCCTTTTCTGACCCAAATGCCGATCAAACCGCACGCTACTTACATCTATAAGTTCCCCATCGTCCAGCATGGAACGCACTGGTACCACAGCCACAGCGGCCTTCAGGAACAGATAGGTATGTATGGGGCTTTTATCATGAACAAACGGACGGAGTGGGATATTCCAACCCTTCCAGTAGTCATTAGCGAATGGACAGATATGAAGCCCGAGGAGGTTCATAGAAGCCTAAAAAATGCCAACGACTGGTTTGCCATCAAAAAAGGGACTACCCAGAGTTATGCAGAAGCGATCAGGACCGGACATTTTAAAACAAAGGTAGCCAATGAATGGAAGCGCATGAATGCCATGGATGTGAGCGATGTGTATTATGAAGCCTTTCTCATCAATGGGAAAAATCAGAACGAACAGCCGCAGTTCAAGGCTGGGGACAAGGTAAGGCTGCGTATTGCAAATGGGGGTGCCTCAGATTATTTCTGGCTTAAATATGCAGGGGGCAAGATTACCGTTGTGGCGACTGATGGAAATGATGTGGAGCCTGTAGAGGTCGACAGGCTGATTATAGCGGTTTCCGAAACCTATGATGTAGTGGTCACGATTCCGGAAAATAAGAGCTATGAATTTTTGGTCACTCCTGAAGACCGTACGGGATCAGCATCGCTATGGCTGGGCAAGGGAGAAAAGGTGCATGCAGAGAAAATGCCCAAACTGAAATATTTTGCCGGAATGAAGATGATGAACGATATGATGGATATGAGCGGCAATATGGTACAGATGGAAGGCATGAAGATGCAGAACCAGGTTATGGATATGAATACGGTGATGTACCCGGAGGTAACCGGTGAAGAAAATCCGAAAACAGAGAAAAAAATGAAGGGGATGCCGGGTATGCAGATGTCTGGTGACAAGACCATGGCAGGTATGAATATGGAGGCAGAAACCGCCGATATCGTTACTCTGAACTATAATATGCTTCGAGATCCAAAGAAAACAACCCTGCCAAAAGGCCCATGGAAGGAACTCAAGTTTGACCTTACGGGAAATATGAACCGTTACGTCTGGACGCTGGATAACAAAACCGTTTCTGAAAGCGATAAGATACTGATAAAAAAGGGCGAAAATGTTAGGATAATCCTTTACAACAACAGTATGATGCGCCATCCTATGCACCTTCACGGCCATGACTTCAGGGTAATTAACCGGCAGGGAGAATATGCCCCAATGAAGAACATTATCGACATCATGCCCATGGAGCGGGATACCCTTGAATTTGCAGCAACAGAGCCAGGAGGCGACTGGTTTTTCCACTGCCATATTCTCTACCATATGATGAGCGGTATGGGAAGGGTATTCAGTTATGAGAATTCTCCGCCTAATCCAGAAATTCCGGACCCCAAGCTGGCACAGCGCAAACTTTTCAGTGATGACAGGGCATTTCATCCAATGGCACGGATCGGGATTGAAACAAACGGAAGTGATGGTGAGGTTATGCTCGCCAATACCCGTTACCGCTTTACCACTGAATGGCGGATTGGGTTTGACAAGGAAATGGGCTATGAAAGTGAAAGTCATTTTGGAAGATATATCGGGCGAAACCAATGGCTATTGCCCTATGTCGGATGGGATTTTAGAAAAAGAACGGTTGATCCCTTGGACAAGAATGTTTTCGGGCAATCACTTTCGCCGGGAAACAATCTTTTCGGGCAGGGAAATACCAAAAATTTCAGGCAGGTATTTCATTTGGGAGTTCAATATACCCTACCGCTGCTGATCGTTGCAGATGCTTCCCTCGATCACAAGGGGAATGTCAGGTTTCAGCTGATGAGGGAAGATATCCCTGTTTCCAAAAGACTGCGCTTCCAGTTTATGGTCAATACCGATAAGGAATATATGGCTGGATTCAGGTACATCGTTACGAAGTACTTTGGGCTTTCAACACATTACGACAGTGATATGGGCTATGGCGCCGGATTGACATTAAGCTACTAACAAATCAAAAACATGGAACACACCTATAAAATAACCGGAATGAGCTGTCAGGGCTGTCGGAGCAAAGTTGAAAATGTGCTGAATGCGATTGATGGCGTTTCTGCACAGGTAACCCTTGAACCTGCTGAAGCCGTCATAACTATGCAAGAACATGTCCCCATGGAAAAGCTGCAGGAGGCTCTTTCTGCCGCCGGACATTATGGTATTGAAATGGCAGTTCAGAAAAAACATGTTCTAAATTCGTCAGAACATCATAATCAGGATCATTCAGCCAATGAGCAAAGTCCCGCGGCTCAAAATGATGATAAAAATGAAGAGGGAGGCCTGTTTTATTGTCCTATGCACTGTGAAGGTCAGAAGACTTATGATAAGCCAGGTCATTGCCCTGTATGCGGGATGGACCTGATAAAACATCCTGCCAAGAAACAGGCATCTCAGTTTACCTGCCCCATGCATCCCGAGATTATCAGGGACAAACCAGGATCATGTCCGCTCTGCGGAATGGACCTGGTACCTACAGGGACAAACCTTGAAGAAGAAGATAAAACTTATAATACCCTGCTCAAAAAGTTCAAGATAGCAGCAGGTTTTACCATACCCATTTTTGTTATTGCCATGACGGAAATGATTCCCAGCAATCCTTTGTTTGATCTATTGGAGCTTAAATACTGGAACTGGGTTCAGTTTTTTCTTTCTATTCCGGTGATCTTTTATGCAACCTGGATGTTCTTTCAGCGTGCATGGCAATCCATCATTACCTGGAAACTGAACATGTTTACATTGATTGGGATTGGTGCCGGGGTAGCCTGGGGCTTCAGTATTGTTGCCCTTCTATTCCCTGGAGTTTTTCCTGATCAGTTTAAAACACATCATGGTACCGTTTTTGTTTATTTTGAGGCGGCGACCGTGATCCTGACATTGGTATTGCTTGGCCAGCTTTTGGAAGCCAGGGCACATGGCAAAACCAACAGCGCCATTAAGGAGCTGCTGAAGCTAGCCCCGAATACAGCAACAAAAGTGGTTGGGGATAAGGAAATATCAGTATCTATTGATGACATCCATAAAGGAGATCTGTTGAGGGTAAAGCCAGGTGAAAAAATTCCGGTGGATGGTAGTATTAAGACCGGGGAAGCTATTATTGATGAATCCATGATTTCAGGTGAACCCGTTCCCGTGGAGAAGAATATTGGGGAAAAGGTAAGTTCGGGCACTATCAATGGAAATAAAACCTTTGTGATGCTTGCCGAGAAGGTGGGTTCAGAAACGCTTTTGGCGCAGATTATCGAAATGGTAAATTCGGCCAGCCGCTCAAAAGCGCCCATCCAAAAAATGGCGGATAAAATCTCAGGTTATTTCGTGCCTGTTGTGGTATTGATTTCTATTGTAACGTTCGTGGTATGGGCTGTATACGGCCCCGATCCAGCCTACGTTTATGCTTTTGTAAATGCAATCGCGGTATTGATTATTGCATGTCCATGTGCGCTGGGCCTCGCCACCCCAATGTCGGTAATGGTCGGAGTAGGTAAGGGTGCTCAGTCTGGTATACTGATCAAGAATGCCGAGTCCCTTGAGAAAATGAATGCGATTGATGTAGTGGTCATCGATAAGACTGGTACGGTAACCGAAGGTAAACCTTCGGTAGAAAAGGTGGTCAGTGCAGATCCGAATCTTACAGAGCGGGATGTTCTTGAAAAAATTGTGGCTTTGAACAACAGCAGCGAACATCCATTAGCTCAGGCAACCCTGCGTTATGGGCAGGAAAACAAGATTGATATTAAACCCGTATCAAACTTTGAGGCGATCACGGGAAAGGGAGTAATGGGCAGTTTGGAGGCTGAAAAACTGGCTTTAGGGAACCAAAAATTAATGGAACATATTAAAGCGACAATTGATCCTGAATTAGAGGGACAGGTTAGGACCGCTCAAAAGCAGGGTAAAACCGTTTCTTATTTAGCTGTAGGAAATAGAGCTGTCGGATTTGTTGTGATTTCTGATAAGATCAAGCCTTCCAGTGCAGATGCAATCCGAAAACTCCAAAATGAGGGAATCGAGGTCATCATGTTTACAGGTGATAATGAGGATACAGCAAGGGCAGTAAGCGAAACCTTGAGATTGGACGGTTTTAAGGCTCAGATGCTGCCGGAGGATAAGCTCAATGAAATAAGAAAACTACAGAATGAAGGCAAAAAGGTAGCCATGGCAGGCGATGGCATCAATGATGCACCTGCACTTTCTCAGGCTGATATCGGCATTGCGATGGGCACGGGAACGGATGTAGCCATCCAGAGCGCAGCCATCACACTCGTAAAGGGTGATTTAAATGGGATCGCAAAAGCGAGGTTATTGAGTCACAAGGTTATGGCCAATATAAAAGGAAACCTGTTTTTTGCCCTGGGATACAATATATTGGGCATTCCGGTAGCAGCAGGTGTTTTATATCCTTTTTTTGGGATTTTACTATCTCCCATGATCGCTGCACTCGCGATGAGCTTTAGCTCAGTTTCTGTGATCTTGAATTCCCTGAGATTGAGAAAAGCAAAAATCGACTGATGCTTTTTTCAGGCCGTAAAGAAAAAAAGATAGATGCTGTAACTAACGGATGTTATTGAGTAATTAGTTGACATGCCAAAAATATTTTATTGTTTTTATCAAAATATTTACAAAATAAGATGCGCATTAAGGCGGTATTTTGAAATAGCTATTCTATGTGGGTTTTGAGTTGCAGCGGAGCACTGAAAGTAAAACAGGTTTGCTCTTCGTCGGATGTTACCGTCAAAGTTCCGTTGTGGGCTTTTGCTATTTCAGAGGCAATATATAATCCCAGTCCAAGGCCATTCTGGCTTGATCGTTCATCTTTTCTATAGAATGGATGGAAAAGGTGAGCCATTGCCTCTTTTGGGATCGGTATGCCGTTATTCGTAACAGAAATTTCCCATAAGTTTTCTTTTACTGGATAAACCGCTTCAAATTGACCCCTCTTCGCCACTTTAAAAAGCCCCCCTTTGCCGAGTTAATTTGATAAGGTCCGCCAAAGCAAAGAGACC
>NZ_JBIWEB010000029.1:0-25883 GCF_044762335.1 Pedobacter suwonensis | reverse complement strand
CTGCACTTACTACAATTCAATATCTTAACAAATTTGTATTCAATAGAAAATTGAACCAGTTAAAAATTAACCTATCTTTATAATGCACTACGGGTAATGATATATATACGATTACAATGATACTTGCAGACTTAATCCAAAAGATAACAGTGCTCAATGAGGAGCAATTAGCCACTGTCATTTCATACTTTAAACCACTTGAAGCAAAGAAAAACGAACAGTTGCTTGAGTATGGCGCGGTAGCAAACCGACTCTTTTTTATTAACAAGGGCTGTCTTCGATTGTATTATTCTAATGATGATCAAAGTATCATTACAAGGTTCATGGCATTTGAAAATACGTTCCTAACTTCTATTGTAAGCTTTATTTCCAGAACCTCTTCAGCAGAATATATTCAGGCAGTGGAAACATCAGAACTTTTGGTTATTACATACGAGGACTTTTCTTATTTAAGAAAAACTATACCTGAATGGGACAAGATGTATATACATATACTGGAATACGGATTAACGGTGATTACTTCCAAATTAGGTAATCTGCTCACACAGAGTGCCACTGAACGCTATCGCAATCTGCTTAAAAACAATCCTGAACTTATTCAAAGGTTGTCCAACTCCAATCTTGCTGCCTACATGAATATATCGCCGGAAACGCTCAGCAGGCTAAAGTCTCAGATATAGTAGCTACATGAACCAGAACTATTATATATCACCTATCCTGTCAAAATCTGCAGGTACAAATAAATTTTCAATATGAGAAGTGACGAAGTAAAAAAGGGGCATCAAAGAACACCACATAGATCATTGTTTAGAGCTACAGGATTAAAAGACGAAGATTTTGCAAAGCCATTTATCGGTGTAGCAAACTCATTTATAGAAATCATTCCAGGGCATTTTTTTCTAAATAAAGTAGCTGAGATCATAAAAGATGAAATCAGAAGAAATGGATGTGTTCCATTCGAATTTAATACCATTGGCGTTGATGATGGCATTGCTATGGGACATGATGGGATGCTGTTTTCACTACCAAGCAGAGAACTGATTGCAAACTCAATAGAAACCGTGATGAATGCCCACAAACTTGACGCAATGATAGCGATCCCCAACTGTGACAAGATAGTTCCGGGAATGATCATGGGTGCACTTAGAGTGAATGTGCCAACAATTTTTGTGAGCGGCGGTCCAATGGCCAAAGGATATAAAAAAGATGGAACCCCAATTGATCTGGCCTCTGCTTTTGAAGCTGTAGGGAAACACGAAGCAGGAAAGATCAGTGATGAAGAACTTCTGGATATTGAATGTAATGCCTGTCCTAGCGGAGGAAGTTGTTCGGGCATGTTTACCGCAAATTCCATGAACACTTTAATGGAAGCTATGGGTATTGCGCTACCCGGAAATGGAACAATACTGGCCCAAACGAGCGAACGTGAAGCGCTTTATAGAAGTGCTGCGAAACGTATTTGCAAAATAGCAAAAGATGAGATTGCAGGTGAGAGGTTTAAGTTAAAAAACATCCTGAATGAAAATGCCATCAGGAATGCCTTTGCTGTGGATATGGCAATGGGAGGAAGCTCAAACACGGTTTTACATATGCTGGCTATTGCTAATGAAGCGGATGTTAATTTTCAACTCAAAGACATCAATGCGATTTCTAAAAAAGTTGCTCATATTGCTAAGATATCTCCTAGTTTATCAACCGTCCACATGGAAGACATTAATAAGGCTGGAGGTGTAAATGCAGTGATGAAGGAAATGACAAAAAGAGGTAATGCAGTTTTATTGGATAATTTGACAATCGGCGGGGAAACATTACTAGAAAAAATTGCGAATGCAGAGATCAAAGATGAAAATATCATCCGAACTATTGACAATCCTTACAGCCCAGTAGGCGGATTAGCCATTCTTTATGGCAATCTTGCTGAGGAAGGTGCGGTAATAAAAACAGCTGGCCTTACGGGTGCAAGGGTATTTACCGGTAAAGCTGTATGTTATGATGGACAAGATGAAGCTATTGCAGGAATATTGATGAAAGAAGTAAAGACGGGTGATGTCGTGGTAATTAGATATGAAGGTCCTAAGGGCGGACCAGGCATGCAGGAAATGTTAACGCCTACAAGTTTGATTATGGGTATGGGATTAGGAAGTTCCGTTGCGCTGATTACAGACGGAAGATTTAGCGGAGCAACAAGAGGTGCATCGATCGGCCACGTATCGCCCGAGGCAGCTGAAGGCGGGATGATTGGGTTACTCAAGAACGGTGACGAAATCCATATCGATGTAGATAATTACATCTTATCTGTTAATTTGGATAATGAGGAAATTGCCAAACGGAAAGCAACGTTTGTGCCTATTAAAAAACCCTTGCAATCAAAGTGGCTTGGTCAGTATAGGGCATTGGTTACGAATGCAAGCAACGGTGCTGTTTTGAGATCAGATTTATAATGTTGGTTAATCCTCCATCTGCTACGATTGCCAGTGGAAAGGAAGGACTTCTAAATAAAATGATTCGACGTTTGCACGCCTGGCTCTCCCCAGCCAGAGATCGAACCAAAATCCTCGTTCCCCGACTATGAAGGTATATTCAAAATTGACAAAAAACAAAACCCCTCTCCAAGTACTTTAGAGAGGGCTTGTACTCGGCGCCGGAGTCGAAACTCTGACTAAAAGATTCTAATTCTTCATTTGTCAATCTGTGACTGAAGAAATCTTTTCAACTGTTACTAGGCTTATCAAAGCAATAAAAAAAAATCTTTATACTAAAGATTATCTTAGGCAATTAAATTTGGATTTTTTGATGCAAACAGATATATTTAAATTATAGTATTTGCATACAAAAAGTTTTAAAAAATAGGTGCGTTATTCGGGGAGTTCGAATTTCAAAGCCACTCTAAAATATTGGAAACGCTGATTTTAGCACTAGGTGCAAATCCCAGCGGGATCACAAGAAACAATATCAAAGAGAAATAAAACCCTGCAAATCAAATGATTGCAGGGTTTTTGCTTTTACGGGTTATGCCAAAATATGCATGAAATCGCATATAAAATGGATCAAGCGGAAAAGTTTAGGGATATCTTTTAGGCATATACTCTCGATAATCTGAATAAGAAGAATTTAATCTCTAACACCTCACGAAAGGCGCAAGAAATTGCGTCTTTTCTGTTTAAAAGACTTTTTAAAGCGAAATTCCCCAAAAATAATGGGTCATGTCTTTGCTTCATCCCGTACTGGCCTATGTTTTTTTCTAAAAATCAAAAAAGTGTATTTCACATAAATAATTTTTCCAGGATTTCAAATACCAATAATTTATTTTTAACGGCATAAGCGATAACTCAATTTACAATGCAAATTTAAAAGCAACCGTCATTTACTAAATGTGGTTTGAAAAGGATCTAACTGGGAACTCTATGAAGATAATTACAACTACTGGCAGTAATCGCCTTATGGGATTAAATGCTTTGTATGGCCAGACTGGAACCATAATTTATGTGATGCTAAAATTGGTTGACATTCAAGATCATTAAATTCAGGCGTAAATCAATGCCGTTTAGAATAAATACGGCTAAAACGAAGTATATTAATGAAATGTATAAATCGTGTATTCCGGCAGAATAATTCCTGCTGCTATTTCGGAAGTTAGTTAAGCTCCTGTCTCTTCAGAACATTTTATAAGGCATCGAAAAGTGCTTTGTTCTGGCCTCCTTGTTCATGCGGTCAACTTTAATAATTTCCTGAAAATCTAATCTGGATAAATATAAACCTGATATGCCCTGAAGGTGAAATCAGAATTTTAGTTAAATATGGTCGGTTAACGGGTAAAATAAATGAATTGAATGTTAAAAATTTGATCGATTTTAGCAACAGGTAGATCAGTTAACGCAGTTAACTTAATATTGGCAAATTACACTTTGCCAAAAACAGGCTACCGTCATTAACATGGAAAAGCATCATCTTAAGTTAAGCATGTCGAACTTCAAACTAAAAATACCTTTTTTTTATATCTCAATTTGTGTATTCGTTTTTGTTGGTACACAATTATCTTTTGCGCAGAATAAATCAACAGACGGTTATTGGATTTCTCCTGCCCTAACAGAACCAGCTAAAGCTAATTGCTGGATAGCCTATCGTCGGGATATCACGCTCAATAAAAAGCCGGAACAGGCATTAGCTACCATTGCCGCAGATACAAAATACTGGCTTTGGATAAATGGTAAACTTGTCATATTTGAAGGAGGACTGAAACGCGGTCCTAATCCCAAAGATACCTATGCAGATAAGATTGATCTTGCCCCATATTTAAAAAGGGGTACAAATAAGGTTGCCATACTACTTTGGTATTTTGGTAAAAACGGTTTTTCGCACTTAGGTAGTGGTGTCGCTGGTCTTTATTTTAATATGAATGCTGAAGATACCGTGCTCCAGAGCGACAGGCGTTGGTTTTGCCGTATCCATCCGGCCTATGGCAATACGGAAGCTCCGTTGCCCAACTACCGATTGCCAGAATCAAATATTCGTTTTGATGCCAGAGCAGATATCACCGGCTGGCAAATCGCTCCGTTCACTGGGCTTAAAGATTTTGGCAATGCAGTAATTATCGGGAAACCAGGTGACGCACCCTGGAACAAACTGGTAGAACGCCCTATCCCCCAGTGGAAAAACTTTGGGATAAAGACCGCAAAATTTTATCGCCTTAAAGGCAATATTACCGATACGATCGTTGCACAGCTTCCATATAATATGCAGCTTACCCCCATTATTTCAGTAACGGACGATATGGGTGGCCAGCTGATCAAAATAAATACCGACCATAGCACTGCTGGAGGAACCGACAACTTGCGGGCAGAATATATCACCAAAAAGGGCTATCAGGAGTACGAATCTTATGGATGGCTGAATGGAGAAAAAATAATACTTGTTGTGCCAAAAGCCATTAAAATAAAAGCCGTTAAATATCGTGAAACGGGTTATAATGCAGCACCTGAAGGCACGTTTGCCAGTAGCGATGATTTCTATAACCGATTTTGGAAAAAGGCGCAGCGTACATTATATGTTAACATGCGCGATAACTATTTCGATTGTCCTGACCGGGAACGGGCACAATGGTGGGGAGATGCCGTACTGTTGATGGGCGAGAGTTTCTACACCTACTCTACTTCTGCACACGCATTAATGCGGAAAGCAATAAATGAACTGGCAGGCTGGCAGCGCCCCATAGGAGAACTTATCGCGCCTATTCCAGGTAATTTTAATCAGGAACTCCCCGATCAGATGCTGACCAGCATTGGCTATTACGGCTTTTGGAATTATTATATGAATACGGGTGACCGTAAAACCATTGAAAATGTTTACCCTACGGTAAAAAAATACCTGTCATTGTGGAAAACAGACGATACTGGCCTTACTACATTAAGGAACGGCGACTGGCTTTGGGGCGACTGGGGCGATAACATTGATGTAAGGCTTATTATGGCGGGTTGGCATTATCTTGCTTTAGATGGTGCGTCCAGAATGGCTGATCTGCTTGGCTACAATAATGATGCTGCAATGTACCGCCAGGTAATGAGCCACGTAAAAAGCGGATATAATAAATGTTGGGATGGACATGCCTATCGTCATCCTTCATACCATAAACGAACCGATGACAGGGCGCAGGCCTTAGCTGTGATTTCGGGGATTGCTGACTCATCAAAATACGAGCGCATTTCTGAAACCTTGCATACGCAGATGCATGCAAGCCCTTACATGGAGAAATATGTGATGGAAGCCCTTTTTAAGATGGGCAAAGGTAAGTATGCGATGGAGCGGACGAAACTGCGATTTGCTGAAATGGTTAATAACCAATTTTACACTACCCTATTCGAAGGTTGGGGTATCGGTGAAAATGGATTTGGTGGCGGCACCACCAATCATGCCTGGAGTGGTGGTGCCCAAATCGTTATTTCAGCGTACCTGTTTGGAATCAGACCGCTCGACGCCGGATACAAAACATTTCTGGTTGAGCCTGACCCTGCAAATCTTCGCACAGGAACCCTTAACGTTCCAACTGTAAGAGGAATGATCAAGACCTCATTCGAAAATAATGCGAACGAGTTTAAGCTACAGCTAACTGTTCCTTTGGGTACAACAGCAATCATACGTCTACCTGCAGGTTCACAGGTATTCGTCAATATAAAACCTATCGAAACAAAAGAATTAGAAACGGAAGGATTAACAAAGAAAACGAATACCATCACTTTTAAGCTTAGCCCGGGAAAATATAAGATTAAACGGCAACAGCCTTTGTAAAAATAGTCAAAACTGTTCCGAAATCTCACGAACCTGCCTGGTCAAGACTCATTGATATGAATCAGTTGCGTTAAAAGATGATATAATTTTCTTTTGTAAATAATTACATTAGCACTTACATACATAATAAATGAGGATGAAGATCATCAGCGACTTGCATCAGGAATTTGGAATTTCTCATATTGATTTTGGCAATGCTGATTTGGTGATCCTGGCTGGCGATACAAAATTAGGTACAAAGGGTATTGATTGGGTAAAAGAGAACATCAGGGATAAGCCCGTAATCTATATATTGGGGAATCATGAATATTACAAGGGTGCCTATCCTAAAACCCTTGATCAAATCATAAAGGCATCTCTTCATTCAAAATTTAATCATTGAGATTTAAAATATAAGCAATATTGAAAGTACTTCACCAAACTTTTATAACGTGGGATCAGTACACGGGGCTTAATGACTAACCTGACTTAAGCTTAGTAAAAGCGATATTTATCCAGAACTACCCTTTTTTCTGTAAATTTTATATTTACCCTTAGGTTTGTGGTCAAATTCATCCGCGAGGCCGGAACCGTATAGGCGTTTTAATATTTCCTCATTTCGACCTCCATACCTTAGATCTGAAATACATGAAACCTGCATAGCGCTTATGGCCCTGCTAAGTTCATCGGGAGTTAGCGGTTGCTTTTTAAAATAGCAATGGCCATATTCAATTTTAGAATGGTCAATGAGGTCTGGCGCTTCGGCTTGAGGCGCACCGCAGGAGGTGCATACCTGATCTTCCACATAGAAATCTCCCTGGGCATTTTCGGGATATCTTTCAGGTAGTCTTTTACCAAAAAAGGTTTCAAATATTTTCATTACAGGCCAGTGTAGTGAAAATCTAGTTTGTAGAAGATAACGACATGGATAATTTACCTTCAGGCGCTTTGCCAAAGTGGTTCGTATACCATCCAATTAGTTTATCAGATTTAAACTGGCTATTTCCATTTACTCCTCTAATGAACCTTTTAGCAGATTTGGTGCCATCTTCGCCATTCATGGCCTGGTAAAGCACATAGTCGACTATAATTTTGTCTTCTGGTTTTGGTCCTTTGTAAGATAAGATTGCACCGTCTTTCCCGATGATAAATGGTGCAGGATCACTAATATTTAAAATATTTCTGAAATCAGCTGATGAAGCATTATTAACCAGCCTGTTCGTATTTGAAGTACTATCTGAACCAGTAAAAAGTTTGGCAAAAATCACATCAGGATATTTGGCAAAACGCTCCTTTAATAGCAGGTAAGATTTTTCTTGCTGGTCAGACAGTTTTTTATCCTTCCAGACATATAGGTAGACCGTTTTTCCATTGTATAAACTACCAAAAGTTTGATGTTTTCCGTTCAGATCTACAATTTGTATGTCAGAAATATGCGTACTGGTATAGTCATTATAATTTTTAACCACAAGTTTAGCAATTCCCTTAACCATCATGGTACAAGAGCTGGCGAAAATACAAATGAAGAAAATAAGAAAGTAAAATGATTTTTTCATGTTCAGATTGGTTTGAGGCTGTAAGTATAGTTAATTAATCATTATAGCAAAGACGATCAGGATCGAATTAAGGTTGCATCATTATTTTTTTATGGTTTTTACCGAGCATATCCCAATGGTTGTGTTTCACCGATCGTAATAAATAATTTACGTAGAAAACGATCGATCGGTAGTTCTTGGCGTTATGCAGTCCCGCCATTCGCTATAGCTCCGATAGAAAATCTTGGTAACACTATAAACCATTGCTTAAATCGGAGGCTGCCGCTTCTGTCAGGTTTATGAACAAGGGTTTATGAGCCTTGCAACCTTTAATATGATATGCTGCCAAAGCCACCTAGCCCCGGCTGAAGCGTTACCCTGCAGCAACGAGGTACGAGGCAGCGAAGCGTAAAAGCAAAATACGGGAGGGGATTTCCTGCTCAGCACAGGCCTTGCGCTCCAAACAAAAGTAAATCATTAACATTTGACAATTACGCCCCCTTTTATATGGACCTCAAACTTTTATTTAGTAAAAATCTCTAACTTCCCGCCTTTTTTAAATAAGTCATGAGAAATAAAATACCCCTGTATTGCTTTTCCATTAACTTTGATATCATTAATCCCTCGTCCCTTGCCTGGTTTGGAAATCGTTAGCATTTTTCCGGTACTGGTTTTCCATTTTACCTCATCAAAAAGTGGAGCGGTAACGATATAATTTGGATCAGTAGCCGAGAATGGATATAAACCCAGTGCACTAAACACATACCAGGCCGACATTTCGCCGGCATCGTCCATTCCGGAGAGCGCCAAACCATCATCGCCTATACCATATAGTTCGTTTAAAATCTTATCAATAATTTTCTGCGATTTTTCCGGCTTGCCGATAAAGGTATAAGCAAAAGGTGCTTCATGGTCTGGCTGGTTGCCCTGGCAATATTGACCGATCATGGTTTCTACATTGCGGGCAATATATTTCGGGTTCCAGGGTACGGTAAATAGTGAATCCAGTTTGGATTCGAAGCCTTTTGCACCACCATACAGCTCTATTAAACCTTTCATATCATGTGGCGCATAAAACGAAACCTGCCAGGCATTCGCTTCCCTGTACATATATTCATAGTATGGATACTGAGGGTTGAAAGGTTTGATCCAGTCACCATTTGCTAACCTGCCTCTCATAAAACGTGTAGCCGGATCGAATACGTTTTTATAATTTTTCGATCGGGCCATCAGTGTGTGGTAATTACTGCTGTCGCCAAGTTGTTTAGCAATTTGAGCAAGCGAATAATCGTCATAGGCATACTCAAGCGTTTTGGAAACACCTGCCTTCGCTTTGGTTTCTACATGTGGATTTTTAACATCAGGGTCTGAAATATATCCCTTCTCGATATATTCCCCCACAAACGGACGGGCACCACCATCCACATTGGCATTACGTAACAAAATCTGGTAGGTACCTTTGATGTCGAAATCATCAATACCCCTCAAATAAGCCCCGGCAATGGATGAGGCACCATGATCGCCATGGAAAAATGTAGGAATAAAACCCGTTTTATCGCCCACATCCTTCATCGATTTAATTACATCCAAAGTAACCTCAGGTGTTATCAGACCCAAAAGCACGTCTTTATTGCGGTAAGTGTCCCAAAGTGATGGTTCTGTATAATAATTGAAATCTCCTTTTACCACGTTGCGTTTTGCATCTCTGAACTCACCGTTGACATCACTACGCAAAGCCGGCCATAAGAAAGATCTGTACAAGCAGGAATACAGCATCCGTTTTTGCTTCTGCGTTCCGCCCTTTACCTGAATGTTTGATAATAATGCCTCCCACTTTTCGGTTGCTTCCCGGCGGATCTGTGCAAATGTTTTATTTCCGATTTCTTTCTCCAGGTTTTCTTTGGCATTGGCTGTACTCACAAAAGATAACCCGATTTTAAGTTCAACCGGGGCTTTACTCCCATCAGCCAAATGCACGATTGCATAACCGGAGCGTTTACCTGCCTCCGTGATATCAAGCCGATCTATCTCTCCGTTTACTACGGCATAAAAATATACGTTTTCGCCACCTTGAAACCCTTGTATGGCTGATGGACCATCTTGCGCGATATTCCAGGTATTCACGCTGCTATTGGCTTTCCCCATGCTGAACAGGATTTGCCTGTCGGTATTATCTTTATAGGTGTATTCGTGGAAGCCACATCTTAATGTTGAAGTCAATCTCACATTCACCTGATAGTCATCCAGATATACGTGGTAAAAACCCGGTGCAGCACTTTCTTTTTTATGCGAGAACTTTGAACCAAATTTACCTTTTGGGTTGGATAATGGTAAGACGGGAATATTGCATAAATTCCAATGCCCTTTGTTCGTGTGTGCAAAACCATAAATGGTATCATCTTCATACTCGTAACCTGCACCCGAACCAAATTCGGTGATGGGGCTTAACTGCACCATGGCATTTGGTAAGGAGCTGCCAGGGAAAGTTAAACCCGCCCAGGACCGCCAGCCTTCAGGCAACTCATATCCCAAAATTTTGGGATCAGTGAGAGGTGCCGTACCAATGAAGGTGTTCACATATGGTGTTAATTTAGCTTGCGCCTGTGATTTGTGATGAATCGCGATAATAAATATCAAGAGAATGGTGAAGGATCTGGCTGGCAATTTCATTTTAGATAAAACGTTTTAGTATTTCATCAAATATATAAAATCTATTAAACCCATGTATAAAATATCATAATAGTTACCTGCTAAAATGACCGAAAGTGGCAAATTGAGATGCTTAAATAGTTGAATAATTTGCCAAATATCAGTATGCTTTGCCGCCGCGATTTTCATGCCCGCTGTGCTATTTTATATATCTTTGGCTTAAACACTAATCAAATAACCAATATGCTTTTACATTACAGGCAAAACATCCTTTGCGCATTTTTCTTGTACTTACTGCTCTTCTGCTCTGCCAACAGGCTTCTGGCACAGAACAAAGAAAATACTGCCTTTACCATGTGGGATACCAAACCTGCACAGCAATGGATGACGGAAGCTTATCCTATCGGTAACGGACGTATTGGCGGAATGATTTTCGGAGGTGCTGATCAGGAACATATTCAATTTAATGACAATACGCTATGGACCGGCGATGAGAACGACCGGGGTATGTACCAGGCTTTTGGCGATTTGTTTATCGATTTCAATCATAAAGAACAACAATTTACCAACTATACCCGCAAACTCAATCTTACTAATGCCGTACATACCATTAATTATACCCAAAATGGCACCCAATTTAAACGTGAGTATTTTTGCAGCTTTCCGGATAAAGTGATGGTACTGCGCTTTACCGCTAACGAGAAAAAAGCTTATTCTGCAATGATTGGCTTAAAAGATGCGCATGATGGGATCATCACCGCGAAGGGCAATACCATTCAGATTACGGGTAGACTACCAAATGGCATGACTTACCAGGCTACTGCTGCTGTTAAGATCGAAAATGGAAAGCTTGAATCGATAAAAGATGGTAATACCGAAAAATTGAAAATAACAGCTGCTGACGCCATTACCCTTACGTTTACGGCAGCGACCAATTACAGCAATAAACGAGCGCAAAACTGGAAAGGTGAAGAGCCGGCACCTAAAATTGACCGTATTTTAAATGCGGTTAAAGACAAAAGTTATGATAAACTTTTAAATACACATATTCAAGATTATAGCAAGTTATATAATCGCCTCGCAATAAACCTTGGCACAGGCGATGAAAATACCCAAAAGCTCCCCACCTACCAAAGATTGATCAATTACAAAAAGAAAGCCGATTACGCTCTTGAAGCTTTAATTTTTCAGTATGGCAGGTATTTGCTGATCAGTTCATCAAGAGCAGGTGGCTTACCTGCCAATTTGCAAGGACTTTGGAATGAAAGCAACACTCCGCCATGGGGTAGCGATTACCACTCAAACATCAACATCCAGATGAACTACTGGCTTGCCGAGCCGACCAACCTCTCTGAATGCGTCATCCCCTACTTAGATTATATTAACAGCATGCGCGAGGTGAGTGCCATGCATACCCGCAAGCAGTATCCCAATACCAGAGGCTGGACGGTTAAAACCGAAAATAATATTTTTGGTGGCATGAGCTTTCTTTGGAATACCCCTGGAAGTGCCTGGTATGCGCAGGCCCTTTGGGAGCATTATGCCTTTACAAAGGATAAAAATTACCTGAAGAACTTTGCCTATCCGATAATAAAAGAAATTGCTGAATTTTGGGATGACCATTTGAAAAGGAGACCAGATGGAACACTGGTATCACCAATGGGCTGGTCGCCAGAACACGGACCAACGGAAGATGGGGTTACGCATGATCAACAAATTGTGTTTGACCTTTTTACCAACTATATTGAAGCGGCTGAAGTTTTGGGCATAGATGCTGATTACAAAAAACACATTGCCGATTTAAAAGCACACTTATTAAAGCCAAAAATTGGAAAATGGGATCAGTTGCAGGAATGGGAAACCGATCGTGATGACCCTGCCGACCAGCACAGGCACATTTCACATCTCTTTGGTTTACACCCCGGCAGAGAAATCAGCACCATTAAAACACCAGAACTGGCAAAGGCAGCCAAGGTAACCTTAACTGCCCGTGGCGATGAATCGACCGGTTGGTCGATGGCCTGGAAAATGAATTTCTGGGCCAGGTTACAGGATGGTAATCACGCTTATAAAATTTTGCAAAACTTTATTACGCCCGTTGGTGGTTCTGGTACCGATTACAATAAGGGAGGGGGAATTTATACCAATTTACTCTGCGCACACCCACCCTTTCAAATTGACGGAAATTTCGGCTATACTGCAGGTATTTCTGAAATGCTGCTGCAAAGCCAGGCCGGCGAATTGCAACTTCTACCGGCGCTACCCGATCAATGGGCTAAAGGCAGTATTCAAGGTTTAAGGGCGCGTGGTAATTTCGAAGTGATCAATCTTCGCTGGCAAAATGGAAAAGTGTTGGCTTTAGCTATCAAATCGCTTTCTGGCGGAGAATGTATTTTAAGAAGCCCGAATCAATTAAAAGGAAATATAATAGGTAGTACTGAAGAAAAATCTGGCAAAGATTTTAAGTACAGTTTCAAAACACAGGCTGGAAAAGTTTATCGTTTTGAAGGATAGTTTATAGTATAAATAATAACGAATGAACATGATTACAATACGAGTAGTATAAAATTATCGCCCTTCCGACCGCATTGCTTGCCCGTATAGATGTGGAGAAGTCTTTTAAATCTGATTTCAATAATTTAGTCTTAAGACCTCTCCACCTCGCATTGCTTCGGTTGAGAGGTCGATCTTACTACCGGATTATGCCAATCGCAACGGAGCCGAAAAATCTTTAGACCTAAATTGTTAAATTAATTGCAAAATAGATTATCGTACCAAAGCCAGGTATGAGTAGGAAGATAAAGCTAACAAACCTGCTTAAGCTTTCTGACTTCAATTTCACCCTTTGGCAATACAAAAAGGAACATTAAAAACTCGTCAGTTTCGCTGATCTCCATCTTTTCGATGATACCGCTAAGTCCGTGATCGTTGCTGATTTCGTCGCCAACTTTTAATTCTAAAAGTATGGAAGTAGGGAGTTTATCGCTGAGCAACATTATTCTGAAAGTGTAAAGTGAAGCATGTTTTTTCTGTATCTGAAGTTACCTTAAGGGTGCCCTGGTGAGCACGTGCAATTTCCGAGGCGATATACAAGCCCAAACCCAGGCCTTTCTGGTTCGGTTCAACCTCTCCACGCGAAAATGGCTGAAACAGGCGTTCCATTGCCCCTGCAGGTATTTGTTTACCCGAATTAATTACACACAAAGTAAATTCACCTCCGGCACTGGTAGCATTTACCTCTACAATAGAATCAACAGGCGAATAATTAAGTGCATTTGCAAGCAGGTTGGAGAAAAGTTGCGCCAGTCGTTTTCCGTCAGCATGGATCGGTTGCGCCATAGCAAAGGAGGCCTTAATTTTTCTGGAAGGCCAAATGGCTTGCAGTTCTTCAATCACCTCAGTTAGCATACGTTCATGATCTTCGTCGCTGCTGCGGTTAACAGAAATGCCATCTCCCAGCCTGCCGCTGGCAAAATCAAGTATATTATCGATTAACCCGTTCATCCGGAAAGAAGCGTCTTTAATGATTTTTGCCAGACGACCTCCTTTCTCGTCCAAATTCAGGCGTGATAAAAGCTGTGCACTGCTTGATATGGCATTCAGGGGATTTTTTAAATCGTGTCCGAGTATAGCAATAAACTGATCGCGCACGATCGCTATTTCCTGCTCTTTTTTAAGTTCCTGTTCTGCTTCGGCCACCTGATCCAAAGCATCCAGGTGAGACGCAATCAGCTCGGCAAACATGGTAAACATACCAGTAATGGCCGGGTTTTTGAGCTTGGCAGGCTTGGGATCTATGGCACAAAGCGTCCCGAAAAAATCGCCGTTTTTAAGAAAAATCGGCATGGAAATATAACTTTGAAAACCATATATCAAAGGTGTATGGTGACCTGCGAAATCAGGATCATTGGCAACATGATCGATAATAACGGGCTGTCTATGCTGTCTGATTTCGTTGCAAATAGTCGTTTCAAGTTGAAGTTCACCGCCGGGCACTAAGCCAAAATTTATCTCATCGCGAACCGCACAGGCTATCCATGCATCAGATGTTACGCGGGCAACTGCGGCAAACCCCATGCCTGTTGTACGACAAACAATCTCTAAAATATGGGATACTGCCGGGATGTTTTTAATTGCTTCAATATCAGCCTGGATGTTGTGTTGGGTTTTTTGCAAGACTTAAATAAATAAATTTTCAGCAATTTAGTTAAATTTCAGTTCTCAAAAAACAAGACTTAATGAAGTTGGCAGTTATTTTACACAGATCGTCATATTTAAGCACATTTTGAGTGATCGGTACAACGAAAATAGAATGGATTATGCAATCAGCTGTAACGGAGTTTTTATTTAAAAATCAAAAACTGCATGAGTGTACCTACCCGATTTAACCAAGGTATATGCGGTACAGCCATGCAGTTCTAAAATGTTTATGCTTTTAATAAGGCTGGTTTTTCATGGTAAGTTCTCCAAAGCAACTCGCCAAATAAGGTGTTAGACCAGGCGAACCATGCCCTGGTAAAGTTGGCTGGGTTATCTTTATGGAAAGACTCGTGCATAAAACCTTTGCCGGCATGCGTTTTACGTAAAGTATCAATACAATATTTGATTTCTGCATCATCTTTAGAAGTAAGTGCACGCATCGTAATGCTCATCGGCCAGATCATATCTTGTCCGGCGTGCGGACCGCCAATACCTTCAGCCGCTGTACCTTTAAAGAAATAAGGGTTATCTTTAGAGAGTGCAAATTTTCTGGTGTTTTGATAAATCGGATCTTCAATTTTCATCGCGCCCAGATAAGGCAAACTCAATAAACTGGGTACATTTGAATCGTCCATTAGGTAAGAACTTCCAAAACCATCTACCTCAAAAGCATAAATTTTGCCATATTTAGGGTGGTTTACGATGGCATGTTTTTGAAGCGCAGCATTTACCTCATTGGCCAGATTTAATAAATTACCTTCTAAAGTTTTATCCCTGTTTAGCGCTTTAACCATCTCTGCAGCCTGCTTTAGGCTTGATACCGCAAAGAAGTTTGAAGGAACCAGAAATGGAAAAATAGTGGCGTCATCACTCGGTCGGAAAGCAGAGCAGATCAAACCAACCGGATTTACCGGAAAACCGTAACCCGCCATGGGTAACGAATCAGTAGGTTGTGTGGTTTCCCGCTGAAAATGATAAGGGCCCTTACCGGTTTTGCGCTGTTGCTCTTTAAAAGTTTTCAAAGTCGCCTCAATTCCTTTTTTCCAATCGGCATCGAAAGGGGTTTTATCACCTGTCTTTTTCCAATAGTGATAAGCCAAACGGATCGGGTAACATAATGAATCGATTTCCCACTTGCGCTCGTGTACGCCTGGTTGCATAGCGGTTTTATCGGTCTTCCACTCTCCCACTTTATTGGCATCGCCATAAAAAGCATTGGCATAAGGATCTTTTAAAATACATTTGGTTTGGTGGATAATTACACCGGCAATCAGTTTTTTAAGTGGCTCGTCCTCATTAACAAATTGCAGGTAAGGCCAAACCTGGGCTGAACTATCGCGTAACCACATGGCATCAATGTCGCCCGTAATTACATAGGTATCTGGTCTGCCATCTTTTTCTTCATGATAAACCGTCGTATCTAAAGTATTTGGGAAACAATTTTCAAACAGCCATGCTAACTCGGGATTCTTAACATTTGACCTGAAGGTGTTAACGGCTGCGTCTACCGCTTTACTTTTAAAATGTCGTTTTGCAGCAGCCACGCGTACTACCGGAAATTCGGGCGCCAGATTAGCGGCGAAAGAAAATTTTGATGCAACAACGCCTGCTCCTAATAAGCCAGTGTTTTGTATAAATGTCCTTCTTTTCATTATGATTAATTATGATATTTTGGTTTAATTTTTAGTGATAGTGTTACGATACCTTATAAATTCATATCACTTGCAGCGGTAAATAATATTCGGTTAGTCCTGAACAAATATTATCATAATTTTTGGAACATCAAAATCATAATGTTCAATTTAACTATTCCTAAATCGATTTTCTTATACAATATCTTGAGTAGATTCAGCTTGTGTTCTTTTGCTAAGGTGATTAATTATAGATATAAAATAATATATTTAGGTAACCAAACCTAATTTTATGGATGCTGATAACGTTTCACTGTCTAAACGTATTTTATCTATTGATATACTACGTGGATTTGTAATGATTGTAATGGCGCTGGATCATACCAGAGATTTCTTTCATATTGGTGCGATGACAGCTGATCCGCTAAATCCTGAAACCACCACAGGAATGTTATTTTTTACCCGCTGGATTACCCATTTCTGTGCACCAACCTTTGTTTTTTTATCAGGTTTATCTGCTTATTTATCTGCACAGCATAAGACAGCAACTCAGGCGCCTAAATTTTTGCTAAAAAGAGGATTGTGGCTAATACTGGTTGAGATAATAGTCATCACCTTAGGGCTAACGTTTAATCCATTATACAATTTTATCATTCTTCAAGTGATTTGGGCCATTGGTTGGAGTATGGTATTTTTGGCGTTAGTTACCCGTATTTCACCAAAAAGCGTCCTTGTCATAGGTTTAATTTTGGTTTTCGGACATAATCTTTTCGATTTATTGCCCAAACCAGCCGATCAAACAGCCGGATTGATTTTGAAAGTATTTTTTACTGCTTCGGGAACGGTTATACCATTATCCAGTAATCATCTAGTCGGTATTTTTTATACCATTCTGCCATGGACAGGCATTATGTTTTTAGGTTATGGGATTGGCGCATGGTATAAAAAAGAATATGCTAGCGAACTCAGAAAGCGAAATTTAATGGTTGCCGGATTATTAACCATATTATTGTTTATTACCTTGAGGCTCATCAATATTTACGGCGATCCGGCACCGCATAAGAAGTATCATGATTTCTTTAAGAATCTGCTGTCCTTTTTTAATGTAAGCAAATATCCTCCATCCTTGCAATACACAGCCATGACGTTAGGCCCAGCGATGCTGTTTTTAGCGCTTGGCGAAAAAACAGTCAATTGGTTTACGAAGATCACCGCCGTATATGGCGCTGTACCTTTCTTCTATTATGTGATACATTTTTATTTATTGCATATACTCCTGGTGATGACATTTTTTGCCACAGGACATAGCGAAAAAGAAATTGTGCAGGTTCCTTTTTTATTTAGGCCGGCAGCTTTTGGATTTGGTTTACCCGCTGTTTATTTAATATGGATTTGTGTGGTAGCTGCTTTGTACCTTCCCTGCAGGTGGTTTAAAAGATACAAGCAAACACACAGGCAATGGTGGTTGAGTTATATTTAATTTTTTTTTAATTTGAGGTATGATTTATTTCAGGTTCAGCAAAGTATTTTTCAGTTCAGCTTCGGTAAAATCTTTTTCATAAAGTTGCCTTGATTTTTGGTTTACAAACAGGGTAGCAGGAATAGCGCCCGACCATTTTTTGTCGATCCGTTCTATATACTGTTGCTGATCAGGCTCATTTAAAAGAAATACTTCCGCATTGATTTGATTACGCTGTACAAATGGAATAACTTCTTTTTGCAGTTTTGATTTAAAATCCAGGCTTACCAAAATTACTTTCACCGGTTTCTTTATATTAGCTAACCGTAGTTTCTCGAAATTCGGCAATTCGGCTACGCATGGCGAGCACCAGGTTGCCCAGAAATTGATGACGTAGGTGGTATCTTTTCCATTGGCAATGCGTTTATCCAGTTCATTTAGGGTGAGTAATTTTACTTGTGCACTAGTAGCATAAGTTATTAAAGAAAAGCAGATTATGAGGAGTATGCGCATGGTGGATAACGACATTTATAGTGGATTGTTGTTTTACATTACGTCACCCTGAACGGTGGTGCGCCATTCCCGCGCAGGCGGGAATCTTAATGAAGCCTGTTAAGCGTCTGTGGTTCTTAGATCGGTTGGTAGTTAAGAACAGATATTAAAAATTTCTACATTTCGTTGCACGTCAGTCGAAACGACAGCTATCAGTTAACCGATCCGGATTTAACCAAAACCTTTTGATAAGCTGGTAATGTTAAATCATCTACAATTACTCCTCGTGTGGTACTGGCATGTACAAAAAAACCGTTATTGAGGTAAACGCCCACATGGTCTACATCGTTTCCACCAAAAGAGAAAAACACAAGATCGCCCTCTTTCAGGTGATCAATATCTTTTCTTCTGACCACATTGGCCTGCTCGCGAGAAATACGTGGCAACGTAACCCCAAATATTTCTTTCTCCAATAAGAATGCGAAACCGGAACAATCAATCCCATTCTTATCTAATCCGCCAAAACGGTATCTCACTCCTGTCCAATCGGTAATAAAACGATAAAGCGATTTGCTTTTTAAATTAGCCATCGCATCAGCCGCTTGTGCTGCTTTCGTATCACTTTTAACCGTGTATTTTCTTGTTCCGCAGGAAGCAAGGAAGAATATGAGCGCTACTAAAAAGAATAAGTTTATTTTGAGGCGAAAGGTAAAGGGTGTAAGGTTAAAGGTTCTTTCCATAGTATAGTATCATAGTTGTGCGCGATAAGATTTAAAACCTCATGCCTTAAACCCTACACCCTTTCTAATTTTTAATTAATCGTTGTATTTCATCCAGTTTTAACAAAGCTTCTACAGGTGTTAACGCATTTACATCCAAATTATTCAGTGTATCCCGTATTTTTACCAAAATCGGATCATCAATGGCAAACATCTGTAATTGGTAGGCTTGGTTTTGTACTTTTTTAATGCTGTCTTTTATACTTTGTCCTTCTGTACGGTCTATTTCTAATTTTTTAAGAATCTCATTCGCACGGCCTATTAATTTTGTCGGCATACCGGCCATTTTTGCCACATGTATACCAAAGCTATGTTCACTACCACCGGGTATAAGTTTTCTTAAGAAAATTACCTTATTGCTCATTTCTTTTACCGATACATTAAAGTTTTTAATGCGGGGCATGGTATTGGCCAGTTCGTTTAGCTCATGGTAGTGCGTAGCAAATAAGGTTTTAGGTCGGGCCGTTGGATGCTGATGCAGAAATTCCGCAATTGCCCAGGCAATCGAAATACCATCATATGTACTCGTTCCGCGGCCAATTTCATCAAGCAGGATCAAACTATCATCAGAGATATTGTTCAGGATACTTGCCGTCTCGTTCATTTCTACCATAAACGTACTTTCTCCTGAGGAGATGTTATCAGATGCTCCTACACGGGTAAAAATCTTATCCACTATGCCTACTTCTGCATCTTTTGCCGGCACAAAGGAACCCATTTGCGCCATTAGTACAATTAATGCCGTTTGCCTTAAAATGGCTGATTTACCCGCCATGTTAGGACCGGTAATCATGATGATCTGCTGACTTTCGGTATCAAGATATACATCGTTGGTGATGTATTCTGTACCAACAGGCAATTGTTTTTCAATTACCGGGTGGCGGCCACCCTTAATATCAAGCACTTTGTTTTGGGTAACCTTTGGTTTGTTATAATGGTTTTTAGCTGCCAGTTGAGCAAAACACAGCAAACAATCAAGCTGTGCGATGAGATATGAATCAAGCTGGATGGGTTTGATGTAACTCGCCGTTTCATACATCAGTTCGTTGTACAAACGGATTTCGATGGCCTGTATCTTTTCTTCAGCACCTAAAATCTGATCTTCATATTCCTTCAGCTCGGGCGTAATGTATCGTTCCGCATTTACCAGGGTCTGCTTACGGATCCAGCCATCGGGTACCTTATCTTTATGGGTATGGGTAACTTCTAAATAATAACCAAATACATTATTGAAGGCGATTTTCAAAGACGGGATGCCTGTTGCTTCTGCTTCACGCTTCTGAATCTGAACCAGGTAATCTTTCCCACCAAAAGCAATTTTGCGCAAACGGTCTAAATCTTCGTCAACGCCGTCGGCAATTACATTTCCTTTAATCAGCAATGCTGGTGGTTCGGCCTGTAATTCCTTTTCTATTCGTTCCCGGATGGCTAAACATGGATTTAACTGATCTGCTATTTTAATCAGGAATGGATTTTTAGAATCTGAAGCAAGTTTTTTAACGGCTTCAATGTGGTAAAGTGCACGTTTTAAAGCCACCAATTCCCTCGGGCCAACCCGTTGTAAACCAACCTTCGAAATTAAACGTTCTAAATCACCTATCTGTTTAATGTGCGATAGAAATTCTTCCTGTAACGTTTCATTTGCCACAAAATATTCTACCATGCCCAAGCGCTCCTGAATGGGTTTCAGCTCTTTTAATGGCATAATAATCCACTTCTGTAACAAACGTGCACCCATTGGGGTACAGGTGTGATCTAAAATATCAAAAAGCGTTACGGCATTGTCGTTAGGCGAATTCACCAATTCCAGGTTTCGGATGGTAAAACGGTCGAGCCACATGTAACGGTCTTCCTCAATACGGCTAATGGAAGTAATGTGCTGCAGGTTGCGGTGTTCGGTTTCACCTAAATAATGCAAAATAACACCAGCAGCAACAATTCCGCTTTGTAAACGATCGATACCGAAACCTTTTAATGACGAAACTTCAAAATGTTTCATCAGGGTTTCGTTTCCAAAATCAGTGGTAAATGGCCATTCGTCTAACCCAAAGGTGTAAAAACGGTCGCCAAAGTTTTCGGTAAAGGCTTGTCGCTTTGATTTTTGAAAGATCACTTCTGTAGGCTTGAAACCCTGCAGAAGTTTATCGATATAATCGCTATTGCCTTGCGCAATAAAAAATTCGCCTGTGGAGATATCCAGGAAAGAAATGCCCAAATGTGTTTTATCAAAGAAAACAGCGGCCAGGAAATTGTTCGATTTCTGGCTTACAATATTGTCGCCGTAAGCTACGCCTGGCGTAACCAGCTCTGTTACACCTCGTTTTACAATGGTTTTTGTTGTTTTAGGATCTTCAAGCTGATCGCAAATAGCAACGCGCTGCCCAGCCCTGACGAGTTTCGATAAATAATTATCTAAAGAATGGTGCGGAAAACCGGCCAGTTCTAACGCACCTCCATTGGGGCCAGTACCTCGTCTGGTTAATACGATGCCTAAAATCTGTGCCGTTTTAATGGCATCTTCGCCAAAGGTTTCGTAAAAATCGCCAACCCTAAATAGTAAAAGTGCACCCGGGTACTTCGCTTTTATCGCGTTGTACTGCTGCATTAACGGGGTTTCTTTATTCGTGTCTTTAGCCAAAACTGAAATGAATTTACAAAAGCCATAAAGATAACACGAATAAGCATTTTACCGCTGTTTTGTTGAAAAGTTGAAAGATTGTTTAAAAGCCAGGGTTGATCAGTTAACCTTAACCTCATCATCTTTTTCTTCCGTCAACAGTTAACTATCATTCGAAAATTAAGGGCTCCGTACATTTGGGATAGCGAAGTCCTGCTTTCCGCTTGTAGTCCCTCTTTTCAATCGGGAACTATCGCTTCAATCAGGTTTAGTCACAATGGTCTGTTTTAACCCAAATACATAATAATTTTCTTTTGTCAACAGTTAACCAATTATATGATTAAACAATTGCCATTATTTGGAAATGAAGGTTTCTGTGCATTTGGGATTGTGTAGTCCTGTTATCCGCTTTACTTCGCTGCGCTCGTGTTCGCTCCTACCAGATTTAGATACAATGGTCTGTACTAACCCAATTGTATAATCGATCTCGTACCTATTATACAATTAACCCATTAATACGATTAATCAGTTAACCCATAGAAACAATTACCCTAGTCATGTGTTAACTTTATATAAATTTTAACCTAATTTTTTAATTATGACGATCCAACTGAACACCGACAAAAACTTAACCATACACCAGGAATACGAAGAAAAAATCAACACTCAGTTAAATGAAGGCCTGAGCAGGTTTAGCGACCTGATTACGCGTTTAGAAGTTCATCTTTCTGATGAGAACGGCAGTAAAGATGGTCTGGATGATAAAAGATGTTTGTTAGAGGCCAGAATAACCGGAAAAGACCCGATTGCAGTAACCAATCTGGGTAACACGTATGATTTAGCCATCACAGGCGCCTTAACAAAACTAAAAAGTGCTTTAGAAAAAGTGGCAGGAAAAATGAAAGCACATTAATAGGTATAAAATGTCATCCTGAGCCTGTCGAATCACCTCTAAACGTATTTTATGAAGCGTTTCGACAGGCCCAACGTGACAATCATTATTGTAGTTTTTTATAATTTAACTTTTTCTAACTCTTCTATATATCCCAAAAACAGATCCAAAGCTTTGTTTCTGTCTTCTGTAACATCAAATTGAAGTTTATGATAAAGGTAATCTTCAAGATCGAAATTTGGCGATTCAGATAATTCCGCCAAAACTTCTTTCCGATGATTTAAACCAAACTTTAAAGCTGCATTAAATTCAGCTTTAAAATCTTCTGAAATCTCTTTATTGGCTACCCAAGCTGCATACATAAAGGGTAAGCCAGTAAGTTTTTTCCATTCCTCGCCCATATCATAAGCGTAGGCAAAATCATCTTTTTTACCAAAAGTCCTGTCGCCAATCAAAACAAAAGCATCTGTTTTTGCGTCTGGATCTGTAGTAAATTCTACTTCCTTTTTCCAATGAAATTTTAACAATACTTTGGCTAAGTTATTTGAGGTACGCGAGTGGGCATCCAGTCTTAGCGTTTTAATTTCATTTGCCGGAACTTCACTAAAAATAAATACAGAATTTACGCCGCCGTCACTGCCTATACAATAATCGGCCACAATATTGGCATTTGGAACCAAAGGAATAGCTGCGACAGGCATCAGGCCAATATCTGCCTGACCATTAATTACTTTTGATGCGCAATCTGAAGGGATATCTAAACTTAAATCAATCTTATTAATGATGTCCGAATGTGTTAATCCGTATATAAAAGCTTTTGTATTGGTGTAGGCAACCGCCGATATCTTAATCTTATTCAAGGTGTTACGTTTTGCGCTTCGCGTTTGGCGTAAGCGATTATTCAATTAATAAACGATCTTATAAAGGTTTGTGTCCTCAGGAACGATTAACGCACTTGGTTTCATGAAGACACGAACCGGGGCCGTTTATTCCCCGATTACTAAACCGTCTAAATGTACTGCGCTGTTAAATTCGAGCACAGTAAATTTTTCATCCTCAAAACCCATTTTGTACAAAACGGTATTCTGATGTGGGAATTCAGTCATTTCGCTCAATGGTTTTTTTAAGAGTAAGCACAGCAAAACACGCATCGCGCGGCCATGCATACAAAGCAATACTGTTTTTTCCTCTGGTCGGGTCATTAAAACCTCCATGGGTTGTTTTAAACGTTCGTAAACATCCTGAACGCTTTCGCCACCTTCAAAATGCGCGGAATAATCTCCATTCTCCCAGCTTTGTAACATCTCACGAAAAGCCTCGCGTGCCTCTTCGGTATTGGGTTTTCCTTCCCAGATACCCCATGCCAGCTCATCTAACCCCGAAAGTTTTTCCCAGGGTAATTTAGCATCGATAAACCTCTGCACAGTTTGCCAGGTTCGTTTGAGATCGGATGTATAAATTTTATCAAAAGGAACATCCTTGTATTTTTGATAAAAAGCTTCAGCTTGCGCCCTTCCCAAATCATTTAGATCAGAATTTATACCCCTGCCCTGTACTATGCCCTGTCTGTTAAGTTCTGTTTCGCCGTGGCGTATGATGTATATTTCTTTCATCTAATTAATTAATGAATGAGAGATTTTTGAGTGATTGAATGTTAAATTTAACGCTCAATATCCGCTCTCAATCATTCAGTTATTCGCTAATTCAGCCATTAATTCACTACCGGTAATTTATAATATTGCGGTTTCTTTTCTTCCTCAAAAACAACATTTTCGAAATCGGTAACTACATTGTATAGTGTATCGCGTTCTATTGCTTTCCGGCCCACTTGTTTAATCAGATTAACCAGCTCTTTAGTGCTCATCGCCGGATTTTGCTCTTCGGCTCCGGCCATTGAGTAAATTTTAGTCGTATCGTCCAAAGTACCGTCAATATCATCAACTCCATAATTTAGGGATAACTGTGCCGTTTCGCGACTGATCATGGCCCAGTAAGCTTTAATATGATCGAAATTATCTAGATAGATGCGGGCAATTGCATAATTTCTCAAATCTTCAATTACCGAAGATTCCGGCACATTGCTCATCTGGTTATGCTGATTTCTGAACTTCAAAGGAATAAAAGTTTGAAAACCGCCCGTACGATCCTGCAGTTGGCGTAGTTTTTCCATATGGTCAACCCGGTGCCAGTATTTCTCAATATGTCCATAAAGCATGGTTGCGTTACTCCTCATACCTAATTTGTGCCATTCTTCATGGATATCCAGCCATTGCTGACCGGTACATTTGTCTTTGGCAATCTGTTCCCTGATTTCGGGATGAAAAATTTCTGCCCCTCCGCCCGGTATAGATTCCAGGCCGGCTTCTTTCATCAAACGCATACCCGTTGCATAATCGATTTTAGCCTTCTTGAAGATATAATGGTACTCTACAGGGGTTAAGGCTTTAACATGTAAATCCGGACGGTGTTGTTTAATAGCGGTGAACAAAGCAGAATAAAAAGCCACATCATATTGCGGAAGTACCCCTCCTACAATGTGTACCTCTGTTACCGGTTCGCCATCATATTTTTTAACAATATCTAGCATTTGCTCCATCGTTAAGGCCCAGCCTTCCTCTTTTTGCTTGATTAAACGGGAATAAGAACAAAATTTGCAGTCGTAAACGCAAAGGTTTGTAGGCTCGAGATGGAAGTTCCGGTTAAAATAGGTTTTATCGCCATGTTTCTGTTCGCGGATAAAATTGGCCAATACACCAAGATAACCCAATTCTGCATGTTCGTATAAGTACACACCTTCTTCGAAGGTAATCCGTTCTTTATGAAGAACTTTATGTGCGATGTTTTGTAGTTCAGTTGATAAATTGGTATCAGCTAATATTTTTTCAACTTGCTCAGTTGTATTCATTCCTGATTTATTTTGAACAAAAATACGATAATGAGCCGATTTGAAAATCATTTTCTTGTAACAAACCGTGATTTTTGAATGTCAACCGCAATAATTAATAAAAGATAAACACGAATATTAATTGGGTATTAATTTAATATCAGCCACAGAGACACGGAAGGCACGGAAAAAATACCAAAGAAAAAATTTGTATATAGAAACATTATTTTAACCGCCATTGATAGAATAACTATTTCGGTCGTCATTCCCGCGCATGCGGGAATCGTAATGCAAGCGCTTTAAGATTCCCAATCGAGTTGGGAATGACGGCATCTCAGAACCTAAACTTTTTCATAAAATAAATCAGACCTAATAATGAGAATGAGTAAATCGAGTAGGAAGATAGGGATTATTTCCCTATCTGTCCTCTCACACCACCGTACGTACCGATCGGTATACGGCGGTTTGCTAGAATAACTTCGTT
>NZ_JBIWEB010000028.1:0-39877 GCF_044762335.1 Pedobacter suwonensis | reverse complement strand
CGAAGTTATTCTGGCAAACCGCCGTATACCGATCGGTACGTACGGTGGTGTGAGAGGACAGATAGGGAAATAATCCCTATCTTCCTACTCGATAGATGACGAAAATTGGTTAAAATCAGTGTAATCACCTTAAATCCTCTTAATCTGTGTCTACTAAAAATCCTTATTCAGCAACTTTTCCAGTTCTCCGAATGAAACATTCATTCTTACACGCCCTTGTTTAGCATATGATATTTCTCCCGTCTCTTCAGATATAATCACGGCAACCGCATCAGTGGTTTCCGAAACGCCGATACCTGCCCGGTGCCTTAAGCCGAATTGAGGAGGCAACTGGTCATTATCTGTTAAAGGCAAAATGCAACTCGCGCTTTTAATTCTGTTTTCAGAGATTACTACTGCGCCGTCGTGAAGCGGACTGTTTTTCTGGAAAATGCTTTCCAATAAGCGTTTTGATATTTTGGAATCAACAAATTCGCAGCTATTGGCAAAAAACTGTTCATCATAAAATTTAACAAATACGATTAAGGCTCCTGTACGCGTTTTTTTCATGCTTTTACAAGCATCGATAATAGGCTTTATACGGGTTAAATTGTTTCTTTCAATTTCTTTCCGGCCAAATAAATAACCCCACCAGGCTTTGTTTTTTTGTAAAAAGGCATTTTTCCCGATCAGCAAAAGAAAGCGCCTGATTTCAGGGTGGAAAATTACAATAAGGGCAATAATCCCCACACTCATAAATCTGTCTATAATGGCAGTCAGTAATTCCATGTGCAGGGCCTTTACTATCCAGTAAAAAACGGTGATAATAAACATCCCAACCAGAAGGTTAACAGCTAACGTGTTTCGGATCAGGGTATAAACATAGTAAATTAATAAAGCCACCAAAATGATATCAACGATATCAGTTGGTGATACTTTAAGGAAATCAAAATCAAAACCTTTCATTAGTGGCAAGATAGCAAAACGGATTCCAGTTTACAAACAGGATAGACTAACTGTTTAAACTGGTTAATCGGTTAATTGCTGATGAAATATTATAGATGTATAAAAGACGCTGTTCGCTAACCGCTATGTGCTAACCGCTCCACCAACCGCACACACTCTACCGCTTCTTTCACATCGTGTACCCTTAAAATACCCGCACCTTTTTGTAACGCAATGGTATTAAGTACTGAAGTGCCGTTTAAAGCCTCTGCTGCTGTAATGCCAAGTGTTTTATAGATCATTCCCTTTCGCGAGAAACCCACTAAAACAGGAAGTTTGAAGATTTTAAACGCTTCCATTTGTTTGAGCAGTTCATAATTATGTTCAGTGGTTTTCCCAAAGCCAAAACCCGGGTCAATAATCACATCATGGATGTGCAGTGCTTTAAGTGCAGCAACTTTTTTTGCCAGATCATCGATCACTTCGAGCAATACATGATGATAAATTGGATTTTGCTGCATATTTTGTGGTGTACCCTTCATGTGCATCATGATGTATGGCACCTGCAGCCTGGCTACTGTTTCGAACATCTGCTCGTCCAGATTTCCGGCTGCAATGTCGTTAATGATGTGTGCACCAGCTTCAATGGTTTCCAGGGCAACCTTTGCCCTGAAAGTATCAATGGAAATAATCGCCTCCGGAAATGCTTTTACCAAACTTTCTACCACAGGTACCAAACGGTCTGTTTCTTCACTGGTAGAGATATCCTGAGCGCCTGGCCTTGATGAGTAACCGCCAACATCAATAAATGTAGCCCCTTCACTTAAAAATTGTGTTGCTTTACTCAAAGCTTCATCAATCGTTTTTGTACGGCTGTTGTGATAAAAGGAATCAGGAGTGATATTCAAAATTCCCATTACTTTTGGCGTGCTTAAGTCGATAATTCTGCCTTTTATATTTAAGCTTTGTTTGGGCTCAAAAAAGTTTTTTTCTGCCATAATAAACCCTTTCGGGATTTGGGTTTCGCTTTAAAAATGTATCTTTAGCTTTTGTTTTTTCATGACAAAAATACACTAAAAACTAAATAATTATTGGCTTTGGCACAAACAAATACCTCTACAGAATTTGACGAAGTGATTGCGGTTTGCAGATCATTATTTTTAAAAAAAACTAAAGATTACGGAACTGCATGGCGGATTTTGAGACCAAGTTCAATAACTGACCAGATTTTTATCAAAGCACAGCGCATCCGTACCCTGGAAGAAAAAAAAATAAGTAAGGTGGGAGAGGGTGTGATATCTGAATACATTGGGATTGTAAACTATTGCGTGATTGCCATGATGCAACTCGAATTAACCGAAAGCGACCCGAATGAAATGCCTTTTGAAGAAGTTGAAAAAAGGTTTGACGATAAGGTAACGGAAACCAAAGATTTGATGTTTGCCAAGAATCACGATTATGGAGAGGCCTGGCGTGATATGCGCATTAGTTCGTTAACCGACCTGATTTTGATGAAAATTTTTAGGGTTAAACAGATAGAAGATAACGAAGGCCAAACGCTGGCTTCAGAAGGTGTTAATGCGAATTATCAGGATATGTTGAACTATTCTGTTTTTGCACTGATCAAACTCGGCGTAAAATAAATAGCAAAATAGCCTTTAAAATAGATACATAGATGCGAAATATAGTTTTAAGATTCTCCAGGATTTTTGTCGGTGCTTTATTCATATTTTCAGGATTAATCAAAGCGAACGATCCGCTTGGCTTTGGCTATAAACTACAGGAATATTTTGAAGTTTTTCATATGAATTTCCTGAGCGGAATGGCTACTGGTATTGCCATTTTACTTTGTACCTTAGAAATTGTGCTCGGTGCCTTATTGTTATTAGGTTTCTGGAGCAAAAAAGTAGCCTGGGGCCTGTTGCTGCTCATTATCTTTTTTACCCTGCTTACCTTTATATCCGCAGCATTTAAAGTAGTAACCAGTTGTGGCTGTTTCGGTGATGCCATTCCGCTTACACCTTGGCAATCTTTTACCAAGGATCTGGTGCTTTTAGCAATGATTATTGTTATTTTCCTTAATAAAAATCTCATCCATCCATTGTTTAAAAAAGAAGCAACACAAAGAAATATTGCTATTGCCGTAACAATTGTATCTTTAGGTTTTGGGTTATATACTTACAATGTTTTACCCATTATTGATTTTCTGCCCTATAAAGTTGGCGCACATATTCCGTCGTTAATGGTCATTCCTCCAGGAGAAAAGCCTGATGAATTTGAGATCATGTATCACCTCAAAAATAAGAAAACCAAAGAGGAAAAAGACATGAGCGATAAAGCCTATCTTAAAACGGAGATATGGAAAGATAACAATTGGGAAATTATCGGCGAACCGGCAAAAAGGCTGGTTAAAAAAGGATTTGAGCCTAAAATCAAAGATTTGAACATTACGGATGCTTCCGGAACTGATTATACAAAGGAACTGATTGAAAACCCATACTATAATTTAATTTTTGTGGCTTACGATCTGCACGCAACCAATGAAGCTGCTATTGGTAAATTAAATGCACTGGCCTTAAATGCCACCCAACAGTTTAATATCCGTACAGTATTGCTTACTTCTAATTCGGCGCAGGATGCGCAAGCATTTATTAAAAAAAATAATCTGTTCTCAGAAGTATTTTTTGCAGATGCAGTTCCGCTAAAAAGTATGGTAAGGGCAAATCCTGGTGTTTTATTGATGAAAAACGGAGTGGTGATCAATAAGTGGCATTACCATAATGTACCCACTTTCGACCAACTCAGCCGGAAATATTTCGATAAATAAACATGATTGGATATGCACTAAAAAAACTCATGTATGGACTGCTGGTGATGGGCGGTGTAATATTGGTTGTTTTTGTGCTGTTTAACATTTTGCCCGGCGACCCTGCAAGGATGACAATGGGGCAGCGGGCCGATGTACAATCACTTGAGGCTGTTCGTAAAGAATTTGGTTTAGATCGATCGAAGCCGGTTCAGTTTATTTTATATCTGAACGACTTATCGCCTGTCAGTATTTTGGATAATAACAGTGCCAGTCAACAGAAATACCATTACGCCAAACTCATAACTTTTGATCAAAAAGTACTGGCATTAAAATGGCCCTATCTGCGTAATTCTTACCAAACTAAGCGAGATGTTACTGCGATTCTTTCCGAAACGGTACCTAATACTTTTATCCTGGCATTAACAGCAATGATTTTTGCCACCATAATAGGTGTGTTGCTGGGAGTGCTGTCTGCAGTATATAGAGATTCGTGGATTGATAAAACAGCCAATGCATTTGCTATTTTAGGGATATCCGCCCCTTCATTTTTCGCGGGAATTATTATTGCCTGGCTATTTGGCTTTGTGCTGAGCGATTTTACAGGCTTAAAAATGAATGGGAGTCTTTATTCCTACGATCCATTTAATGGAGAGGTATTAACGTTAAGGAACTTGTGGTTACCAATGATTACACTGGGGTTAAGGCCATTGGCCATTATTGTGCAGTTAACCCGTAGCGCCATGCTGGATGCTTTGGCGCAGGACTACATCAGAACCGCAAAGGCGAAAGGTTTAAGCAAAAATGCGATTATATATAAGCATGCCTTAAGAAATGCAATGAATCCTGTTATTACAGCTATTTCAGGATGGTTTGCATCTTTATTGGCAGGCTCTTTCTTTGTAGAATACATTTTCGGCTATAACGGTTTAGGGAGAACAACAGTAACCGCCTTAGAAATGTCTGATTTTCCGGTAGTCATGGGATCAATTCTTTTTATTGCCTTTGTTTTTGTAGTCATTAATATTCTGGTCGACATTTTATATGCCTATGTTGATCCCAGGGTTAAATTAAGTTAGGTACGATGAGTGAAGAGGAAATCATAAAGTATACTAAACTTGCCGATATACAGATTATCGAGATATTTAAGCAGGCAACTATTGAATTGCCTGATGCAGAACGTTTGTTCAGCCATGTGCTTAATGCCCAGCATATTTGGGCGCAGCGTATTTTTGGCAAAAAACCGGTTTACGGTGTTTGGGATATTCACCCAAGAGAAAATTTCGAAAGTATCTCTTTAGAAAATTTCAGACTGATTAAAGAGGCATTGAATAATTACACTTTAGATCATAGGATTTTATATTCGAACTCCAGAGGGGGTCAATATGAAAATCGTGTAGATGAAATTTTATTTCATTTGGTTAATCATTCTACTTATCATCGCGGGCAGGTGGTAACCTTATTAAAGAAGGCTGGGTTTACGCCACCTGTAACCGACTACATTATGTTAAAACGCGACCATCTATTTTAGGTCGGCAATCTTAAATCATATGAAAGTTTTTCTTATCGGCTATATGGGCTGCGGCAAAAGTACCAAAGCAAAACAACTGGCACACCGTTTAGCATGTCCGGTGATTGATCTGGATGCCGAAATCGTTACGAAAACAGGCAAAAGCATTGCAGAATATTTTGCAGAATTTGGAGAAAGTGGTTTCAGGGATTATGAAAGTGAAATGCTTAAAACCTTCAACTATCCTGAAAGTTGTGTGGTGGCTACCGGAGGTGGATTACCTTGTTTCTTCGATAATATGGAATGGATGAATGCAAATGGTACAACGGTTTATCTGCAAATGGAACCTGCAGCTTTGGTTTCACGTTTACATAATCGCCAAAAGCGTCCGTTGATTAAAGATTTGGATGATGAACAACTTCTGGTATTCATTAAAGAAAAACTTCAGGAACGTGATCCTTTTTATACAAAAGCAAAAGTAATTGTAGATGCATTTGACCTCGATGGAGAGAAGTTAGAAGAAGCGATTAAGGGAAGTCTTTAGTCTGGAGTCTTCAGTCGGTAGTCGATTAATCGCTTTAGCAAGCGTACTATCAGTCATCAACAATTTAGTTGTTGTCCAATGAACCAATGGCTAATGAACCAATGAACTATTTAACCACTGAATGAATATCATCATCAATAATCTTAGCAGATAATAAAGCCAATGGGATCCCGCCACCTGGATGTACGCTACCACCGCAGAAGTAAAGATTCTTCACTTTAGAACTGAAGTTGGAGTGCCTTAAAAATGCTGAAAACTGATTGTTGGAGCTATTGCCATATAAAGCGCCCTGATATGATCCTGTTTTGCTTTCTATCGATCTAGGATCAAGAATCTGTTCGCAAACGATATCCTTTTCGATGTTCCGGTTTAAAATCCGGCTGATTTTTTTGATGATATTTACCTTCGCTTCCTTGATCAACTGATCCCAGTTTTGTCTGGTATTGGCAGGTACATTAATCATCACAAACCAATTCTCAGCATGAGCTGGTGCATCCGTTCTGATGTGTTTAGAACTGATGTTAATGTAAATGGTAGGGTCGCTGCTCACGGTTTTATCTTTCCAGATGGCATTAAATTCCTTTTGATAATTTTCGGTAAAGAAAATGTTGTGCAGGCCTAGCTCACTATAATTGCTTTCCATGCCCCAGTAGAAAATTAAGGCTGAGCTACTTCGTTCCTGCGTTAATAGTTTTTTCGGCTCTGCTATGCCTTTCAATAAATTTTTATAAGTAAACCAGATATCGAGGTTAGAGATTACGATGTCTGCTTTGTAGATTTTATCGTTAACTTTAACACCCTTTATTTTAGGTTTGCCTGCATCGGTGTATAGAATTTCTTCAACTTTCTGGCTGTAATGAAACCTGATACCCAGTTCTTCAGCCAATTTTACTAAAGCGCTTACAATGCCATACATTCCATCTTTTGGGATAAAAGCACCAAAATGATATTCAAAATGCGGAATTACATTCAATGTAGCCGGTGCCTGATAGGGGTCTGAACCGTTGTAGGTGGCATAGCGGTTAAAAAGCTGTGTAATGCGCTCATCTTTAAAAAATGATTGGTTCGCCTTGGCCTGTGTTCTAAAAGCATCAATCTGACCAAAACGGAATATCGATTTTAAAGTATCCCAATGCAGGTAACTTTTAAGTCTATGTAAACTCCTTTCTAAAAAAACGCGATGTGTAACCTCGTATATTGTCTCGCTTTTTTTTAAATAACGCTGTACTTCTGCTGCGGTTGAATGGGTTTTTTCTTCAATATCCCGGGCAAATTTGTCAAGATCAGCGGTAGCATTTAGCCTTAAACCATCTTCATAAAAGTAACGGCAAATTTCTTTTAACTTAGTGTATTTAAAATAATCTTCAGGATTTTTCCCGGCCAGTTTAAAGAGTTCATCTACATATTGTGGCATGGTAAAAAGACTTGGACCGGCATCGAACCTGAAACCATTCATTTTTATTTCCCTTAGTTTACCTCCGGCTTTTGAGTTGGCTTCAAAAACATCAACTTGATAACCTTTAACAGCGAGGCGAATAGCAGAAGCAATTCCTGCAATTCCTGCTCCGATAATTATGGCTTTTGGTTTAGGCATAATGCGAAAATAGCACAAATATTTTACTAACTTAAAGCAATGACTAAGGATGAAATTATAATTTATAAAAATGAAGCAGGACTTCCTGTTATAGAGGTGGCAATTAAGAATGAAACTCTTTGGTTAACCCAGAAACAGATTGCTGATATTTTTGGTACTCAAGTTCCGGCGATTAATAAACACATCAAGAATATATATCAAGATAAAGAGTTGGATAAAACAACTATTTCCAAAATGGAAATAGTTCGTGTTGAAGGCGTAAGACAGGTGAAAAGAACAGTTGATATTTATAGTCTTGATATGGTATTGTCGATAGGTTATAGGGTAAATTCAATTAAAGCAACGCAATTCCGTATATGGGCCAACCAGATTTTAAAAGATTATCTATTAAATGGATATGCCATAAATCATAAAAAATTACAAGAGCAAAGCCAGCAACTCGTGGAGTTGAAGCAAACCATTAAGTTAATTGGTGCTGTTCAGAATAACTATTTGCTTAATCATGATGAGCTAAAGGATACTTTTAAAATTCTTACAGATTATGTTTATGCTTTAGATGTTCTTGATCGTTACGATCATCAGCAGCTGGAAAATGAAGTTTCTGGCCATAGGGGTGATTTTAAAATAGATTACGATTCTGCACTTGAAGCCATAGATGATTTGAGAGTGAAATTTGGAGGAAGCAAACTCTTTGGGAATGAAAAAGACCGATCATTTAAAAGCTCATTGTATACCATTTATCAAACATTTGATGGAGAAGAGCTTTATCCAAGTATGGAAGAAAAGGCGGCCAATCTATTATATTTCGTAGTAAAAAATCATTCATTTTCTGATGGAAATAAACGGATCGCTGCCTTTTTATTTGTTTGGTTCCTAGATAAAAATAAAATGCTCTATCGCGAAGATGGTACGAAAAGAATAGCCGATAATGCATTGGTTGCGCTTACCTTACTGATCGCAGAAAGTGATCCTAAAGAAAAAGAAATGATGGTTAAAGTAGTGATTAATTTGATCAACTATAAAAATTAACCTACTTCAATTCCGATAAATATACCTGTGTCTGTTTGTCAATCTCGTTGATGGCAAACTTAATGGCCGAATCTACTCTCGTAGTTTCTGGTTTAACAGGCATTTTATTGATGGTTGCCAGTGCATCAACGTACCATTTGCCCCAAACCTCAATAATATGTTTCTCATCATCTGCCGATTTTCCATTTGTAATTGCTTTTTTGCTGAGCTGAAATTCTGTTTTTAAGCGGATCAGCGCATCTGCTTTAACTTGAGAAACGGTAGCAATAGCCGTGTTTTCGTCTGCAGAAATTAAGGTATAGGCCGCAGTTAAACCACTGATGCCGACGTTTTTCATTTCTGTTGCGGAAACTTTATCGATTCTATCGTTATCGGTGTGATAAAAAACATCGGTAAAGTGCCACATCAGTAAACCTGGTATTTTATTTTGTAAAAACGGAGTGTGATCGCTTCCCCCTTCAAAAGGGTTATAGTTAACCGTCCAATTGGCAAATTTACCCTGTGCTTTACAGATATCGAAAATAAAATCGTTGAAATAGTGCGGGAAAAGATCTTTCTCACTCACATCACCAGCACCCCATTCAGTATGTTTATCCGTACCTCTCGTCCAAATGGCTGATGGATCAGGCATTTTTTCGATTAAGAAAGAGCCGCCAGTTTTTTTAGTGTTTTCGCCAACCATATCCAAACTCATTCCCCACATAATGCCCCTGGCCCTCGTGGTATCCTCGGTAATATATCTTCTTGTTGATACGATTTCATCGCCCCATAAAAAGGTCAAGCTGCGTTCAGGTTTTATCTTTTTTGCCTGATACAGTTCTGCCGTTAATCTTGCCATTTCTGCTAATGTGCCTACACCACTGGCATTATCGTTTGCACCAGGCTCCTGAACATGTGCACTGAAAACAAAACGTTCATTAGGATTTATACTTCCTTTAATATTTGCCACAATGGTTAATTCTTCGGAAGGATATATTTTAGTCTGAATATTGACTTTTAATTTAGTATCACCTTTTAGGCAAGCGGCTTTTAACTTTTCTTTCGCTGTATAGGAAAGGAGCAATGTCCACACTTCGCTATTGGCTTTCATGCTGCCAAACTGAATAGAAGTTTGATGAATTTCCGGTTGGGTATATTTTGGCATTGAATAGCCTAAAACCCCAATGGCCCCTGCTTTAGTTGCGATTTGTAGTAAACGCGATGGACTATTTTCAGAAAACAGAATTTTTCCTTTCAAATCCATCTTTTCTATTTCTGCTGAAACTATTTTTTCGATGTAAACCACGTTAGCCGTTACACCATCAGCAGCAGTTGAACCACAGTTGATGGGAATCATGTTACGGTTGGTTTTATAAGAAATAAGCGGTTGTGACTCACCTATAATATCGATATTGGCATCAATAGGCTCCCAGGTGGTATTTTTCATCGCTCTTTTTTCAATCCGATAAGTTAAGGGCGCTTCAAACTCATTTTTTTTCTGTTCTACAAAACCAGCCTTTTTAAGGATATTTTCGACGTAATGAATACTGGCGTTAAAGCCTGTATTGCCAGGTACACGAAAGTATTTTTCTACAAAGGCCGTTGTTTCATAGGCATTTTTTTCCTGAAACCCTGCTCTTGTCATTTTGAAAAATCCATCTGTCGTGTTTTGCGCATAACAGGTAACGCCTGCCAAAAGCAGTAGAAAAAGTATCTTCGTTTTCATGATCATTAGTAAAAACGAAAGATACTAAGAATTTAATGTTGTTTAGTCGTAGCGCTTCCCCATTTTACGTTTTAATCCTTCATCAACCGATAGTGGTCCAGAGCCAACTACCCAAAAAATGATAAGAAGAAATAAAATTAACACGGAGAACCAGAGTTCTGAATTCAGGGGTGAGAATCCTAAAGTAAGGTTAACGAAAAATACGGCAAACAATAAAATTGGAAGCTGAATAACAACTGCAAAGCGGGTAACTAAACCTAAAGTGATCAAAATACCACCAACTAAATGTGCAAATGCAACAACATGAATGGCAACACTGATCAACATACCTGAAAAACCAAAAACGTTGTTTTGTGTAATCATGTTCTGGAGCACAGAAGTGTCGCTGACAAAAGAAACACCTTTTCCAAAAATGATCAGGCCAAGTACAATCCGAAGATAATCCAGCCATTTTGCGTGATGAACATCTCCCCAATGTTCAATTTTACGGATAACGTTCATCATGAACCTCCATTTTTATGTAAATGATATATTAAGTTAAGGATTTATATTTATTATATCAAATAAGTATTTGAAAATCAGTAGGAATATGTTTTAAATTAAAAGAAAGCAACACATTTATCTTTCTGCTAAAAAATTAACAGTAAATTAATCTATACCGTTTTGGTTTTTGGTCTGAATTTTGTATTATTGCTTAAATAGATTCGTTTTTTATCATGAGCAAGGAAATACTAGAGTTTTCTGTACAAGTGGATGAAAAATTCGACCTAAAATTTAACTGGTTGGGCGGCTTTTGGGACGCAGCATTTAGATTTTTTGGAAAATAATTTTTTAAAACCATAATTATTGAAGGAGCATCAGCTTCCTGATGGAAAGTTATGGCTTGATTTTTCCGGTTCTTCAGTCTATCGCGCTCTTTATTGCTGGTCTCAATCTTTTTGACCGACAGTTTTTAAGCCTTCTGTCTTTCTGTCCTCCACCTTCAACCTCTTTTTCCTATCTTTGCAAAATAATGAGTAGAAGAAAACCTGGTACGGTAACTATTGTTCCAAACGTACAAATAATTGATATTGCTGAAGAAGGAAAAGGTGTTGGCAAGGCTGATGAACTGGTCATCTTTGTGGATAAAGCTGTTCCTGGTGATGTAGTAGATGTGCGGTTGACCAAAAAGAAAAAGAATTTCGCCGAAGCAATCATTGATCAGTTGCATGAAAAATCAGCATTGCGTACTGATCCTTTTTGTCCTCATTTCGGAACCTGTGGTGGTTGTAAATGGCAGCACATGGGTTACGATGCTCAATTAAAGTTTAAGCAGAAAAATGTTGAGGCAGCTTTACAGCGCTTAGGCAAAATAGATACCTCTGGTACAGAACTGATTCTGGGTTCTGCAAAAAACAGATATTACCGCAACAAATTAGAATTTACTTTCTCGAACAAACGTTGGTTGGAGAAAACTGATGTAGAGCGCGATGAAGATTTTGATATGAACGCATTGGGTTTTCACGTACCTTTACGTTTCGATAAAATTTTAGATATCGAACATTGTTATTTACAGGATGAACCATCCAATTCCATCAGAAACGCTGTCCGTAAATATGCTTTAGAAAATGAATTGTCTTTTTACGATCTGCGTAACCATGAGGGCGTTTTGCGTAACCTGATTATCCGTACTTCCAGTACAGGAGAAGTAATGGTGGCGGTGGTATTTGCTTATCCTGAACAAACACAGGTTGATGGTTTAATGGGATTTCTAAAAAATGAATTCCCGCAAATTACCTCTTTACTTTATATTATTAACCAAAAGAAAAACGACACTATTTTTGATCAGGACGTCGTGGTTTTCTCTGGCCGCGATCATATTTTCGAAGAAATGGATCGAATCCGCTTTAAAATCGGGGTAAAATCTTTTTACCAGACCAATTCTGAACAAGCCTTCGAACTCTATAAAATTACCAGGGAATTTGCCGGATTTAAAGGCGACGAACTGGTTTATGATTTGTACACCGGGGCTGGAACAATTGCCAACTTTGTGGCCCGAAATGTAAAACAGGTGGTAGGCGTAGAATATGTACCTACCGCGATTGAAGATGCTAAGTTCAATTCTGAACTGAACGGAATTGATAATACGATCTTTTATGCCGGTGACATGAAAGACATTCTTACTTCCGAATTTATATTGGCCCATGGTAAGCCTGATGTAGTAATCACCGATCCGCCACGTGCTGGAATGCATGCAGATGTGGTGCAAAGATTATTGGAAATGGAAGCCGAAAAAATAGTTTATGTTAGCTGTAATGCCGCAACACAGGCCAGAGACCTCGAACTGTTAAAGGAAAAATATGATGTAGCCCGCATTAAGCCGGTAGATATGTTTCCGCATACGCAGCATGTAGAGAATGTGGTACTTTTGAGATTAAAGGCGTAAAATGTAAAATGGAAGAGGTTTGATGAGCTTTAAACGGTCTAATATTTAAACCTTCCAACAACGAAGAAATGGATAGAGAAGAATTATTAAGTGCAACACCAGAAGATAGCGGGGCGCCACAACGTAAACAGGAAAGTCCACTGATAAGTTTAGAAAAAGACCTGGAGTTTTATGCTGATGCGATCAAAGAAGTGGCCATTGAGATTATGGTTGAAGGGATTTCTGCTCATCCGATTTTCATTGCTCATCAGCACGAGGTAAATATTGGTGAAGTGATTTTAAATAAAGAAGAGCTTAATACCAATTGGACCATACAAGCCTCTACATTAGAAGAATTTGTAGAAAAAGGAATTATCAGCAAGGAAAAAAAAGAACCATTCTTAAAAGTATATAAGAAACCCGAAGACTTTATGTGTGTATTCGTGATCGTTCCTGAAGGTGCTAACTTTATTTATTATCCGTATAAAAGAGGTAGAGGGTAGAACGATGGAGGGGTAAAGATTTATGTGCCAATGCCAATAATAGCCAGAATCTGTATAATCCTCGGGTATCTGGGAATTTTTTATAAAGAAGACGCTGCTTGCATCCACAGAGCAGCGCCTATCATTAACTAAACTAAACTTTTAATTTACGTGGTGCACATCCCCACTTTTTGAGCTTGATGTTTTTTTAAGTGACGCGTTCCCCTTATAACTTACATCGCCACCGCCACTTGCACTGGCTTCCAGGCCTTTATTTACGTAAAGATTTACATCAGAACCACCAGAAGCCTGAACCTTTGCGTAATCTGCAATTAATTCATAAGCATCGATATCGCTACCGCCACTGGATTGAATGGTCATATTTTCCGCTTTTCCTTTTAAATCAATGTCGCTGCCTCCGCTTGATTGGATAGATAGATCTTTACAAACTACACTAAGTTTCAAATCTGATCCACCGGATGACCGGATGGCAAGTTTATCTGTCTTGAGCTGATTTTGTGTGAAAACATCTGAACCCCCCGAAGCTGCTATCGCATTTAAGCTTTTAAAACTGACGTAAGCTTTAATGGTACGGTTTTTAAACATACTTCCCCAGTTGATGCCATCTTTAAATTTGATGGTAACATTGCTGCCACTTTGCTCCACAACAATATCTTTTAATATTTCCGAATCAGCTTTTACGTTTACACTTTCGCTTCCACCCTGTGTTAAGTACAAATCAATTCCGCTACTTACCCCAATGCTGTTGAAGTTTTTAACTGTGAAGCTTTTGGTTTCCTGTGCTTTAGCTATGTAGCTAGCTGCCACTATAAATAAGATGGCGGATGATTTGATAAAGATTTTCATATTTGTTTTTCGTTAAATGATTATGAAGCTGTTGCAATGCAATATTTGCATCTCAAGGCTTCGGTTATCGTTTTGGTTACAGATTAGACGCATCTCTGGCGAAAACGTTGCAAACGATCGAAATTATTTTTTAAATAGTTTGAATTTCATCCTTAAAATCGTTCTTTTTGTATTCAATCCGATTATACAATGGCATCGCAATTACTTATCCTTAACAAGAAACAAATTCAGCAGAAAATAGATCGTATCGCTTATCAGATTTTAGAAGATAACCTGAACGAGAAAGAAGTGGTACTTGCCGGTATTTGGGACCGCGGTTATAAATTAGCGCAAAGGTTAGAGAAAGTGCTTAAAAAGATTTCAGGCTTTAAACTTACCCTGTTGCGTATCGATCTGCAGAAGGAAAGCAGCAAACTGGTAGCTTCAACAGATTTGGATGAAAGCCATTGGAAAAACAAAGTGATTATTATTGTTGATGATGTATTGAATAGTGGTAAAACCCTTGCTTATGGTTTAGGTGTTTTCTTAAACACACCACATAAAAAAATCCGTACGGTGGTTTTGGTTGACCGCAGCCATAAAATCTTTCCCATTGCCACTGATTTTGTTGGACTTGAACTTGCCACGGTTTTAAAAGAGCATGTTGATGTAGTGATGGATGTGGAAGGTGAGGAAGACCGGGTTTATTTGAGCTAGGATTGATCTAAGATGAAAGAGGTGGAATGGACGATGGGATAGTATAAGTGATATTGTTACGCGTACTAGAACTACTCAATATCGTTCTCGTTTGGAACCTGGATGTATGAAAAAAGCGATGAAATTGCTTATTGAGAAATTATTATACAGTTTTCATCACATTAGAAATGTGAATCTCGCTGATCCTTGTTAAAAACGATGACCATCAATTCATCAAAACAATCTTTTTAATCGTCTATATATAGTACACATTTGCAATTCACCTCAATTTTTTGCAATTTTCCGAAATGTATCAGCCCAGAAAAAACAATCTGATTTTCAAATTTTTCTCATGGTATATTCAGTTTATTATCAAAAAAGATTTTGCTGCATTCAATTATAATGCAGTAGAAATAAAATCGGATTCTTCTATTTTGATCCTGGCCAATCATTTCAGCTGGTGGGATGGTTTTTTTCTGTTTTACATCAACAAAAAAGTGTTAAAAAAACAGTTTCATGTTTTGGTGAATGCCGAGAACTACACTAAAATAGATTTTTTGAAGTATTTAGGTGCTTTTGCTGCCGAAAATAAAGGTAAAGATGTGCTGGAGACGCTTAACTATGCAGGCAAATTGTTAGATAATCCTGCAAACCTGGTGCTGGTATTTCCACAAGGCAAATTGTATTCTAACCATTTAAACGGCATTAATTTTGAAAAGGGGGTCATGCAGATCATTAATGCCAGCCAGAAAAAAATGAATATCATTTTTGCCGCTACTTTTATCGATTATTTTGCCAAGAGAAAGCCTACAGTTTATAATTATTTACAGCGATGGGAAACTGAAGAGTATGTGAGTTTGCAATTGCTAAAAAGTGCCTATAATAAACATTACGATCAATCGGTTGTTAAACAAAATCAACTAATTGAATGACAGTTTTTATTTACGCAGTATTAATTTTTCTGGTAATCCGCGTTTCGGTTACGGTTTTCAATTTCCTTTCTAACCCAAAGTTGCCAAGGGTGGTTAAACATCATCATGACCTGGTTTCGATTCTAATTCCTGCCAGAAATGAGGCGGAGAATATTTTAGAATTGCTTATTTCGATAAAAAATCAGGATTATACCGATTATGAGGTTTTTGTTTTGGATGATAACAGCAACGATAATACTTTCGGGGTAGTCGAAAAATTTTGCCTTGATAATCCGCAATTTAAGGTGGTAAGTGGTAAAGCGTTACCTCCAGACTGGCTGGGTAAAAACTATGCCTGTTACCAGCTTAGCGAATTGGCCACCGGTAAATACTTATTATTCATTGATGCTGATGAAACCATTAAAAGAGGATTGATCAACAGCCTAATCAGCAGGATGGAAATTGGAAGCCTTACGTTGCTCAGCGTTTTTACCAATCAAACAATGAAATCGATAGGTGAATGGTTAACTGTGCCTTTGATGCATTTTATCCTGTTGAATTTATTGCCTTTGCGATTGGTGAAGCTTTCTAAAAATCCGGCTTTTGCAGCAGCCAGTGGGCAATGTATGTTTTTTAATTCCCATAATTATAAAGAAAACCGTTGGCATGAGCGGGTTAAACATCATGTTGTGGAAGATGTGGAAATTATGAAACTGGTAAAACAGGAAAAATTTAATGCAGAAGCACTTCTGGGCAACGGATTGATTTATTGCAGGATGTATAAGAATTTGAGCGAAAGCATAAATGGCTTTAGTAAAAATTTACTTGCAGGTTTTGGTAATAACATCATAATATTATTACTTTACCAGCTTTTGGTAACGGTAGGACCATTGGTTTTGATCTTAAACTTTAATGTTACTTTACTTGTATTACCCTTAACTTTAATAGTATTAAGCAGAATGATGATTTCCTATTTATCCGGACAGCGTGTTTTGATAAATCTGGTTCTACATCCTTTACAGATGTTGTTCTTCTTAATCATTTTACTCATTTCTATAAAAAAACACATTTTTAAAACGAGCACATGGAAGGGCAGAACGATCAAAACGATTTAAAGGTTAAAAGGATTGCAGTTGCAATAATTGTCGTTTTTCATGTAGTTGGCTTGTTTGGCTTCTTAATCCCCCCTGCACAGCCTTATTTTGTAAAACTAGTTCCTTTTCATTTATTGCTGATGTTTGCCATAATTGTTTTTTCATACAATGGCGATGTAAAAAGATTATTATTGTTCGTTTCAGGAGTATTTCTCTGTGGCTTTTTAGTCGAAGTATTAGGCGTACATACCGGAAAGATATTTGGCAGCTACTACTACGGCGATACACTGGGTTACAAAGTTGCTGCAGTTCCATTGCTAATGGGTATAAACTGGGTGATCCTGATATTCAGTATTGGGCAAATGATGAAAAGTATAAAAATCAGGCATAGTATTTTGGCATCGGCTATAGGGGCCTTTGCACTTGTAGGGCTTGATTTCTTTTTAGAACCGGTGGCTATGAAATTCGATTACTGGCATTGGGACTGGCACGAAATTCCGGTTCAGAATTATGTTGCCTGGTTTATTGTTTCGGTAATTTTGCTGAAGTTTTATTATGCTTTAGGCTTAAAACAGCAGAAATATATTGGTGTGACTATGTTTGCCGCACAGCTAATCTTTTTTGTTGTCTTGTACATGACAACCGGAACAAATATTTTTGCTTAATTTTGTATGTTAATTCTAATTAATTCCCATGATGGAAACGGTAATCGTACAGCCTAAAAATAAAAAACAGCTTTTGGCGGTTGAGGCCGTTTTACAAGCATTAAATGTAACTTTTAAAAAAGAGAAGAGCTATAGTCGTGAATTCATAAATGACATAGCCAGAGGAGAAGAAGATATAAAACATGGACGTTTAACCAGGGTTAAGGATGTTCAAAATATATGGGAAAGTATTTTGTAGACGTTACAGATCAAGCTAAAAAGCAATTAGCTGAGATTTTTAAATCAGGAGACAAAGCTTCCATTAAAAACTTCAGCGAATTTTTATAGAATTAAGTATTCATCCAAAATCAGGCGTAGGTAAACCTGAATAGTTAAAATTTGAATTTTCCGGTTATTGGTCTAGGCAAGTAAATAAAAACGATAGATTAGTTTATAGAATTGATGAAGAGATTATTGCTGTATTTGTAATTTCTGCAAAGGGACACTACCACGATAAATAACTAATCCTTAGAAAAAAATGAGCAATCTAAACTTACAGGTTAACATCGATAAATCATCAGGCTTTTGCTTTGGAGTAGTATATGCTATAGAAATGGCAGAAGACATTCTGGATAACGAAGGTTATTTATATTGCCTTGGCGATATTGTGCATAATGATGAAGAAGTAGAGCGTTTAACTAATCGCGGATTAAAAATCATCGATCATGAGGTCCTAAAAAACTTAAAGAACGAAAAAGTTTTGATCAGGGCACACGGTGAGGCACCATCAACCTATCAACTGGCTTTAGAAAATAACCTTACATTAATAGATGCTTCATGCCCGGTTGTGCTTAAATTGCAGAACAGGATTAAAAATTCGCATGATGATAATGAGCAGGTTCTTATTTTTGGTAAGCATGGCCATGCTGAAGTGATCGGATTACAAGGCCAAACAGATGGTAAAGCCATTGTTTTTCAAGATTTGGCCGAATTAGATCAGGTTGAGCTTCCGGCTAAATTTACCTTATATAGCCAAACTACTAAAAGCACAGATAAATTCTATCACATTAAAGATGAGTTATTGAGTCGTGGTTACGAAGTTAAGGCCAACGATACCATTTGCAGACAAGTATCTAACCGATATGAAGAACTGGAAGATTTTGTGAGTCATTATGATAAGATCGTTTTTGTTTCGGGAAAGAAATCTTCAAACGGAAAAGTACTTTATGATGTTTGTAAAAAACATAATGCTAATTCTTACTTCATTTCGAATGTAGAAGAGTTGGAGCCAGGCTGGTTTGCTGAAAACGATAGGGTAGGTATTTGCGGAGCTACCTCTACACCAATGTGGCTGATGGAAAATGTTAAAGCCGCTTTAGAGCAGTATTAATCCTCTTGTTAAGGCGTCACCCTGACCTGTAGCGCAGCGGAAAGCTACGCAGTATAATTATTCCAGGGTCTTTATAACAAAGAAAGATGCTGAAATAAATTCAGCATGACGAAATAAAATAAAAATCATTGAAAAAGATAAATCCATATGCCGGAATATTGGTTGCGTTAACCGTAATTACTTGTTGGTTTATTTCTCTTTATTTTTTGCTGATATGGGATTTTAAATGGAGCAATCCTTTGGTTTATCTCATGGTTTTTGTTCAGATGCATTTGTACACCGGCTTGTTTATAACCGCCCACGATGCTATGCATGGAACAATAGCACCGAACACAAAAGCAAATAATTTTATTGGTTATCTATCTGTTTTTCTCTACGCCGGTTTTTTTTATAACCGTTTGTACGCGAAACATCACCAACACCACCGTCATGTACATACTGAAAAGGATCCGGATTTTGCGCCACATGGCTTTTGGAAATGGTATTTCCGTTTTATGTTAAATTATGTTACCATTATTCAATTGGTCATTATGGCCATAGCTTTTAATGTTCTAAAAATCTGGATTGATGAAAAAAATCTCTTACTATTTTGGGTACTGCCATCTTTGTTAAGCACTTTTCAACTCTTTTATTTTGGAACATATTTGCCTCATAGAGGAGAGCATGATAATGAATACCATTCAAATACTTTACGGAAAAATCATTTTGTAGCTTTTATAACCTGTTACTTTTTTGGTTATCACTTTGAGCACCATCAAAAGCCAGGTATGCCCTGGTGGCAGCTTTATAAAACGAAGGGATAACAGTATCTTTAGTAGTGGGGCCAGGTTAGCAACATCTGATCAAAGCGTAAGATGTTTCTACCTTACACTAAATAAACAGCTTCTAATTTCCTAAAGAATCTTTTGCTTGTTTCTGCAACTGTCAGATGGTAAAATCCGACTGCACATTGATAGTAGCAGCTAAAAAACAGCACCTTTAATAAGGTTTAAAAACGTTAAAAACTTGCACAAAACCTAGTCCATAAACCTGACCGGACGAAAATCCTTTTTGAGGTATGAACGTTTAAATAGCATTACCTGCCACAAAAAGCATGTAGGAAAGGCAGGGCCATACTTAAATGTACTTGCTATCTTCGCTTTTCTAATAAATATGTAGCCAATACAAGTTTTTTGACCGAAAAATGGCGGCCATTACATTTTTACATAGGGAAAAAGCAATAAAAAGGCGATATTTGCGCCACAAAACATATTCTTGTATAGATGAGCAAAAAGGGAATTTTACTGGTAAATTTAGGAACACCTGATAGTCCGGCAACAGCTGATGTTAGAAGATACTTAGACCAATTTTTAATGGATGAAAGGGTAATCGATATTCCCAAACTGAACAGGACATTATTGGTTAAAGGCATTATTGTTCCTTTCCGTAGTCCTAAAACTGCAAAATTATATAAAGAAATCTGGAATGAAGATGGCTCGCCATTGCTGTTTTACAGTAGGATACAGGCTAAAATGCTTCAGGAAAGATTAGGTGATGAGTACCATGTAGAACTGGCTATGCGTTACCAAAACCCATCTATTGCCTCTGCTCTGGCCAATTTAAAAGCAGGTTTGGTAGAAAGTATACAGGTAATTCCCATGTTTCCACAATATGCATCTGCCAGTACTGGTTCGGTAATGCAGCTGGTAATGGAATTGGTGAGTAAGTGGCCAACAGTTCCACCCATCTCTTTCATTAATTCATTCCACGATAACGAATTAATGATAAAAGTTTTTGCCGAAAATGCAAGGAAACATAACGTAGAAAGTTATGACCACGTATTGTTTAGTTTCCACGGCTTACCGGAACGTCAGCTTTTAAAATGCGATCATACCGGGAGTTATTGTTTAAAAAATGCCGATTGCTGCCAAACATTAAACGATACCAATAAATTTTGCTATTCTGCCCAGGGACATGATACCGCTAGGTTAATCGCTCAGGAATTAAACCTGTCAAAAGATCAATATACTGTTTGTTTTCAGTCCCGCTTAGGTAAGGAACCATGGGTACAGCCTTATACTACCGATGTATTAAAGAAACTGGCTGCCGAAGGCAAAAAACGCCTTTTAGTTTTTAGCCCGGCTTTTGTGGCTGATTGTTTGGAAACGCTTTACGAAATCACGGTAGAATATCACGAAGAATTTAAAGCTTTGGGTGGCGAACATGTTCAGTTAGTGGAAAGTTTAAACGATAGTCCTGTATTTATTGAGGCTTTGGCCGGAATGGTAAAATAAATCAACGATGGGAAGTTTTATTATTTTAATGGGCGTATCAGGAAGTGGTAAAACAGTAATCGGAAAAGCCCTGGCCCCAAAAATAAATGCAGAATTTATAGATGGTGATAACCTGCATTCGCAACGGAACGTAGATAAAATGGCAGCTGGGATTGCCTTGACAGATGCTGATCGCTTAGATTGGCTACAGTTGATTGCTAAAGTTGGCCGTGAACATGCTGACAATGGAGGGAATTGTATTATCGCTTGTTCTGCACTTAAAAAATCTTACCGGGATCTGTTGAGAGCAGATGATAAATCCATACATTTTGTGTATTTGAAAGGAAGTTTCGATTTGATCCACGATCGCATTGTTAAACGTAGTCATCAATACATGCCTTCCAGCTTATTACAAAGTCAGTTTGAAACCTTAGAAGAGCCACAAGCAGATGAACCGGATGTATTTACCGTTTCTATTGACCAAAGTATATCCGAAATAGTTGAAGAAATTGCTAAGGCTGATCTGGTTTAGTAATTACAGAAACAATCTGACCTGTTGCCCCTTTTTTATCCTCCACATATTTTCTGGCCGTATTCGCTGCGTGTCGATCACTTGCAAAAGCATTAAAGGCATCAATTAGTTCTTCAGTTGATGTTATGCTTCTCGCCGCACCGATAGCAATAAGATCTTTTGCTTCCTGAAATTTATCGTATTTAGGTCCGAAAATTACCGGTAACCCAAATGCCGCAGCTTCTAAAGTGTTGTGGATACCTATGCCGAAGCCGCCGCCGATATAGGCCAGCTTACCATATTGATATAATGACGAAAGCATACCAATATTGTCGATGATTAGGATTTGAGATTTTGGATTTGAGTGTTGAGCACTGCTGACTTCTGACTGGGAACTGAAAACTGAAAACCGTACACTGCCAACTGAAAACTGTTTCTCAATACTTTCTAGATGGTTTTCGTGGATCTCGTGTGGGGCAATGATAAATTTCCAATTCGGATATTGCCGAGGTAATGCAGATAATATTTTTTCATCTTCGGGCCAGGTACTTCCGCAAACTAAAGTAGGGGCGCTACCGATAAAGCTATCAATAATATCGAGCTGTTTTGGTGATTGCGCATTTTCGTAGACCCTGTCGAAACGGGTATCGCCACTAATGGTCACATGATTTAATCCGATTGATTTTAAAAGGTTTGCGCTTTCCTCATTTTGCACAAAAAAGTAGGTGACCGATTTTAATATGTTCCGGTAAAAACTGCCATACCATTTAAAAAACACCTGACTTTCTCTGAAAATCCCGGAAATCACATATAAAGGAATACTCTTGGCTTTTAGTTCCTTAAAATAGAAATGCCAAAATTCATATTTAGTAAAAATCGCCATTTCAGGGTTTATGGCTGCTATGAAACGTTGGGCATTAGCCGCAGTATCAATCGGGAGATAAAATACGTCAGCCAAGGCATAATTTTTTCTGATCTCGTATCCCGAAGGTGAGAAAAAAGTAACTACAATTTTCTTTGTCGGGTAAAGAGCTTTCAGTTTTTCTAAAACCGGCCGGCCTTGTTCAAATTCGCCCAAAGAAGCAAAATGGAACCATACATGTTTTTTTGCTGGATTAACTTTCTGGGCAATCGAGGTAAAGATATTTTTGCGGCCAGTGATAAACAATTTTGCCTTTGGATTAAATAATGAGAATATCCTGATGAGTAAAGTATAGCCCCAGATTCCGATGATGTAAAGTAATTTCATATCTTCGTGCCAAGATAAAAGGAATATATTTAAAAAACTTAAAATATATGAAAGCCTTGCGTTTTACTGATATTAATGGATAAATAGACTTTACCGCCTGCCTTTTAGCTAATCAAAATAAAATGAGGAATCGGCCTGAAAAATAAAATCATTTTTGGTGGGCGGAATTGATACGATTTGAAAAAAATGACCGATCTTGGCTATAATTATAACGCCAAAGGTAGAAGACTATAAACCCCTGTTTTACCATTGTGGATAACATCAAAAATATATTGAATAAGATTATTAAAAAATATGAGTGAAATAAAGGAAAAATTCCCTTCGGAAAGTTTGGGGAGTAGAAAGAGAATATTGATTACAGGCGCAGCCGGATTTTTAGGCTCACACCTTTGTGATCGTTTTGTAAAAGAGGATTATCACGTGATCGGGATGGACAACCTGATTACCGGAGATATAGCTAATATCGAACACCTCTTTAAACTGGAGAATTTTGAGTTTTATAACCACGACGTTTCCAAATTTGTTCACATTCCAGGTAAGCTCGATTATATTTTACATTTTGCTTCACCTGCAAGTCCGATTGATTATCTTAAAATTCCAATCCAGACCCTTAAGGTAGGCTCTCTGGGCACACATAATCTTTTGGGTTTGGCGCGTAATAAGAACGCCCGGATGCTGATTGCATCTACTTCAGAAGTGTATGGCGATCCGAATGTAAATCCTCAACCGGAAGGATATTGGGGAAATGTAAATCCGGTGGGACCACGTGGTGTTTACGATGAGGCCAAGCGTTTTCAGGAAGCCATAACCATGGCTTACCATACTTTCCATGGTGTAGAGACCAGAATTGTTAGGATTTTTAATACCTACGGACCAAGAATGCGACTAAATGACGGACGTGTTTTACCTGCTTTTATCGGACAGGCTTTAAGAGGGGAAGATTTAACTGTTTTTGGTGATGGAAGTCAGACACGCTCTTTTTGTTATGTTGATGATCTGATAGAAGGTATATATCGTTTACTAATGAGCGACTATGCTCAGCCGGTAAACATTGGTAATCCGGATGAAATCACGATCAAACAATTTTGTGAAGAAATTATCAAGCTTACAGGTACTACGCAAAAAATTGTTTACAAGGAACTTCCGCAGGATGATCCGAAACAGCGTAGGCCGGATATTTCAAAAGCGAAAGAGCTATTGGGTTGGGAGCCAAAAATAGGTCGTGCAGAAGGATTAAAAATTACATATGAATACTTTAAGTCTTTGTCTTCAGAGGCTTTAGAAAAAATAGAACATAAAGATTTTACCACATTTAACCGTTAAAATGGCAAAAATATTAGTTACTGGCGGAACAGGATATATCGGTTCGCACACAGCAGTAGAATTACACAACGCAGGATACGAGGTTGTAATTATCGATAACCTTTCTAATTCGAATATCAAGATTTTAACCCAGCTGCATGCCATCACCGGTAAATGGTTTGATTTTCATGAAATTGATTTACAAGATGAAAAAGCAGTAAGGGAATTTGCCGAGAACCATGCTGATATAGATGGAATTATCCATTTTGCTGCTTACAAAGCGGTTGGTGAATCGGTAGAACAACCCTTAAAATATTATAAAAATAACTTTTTCGGATTAATTAACCTGCTTACCTCATTTAACAGGAAAATTAATTTTGTGTTTTCTTCATCATGTACAGTTTATGGTCAGCCAGATACTTTGCCGGTAAACGAAGCGGCATCAGTTAAAAAAGCAGAATCTCCTTATGGGAATACCAAACAGATTGCTGAAGAGATACTGGCAGAAACTGCTGCGGTAACGCCTGATCTAAGTGTAATCGCTTTGCGTTATTTTAATCCGGTTGGTGCACACGAAACTGCTTTGATTGGTGAGCTGCCAAATGGTGTACCTGCAAACCTTGTTCCCTTTATTACCCAATCAGCTATTGGAAAACGTGGTCCGATTACTGTTCACGGAAATGATTATGATACGCCGGATGGTTCCGCTATCCGCGATTATATCCATGTGGTTGATCTTGCAAAAGCACATGTTGCCGCTATAAAAAAATTAGAAGACGGGAACCCTAACGGTAACTATGATGTGTTCAATATCGGTACTGGTAAAGGATTTTCAGTTTTGGAGATTATTGCTGCTTTCGAAAAAGCAAACGGACAGAAACTGGATTATAAAATCGGGCCAAGAAGGGCAGGAGATGTTGTGGAGATTTATGGTGATGTAGAGAAATCAAATAATGAATTGGACTGGAAGGCCGCCCTTGATATCAATGAAATGATGCGCTCTGCCTGGGAGTGGGAAAAATACATTAAGGCTAATCCTTTTTAAATGAAATTATCGGAGCACAAAGATTTAAAAACCGCTATTGCCGCATTGCCTGTTAAAGAAAAAGACAAACTGTTATTGCGTCTGGTAGCAAAAGATAAAGTGCTTACCGAACACCTTCATTATAAGTTACTAGAGGATGAGACGGATCTGGAAGACCGTAAAGAAAGGATTAAGGCTGAAGTTGAGGAGCAGATTACTGAGCTTAAAAAACTGAATGCAAAAGAAGCTTTAGTAAAAGTAAGGAAGATGGTCACTGCTGTCAATCATTTTTACAAAGTGACAAAAGATCCTGTTGGAGAGGTTGAGCTAAAACTGTTTATTCTTAATACTATCCCTCTGGACTATAAAAAGTCAATTTTTGGTTACCGCGATTTTATGATGCTTTTTAGTGTTTATTACATTAAAACCGTTGCGGTAACCATCAATAAATTCAAAAAACTTCATGAAGATCTGCAGTTCGACTTTGCGGAAAACCTAAATCAGCTGCTTGATAAAATTTATTCCTCTAAATTGGCTGGTGCTGCAGAAGCCAGCAATTTACCAAAAGAAATCGTCTAAAGCTACAGCTTATCATTAGGCTCGGATTACGGGACTAGTGAGCCAGTTTATTCATACCTTAATGCCTCTACAGGATCCAGTCTGGAAGCTTTTTTTGCGGGATAATAACCAGATAAAATTCCAACTAATACACATAATACAAAGCCACCAATAATAAACAGCCATGGGATTAAAAATGAACCACCCATGGCTAGGGAGATTAAGTTTCCTAATACAATGCCGAGGAAAATCCCGAATACACCACCCATTAAGCAGATTACTACAGCTTCAATTAAAAACTGGCGGCGGATTACTTTTGGATTGGCCCCAATGGCTTTCCGTATACCAATTTCGCGCGTACGTTCGGTAACAGAAACCAGCATGATATTCATCAAACCTATCGAGGCTCCAATTAAAGTAATAATACCGATTGCGACACCACCGATGGCTACAAACGCCAGGTTTTCGAACAAGGTTTGGGCAATGGCATCACTTTTGGTAATTTCGAAATTATTGGGTTCGCTTACCTTTACTTTGCGTATATTTCTGAATAGCGCAGTAGATTCACCAATAATGTTTTCCTGCATGTCATTACTAGGTACCATTACTGTAATGGTGTAAGATGGATTGGCATTGGCATTAATCTGCCTTGCTTTCAACAGCGGCACATAAACGGCTCTGTCTCCACTAAAGCCCATACTCGATCCTTTTTTCTCCAAAATACCAACAATTTTAAATCGGTTATTGCCTACATTGATCAACTTATCCAAGGGATCTGAATCTTTGAAGAGTTTTTCAACTACTTCGCCACCAACTATGCAAACATTACTTCCCAACTGTATTTCAGAAACGCTAAAATTTCTTCCCTGTGAGAGGTTTAAGCCCTGAGCGGCTAAACCATTTTCATCAATTCCCTGAACGTTAATATTTGGGTTGGTTTTTAAACTGCCATATTTTATAGTAGAACCACCACTGGCAAAAACACTTACTGCCACGGTAGCGGGGGTATTCAGGCTATCTTTAAACTTAACGGCATCTTCGTAACGGATGGCTTTAAAAGGTTTAGGTCTTTTCCCGTTTCCAATTCTAATTCCTGTACCCCGGTTTCTGATGGTAAATGAGTTGGCTCCCATGCTACTAAAAGCATCTGTCATACTTTTTTTTACAGCATCAAGAGTGGTTAAAATCCCCACCAAAGCCATTAAACCAATGGCAATAATCAAGGCGGTAAGCATGGTACGCAAGCGGTTCGCTTTAATAGATTCTAATGCCAGTCGGATGTTTTCTCTGTAATTCATTTATTGTAAGTGCCAGGTCAGGTATCGAGTATTAAGTATGGAGATGGGATTTAACCTTTTACCCTACACCTTTTGCCTTAAACCTTTATGTGTAAAAATAAAAAAAGTCCCGATGTTTAGACAAGGGGACTGTATGATATGTTACAATAATATTTTATTTATGCCGAGAAACTCGTGCCACAGCCACAGGTGCTGGTTGCATTGGGGTTAATGAAGGTAAACCCACGTGAATTTAAGCCGTCCTGCCAATCAATCATCATGCCCATTAAATACATCTGGTGTGCTTTGTTCATGAAAACCTTAATGCCGTTGATCAGAAATTCCTGATCGCCATCTTTTTTCTGATCAAAACCTAAAACGTAATTCATGCCGGCACAGCCACCACCTTCAACGCCAACGCGCAATCCGTAATCATCGCCAATTTCCTGCTGATCTTTTAGTTTATATAACTCTTTGGCTGCCCCTTCGGAAAAACTAACTGGTGCAAATGCTGTATCAACTGTTGTGCTCATGTTATTTAAATTTAATCTGTTACAAATATAAATAATAATGTACATTTTTGCTTTTAGCAGGCAGTTAATATTACTGTACTTAAACAATACTTATGAATACACAACAGATTTTAGTTGATATAATAATCTTATTTGCAGGCATTTTTATGGCCTTAATGGCAACTTATTACATTTTAAGAAACGATATTCAACGTTTTTTTAACTTAAAAACCATCGAACTGAACAAAGAGAGCCGGACGCAGATTTTACCCCTGCGCTTACAGGCCCATGAACGTTTAATTATATTTGTTGACCGTATTAACCCTGCTAATTTGCTTGTTCGGTTGCATCAGCAAGGGATTGCCATCGCTACTTTACAAGCAGGTATTTTAAATGAAATCCGTTCAGAATATCAACATAACATTACCCAGCAGCTGTACATAGATAGTGTAACCTGGGGAGTGGTAAGAAAACTAAAAGATGATACCATTGCCATGATCAATAACGCGGTGCCAGGTTTACCAGCCGATGCAAATGGGATCGAACTCAGTAAAGCAATTTTACAGCACATGGCCGGTATAGATGAAAATCCGTATGATTTAACAATTGAGATGATCAAGAAAGACATTTATAAACTGTTTTAGAATTGATTGTTAAATGAAATCTGGTGCATAGCTGATTTTATAGTTACCGATTAACCGTTTTCGATAAGTAACCACGAACTGTTGGCTACCGGCCTAAAGCACAAAAAACTAGTGGCTAATGAACCATTGAACTAATAAACTAACCAAATGAGCGAGAAAAAGCATACTACTACTTCGGGGATTGAAATAAGAGCCTTATATACAGAAGCGAAGCCCATGAAAGAGCTGCCTGGTGAATTTCCTTTTACCAGGGGAATCCAGAAAGATATGTACCGTGGGCGCTTATGGACGATGCGGCAGTATGCTGGTTTCTCGACCGCTGAAGAATCAAACAAACGTTATCATTATTTATTGGCACAGGGAACAACTGGTTTGTCTGTTGCTTTTGATCTTCCCACGCAAATTGGTTACGACTCTGATCATGAAATGGCTGAAGGAGAGGTAGGCAAAGTTGGAGTGGCTATTGATTCATTAAAGGATCTTGAAATTTTATTTGATGGTATCGAGCTGAAAGACATCACGACCTCAATGACGATCAATGCAACGGCTTCAATTTTATTGGCCATGTACATTGCGCTGGCCAAAAAGCAAGGTGCAGATTTAAAGCAGATTTCGGGTACAATACAGAACGACATCCTTAAAGAGTATGCAGCAAGGGGAACATACATCTATCCGCCAAAGCCATCGATGCGTTTAATTACCGATATTTTTGAGTTTTGCAGTAACGAAGTGCCAAAGTGGAATACCATTTCTATCTCTGGCTATCATATCCGTGAAGCTGGATCTACCGCGGTGCAGGAACTTGCTTTTACATTGGCCAATGGCAAAGCTTATTTAAAAGCTGCTTTAGATAAAGGTTTAGATATTAACATCTTTGCGAAACGTTTGTCATTCTTCTTCAACTGCCACAATAATTTCTTTGAAGAAATAGCCAAGTTTAGGGCCGCAAGGCGCATGTGGGCAAAAATTACCAAAGATCTGGGCGCTACAGATGAAAAGGCCCAGATGTTGAGGTTTCACACCCAAACCGGAGGTTCAACCTTAACTGCGCAACAACCATTAAACAATGTAATCAGGGTTAGTAACCAGGCTATGGCTGCGGTTTTAGGCGGGACCCAATCCTTACATACCAACGGTTATGACGAAGCGTTGTCACTCCCAACAGAATCGGCGGCGAAAATTGCTTTACGCACTCAGCAAATCATTGCCTTTGAAAGCGGGGTTACTGATACAGTAGATCCGTTAGCAGGCTCATTTTTTGTAGAAAGCCTAACCGATGAGGTAGAAGCTGCAGCCTGGGCTTATATCGATAGGATAGATGCTATGGGAGGATCAGTTAATGCCATTGAAAATGATTATATGCAAAATGAAATTGCTGGTGCTGCGTATCAATATCAAAAGGAAATTGAAAACCGCGAAAGGATTTCGGTCGGCGTAAATAAGTTTACCCAGGAGGAAGAAGGTTTTACCGAAGTGTTTAATATAGATGATTCCATCCGCAAGCTGCAATCCGAGAAGCTGGATCATTTAAAATCAACCCGCGATCAGCTTGCGGTTGAGCAAGCATTACAGCAATTAAAAGAAGCGGCCAAAGGCGAAACGAACCTGATGCCATTGATTATTGACGCCGTTGAGAAATATGCTACACTTGGAGAAATTGCAGATGTATTTAGAGCCACTTTCGGCGTTTATTAACTGAATATTTAACGCATTGGTGTTTGCTTTGCTTTGAAAGTAAATAATAAGATGTTCTGCTTTTTTGATAGACAATCGCAACGTACCAAAAATTTCGTTCTTCGGTGATGAAAATATCAGCACTAAACTGTTGTAAAATTAATTCAGTGATAAAATGCCGGGAGCTATATTATGCCATATTTTTAATTCAATATTAATTTATCAAAGCTATGGTTTTGATTCTCAGTTTATTTGAAATCTAAAATGCTAAAACGGTTAACTATGGTTAAAAATGGCTTAGATTTTGCTTTTCAGGAGCCGTTCGAAGTGAGGAAAGGATATTGGAAATAAATCGGGAATAATGTGGATAACCAGTGTTAATAAATAGTTATCAACATAAAAAATTGAGGTTAACAGGTATACTGTATTACCTATCAATAGGTTACGATTTATTTAAAATTTTTGTTTAAAATGTTGATAATTATGTCAATATTCGTAGTCCCTAAACGGACCATCCCTTTAATTCGAATAGGTACTGTTAACCAATAAATTATAGAAATCGCAATGGAAAAAACTTGTACAGAAGTATGGAAGAACTGTCTTCAAATTATTAAGGATAACATTCCGGGCCAAAGTTTCAAAACTTGGTTCGAGCCGATAACGGCTCTTAAATTGGAAGGCAAGGTTTTAACCATACAGGTGCCAAGTTTGTTCTTTTACGAATGGCTTGAAGAACATTATGTGGGCTTGCTGCGCAAGACCGTAAAGAAACAACTTGGAGAGGATGGCAGGTTGGAATATAACATCGTTGTAGATAAATCATCAAACAGCGGTAATCCTTATACTACCAATATGCCCTCAAATGGAAACGGAGCGGAGGCAAAGGTACAATCGATGCCGATTCCGGTTTCCATTAATAAGGATATTAAAAACCCATTTATTATCCCTGGATTAAAAAAATTAAATGTTGATCCGCAATTAAACGCTAACTATACTTTCGAAAATTATATCGAGGGAGATTGTAATCGCCTGGCGCGTTCTGCAGGTTACGCTGTAGCGGCTAAACCGGGTGGCACATCTTTTAACCCTTTAATGATTTATGGTGGAGTTGGTTTGGGTAAAACGCATCTGGCACAGGCAATCGGTAATGAGATCAAACGGAGCATGCCAGATAAATTAGTGATCTACGTAAGCTGCGAGAAATTCTGTCAGCAGTTTGTAGATTCGTTAAAAAACAACACCATTAACGATTTCGTTAACTTTTACCAGGCAATGGATGTAATCATTATGGATGATGTGCACAACTTCGCAGGTAAAGAAAAAACACAGGATATTTTCTTCCACATCTTCAACCACTTGCATCAATCGGGCAAACAGGTAATCTTAACTTCTGATAAAGCACCGAAAGATTTAGCCGGTTTGGAAGAACGTTTGTTAAGTCGTTTTAAATGGGGTCTATCTGCTGATCTGCAAATTCCTGATCTGGAAACGCGTATCGCTATTTTAAGGAAGAAAATGTATGCAGATGGTATTGAGTTACCTGGTGAGGTGGTGGAGTATGTTGCGCACAACATTGATAATAATGTGCGTGAATTAGAAGGTGCTATGGTATCTCTTTTGGCACAGGCCACGCTAAATAAAAAAGAAATTGATTTGGCGCTAGCTAAGCAGATGTTGAAAAACTTTATTAAAAATACTTCAAAGGAAATTTCAATGGAGTACATCCAGAAATTGGTTTGCGAGTATTTTGAGGTTCCTGTTGATATGGTGAAATCGCAAACACGTAAACGCGAAATTGTTCAGGCTCGTCAGATTTCAATGTATCTCTCTAAAAGCCATACTAAATCATCATTAAAAACAATTGGTGCTTTCTTTGGTGGACGGGATCACAGTACAGTAATTTATGCCTGCCAAACCGTTGAAGATTTAATCGATACTGATAAGAAATTCAAAGCTTACGTACACGATATCCAAAAGAAATTGAAAATGAGTTAAACTTTTACGAGCTTATTGCTAATAAAAAAAGCAGCCAGAAGTTTAGCATCTGGCTGCTTTTTTTACCTGTAATTTTTGAGATGGGAATAAGGGGCCTGTCTCAGATTTTACAAGCCCTTGGCTATTTCCTGGAACCCATAAAACAAAGCTGCAACATGTAAGGCCTGGGCTATTTTGTTTTCATTAATCAGTTGCTTTACTTCATCAACAGTATACTCTTCAACATTTAAAATTTCGTGTTCATCTAAATGCTGTTCATGGGTTTTGATACCACCTGTTAAAAAGTAGGTAAATGTTCGGTTGTTCGATGTTGCAGGATTGGGATAAAGTTCGGCAATAAATTTACAGGTTTTAAAACTGTAACCTGTCTCTTCCAGCAGTTCACGCTTTACTGCGAACTCCGGCGCTTCGTCACCATCAATCACGCCACCTGGAACTTCGAGCGAAACGATGTCAGCTGCATGGCGGTACTGGCGTACCATAATTATTTTTCCTTCTTCTGTTAATGCAATGGCATTTACCCAATTTGGGTATTCTAAAACATAATAATCATCCTTAATTACGCCACCCGGAAGTTTCACTTCATCAACGCGCAAGGTAGCCCACTGTTCGCGTACCAAATATTTAGAGGCAATTTTCTGCCACTTTTCTATAATCATTTAATTTATGTTGTTTATTTTGTTTGGCTCCATGCGCTTGGCGTTTAGCGCAGGTATTGTTGTATTGTTTTCTGACGGTGCAGGTTTACCAAATGTACAATCTTATGTTCATCCGACAGGTATTGATATACAAAATTAAGTTTTGGCGCAACAGTCTGGTTACGCTCCTGGCTTATGCCTAACTCATAATATAAAAATTCGCTTAACGAATCAAGTTTTTCGGGAGGAAGGTTGCTTGCCACGAGCCAATTTTCAAAAACAGACAGGTTTTCATTTTCTAAAATTTCTTTTGGCAATTGAAAACCACTTTCCATAGTTTCTTCGAAAAGTCGATCGGCTTCAGCTAATCTACCCTCTAATTTGAGTCCCATGATGCGGGCTAAAACCTGGGCCAGTTTCTGTATTTCAGCTGTAATTAAATCTCTTCGGTACATGGATGTAAGTTGAAATGTTATTTTGTTGGAAACTTAAAATGTTCTGTAATGCTCAAAACAAAACCTTTTCCAATCTATGGACTATGGACTATGGACTATGGACTAAAGCTACCAGCTTCCGCTGCTGCCCCCTCCACCAAAGCTGCCTCCGCCAAAACCACCGAATCCGCCGCCTCCGCCACCGGAAGAACCGCCTCCCCAGCCACCACTGCTCCGGCCACCGCCACTTCCAAATAACATCGCCCAAAAAAGCGCGTTAGATGCTCCTCGTCCGCCAATAACTTCGCTTCCGCCTCCACCACCTTTTCTCATGATGATGATAATCACAATTACAATAATAATAATGATGGCAATGCTACCTGAGCCGCCTTTCTTTGAAGAAGCTTTCGGATTATCATTTTTATATTCTCCTCTGGTATATTTTATAATGGATGTCGTAGCCTCATCTAAGCCTGCATAATAATTTCCTGCTCTAAAATTAGGTTTAATATCATTATCAATAATACGCTTGGCGTAAATATCGGGTAAGGCGCCTTCAAGGCCATAACCGGTTTGTATAGAGATTTTTCGGTCGCCAACTGCCACCACGATCATAATACCATTGTTTTTGCCGCTTTGCCCAACACCCCATTTTCGGCCCAGTTCTACAGCATACTCATTAATATCATAATCGCCTACCGATTTTAAAATAGCAACAGCAATCTGTGTCGAAGACGAATCGTTAAAGGTTACCAATTTATTTTCGAGTTCCTGTTTCTGATCGGCCGATAGTACATTGGCATAATCGTTAACCAAAGTACCAGGCTTTTCCGGAAAATCCTGTGCAAAAGCAAAAGCAAATAATAAACTGAATAATGATAAAAGGAATATTTTCTTCATCTCTTATTTGTTTTCAAGGTTATCCATAAAAACAATATCGTTCGGTAATTCATTGATATCACCTTTTTGCGGAGGGAAGAACAAGGCTAACTTTTCTCCAGCCAATGCTACACCCGCAATAATACCATCAGCCAGATTACCTTTTGCAAAATGCGCTGTCATGGCAATTTTAGTCGTTTCCCAAAAGTTATCAGGTACTACTTTGTGAATGCCAACATCGCCGATAATGGCAAATTTATGGTCAGCATGTGCCAGATAAATCAGCACGCCATTTCTTTTTGCAGTTTTATCCATATCCAGTTTAGCAAAATATTCAGTGGCTTTTTCGTATGGATCGCCTGCGCAATGTTTATCAATAGCGATTCTAATTTCTCCGGAGGTTGCCCTTTCTGCATCGGAAATCGCATTTGCGATTTTTTCCTGTTCAATATCTGAAAATAACGACATGTACTTATTTTTATATGAAGTAAAAAGGGTAATAAATGTTCAATTCATAAACATTCACTACCCTGGTATGTGGTGTCGGGAATATTAAAATTCTACTTTAGGTGCATCTTTGGCAGAAGCATCAGCCTCAAAATATCCTTTAGGTTTAAATCCGAACATCCCAGCTGTTAAATTGTTAGGGAAAGACCTGATTTTTCCATTGTATTCCTGCACTGCATCATTAAAATCTTTACGGGCAACAGTAATTCTGTTTTCGGTACTCTCTAACTGTGCAGATAAATCGCTGAACTGTTGAGTAGCCCTTAATTCAGGGTAACTTTCAGTAATCGATAATAATTTACCAAGTGCCTGACTCAATTGTCCCTGTGCAGCCTGGTATTTCTGGATATTCTCAGGAGTCAGCTCATCAGCTTTAACCGTCATCTGTGTTGCTTTTGCACGTGCTTCCGTTACTGCAGTTAGTGTTCCCTGCTCAAATTTAGCAGCTCCTTTTACAGTTGCCACCAGGTTCGGAATCAAATCCGCTCTTCGTTGGTACTGGGTTTGCACCGTTCCCCATTTCGATTTAACGTTCTCGTCGAGTTTAACCATGCTGTTATAACCGCATGAACTTAAAGTACTCACCGCAATAACTGCGGCTAAAAATCCAAATATTAATCTTTTCATTTTTATGGTTTTGTCTTTTTTAATAGAATTGATTGATGGTCAATTTACGAATTAGATATCAAATTGTATGCCTTTGTTACACTTTGCCTGTTTATATGACAGCTTGGCAAGCTACTTTCCGGAATTCATCCACAGCATCAAGCATTTTTTTAAACCAATATCCAATCTAACAGCTTCTTTATGGAACGCAAGGTGCCATTTTTAAGCGGACGTTCCTGCTCTGGGCCTTATCCTGATGAAAACCTGGGAAGCATGCAAACACACAGAAAAATTAGGTCTGCAACAGTTAAAACATAGATAGTAGCAGAAAAAACATCTAAAACCGATCGAACGGATGCCCCCGGCCTTCACCGGGGCAGGAGGTAGAGCGGGAACAGACCGGCCTGTGAAATACTGAAACTGCTTTTCAAACAATGAAAAATCAACATTAATCATCCAACAAGTTTAAGGAAGCATTCCAAAAGCGACAAATATTCTTTCCGGATGCTTATCTTTGTAGCTGTTCGGGATAAAAACCTGACTTATTTATGCAAAAAGACATCGAAATTACTTTGCTCCCTAATCAGGTTGAGCAGATTGAAGTTATTAAACAGAAACTTGCGGCAGGTTTAAAGCTTTCTGAAACGAGGATTAAAGGTTATGAAATTCTAAAAAGATCGATTGATGCCCGTTCAAGAAAGGTGATCTTTCGTCTACAAGTAAAGGTTTTTGTAGATGAAGAAGCCGTTCCCGAAGTTTTTCACATCAACTATCCCAACGTAAGCGAAGCCAAACCTGTCATTATTATCGGCGCTGGTCCGGCGGGTTTGTTTGCAGCACTGCAATGCATCGAAAATGGATTTAAACCCATTATTATCGAAAGAGGAAAAGATGTTAAACAGCGGCGTAGAGATTTGGCGGCCATAAATAAGCAGGGTTTGGTTAACACCGAATCTAATTACTGTTATGGCGAAGGTGGTGCCGGAACCTATTCTGACGGTAAATTATATACACGCTCTAATAAACGTGGCGACATCAATAAAGTACTGCAGGTTTTTGTAAACCATGGGGCAGAGGCCGATATTGCGATCGATGCCCGTCCACATATTGGTACCAACAAACTTCCCCATATCATTACATCTATAAAAGATACGATCTTAAATGCCGGCGGTGAAGTGATGTTCGATAGCAGGATGACTGATATTTTGATCGAATTTGGAAAAGTAAAAGGCGTTGAGATAAATTTTGAAGAAAAGTTGTTTGCTGATGATATTATTTTGGCAACAGGTCATTCTGCAAGAGATGTGTACGAATTATTGAACAGTAAAAATATCTTAATTGAAGCAAAACCATTTGCGTTAGGTGTCCGGATTGAACATCCTCAGGCAATTATTGATTCGGCCCAATACCATTGCGATATCCGCTCTGAATTTTTGCCGCCAGCTTATTACAGTTTGGTTGAGCAGGTTGGTACACGTGGCGTATTTTCTTTTTGCATGTGTCCCGGGGGAATCATTGCACCTTGTTCCACCGGCGAAAATGAGATTGTGGTTAACGGCTGGTCGCCATCTAAACGGAATAATCCTTTCGCCAATTCCGGAACTGTGGTTCAGGTCACATTAAATGATGTTCAGGGTTATGATCCGTTGAGAATGTTAAATTTTCAGTCTGAAATCGAAAAAGCCGCTTTTGAAGCCGGTGGCGGTAATTTGGTAGCCCCTGCACAGCGGATGGTCGACTTTGTGAACAATAAATTATCAATCGATTTGCCAAAAAACTCCTATCTGCCTGGTACCAAAAGTTCGATGCTGGATAATATTCTGCCCAATTTCGTATCTGATAGTCTGCGTGCGGCATTGCCCCTGTTTGGAAAAAAAATTAGAGGATATTATACCAACGAAGCCATTCTAGTTGGGGTAGAAAGCAGAACATCCTCACCAGTCAGGATTCCGAGAGATAAAGAAACCTATCAGCATCCTCAGTTAAAAGGTTTATATCCTTGTGCAGAAGGAGCAGGTTACGCCGGTGGAATTGTCTCGGCAGCAATTGATGGAATCAACTGTGCGAATGCAATATTGAGCGCACATTAACAAACTTTTACCGTGTACCAATTGTTATCCGGGTATGTTTAATGTTACGAACGAAATAAAAAAAGCTTTTAATGGCGATGCCTGGCATGGTAACCATGTGATGCAAACGCTCAATAATGTTAATCCAGAAAGCGCGTTTAGCCATTTTGTTCCGGGTGCGCACTCTATAGCTGAAATCGCTCTGCATTTAACCGCATGGACGGAAGAAGTTTCTTCCAGACTGGTAGGCAAACCGGCGGCTGAGCCTGAGAGGGGTGACTGGCCTGAACCCGTAGAGCGCACAGCCCAGGCATGGGAACGCATTATCTTTGATTTTAAGATAGCAAACGAAGAATTGATCCGCCTTTGCGAAAGTTTAAAAAACAGCCAGTGGAATGAGGATGTAAAAAATGAACGAAATCCGGCGCTTGGCACCGGGGTAACCAATGCGGAGCTTGTAAGTGGACTGGCACAGCACAATGCCTATCACTCCGGCCAGATTGCTTTATTATCGAAATTTTAGGCTGTGTAATCCTTCATCTGTGTAATCATTTGTTATGAAAAAGACTTTAATTATCGGCGCATCGCCAGATCCATCCAGGTATGCATACAAGGCAGCCCATATGCTCAAGCGTTTCAATCATGACATTGTTAATGTTGGTATAAAAAAAGGGGAAGTAGCAGGTGTTGAAATCGAAAAGCCTGGAGAAATCCATCAGGATATTGATACCGTCACCTTATACATCGGTCCGGCTTTGCAGCCACAATACCACGATTATATTTTATCTACAAAACCAAAAAGGGTAATCTTCAATCCGGGTACCGAAAATTATGAATTGGAGAAATTATTAGACCTGCACGGTATAGAACCTGTTGAAGCCTGCACCTTGGTTTTGCTTAGCACAGGGCAATATTAAAATCTATAAACCACACCCCAGTTTACGAAATCGGCCTGGGCAAAATGCATATAGGTTTTGGCCTGTAAACCCAAATGTGGAGTGATGTTGAAAGTTGGTCCAAAGGTCCAATACCAGGTTGCTTTATCCATCAATCTATTGAAATGGATGTATTTACCGATCTGTCCCGCAACGGTTACCCGCCATAAGTTAATGTCGGCACCTATACTGATGCCGGTTCGCCATTGATCATATGAAGTACCATAGTTTTGAAATGTATTACCATAGTTGTTGGGATCGAAAGTAGTATAATAATAAACTGCATCGGCACCCGCCTTAAGCGACATTACATCACTCAAATAAAAGTTATAACCTGCATATAACCCGCTTTTGTACAGGCTTTTATTTCTATTCTCAAATACGCCCCTCGCGCCCAAACCTACACTAAGTTCAATCGAATTACGCTGTAAGGTTGTGTAGGTGCTTTTCCGTTCCTCAGTTAATGTTTTTGGATTGTTGAGTTTAAGCCCGATGTAAACATTGCCGGTATTCAATCCGCCGTTGGGAACAGTAGCCCCTCCGTTTGATGCATGTAGAAAACCGAAACCAGCCAATAAATCAATGTACTTCCCGACTGCCAGCTCCATACCTAAATCTGCTTTAATGATTTCGTTAACCGCACTTCCTAAAAACCGGTTTTTAGTATTATTATAATAATACTTGTTTGTGTAACCCAGGCCCACACCAGGTGTGAAGTTAAATCTGACTCTTCCGGTTTTGAATAATTGAAAGTCCATCTGGGCCACTAGGCCATATATTTGCCCAAAGGCATTGGCCGATGTATCTTTTGTACCTTTCAGTTTACTTAAATTCCTAAAAACAAAGCCAATTCCGTAAGATTTTGCCCCGCTGAATCCGATCCATTTATCACCGTTCTGGCTAATGTCCTTAAAATAAGCCGCGTCTAAACCTGTAATCTGATCCTGAAATAAATGTCCCTGATCGTTATTGATATGTGTGCCAAATATGGGTTTAAAAATAATAGAACCATTTTCTGGGGCAATCTGAGCCTTGGCAAATGAATAGCCTGTGGTAACTAAAATCAACAATAAGAGTAGCTGTTTTTTCATTAGTTTTTACTAAAACGGTAAGCAAGACTATAAAAGGCATAACGATAGCCTTTGGCGCTGTGTTGAACCTCGTTTGAAGTAAAGGTAGCGGTATAATTGGCTGTCCAGCGCGCAATGCTAAAAGTTAGCCCTACCTGCGTGGTAAAAACCATGGGCTTCGGCTTAAAGGTAACCGGCCCCTTATCTTTCAGGAACAGACCGCCCTGAAGGCTCGAATCATAGGCTATTGCGTGTAGCTGTGGTGCCACCGAAAGGAAAAGTTCATATTTACATTTAGCACGATTTTTATGATGATTGCTTATCAAACTGTTAAATGCAGCTGAGCCATCCATTTCATTAAATTTTCCTAATCTGAGTAATGCGCCAACATTTGCTTTCGTTATTACATTGCCCGCTGCTGCCGAAGCAGTTCCTGTAACATCAAATATTTCGCCAGGTGTAGCCAGCAGGCGTTTGTTGTATTCAATACCAAGATTAAGCGTGGGTTCGCTATTTAGTCCATATTCCCAGCCGGCAATTTGATTCTGGCCAACGAGTTTATGGTAAGTTTTCTGGAATTCTTCGCCCAGGGCATCCTTTCCTGTTAGGCCAACCTGTGCCGAAACCTTTAAGAGTTGTTTGTTTTGATAGAACCTGCTATAATTAGCCTCACCATAAAGATAGGCCGTAAAAGGACGGTCGTGCAGGGCAGGGTTCGGAGCAAAACTATAATAAGGATTGTATATTTTCTGGCCCAATTCGAAACCAATAACTTCCTTACTACGTCCGGTTTTCAGGTTGTCGCCATCTAAGGCATGCCTGTATTTAATAAAAAAACCATTAGTGTAATATTTATCGCTCGTAATATCTATGTAAGCGTCATTCTCTGTAATAACCACGAGTTCATTTTTGTAATTCTGGGCCTGGCTAAACTTTGCCATAAAGATAAAGAGCAGCGGTAAGTATGTTTTAAGCGCAATTTTCATTAATAAGGATGTTTATTACGTGGTAAAAGTATTAATTATTGTTTAATATCCCGATAATTCAATTATTCACTTATTGTGCTATTGTTTATTAGCAAAGCAGGGGCTGGTGGTACTATATAAGCATGTTCCCGCTATTTGCTCCAAATCCTCGCTGCGCTGTGGGTTTTCCGCTGCTA
>NZ_JBIWEB010000027.1:0-52135 GCF_044762335.1 Pedobacter suwonensis | reverse complement strand
CTCTTTGCTTTGGCGGACCTTATCAAATTAACTCGGCAAAGGGGGGCTTTTTAAAGTGGCGAAGAGGGGTCAATTTGAAGCGGTTTATCCAGATTGTGCACATTAGCTATCTTTTTGTGTCCTCGGCAAAAATAATTTTGAGTAAATCATTTAAAGGTTTATCTTTCCTCAAACTATTTTTTTCATCTGTTACGCTCAACAATATGGTAGTAATCCTGGCTCAGCTAATTACAATGCACTGCTCTATCCACAAGTACATCTATCAACTCAAACAGCTACTGTCTACCTCATGCCTAGGCAGTTTGGCACTACCGCTGATTACATCAGCCCTTACTTTAAACGCTACAGCGGCATGACTTTGAGGGATTATATCAGTCAGTGCCGAAAAACGCTCATCACACGACGCCTGAAAAGTGAAAATTATAGCCTAAGGCAAATCGCTACAGAATTCGGCCCTACCGATGAAAGACATGTTAGAAAGGTTAGCCAATAACCCAATCTGAATGATTCTACCACAAGTTTCTGCTTTAGAAAATGTATACCCTAAGACTACTAAAGTTAAGGCTATCTATTTCAATCTTCCCTTCGTCTCACTAACTGCAAACATTGTTACTTATCTCACGATGGCCCAGTTTAAGAATAGAAAAATGGGGTGTTGAAGCGATTGGTTTTGTATTATATTAGCTCCCCATATTTAAAAACACAAACATCATTGAAATGACGCTCAAAGAAATTCAATTAAAGAATCAGAATGCAGAAAGCATTATAAAACTCTTTCAATCAGGAATGCTGAACATTACAAAGAAGGACCACAAAGATCTTTTGAAGCAATTCGCAACATCCCTCACAGACGGAAGGTATATCCAGTCACGAAACATGTTATTTATATGCCTCGGTTACGATATAGATGTTACGCTGAATTTTATTAAGTCCAAAGGCGTTTTCAGATATTCCAGTTTTATCGGTCAAAAATGTATAGTTGAATCTATTGTTAATGAAGCGATTGGGTTTTTGGAAATGCAAAGTCCTACAGCATCGGAAGCCCTAAATTATTTCACCAGTATTTCCAATTTCTCTTTTATTCACAAACATTTTAATGAACTCAATTCAGGGATACATAATGAGATTCGAAATTTCAAAAAGAAATATCCAAAATCCTCGCTCTTCAAAACACTAATTGCATTTGTTGAATTTCAATTTTTAATTGATTACATGCCTGACAATGAGGATGAAGATCGCCTTAGCTACCAGTCACGTACCAAGGAAGATTTTTGCTCAGCTGTTTCTTATCTCACATTTCTCATTAATTCTATTAAACCTTTAAGAAAAGAGGATGTTCGGTTTGCTGCCCCTGAATTTATTACCAATAACGAGATTGAGCCAATAATCTCGCTTGCATGTCAGTTAGAAGACTATAAGGAGATAGAAATTTTGATTGACAATTTCGGATATCTTTTGGTCAGGGAGCAGAATGGAGTACTTCGTTTATGTCCGCAATCTGTCGACTTTGAAAAATCAATGAGATTAGGGTATATCAGACATGATCTCCAGGCATTAAATGACGCGATGCTGCTACTGAAAGACCCTGTCTTTGAAACTGCAGAATCTATCGACAAGTTAAGCGATATGATGCTGGAAAACTTCCCGGAATCTACTTTGCAATATACAGATACCCATAACTATCCGAGATATGTACTCGGGCTTCCGGATGGAGAACCAAGGGACATAATCAATAATTATCTCAGTCAGGATGCTTTGTTTCAGGAGGAGGTTTATCATTTGAATAAGATTTTCAAGGAACAGCTTTTTGGTGAAGACGCTCTTCAAAAAGTACTTAAGGGTTCGATAACGCTAATGGAGTTTATTAAGATCCGAAGAATATTGGTAATGATGGAGCAGATGATGAAAAAAGCACTCTTCAAGTTGGAAGGTGCAAAGACAGCTGATATCATAAGGTCAATGGTTCCAATTTTTGACGAACAATTTCTATACAAAGTGCTTGATGGGATATTGACAGATGATAAAGTTGAAGACTTTCTCGATTTGTTGATCTGGGAGCCCCAAATGAAAGGAGTTTTCGATATACAATATCACAATTTCATTTTCATCGATGGCGTATTTGTTCTACCAATCTCTGTTTTCTCACATTCTAATACAATTAGAAATTTATATGCCAGTCAATATAAAAGAAATAATACCAATCTTCTTTCCGATGGATCGGTAGACGCCTTAACTGAGGATCTCAGTGAAGCTTTGGGTGAAGTTGGCCTTGAATGCACAAAAGGTGTGGTTTATGGTACGAGTGAAGTCGACCTTGCTTTTTTGCTTGATGATTTATTGGTGTTAGTTGAATGCAAGCATACCTTACTACCTACGTCGGTCCATGAGTTGAGGACAACATACGATTATATTCAAAAGGCGCAGCTTCAATTGGATAAGGCAATCATTAGTTTCAAAAATGGAGAGCTAAGAAGAAAATTGAGTGAACGCTTTGGAAAAGCCTTGCCGCCAGAAATTAAGATTAGAACTATGGTCGTCACTAGCAATAGGCTTTTAAACGGTAACCTTTACCAGCATCCAGTACGTAATATTCATGAGGTAAATAACCTTGTTAAGTCCGGAATTATGAGAACCAACGAAGGGGATTTCTGTCTATGGACCGGAAAGCGCTTTTCAGCATTGGATCTGGAATTGTACCTTGATGAAAAAATTATCCACTATCAACATATTTATAATAGCTTGAAATCTTTTGTACAGAGATATCAAACAGCTCAAGAGACAATTTTATATGAATCTTATTTTATAAATATGAAGGAGGCAACTGATAGCTTATCTGAGATCGTGAAAGACTTACCTCAGATTTAAATACATATTTAAGACGACTAATGGTTACTAAACGGTTTTGGGGTTTTATTGGCTGATTAATTACCGGTATTTTGTACCTTTAAGTAAACCTTAATATTATCTCGGATCATGGAAAAACTAATGAACCCAGCTTTGCTGAAACGCAATATGCTTATTGCGTCATTGTTTGTAACAAGTTTTGAAATGTTGAAATCTACAATTCAGGAAAAGATAAAAGGGTTTCTTTGTCCTAATTCAATACTCAATCCCCAAGGTGAATTTGAGTACGAAATTAGTAACGAATACCGTTCTGAAATTCTGGATAAGGTTATTCCTAACATCAATAGAAGGCGAGCGCCAGACTACCACTTATTTTATTCTTCATGTCTTTGGTTGATGGACAATGGCGTAATAACTAAAAAAGATATTCGCTCTCTTGAGAAAATACGCAAACATAGGAATTTGATTGCCCATCGACCGGTCTTGCTTTTGATTGACGAGAATGTAGATGTAAATATGGAATTATTGCAAAAAGCACAAGAGTTATTGAATAAAATAGAAAAATGGTGGGTTATTAATTTTGAGATTCAAGTTAATGCAGATTTTGACGGAAAGGACATTGATGAAAAGGATGTGAAAACAGGCTCAACTATCTTTCTGGATTATCTAATGCATGTAGCGAATGTTGAGACCGTTGTTTCGGACGATGATAATAAAAACTCGTAATTTAGATTAGGAGAATAGCACCCTTCGTTAATTATGGATAATGGTCAGCTAAATTACTATACAAATCCTGAACATTTGGATAGTATGGTGGAATTTGCAAAGGATTATGCCATCCAGGTGTTGGTTAGCTGCCCCGAGGAGGCAAATAAGAAGTGGATACCCAAAAAAGACCGTACATGCAGGTTTTGTAAAAAACGGATGCCCGAAGTCAATTTTAAAATGGATGCCCATTTGATTCCTCAATTCTTGGGTAACAAGAATCTAATTTGTCAGGATGAGTGTGACACATGTAACAGCAGGTTTTCTACATTTGAAACTGATTTATCCGCTTACCTCGGACCGTTGAATAGTTTATTCTCCAGAGAGGGTAAAAAAAACCGAGTACCAAAGTTTAATGTTCCAGGAAGCCCTTTAAGTGCTAAACCAACCGTTATGTACGGGGCAAAAGTTACAGAGGTTGAAAATGAGGGTATGCCAATGGAGGTCAACATCACCACGGGAAGCGCAAAATTATCATATAAGAAGAGCCCTTATACCCCGATAAACGTTTACAAAATCCTTTGCAAAATGGCTTATTGCCTATTGCCTGAAAGTGAGATTGCCCATGATGATCCGCTACGAATATTTTTACTGGGTAATTCTTTAGATCAGCATTTTTCTATATTTGCAACAGTTCAGGAATATACCCTGCCTTTAGATTATCCAAGGCCAGAAATACGAATGTTCAAACGAGTGACTGCGTCAACTAAACTTATCTCACATGTCTGCATGCTGTATTTTGGAAATATGATGTTTGAGTTCTTACTCCCAGGTAATATTTGTGATGACTACATGAAAGGGAAGGTAGATCTTCAACAAAAATTTTGTCCACCATTTTTCTTCCAACCCTATCGACATGCACCATTCTTTTCAAATAAGGTAGACTTCACCAGTCTTGAAAAAAGAAAGGCAGAAGAAGGGTTTATCTATCTTAATTTTGATCCAGGCCAGCTAAAAAATCTAAAGGGATACGATACCATAAACGAAAGATGGACAGATAAGAATCTTGCAGATAATGAAATTGTTAAGCTCATTTTCGGGAAAATGGATACTGAAATGAAATTTCCAGATAAACCCATGGGTTAAAAATCTGGCTTTTCCTTAATTTTTATTCCTTTCCTTTATCATAGATATGACAAGTACCAGTACAAATATCAGCAGTAAGAAACATCTCACTATGGGCCTTGAGGAATAATTCCATCCTGCAGAACATTTTAACTGGTGGACAAATCATAACGTACAATCTCCAACGCTTAATTATCTGCTTTTTCTTTCAGGAGTGATTTTGCTAAAATATAGGCATCCTCATAATATTGGGCAGATTCAAATTTCTGACGCGTTTGATGAAGTAAGTAGATATCCCTATTCATCGTATATTCCAGAATGTAAAATCTATCTAACACTTGCTGTAAAGATTGTTTTCCCCAAGAGTCCTCCACACTGCCATCTGGGTGTAGGATTACTACATGACAAAAACCAAGTTTGTTTCCACAATCTGGATGGTACCGGGATACAGAGATGCCCATTGCCTGTAAACCCGTTAGTTCAGATAAAGCCTGAGCAAAGGGAATGCAGTTGCCATGCGAAAATTTGGAAGCAAGATAGGCTGGAATTTCCGGATTTTGTCTTTTCGGGATTAACGCTAGAAAACTGGGATTGGCAAAAATGGCCTTCGTAGCCCTTTCGATTTCAGCCTCGTTGGCCTTTACCCGCAGTGGCATTTCTAATAGGTTCTCTTCCTGATAACAACGGGTTGATATATAAGTCTTATCCGGCCTAACCCTGGATGCTGCAACTCGACGGATAACATACTGATTGAAGGCCATAATGCCCTTTTTCCCCGTAAAATCAAAAACGACATCCTGATTGGTCTCAACATAAACACGAACGGGTATCATTTCATTCTCGGTCGTTTCCTGGCTGCCTGTTAACCAATCTACCTGAAGCATCCAGCCAGTGATTCTGGCCAATGCAATGGCAAAATTAATGCCATCTGATTTCTCCCAGTGGCTTATTAGGGCAGGTGGAAACGCTGCAGAGTTTGGTTTTAATTTCATATGTTACATTATTTTGGGCTTTAAAATTAGTTTTTTTTTGTGCTGGAAGTAAACTTCAAAGCAGAAGTTTTTCGGGCGGTAGGCAGCGGATCAAATTTAAGTTAACTGGCCACCGGGTGGAGCAGCATTAATGCGTGCTGCCTCGCCTAGTATTGATACTTTGTCTTCACGACCGCTAAGTGGGCCAATTGTAATTGGGCAACAATCTGGGAAGCAGAACCTATATGCTGCGCGTGACGCCAGCATACGTTTGTTTCTGCAATAAACTCATCTCTGTTTAGGCTCATTGCCGCTATTTATGGATTTTCTATTCGCCTGCAACTTTCGTTTATAAACATCTACTTCGATATTTTAACTAATGTCAAATAATAGTGCAGAGGTGAGGTGTGTCAAGAATAATTTGCTTAAATTGCTTGCAGGACTAATACCATAACGCTTCATCAATGCCTAAAATTCATACACTAAAAATCTGCAATTTTCGCGGTATAAAGAATTTTGAACAATGCTTCGCAGACGAGGATTTTATTTGTATACTCGGGAGGGGAGATTCTGGGAAGACAACTATTTTGGAGGCAATATCCATAGTGCTATCTCCAAACTGGAATTTAGTATTTACTGACGCCGATTTTTATGATGGAGATATCGAGCATGTGATTCTCATCGAAGCTTCGCTGTCAGAACCACCAGAAGATTTATTGCGGGATCATAAGTTTGGGAACTATCTTCGCGGGGTTGATCCTGAAAATGGAATTATATCTGATGAAATTCAGGATGAACACGTCGATGCGATCACCATCCGATTGACTGTGACCAGAGACTTGGAGCCGCTTTGGGAAGTGATCTGCGATCGCCATGATCCTGCAGAAATCAAAAGCTCTGATAGAGCGAAATTTAATGTTTTTTTAGTTTCCGACTACTTAGATAAGCACTTTTCATGGAATAAAGGAAATCCACTCTACTCACTTTTTAAACAGGGGGAGGAAGAGGCACAAAATAAAAACATCATCATTGATGAAATGCGTAGTGCTAAAATACATATCGACAGTAGTACAGGGTTTTCTTATTTAAATGAGACAACCGGGAAAGTCCAAGAAGCTGCAGCGTTTCTAGGTGCAAATATTTCCAGCGCAAAAACTACCATAGACGTTAGGGACCTAAATATAAAAGATGGAAAAGTTTGTCTACATGATGATAAAATCCCCTTCAGGTTAAAAGGAAAGGGGTCAAAGAGACTAATTTCTATCGCAATTCAAACTGAGTTGATGAAGCATGGTGGTATATTGCTAATAGATGAAATAGAACAGGGACTGGAACCAGATAGAGCCCAGCATCTGTCGAACGTTCTAAAGAACTCCAATAATGGACAGGTGTTCATTACGACGCATTCCCGCGATGTGTTGGTTGAACTAAAAGCACACAATTTATTTAGAATGAAGAATGGTGGAAGTGCGCTCTATCATTTTGATTCAGAAATGCAAGGTTGCCTTCGAAGCAATCCGGAAGCTTTTTTCGCTGATAGAGTCATAGTCTGCGAAGGGCCTACTGAAGTAGGGTTTCTAAGGGCACTTAATGCTTTCAGAAAAAATAATGGTAAAGAGAGTATCGCGCTGAAAGGTATTCGACTAGCTAACGGTAATGGATCATCTCAGATTGAGTATGCTGAGAGGTTTAATAAAGCTGGTTATGACGTCTGTATTTTCTGTGATTCAGATTTAATGGAGGTCAACGATAAAAAGTTGGGGTTGAAGGCACAAGGCATAAAAATTATCGATACTGAAGTTAACAATGCATTGGAATATCAGATTTTTTCAGACCTCAATTGGAAAGGTGTTCTTGAACTTTTAGAGTATCGGAAGCTTGAGCGGACAGAAGCTGAGATTATTGCCCAAGTTTCAAAATATCATTCTGGAGCATTCCCTCTTGATGGTTTTGCTAATGATACAGCCAGTTTAAGAATAGCGCTTGGCAAAGCTTCGACAGAAGGAAAACAGGCTTGGTTTAAGAGAACCGATCACGGAGAGAAGATCGGAGCGATCTGTTGTGAAAATATGAATGACTTTACCGGTACACATTTACATGACCAGCTGGTGCAGTTGAATAAATGGATTGACAATGTTTGATATTGACGACTTCATACGGCAAAAAAAAGCCATACTCATCGCGCCCGCTGGATATGGAAAAACGCACACTATAGCCGCCTCAATGGAAAAATTGAAGGAGAATGGCACACATCTTATCCTAACGCATACACACGCTGGACTGGCATCAATTAAGGAAAAACTGAAAAAAGCCTCAATTCCTAGCAGTTCATTCCATATCGAAACTATTTCTGGCTTTGCCCAGCGTTATGTTTATTCATTTGGTAAACGGAATGAAATTCCCGACCCAGTCGAAAGTGACTATTTTAAGGTCATCATAGCAAAGGCTCTTAAATTGTTTGCACTTAAACCAGTTCAAAGAGTGTTGTCCAGAAGCTATCGAACGCTATTTGTTGATGAATATCAGGATTGTACACTTCAGCAACACAAGCTTATCTTAGCCCTTTCTAATTTATTTCCGACTAGGTTTTTAGGAGATCCCTTACAGGGTATTTTTCAATTTGAACCACTCGATCCGATAGTTGATCTTGAATGCGAAGATCAAATGGCTGGCTTTTTGGATAAAAGGTATGAATTGACTGAACCTCAGCGTTGGTTGAGAGGGAACAATGAACAATTGGGACTTGACCTGAAGAAATTGCGATGCGAATTACTTCTCGGTAATCCAGTAAATCTAAACCATTATCCATCGATTGTACATTACTCTTTCGACGAATCGGATATCTATTTGCCGACAAAGCCCTACTATAGATTGGTCAGCAAGTTGCTGGAGGAACAAAACATTTTGATTCTGCATCCAACCTCCCACAGCATTGGGCCGCGGTTAAAGCTTGTCAAGCAATTCAAAAATCGACTTGTTCTATTAGAGTCAATTGACGACAAAGATTTTTATAACTTGGCTCAAAAGTTTGACCAGCATATAATCGGGTCATCGGCAGTGACTCTTAGAACAGTTTGTCTACCGCTTTTCAATAAGACAGTCCTTGGTAAATGGTTTAATGAAAGAGGACTGATTTCAAAAAATAAGCAAGCAGATAAGGATGCTATCGCCAAGCTTAAACAAATTATTCAAAGTTTAGATATAAATGTTTCTTATATAAAATTTAAAGAAGCGTTAAAGGAAATAGATAAATTACCAGAATTAAGGTGTTATAGGAGGGAAGTTTTTCAATGTCTCTGCAAGGCTTTGGACTTGGCTCATTCAGGAAATATAACAGTTACTGAAGCAATGGTTGAAGTAAGGAATTCTATACGGCGGTTTGGTAGAAAAGCAAATATTAAGTGTATAGGTACAACTTTGCTCACCAAGGGACTTGAATTCGACACAGTTCTGGTTTTAGATGCCCACAAATTCAATAATATTAAACACTTGTATGTAGCCTTTACCAGGGCAGCAAAACGATTAATCATTGTATCTAAAAGCAGCACAATTAACGTCATAACAAACTAATTAATTTTTCTGACTGGCTATTCCTTATCATTATTTGAAATTTCTTCCTCCATGAAAAGCGTTCTTGGTGTCTACATTGACACTTTCACGGACTTGTACCTGCTTGTTCAGTGTTGGGAATGTTGAATGCATCTCTTTTTTACCGACTAGGTTCATCACAGAAAGATCAAATACGAAACGTCCGCTCATTGAACTCAAGTTCAAAGGGTGGCTCTAATTCCCTCATCAATAAAGATAACAAAATGTTTTTGAATGCGATTTTGGATAAATTTAATTGACTTAAAATTATGGCGTGTTCTTTGAATCTCGCTTTCCATTGCAATTCCTCGTACCAGCGGGATTTCCATTAAAATCGCTCACGCTGGCGATTTTGCTAGTGTGATCAACTCATTTCGGAATTTAAGATCAGTCTCTTTCAGTCTAAATGGACCAGTTCAACAATTTGATAATTAATATGCTCCAAATGAGTCATGTGTTTTCTTGGACTGGTCAATCCGCTACGGAAGAATCTGGTCAATGAAACCGAAATCTCCAGCAAAAAAAATAATTAAGTCGTCGAAGTTTTTCGCTTTCGGCTGGGCGGGATACATTAACAAGGAAGGCTGAAGGATGTAGTCTACTCATGCTTTCCGAGCCGGTATCCGTGTGGTCGATTAGCGAAGTCTCGAAAGCAGGGCCTTTTTATGACTTTGAGATACAGGGATGAGTTGACCACCAATTTTTAACATGTCGTTTTGAAAGAAGTCGATCTTGTCTAGGGCAATTAGGTATGATTTATGTACGCGAATAAACCTTGATGGGCTCAGTTTTCGTTCCAGATCGGTGAATGTTTCAGGGGTTTTAAAAGATTTACTCTGCGTGCAAATAATTCTATAATCTCTGTCACCTTCGATGAAAAGCAACTCGGATAAGAATATTTTTTCTAGTTTATAGCCTGATTTGATGAAGATCACTTTGCTATCAAATTTTTTGTCATAAATATCCTTTGCTCGTTTGACCGCATGGTAAAAACGTTCAAATAAAAAAGGTTTAAGCAAATAGTCCGTCACATTTAATTCAAAGCCCTTCAACGCATATTCACTAAATGCGCTCAGGATGATCACCTGACCGTCGGGACGTGCTATTTCTAGAAATTCAATTCCGGAAATTTTGCCGATATGGATGTCTAAAAAAATTAGGTCAACGATATTGGATGAAAGAAATTCCACTGCATTAAAAGCCTCCTCGAACACAGCCATACACTTAAGGAAAGGAATCTGTTTTGTGAACAGCTGAATACGCTCAACTGCTAAGGGTTCATCCTCTATGATAATATAGTTCATAAACTTACTTCCAGTTTAACATTATAATAATCTCCTTCAGCTTCCGTACTCAAACGATGCCTGTTTGGATAGAGCAGTTCCAGCCTTTTTCTTATCAGCGCATTACCGAGCCCTCCACGACTGATAGCTGTATTTTCACCCAAAACCGAATTGGTGCACTGGAAGCGTATTGTCCCCGCATTGGTGCTAACCAAAATTTTTATGGTGGCTTTGGCTTTGTGGTTTCCGGTATGCTTGAAAGCATTTTCGACATAAGACAATAATAGCATAGGGGGCACCGGTAATCCGGGCTCAATCTCCCCGGTTTGAAAATCGACATAATTTAAATTGGATGTCCTGATTTTCTGAAGGTCAATATACTCCTTTAAGCAGGTGAGTTCCTGTTCAAGGCTGATAAACTCCTGTTTGGTTTGATATAAGAGGAATCTTAACAGATTGGATAACCTGTTTAAATAGCCGGAGGCAGCGAGCGGGTCTTTGCCGATAAGCACGTCGATATTGTTGATGGTGTTAAAAAGAAAATGCGGGTCAATCTGCGATTTTACAAAAGCGAGTTCTATTTCCCTGTTTTTAGCGTGCAATTTTTCCTTTAGCTGGATATCGCTATACCAGGCAATGCAGCCTTTTATTACTGTTCCTGCAATGCCATTTAACCAGGCAAGTATTGTGATAATCAGCAGTATTTCTTTCGCTGGCCGGGAACCTTGGCTAAAGCTAAAATGATTAGGACGGTCAATGATGAGGGATGCCAGCGCAAAGCCAGACAGCGCAGAAATAAAGGCGGTTAACACGCTGGCTAGCACGAAATACGAAATCTTCCTTTTTGGCAAAAATGCGTTAAAGAGTAATGCATAGTGCAGATAAAAACACATCAATCCGGGCATTAGGGCAAAGCTTATCATCAGCTGTATCCAGTACCTGAATTCTCCTGTACTTAAAGCTGCCGGATGGGGAGATTTGGGGCTGATATTTATCATAAAATATACCGCCGTCAGCGAACAGGCAAAAAGACACCAGTATCCAATATGCATCAAGGTTACCAATAAGTTTCTCATGATTTGTCTTTTTTCTGAATGTACAAAATATAAGCGAGCAATAGAAACAAGGTGAAATAACCCAGTGAAAAACTGTTAAATGATACCCCGGGTGCAAAGTTCCGCTTATCACGAAGAAAATTCATTGCCAAGTAACCATATGGCAGCCAGTAAGCAAATTTCCAGCTTAGCATACCAATCGAGAGGATCCAAAGGATGATCCCACTTCCCACCGGCACTAGAAAATTTTTGAATTGTAGACTGATCAGGTATTGTAAACTGATAATCGGCATACAGCCAATCAGGTAATTCAGATTTTCCTTTAGAAAGTAACTTGAATCTATTTTTGCGTCCGGGTAACCAATTCCCCGTAGCAGGGGCGGGAAGATGCCAGAGAGGTAAATGCCCAGGTTAAAAAGGAATAGAAATAGTAGCATCATCAATAGGATAACTGAAAACTTAGCGAAAAAAATCACGGAAAACTGCTGGGGCGAGGTGTGCAATAGTTTCCAGCTATTATTTTTATACTCTATTTGCGTGATCAGGCTACTGGCCAGTATCGCGCCAAGGGGAAGTAAAAATACAGCAACAGATTCCCAGCAGTTTTTCCAGTGCATCTGCCAGTATTTAGCAGTATGGATGGCTTTACTGAGGCCTTGATAATGAACGGTCCTGACCACCGTAAGGATTAGAGGGGTAAAAAAAGCGCCGCACACCACTAGCCAGGAGGCCAGGCTCCGCCTGGTTTTAAGCCATTCACTTTGGAAGCTATTAAAAAAAGAGAACATAGGATTATGGTTTTGTAATGACCTCCAGAAAGATTGTTTCCAGGTCATTGGGTAAACGGTAACATTGATAAACTGAAATTTTTGCATCGACCAACCGGGAGATAATTTTAGGGATATCTTCCTGGCTTACGCTCAGTAGGACGCCATCCTCTACTAGCCTCAGTTGAATGCGTGAGGCGCTTAAAATTGAAAAAGTCCTTTGGGGCGCGTCTGTAGAGAGGAAAAAACCCGATTTTGCCGCGTGCATCAGTTGAAGTGCTTTTAAGGTGTCCTGGAACAACAACTTGCCCTTATGGATAATGCCTACATGGGTGACGAGCTTTTCCATTTCTGCCAGCAGATGGCTGGAGATAAGCATACTTGTTCCAAACTGCCGATTCAAATTTATCAGGAACTCGCGGACTTCTATCATGCCATTTGGGTCCAGACCATTAGTCGGTTCATCAAGAATGAGTAATGAAGGCTCATGTAATAGGGCCATGGCGAATGCCAGTCTCTGCTTCATTCCCAGTGAGAACTGACCTGCCTTTTTTGCCCCTACAGCTGAAAGCCCAACCATAGCCAATACCTGATCGATCCTGGAAGGCGCGCACCTATACACGCGCTGTAAAACCAGCAGATTTTCTTTTGCAGTTAAATGCCCGTAAATCGAAGGGGATTCAATCATCGATCCTATTTTTCTAAGGCAATTCCTGCGATAATCATGGAATGAATGTTGAAACGCAATAACCTCCCCTTGCTGCAGATCCAGTAAGCCAAGTATTAGCTTCAATGTGGTGGTTTTGCCAGCTCCGTTAGCGCCCAGAAAACCGTATATTGCAGATTCGGGCAATTTGAGATTGATATCGCCGATCACTCTTTCGCCATCACGATAGCTGTAAGAGAGTTTCCTCGTTTCCAGAATAAAGGGACTGTTCATGAAGCAAAGGACCGTCTAAGATTGGGGAAAAACAAAATTATTAGAGCAAGTAGGTTATTGGTCCTGCATGATGGTTGAAGTACTCTGCAAGTTGAAACTAATTTGAATTAGCGAAGAGCATGCCGGTCGGTTATTAATCATTGTACATATAAGTCAAATTATTAGTCGGCTTATTTTAGTACCTTGGATTAAGTTTTTATTATCAATTCTTAGTCGCCTGTTGATGATGAATGATCTTTAGATTAGTAAACCAACCATCTGAACCGTTTCCCGTCCAAAAGCCAACTTTACCCACTTTTGGTGAGGTAAGCGGTTTTGACTTGAAAATTTCGGAGTTTGATCCATTGATGAAGACGGTAATTATCTCTGCAAAAATCTCCACTCTCACATGAAACCAATCTTCAGGGTTGATGCTGGAATTCATCGGCGCCTCATAACGATCAGGAAATTTTTCTCTTAAGATGGGCCAGTCTGATTTGGGCAGCGACATATATTGAACCGCGTGCTTTCGGCGTACGGGATCGGTTGTTCTAAAGTTAAATGGTCTGAAGTAAATCGATTGATATGTGGTATCGTTCTGTCCGTGAAAAGCAATACCTACGAAGCTTTCTTGCAGGACGTCTTTTCCCTTAACATCGAACTCGATACTACCTAGCTCAAAATCCAAGCCTTTAATCCATAGGATTCCCGGATTTGGGTTTGCCTCAACATAGATTATAGGTGAACGTGTAGGATCGTTTTTAATACTAAATTTCCGATTAATCGCCTCAAGATTATCTTCTTTGAGCGCAGGGGAAATTCTCTTTTGTGCGTAAGTACTAAAATTTGCCAGCAGCAGGCTGCTAATTAATGTTATAATTTTAAATTTGTTCATGAATTATTGTTTTTGATTATTTGCCAGTAATTTTAGAACTTGATAGTAATTAGTGGTGTTTCAGAGCTGTTCAAATCTGTGCAAGTTGATTCATATAAATTATGTCAGAAATTCAGGAGCTAGTTTTTCTTTGCACCCAGCGCATAGAACAACATCTGGAGTGGGGCGATAGTCAAGGCTGGCAGTCGGAGGATTTTGAAAAACTGAGTGATCGCATTTTTCAACAGACCGGCGTTATGCTCAGCTCCAGTACACTCAAACGCATTTGGGGAAAAGTCAGGTATGATAGTTCGCCAAATCGGAACACTTTGAATACACTGGCCAAGTTCATTGGTTTTGAAAGCTGGCGCGCCTTTGCTTCCGCACAGGATCTAAAGGGAAATCCTATACAGATTGAACCGGGGGTCACGATTTTCTCCGAAAAATCAGTATCTGAAAAAAAACTGTCCCGAAAATGGCTTATTGCAAGTGTCTCACTTGCAGTGTTTTTTGTTGCTGCACTGATATTCTCTGTGAGCGGTTCCAAGCGACTGCGATACGGAAAGCTCCTCTTTTCGAGTAAGGCATTGGCTTTCGGAGTGCCTAATACCGTAATCTTCCGTTATGATGCGACGAGTTCGAATGCTGATAGTGTATTTATTCAGCAAAGTTGGGATCCACGAAGGCGTTTAAGAGTGGACAAATATAAACATGAATTTGCCAGCACCTACTATTTGCCAGGATATTATCGCGCGAAGCTCGTATTGGATGATTCAGTTGTAAAGGAGCATGATCTTTTTATTGAATCGAATGGGTGGCTGGGAGTTATCGAAAAAAGTCCCTTACCATATTACCTGCCGAGAGGAGCTGTAGAGCATGAGGGTTGGCTGGGTATATCGCCTAAAGACGTAAACATAAATTATACCGACTATACTGCTAACGTTCCGACCTTTGTTCTTACCCGGGTCGATCGTGGTTGGGAAATTCCAGTTAAAGATTTGATGTTACAGGTGGATCTTCAAAATACATTTGAGTGGAATAATCCCTGTAGGCGTGTATCTTTACAACTGCTAGGAACCCGGGGAGTGATCACTATACCGCTGCTATCACCAGGCTGTGTGGGGGAGGCAATTGTGAGGCTTGGGGATAATGTGCTCGAAGGCAGCACTAATGACCTCTCTGCTTTTGGGGTTGACTTTTCCAAATTAGTCAGACTTTCCTGTATTTCTACGAAAAACTCTTTTCAGGTTTTTATTGACGGAAAGTTAGCTTACAGGGGGACAGCCATCCAAGGTACTGGCAACATTGTTGGCGTTAGAATATCATTTACAGGAACCGGGATCCTGAAAAACTTCAAATTGAGTAGAGCTATAAAATGATTTTCCTTCACTCATGGTTTATCTTTATTCTCAAAAATCATTCTTCGAGCTGATTTCCAGTTCCTCAAACTAGTCGCCAGCTTTTTTTCAGATCGATAGTCAACACTTCACCTCTTCAAATGAAATATATAAGCCGTCGATTTTGTGCTTGTTCGAATTAAAAGAGTGGGGGCATAGCGTTACCTTTTAGAATTATGGTTAACCATTTGTCATTGTTTTGTTCTTCTTCTTTTGAATCCTTTAATCAGTTTTTTCTAGCCCTAGTCGGGCATTTCCTTAGCCATGCTAAATCCGGTCTTTTTTTTCAACAATCCAGGTAAACGGGAGTTGCTCATCATAAATTACAGGAATTTAGAAATTTTCAGTGTCAAAGATTTCACCCTACTCACATCCGGTAGAAACCATTTTGTCTCTGGGTATAGAATTGGGGATAAAAATCACATTTCCCAACTTTCGCTTGCTATTCGTCATCAAAACGGGTATCCTTGTTCTCGTGTTTGATTTTATTTTTCCAGTTGATATACCACTTCTGGTGATGAAGACTTAGTAAAAAATAAATACCTGCCGCAGATGCGATAGAAATGATGAACATATTCAGTCCAACTGCAACTCCAATGCCCGCTGTACACCAGATTGTAGCGGCAGTGGTTAATCCATGGGAACTGTTTGTTTCGTTATTTTTATAAATAATCCCAGCACCCAAGAAACCAATACCTACCAATATATTGGCAATGATACGAGAAGCTGCGGCAATATTCCCCATGTGCTCTCCTATGGCGGTAAAAAGAGCTGCACCAAGGCATACAGCAGCGTAAGTTCGTATTCCTGCGCTACTAAAATGCCGCTCCCTATCTAGTCCGATTACACCGCCCAGTATAAAGGCCAGCAATAGTCTCAACACAATATTCCACTCGTTATTTAAGTCCATATCATTAAACTTTTAAAAATATCATTTCGTTGAATGTTGATGTGTGTATATGAATTTGTCGTTGCAATTCTCGAGAACCGTACGGTTTGGACAATTCTCGAAAAATCTCTACCTCTTTCATTGTTACTACTTCATATCAATCTTTTGTAATGGTGACCTCAACACTGCATTAAATACCCAATTCTATCTGAAAAATGCCTCCAAAAATGTTTCCAGGGGCATTAGTTTTAAATTTCCCGTCATTAAACTGGTAGTTAGCATTCAATTGTAATTTTAGCCGGTGAGCCCGGAAATATCTAGTTAGTCCGAGCTCAACAACCTCTGTTTTTTTTTCATACTGCCGAATATCATTACGGGGGCTTAACCGGGTATACCTGCCTGCAACCTCATAACCACTTTTTTTGTTCAAGATATAGGAAAGCTGTTGATTTAATCCGTGTCCTACATATACATTAGCAGTTTGTCCGTTCAAATCCTGTCGTATTGGGTTTGTGGCATTGCGCTCCATATATTCGAATTGATACGCCCATCCTCTAAATTTAGCAATAAAATCAAAAAACTGTGTTTTCAGTGTGACGGGGGTGCTCAAATAAATCCCGGTCTGTCCACCAGCTCTTGTTGTTCGGTCATTATAACTGTATCCACCGCCAAGTGAAAGTTTAAGGGATTGTTCATAAGCAAGATCTCCTTCAATATAATCCCCTTTCCCTTTAAATTCTCCCAAGGGCAATACCTCCGCGCGCCCTGTATAGGCAAGTCCCATATCGGTGCTTGTAGATACCCTCCCTTCGCCAGTGCTCACGGCAAACTTCAACTTCATCGGAACGCCACCTATTTTAGGTGAGTAATATGCCTTAAGCCCAAAGTCCCTGTCAATGTTAAAATTGGCGTTAACTAACGAGCGTTCTGCAAATTGTAACTCGCCTGAGGAATTCACCCGCTGTCGATTGCCAGGTAGTTTACTTTGGCCAAAAGAGATATAGAATTTATCTGTGAAGTTGTAGAAAACAACTGCATCACGTACAATATTCACAATGTCGGTGTCATCATAATCCTGGTCCCCCCTTGTAAAACCCAGTTGAATGCTGTAGGTTAGTTTTGAATTATAGATGAAGCCATCCATCCTTAGTCTCAGACGGCGGATTCTAGCTTCAACACGCTCCGTATTTTGTATTTCACCTTTTGTAAGTGTGTACATAGCTCGGTTTTGCATTCTGAATCGAAAATTAATGTAAAAGGTAGAGTCATCTCCCAAGTACTGTATCCCCTTGAAGTTTTCTACAGTTGCTTGTTCGTCATGTTGTGCAAAGCTTATAGTTGAAGAGAGCAGAAAGAAACTCATTAGCAAAAGCAATCTATTCATACTATTTAATTATATGTGATGTTAAAATCATAAAATGTTTGCTATATCCCATTGTAGGTCACAGCAAAACCTGATATAAATGAGGGTAATCGAATTAAAATTTGACCTTTCTGATGGAGGGTTTAGATTTAAATGAATTATAAAACCCTATTTAGAGTTTACAGAAAATTCCCTTCCGTTACATCGGATTGGAAATTGACAGTATTCGTCTGGAGCTTAAATTTTAATCGCTTATTCGTTGAAATAGTGGGATGTCTGGATTTTTCAGACCGAGTGAATCGAAAACTGCTTGACCAGTCTTTAAACTAAAAGCTGATTAAACTAATATCCAATTCAAAATGATATTTTATATCAATAGGGTTTTTTTCTTAATAAAGAGGGGTACTTTGGTGAGAGAAAGAGGTATAGTGAGAGAATAGTAAGGAAAGCCTTCGAAGCAAATATCATTTAAAGGATTTTTTTTTGAAAGGTTTGAGACGGGCAGCCTTACTATTTTAAATTGAGCTGTGGGAGTTTTGGCGGGCTGAACAAAAGATGACTGAACGCATTCAATTACGCTCTCATCACTAGACACCTCACCATGCCCGTTATAATACTTATTATCCTGATCGTAATGAAAGAGACTACTTTCACGTGTAAAACTGTTGATAACTATCAATAGATAGAAACCTGCTAAAAATATGCGCACTATTAGTCTCATTTATGAAAAATTACTTCAAATATAAAATTTGCTGCTTTATTCTAAGATAAAATTTTAAAAAAAATGACTGAATCACCTTCTATAGGTCAATAAATTCATAATGGAAAAAATCTTAAATATAGATATTAACCACCTAGATCTGAATCCTTTTACACTTACTCTCGAAGGTAATCAGATGTGTTAGAAATGAAATAAGTCACCAAAGAATCCGCGTCTCTTTCCGCTACCGTGGTGTCCACCATGACGTTCACTATGATGTCCATGTTGGTTAATTTCTTCGGCATGGGGCTGTGGAATCTGTTGAGATCTTTGGTTTGGGCCACTATAATCAGAAGTGCGTTCAATAATTTTGTCGAGCTCGCCCTTATCAAGCCACACACCACGGCAATTAGGACAGTAATCTATTTCAACACCCTGACGTTCGGACATTACCAATGTTTCATTACAATGAGGACATTTCATATTTTTATATTTAAATTGTGTTAACAATTATTGCAACAATCATCTTTTCAAACTGTTTGAGTTATCGATGAAAAAGCTTTACTCAGCCTCAATACTTGGCGTTTTTTAATACAGTATGTAACTTGTTTTAATATGTATAGCACTTATGGTATTTGATATTAGATATGTTTTTTAGTTTACAATTAGAATAAAATATAAGTCTATATTTGTCTTGTGAAATTTAGATTGATTCATATTGCTATCGCATTTGCGTTCAGTTTCCTGATAGATCAGTTTGTTGCAGACAATTCGCATACATTTCACGCCAATGATTCTACGATGATGCGAGGTTTGTCTCGGGGAAATGAATCATCCTTGCATAGTGTAATTGCTCCCAAAAGTTTTCTTTTAAGCGTCCAGTTCAACAGAAATTTCAAGATTTTGCCCGATTTAATCAATCGGTTTGATTTTTTATTGCTGGAAAATAAATGTCAACTATCTACAGGACATTTTGAGTGGATTGCCAATTTCACCACGTCATTCAATATCCAGGCGCTAAACCATAGAGGTCCTCCTGAATGTCATATTACAGCTGCTTAAATGCATTCCAAGTCTAAGGGGCTTTCTTGTGTTTAGCCAATTTCTTCCAATATTTTTCTTATTAAACCCTTGTCGGTAAAGCAAGGGGCTACTTATACCTTTTCAAATGGATTTTTTTAAACGGATTTCGCAACAGCGCATGTCCGCGATATTTTATATGCTTATGGCCATTATTCTAATCCGAATTTGTGCCATATTTATCATGGGGCCTATGCCTCAAGATGCTTATTATTTTTTCTATGCGCAACATCCCAGTCTGTCTTATTTCGATCATCCCCCGGCAATAGCCTGGTTGATTAAAGCTTCCACGACGATTTTTGGCAAAAATATAGTAGCTATAAAATTGGGTGACTCAATACTTTCAGCTCTTACAGTATTGAGTGTTTATCTTTTGGCACGTCTTTTCTTTCTAAAGAATATTGCAGGTAAAGCAGTTACTTTATTATTGTCTACACTCATGGTGAGTGTCCTGTCATTGATATCCACTCCAGATGCGCCGTTGCTTTTCTTTTGGACATGGACATTATACAGCCTTTACCGAGCTATATTCGAGGAAAGGAGGGTTTATTGGTTGTATTCTGGAGTACTTATGGGCCTTGCTTTCGATAGCAAGTACACAGCAGTTTTTTTACCTGCAGGACTTATACTATTTCTATTAATATCAACAAAATATCGTCATAGGCTTTTCTCTCCTTGGCCTTGGCTCACCATAGTCATAATGGTACTTGTCTCCGCCCCAGTGATTATTTGGAATTACGAAAACCACTTTGCTTCATTTGCTTTTCAGGGTTCAAAACGACTGGAATCCGTCGGCTCTTTTGAGCTGAATCCGAGATTCACCCTGGGTTTGATAGGCCATCAACTAGCTCTACTCATTCCTGTTCTATTTATCTTTCTGTTGCGTGGGGTATATCTGAGTCTCAAAGATTGGGGGCAAAAACGTGTATTTCCAGAAAAAAAGAAATTTCTTTTAAGTTTTTTCTTACCCATATTCTTGACCTTTTTCCTGCTTTCACCAATCTATTGGGTAAAGATAAACTGGATCATGCCGGCATATATATCCGGCATTATTCTCATAGCCGCGAGCGTAAAGGAAAAATGGATTGAATATCAGGTTATTTTCTCATTTATTATACACTTAGGATTACTTGCTGAAATTCTATTTTACCCATTTCCGATAAAATCTGATGATACCTGGGTGGGATGGAGGGCACTTTGGCAGAGAACTGAAATCTACAAGCAGAAATACAAAGCCGACTTTGTATTTTCAGCCGACAGCTACAAGTCTTCGGCCACGTTAAACTTGTATAGTGACTCTTTTGTTTTGGGGCAGAATGTTATTGGAGAACCCGCACTTCATTTTGATTACATAGGCACTAACCTAAGTAAACTTAAAGGGAAATGCGCAATATTTATCGATTCAGATCCCACGTTTAAAAACATTGCAAGGGGAGAACCAAACCCGGCAAAGCTAAAACCTTATTTTCAAAGCGTGAATCAATTAAAACCTATTATTATTTTTCGAAATGGTAAGCCTGTCCGCAAGTTTTTAGTTTATCTCTGTCATCTTTATAATCCTTTTCCTTTAGGAAAAAACCCGATGTCACAGATAGACCGGAAGCATCAATTAACATTTATTAAACAAAAGTCAACATCATATCCGTATATTAATCTAAAAAAATAGATACTATGCTTACTCAAAAAAGAATCTCAGTATTATACTTTATCAAATTAATCAAGAACGACCTGTTAACAATTGGTATTTATGCTATGACAATAGGAACTCTTGATCACTATGGCTTCTTAAAACAAATACAAATACCCTTGGCCCTCGCCGCTTTTGTCGGAACGACCATTTCCTTATTACTTGCGTTCAGAACTTCACAGTCTTATGAGCGGTGGTGGGAGGCGCGAGTGGTCTGGGGTGCTATAGTAAATGACAGTCGTACACTCATCAGGCAGCTCAAGCAGTTTCTACCCAAAAGCGACGAGGCTAAATGGTTCCTGGTATCCTACGCAGAACGTCAGAGTATCTGGTGTTACACGCTTGCAGATTCACTGCGCAAGGTTCCTTTTTCGCCAAAAGTTGCAGAATATTTCGAGAAAAATAATCTGGAAAGTGCCAATCGGCCAAATTTACTTTTAGATATTCATTCTAACGATCTGGCATTGATGAGTGAGCTTTTTTCTATAAATCCTAATAAACAGGTACAGGTTGATTCAACAATAGCTCGGCTTTGTGATTCGATGGGGAAATGTGAGCGGATTAAAAACACGATTTTTCCAAGGTCATATAGTGTGCTCATCCATTTTCTGATCTATGTACTGATGACCATTTTGCCGTTTGGTCTGGAAGACAAATCCGTGTTTGTGGAAATTCTGCTTACCTTTTTGGTACCTGTTTTATTCATTATGATTGAGCGGACAGCAATCTTCATGCAGGATCCATTTGAAAATCTGCCAACAGACACCCCGATGACGACACTTTCAATGACAATCGAACGCAATATCATGGAAATGGCAGGCGCCAGGCCTCCCGTTCAGCCACAGCAGCCTGATACTTACTATATCATGTAGTAAAGCAAAACTGGTGAAAATAAATTTTCTTCGAATAACATCTAAATAGAATAACGTATCGAAGACAACAGTATTAAAAACATTATGTTCCAAAATCACAATTGACAATGCCGAATCCCCTAAATTTAAATTTAACAAACATTGAAAGCAATTGGAGCAAATTGTCTGCAAAGGCAATAGATTATGCGCCCCGCATTGCTACTGCGATAATTTCTGCTGTTATCATTCTACTTTTTGGCTTATGGATGATCAAAATCATTAATAAAATCATTTCGAGAGTGTTCGAAAAACAAAACGTTGATATTTCACTGCGAAGGTTTCTAAGCAACCTAACTGACTGGTCTTTAAAAATCCTGCTATTCATTATTGTTATTACCCAACTTGGCGTTCAAACTTCTGCGTTTATTGCCATGATCGGAGCTGCAGGACTTGCTATTGGGCTCGCACTGCAAGGTTCGCTATCAAACTTTGCTGGAGGTGTACTTATTCTGACCCTGAGGCCATTCAAAATTGGAGATTATATCTCTGCCAGCTCTGGTGTCTCTGGAACTGTGATGCTGATTGATATATTCAATACTAAACTGCGTACCCCGCAAAACCAATTGCTTGTGGTTCCCAACGGAATATTGTCAAATAGTAGCATTACCAATTTTACGGAGCTTGGAACAAGAAGGACCTGGTTTGATATAGGGGTTTCCTATAATACAGACTTAAATAAAGCAAAAGATATCTTATTAAATACTATAGCCAAAAATGAGTTAGCTTATAAAGATCCGAGTCCAGAAGTTGTAGTAACAACCTTGGGAACAAATACTATAAACTTATCAGTCCGGGCAACAACAGGCAATGAAAACTTTTGGACAATGAACGAGCAATTGATTATCGATTGTAAGAACGCACTCGATGCGGGTGGAATAGAAATCCCTTTTGCCCAAACAGATGTCTATGCCATAGGAAAGAAATCCCATTAGACACTTTTACTAAGCCGCCTGTTGCAATGCTTGAAGCTACAGGCGGTTTAGATTATTCTAATACACTTCATTCAAGTTCAACTCCGAGATTAGTTTACTTATTTTGGTATTCACCAGTGAGGAGTGATTGATAAAGGACGAATACTAGCATTATATGACAATTTTCAGACGGTTAATTAGCTAATCTTTTATCAAGATATTTGTTTGTTAAAAATTTTGTTTATTTTTGGAAAAAAAATACAGTGAAATACACGAGTTTGTTTTTCGGCCTATTAATTTCGCTACTAAGCTTTGTGCCTTGTAGTGATGTATTCGCGATCAGCAGAATGCAACAGGCGACTGTATCTATCTCTAAAGATTTATCTCATCCTTCAAGGGAAGTGCAGGATTTTTGCTCTCCGTTCTGCATATGTTCTTGCTGTAATGTGATGAGTGAAATTCCCAATCCCATTTCAGTAGCGCAAGTGTTGCTTCAGATTACCACAGATTATCAGGTTCTCGAGCCCGCTCAAGTAATTTCTTTACCATTATCGGTTTGGCAGCCGCCAAAACTTAGTTAATTCAGATTTTTTCGATGCCATATTGTGCCCTAATTAGATTGGGGTGACAGTGTTTTGCATCGTTATTTTTTTGTTTTTAACTTAATTAAAAGAATAATGCTTCAAAAGATTATTCAGTTCTCCATAAAGAACAAGCTCGTTATTGCTTTGTTCACTTTGGGGCTGATTGCATGGGGAATATATTCCCTTAAAAAATTACCAATAGATGCCGTTCCAGATATTACCAATAATCAGGTTCAGGTCATCACACTTAGCCCATCCCTTGCTACTCAGGAAGTAGAAAGGCTTATTTCATTTCCCGTTGAGCAGACCATGGCAACTATTCCGGAAATTGAGCAAATACGTTCAATTTCCAGGTTTGGTCTTTCAGTAGTTACCATTGTTTTCCATGATGATGTAGATATATACTGGGCCCGCCAACAGGTTAACGAAAAACTCTCAGAAGCCAAAAATAATATTCCACAAGGTTTAGGAAACCCTGAAATCTCGCCGATTTCAACCGGCCTCGGGGAGATTTATCAATATGTTGTTCATGCCAAGCCTGGCTTTGAAGATAAATTTAATGCCCGTGAACTTCGAAGCATCCAGGACTGGATCGTTAGAAGGCAACTTCTAGGTACACCAGGTATAGCCGAGGTGAACAGTTTTGGCGGACTGCTTAAGCAATATGAAATTGCACTCGATCCTGATAAATTGAGAAGTTTAAACCTAAGTATCAGTGATGTATTTTCTGCATTAGAGAAAAATAACCAGAATACAGGTGGTGCTTATATAGATAAAAAGCCAAATGCTTATTTTATTAGGAGCGAAGGCTTAGTTGGTAACATAGATGATATCAACAAAATCGTAGTTAAAAATAATGCTAATGGCATTCCTGTACTAATTCATGACATTGCCACAGTTCAAATCGGAAATTCGATCCGCTATGGTGCATTAACTCGCGCAACTAAGCAGGGTGAAGGTGAAGCAGTAGGTGGTATTGTGATGATGCTTAAAGGCGCAAACGCCAATAATGTGGTGAAACAGGTTAAAGCCAAAATTGCCCGAATCAATAAAACCTTGCCTCAAGGTGTTACCATAGAGGCATTCTTGGACAGAAGTGCGTTGGTAGACCGTGCGATGGGTACTGTAGCGAAAAATCTGATTGAAGGTGCTTTGATCGTTATTTTTGTTCTCGTGCTATTCCTTGGAAACTTCCGAGCGGGACTCGTTGTTGCCTCTGTAATTCCATTGGCAATGCTTTTTGCAATTGCCATGATGAACCTTTTTGGTGTGTCAGGAAACTTGATGAGTCTGGGAGCAATTGACTTTGGATTGATTGTCGATGGTGCGGTGATTATTGTTGAAGCTACTATGCACCATCTTGGTATGCGCAGAGAAGGGAAACTTACCCAAGCAGAAATGGATGAGGAAGTATATGAATCAGCAGTAAAGATTCGTTCGGCGGCGGCTTTTGGTGAAATTATTATCCTGATTGTTTATCTGCCTATTCTTGCGCTTGTAGGCATTGAGGGAAAAATGTTTGGTCCTATGGCTCAAACCGTTTCCTTTGCTATTCTGGGTGCCTTTCTGCTTTCTATGACTTACGTACCAATGGTGTCGGCATTGCTACTTAGCAAAAAGATTGTCCATAAGAAGAATTTCTCAGACCGGATGATGGACTTTTTACACCGAAAGTATCTGCCATTGATTAAGGGTGCTTTAAACTGGAGAAAGGCAGTTGTGATCATATCTGTTGGACTTTTAGCAATTAGCATATTTGTGTTTACAAGGATGGGCGGTGAATTTATTCCTACCCTTGAGGAAGGGGATTTTGCTGTAGAGACAAGGTTACTAACTGGAAGCTCGCTTTCCCAAACCATTGATAAAGTTAACCTGGCTTCAAAAATCTTAGTAGATAAGTTTCCTGAAGTAAAAGAGGTAATCGGTAAAGTTGGAGCCGCAGAAATTCCTACAGATCCAATGCCAATGGAGGCTTGCGATTTGACAATCGTTTTAAAGGACAAAAAAGAATGGACGACAACTCATGATAGGGAAGATCTTGCTGAAAAGATGAGTAAAGCCCTTGAAGAAGTACCAGGGGTAAGTTTCGGCTTTTCACAACCTATCCAACTTCGTTCGAACGAGCTTATTTCCGGTGTGAGGCAGGATATCGGTATTAAGATCTTCGGAGATGATCTGCAAACGCTTACTGATCTTTCTCAAAAAATAGGTAAAATCGTCTCCAGTGTTCAGGGTGCGAAAGATTTATATCTGGAACAGGCTACAGGCCTTCCACAAATTGTGGTGAAAATTAACCGCGATCGCGTAGCCCAATATGGATTAAGTGTCGAAACGGTAAACCAGGCTTTAAATACTGCATTTGCCGGTCAGTCAGCAGGCCTTGTTTACGAAGGCGAACAGCGTTACGATATTACCGTTCGCTTGTCCCTGGCTAACCGAAAAGGAATAGACGATGTTAAAAACGTTTACGTCACCGCGCCTAGCGGAAATCAGATTCCTTTGGACCAGTTAGCCGAAATCGAATTTAAGATCGGTCCTAACCAGATTCAAAGGGAAGATACCAAAAGAAGAATTATCGTTGGCTTAAATGTTCGTGGTCGTGATATCCAGAGTGTAGTTACTGAGATCGAAAGCAAAATTAACAAAACCATAAAATTGCCAGCGGGTTACTATATTACCTATGGAGGGCAATTTGAAAACCTGAAAGAGGCAACAGCACGATTATCTGTAGCTGTTCCGATAGCGTTGCTTTTAATCCTTTTGTTGCTATATTTCTCATTTGGATCGGTAAAACAGTCGGTGCTGATTTTCTCGGCCATTCCAATGGCCGCGATTGGTGGTATTCTTGGGCTACTGGTTCGGGGTATGCCATTCAGCATTTCTGCAGGTGTAGGTTTCATTGCCCTGTTTGGTGTGGCTGTACTAAACGGTATCGTACTGATTACCGAATTTAATAGGCTCAAAAAAATGGACAAGTATTCTATCCGAGAAATTGTGCTGGAGGGTACTTCGATACGTTTACGGCCAGTGTTAATGACCGCGATGGTAGCATCACTCGGATTCCTTCCCATGGCCGTTTCCAGTGCCGCAGGAGCCGAGGTCCAAAAGCCGCTCGCAACAGTAGTTATCGGCGGATTGATTACTTCAACGATTTTAACATTAATTGTTTTACCAGTGCTATATACTTATTTCGAAGGCTTTAAAAGCAAAAAGAAAACAACCACGCTTCCACCAGCAATCCTGGCGATTGTAGCTTTGATTGGTTTATTCTCATTTTCAAGTCCCGCCATGGCACAAACCGGACCAACGCAGCCTATGAACATGGAGCAGGCTGTTTCCAGGGCAATTGGAAATAACCAGGCCGTCAAATCTTCCACACTCCAGATAGGGAAACAACAGGCCCTCCGGGGGAGCTCAACAGACCTTGGAAAAACCAGTGTGGATGTTCAGTATGGTCAGATCAATACCATAAAGAGAGATAACAATTTTTCTGCCACTCAAAGCATCCCTTATCCGGGACTTTTCAAGAGTCAGCGTAACCTGTACGATGCGCAGATTAAAAGTGCAGAGTTGGGCTTAACGGTTACCCAAAAAGAACTGACATATCAGGTGAAGACGGTTTATACCCAGCTGGCCTATTTCAGAGCCCTTGAAAAACTTTATCTAAGTCAGGATAGCGTTTACAGTAATTTTTTGAAGGCAGCATCCTTGCGATATAATGCCGGAGAAACTAATTTGCTTGAAAAAACAACAGCCGAAACCCAGTATAATGAAGTTCGCAACCAGATGAGTAAAAATCAGGCGGATATACTGGCTTACACGGCAGAACTGAAGCGTTTGCTGAATACAAAAGAAGACATCAGTATTATCCAGGACGAATTCAAACAAATTGTCTGGACTGGGGCGCAAGGTGACTCCGTTACTGCTGAAAACCCGATCCTATTGTTACAGCGCCAGCAAATTGAAATTGCTGATAAGGCCATCAGGGTAGAGCGTGCGCGTTCAGGGCCCGATTTTAGTGTGGGATACTTCAACCAGTCGCTGATTGGCCTACAGAATGTTGATGGGCAGGATATCTATTATGGCGGGGGCAAGCGTTTTCAAGGAATTTCAGCTGGAATTTCAATTCCCCTGTTCTTTAAGCCATTCGCTTCGAGGATCAAAGCGGCTAAAATTGAAAAGCAGGTTGCTGAAAGCGATTTCCTACTCTCGCAAACCGATCTGAGAGGTCGCTATGCACAAGCCTATCAGGATATGCTAAAGAACTCCAGGAGTACAGCCTATTATAAAAATAGTGCTTTGCCAAACGCGAACCTAATCTTAAAGCAAGCCCAAATTGCCTTTCAGGCTGGAGAGATTGGCTATGTAGAATATCTCCAGGCGATTCGCACCTATTCCGATATCCGCTTCAATTACCTGGCGGCAATTAATCAATACAATCAATCAGTATTCACATTACAGTACCTAGAAGGTCAATAATAGATCAAATGAAAAAAATAATGAAAGCCCTTAGCCGATTGTCTTATGTAGCCGTTGTGGCTATCTTACTTTCTTCTTGCGGCAATAAAGAAAAAGATGCTGCTTCGACAGAGGAAGCAGCCGATAGTACCCAAACAGAGGAAAGTAATTCCGTTGAAGTTAGCTCATCACAATACAAAGCAATCGGCGTATCCCTCGGCAGCCCAGAACTTCGGGCACTAAGTGGAATGCTCAAAGTAAATGGTTTCATCGATGTGCCACCACAGAATCTGGTAAGTATTACCACGCAAATGGGCGGTATCGTAAAATCGACCCCACTTCTTCAGGGGAGCAAGGTGAGCAAAGGCCAGGTTATCGCGATTTTGCAGAATCAGGAATATGTGCAGATGCAACAGGATTACCTGGAAAGCAAAAGCCAGCTCGAACTTTCAGATGCTGAATACAAACGTCAGCAAACCCTCGCACAACAAAACGTTAATGCGCAAAAAACACTCCAGCAGGCAAAAGCAGCGTACCAGTCAAATCTTGCCCGGGTGAGTGCGCTCAAGCAGCGCCTGCAACTGATAAATATTAGCCCATCATCTCTTAATGAGGGAAATATCAGAAGTCAGATCAACATCTATTCCCCTATCAGTGGTTATGTTACCAAGGTGAATGTGAATACAGGAAAGTTTGTTGCACCGAATGATGTGATGTTTGAAATCGTAAACAGCTCAAATCTGCATGTCGAATTAAATGTTTTTGAAAAAGACGCACAACTGGTAAAAAAAGGCCAAAAAGTTGTCTTTTCATTAACCAATGACTCAACACAGCGGACAGCAGTTGTGCAGCTAGTGGGTGGAGAGATCACTGCTGATAAAACCGTGACTGTCCACGCCATTGCACAAGGAAGCAATGGTTTTATACCTGGAACTTATCTTAAGGCTTTTATCGAAACTGGCGCTGTAAAAGTGATGACCCTACCTGCGGCCGCTGTAGTGGACTTCGAAGGGAAAAAGTATATTTTCGTTAACAATGATGCGGATTCAAAAGGGAAAGCCGTTAAGCCTGTTAAGGAAGATGCTCAGGGAGCTGAAAATAGCGGCCCGTCTTATCATTTCGAAATGGTTGAAGTAAGTACAGGAATTACCGACGGAGGTTACCTTGAAGTGAATGTTCCTGCAGGCCGCGATTTTACAGGAAAAGTGGTACTTAAAGGAACATATGACTTGCTTTCAAAAATGAAAAATAGTGAAGAAGAATAATCTTGTTATGCCTTAGGGCATTTCACACAGATTGAAACCAGGGTGTCCCGGTTAGGGGGACACCTTCTTTACAAGAAAACATCAAAAGCTATGGATAAGAAAAAAAAGGAACATGACCACGACCACCAAAATCACAGTAAAGCTAAAACTGTCCCGGGTGGAAAAAAAGTGAGCTCCAGTAATAAAACCGGAGGTAGAAAAGCAGAAAGCGAAGACCACGAACATGGAGGTATCTTTGGCCCGAATACCGAAATGATTTTTGCGATTCTTTGCGGAGTATCATTAGGAACGGGTTACGGTTTAACTTTTGTAAATGGTCTGCCAGACTGGATTAGCCTAGTGTGCTATATTCTTGCCTATTTCTTTGGTGGCTTTTTTACTGCAAAAGAGGCTATTGAAACTATCGCCAAAGGAGGTTTTGAGATTGACTTTCTAATGCTTGTTGCGGCAATTGGTGCAGCAATTTTAGGTTCCTGGGCAGAAGGGGCGCTTTTATTGGCTTTATTTAGTTTAGGGCACGCCCTTGAACATTATGCAATGGGCAAGGCAAGAAAATCTATTGAAGCCCTGACTGATCTAGCTCCTCCCGAAGCACTTGTCATTCGGAATGGGAAAGAATCTACCGTTCCCATTGAAGAACTGGAACTAAGAGACGTAATTATCATCAAGCCCAACAGCAAAATACCTGCAGATGGGGTGGTTGTAAAAGGGCAGGGATCTGTAAATCAGGCGCCGATCACTGGTGAAAGTGTACCGGTTGAAAAAGTTCCAATAGACGACCCTGAAAAGGATTATTCGAAAGAAGTAAAGATTAAAGCTGAACATCGTGTTTTCGCTGGGACTATAAACGGCACTTCGGTTCTTGAAGTAAGAGTAATCAGGGAGGCAAGTGATTCGACAATATCAAGGTTAATAAAAATGGTTAATGAGGCGGAAAAACAAAAATCACCCACACAGCTTTTTACAGATCGTTTCCAGAAATTTTTCGTTCCGACTGTTTTAATCCTTGTGACTTTATTATGTTTTGCGTTTTTAGTTATTGATGAGCCTTTTTCAAAAAGTTTTTACCGTGCCATGTCGGTGCTGGTAGCAGCCAGCCCATGTGCGCTGGCGATCTCTACCCCTAGTGCAGTGCTGAGTGGTGTAGCCAGGGCAGCAAGGGGTGGTGTATTGATAAAAGGTGGAAAGCCTTTGGAAGACCTTGGTGAATTAAACGCAATAGCTTTCGATAAAACCGGAACGCTGACTGAAGGCAAGCCTCAATTAACCAATGTTATCCCGTTAAATGATTTTCCGGAGGAGGAATTTCTAAAGATTGTCGGCGCGGTTGAAAAGCGTAGTGACCACCCTCTGGCGCAGGCTATTGTCAAAGGAATCCAGGAAAGATCCAAAGGAATTAAATTTCCAGAAGCGAAAAATGTCAAGGGTGTAACGGGAAAAGGTGTCGAGGCTGAAGTCGGAAGTAAGAAAGTTCAAATCGGTAATCGTGCTTTATTTAAGGATGATAAGATAGGTCGGGTAGTTCTTGATAAGGTTGAATCCCTTGAAAAAGAAGGCCACACCTCCATGTTTGTTAAAATCGGTGATGATTTTGTCGGAATTTTATCCCTTATGGATATCCCCCGCAAGGAAGCAAAACATGCACTTAACGCATTGGCGGAAATTGGTATCAAAAAAATGATCATGCTCACTGGCGATAATCAACGTGTTGCAGATGCAGTTGCCAAGCAGATCGGCGTGACTGATGTCTGGGGCAACCTGATGCCTGAAGACAAAGTCGAAGCTGTGCAGAAGCTTGCAAAATCTGAGAAAATGGTTGCAATGGTCGGCGATGGTGTCAACGATGCGCCTGCAATGGCCAAAAGTACTGTCGGCATTGCAATGGGAGCAGCAGGTTCTGATGTAGCGCTTGAAACAGCTGATATCGCCCTGATGGGGGATAAACTTGAAAGTCTTCCTTTTGCTATAGGCCTTAGCCGTAAATCAAGAGCTATTATCAAACAGAATCTGTGGATATCCTTGGGCGTTGTAGCCGTTTTAATTCCACTTACCATAGCGGGGGTGACCTCTATCGGCCCAGCTGTGGTTGCACACGAAGGATCAACTCTTATAGTAGTATTCAATGCCCTTCGCCTGTTGGCTTATCAGAATAAATATCCCAATATCGGCAAAGTAAAAGAGAAAAAATAACCCACATTATAGATCGTAGGACATAGGGGAACAGGATTCTGTTTCCCTATTAATGAGAACATGTTTATGACGTGGAGGGAATGCTATTGCGTTTATTTTGAAGCTAATTTATTTTTAAATAACTAAAAATCAATATTATATGATGAAATTTAGTCAGCTTGACTCCCATTATAAATTATATATCTCGTTAGTTTCAGCGGCAATCGCATTTGGAATTTCCGGGATTTTTTCTGCGGACTTCCCGATCCGTCTCATGTTTACTTGGCTCACGTACTCAGCAGTCAACATTGCACTATCTTGGATGACCATTCTTACCTCGCATCCGAAAGATGTTAAACACGAGGCCCACGCACAAGATTCAAACCGGAGTCTGGTCTTTCTGTTTATGCTCGCAGCAGCATTCTCGAGTCTCTTCGCCATTGTGATTCTCTTGCAGGAAAATGCAGGCAAGCATAATCAGAACATGGTCGGAAGCATAATCATTCCACTACTGTGTGTAGCTGGCTCGTGGTGGATGATGCATACCGTATTCACACTTCGATATGCGCATTATTATTATTGCGATGTTGACCATGAGACCAAACACCGGGTTGAAAAACCTGAGGGACTGGATTTTCCGGGTACCAAAGAACCTGGTTACATGGACTTCGTTTATTTCTCGTTTGTTGTCGGAATGACATTTCAAGTGTCAGATGTCGCGGTTACCTCAAGCCGAATTAGAACACTTGCATGGGCCCACGGTGTGCTTTCATTTGCCTTCAATGCTATTATTATCGCCCTCACTATAAACGTGCTCTCGGGTATGGTACAAAAATAAAGTATATGGATGATAAAAGAATTATAGACGCTATCGAGCAGACACAGGGACTCGATCAAAAAATCAAGGCCAAAGCGCTGGAAATTGCCATGACCTTAGAAGGAAGGGAGAGTCTGGGAGAGAAGCTCGTCACTATCATAGCGATCAAAAAGGCACAGCAATGGTTCATTAACCTGAATGGCTAAAGACGTTGCTGAAATTATTAATCACAATAAAAATCTTATGCAAAAACCAAAAATCATTGAAAAGAGATCTTTTCCAAAAAACAATGGCCCCGCTAAGAAGAAAAAAAAAATAAAACCACGATTATCACTTCCGGTGATGATATTCTTTTATCTGCTCATGATACTTTTAGCGATTGCAACATTTTTGAAGGTGAAACATTTCATTATTTCTCACTGGAACAAGGATAAAGAGCGAACTACTTTCAAAATCGAAGGTAATTTAAATCTCATAGAAAGGAGTGAGGTATGAGGAATAAAAATCTTGTTTACCAGAAGCTTTGTAAAAAAGTGGCAGAACATGTGGAAATGTTATTTGCGCTATATTGGACACCGGAACTGGTTTATCATGATCTGCAACACACAGAGTTAGTAGTAAAACGTGCGATGGAAATTGCAGCAGATTACTGTCTGAGCCAGGAGGAAAAATTTATACTCTATGTTGCTGCATGGTTTCATGATACTGGCCAGTTGCTTGTACCACCAGCATCACACGAGGTGCGAAGCGTTGAGCTGATGTCTGTTTTCTTTCAGGAACAGAAAATATCGCAACCATTTATAGAATCAGTCAAACAGTGTATCCTCGCAACACGGTTGACTACTGAACCTACCGGCACGCTCGAAATGATCCTTTGTGATGCTGATACCTTCAATCTGGGTACAGCTTCCTTTAGATTGACAGATGATATGGTCAGGCAGGAATTTCAGCTTCGAAATGCCATGCCTTCAGGCGACTGGAACGAAAACACATTAAAACTTTTAAAGAACCATCGGTTTTACACACCATATTGCATCGAGCGTTTAACCGAAGGGAAAATCGAAAATATTGCCTTAGTGGAATCGAAAATCGCCGGCAGGACATAAACAATAATTTATAAATGAAGAATTCACTTTTTATATTTTTTTTAATTTTCTTATCTACAGGTCTTGCCATAAATACCAAAGCACAGCGACCTGCAGATAGTCTTACAGATATCGGAATGAGAGATCCAGAATCTTTCAGGATCAAAATGAGGACAACAGAAATTGTAGCCACTTCAGCTTCCATTGCTTACGGTGCTATAAAACTTGGAAACCATGGTTTAACTGATGTAGATATCGCTGCCCGTCAGGAATTTGCGCTTGAACATCCACATCCAAAATTTAGGGTAGATGACTACCTTCAGTTTGCACCAGGTGGAGTAACCCTAATTATGGGTGCTGCAGGAATAGAAGGAAGAAATCGATTCGGTGACCAGGCCGGAGTATATCTGCTATCCAATCTGATCCTGAATATTACTACCCAGTCTATCAAGCGCATCACCAAAGTGCCGCGTCCGGATGGCAGCAGTAACGCTTTTCCCTCAGGACATACTGCTGAAGCCTTCGCCTCAGCTGAATTTATGAGTCTGGAATACGGCCGAAGATCTATAGCTTACCCAATTGGCGCCTACGCTTCAGCAGTTGCTGTTGGTTATCTTCGGATGTATAACAATAAACATTGGCTGAGCGATGTGGTGACTGGTGCGGGGGTAGGTTTTCTTTCAACACGTTTGGCCTACTTGATCTATCCGGCAGTTAAGCAACTATTTTGGAAAAAGGGAACAAAGAATGCAATGGCATTACCCAGCTATAATCATGGGATGGTTGGTGCTTCTTTAATTGGAAATTTTTAGTTTATATGTACAGACGAAATCCAAAAAGGGTAAAGCCGAAAACGAAACAGGTTGATGCAAGAGCCTCAAAAAAAAAGAAGTTTCAAAATATTATTTTGATTGTTTCAATTGCATTAATTACGATATTTTTCTGGTTGTTAATCTTTATTTCAGGTAGGATAGCCCACAAATAAATTTATTTTTAACACAAAACGCCCTGGCAATGCCGGGGCGTTTTGTTGACCATCAGTCTTCTTTATCAGGATATAAAAACATTATAAAGGATATAGCCAAAAGAGATACAGCGAGGAAAGTGACTAGCAAATACTTAAAAAAACTCATGAGAGAAAAGTTACTTAGTGATTGAACCTAAACATAAGAACGACATACGCCGTAAATAGAATCCATAGCAGGATTAGCGGAATGATTTGCTTGAAATGTTGGCGGATAAAACCCCTCAAAGATCGATTTGATTCGGGGAATAAAATAAAAGGAAGCTCATTTTTTTTACATCTTTGGTTTTTTCTCTCGACAATCATTAAATGAGAAATAATGGCATTATTTTTTTTTGGCGCGGCCAAATTAATTTTTTGATCCCTTTCACTGCAGGATCTGTTCTTTTTTTTGAAATAGCGGTTCAATTGTGATTTCAAGTGGAATTGATTTAAATTCAATAGACATTTTCTTTGGTTTTGTACATGTTGATACATACCTCGACATAACTTGCAATGACATTACGGAAAGTTCATTAACGAAATTGCAAGACGCTGATCAACGTACTTCAGTCTTATTACCGACCGAAAATTCAGACAGGATACCACGTTCAACGTAGTACATAAATGCTGACGAGCTAAGAAAAAATTACGCCTTTGGTGGCCCCCTTAAAAAATCAGAAGTAAGATGTGGGGGAAGGGGTAAGGCTACAGATAGATGCTTATAAGCAACTTTTACAGTTAATACACTTGGGAGGTAGACGATATCCTCATTCCACCACAAAACCGGATAAGTAAAATGCGAAATACCTAACTCGTCATTTCCATTCAGCCTGATAATGCTCGTCGCATCTTTCTCATAGACCAAATCTTCCAGCACAGCATCCGTAATGCTTCCCAAAGAACCATCTAACGCTGGCGTACCGCCCGTTTGTTGGCACTGCGCGAAGATATCCTGGTGGTGATGGGCAAGTGAACGATGACCGAGTACAAAAATCTCGGCTAAAACAATTATCAGGATTGCAAACTGTTTTCTCATCTCCCACAAAAATAGAATTATTTTGTAAACAATAGTGCAATTTTTCTATCTCTAGCTGTTAAATGCTATTAGCGATTTATTTTTTTTAATTTGCTAAATATCAATTGGTTAATTTATGAGAGCCACTATAGCCTGAGTGTCGTCCTTGATTGCAAGTATCCTGATTCAGCGATTACACTCTAAAATTGTAAATGATTTCAAACAATATAACCTTAGGAATGTTATTTATTTAAATTATTAGGAATATGAAACGTTTGGTTGTGATGCTTATTGCAGCATTCTACCTTCTTGGGTTAACTGACATGCAGATAGCTGAGCCTATGGCACTAAGCAGCCAATTTGGTGCATCCAAAGACGGTTCAACCTTTGTCCGCGAGTCGCAGAAGGTTTATAGCTCAGAACATGATCTTTGTTCAAGCTTCAATTTGAATTTTGTCGTTCAGCAATTTTATAGCAGTGTACCGGACTATCCTTTTAATTGGCTCTTTCCAATTAGCCTTAAAAATAAATATTCTTTTAATTCCCTTGATGATATCAATTTCTCAGGGACGATGTTTTTTTCAAGTGAGAGACCACTTGTCTGGAGTAAACTACCAATTTATATCAGAAAGCAGTCTTTTTTAATATAGGATTATCGTGCGTAAGCTAAAAGATAATTTTATTCACTTTTTAAACATCATAGATTATGGAAAATTCACATAAAGATCACCAGCACCATAGCGGTAACACCGCAGCTAACGAAAAACATCACGAAGCAGAGCATCATGCCCACAAAGAACACCATGAAGGTGCTTCACATGCTAATGAGCCAGAGCATCATCATGAAGCAGAGCACCACGAGCATAGCGAACATCATGGCAATGATCGGGAAAAACACGGTGAAAAGGAGCATCACAAACACGAGGAACATCATGGCAAGGATGCAGGTAAAGGTCCTGAACAACATGATGAAAATGAACATCATCCCCACAAGGAACATCATAAAAAATAGTTGTAGACTAATTGGTTAATTCAGGTTACTCCTCATTCAATAGTCTCCATTTAACCGGTAAATGTTCAGAATTGACATTTGCCGGTTTTTCAGTGCTTTATTTTGCTAACAAATGCTCTTCCTGAATCCAATTAATATTAAAGAAAATAGGTGTCAATATCCTTTTTGAACAAATAGTGAAAATATCCTGTTTATTTCTTCTAACCATGGTACTTCTGCTGAGCATCTTGCCCTGCCAGGATGGATATGCCATGCAGAAAACTTCGGAAAGGGCTGAGATTCATAAAAGCGGTTTTTCAAATAGTTTTAGCGCCCAGGACCGTGAATCATGCTCCCCGTTCTGCGCATGTTCATGCTGTAGCGTGGCCGATGAAATGATCTGTGTTTTACAACTTTCCTTTGATTTTGACCCGGTAATATTTGAATATAATACTCCCAGGAATTTAAAAGTACCTTTAGTATTCTTTGCGGTTTGGCAGCCGCCGAAACTGGCTTAGGGAGTGGTTTTTCCAGAGATTTTGCCAATATCAAGGTAAAAGATTCAGGATTGATCTTCTTAAGGCCACAAGTGAAGGAAAATACTGCCCTTCGCTAATTGGCATTTTCCCCTCTTTTAAATAAACTTCAGTTAAAACGACATTTAAGTTCCGCTTAGATGGATACTATAATATTTCCGAAATGTTAAGGAAAATCCAAAAATTTTTCAAGGCCCTGGGGCCGGGCATCGTTACTGGTGCGAGTGACGATGACCCCTCAGGGATTGCTACCTATTCCCAGGCAGGTGCAAAATATGGCTTGGCAACGCTATGGACCGTAATTATTACTTTTCCCCTGATGGCAGCTATTCAGGAGATTTGTGCCCGCATTGGTCTGGTTACGACAGTTGGGCTTACCACTACCCTGAGGAATCATTATCCAAGATGGGTGCTGTACATGATGATTATTTTCAGCGTACCGGCAATTATCCTCAATATCGGCGCCGATATAGCGGGAATGGGCGCTGTGGCTCATCTGATATTTCCTTCTGTAAATGCCATGGTTTTTAGCATCATATTTACCGCTATTTTGCTTTTCTTTGTTATCTACCTTCCTTATTCAAGATTTGTTTCGGTGTTGAAATACTTGTGTCTCACCTTGTTGCTATATATTATCGTACCCTTTTTTACTAAGCCCGACTGGCTTGCTGTTATAAGAGCAACTTTTATTCCCAACATCAGATGGGATAAGGAATTTATCGGAATGCTGGTTGCGATACTGGGTACCACAATATCCCCATACCTGTTTTTTTGGCAAACCACAATGGAAGCAGAGGATGTTAAGGCTGTGAAGATGCAGATGATGGTCAACAAGAGGCTGGTCAATATAGATGGTGAAAGGCTTAGCTCCAAAGATCATGAGAAAAAAGAAAAACGGTTATATCGTTTATTGATCAGTAAGATGGGAATTGACGTCAACCTTGGTATGCTGCTCTCCAACCTGATTATGTTTTTCACCATTTTGGCTACCGGAACAGCTTTGTTTAGTCAGGGCATACGCCAGATAGATACAGTAGAACAGGCAGCAAAAGCGCTTGAACCAATCGCCGGGAAGGCTTCCTATCTTTTATTTGCAATAGGGGTGATTGGAACAGGTTTCCTTGCAATTCCAGTTCTCAGCGGTAGCCTTTCATACATTATTTCCGAAACCTTTGGATGGAGCGGAAACCTGGATAAAAAATTCAGTCAGGCCAGGCCATTTTATGCCATTATCATTGTCTCCGTTATCATAGGTCTGCTAATAAATTATATAGGCGTGAGTCCGATCGATGCACTGCTTTACACCGCTATCCTTTACGGGATTACCTCCCCGGTAATCATCGCTATCCTTTTGCATATTTCTAATAATAGAAGGATCATGGGAGATTACACAAATGGGCTAAAGTCAAATATTCTAGGTATTGCAACTTTTTTGCTGATGACAGTTTCTGCAATTTTCCTGATCTATCTTCAGTTTTCATCATAAATGTTCTTGCCCGATGATTGTTACAGGTAATACCCAATTTCCATTTTCTCTTAAAAGTATAGTACTCTTACTCGTGCCTGTACTTTTTTTGACTATACATATCAACAGCACTACGTTTCTCATAGGTTTGGATAAAAGGATGCTTGCTATCGTTAATAATCCTCGTCATGATTTTTGGGATGCATTTATGGTCAAGGTATCCAGCGTCTATTTTTGGATACCATTTTACTGTTTTCTGCTGCTCGGGATTTCCGGGCTGGACAGGGTGAGGTTTCTGAGGATCATAAGCTGCATTGGGGCGTATCTGTTAATTTCAATAACATGTTTGATGATTTTTAATATAATCTTTGGACACCCCAGGCCATTATATGATCATCCCTTACTGTCCGGATTAATTATGTGGGGTAGTGGGATGGGGCCAGAACAAGGATGCCTCCCGCTATCCTCGGTATCTGCCGGGCTGGTTCTTTTGATTGCAAAATTTTTTAAAAGCAAACATCTTCCTTTTACCGTTCTAAGCATTTTATGGGCCGCTGTATTTACCTCTAGTAACTTATATAATGCCTGGAACTATCCTTCGGAAATCCTGGTTGGTGTAACAGTTTGCGCAGCTATTGCTTTGATAACATTTAACATTTACAAAAGAGTAAAATAAAAAAAATATATGCAGCCTCAAAAACTTGATGCAATTAAAATATTGCTCTTTACTACCTTTCCAGTAACACTGCTAATTTTTGGAGGAATTGTCGTGCTGTGGAAGCGACCCTCCGAGCCTCTGCAGAGCACCATCCTGCATTTTGCAGCAGGTGTAGTTTTCTCTGTGGTTGCAGTTGAAATCCTTCCTGATATGATACGCATTCACGATACCCTGGCAATAATCATCGGATTTATGCTAGGCATCTCTGCAATGCTTTTAATAAAAAACTACACCCAAAAAATCGAAAATCAGACCCAAGGGAAGGAAGGTAGTAATTTTCTTCCCTGGGGAATGGTTGTAGCAGTCGGGATTGATTTGTTGCTTGATGGATTGCTTTTAGGAATTGGCTTTGCTGCAGGTTCGAAAGAAGGTATCCTTCTTGCCCTGGCGCTTGCCATGGAATGTCTCTCACTGGGACTTGCAACAGGGACGAAACTGGTACAATTGGGAATTTATAAAAAGCAAATTTTTACAGTCCTGGTGATGCTGGGGCTACTTTTTGTTCTCGGAACCGCTGGCGGGTTCTTTATGCTGAATTTTACAGGAGAAAAGACCTTGGAATTTGTACTCTCTTTTGGCTGCGCAGCCTTGCTTTTTCTGGTTACAGAAGAACTTTTGGTAGAAGCCCACGAAAGCAAAGATTCACCTTTCTACACTGCTGCATTTTTTGCAGGTTTTCTGCTGTTCATGGTTTTGGGACTTATCATCTAGAGATTTGCTTTGCATCAACTATTTAAAATAATTTAAAACTAAAAATATAAAAATTAAAGCTATGGCATGGACATCAGAACATTACCCTTTCGAAATGAATGAATTGACACCTCAGGTAAGGGAAAAAGCAATTGAGATCGCAAACGATCTGAAAAAAACAAAAGAAGTGAGTGAACTTAATATTGTTGAGGTCGCAATCAACCGTGCGCAGCAGTGGTTTATTAACCTTGAAGGATAACGAAGCTCGAAAGATTTTATCATCGTATTCAGATTTTGCTATTCTGCTTTTTCATCCCGGCTATTGCGTATGCATGACTGTGCATTTAGCCAATTTATGAATTGGCCTGAAAAAGGATTTCTTTCAGAGAAACACAGAATGTTTTCCTTACAACTGGGCTAAATAGCTTCTATTTGATTTTTGTCCAATGAAATGTCCCGTTTTGTTGTATCACAAAACCATTTGTTTTATTATTTTCGATTGCAAATGCTCCTATGGCATCAGAAATATCCTTGAACTCGAATTTGGACTCGGACTGAAAAACAAATTGTAGTTTCTGACCTGTTGAGGTAGTCGCAACAAGTCTTCCGTTTTCCATATTAACACTGATTTTTCGTTTCGGATCTTCGGATAATTCATAAACACCGCAATAAAGGGCTAAGACGGTCTCATTTTGTTTGAAATCGGTTTGGGTAGATTTTCCCAGAATAAGTGTCGAAATACTTGTAGATAATTCCTCTGTAGGTGCCTGATCGCAGTTCGCCAAAATAACTATATATACGTCCTGATCTGGGTAGTACAACTGTTGTGTTCTGTATCCAGTCATCGCACCGCCATGTGAAATTGACTTAAAGTTACCTAAGTGACCAAGCATCCAACCATAGCCATAATTTATGAGCGTGCCATCCTTTAATTTTGCGGGGGTAAATGCTTTTCTCAGACCATCCTTCTTTAGCACTTTGCCCGACAATAATCCCAAATGCCACCGGAATAAATCATCAACATTAGAAATCAATCCGCCAGCGGCAAAAGGGAGGCTAGCTCCCCAATAGTCGGCTTTTAGGTACTTCACGCTACCTTGGTAACCGCTGGTGCGCCCAGGTAAGATCGTATTCGAACTGTCATAGAATGTGTTGTTAAGTCCTAATGGATTAAAGATGTATTCCTGCAGGTAACTTAGATAACTTTTTCCACTGATTTGTTCGATAATGTAGCCCAATAGGACATAGCCCGAATTGCTATAGCTATATCTGGAGCCGGGTTTAAATTCCAGCGGCTCATCCTTGAAATAATTTATAAGCTCCTCAGGTTTGAAATCGTGCCGGTCGATAAAGGGATCTTTATCGTTCATTTGCATATAATCCCTTATTCCCGAGGTATGAGTTAGGAGATTTTCGATTGTAATCTTATAACCTTTCTGTGGGAATTTGGGGATGTATTTTTGGATACTGTCCTGTAGAGATAGCTTTCCCGATTCCATAAGCTGAAGCACCGCTACAGCAGTGAATTGTTTAGTAATAGACCCAAGGTTGAACAACATTTCAGGCCTCATCCCAACGCTTAATTCCAAGCTTGCCAAACCAAATGCCTTTCGATATTCTATTTTTCCTTTCTTTGCAACCAGTACGGCTACACCTGGAGTTCCGGAATTGAACTTTGCCAATAATATGCTGTCCAGCGGGGCATCGAAGCCGATGGTTTGGGCTGATTGGGCTGAAGCACTAACGATCAAAAACTTTAGGATAATAAAAAGAAATAGCTTTTTCATAAGATTTAATTAAGATCCAAAGCTCTGTAAACATCTGCTAAAAAAAATATCCTTAATTTATCAAATCGCGATTTGAGAAGTGATTTTATCTGCGAATTTGGATTTCACGGAATTTCGAGGGCGCATAGCCGGTCGATAATTTGAATACCCTTTGGAAAGTGGCCTGCGAGGAAAAGCCACATTCAAGAGCGATACCTGCAATGGTAAGATGTTCACAATCTGTGCCGGCAGACCTTTTCTTAAATTCGTTTATGCGATAGTCATTGACAAAATCATTAAAATTTTTACCGAAGTGCTGGTTAATCAGTGCCGACACCGTTTTTGGTGGATAGTTAACCAATTTCGCCAATGAAGAAAGATTGAGGTCAGGATTTAGATAAGCACAATCTACCTCCATCCTTATTTTGATAGCGATTATGAGTGATTTAAGGTCAGTTTCGCTCAAAGTTTTCTTGATATCAAAGATTCGATCCCTGTCCCGTTTTTGGTACTGGGAATGCATGTAGCCTTTTATGCCCATCCAATATATTAATACTGCAAGCGGAATGTAAATTGGATACCAGCCAACAAGTTCCAACAGTTCATTTCGGTAACTTGGGATGAGGTAGGGGATGAGATAAATTAGCCATAGCGCCTCGAATGCTGCGAAGATATAAACCAAATTTATCAGCCACTTAAAATTGACCTTTTGAAAGTTGCCGTATTTTTTATGGGCTGATAGATGTTTATATGCCAGATAGGTGTATAACGTTAATGACAGCCAGCGGATAACGTCGACATAGACATTAAATTCCTCAATGAAATTTACCCATGCCCGGGGATCTCTCTCGATCCACCCAAAGATAGTTCCTAGAAGATAACTGGCAACTAAAAGTGACGGGATAAGCTCAATAAAGACAGGATAAAAGTGGTATTTATACACGGGGTCATCCCTTAATTCAGACTGATCAAGACATCTAATGTAGAAATAAAGTAGTGGTCCGATTGGCAGGATTAAGATCATGGGCACCAGCTGAACAATAAACTGGATTATACTTAAATTGAACCAGTTGACATAGTTCCCATAAAGGTTAATGCTCGCTAGTGCAATGAAGAAAACAAGAAGTCCCAGACATCGGCTAGCTGTTCTATTGTATTTGGAAAAGAATAACAGTGTACTCATGATAAAGCCCTGGATTGCTCCGAAAAGAATAACGGTATTGAGGATATCAGTTATCTTCATGATGATTAAAATGATTGCTAGATGCCATATTCATTATTTAAGCTTTAATCCTGATAGCGTGGTCAGTTAATGAGTTTAGGGATCATGTCAAATATTCCTTTTTGATAACAGGCCAATCGCTGTCCAGATAATTACTTTTTTTGCAGAAACTTGCTTTTAAAGTATATGGCATAGCGCTATTTAATTATTTCAGAAATTATATGGTCGAGCATCAAATTTAGTTTTTTGAAATCATAATTTTTGAAATCAGGCACTTTCAATTCCGTAAATATTTTTTGGTAATTTTCTTTGTTTAATAAGGCACCTTGATAAGTCCCTGTCGTACTTATGAAACTTGACCATTGAACTATCGGAATTGACTGGGTTTTATATGTCAGGTCTAAAAACATTTCTACCGCTACTGCCCTTCCATTAATATCCTGATCGGTCTGGCCAGTGGGTCCAGTAGTGTTAAACTTTGAAAATTCCGGCAGACTCGGATAGGCGATTGAAATGAAATTACTAGGGCTGGATACCTTGCCGATGGTGATGAGTCCCGCCTGACCTTGGGCATCATTGTCGAATATGAAGATGATCCTTCTTTCGGTACCGATCTTGGTGAGGCCCTTAAAAAAATTGCAAAGGTTTCCTGCACCACCAAAGGGATAGTTTTCCTCCATATCCATGTACTCAAAAGGTCAGCAATATTAGGCTTGAGGATTTCCATTGCTTTTTGAATCACTGCTACATCTGTCTTACCTTCGGTAACAACCAAATACCTTTGTTGCTTGGTTGGTGGAGTAATAGCAGCATCACTTCTCAGGCAGAGTTCTATTTTTTGATTTTTAGGATTATTCGCCAAAGCAGCTAAAATAATATAGGGGTCGATTTGCTCAAACAGATAATAATCGAAACTTCTGATTTTTTGTATCAGCTTGCCGATGGGAGCAAAGGCCGGCAGGGAGAGTATTCTGCGTTGGAAAAATTCTCCTAAACCAGCATCCCCTTCATGTTCACCAAATCTTATCCCACTAACCTCGATAGTAGAAAGGGTAGAGATGAACTTTTCCACACTAAGGTTGCGAATTTCAGGAATTTCATAGGGTAGATGTTCAAATTGTTCGCGCAAAAGTTTTGGCAGGTTTTTGAAGGAATAGCCGAGCAGATCCAAACGATCTTTTACTTCAATTAATTTTTTTCCATAACCTGGGGCTTTTTTCGTCGAGAATTTTTTTGGCTCGTCCTCGTTATAATAGAAGTATGAGATATCCTTTCTATCGCCAGTCTTGAAAAGTATAGTATGATCCTTTTGAAAACTACCTTTTGACCAATCAATCTCCAATTGACCCAAACCTAAATATAGATATTCTTCTTCCATTAATTTTAAACGTTTGTTTTACTTTAAAAAATATATTTTTTTATGAGCGGTTTATCTTTGAAAGCGCTCCCGATATGGTGTATCTTTAAGTCCTTTTTCTTTGAAATATGAGTCTAGATTTTTACTAAGTTCTTCCCTGATCAACGAATGTAAAGGAAAGGGATCCAATAAAAACCATATCGTGCGTGATCCCTTCATCCTGATTTCGTAATCGATTCCATCTATCCGGACGGACCACTGATCTGGATTGTTTTGTCTACTCTCAAAACCCTTCGGACAGTTTTTGTCATCTCCTTTAAAAAGAAGATAACGGTTATCAACTGGTTTTTCGCTGACACAATGGTAGGTTTCAACGAAAGCTCTTTTAGATGGATCGAAATGCCATATATAAATGATCAGCTGGTATTCTTTAAACAGGCCGAGTTCCTTGTGCAAATAAGGGAATTTCTCTTCTATAAATACAGGATATATTTGCGAAAATTTTTCAAGCATTATCTTCAGCGTTTTAAATGCATCTTCCTCTTTCAAACCCATCCATGGTCCAAAATTTGGAATGCCCGGTATTTTGAAATCAGTGTAAGGAGAGGAAATCTCCACTACTCCCAATTTTGTTAGGTAACTCATGTAATGTTCGATAAGTTTCATGTCGAATTTCTTTGAATCAAGAGTAACAGTTACCTTTGGTAAATAGCCACTTGCAATAAGTGTTTCAGCGTTTTGGATTTGGTTATGGTAGTTCCCCGCTTTCTCTCCCATGAGCCCGTCGATACCATAGGTGCTAATTTTTATACCTTGTCCAAAACTCACTCTTTGCTCTATTGTTACAGGAAGTATTGCAAGTATCAACGCCCTCAAACGTTCAATTGAGATGGGAAAGTTTCTATCGGGCAGTCCCAAAAATTGATAAAAATCTTCTGTGAATTTAGCCAGGTATTCCCTTGCGGCCATCGGATCCGGAATGCTGAGATGAATTTTGTCGATAACTTTAAATACATCTTTACATACCGTTTTTAAAGCGACTGCATCCGGCATTTCTCTAATGCTGTTTCGATCACCAGACCATTGCAGGCTCAGTGCACCATCTTCCAGGAAAATCTCATCTTTGTGAATTTCGTCAATATCTTTTACCTGTTTGATTAGGGGGCTATTGTCTGTAAGAGCTTGTGGAATGATAAAAAAAGTTGAAGTATTAGGCTCATAAGCAGCAATTGCAATTCCTATTTTCCAGAAATTAAAATATAAAATCTGCTTTATGGTTCTGAATTCACAGTCATAAAGGTTATTTAAGATATCTAAAAAAATATGGATTTCTCGAATTTCGGCATGATTCAACGAAAAGGCTGGCATAATCCTATCATTTAATCTTCCCAGTTCCATTAGAAGAGCATTGCGTTGATTCTCTATAAGATCGTACTTTACATATTTAGCCTTTGTTTTTTCAAGGATGGTATTCCAGAAATCCAGATAGTCATGATTGGTCCCGTCCAAAAATTGTTCCTGAAGCATTGGCAAGGCAACCGTATCACCTTTTATCTTGGGAGACAGTTCTCTCAGCAGCGCATAGTCAAGGTGCCGCCAATACGCCTTTTTGTTGACTTGGTCTACAACAATAAGAATGACAGGTAGCATTTCCTCCTCAACATAAGCTAAAAGAGCAAGTTCACATTGAAAAGTTGGGTTTGTTTTTTTTTTCTTTGATAGGGTTTTCAGCTGGACATCTAATCGGCCTTTCGGAATCTGATCTTTCCCCGTTAAGGTTAGAATTCCATCGGTATTCGGTATCTTATCCATTACAGTAACATAGCCTTTAACAAAAGTTCTGTCTAAAAATCCATGGAAGAGATCAATTGAGGTCGATTCAGAAGCGGATGTATTTGGGTACGGTGCCGGTTTGGAGTTGATCAGTTTTTTTCTATACATGGTTTGTAAGTAGAATTTCAAAATATGGCAGAAAGGGAATTTGGAACCCAAACAAAAAGTTTCTTCTTTGGATTTTGGCTGTTAGCATATGGAGTCATTAATTTTTTAAAACTACAAATAGTTTTCAATCTGTCAATTTTGATATGTTGAAAATTGAAAAAACATTCTCCCATGCAGTTTTATCATTTGTTCTTAACAAACTCACCAGGGTTTTCATATTTGAATCATTGAAAAATGTGGAACTCCCATTGAAGCTAAACAGTTCAAATATTTTCACTAAAAATGCATTTTGGATTAAGCTGTTCTAATCAACTAATGTTTTTTAACTTGAACTATCGGAAACCTTCAATATTTTCTTCAATTATGGAAAAGATAGTAAACCAGGCGTTACTTAAAAGAAATATGCTTATTGCATCATTATTTGTTACGAGTTTTGAAATGCTAAAGAATACAATTCAAGAAAAGATAAAAAGCTTTCTTTGTCCAAACTCGACCTATAATGCCCAAGGCGAATTTGAATATGAAATTAGTAACGAATACCGTTCTGATGTACTGGATAAAAATATTCCTGGCATCAATAGAAAACGAACCCCAGAGTATCATTTGTTTTATTCGTCATGTCTTTGGTTGAGGGAAAACAGCGTATTAACTAAAACAGATTTTCTTTCTCTTCAGCAAATACGCAAACATAGGAACTTAATTGCCCATGAACCAGTTAGGCTTTTGATTGATGAAAATTTAAATGTTAATATGGAATTGTTGCGAAAAGCTCAAGGATTATTAAATAAGATTGAAAAATGGTGGGTTGTCAATTTCGAGATTCAGGTTAACTCATTTTTTGATGGACAGAAAATTGATGAAAGTGATATTAAAACAGGTTAAACGATCTTTTTAGATTATCTCATGCATGTAGCAAATGTGGAGACTGACGATTCAGCTTTTAAGTATAAATAACATTTTTGAATACGCTCTCTGTGCTGATTTTTACGCTATAATTAGATAAGGAAAATAATCCTAAAAAGTTATGAATCATGTTGATCAAATGCTATACGCTAAGCCCAACCTGGCGCATCATACGGATCCTTGGGCATGTGGGTATGTTGGCAGGGTACTATTGTATTAGAATTGATGTAAAAAACTTACTGGGATAGATTTATATTTTTAATTTTATAAGCGGCCAAAATCATTATCGTAAAATATGTTTTTTTCAAAAGAGAACGCTCCATATTTTGTTATCATTAGTGTAAACTAGCTTACTTGAAGTTTCTGCCGCCGTGAAAAGCGTCCATGGTTTTCTTCGCTGCATCTTCGCGCACTTGTGTCCTTTTATTTAGGGCTGGATAAGGTGCTGTTTTTCCATCGCCACGCGCCAAGGTCAATACCGGCAATTCATCAACTTCCCGCTGCACGAGCTTTCCGAGCATTTTTGTAAAGTCAAAACATTTGCTCACGACCACGTGTACCACCTGTCCTTCGCGCTGCAGACGGCCTTCTACCATGAGCAACCTTGCGTGCAGGATTTCTTTTCGATAGGTTTCAAACAGCTTTTCGAACACGACCAGGTTAGAATATCCTGTTTCATCTTCGATGGTAATAAAACACACTCCACCTGCAGTTCCAGGGCGCTGTCTAACCAGAACCAAGCCTGCTACTTTTACCAGCTGTCCATCTGTGGAAATGTTATTGATATGGTGGCATGTGCGGATATTGAGCATATCCAGCTGGGGACGCACGAAACTCACCGGGTGAGCCTTTAAGGATAATCCGACGGTAGCGTAATCCTGCACCACGTGTTCGCCCTTTCCCATTAGCGGGAGCTCGACCTGTGTTTCCAGCACACTCTCCGATGCCTGTCCCTTGAACAGTTCTACCGGCATATCCTGCAATGCAGAAACTTCCCAGAGCGCCTTTCTCCGGTCCATGCCCATCGAACGAAAAGCATCGGCATCGGCCAGTCTTTCCAATGCTGCGATAGATACACCAGCATCGCGGATTGCCGATATACTTTGAAAACCAGCGTCTCTTCCACTGATCAGCATCTCCATATCATCTTCCCTTATACCACTGATCTGCCGAAAGCCCAACCTTAGGGCAAAATATTTGCCCGATTTTTCTTCCAGTTTATTATCCCACACCGAATGGTTTACATCCACCTCCCGCACCTCGACGGTATGTTTCTGCGCATCGATAACAATCTGTGCCGGCTGGTAAAATCCCATGGGCATGCTGTTGAGCAATGCCGCCGCGAAGGCATCGGGGTAGTAATGCTTTAGCCAGCATGAAACATAGACCAATAGCGCAAAACTCGCCGCATGGGATTCGGGAAAGCCATAGCTTCCAAATCCTTCGAGCTGCTTGAATATCCTTTTGGCAAATTCCAAAGAATAGCCCTTAGCCAGCATCCCATCGATGAGCTTCTGCTCATACTGATTGACCAAGCCCTTAAACTTGAATGTGGCCATGCTCCGCCTAAGCCCATCGGCCTCGGCCGGGGTAAAGCCTGCCGCAACGATGGCGATCTTCATCGCCTGCTCCTGGAACAGTGGCACGCCCAGGGTTCTTCCCAGGATTTCCTTCAGCTCGGGCGAGGGGTATTCAACCGGCTCTTCGCCATTTCGCCTGCGCAAGTACGGGTGCACCATATCTCCCTGTATAGGGCCAGGCCTCACGATTGCTACCTCGATTACCAGGTCGTAAAACTCCCTTGGCTTTAGCCTCGGCAGCATCGACATCTGTGCCCGGCTTTCGATCTGGAAAACGCCCAAGGTATCGGCCAGACAGATCATATCATAAACCTCTGGATCATCCTGAGGGATATTCGCCAGCGTATATTGTTTTCCATAGTGATCCCGGCAGAGATCAAAGGCTTTTCTGATGCACGTAAGCATTCCCAAAGCCAGCACATCAACCTTTAAGAATCCCAGCGCATCGATATCATCTTTATTCCATTCGATATTTGTGCGGTCTTCCATCCGGGCGTTCAAAATAGGGCACAGGTCGGTAAGCTTCCCCTGGGTAACGACAAATCCTCCGGTATGCTGGCCCAACTGCCGGGGAAAGCCCATCATCTGCGCGGTAAGCTCGAGTGTTTTTTTTAGATGCGGATCATTTGGATTCAGTCCCTGCTCGGTAACCCTTTTCCCCTCGAACCACTCATCGGTAAACTCCCATATGGAACTGGATAAGCGGTTGATCGTATCTACCGAAAGTCCCATCGCTTTGCCCACATCACGGATTGCTCCCTTCTGATGCTGCTGGGTAACGGTAGCTACGATTGCCGCTCTATCCCTGCCATATTTATCATAGATATACTGGATGATTTCCTCTCTTCGCTCATGCTCGAAATCCACATCGATATCGGGAGGCTCGTTTCGAGCTGGTGAAATAAAACGCTCAAAGAGCAGATCAAATTTCATCGGGTTTACCGAGGTAATGCCCAGAACAAAACAGATCGCAGAATTGGCCGCCGAGCCACGGCCCTGGCAGAGAATGCCCCGGGACCTTGCCTCCCGCACGATATCTTCGACAAAAAGAAAATAATTGGCGTAATCCATCTTCTTAATAAACTCCATCTCATGACCTATCATATTAACCACCTTCTCTGGAACTGTTTCCCCATAAAAATCATGGGCACCTTTCCATGTAAGGTACTCGAGCTCTTCGAGTGGTGTGCGCCCGTTTTTATTGATTTCCTCGGGGTACACATATTTGAGCTCATCGAGGGAAAACTCGCAGGCCTCTGCTATCGCCATTGTATTTTCTATAGCGCTGGGATATTTTCGGAACAACCGCTCCATCTCGGCAACCTCTTTCATATAGCGTTCCGCATTCTGATGCAACCGGAAACCGGCTTCCTGTATAGTGCATTTTTCCCTCACACATGTAAGCACATCCTGCAATTCTCTTCTCGAGGGATGGTGGTAATGAATATCGCCCGTTGCGACAACGGGGATATCGTAGAACCTTGACAGCTGTGAAGTCCTAAATATCAGCTTATCATCATTTCCCATATATGACCTTGTTGCCGCCAGGTATAACTGGCCTGCCAATGCTTCCCTGTATTCAGCGACGGATGAGATAAAGGCCGGCTCATATTCAAATCTCCGGTTCAATTCCCCTGGCATAACAACCGTAAATATGATATCCTTGCTATGGGCATAGACATCGGCCTTTGAAATATGGCAGGAACCTTTCTCCGCTCGCATATTGCCCAGGGTCAAAAGCGCGGACAATCTACCATAGGCTTCCTTGTCAGTGGGATAGGCAAGAAGACTCGGTCCATCCAGCAGATCCAGTCTGCAGGCGGGTATAAGCTTTACGTTTTTTTCCCAGCAGGCCGCATGCGCACGGACAATGCCAGCCAGCGTATTTCTGTCGGTGACCGCTATTTTTTTATAGCCGAAAGCCTCGGCCTGATCGACCAGTTCATGAGCATGTGATGCCCCGCGCAGGAAGCTGAAGTTTGAAGTAATCTGTAATTCACTGTAAGCCATATCACCGTCGTTTATGCAAAAAATCCATGGATAAACCACTTATAAGTCTGCTCTCCTCCATAATGGCCGGAACGGAATAGCCAATAACGGCCGCCCTGCTCGTCCTCCACTTGGTAATAATCCCTATGCTCCCCCTGATCTAACCACCATTCGCGCTCGATCCGCTCGGGACCATCGGCCTTTGCAATAATATGCCGAACCCCTTTATAGATAAAGAACTTAGGGGGATGGTCTGGGATGATTGCCATCACCTCTATTGGGACAGGATTTTTGAGCAGCTCTGTAGGCCGGGGCTTACTGGTCCTCCAGCTTACCTGAGATTTATCCGTAACAGAAACCGCTCTCAGCACCGATCTCTCCGGCCAGTATTTTGTAGCCGGAAGATAGCGGTGGATTACCTGTGGGCCAACTTTTCCCGCCACACGGTCGAGCAGCCTGATTAGCCCCTGATCATCCAGTCCCGGCGTTGAAGTCCACATCTCTTCTTGGGGAACCTGAACATCATCCACCTTTGGCGCATCCAGCACAAAAAGTTCGATGCCCAGCGCTGGCCTGATCTGATCGATCTTTAACTGAAAAAGCTTGAACAAATGACCTGCACTGTGCGATGCCCCACTGGTTCCGATGTCTACCTTCACGATTTTTCCATCGATCCGGTAGCAGGTAAGCAGGCCCGTGCGCAATCCCTTACCTTCGGTCTGCATTCGCCTGCACAGCTGATCAAGCAATTTATTGATGGCTATCTCTATCGCGTTCCGCGTCCTGATCGGCTCCAGGCATGCGAGCCTTTCGCTAAAGGGCACGGGAACCTTTAGGGGCATCAGCACTTCATTTTCCGTTCCGATGGCCTGTGCCAAGCGCAACAGAAAATCCTCGCCAAACCTTCTCCGCAGCACCGATCTGGGCATGCCGATAAAACTTTTTATCTGGTAAAATCCCAGTTTGCGGAGTTTGGCCAGCACGTTATCTTGGAGCCTAAGAGCATCGGGAATAAGTCCCAATAGCGCATCAACCTGTTCTCCGGGTGGGATCAAAGGGGTGATTTTGCCGAAACGGGACACTGCCCAGGCTGCACCAGGTGTATCGGCGATGGCCAGCCTCACGGTATATCCCTTGCTTTTGAGCCTGGAAACGATTTCTTTTAAATAATTCCGTTCGCCTCCCCAAAGATGGCAGCATCCCGAAACGTCCATCAAAAGTCCATTCATTCCAAACTCATCGATTGCCACTATGGGCGAATAGCGCACGCACCACTCGCCAAGGCCCTGAAGCAATTTTCTCTGGCGACCCGGTTTATCATCGAGTACCTCAAGACCGGGACATATCGCCTTAGCATCGGCTGCCCGCATTCCGACTTCGACACCAAAGTCCTGGGCAATAGGGCTAACGGCGGTAATCTGGATAAACCGCTTCAAATTGACCCCTCTTCGCCACTTTAAAAAGCCCCCCTTTGCCGAGTTAATTTGATAAGGTCCGCCAAAGCAAAGA
>NZ_JBIWEB010000026.1:0-58251 GCF_044762335.1 Pedobacter suwonensis | reverse complement strand
AACGAAGTTATTCTGGCAAACCGCCGTATACCGATCGGTACGTACGGTGGTGTGAGAGGACAGATAGGGAAATAATCCCTATCTTCCTACTCGATCGGTAATTTTAATAAAGTTAACGTCATGTCGAGCGAAGTGCAACGAAGTCGAGAACCACGTAGTGCTCAGCGAAGCTAAATCTGTTAAGATAGATATCTCCATTCCACTACGCTTCAGTCGAGACGATCTTCGTTTTATTACTGCCCCGCTACTGCGTGAAGACTACTCAAATCAGTTCCTTTGAAAGTGCTTTCAGCATTAGGGTGCAGGTTTTCAGGATCTAGCAGAAAAGTAGTTATCCCCAGTTCCAGGCCAAATTTAATTTCCGATTCTGCATCATCGCCAATAATCAGAATATCGTCTTTGTTAAGTTGATGCTGATCGATCAGCATTTCAAATCTTTCTTTCTTATTGGTGCTTGAAACATCCACCACATGTACTTCTTCAAAATCATTGGCAATGCCCAGCATTTTTACCTTTGACAGTTGTTGTTTTGGAAAACCTGCTGTTACAATAAATTTTCGGCCGGTTAAGCTTTTGATATAATGGTAATCATCGCTGGGTTTCAGCGGCTGGGTTACAGATCTGTTTTCAAGATAGGAAATTACTTCAGGCATCACCTTTTCGTTAAAACGATACTTTTTAGCTACTTTTAGAAAAGGCGTCCTCAACATTTCCTGTTTGGCTAACTGAAAATCAGCCTGGCTAATTCCTAAATCTAAATTTTCCAGGAAACGGTATAACTCCCCCATCAGTTGTTCTTCGTTCTGCCTGGTAAAATAAATGGTATTGTCTAAGTCTATAAAGAATATTCGTTTCATTATGGATTGGTTTTTGTAAGATGAAAAAAATAAAAACACCTGTGGGTTAATTATGTTTAATAAGTAAATCACTAAGACCATGAAAAAAGAAACAAAAATCATAGTAGGCGTATTAGCCGGAGCAGCATTAGGTGCAACTATCGCATTGGCATTATCATCAGATTCGACCAGCGATCTTAAAAATAAAGTATCGGATTTTTTTGCTGATCTTTTAGATGCTTCGAAAGATAAACTGGCAGGTTTGGCCGATAAAGCTACAAATGTTGCAGATAAGGTTAAAGATAAAGTAGCAGAAATAAACGGGTAACGAATTGAAAGTGCCGGAAATATTCCGGCATTTTTTAGCTATATATGCGCTAACCAATATATTGATGAACATTGCTTTTCATGGTGCGGCCCGTACGGTTACGGGAAGTAAGCACCTTATTACCTTAAAAAACGGCACCCAGATTTTATTAGATTGTGGCTTGTTCCAGGGGATGGGCCATGTTACCGATAAACTAAACGATTATTTTGGTTTTGATCCAAAAAAAATCACTTACCTCATTTTATCTCATGCACATATAGATCATTGCGGCCTGTTGCCCAAATTAGTTGCTGAAGGATTTGAAGGGCAGATTTTCTGTACTTCGGCTACAATGGACCTGGCCCGCATTTTAATGATGGATTCTGCCAAGATCCAGATGCAGGATGCTGAATATGCCAACCGTAATCTTAGGGAAAGCGAAGAGATGGAAGAAGCACTTTACACGGAGGAAGATGTGACCAAAACGGTTGGCCAGATGAAAATTGTGGAATACGAAGAGGATTTTAAAATCGAAGAGGGGATTCTGTTAAGATTTACTGACGCAGGCCACATTTTGGGCAGTGCTGCTGTTCATCTTAGTATTACAGAAGATGGAAAAACCACCCGCATTACCTTTTCTGGCGACGTTGGCCGTTATGGCGACTTGTTATTAAAAAGTCCGCAAAAATTTGATCAGGCTGATTATATCCTGATGGAATCAACTTATGGCGATTCGCTACATAAAAATCTCGATCCGATCGAAGATATGCTTTTGGAGGTCATCAATAATACCTGTAAAATTAAAAAAGGAAAGGTAATTATCCCTGCTTTCGCTGTTGGCCGTACGCAGGAACTCCTGTATGCTTTAAATGGCTTAGAGCTGAAAGGTAAACTGCCTGATGTTCCCTTTTACGTAGACAGTCCTTTATCATCAAAAGCCACTCAAATTCTTAAAAACCATCCCGAGGTATACAATAATGGGGTTAAAGAAATTTTAAAAGTAGATCATGATATTTTTGGGTTCAAAGACTTGCGTTTCGTCGAAAGTGTAGAAGAATCAAAAGCCTTAAATGCTGATCCAAGACCTTGTGTAATTATTTCTGCATCAGGTATGGCTGAGGCCGGAAGGGTAAAACATCACATCAGGAACAATATCAGCAACCAGAAAAACACCATTTTAATGGTAGGTTATTGCGAACCGAATTCGCTTGGTGGAAAACTAATTGCCGGAGATAAGGTGGTTGAAATTTTTCGCGATGAATATGAAGTTAAAGCTGAAGTGCAATCCATAAAATCGATGAGTGCGCATGGCGATTACGAAGATTTATTGCATTTTTTATCTGGTCAGGATCCTGCTCAGATAAAACAGTTGTTTCTGGTACACGGAGAGTACGAAGTACAGCAAAGTTTCGCTACTAAATTAAAAGATAAAGGGTTTAAACATGTGGCTATACCAGAATACCACCAGGTATATGAGTTAGCATAAAAATGTTTTAAAATTGTTGGTCTGGGTTTTATAATCCAGACTTTTCTATACGAGTTTCGAATCCCCGGCCCTTGAAGCGGGACTACAAATCCCGACCAAATTTACCTCAACATAAAATTTACCGTTTCCATTTCCCATCTTCCCTTTTCCATCATCCATTTATACATCTCCCATTTTCAGTATCTTTGCATTATGGATGTTTTTGGTAAAGCGCTAACAGATATTTACAGAACAGGCGAGGCTGATACCCTTTGGTTACACAATTCTTACGGAGAACCGGAGGAAATGCCACTGGAATTCTTCTTCCGTGATGATGAAGATATGCCCGTTTTAGAGCTTCAGGCTTTGCATATGTGTAATGGAAAGGTGCTGGATATCGGCGCCGGTGTGGGGAGCCATGCATTAGTGCTACAGGCATTTAATATCGATGTTACCGCTATAGATATTTCGGAAGCTGCGGTAAACATTATGAAAGACCGTGGAGTAAGAAAAGCATTTGTACAGGATATTTTTACCTATCAGGAGAAATTCGACACCATCATCATGCTCATGAACGGTATTGGTTTAACAGGAACTTTGCCAGGTTTTAAAGCTTTTTTAATCAAATTGAAAGACCTGATCAATCCTGGCGGACAGGTCATTTTTGATTCATCTGATATTGCTTATTTATATGAAGATCTGCCTAAACCACAAAACCAGTACTACGGTGAGGTATCTTACCAGTATGAATATAAAGGCGAAAAAGGCAATTGGTTTAACTGGATTTATATAGATGAAGAAACCATTAAACAGATTGCCGCAGAAACAGGATGGAATGCTGAATTGATTTTCGATGATGGTGAAGATCAGTATCTGGTTAGACTAACGTTAATGCAATAAGCTAATTTGTCATGCTGAACGCAGCGAAGAATCTTCTTATGACAGCAAACTAAACCTGCGCAAAGACTCTTCACTACATTCGGAATAAGGTAGTTAAAAACTGAAGAACGTTTGTCTGCCGCCAACTTTTTGACCGAAGTTTTGGATGTTATATGTAAGTGTAAGCATGCCGTACCTGCCCAGGTTATTGCTTTGTGCATCAATAACACTGTTACCTATAATCTGTATATTCCTTCTTACGTTGCTCTGCAGAATATCGTTTACCGAAAATTTTAATTGGGCCCGATCATTTTTCATAAACAGGTAAGTAAGGCCGGCATTCCAGATTTTAATGTTATTATTAAAGCCTGCAATTTTTTGTTCGTTAATGGTTAGAGCATAACTCGTTTCGAAAACGACTTTTTTAGGATAACGGATAATCAGTTCAGATGTACTCTGATGGGTATTGTAGCTAATGTTGGTATAAAAACTATCATCGTATTTGCTACGGTTTAAATTGATGTAGTATGATTGATTGATTTCTACTTTATCGTTCAGGTTCAATCTGATGCTACCATTTGGGCCAACATAGAAAACATTGGCATTGCTTTGTATATTGTTAACAATAACAGGCGTATGATCGAAATTAGCCCAAAAACCCATCCCAACCTTCAAGCTTGTTTTATCTTTCCTGAAATCTTTTGAAACATTCGCCCCGCCCTGAAAATTATAAATGCCGCTCATATTAATCGGATTAACCGTTTGAACGCCATTATTGATGGTAACGGTGTTAATGATGCCGTTTTTGGTGAAATTGCCATAGCCATATAAATTATAATTAATAAGGTTTTTAGGGTCATATTTGTACATATACATGCTTAAACTCTGCCTGCGGGCTGGCAATAAATTAGGATTTCCATTTCTGATGTAAAGCGCATTTGTATTGTCGGCCACTGGCTGAAGATAACTCACGTTAGGCTCTGTAAAACTGGCGGTATAATTAAAACGGAATATTTTATAAGTCAACTGAAATGTCGGCCACATAAAATGATAACGTTGATCAACAGCTGCTCCATTTGTGAAACGGTTGTTCAATGAAATATAATTGTGTACCAATCCGGGCTGAAGGTAGAAATCTTTAGTTACTTTATATCCGAGGCTGATGTTTGTATTGGTTTTGAATCCATTCTGTTTAACGGTTTGCGATAAGCTTGGTATTACAATATCATACAGCTGGTTAGCCGGATTACGGTAAAATGTACTTAATGCATTTTCGCTATTGATGATATTTCCATTGATATCGGCTTTAAATTTCAGTTTTTTGCTGATCGGCTCAGCATAGTTGCCATAGAAGTAAGACCTGAAGTTATCTATACTATTTTGCCGTAACTGGTCAATTTCTGAAGTTGAAGGTGTGAGGTAAAAAATGCTGGTGCTTTTGTTATAATTATTAACAGGGTTTGGGCTCGCAGAAATATCGGCACCAAGGTTTAAAGATCTTCCGGGCTTTTTAAAATCTTTATTAAAATCGGTCCTTAGCTGATATTTATTGCTGGAGCTGTTTCTATCATTTAGATTTTCGAGTGCATTGATTAACTGGTTATTGACGTTGCTATTGTTAGATGACACTTTGCTTATCGAATTATTGGAATTTAATACAATTGAGGGTTCGATGGTAAGCTGTGTTAAAGAATCGATCTGCCAGTCCAGTTTTCCGCCAATATTATGCTTTAAAATAATAGAAGTAGTATTTTCATTGGCATTGGTAATTAAGCGATCTGTGCCAAGGGTTTGGTTGGTGTTGGAAAGCTTTTCTAAAAGATTATTCGATTTTCCGAAGAAATACTGCGTATTAAATTTGATCCCTTTTTTATTGATGGTGTTAAAATTAAAACCCCCGCCTGATGAAGTTTGAACACCGTCATTACTTCCACCAAAATTGATGCCGTTAAACTCGAAATAACCGCCCGAACTCATCATCATCGAGTTAACCCCACTTCTGTTAAATCCACCTATCCGCTGAACATCACTGGGGTTAAAGCCAGGCTGATTGATGTTGTTGCCGTAAGCCAAAACACTTACCTGCGTAGTATCCCTGAAGAAGTTCATTAATCCTCCAGCCTGATACAGGTCCTTTAAACCTCCTCCCGCATATAGTTTACCGAAAGCACCTTTTTTTATAGCTTTCTTGAGCTTTAAATTAATAATTTGTGGGATTTCTGCTTCTGTTAAATCAGGAGCCCGTCGTTTGGCCTGCTTATCATCCACTACCTGTACTTTATCTATGATATTTGCCGGCAGATTTTTGGTTGCAATTTGCTGGTCGCCACCAAAAAACTCTTTTCCATCTACCAAAATTTTACTAACTGATTTGCCGTTAACCTGTATAGAACCGTCGGCTGCAATGGCAACACCAGGAAGCTTTTTTAGCAGATCTTCTACCACTGCAGATGGTAGGGTTTTAAAAGATTCGGCATTAAACTCAATGGTATCTTTACGCACAATTACGGGCGGGCGCTCTGCAGATATGACCACTTCATTTAATTCATTTGCTTTGGTGGAAAGGTAAAGTGTGCCAAGGTTTAAACTCGGATTGGCTGTGCTGAGTTCTACTTCTTTTCTAAAAGTTCCATATTGCCAGGCGGTTACTACTAATCGGTATTTTACATCCGTGGCCAGACCATTAATTTTAAAGACGCCTTTATCATCAGACAGTTTATAAGTAGCTAATGCACTATCACCAACTTTATAAACCGAAATAGTAGCATAATTTAATGTGGTTTTATGGTTTGCACTATCCGCTAATATTCCGGTGATGCTTCCGTTTTTTTGTGCAAACAGGCTAAAGATAATCAGGCTAAAAGTGAGAGAAAGTAAGAGTTTTTTCATGTTTGGTTTAAATAAGTAACCTAAAATTATCGGCTATTTCCTTATAAATTCAATAAATGTGATAAACGGGACTAAAAATGTGATGGACCAGGGGTTTGTTTAAAAAGCAGACAAACAATTCATTCAGATGTTGCATAAAAGGAAAAACAACTAATTTATTAGTTTAAAAGTAGTCTGTTTATGTTGCATTTGCAACTAACAGTGGGAAAATTTGCGAACTTTAAAAAAAAAGCCCCCTTGCACGGCAAGGAGGCTCTGGAGCGTATGTTAAATTTTAGTGTATATCGTTATAGTTAATAATTTTTACATCTGGGTTTTTTGCTAAAATTTCTTCCATCCACTTCCGGTGCGATGCACCAACTCCTACTACAACCCTTTTTGCTTTTTTAGCTTTCGCCTGTTCGATGATATTTTTACACATCCCTTCATTTCTCAGTGTCCACTGCGCTATCATTTCCTTTACCGTTTCAGTCGGAAATCCCGCATATCCATAAAAGTGCGATCCGCCATAAAAGTTCCAGGCTTCATCTAAAACACCATATTTTACTGTATTCATACCTGCATAAGGGTCAGCATTAAATACATTTGCTTCATCTTTACTGTAAGACCAGTATTTTTCTATAGCGTTAACAGTAGCAGCTTCCTGAGAACTGCTGTCGGCTTTCGCTTTGCCGATTAAAATCTTGTATAACGAGTCTGTTTTATTCCAGGCTTCGCCCCATGGTTTATCATAGGTCTGGCAATCCATATTATAAATCCGATCTTGTTTCAATTGGTAAATAAGGGGGAAATAGATTTTGCTGTATTCACTTCCCGGTCTGTAAAAACCCATCTTTTTTAACGAATCTACACTACCAAACATCTTTTTATAGGTGGCAAGTTCTTCTTTGCCAAAATGCTGTTTCATATAGTTCTCTAGCACAAAGATTTGATACTCAGTATTTCCTCTATCCCAGTTTTTAGCATAATTAACCGCTAAATTCATCCTCGTTTGATGATAGTAAGCAAATTTTGCAAGTGCTTTTAGGTCTTTTTTAATCTGTGTATCTATATTTTTAGGAGACTCAGGATTTAATTTTTGCAGGTAGTCACGCTCCTTTTTAAACAATTCTTTTGCCCAGTTACTTTCTTCCAGTTTAGCATAATTATCCTGTGGCAGGTATTCACCAAATACCATATCAGGCTTGAAATTTTTAAGTTTATCAATTATGGCCTGAAAATTTATGGTTGATTTAGCGTTATCATGTGCGGAAGCTACGATAACAATTTCGATTTGATTTTGTGCACTCAGTTTAAGTGTAAATGCCACCAGTAGTAATACCAGATTAAGTTTTTGTATAGTTCTCATAATTCGTTCGTTTTTGTTGATTCAAAGATGAGTATACAAGCCTTACCACTCAATTTAATTATCCCAAAGGCTGATAATATTATCCCAATCGGAAAAACGGGGATTTAGGTGTTGAGTATGGATAACGGGGTGTTTGAATAGCGGTTTATCGTTTTGGTCCTAAAAAAAATGCAACTATTTCATTAATTTCTGATTAAAACCTACAATTAGTTTAAACAGATCTTTGTATTTGGTAAGGGGTAAGGTTTCTGGTTTATCGAATATGTCATGATAGGCAGAGGGACCTCCCTGGGTATAAATAAAAAATGCGGGAACACCTTTTTCAGTAAAGAAATAATGATCACTATTGGCTGCTTTACCTCTCTGATTGATTTTCGGGATGTAATGGTGTTCATTATTGATGGCATTTAGCTGTGCAAAGGCTTTGGGGTAAACTGAGGCATTGACCACCGTCATGCCTGACTCGCCTGTGCCTACCAAATCGAGGTTGATGAGGAATTTTATATTACCTAATGGAACCAGAGGGTTTTCTACAAAATATCCTGATCCTATTAATCCGGCTTCTTCGGCTGCAAAACAGATAAAACCAATAGAGTAGGGCTGAGGATTAGCGGCGTAATATTTGGCCAGACTCAATAAAGTGGCCACACCAGCTGCATTATCATTTGCACCGGGGAAATAGGTAGTTGCACCCATTCCGCCCAGGTGGTCGTAATGCGCGGTGATGATTAATAAGGAATCAGCATACTGAGTGCCTTTAACCAAACCACAAATATTTGCTGCCTGAAAATCGGGGATAAATTTGTTTTCAATGTCAACGCTTATTTTTTTCGGTAGGGTGTTAAGGCTCTTTTTATTGAGCTGTATGGTCGTAATATCCCCAACTTCGGTAGCTACAGACCAGGTTAATTTATCTTTTAGTAAAACTTGTATCGAAGGTTTAACCTGGAAGTGAAGGCTGTCAACCGGTGTTAGTTGGGCTATTTGTTTAATGCCCGGACTTTCATTATTTACGATGAAATCTTTTCCTGGTATGAGTTTTTCGCCATTAATGGTTACCATCATTTTTCCCGGGAAGGTATTTACAGGGAAACTAAAGGTCTGTTTATAGGCTGTACCCATTGGCACTAAGCCGATTTTTTGATACGCAACTGCAATATAATCGCCTGCTTTTTTCATCCCGTCTTTGGTATAACCTCTGCCCCAGAAAGCTTTTGACGTAAGGGTATTGATGATCCCTCTGGTATAAGTAGAGTCCTGTGCAAAACTGTTGATTACACAAAACAGCAAAAGAAAGAATCCGAGTTTTTTCATGCCGGAATTTAGTAAAATAAAGTAATTGTTAGTCTGGATGTGTAATCAGGGTGTAGCGTAATTCTTTAGCTGGATTACAAATCTACAATTCATTGATACGAGATGGCAAATCTTGAGTAAAAGCGGGAGCAACTGGTACCCTGATCCGGTAGTTAGTTATCGGATTTATTTCAGTATCTAACCAGATGGAAGGGATTCAATATCACAGTGATTAATGATGTTGTGGCAAATTTTTCGTGCCTGGGTGATTTTTGTTCTTTTTCTTTTTGCCCCACCAAATGATAAATCCGGTTATAGGTAAACTGGCAGCAATTAAACTGGCAAAAAATGCCATTACTTTCCCTGGAAGTCCTAAGATAGCGCCAACATGGATATCGTAGTTCATGCCGATAAGTGCCTCACCTGCATTTTTATCTCTTTGATTTTTACGGGCCAGCAATTTACCCGTGTACTGGTCGAACAGCAAAACATCGAAATTCCAATAGGTTTCTTTCCCGCTGTAACCCGTTGCGTAAATGGTTGCCGTACCACCCCCGGCAGGCGACATCCCGATGCGTTCGGCGTTTTTGAATAGCTTTTGGGCAGTTTCGAAAGCGACATCAAACGGTATCGCTTTAACGGATTTGGTCGAATCTGATTGAGCTACTATTTGTTTTGGAGGTGAGATACTGCGAGATGCCACTACATAAACGGTAGTCTGAAACCACTGAAAAGCCCAAACCAGACCGGTTAACGCCAGCATTAAACAAATGATCATGACGTAGAAACCAAGTACATTATGCAGATCATAATTGATACGTTTAAATTTGGCTTTCCATTTAATTTTGAAACTTTTATCGAAGTTCGATTTTTTAAGATTTTTAGGCCACCACATGATCATGCCAGAGATCAAAAGAAAAACAAATATGAAGCTACTCCAGCCTATAATCTGCTGTCCGATGGGATGGTTGATGAGAAAACTCCAGTGCAGCATTTTAATGATACTGAAGAATTCGTATTTATAATCAGAAACCAATGTGACCTTACCTGTATAGGGGTTAATCAACACAATGTCGTAATAATCTATCGAATCAAAATACCAGAATGCTTTAGGATTACCCGGCTTGTAAGCACCAAACTCCCATGCGCGATCAGCTTGCCTATAACTCGAGATGAAGGTAACCTTTTTCTTGCCGCCCAAGGTTTTTTCGGCTGTTGCTTTTAATATGCTTAAAGGAATAGTTTTTTTATTTGCCGGTACCTCAACAAAAAACTCTTTTCTATGGATAAATTCAGTAATTTCTTTTTGAAAGGCAAAAATGCAGCCGGTAATGCCCAAATGAAAGACCACAAGACCAGATGTTATACCCAGCCACAAGTGCAGCCAGTCATTGATTTTTCGTATCCGCGATTTCTTTGTTTTTTTCTGTATGGGTTTGGTTGGCGACATTGGGCTTTATTAAATAGAAGAACCAATTGACGATTTTACACGCCAATTGGTTAACAACTTTGAATTAATCTGTTTATTGAACCTCGGTGGTATAGGTTACCAAATGCCAGGTTTTCTCATAATCTTTTCCGTTCAGTTTGCCTGGTGTTTTATCTTCGGTAAAAGCTTCAAAAAAATAGTTTCCTTTTTGCGCTGGTTTGAAAGTGAATTTTCCTTCTCCATCGGTTTCAGTAGGTTGTGTTTTTCTTTCAGCGTTTACAACCGTTAACTTTTGTTTTGCAAAAGGAGCTTTGTTGTAAATGACCTGATGAACTGAGGTTTCACCCACTTTTAAGGCATGTTTATCCGGTCTGATGGTTAATGCTGCAGTTGCAGGGAAGGCCGTGTTTATTTTTGCATTTCCTATGGCCACATCTGCAAAGGCGTAATATTCAATTTTAGCTTTTTCATAGATGTCAGCAACCTCATGCACTACAGAAAGTTTATAAGTGCCATCCTGATCTGGAGTGAAGCTCGCTTTAAAGAAACGTACAGCCGGAGCGGTGGTTAAAACCCTGGTTGTTCCGTTTGGAGCGGTTAACACCAGGCTGAATTCTTTTAAATTGCTAAACCATTTTGCGGCTGAGTCAGGCTCGTTACTCTCATATTCTCCGAAGAAAACTTTCACTTCCTGTGCTTGTCCTTTTGTGCCCGTTGAAGCTGTTTCTATCCATAACGCATGTGCAAATGCACTCGAAATGCCAAAGGCTAGAAAGAAAAATAGTAATGAGATTTTAGTTTTCATGTTTTCTGTATTTTGACACCAGGAGCAGCTGATCTGATCCAGGTGCTCCTGTTTGTTTTATTAAAATTTATAAGTTACACTACCGGTAAAAGTTCTTAAATCCTGAGGATTCATCGTGCTATAACCAGTCCAGTATTTTTGATTGGTAAAATTGTCTACTTTGGCACCGATTCTGAACCTTGGATGATCATAAAATACCGATGCATTAAAAACTTCGTAAGCAGGCAGGATAAATACGCCCTGGCTTACGCTGTTTACAATTTTGTTGTCGCTGGCATAGTTACCGCCTGCACCTAAACCAAAGCCTTTTAAAGCACCCGCCGCCAACTTATAACTAATCCATAAGTTCGCCGAATAAGGAGCAGCTGAATAAGCATCACGTCTTCCTTCAACATCCGGAGAAGCATTTTGCAAACGGTTATCGTTATAGGCAAAACCAGCAATAATGTTTAAACCGTTTAAAGGGTTGGCTACAATTTCTGCTTCTATACCTTTGCTGATTTTGTTGCCATCCTGGATCTGTGCATTCGGATTAGACGGATCGCCATTATAACCCCTTACAATATCTTTCACTTTGATGTAATAATAAGATACCGACCCGGTTAATTTGCCGCCAAACAGGTTACTTTTTACACCGCCTTCTATCTGGTTGGCTTGCTCTGGCTTAAATGCTTCACCTTTATAATCTATGCCGTTAAGATTGTTAAATCCATTTTGATAATTAGCAAACAATGATAACTGATCTTTTATAGGCTGAAATACCAAGCCGAATTTTGGCGAGAAAACGGTTTGTTTATAAGCACCTTTTGGTGCTGAACCTGCACGGTCAGAATTACCTTTGTTATCAAAACGGTCTACCCTGATGGCAGCTAAAGCTATTAACCTATCGGTTAGGTTAATCACATCAGAAGCGTAGGCACTATAGGTGTTCGATTTAAAATTAATTGGATATTTGGAATAGGTATTTAATGCATAAATGGCGGCTAAATTTTGTTCTGTGAAATTATTATAATTACTGCCTGTTCCGTTTTTATTTGTGAAATCGAAACTATCAATGCCATAAAAGAGTTGATCAGAGTTTTGACGTAAATAATCCAAGCCTAAAACAACCCTGTTCTTGACTGAACCCAGGTTAAAAGTCCCATTGAAATTTTGTTGGATTTCGTAGTTGTAAAGTTTGCTGTTATCTGTTGATTGATCTGCCCTTGAAATGAGATCGGCGCCCGGAGCAGCATTTGGGTTGCCTAGTGGAGGATAGTTATTGGGAATTAAGAACAGGTAGGTTCCCCGGCCATTAGAAAAACTATAGCTGGATGAAAAGCTGGTATGTGATGACCAGTTTTCGTTAAATTTATAATTGGCCTGGCCGAAGAAAGTAGTGCTGTTGTATTTTTGCTTCATCACATCACCTGTAAACGATTTATCGTAAGGTATGCCTGATTGATCTGCCCGATCAAAACCAAGGTCTTTCACCGGAAAATAAAAGAAAACAAATGGTTTTAAGGTATTATTACCATTTGCAATTTCGGCATCAAAAGTAAAATCCAGCTTGTCGTTTACTTTATAGGAAAAGCTTGGTGCCACAAAGAAACCCCTGTCGAATACATTTTGCTGGAAAGAGCCTTTATAATTATAAGATGCATTGATACGCGCGTAAATGTGGTTGGCTTTATCAACAGGGAAATTAAAATCGGTACTCACCCGGTTTAAATCATAGCTACCTGCCGAATAGGTTACCTCACCGCCCAGGCCCTCGAATGGTTTTTTGGTAATGCGGTTGATTAAACCTCCATAAGAAGTTAAGGTGCTGCCAAATAAAGTAGCCGACGGCCCTTTAATTACTTCCACACTTTCGATGTTGGCTGCATCATTACGACTGGTTATATTACCTGCAATTCCGTTTCTTAATTTCGACTGTACAATAAAACCCCGCGAGGCATAATACGCGCCACCATCTCCACCACGCCCGGTTGATTCCCACATTTTTTGAATACCCACTGCATTACGTGTCGCATCATCAACTGAGAAAATCAATTGATCGTTAAATGTTTCTTTGGTAATGGTGGTGTAAACCTGGGGATTTTCCAGGTTGCTAATTGGCATTTTAGCTACATAATCACTCTTTTGGGCGCCATATTTATTGGCTTTAACTTTATTAATATTAACCTCATTGAGCTGGTTTGAATTCTGGTTGATTACGAAATCAACCGTTTTGTTTTCACCTGTATTGATTATAATTGATTTTTCTACGCTTTGGATGCCAACACCTGATACGCGTACGATATAAGAACCTGGTTTAACCCTTGGTATCTCATAGATACCTTTATCATTAGTGACGTTTCCTAAGCCTTTCCCCTTCAAACCAACTGAAAGATAAGCTGCTGGTTTTCCATCAGATGTGGTAACTGTACCAGTGATGGTTGAAAACTGTTGGGCAAGGCATAATAAACTGGCAGAGGTGAACAGGAAAGTAAAACTAAAAAGTTTGATTTTAAACATTGCAGTATTTATTTGGATTAATTCTAAACAGACGCAAAATAACGTCAGAAATTTTTATAATCCAAATTATTTTGAACTATTCTAAATTAGAGGATTTTAAAAAAATTAGCTTGTTATTTTACCTATAAAAATGCTGATATACTAAAACATTAGTTTATCGTTTTAGATAGCTCTATTCATAGATTTTTTCTGGCATCACCCCTCAAAATTTGATTGCTAATTAATTAGTAAAACGTATTCTGAAAAGAGACGAAAATAAGACTTAATTTAATCGAGATAGGCAATTTTAGTAATGCAGAGGCATATTTAGAATTACAAAAGGAGATATTTTAAAAATCAAATGTTAATTAATGTTAAATTTTTAGGTTAAAATATGGTTTTAGTTAGCTAAAAATTAGTTAACCCTCGGGTAAAAATGTTGATACTTTTAAATATTATCAAACTAACTAACTAAACATCAATGGAAAAAATTTCTACAAGACATTGCTATGTAAAATTTTTAACGGCAACCTTATTTTATCTACTCATCCCCTGGCTGGCCTTCGCGCAGAAAACAATTAAAGGGACAGTTGTAGATCAAACCAACACACCGATACCCGGCGTTTCGATTATTGAAAAGGGTACCAAAAATGGTACGGCCACCAATGCTGAGGGAAAATTCTCGCTAACTGTTCAAAAAGAGGGTGCAATTGTTACCGCAAGAATTGTAGGCTATCGCTCGGTAGAGAAAGCGGTTTCGGCCAATGGTACATTAAATTTTTCTTTGGAAGAGGATAATAACACACTCAGTGAAGTGGTTACCATCGGTTATCAGAAAATTACCAGAAAGAAAACGACGGCAGCAATTTCCAGTATTTCCGGTAAAGAACTGGCCAATTTACCTGCAGCAAGTTTTGATCAGTTGTTACAGGGGCGTTTATCTGGTGTAAACGTTCAAAACTTTACTGGCCAGCCAGGTGTGGCACCAACAGTATCTGTAAGGGGTAACTCAACAGGTAGTACAGGTTATGATCAGTTTAATGTCATTAGATCGCCACTTTATGTAGTAGATGGTGTTCCTCAATCATCTGATGATCTTGTGCCACCAGGAACAGGTACAGGAACCAACTACATGGCCGGCCTTAATCCGAGTGATATCGAATCTATTGATGTATTAAAAGATGCTTCAGCAGCGGCCATTTATGGTTCAAGAGCTGCTAACGGGGTGATTTTAATTACAACCAAAAAAGGTGTAGGTGGCGATACAAGAGTAAGCTTTAACTCTTATTACGGTATGGTGCAACGTCCTAACTTAAGGCAGGCAACCATGGGTACTACAGAACGCCGTCAAAAAATGGAGGTACTTCAAAGACAGCTTAGCTATGATCAGCGGGTACAACTACCATATATCCTTACAGATAGTTTGAATCCGGCATTCAATGGCCATACCGATTGGCAGGATTTATTTTATCAGACAGGTAAAATCAATGATAATAACCTCAGTATAAGTGGTGGTACTGATAATGGAACGGTTTATCGTTTCAGCGGAGGTTATTATGATGAAGATGGTATTGTAAAAGGAACAGGCTTTAAACGTTATACCACACGCTTAAACCTTACCTCAAGGGCGATGAATAAAAAATTAATGATTAACCCCATATTTTATTATTCAAGTGCCAGCAGAGGTAGAGGTAATGAAGATCCAAACGATCCATCTAAGCCTACAAAAGTTGGTTCAGGGAATTTGCCCTCCTCGTTATTTAATATATCTCCCGAAAAATTGGATTATTTTGTAAGTAAAGATGGTGAAAATTTAAATAGAAATGTGTCGAACCAGTTTGGAGCTAACCTCAACTTGGCTTATGAATTTAATAAACATTTTACTTTAAATTCTCAATCTTCCTATACTAATGATAATACGCGCAGGGATGTGAGCATGAGCAATTTGTTAAACAATGGTTTTGGCAACAGCTCTTCCAGTTTCTCTTCTAGCGCTATAGGCTTAAGAACATCAAACTATCTGGCTTATAATGGTTCCGTTAAAAAACATTCTTTTAGTGCAGTAGCGGGTCAGGATATCGAGTATAGTTTGTTTCAATCTACCCAGGCATCTGGCTATGGAGGCGCTTCAGACAATATTCAAACGGTTACAGGGTTTAAACAACAGAATATTTTTGCCTATTCAAATTACATTGCCCATGGCCTAATCGCATATTACGGCCGCTTCAATTATGACTATGATAGCAAGTACCTTTTATCAGGAACAATCAGAACGGACGGTTCATCTGGTTTTGGTGAAAATAACAAATATGGCGTATTCCCTTCCATTTCAGCAGGATGGCTTCTTTCAGAAGAGAACTTTATGAAAAACCTATCTAATAATCCTTTTACACTCATAAAAATAAGAGGAAGTTATGGCGTGACAGGAAATGAGGATAAAAGAAATGCTTATGTGCAATATAATACCTATCAGGTTAACAATGGTTATTTTAGTGGGAATTCTGGAGCAACCTCATATAATGGTGTAACCGCAATTACACCTAACTTCAGAAATGGTGTGGCACAAAAAGACTTAAGCTGGGAGAAATCGATCCAATGGAATATTGGTACCGATCTGGAAATCGATAATGGTAGATATGCCATTTCATTCGATGTGTATAACAAAGAAGTAAGACAAAAACTTTTTAATGTTGATTTGCCGGTTACATCAGGCTATGACAATGCCTTTACCAATGCATTTGCCGTTCGTAATTCAGGTTTGGAGTTGGTTCTAACTGCTAATCCAATCCGTAAGGAATTTAAGTGGAATAGCTCTTTTAATATCTCTTACAATAAAAATCAGGTCATGAGTCTGCCGAATGGTGGCCGTGATATTATTTTGAGCGGAGATCGTTTTGATAAAAACCACGTGCTTTCTGTAGGTAGTCCACTAAATGCTTTTTATTTATATCGTACAAAAGGCGTATTTTCTACTTCAGCAGATATTCCCCAGAATCCTTACACTGGAGAAAGATATCGAAATAGTAATGGAACATTTAGTGCAGGTGATTTTTATCTGGCAGATTTGGATGGAGATTATTTTATAGATATTTTTAATGATGGTATCAATCCGGATAAGGCTCCAATTGGTGATCCTAACCCACGTTTTACCGGTGGCTGGACCAATAACTTTTCTTACAAAAACTTTAGCTTAAGTGTTTTTGTAAACTTTACACTTAAACGTGATGTACTCAACCTATTTGATTCAGATCGTTTTACGAACTCAACTGATGCTAATGCCGTATATAATTTTGCTAGTGTTTCTTCACCGGATCTAAGTCGCCTGAACATCTGGAGAAACCCTGGAGATCAAGCCGAATATGCAAAACTCGATTTGGGATCCTATCGATATTATTATACAGCTGCACAATCTTTTTTCCTAGAAAAAGGTGGTTATGCAAGGATCAGAAGTATCAATTTTAGTTATGATTTTAGTCCTAAAGCCGTAAGAAAATTAGGCTTAAGTCAGCTGAAATTATACTCCGTTGTTGATAACGTATATATGTTCCAGCAATCAAAAAAATTACCAGATGCAGAAGCTGTTAACGGATATGGAGAATATAACGGAACTGGATATCCTATTCCAAGAAAATATACTCTAGGTGTACAAGTTCAATTTTAATATCGTCAATAAATGAAAAATATAATCACAAAAATCGGTGTTCTTATCGCTTTGGGCATAGCAGTTACCGTAAGTTCCTGTAAAAAATTGTTATATGAAGAACCTAAAGACGCACCTTATGAGCAAACCTTCTGGCAATCGTCCAGGGATGTAAGAAGTGCCATCGCCGGTAATTATGCCATGATGCGTAGTGCGATTACCAACAAAAACAATCGTTATTTTATGTATGGTGATGCGATTGCCAAAAACTATTTTACCATCCAATATTCCGGAGACGGTTTAGAAGGAATTCAGGGTGGAGATTTTACCTTTCAATACAATCTTAATACGCTGGCAAATTATACTTTATATTATAAAAGCATTGCCATGTCTAATCTGATTTTGAAGAAAGTTAATGCGATGAGCGATACACAATTGTCTGGCGAAGACGATCCTACACAATTCCGGAATTCAGTAATTGGCCAGGCCTATTTTCTTCGCGCATTAAGTTACTTTATGATGGTAAGGGTATGGGGCGATGTACCGCTGGTTACAGAAGCCTACGACGATCCAATCAATGCACCTCAATTGCCAAGAAGTTCAAAATCGGAGGTGATGAAATTGATTGAAAATGATTGTAAAAAAGCCATTAATCTATTAAGCTGGAATTATACCAATACCGGCGACGCCAAAGTTACTGCAAATAAAGGCTCAGTATATGCCCTTTTAGCACATTTGTATCTTTGGAGAGCAACGATGTTGGATGTTTCAGTGGATGCACCAAATTTGACTGACGTGAACAGTGCTGATACGACCATAAATACCCTGATTGCCAAAGGAGGATATGCTTTAACCGATACTGCCAATTATAAAAATACCTTCATTGGTCGTTCTTCTGAGGGAATATTTGAAATCAATATTAGCGAGAATACATTGGAAGGTTCCAATAGTTCTATAGGTTCTTATTTTTTAAATGAGAATTATATCAAAGGTTACGGAAACAACCCACGTTTTTATACCACGCTTTTATATCTTAATAATCATTTCGAAACAACTACTGATATCCGTTATAAAAAGGGCTTTGACCTTGCCAACCCAGATAAACCAATGAGTGTAAAGTACAGTAATGTAACGTATAGAAATCCTGGGCAAAAATTAGACCCTTATCTAAGTAATAACATTATCATTTTCAGACTGGGTGATTTGAAACTACTTAAGGCGGAGATTGCACTTTATAAAAAGGATGCAGCAACAGCTATCGGTATTATTAATGATTTCAGGAAAAGAAATGACCCAAATCCGGTATTGATTCCTTCTGGAAGCTCCGTAGATCAGGTAATGGATGAATATGCTTATGAGCGTGGGAAAGAAATGTACCTGGAAGGGCATTTGTTTTATGATTTGCTTAGAACCAGAAGATACGGCCTTATCGTAGACTGGCTTACGGAAAGCAGGTTTAGAAGAGAAGGGTTTTATTGGCCTGTAGACCCTGCGTTGTTTAGAAACAATCCGTTATTGAAACAAACACCATATTGGTTGGGTAAAGTATAAGTTGTTTTTATTAAGAGATTAAAAATATGAAAAATAATATATTAGTATATCTTTCATTATTATTACTGGCGCTAACGGCTTGTAAAAAAAATGATTATAAAAGGGATGGCGGCCCTAGTGATCCCAATGTAAATTTAAGTACTTACGATTACTTAAAGTCTAACCGCAATTTCGATTCCTTAGTGAAAGTGATAGACCGGGCTGGCTTAAAGGATGTAGTAAATGGTAATGTAACCCTTTTTGCAACTACAAATTATGGCATAGCGGAGTATGTAAAAGCCAAGAAATATCAGAAATCTCTCCAACTTGGGAAGGAAAATTTTGATTTTGGGATCAAAGATATTCCATCACAGGAGCTGAACGATTCATTAAAGACTTATTTATTTGCGGGCAAGATCAACAGAGACCAGATGACCGTTAGCGGTAAGCTTTATAACAGTTTATTGGGGGCTATTCCAAATGTTCAGTACCTGATCAAATTGAGACGTTCTTATGAATATACACAGTATCTTAATTATGTGGATTATGTAACGTATACCAAAGTAATCGGAACCCGTGATGATCAGGAGACGGATCAAAGTACTATTCCCGATTCACAAAAAGATAAGGCTGTGGATTGTCAAACATCTGGAATAGTCACAACCAATGGTATAGTTCATGTGCTTAGTGGATACCACAGGTTATTTTTTAATGCACAGTCTTTGGGCAATTAATTTAATCGCAATTATGAAAATAAAATACATTTTAGGATTATTACTCTTGTTAAGTGTAGTGGCCTGTAAAAAGATACAGAATGGTTTTCTAAGTGATGCCATTCGATATAAAGACAATAATATTTATGCAAAAAGAGGCTTGACTCTTTTTCAATCAGATAGAATCAATGCAGATGGTTCTACACCACCTTTTACCTATAAATTGCTCAATTTGAGAAAAGAAGATGGTTCTCCTGCGCCTGCAGAGTTTTCGAAGGAATATGAAATTACTGTTTTTAAAACAGGCGCCAATTTTGATCCTGAAACAGATGTAACCCTCGAGCTTCTGAATAAGAAAAGGGAAGTGGTTAAAAAGAAACCAATGGAGTTTAATGAATTGAGCGGACAGCTTACCTTTAACAAAGCATCTGGTTTCCTACCTTTGGGAAGATATGTGTATGATGTAGAAATGACTAATGGTACTGGTACCAAGTTATTTCCTAAATTAGCGACAATTAATGTGGTAGATCCCACTATAGATGACCTGTTTGAGATTACTGATAATGTAGCTAACGGCTTTAATGATGTTACCGGTGCGGTAACGCCAATGAAAAACCCAATCATTACCTGTACAAAAATTTCATCTACAGGTGCAAGAGCTATACTGAAAATGGTGGATAAAAATGGGAATGTCTTTAATCCTAAAGCAAAGGAAATTATAGCAAGGGGAGATAGGCCAATTTTTGAAAACTATGCTAAATTCAACCCGGTTATTCAAACGGACACCGCTATGATCTGCGATTTTGAGGTAGCACCGTTTCCTTTAACAAAATATGTTACGCCAACTACCGATTGGGGTTTCTTAATGTATTATAGAATACCGAGTACCTATATAAAATCAATAGATGGCTTTCCATCATCACCAGGTTTCTCAGTAAACCCAAGGTGGTCTTGGAGACTCAAATTGGAAGGTACTTATGTCATCCAGGTAAAATTTACTGATGTAACTAGAAAATAAAGAAAAATAGGAGCTGTGGAATAAATTTAGAAGTGTCATCCTGAGCCTGTTGAAGGATCTATCATATACCTTCTTAATCATGATACAGTTATAATTTCTACTAAAACCAAAAAGGCAATTTTCATATCGAAAATTGCCTTTTTTTATGAAAGTTGAAAACTAAAATCTTTCTTATTTGATCATTATAACCTGTAAACTCAACGGTCTTTCGGTATCATTTGCCGGTGTTACCAAACCACCGCAAATAATATCGTAATGATAACCTGCTGTAAAGCTGGTGCTCTCGGAAGTAGCTTTGACTGCTCCGGATGATGTTTCTTTAGCATCCAATGTATAAGTCCCTGCATCTACTGCAACGAAGCCGCTTGCAGTTTTGTAGGCTTTATTGGTAACCAATGAGGTGGTTGCACTGGTTTTCGCCAGGTCTAAAGCAGGGGCATCGGGCGATAGGTTGATAAAGCGGATATAGGCTTTATCGGTTGATGGAATAGAAAGATCGTCGCCAATAGTATAAATATCTAGTGCACCGGATTTATTGATTAAATAAGATGAATAATAGGTGCTTGCGTTTAAAGTGATATTTTTGGTCAACAAACTTTCTGCACTGCTGGCGGTGGTAAATTTTAAACTGTAAGTGCCAGCGGGAGATGAAAGATAACTAATGGCGCCTCCGAATGGCAAAGCTGCTGAGTTAACCATATTGCCATTGAAGTATGCATTATAAGTTGCCAAAGATGGTGACGCATTAATTACCCTTAAATACGATATCGTAGGATCGACAGTGTCGGTTTTTTTACATGAAGTTAACGCTGTTAAAGTAATTAGGAAAAATAAAGTGATTGGTTTGAAATGAAATGACGTAAAATTCTTCATACGGTTAAAATTTGATTTAATAATTAAGGATTACCCATAAAACGATCATTCAGTCTTATTCGCTACAGGCATGTAAATATTGCATTTAAACACTATCTGAAGATGTTAAATGATGTTAAGCAGATGTTAAAAATTAGTGCCTTTTTTAACAAAAGTTGAATTGACAATTAGAATGATAAACTTCAATGTTAAGTGATTGCTTATTTTAATCTACATTATTGCTCGCTTCAGTCAGAATAATCCAATAAAACAGAAAGCTTAACATAAAAAAAATACAATATTATTGCGTAACTCGATTTTTATTTAAACCTTTGCACCTCAATAGAGTTAAAGCCGTTTTAATACGCAAGAAATGATTAAACCAATTTTACATAAACTTTCAGTTTCCAATGCACAAACCGTGTCTGGAAAAGGTTTGTTTATTAATCATTTTCAATCCGTGTTTTATTATCCCACAAGCCGGCAAAATTTCACTCCACGTATTTAGTACTCAACTAAACGTAACGAGGAATTGATCCTCTCTAAAAACCCAATTAACAAGAATACTTATAATTTTTCGTTAGAAAACGAATGGATATTAACGAATTTATAGTGCAGGTTGCACTTCCTGAACATCGTGTATTTGCAGAAGAAATTGTAACCGAGATGGCCGAATCTGCGAAAGCGCGTGGTACAGGCATCGCAAAACGTTCGCCGGAATACATCTCTAATAAGATGCAAGAGGGCAAATCGGTTATTGCTTTCCACAAAGATGGTTCATGGGCAGGGTTTTGCTATATCGAAACCTGGAGTCACGGGCAATTTGTAGCCAACAGTGGTTTGGTGGTAAGCCCTAAATACCGTAAAGCCGGATTGGCTAAGGCCATTAAAAATGAGATTTTCGGCTTATCAAGAAGGTTGTACCCCAAAGCAAAAATATTTGGGTTAACAACAGGTTTGGCCGTAATGAAGATAAACTCAGATTTGGGCTATGAGCCGGTAACCTACAGCGAACTTACCCAGGATGAAGAATTTTGGAAAGGTTGCCAGAGCTGCGTAAACTTCGAGATTTTGAAAATGAAGGAACGTAAGAACTGCATGTGCACGGCTATGCTTTATGATCCGGCGGAGAAAAAACACGAAGTAGCCAAACAATTTGCTGAAGAACTGCAGAAAAAACCCAAATTATATGAGCGCTTTATGCGCATTAAACAGCGTTTGGTTGTTAAACAAAAGCCGAAAACCGGCTTAAAAGCCCTTTTATTTTTATTTACCCTTTTATTCAAATAGCATGAAAAAAGTTGTTTTAGCATTTAGCGGAGGATTAGACACCTCATTTTGTTGTATTTACCTGGCAAAAGACCGTGGGTTGGAAGTGCACTCGGTGATTGTAAATACGGGTGGTTTCTCTGATGAGGAATTACAGGAAATTGAGAAAAGGGCTTATGCTTTAGGGGTAAAATCGCATGCGGTAGTAGACGAAACAGAGGGCTACTATGACGATTGTATTAAGTACCTGATTTTTGGAAATGTATTAAAAAATGCAACTTATCCACTTTCTGTTAGCGCAGAACGTGTAAGTCAGGCTACCGCAATTGCTAATTATGTAAAGAAAATCGGTGCTGATTATGTAGCGCATGGCAGTACAGGCGCTGGTAACGACCAGGTTCGTTTCGATATGATCTTTAATATCCTGATTCCAGGTGTTGAAATTATTACGCCAATCAGGGATTTGAAATTATCACGCGAAGCTGAAATTGAATATTTAGCCGGTCATGGTGTTGAATATAGTGCCGAGAAAGCAAAATATTCAATCAATAAAGGTTTATGGGGCACTTCGGTAGGCGGTAAAGAAACGTTAACCTCACACGAAACCTTACCAGAAAGTGCCTGGCCAACCCAGGTTTCAGAAACCGGATCACGCAAAATTGAACTGACCTTCGAAAAGGGTGAATTGGTAGCGCTTGATGGCGAAAAATTGGCGCCGGTAAAAGCCATCCAGAAATTACAGGCCATAGCACAGCCTTTCGGCATTGGTCGCGATATACATGTGGGCGATACCATTATTGGTATTAAAGGCCGTGTGGGTTTTGAGGCGGCAGGGCCGGTAATTATTATTAAAGCACACCACACTTTAGAAAAACATACCTTAACCAAATGGCAGTTAAGCTGGAAAGAACAATTGTCTTCTTTTTATGGCAACTGGTTGCATGAAGGTCAGTTCCATGATCCTATCATGCGGAATATTGAAGCATTCTTAGCCGATACGCAGAAATTTGTGAGCGGTAAAGTTTTTGTTGAGCTATTGCCATACCGTTTCCAGATTATCGGCATTGAATCTGACCACGATTTAATGAGTAACAAATTTGGCAGCTATGGTGAAATGAACAATGCCTGGAGCGGTGAAGATGTGAAAGGTTTTTCTAAAATCTTCGGCAACCAGGTCATGATTTGGCATAAAGTAAATAACGAGGCATAGCCTCTGTGGTTTAAGGTAAAAGGTTACAGGCGTAAGGTTAGCGCCTAAACCCTAAGCCTTACACCCCAAACCTTAAACCTTTTTAAATATGAAAATTAAAGCAGGAATAATTGGTGGCGCAGGGTATACTGGTGGCGAAATGCTGCGTATTTTGGTTAACCACCCGAATGTTGAGATTGCTTTCGTAAACAGTACCAGTAATGCTGGTAACTTAATATCTGATGTACATACAGATTTAATCGGCGATACTGATTTAAGGTTTGTAAGTGATATCAATCAGGATATTGATGTCTTGTTTCTATGCGTTGGACATGGCGATGCAAAGAAACTTTTAGCGGCTAACCCAATTAACGGAAACGTCAAAATCATCGATTTATCGCAGGATTTCAGATTGCATGAAAAATGTAAATTCGAAAATCGTTCATTCGTTTATGGTCTTCCTGAATTAAACCGTGATAAAATTAAATCAGCTAAAAATATTGCTAACCCAGGCTGTTTTGCCACTTGTATCCAGTTGGGATTACTGCCGTTGGCATCGAAAGGTTTGATTAATAATGAAGTTCATATTAATGCAACTACGGGTTCAACCGGCGCGGGGCAGAGTTTGGCTGCAACCTCTCATTTTAGCTGGAGAAACAACAATCTTTCTATTTATAAGGCTTTTGAGCACCAGCACCTTAATGAGATCAGCGAAAGTTTATTGCAATTGCAACCATCTCTTAAGGAAGCTTTAAATTTTATCCCACAGCGTGGCGCATTTACCAGAGGTATTTTGGCCGCTATGTATCTGGAAAGCGAACTTACGCTGGAAGAAGCCTATTCCATTTACAAAGATTATTACAGCGCGCATCCTTTTACGCATGTGAGCCGGAAAAATATCGATTTAAAACAGGTTGTAAATACCAATAAAGCACTGGTACACATCGAAAAACACGGTGGTAAATTGTTTATTATCAGTATTATCGATAACCTTTTGAAAGGCGCCAGCGGACAAGCGGTTCAGAATATGAACTTGATGTTTGGCTTTGATGAAACAGCAGGACTTAAGTTAAAGGCAGCAAATTTTTAATTAAGGTAAAGGGTTTAAGGTTTAAGGCGTAAGGTAAAAGCATGAGAGATTATAAAAAACTTGACGTTTGGAAAAAAGCACATGAGTTGAATATGTTCATCAAAAAGAATATTGCGACTCAATTTCCAAAAGAAGAGCGATTTGAATTGACCTCACAACTTACCCGTGCTTCATTATCTATACCCTTGAATATCGTTGAAGGATGTGGAAGATTTACAAATAAAGATTTTGCACATTTTCTTGATAATGCTTTAGGCTCTGCCAACGAGATAGATTATTGCTGTTTATGTGCTTCAGAGTTGAAGTATATAAGTGAAGATGATTATCTAAAAGTAAATCAGTTAATTAACGAAGTTAGGGCAATGCTAATTTCATTTTTAAAATTTTTAAGAAGTGCAGGGAAAAAACCTTAAACCCTACACCTCAAACCTTATACCTCAAAAGATGCAACTATTCGACGTTTATCCACTTAATGATATAGAAATTACCAAAGCAGCCGGCAGTAATGTTTGGGATGCCAACGGACAACAATATTTAGATTTATATGGCGGACACGCTGTAATTTCTATTGGGCATACCAACCCCCATTATGTAAGCCGTTTAACCGATCAGTTAAACAAAGTTGGCTTTTATTCAAATTCGGTGAAAATTCCTTTGCAGGTACAACTAGCTGAAAAGCTGGGCGAAGTATCGGGGAAAAAAGATTTCCAATTGTTTTTATGTAACTCAGGAGCAGAAGCCAACGAAAATGCACTTAAACTCGCTTCGTTTTACAACGGCAGAAAAAAGGTAATTGCTTTTACCGGTGCTTTCCACGGACGTACCTCTTTAGCCGTTGCGGTAACCGATAACCCAAAAATTGTAGCGCCGGTTAATCAGACTGAAAACGTGATCTTCTTGCCGCATAATAATGAGGTGGCTTTAGAAGAAACTTTTAAAGCGCAGGGCAGTGAGATTTCTGCGGTAATTATCGAAGGTATACAGGGTGTTGGCGGAATTAAAGAGGCATCAAAAAGTTTTCTTCAAAAAATCCGTTCACTATGCGATGAGTATAATGCTGTTTATATTGCTGATTCAGTGCAATGTGGTTATGGCAGAACAGGTTTGTTTTATTCGCACGATTGGGCAGGCGTAGAGGCCGATGTATATACCATGGCAAAAGGTATGGGTAATGGTTTTCCGGTAGCCGGAATTGCTATTGCTCCTAAATTTAAGCCATGGCACGGAGAGTTAGGTACAACTTTCGGGGGTAACCATTTAGCCTGTGCTGCGGCGTTAGCGGTTTTAGAAGTGATGGAAAAAGACAACCTGATGAAAAATGCCGAAGAAGTTGGAGATTACTTAATTGCTGAATTAAAGAAATTTGAGCAGGTAAAGCAAGTTCGTGGCCGTGGTTTAATGATTGGCATTGAATTACCGGAAGAACTAGCGCATGTTAAAAAAGAGCTTTTGTTTAAGCACTTCATTTTTACCGGCGAAGCAAAACCGAATGTAATCCGTTTACTGCCGGCATTAAACTTAACCAAAGCATATGCTGATGAGTTTTTGGAGGCGTTTGGGAAGTTGGTAAAATAGGCAGAGGGCGGGAAGCCAAAAGGACGAAAAGTGAAGATGGAAACCCAAAACTTTAATATAAATCAAGCGGTGATAATCGCATTTTATAAATTTTTGAGTGTTGGAAGGTTGTCAGAAAACCTTCAGCCTTTCAACCCTCAACCTTTAACCTCAAAAAAATGAAGTTGTTCACTTCCGTAAACGATGTTCCAAACATCAAGCAATTTGTAACTGATGCATTGGCATTAAAAGCCAATCCTTATGGACATCAGCATTTAGGTAAGAACAAAACCCTGGGTTTGGTTTTTATGAACCCCAGCTTACGTACGCGTTTAAGCACGCAAAAAGCAGCCTTAAATTTAGGGATGAATGTGATGGTGATGAACCTGGATAAAGAGGGCTGGGCATTGGAGACGCAGGATGGTGTGGTGATGAATGGTTCTACAGTAGAACATATTCGTGAAGCTGCTGCGGTTATGGGACAATATTGTGATATTTTAGGCTTGCGTTCTTTTCCGAAACTGAATAACCGCGAGGAAGATTATAGTGAAGATTTTTTTAACAAGTTTGTAAAATACTGTGCTGTGCCGGTAATGAGTTTGGAGAGTGCCACACGCCACCCTTTGCAGAGTTTTGCTGATATTATTACCATTCATGAAACCTGGACAAAGAAACCTGACGGTCGAAAACCCAAGGTAGTTTTAGCCTGGGCACCTCATGTAAAGGCTTTACCCCAAGCCGTTCCTAATTCTTTTGCCGAGTGGATGTGTAAAGCGCAGACAGAAGGAATGATCGATTTTACGATTGCGCAACCAGAAGGTTATGAACTTGCTGAAGATTTCACACCAGGTGCAAGGATTGAATACAATTTAGAAGAAGCCCTGGTTGGTGCCGATTATGTGTACGTGAAAAACTGGAGCAGCTACAAAGAATACGGAAAGGTGTTAACTTATCCGGACGGCTGGATGATGAATAACGAAAAGTTAAAAATCACCAACGATGCAAAGGTGATGCATTGCTTACCTGTGCGTCGTGATCTGGAATTATCGTCAGAAATTTTGGATGGTCCAAACTCATTGGTAATTCATGAGGCGGGAAACCGCCTATGGGCAGCACAAGCTGTGATTAAAGCCGTGCTGGAAGAATTGTAAAAGCAGAAAGACTAAAGCTAAAAGACCAAAGCTTTCAGCATTTTGCTTTAAGCTTTAAGCGCAATAAAATGAAACAACTTACAATCATAAAAATAGGTGGAAACGTAATCGATCATTCAGAAAAACTGCATCGGTTTCTACTGGATTTTACGGCATTGCCGGGAGATAAAATTTTAGTGCATGGCGGGGGGAAAATTGCAACTGAACTAGGAGAATCGCTAGGCATTGAAGCCAAAATGGTTGAAGGCAGAAGAATTACCGATATCGAAACCCTCCGCATTGTAACGATGGTTTATGCCGGACTAATCAATAAAAACATGGTTGCCCAATTGCAGGCCAAGGGTATCAATGCCATTGGGTTAAGCGGTGCTGATGGCAATGTTATCCAGGCAAAAAAACGTCCGGTTAAAGATATCGATTATGGTTTTGTAGGTGATCTAGATGAAACTTCAGTATCAGGAAACACATTAGATAACTTATTGAAAGTGGGATTGGTTCCTGTTTTATGTGCCATTACACATGATGGCGATACGCAACTTTTAAATACCAATGCCGATACCATTGCTTCGTCTGTAGCGGTGGCGATGTCAGCCTTATACGAAACACAATTGGTGTACTGCTTTGAGAAAAAAGGAGTACTAAAGGATGTGAACGATGATGCCACTGTGGTAAGGGAAATTAAGGCAGAAGAGTTTGATGGCCTAAAGGCTGATGGAACGGTAGCCGGTGGGATGATTCCAAAACTGCACAATGCTTTTGAAGCCATTAAAAAGGGTGTTTCTGCCGTCTATGTTGGAAAAGCTGATGAACTTGCTGGATTGGCTACAGGTACTTTTGGTACCAAAATGCTGAAGTAAGGCGGAAGGTAATAAGGTTGAAGGTAGAGGGTGAGACATTGCATGGAAAAGTGGCTGATAATATGCTGTTTTTGCATAATAAACCTGATAATAGCGAACACGCAGTGCAACGAAGTAAAGCGGATAGCAGGAAATGCCGTTAAATAGCCTTACTGAAATTGCTTTACTAAAAATGAAAAGCTGTATTAACAATCTGAAACAAACCATAATCAACCATGAATAAAAAAATAGCCATCATTGGTAGCGGGAACATCGGTTTATCCTTAGCGAAAGGTTTGGTTAAAGCCAGCTTTGCCCAGGCTGCCGACATTACCCTTACCCGTAGAAATACCGACCATTTAAAGTCTTTTTCCGAAGCCGGCTTTAAAGTTAGTAATAATAATAAACAAGCTGTGGTTGATGCAGAGGTGGTAATCCTTGCCATTCTGCCCCAGCAGTTAAATACGGTTTTAGACGAAATTCAAACTTCAATTGTTCAGGCTAAACATCTGGTGATTTCGGTAATTTCGGGTGTGAGCTGTGCGGCTGTGAGGGAAAAATTAGGAGAGGGTGTTGAAGTGGTTCGCGTAATGCCAAATACAGCAATTGCGATCGGTCAATCTATGACTTGCATGGCGAGCGATAATGCATCAGCAGAAAATATGACTGAAGTAACCAAAATGTTCGAAACTGTTGGGTCTGTTGTGAAGATTAATGAAGATTTAATGACTTCTGCGACAGCGCTTTGTGCTTGCGGGATTGCTTTTTTCTTGAGGGCCATCAGGGCTGCATCGCAAGGTGGTGTTGAAATTGGTTTTCATGCAGATGAAGCTTTAAAAATGGCTGTTCAGACCGCCAAAGGTGCTGCCGATTTGCTTTTATTACATGGAACACACCCGGAATCAGAAATAGATAAGGTAACTTCGCCGAAAGGTTGTACCATTGCCGGCTTAAATGAAATGGAACATAACGGTTTTAGTTCATCGTTGATAAAAGGCATTAAACTTTCGGCACTAAAAGCCGGGAATTTGTACACAAACGAAGGTTAAAGGTGTAAGGTAGAAGGTGTAGGGTTTTAACGCTATCCTGATACTTGATACTAACTACTAAATACTATGTTGTTAGAAAATATACAAAAGGAAAGCCTGGAATTATTGCGGCAATTGATTCGCATCCAGTCTTTTAGTAAAGAAGAAGACCGGACTGCTAATTTAATAGCCCAGTTTTTGGAAGAGAGAGGGGTTAAAACCCACCGCAAGATGAATAACGTTTGGGCCTATAACAAGCATTTTGATGCCCATAAGCCAACTTTATTGTTAAACTCACACCACGATACGGTTAAACCAAATTCGGGTTATACGCGCGATCCATACGATGCCGCAATTGAAGGGGATAAACTTTTTGGCCTGGGTAGTAATGATGCTGGTGGCTGTCTGGTTTCCTTAATCGGAACATTTTTATACTATTACAAGCAGGAAAATTTAAAATATAACATCTGTTTGGCCGCCACAGCCGAGGAAGAAATCTCAGGCAATAACGGCCTGGAACTGGTACTGCCTGATTTAGGTGAGCTTGAATTTGGTATTGTAGGCGAACCAACAGAAATGAATTTAGCTATCGCTGAGCGCGGTTTGCTGGTGTTGGATTGTGTATCGCACGGAAAGGCCGGACATGCGGCGCGGGAAGAAGGGGAGAATGCCATTTATAAGGCATTAAAAGATATAGAATGGTTCAGGAACTACCAGTTTCCTAAAGTGTCGGAAGTTTTTGGCCCGCTGAAAATGACGGTAACGATCATTAATGCGGGTTCGCAGCATAATGTGGTGCCGGCCAATTGTACTTTTACAGTTGATGTACGCGTAACCGATGCATATACCAATGAAGAGGTGTTAGAAATTATCCGTGCAAATGTAGATTGTGATGTCACTCCACGGTCTATCCGTTTAAAGCCTTCATCAATTGATAAAAACCATCCTGTTGTGCAGACTGGTGTAGCATTGGGGAGAACCACTTATGGCTCACCTACTACTTCCGATCAAGCGCTGCTGGATATTCCATCGGTAAAATGTGGCCCCGGTTTTTCGGGCCGCTCACACATGGCCGATGAATTTTTGTATGTTAGAGAAGTTGCAGAAGGGGTGGAAGGATATGTGAATATGTTGAAGCCAGTTGTGCAAGGTTGAAGGTAGAGGGTTTTAAGGTTGATGGTTTTGATTCTGTGAAAGCTCAAAGAACACTGAGGTAAAAACAGTATAACTCAGCGCTCTATGCGTTAAACGAAAATGCTTTAAATAATGTTTATATTTGGGATATGAACACCTACGCTAATTTTATCGAGATTAATGCCGATAAACGGTTCGGTCGGCCATGTATAATCGGGACTAGAATTGCTGTTTACGATGTTTTAAACTGGTTTGCGAACGGAATGACCTTGGAACAGATTTTGGAAGATTTTGATGAATTGACCGAAGCACAAGTTTTAGCTTGTTTGGCCTACGCTGCCGATCGGGAACACAAAATACGGGTTGCCTAGTGAAATTACTATTTGATCAGAATATTTCTTTCCGAGTTATTAAGCTTATTCAGTTCGCTTTTCCGCAGAGTGAGCAGATTAGGAAATTAAATCTGGAGAATAAATCGGATAAGGAGATCTGGACATTTGCTGGCCAAAATGGTTTTACGATTGTTACTTTTGATGCCGATTTTTATGAGTTTTCTAATTTGTACGGGCACCCGCCGAAAATAATTTGGCTCAGAACGGGCAACAACACAACGCTATCAATACCACAGATACTTCTAACAAAAAAAGAATTAATAATAGAATTTATAAAACAAGCAGAATTTTCTTGTTTAGAAATTCAATAAAAACTTAGTGTGCTTTGCGAAAAACCAAGCACTCCTCGCGGTTAAATAAATTAAAATGAAAATTTGGCAAAAAAATATTGATGTAAATCAGTTTGTAGAACATTTCACTGTAGGTAAAGACCGTGAGCTTGATCTGCAAATGGCAAAATTTGATGTACTGGGTTCACTGGCGCATACTGAAATGTTGGAAACGATAAATTTGCTTACCGCAGAAGAGTTAAAAACCGTTCAGCAGGAATTGAAAAATATTTACGCTGAGATTGAAGCGGGTAACTTTACGATTGAAGATACGGTGGAAGATGTACACTCGCAGGTAGAATGGTTGCTCACACAACGCATAGGCGAAGCAGGTAAAAAAATCCACAGCGGCCGTTCACGTAATGATCAGGTTTTGGTCGATTTAAAACTGTTTTTCCGTGCCTGTATTGAAGATATGGTTAACCAGACGGCTACGTTGTTTAATCAGTTAATCGAATTGAGCAATGCCCATAAAGATAAATTATTGCCAGGTTATACGCATTTACAGATTGCCATGCCTTCCTCATTTGGCTTATGGTTTGGTGCTTATGCCGAAAGCCTTGCCGATGATATGGAACTAATGCTGGCTGCCTGGAAAATCACCAATAAAAATCCATTAGGCTCTGCAGCAGGTTACGGCTCATCATTCCCGTTAAACAGAACATTAACTACCCAACTGTTGGGTTTTGAAAGCCTAAACTATAATGTGGTTTATGCACAAATGGGGCGTGGTAAAACCGAAAGAATCCTGGCGCAGGCCATGAGCGCTGTTGCCGCAACACTTGCAAAAATGGCTATGGATGTTTGCCTCTTCATTAATCAGAATTTCGGCTTTATTAGTTTTCCGCCGGAATTGACAACAGGTTCGAGCATTATGCCACACAAAAAGAATCCTGATGTTTTTGAACTGATCCGTTCGCGCTGTAATAAAATTCAGGCTTTGCCAAATGAAATTGCGATGATGATTACCAATCTGCCATCAGGCTATCACCGCGATTTACAACTATTAAAAGAAAATCTTTTCCCTGCCATTACTTCGCTTAATGAGTGTCTGGAAATCGCAACCTTTATGTTTCAGAACATCACCATAAAGGATGATATTTTAAAAGATAAAAAATACGATTACCTGTTCAGTGTTGAAGTGGTTAATGACCTTGCGTTACAAGGCGTGCCATTTAGAGAAGCTTATAAAATAGTTGGCGAGCAAATTGAAAGTGGTACATTTGCCCCATCTAGCCAGATACATCATACACACGAAGGAAGCATCGGTAACCTTTGCAATGAGCAGATTTCGGCAGCAATGCAGGATGTTCTGTCTCAGTTTGGTTTTGAAAAAGTGAATAAAGCAATAGCAGATTTAATAGTATAATATGAAAGTTTCAGTAATAGCCAATTCATTAATTGGATCAGAGATTATAAAAATTGGTAACGAAGTTAACGAAATGAAGCGCAAAGGTGCATCTATCGCTAACCTGACCATTGGCGATTTTGATTCAAATATTTATCCAATCCCAGCTGAGTTAAAGGCAGGAATTGTGGAAGCGTATAATGCCAATCAAACCAATTACCCGCCTGCAGATGGTGTTTTGCAATTACGAGAAACAGTTTCTGAATTATTAAAAGACAGATTTGGATTAGCGTATAATACAAATAGCATTTTAGTTTCAGGTGGTTCGCGGCCTTTAATTTATGCTACTTTTCTGGCATTGATTGATCCGGGTGATACCGTAGTGTTTCCCGCTCCATCATGGAACAATAACCACTACTGCCATTTAACATCGGCAAATGCTATTGCAGTTGAAACCGACGCAGCCCATAACTTTATGCCAACTGCGGCGCAGTTAAAACCGCATTTAAAAGGGGCAACATTATTGGCCCTTTGCTCGCCTTTAAACCCAACGGGCACCATGTTCGATGCTAATGCCCTGGCTGAGATTTGTGATGCTGTTTTAGAGGAAAATGCAACAAGGGGAGCGGACGAAAAGCCGCTTTACCTGATGTACGATCAGATTTATTCGCTTTTAACTTTTGATAAAGAACACGTAAATCCGGTTTCGCTCCGCCCGGAAATGAAACCGTTTACCATTTTTGTAGATGGTAGTTCTAAATGCCTGGCTGCAACGGGTGTACGTGTAGGCTGGGGCTTTGGTCCGGAAGATATTGTAAACAGGATGAAAGCGCTGGTAGGCCATATGGGTGCCTGGGCGCCAAAAGCAGAGCAGGTTGCAATGTCTAACTATTTTAACAATAAGCCTCAGGTTGATGCTTTTTTGACCAGCTTCAAAGCACAAATCCAGGATAGTTTAAATGCACTCTACAATGGTTTTAATGATTTAAAGGCTGAAGGTTTTAATGTAGATGCAGTAGAACCTATGGGTGCCATTTATCTAACCATTAAAATTGATTATATAGGTAAAACAACCAAAGATGGTCAGCTTTTAAAAGATAGTGCAGATGTTAACTTTTATTTAATTAAAGAAGCCGGAGCTGCTCTGGTACCGTTCTCGGCATTCGGAAATGAGCATAGTATGCCATGGTTCCGGGCGTCAGTTGGGGCTTGTACTTTACAGGATATAAAAGACATGCTGCCGAGGATAAAACTGGCATTAAGCAAATTGAAATAGAAAATCTGAACACTCCATCAAACAAATTGCATGATGGAGTGTTCAGATAAAAATCTCATTTCTCGCTTATATGGAACCAAAATACACGCCTCAGGGTTACGCTTCTACATCAGCTATCCTTACTACACTTGCCATTGGTATATTGGCATCACTCATTCTTCCGGTTTTCTACATTATCCTCGGAAGGCTTATTCCCAATATTTGGTTCATCGCCATTATTGCTTTTCTTTTAGGCCTGGGTTTAGGGTTTTTTATTGATCTTGGGGTTAAGATCGGAAAACTCAGGAATAAAAAGATCGTTACCATTATTGCAATTTTTTGTGGCTTATTTGCCTTTTATGTTCAATGGGTATTGTTTGATACTTTAGCCTATAGTAGGAAAGGTTTTACTTTCAACCTGAATGGCGATGATTTAAAGTTTTTGGCTCAAGACTTCTTTTTCCTTTTTACGCATCCCCATATTTTATTTCAGGAAATTATTAATATGAATGAAATAGGTACATTCCGCATCAGCGGAACAGGTACCATTAGCGGTGTACTGTTATGGATAATTTGGGCCGGTGAATTTATCGTTATTCTGGGAGGTGCAATATTTGGCGTTTTGAATGGTCAGGTCATCCATCCCTACTCTGAAATTAATGATAACTGGATGAAAAGGCGAAAAATTACCCATCGCATTCCACTGGTAGAAAATAAAGAAACAATTGTAGAAGCATTAAATCAGCGAAATTTTACGGTTTTACAGGATCAGCCTTCATTAATAAATGCAACTGATTATTCCGAAGTACTGATTTTTGAATTCACTGGCGATCCAACCAAGTACATCAGCGTGGTAAATGTATCAAACCCTACAGGAAAGGCGAAAGATAAAAAATTAAAAAGCATTCTAAAATTTTATCCTCTCGAGAACGCTAATATTTAATTAAAAAATTCTGAACTTTTTGATAACGCAAACTCAATTAATAGAGTGAACTTAAAAAAAATTCAGAAGATATATCCAAGAAGCTGTCGTTACCCTGAACCGAGCCTTAGTGAGCTCACTGAAGGTAATTTATTTCAAGGTCTATGCCGGATAAAGGATGCTGAAATAAATTCAGCATGACGTTTAGGTTCTGAATAGTACCACGATTAAACATAGCATGTATGTGTTAATCGAGCTCTGGTTTATTAGAAAATCCTATTTCAAATTTAAAATCAGATTTCTCTTGTTGGAAAAGGCCTAAAAAACCTCGCAGGTTTGAACCAGCGAGGTTAAATTACATTTTAGACTAAGAACTCCCAACTCAAAACTAATCCTCTCTGCTTCCATCATCCGCCATTCTTACCATTTTAGGCTCGAATTTAGCCACTACATCAACCAGTTCAGTTTGTGCCGCCATTACTTTATGGATGTCTTTATATGCCATAGGTGCTTCGTCTATACCTGCGCCGATCACGGTCACATTGTGGTCTTTCAAAATGGCTTTCATATCTGATTTGGTGATCGATTGGATCGCTTTCGTCCTGCTCATTTGTCTACCGGCACCATGGGATGCTGAATTGATTGCACTGGTTTCGCCTTTTCCACGCACCAGAAATCCTGGCGCCGTCATACTGCCGGGGATTATCCCCATTACACCCTTACCGGCAGGTGTAGCCCCTTTTCGGTGAACAATTACTTCCTCTCCATTGATCAACTCTTTCCATGCAAAATTATGGTGGTTTTCTACCTTGGCTAAAACCTTTGCACCAATGGCTTTGGTTAATCTTTTATGGATCACCTCGTGACAAGCAGAGGCATAATCACCAGCCAAATTCATGGCTATCCAATACTCCTGGCCTTCAGCAGTATTCAGGTCTAAATAAGCCAGGTTTGCAGCCTCTTTCGGGAGTTTGCAAATCTCTTTAGCCAGTTTGGTATAATGACCAGCGATGGTAGCGCCCAAACCGCGCGAACCGGAGTGGGTTAATAAAGCTACATAACGACCTTTATCAATATTTAAAACTTCGTCGCGGTCGGCAAAATCAATAATCCCCCATTCTACAAAATGGTTACCCCCGCCTGATGTACCCAATTGTGCCCAGGCTTTCCCATGTAAATTTTTCAGAAAAGTGGTGGAGTTGAAAGCTTCGTGATCCAATACTTCGTGTTCGGCTCTTTCCAAACCCCTAAACTCTCTGCCTGCACCAAATTTAGTAAAAGCAATCAGTTCCCGTTTGAACATGGCATCTTTACCGAAATAATGTTTTTCCGGAATATCAAAAATGCTCAGGGCCATTCGGCAGCCAATATCAACACCCACACCATAAGGAATAATGGCATTTTTTGTAGCCAGTACACCACCTATAGGCAAACCATAACCTTGATGTGCATCGGGCATTAAAGCACCCGCTACCGATACCGGTAATTTCATGGCAATATCCATTTGGTTTCTGGCACCTTCTTCAATATAATCAGAACCAAATACCGCGTAGGGTGTGGCATGGTTCACCAGTTCAATGGTTTCGTCTTTTGGTATATTGGCCTCTTCAATCATCGCTGTGGCCAATGGTTTTAAAACCGGATCATCCAAAAAACTTTCCGGGTAATCTTTAACTTTTTTAAATAAAGCCAGCAATTCTTTTTCTTCTGTATCTGTGAAATTTGCCTTCAAAATCTCCAAGGCCATGCCTAGTATTTTCCCTTCGGAATAACCTATTTCGATCAGGTTGCTTCCTGTTATGTTGTTTTTCATTTTATTCTTCATTAATCCCCGGCAGGCAACATGCACCTAACCGAGGGGTTTCTCAATTTAATTTATTTTACGAAGATTTGCTTCAATTGATCCACAATCTGCCCGCTGCCAGATAAGCTGATGTTATTGATTTTTTCTGCGATTTTCTCCACATATTCCATCTCCTTCAACTTATACAACATCGAATTTTCTTCCATTAATTTGGCAGTATTTAGCAAACTTCTGGTTGAAGCCGTTTCTTCTCTCCTGGTAATGATGTTGGCTTGCGCTCTTTTCTCGGCAATTAAAACCTGGTTCATAATCTCCTTCACATCGCCTGGCAAAATAATATCTTTAACACCGCAGTTAATTAATTTTACACCCAAATCGGTTGCTTTAGCTAAAGTTAAATCCATTACTTGTGCGGCAATTCTCTCTTTGCCTTCCATCAACTCATCAAAGGTCATTAAGCCAACTGATTCCCGTAAGGCCAATTGCATCGTGATATACAATTGCTTATCAAAATCTTTGTTATCCAATAAGGCTTTGATAATGTCATCAACTTGATATTGAATACTGAAGTTTACCCTCAATTGTGCTTTATCCTTAGTTAAGATCTCTTGTCCGATAATCTCCATATTCAATTGCCTCATATCGGTTTTTAAAACTTGAATCGTAGTGGCATTTTTCCAGTAAACATAGTTTCCGGCTTCCATTATCCTTTCAAATTTGCCATCAACAAATAACAATGCTTTTTCGAAAGACTCCACTTTGAAGGCCCTGATATAATTTAATAAAGGAGCTTTCTCTAACAAATTTTTATCAACCGTCTCATCAATGTTGATGTTACTAATATCAACTCTGACAAAGTGATAGGCAGACAAACCTTTCCAGATGGCATGCTTGCCCGCTGTTAACACACTTTTGAAATTTCCATTTCTGTAAACCAGTGCCAACTCATTATCGGCTACATCTACTACATGGACCAGGTTAGTAAAATCAGTGTTTGTTAACAGTACTTCTAGTTCTGCAAGAGTGAAAAAATACTCTTTCCCCATATCGAACAAAGAGATATCTTCTCCAAAACCTAACCAGTAGGTTCCTGAGGTTAATACGTTTTTTAATTTTCCTCTTTTAAACACCAATCCAACATAATTGGTGTTAATGGTTACTCTTTTCATGTTTTTTGATGTTAAGATTTATAATTATTTAATTGTTTTGCTTATAAAGCCTTGTAAAAGCACACTCATCTGGTTTTTGCGGAAATAAATTGAATCCTGATGTGTTTAAGAGTGAAATTATTTTTTCAGTTAGCTGAGATCCGGGGATTGATTCTAACGTTTAAATAACCTGACTTTTAAATCAGTTCGTTCATCGTTTTATTTTCAAAGCAAAAGCAAATTTGCTTGTCAGGAACATAAAAGAATCCTTAAGCAGAATGTGGTTTTACAGGCTAATCAACGAGAAATTTGAAGTATCTCTTCTTTTAAAATGGAACCCTAATCCATTGCACTACCCTTATGCGATTCCAAGGTTGAGTTGGAAGCAGGATTCGAACCTGCACTTTGACGGTTGTTACTCTAACCCCTGAGTTATTCCGGATTGCTCCGGAAGCGGGATTCGAACCCACGACACACAACGTGTTAAGACAAAAACCAGCACCATCCTGACCAGTATATTCCATGCTATCGCACGAATACTTTGGGGCTATTCCGAAACCCTCAACCGGGATCAGTTTGATGTAGTATTGCCATCCCGGTTATTCACCGGAATTTCTTTATATGTAATGATTTACTTAAACTATTTAATTGCTGCCCTTAACCCTGTTCCGCAGATCCGGAACAGGGGCTTCGTATAAAGCGCTGCTCAGAAAATGAGCAGCGCCGTGAGAGCGCGTATTCTAAAGCAGTTTAATTTCTTGTAAATCAGTTATTATTATTAATTTTTTTCAAAGAACTTCATTATCGACCGGCGACATGACAAAGATGCCACCAGCCCTGCGCGGAGGAATTGCGCAGTAAATAAAATTTTAATGATTTTTAGTCAAAAAATTGTTTATCAGTGTTTTAAAATTTATTTTTTGATAAGTTTCATGTTTTAAGTATCAAATTGCGCAATTCTATTGCGCAGTTATAGGTAACTTAGTTATATTTAACCGAAGCATAAACACCAGATTTTTTAACCTACACGCTAATTACCTCAAAATGGCCATCAATAAATTAGCCCTTATTCGTTACAAAACTATCGACGACTGTCTGAGAAACCGCTTTCGCAAATGGACCCTCGATGATCTTATTGAAAAGGTCGCCGAAACGCTGTACGAACTTGAAGGCATAACCAGTGGCGTAAGTAAACGCACCATCCAGGCAGATATCCAGTTGATGAGGAGTGATAAGCTGGGTTATAACGCACCTATTGTGGTAAAAGACAGGCGGTTTTATGCTTATGACGACCCTGGTTTTAGTATCACAAAAGCACCGATCAACCATGCTGATGTTGATAAAATGAAAGAAATTGTGGGGGTGCTGAAACAGTTTAATGCTTTTAATTATTTCGATGAAATGAGCGATATGATTGCCCGTTTGGAGAATAACCTGTATAAATCGACCAAACAGAGCGGAAACAACATTCAGCTGGAAAGTAATAAGCTGGTGAAGGGCCTGGAATGTATCCCGCCGCTTTATCAGGCGGTTTTAAACAAGCGATCGTTGTTAATTGAATATAAATCGTTCAAGGCACAACAGGCACAGCAAGGCATTTATTTCCCCTATCTGTTAAAAGAATACCGTAACCGCTGGTTTTTGATTTGCAAGGCGAAAAAGCGGCCCGGAATATTAAATTTAGCACTCGATAGGATAGTTGAATTTCAGGAATTACCAAACGAACCTTTTATCGCTTATGAAGGAGTGGATTTTGACCGTTATTATGACGATTTAATTGGGGTAACCAAAAGCGAAAGAGACCGCCCACAAAAAGTGATTCTGGAATTTAATAACGATCATGCTCCCTATGTCATTACCAAACCTTTGCATAGCTCGCAGGTCGTGTTGAATAAAAATGCCAGTACGACTACAATCAGAATTGATGTCGTGCTGAATTATGAGTTGGAGCGCGAAATATTGGGTTTTGGAGAATGCGTTAAAGTGCGTTCACCAAGGTTGCTGATTGCTAAAATTAAACGCCGTTTAGAACAGACTTATAAGCAATATGAAGCAACGGATGAACAGCAGGCTGGTGTTCGAAAATCATAAATAGTTAAACGTTTTAGTTATTGGATTCTAATTCGTATTTTAAAGGCTCGAAAACCAATTATGAGCAGAACCAAATATATCCTGTTACTGGTGATCGCTTGTGCGATGAACACCTTTGCACAGCATGCTACTCCGCAATGGCGGCCCAATTACCATTTTACTGCACAGGCAAACTGGCTTAATGATCCAAATGGGTTAATTTACCTGAACGGTGAATACCATTTGTATTACCAGTATAATCCATTCGAAAATAAATGGGGACACATGAGCTGGGGCCATGCAAAAAGTAAAGACCTGGTCAATTGGGAACACCTGCCAGTTGCCATTGCCGAAAAAGTAACCAAAGATACCACCACCATGATTTTTTCTGGTTCGGCAGTTTTGGATAAACAAAATGTAAGTGGTTTAGGCAAGGGCAAAGCGCCAATTCTGGCTTTTTATACAGCTGATTTGCCAAAACAGCATAACGAATCGCAGTATATGGCTTATAGTAATGATGGCGGTTTAACTTTTACCAATTATGTAGAAAATCCCATTATTGATTTAAATAAAAAAGATTTCCGCGACCCAAATGTATGGTGGCATGAAGCTTCTAAACAATGGATTATGACGGTTGCGATGGTTGATGAACACCAGGCCCGGTTTTATGGCTCAAAAAATCTGAAAGACTGGACCATGCTGAGCGATTTTGGCAAGCAGGGCGATCAGGGCAGTGGATGGGAATGTCCTTTCATCGTTCCGCTGGCCGTTGATGGAAACCAGAACAATTTAAAATGGGTGCTGATGATTTCGCTTTTTGGGCCAAAAGGGCCAACCATGCAATATTTTGTGGGTGATTTTGACGGCAAAACGTTTAAGAATGATAACGATGGTCAGTTAACTTTGCTGGTAGATGATGGTGATTCATTTTATGCAGCCATTCCATGGAATAATGCGCCCAATGATAAACGCATCCTTTTGGGCTGGTTGCAGCCTGGCGGTAAAGAAACCTTTCCCTGGAAAGGGCAGATGTCTATCCCGAGGGATTTAGCTTTAAAAACTACGCCTGATGGGGTAAGATTGTTTCAACAGCCAAGTTCGGTTATTGCGGGTAACCTTAAAAAACTTGCACGAAACCGAATAATTTCCAAACAGAATCTGGTTGTTGGTGGCGAAATGAAACTGGGTGAAATCACAAATGCAAACTGGATTGAAGCAGAATTTGATTTAAAAGGTGCTAAAAATACAGGTTTTAAGCTGGCCCAGTTAAAAGACGGACAAGGGAAAGTAATTAAAGAAGTTGAAGTGGGTTACAAGGCTGATAAAAACGAATTGTATGTTGATTGTTCGCGCTCAGAAAAAGGTATTAAAAACGATAAGAATATCGTACAAACGGCAAAAATAAATCCTGTTGCCGGTAAAGTAAACATACAGATCCTGATTGACAAATCATCGCTCGAAGTTTTTGGTAATGGAGGCGAAAAGGTAATTTCGACCATGATTTTCCCGGATGAAAAAGCGACCGGAATTACGGCGTTTTCGAAAGATGGCAGAAGTACGCTAAGCAGTTTAAAAATCTGGGATTTGAGTAGGGAATGATAATTAGCACTGATCGTCATTGCGAGGAGGAACGACGAAGCAATCTTTCAAGCTAACGATTGTTCCTGTAAAGATTGCTTCGTGGGCTGAAAAAGCCTTCTCGCAAAGACGGAAGTCTGCTCCAGACTCCGGATCAAAAACTAGCTCTTAAATTCGCTTGTTTTATGGAATTCGATATCCGGGTAATCCTGTTTGGTTAAATTAATCATATATTCACTATCAGCCAGGTACACCGGGTTAGCCTCTTTATCGAAGCCGATGTGCTGTTGCTTGCGTTTTACAAACTCATCCAACTTCTTTTTATCTTCTGAAGTTACCCAGCTCGAACGGGTATAACTCAGCGTGCGGAAACGGCATTTCGCCCCGTATTCATGCTCTAAACGAAAGTTGATTACCTCGAATTGAAGCTCACCAACCGCGCCAATAACTTTGCGGTTTCCAGGCTGCATCACAAATAACTGTGCTACCCCTTCGTCAGTTAATTGTTCAATTCCTTTTTCCAGCTGTTTGGTGCGCATCGGGTCCATGTTTTCTACCTCTTTAAAAATAGAAGGAGAGAAACTTGGGATTCCTTTAAACTGCAGTTTTTCACCTTCAGTTAAAGTATCACCAATTTTAAAGTTTCCGCTATCATACAAACCCACTACATCACCTGGCCAGGCTTCTTCTACAATACTTTTCTCGTTGGCCATAAAATCCATCGGGTTAGAGAATTTTAGTTTTTTATCCTGACGGGTATGGTAATAGAATTTATTGCGTTCGAATTTACCAGAGCAGATCCTCAAAAATGCAATCCGATCGCGGTGCTTAGGATCTAAGTTGGCGTGTATTTTAAATACAAAACCGCTAAAGTTTTTTTCTTCTACCAGTACATCACGTTCTTCAGCTTCACGGTGACGAGGACTAGGAGCGATATCTATAAAGGTATCTAAAAGCTCTTTAATCCCGAAATTATTGATTGCACTGCCGAAAAATACAGGCGCAACTAAACCATCGGTATATAAATCTTTATCAATTTTGCCGTAAATACCATCAACCAATTCAACATCATCTTTCAGCGTGTTAATTTCATTTTCTTTGAGGTAATCCAGGAGCGAGGTATCGTTCAGGTCATTAACGGCAATAACCGAATCGGTTACTTTAGTTTTATCAGAATTAAATAAATTTAAATGCTTGTTATAAATGCTGTAAACCCCTTTGAAAGTATGTCCCTGTCCAATAGGCCAGGAAAGCGGGCAAAGGCTGATGTTTAGTTTTTCTTCAATTTCATCCAGTAAATCATAAGCTTCTTTACCTTCACGGTCCATTTTGTTGATGAAGATAATTACAGGCGTGTTCCGCATTCGGCAAACCGACATGAGCTTCTCGGTTTGTTCCTCCACACCCTTCACACAATCGACCACTAAAATCACGCTATCCACAGCGGATAAAGTACGGTAGGTATCTTCGGCGAAATCTTTGTGACCCGGAGTGTCCAGAATATTAATACGCTTACCGCTGTATTCGAAACCCATTACTGAGGTGGCAACAGAGATACCCCTTTGCTTTTCAATCTCCATAAAATCGGAGGTATTGCTCTGGTTGGCCTTATTTCTTTTTACTGCGCCAGCGGTGTTGATGGCACCACCAAAAAGCAGAAATTTTTCTGTAAGTGTGGTTTTACCGGCATCGGGGTGGCTAATAATGGCAAAGGTTTTACGTTTTTCTATTTCAGGGTTAAGCATAATAAAATTTTGGGTATAAGAAATGATGAAACCTTGTTAAAGGAATTTAACAGCGATAAGATTTGAATAGTGTTGTTTCATCAGGTTGCAAAGATAGGGAATTTGGTTAACTGTTTTAAGTGGTTAATTGTTTAATTGAAAACTGATTGCAATTTTTAAGATTGAAAAGCAGTGGCAGTGGTTCTTTTGTTATTAGAGCCCTGTTATACACTATAGCTCCGCTTATAGAAACCGGAGGCTGCGGTTCCTGTAAGGTTTATATTGCTTCTGTGGCAGTTCTGTTAAGGTTTTTTGGTTCGCCAATTCAGAAATTATTGCTTAATTAAAGGTTTAGACCAAAAATATCAACTTAAAATTAAAATTTCTCACCAATCATTCTTTAGTTTTGTGCTAAAATGTTTAGCTTTATTTATCCTCCCTGTTTAGCACACTAAAATTTTATTGCAGATGCCTACATTAGAAGAAACTTCTATGCCCGCTGAGATCGCGGCTAAATTTGTGAATTATACCTCTAAACACGTTTTTTTAACCGGAAAAGCGGGGACAGGTAAAACGACCTTTTTGCGGAAACTGATTCAGCTTACGCATAAAAAAGCGATTATATGTGCGCCAACAGGTATAGCGGCGATTAATGCTGCCGGGGTTACGATCCATTCTCTTTTTCAGCTGCCTTTTGGTGCTTTTTTCCCTGATGCGGCCGGAAATATTATCAATCAGCAGATTAGCTTCAACTTTAATACACCACGTACCCTGGCCAAGCACTTAAATATGCAGGGCAATAAAAGGCGCCTGATTCAGGAACTGGAACTGTTGGTAATTGATGAGGTAAGTATGCTGAGGGCGGATATGCTTGATGCCATTGATTTTGCCCTGCGCTACATCAGGAGAAGTAAAAATGTACCGTTTGGGGGCGTACAGCTTTTATTTATCGGTGATTTACACCAGTTGCCGCCTGTGGTTAAAAATGATGAATGGCGGGTAATGGCCGGATTTTATAAGAGTATTTATTTTTTTGACGCGCTGGCATTGCAAAATAATCCACCGGTATATATCGAGCTGGATAAAATTTATCGCCAGGATGATACTGTTTTTATTGACCTGTTGAATAACTTGCGGAATAACCAGATTACCCCGCAGGATACGGCATTATTGCAACAACATTTTATCCGTGATTTTAAGCCGGCAGCAGATGACAATTACATCACCTTAACTACGCATAATCATAAGGCTGATGGCATTAACCGCGAAAGGTTAACTCAACTGAAAACGAAATCGTATTTTTTTGAAGCCAGGATAACAGGCGAATTTAATGAATATGCTTATCCCAATGATAGGAGTCTGGAACTGAAGGTTGGTGCGCAGATTATGTTTATCAAAAACGATATGACCGCCGAAAAACGCTATTACAATGGGAAAATAGGAGTGGTGCACCACATTGAAAAAGATCTGGTAGAAATTGAATTGCCAGAAGATAAAACGGTAATCCAGATTTCGCCTTATACCTGGGAAAACGTAAAATATAAACTGAACGAGGCCACGAATGAAATTGAAGAAAATGTAGCAGGTTCCTTTGTGCAGTATCCAATTAAACTGGCCTGGGCCATTACGGTGCATAAAAGTCAGGGTTTAACCTTTGATAAAGCCATTATTGATATTGGTGACGCTTTTGCCCCCGGGCAGGCTTATGTGGCGCTTTCACGCCTTCGCTCGCTTAAGGGGTTGGTGTTAACGTCGCATCTGCGCGAAAGCGGTTTGCAGCAAGACCAGAACATCCATTATTTTTCTAAAACCAAACAGCCTACAGAAGTACTCGGCCAGCAGATCAGTGCCGAGAGCTATGATTTTATCCGGACTTATCTGTTATCAGCTTTCGATCTGAATATGGCACGCTATTATTTTAAGGAACACATGCAAACTTTTGATAAGAGTGAGGCTAAATCGACCAAACAGCGCTATGATGATTGGACGATAGATCTGTATAAAGATTTCCAGAAAATTACTGCGACGGCTGATACTTTTGTAAACCAGCTTAAAAACTTGTTTGCACAACAAACCGAGCATACTTTGTTCAATGTGTCCAAGCGGGTACAGGCCGCGGTAAAATATTTCAGTCCGCTGATTAAGGAGGTGTCAGATAAATTCCTAGCCCAAATTGAAGCCATAAAAGAAGAGAAACAGGTCAAAACTTACCTGACTGAACTGCTTGAACTGGAAATTGTGATTTATGAACAGCTGAAGAAAATTCATAAAAGCAAAGCATTGCTGGAAGCCATTATTGATGGAAAAGAGTTTAGTAAGGCCGATACCGATGCACTTTTAAATGCGGTAGAAAGAGAGGCACAATTAAAAAAGGCGATTACGCTTAAAGGCATGGCGTTAAAAGTAAGAACTGCTACAGAGAAAAAAAAGAAAGAGCCGAAGCCCGATACCAAACTGATTAGTTTTGAATTATACAATGCGGGCAAAACATTAGATGAAATTGCAAAGGAGCGGGGCTTATCGGTTGGTACTATTGAGGGCCATTTGGCATATTATGTTTCTACACAGCAACTGGATGTAAAAAAGCTGGTAAAAGCCAATAAAATCCGCAATATTACAGATGCCGTTGAAAGCCAGAAAACAAAATCGATGGCTACCATCAGGGAGTTTTTAGGCAAAGATTATTCTTTCGGCGAGATAAAAATGGTACTGGCGTCGCTGTTTCCAACAGAAGAATAATCTATTGACCGCAAAGAGCGCGAAGAAAAGAAACGCGAAGTTTGCAAAGTTAATTTGAAGATTATGAATGAGAATGAATTATCAAGAATTGTAATCGGATTGGCAATAGATGTGCATAACGCTTTGGGACCAGGATTATTGGAAAGTGCTTATAAAGAATGCTTGTTTTATAAAATTGCTAAAACTGGTTTATTCGTTGAAAAGGAAAAGAAAATACCTTTAGTTTTTGAAGATGTTAGATTAGAATGTGGTTATAGAATAGATATACTGATAGAAAATAAGTTAGTATTGGAGTTGAAAAGTGTCGAGATGCTAAATGATGTTCATCTTGCCCAAACTTTGACCTATATGAAATTGGGAAATTATAAGTTAGGCTTATTAATGAATTTCAATGTTTCCCGCTTAAAAGATGGATTAAAGAGAATTGTTAATGGCTTATAACTTTTCTTTATTTCTTTGCGAAAAACTTTGCGAACTTTGCGGTTAAATGGAGAAAGTTAAAGTTTTAGCGCAATACATGCCTGCAGAGGCCGCCCCGCGAATTGCCAGGTGGATTGATTATTTTCAATGCGAATTCAAAATCGCTAAAACACGTTCTACCAAATTAGGCGATTACCGCCATCCATTCCGTGGTAAAGGCCATCGTATTTCAGTTAATTTTAACCTCAACCATTATGCGTTTCTAGTGACCACAGTGCACGAATTCGCCCATTTGCTCACCTGGAATGATTTTAAGAATAAAGTAAAGCCGCACGGAACCGAATGGAAGAAAAACTTTCAGCGGATGATGGTTCCTTTCTTTGATATGAATATTTTTCCGCAGGATATCCATCATGCGATAGACAATTATATGTCGAATCCTGCGGCCTCAAGCTGTTCTGATTTACATTTATCGCGGGCCTTAAAAAAATACGACAGCAATAAAAGCGAAACTTTACATGTAGAGCAACTGCCAGTTAACACCAACTTTAAAATCAAAGATGGCCGTCGCTTTACCAAAGGCGAACAGATTAGGAAGCGATATCGCTGTATTTGTTTAGATGATAAGCGGATTTACCTGTTTAATCCGCTTGCTGAAGTGTTTTTGTTGGATTAACTTTCCAAATTATCAAAAGATAAACTAATTGGTCAACTTTACATTATGGAACAGATTTTCGATCGTATTTACATTGATAGTGATATTTGTAATGGAAAGCCAATTATAAGGGGAAAGAGAATTACGGTACAGACTGTAATGAAATTTTTATCTGCAGGTGAAACAGCCGAAGAAATTTCAAATCAGTATCCTTCACTTGAACCTGAAGATATTACCGCCTGTATGCGCTATGCAACAGAATTAATGAATCGTAGTTTCATTATTAAACGGGCGGTGGCTTAAATGGAGGAATGTAGATTTTTAGCAGACGTTAACCTTCCTCGTTTTTCCTCACTTTGGAACAATGCTCAATACATTCATCAGGCCGATTTAGGTGATAAATGGTCGCTAAGGCTCAAAATTTGACCACTATAACAAAAGACAGCGATTTTTCTTCCAGAATACTTTTACATACTCCGCCACCTAAAGTGATTCATATTAGATTAGGAAATATGGAAATGTCTCAATTTCACGATGCAATTAATATTTTACGGCCAGAGGTTATCTCTTTAAACAAAAATTATAAGTTAGTTAATGTTTTTGCCGATAGGATAGAAGGTGTTATTTAGTTACATCAACCTAAACTCATCACCATCAAATAAACCTTTATCACTCAGTTTCAAATGCGGAATAACCAAAAGTGCCATAAAAGAAAGTGTCATAAAAGGAGCAAGCAGGGTTGACCCCAGGTCTTTTGCAAACTGATCGATAGCAGTATAACATGCAGCAACCTCGTAACCATTGTGGTTACTCATTAAGCCGGCAACAGGTAGCGGTAGAACCTCTTCCTTTCCGTTTCCTAAAGCGACAACTCCACCAGTTTCCTGAATCACCAGATTTACCGCCGCACAAATGCTGTTGTCATCAACACCCACTGCAATAATATTATGACTATCATGCGCCACACTTGAGGCAATTGCGCCCTTTTTTAGACCAAAGTTTTTAACGAAGGAAATGGCAATGGGCGCATCGTGATAGCGGTTAACCACCACCATTTTTAGCATATCATTTTCTACATCGCTCACCATGTTTCCGTTTTCAACTTTTGGTTTCATATGTAGTTTATTGGTGATCAACTGACCATCCAGGGCTTCGATAACCGGAATCTCCTGTTCGTTTTGATGGGGCAAGATAAAATCTTCTTCGTTTTTCAAGCTGCAATTAAAATGGTTAATTGATTCTTTACTCGGTGCATGGTTGATCCAGTTGCCGATCATTTTGCCGTTTTCTGCTAATAAAAGCCCATTAATATAGGTTTGTTTTACCTCAAAATTAATCAGGTCTTCCATCACAATAAAATCAGCATCATCGTTTACCTGTAACGCACCAACTCCAAGCTTATAATGTAAGATGGGGTTAATACATGCCGCGCGAAGCACTTTAAAAACATCGATTCCTTTGGCCACTGCCCTGGCACAAATTTCGTTAATGTGGCTTTCAACTAAACTATCAGGATGTTTGTCGTCACTACAGAACATCATCATTTCGGGCCACTCCTGGAGTAAATGGATTAAAGCCTCAAAATTTTTGGCTGCGCTGCCTTCCCGGATCAGGATCTTCATGCCACGCTGTAGTTTATCCAGTGCTTCTTCGGCAGTAAAACATTCATGGTCGGTAGAAATGCCTGCATCTATATATGTTTGGACTGCATCACCGCGTAAGCCTGGTGCGTGTCCGTCAACCGGTTTGCCAAGCTGATGGGCTGCGGCAATTTTTTTTAAAACCTCTTCATCCTTATGCAGCACGCCGGGAAAATTCATCATTTCACTGAGGTATCTAATCTCCGGGCGTTCTAAAAGCGCCTTTACATCATTGTGATTTAACTTGGCGCCTGCAGTTTCGAAGGTAGTAGCCGGTACGCAGCTTGGTGCACCGAAATTGAATTTAAAGGGTACGGTGTTGCCGTTGTCAATCATAAATTCAACCCCTTCCATCCCGCATACGTTTGCAATTTCGTGCGGATCACTAATGGTCGCCACTGTACCGTGCACCACAGCCAGGCGTGCAAACTCGCTCGGAATGAGCATGCTGCTTTCGATATGTACATGGCTATCAATAAAGCCTGGCGTAATGAAGGGGCTTCCCGGACGTTCTTCCGAAATTTGGGTAATCGATTTTATTTTTCCGGCGTCAACCGTTATTTCGCCAAAGAAAATATGACGTGCTACGATATTAACTATATTTCCACTGACTTTGAAAGTGCCCATGTTGCTTTAATGTTTAACAGGTTAATCGTTTAAACCGGTTAATTGTTTAGGATACACAGTTAACCAATTTAAACAGTTTATACAATTAACCTCTGTTTAATATTTTAATAGTTTATCAATTATTTCTGCTAATCTGGCTTTAGCCAGAAAATCATCTTCCAGCACCTTGCTCATTGGAATGGCAGTATCTAAACTTGCACAACGCATTACAGGTGCATCCAGGTATTGGAAAAGATGCTCGCCAATCCAAGCAGAAATTTCAGCACCGAAACCATTGGTCAAGGTATCCTCATGTAAAACCAGCACCCTTCCGGTTGCTTTTACAGCATCCTTTACCGTTTCCTGATCCCATGGCTGTAACGTACGCAGATCAACCAGGGTTGCTGCTTGTTCAGGATGGCTGCTCAAATGTTCTGAAGCCCAATGTACACCTAAACCATAGGTGATAATCGTAAACTGGTCTCCCAGTTTTAAAGTAGCGGCTTTTCCTATTTCGGTAGTATAATAGCCATCCGGTACCGACCCGGTTAGGCTTCTATAAAGGTATTTATGTTCAAAGTAGATTACGGGATTGGGATCGGCTATGGCAGACAAAAGCAAACCCTTGGCATCTTCAGGAAATGCGGGGTAAACAATTTTCAATCCCGGTGTTTTTGTAAACCACGCCTCATTGCTTTGCGAATGGAACGGGCCGGCTCCTGTTCCAGCACCAGTAGGCATACGTACAACTACATCTGCCTTTTCGCCCCATCGGTAATGCGTTTTGGCCAAATTGTTTACAATCTGGTTAAAGCCAGCGCTTACAAAATCGGCAAACTGCATTTCTACAACAGCTTTGTAACCGTTTATAGAAAGCCCTAGACCAGCGCCCACAATGGCCGATTCGCAAATAGGTGTATTGCGCACACGACTTTTGCCATATTTAGCCATGAAGCCATCTGTGATTTTAAATGCCCCGCCATAACCGGCAATATCCTGCCCCATTAAAACCAGGTTAGGATATTTTTCCATCGCGAGATCGAGTGCATCACTAATTGCATCCAGATACCTTTTTTCAGTAGCAGATTCGCCTGGTCGAACAATTTCGGACTGGTAAGGAAAGTACATGTCCCTTTCTTCTCTCGCGTAATCTGCAATGGGTTCCGGATCTTCAAAAGCTTCTTCTACTGCTAATTCAATATCTTGCTTAAACTGAATCTTAATATCCGTAATGGTATCTGTTGTTAAAATACCTTGCTCAATTAAATAGGCCTCATAATTATTCAAAGGGTCTCTCTTTTTCCACTGGTCAAAAAGTTCCTGCGGAACATATTTCGTACCTGATGCTTCTTCATGGCCACGCATCCTGAAAGTCATGCACTCAACCAAAACAGGTCTGGGATCTTTTCGGATTTCCATGGCCAGCTGGTTAATGGTATCATAAACTTCTAAAATATTATTTCCGTCGATCTGAACACCCTCTATTCCATAACCAATGGCTTTATCAACCAGGTTTTTGCATCTGTATTGTTCTGCTGTTGGGGTTGACAGTCCATAGCCGTTGTTTTCGATCAGAAAGATAACAGGAAGGCCCCAAACTGCTGCCACGTTTACGGCTTCGTGGAAATCGCCTTCGCTGGTGGCGCCTTCGCCGGTATAAACCAGTGTAGCCTGTTTTTTATTAGCCAAAAGATCGGCCAGGGCGATGCCATCGGCTAAAGCCATTTGTGGCCCTAAATGGGAGATCATGCCCACAATTTTATAATCTTGTGTGCCAAAATGGAAGGAGCGGTCGCGGCCTTTGGTAAAGCCGGTTAACTTGCCCTGCCATTGGGCCATTAATTTCTTTAGCGGAATATTACGTGAGGTAAAAACACCTAAATTGCGATGCATGGGTAAAATGTATTCACCTTTCTGCATGGCCATGGTACTGCCCACAGAAATGGCTTCCTGTCCAATTCCCGAAAACCATTTCCCTATACGTCCCTGTCGTAATAATTTAAGCATTTTATCCTCTACCATTCTGGGATAAAGTAGTTTTTTATATAAATTCAATAAGAATTCATCGTCTTTATCTCTTCGGTTGAAATGCATATCTGGTTGGTTTGACTAGTGATTCTGGACTCAGGACTCCCGGCTCTTCTTTAATTCCTCAAACTGTTTGGCGAATGATTTATCGGCAACCTTTGGCATTTCACGGTATTTGCCCCAACTCTTTTTAAAGAAGGTTTTGAGCATAAAGTTTTTAAATTTTCCGCCGAAGAAATCCATCCATTTGCGTTTTTGCATCATCTTGCTGAACATGCTCCAGCTGATTTCTTCCTGTTTGCCGTTCTCATGACCAGCTGCAGCATCTCTTCGGTTAAGCAGCAGCATTTTATGGATATCGATTTTTACCGGACACACTTCCGAGCATTTTCCGCAGAGACTGGAAGCATAGCTCAAATGCTTAAACTCTTCCATACCTTTTAAATGCGGCGTAATTACCGAGCCAATGGGGCCACTGTAGGTGGTATTATAAGTGTGTCCACCGATATTTTTATATACCGGGCAGGCATTTAAACAGGCACCACAACGAATGCAGTACAAACCTTGTCGCTGATCCTTTTGTGCCAGTAAATTGGTGCGGCCATTATCCAGCAGGATCACATACATTTCTTCAGGTCCATCCGTTTCATTTGGTTGACGCGGTCCACTCAGGATACTATTGTAAACCGTTAGGTTTTGTCCGGTACCATGCGAAGCCAACAAAGGCCAGAACAGGTCCAGGTCGGCCATAGAAGGGATGACCTTTTCAATACCAACAATGGCAATATGTATTTTGGGGAAAGTAGTGCTTAACCTGGCATTTCCTTCATTTTCGGTAATGGCAATACTACCGGTATCGGCAATCAGGAAATTCCCTCCGCTTATACCAATATCGGCATTCAAATATTTGTCTCGAAGTAGTTCCCTAGCTTTTTGCACCAGCTGCGGTGGTGTAGCATCAATGGGAGTTCCAAATTTATCGTGGAATAACTGCGCAATATCAGTAGCACTTAAGTGCATGGCAGGGGTAACAATATGGTAGGGCGCCTGGCCCAATAACTGTACGATGTATTCTCCCAGATCGCTTTCCAGCGATTCAATATTATTCTGCTCCAGGAAATCGTTCAGGTGAATTTCTTCGGTCGTCATCGATTTAGATTTGATGACCGTTTTTCCATTGTTTCTTTTAATGATATTGAGGATTTCTGCCTGGGCTTCTGCAGCATCATTTGCCCAGATCACCTTACCGCCGCGACGCTGAAAATTTGACTCGAATTCTGGTAAGAACTTGTCGAGATTTTCCATTACACGCCATTTAATTACATGGGCTTTTTTCTTAGAAGCCTCGAGGTTTTCGAATTTCGATAAGCCCCTTTCAACCGCCGCATTGTATTTACCAATATTGTAATTTATGGTTTTACGGTGCGGCAAATCGAAAGCTTTCTCATCTGACTTCTCTAAAAATTCCTCGGCAGTTTTCATCAATAGCAATTTATTATAGGGGTAACGAAGAATAACCGCTTTTAGTTTGGTGTTACTTCGTTAAAAACCAAAGATAGGAAACCCATTGAGTTTATTTTTCAAAGTTGAAACAAAAGAAATTATTGTAATAACAAATACTTTTACCAGATTACTTCTGGCATATATTTTTTAGCTATTTCATCGCTTGAAATAAAATCTAAGCCTAATTTTATACTTGTTGCAATAATAATTCTATCGAAAGGATCGCGATGTAGAAATGGTAAATCTTTAAGTGTTTTTAATATTTCTATATCTATTGGAAGAACGGTAATATTCGTTTCATTACATGATTCAATGAGTTCATCAAATGAATACTCTAACTGAAGTTTACCTATTGATTGTTTTATTGTGATTTCCCACAAACTGGCAATACTTAGATAGAGGTTAAGGGTTGGGTCTTCTAAGATGTTTCTTGCCCTGTTAGATAATGCGATGTTGTCGTCCTGCATCCAAAGTAAAACATGCGTATCAAGTAAATACTTTTTCACTACATGTAATCTTTAAAATCATCTAATGGCGCATTAAAATCATCACTCATTTTCATTTTCCCCTTAAGTAAACCAAGTTTTCTATTGCTTTTAACCGCATTTTTTTGAGAGACTTTTTTTTGCAAAATAAAATCAATAAAGTCTTCTACCTCTTGCTGGTAGGCAACAGGGATCATTTTAATTTTTTCTAAAATATGCAATTGATCCATAAACTCGTTTTATCAAAAATAACATTTTAAGTTTGAAATACACACAAAAAAGCCCCAACATTTCGTTGAGGCTGAGTATTTTGAACATTATTTCTTTGGATTCCCTTTTCCGTCCATGTCTACAACCGGACGCTTGGCTCTGTTAGCAAGCTCCCATGCGGTAAAGTAGGTGAGTTTTGCTCTTTTTGACAATAAGGGGAAGTTGATTTTGCTTACTTCATCACCTGGTTTATGGTAATCCTGCTGTAACATTCCATCATAATAAAAAATAATCGGAATGCCTAATTTAGCAAAGTTATAGTGGTCTGAGCGATAATAAATTTGCTCGGGATCTTTAGGGTCATCATATTTATAATCCAGTTTCATTTTAGTATAGGTAGCGTTTACCTGCTCACTTAAATTGGCGAGGTCGCTACTTAACATCCTCGAACCTACTGAATAAATGTAGTTTGCCGAATCAGGTTTGCCCAAATACTCTTCACCTATACGGCCAATCATATCAGTATTTAAATCAGCAATGGTATTGGCAACCGGGAAAACAGGATGCTCAGAATACCACTCGGAGCCCCACAGTCCTTTTTCTTCTCCAACAACGGTCATAAATAAGATACTGCGTTTAGGACCTTTACCTGCTTTTTTGGCATCAGTAAAAGCTTTTGCCATTAGTAAAACACCGGTAGTACCCGATCCATCGTCGTCGGCACCGTTGTTTACTTTATCTTTTGCGTTAGGATCAGTTTCTAAACCAATATGATCGTAGTGGCCGGTTAAGATTAATACTTCTTTTTTAAGTACGGGATCTGATCCTTCCAAGTAACCCAAAACGTTTTCGCACCTAACCGATGCTTCGTTTTTGGCGGCACTTGCCGAAAAAGGAATATTTATTACCTGTGAAGCAGGTGTAAGACTTTCTGTAATTTTCTTTTGTAAGTCGGCTGCTGTAGTATTTGCTGATTTTAACAGATCGTTGGCTAAGGCCACAGAGATAGAGATGCGTGGTATCTCATTCTGTTTCTGGGCCTCAATAGCCGCATTTGTTTTGACCATTACACGGCCTTTGTTTTGAGCCTGTTTGGTGTTTTCTGTAATTCTATCCACACTTGGATCAATCAGGATAATGGCTTTTACATTGTTTTCAGCAAAATATTTTGCCCTGCTTTCTAACATGGCGCGGTAAGCAGCCCTATCAACACGGGTACCAGGTTTAATGGTTGGGTCGCCACCGTTAAACATCATCACCACTTTGCCTTTAATATCTGTTCCTGCAAAATCGTTATAGCTGTCTTTTTTTATTCCGTAGCCGACAAATACAATCTGATCGGTAGAGAAGGTAAAACCGTTATCACTGATTAGGCTCGGAGAAACGACATAATCTTTCTGATACTCTTTCGGCTGACCGTTAACAGTTACATGGCTTTCTTTCAAGGTAACATTTACGAGGTTGATTTTCTGGAAATAACCTCCGTCAACCGGGCCTTTTAAGCCAATTGATTTAAAATAATCGCGGATATAGTCTGCAGCCATCCAGGCGCCTTTTGTTCCTGTCTCGCGTCCTTCATATTCGTCGGATGCTAAAATGGAAAGGTGTTTATAGGCATTATCAGGATTAATGGCCCTGCTAAATTTAATAGCGTCTTTATTGGCATGTAGTGGTTTAATCTGGCTAAAACAACTTGCCGTAACAAGTGTAGCCAAACCAAGTGTTAAAAACTTTTTGTTCATGATGATAATTTTAGTTGAGGTCTGGTTAGCAAGAAATCTTTTCAACCCGATTTTGGTGGCGGCCACCTTCAAACGGCGTAGTTAAAAAGGTTTCGGTAATTTGTTTGGCTTCATCTACAGATACAAAACGAGCCGGTATACAAAGTACATTAGCATTATTATGGAGGCGTACCAGCGAAGCCACTTGGTTTTCCCAGCACAAGCCTGCTCTTATGCCCTGGTGTTTGTTTGCGGTTATGGCCACGCCGTTAGCAGAGCCGCATAATAAAATACCGTAGGTAAATTCTCCGTTTTCAACAGCACTGGCCACAGGATGTGCAAAATCAGGATAGTCAACTGAATCTGCTGAGAAAGGTCCAAAATCCTTTACTTCGTAATCTTTTAAAAAATCTTTTAAAAAATCTTTTAATATTTCTTTATAATCGAATCCGGCATGATCCGCGCCAATAGCAATTTTTATTTTTGTATCAGACATTGTCAAATGTATAGAGAATTATGAATTCTGTTCGTAATGTTTTTGTTAGTTTGCATAGAATGCAGCTTCAGCTTTTTTCTTCTTTCTTTCAATATAGGCCGAAACAAAAATACTCAGCTCATACAATAAGAATAAAGGGGTAGCTACGATCAACATCGTCATGATATCTGGTGTAGGGGTTACAATGGCAGCGATAATTAAAATAATTACAGTGGCATACCTTCTGCTGGCACGCATCAGTTTTGGCGTCATTAAACCAAGCTTGGATAGAATAAAAATGATAACCGGGAGCTCGAAGATAATCCCGGTACCCAAAGTAAGGGTTGCAACCGATGACAGGTAAGAATCAACTGTAAAAGTATTTTTAATTTCAGTACTAACTGTATAACCGGTTAAAAAATTAACCGATAAGGGACAAACTATAAAATAGCCAAAAAAGATTCCTACAACGAACAATAAGGATGCGAAAAACACAAAACCACTGGCCGATTTGCGCTCATTATCGTGCAATGCTGGTTTAACGAAACGCCAGATCTCCCACAAGAGGTAAGGGAAGCCCACAACGATACCGCACATCACACAAACATTTAACTGAAGGTTAAACTGGCCGGCCATCTCAGTATTGATGATTTCCCCATTAATTTTAGTAATACACATATCCTTACCTAAGGATGGGAAATGCTCTACCAGTTTACACATCATTCGATAAGTCCAAAAATCGGGTTTTTTTGGCCCAAAAATTATTTTATCCAGAATCTCCTCGTTGAAGTAAAAAGCGATACCCGTAAAAACGGCAATAGCAATTACGGCTCTGATTAAATGTTTACGGAGAACATCCAGATGATCGAAAAAAGACATTTCTGCCTCTAAATTGGTGCTCTTTTGACCGATAGCTTTTGTAAGTAAAGTTTTTTTAATGTCGCTCATGTTGAAAACAAAAATACCATTCTATTTGAATAGAATGGTATTTACGTGTTAAATATAGAAATAGTTTAGATTATTATGAGAAATGGCTGTAAAAATAACAACCTATGCTCTCATAGTGGTTTTAGAATTGGTTTTTAATTAAACTCAACTGCTTTAAATTTGCGGCATTACTATAATTAAGTTGATATACACCATCTTCTCCTGTAACGATCAAAGATTTGGGGCCGGCAATGACATCAAAACTTTTAATATTGTTTAGATGCTGTAACATGTTGTCGCTGATTTTCGTGTTATCTCTGATATTAAAACTCTTTATTCCATAGTTACCTTCGCAGAGAAATAGATAATCACCAGAGGTGCTTAAGCCATGTGGATTTTGCATTGGGTAAACCGCTATCTGTTTCGGCTTGGTCGGATCTTCAATATCCACAACTTCCAACTGATTACTTGCCTGCCTGCATAAATTGCCGGTGCGTAAAGTAACATAAGCATACTTGCCTTGTACAACCACCGGGTCGCAAGCGAAAATATGGCTGTAGGTAGATAGTTGGACAGGATTGGCCGGATCGCTGGCACTAAAGATGTGCATGCCTCTGTTGGTGCCTATGAATAACTTGTTATCATAAGGGAAGATGGTTTCTACTCCCCAACCCAAACTGATTGTCTTTAAAAATGTTGGGTCTGATGCGGTTTTAACATTAAACAGATTTAAATTACTTGTACCAACGGTATATAAATAATCGTTCATCAGGGTGAACCTGGCCATCGAACCGCCCTGTCCCGAACCAGCTTGCGAAGAAGAAGTACTGTAAGCAACATATTGCATTTCATGCTTATAAGTTTGTTTTTTTACTACTGTATCTTTATAAGTGTAAATATATTTTTCAATGCCTGGATTATTGAACTGACTAAAAACATCAGTTACCCTTTTAACCAATGTAATATTGTTTATATTCGATAGATCGAAAGCCAGCAAATCGATAAAATTATCGGCATAAAGAATATTATTGTGGATTGCTAAATCTACATTGCCCGGGATTTTCAGAAAAGCCATATTCAAAGGAGCATTCGGATTGGTATTATTGTAGATGTGAATGCCTTCATTGGGCTCATTAATGAAAAGATAATCTTTGTAGATGTATATTTTTCCAGTCTTTTTTGCTGGAATAGCCCTGGTAAGTCCTGTAGGTAAGGCCCTCATCTCCTTAGCGGAAATCATTTTGACAATCTGAATGGTTTCATACTCATCTTTTTTGCACGAAGTAAATACTGCAAAAGCAAGTAGGATAAGGAATGCGTTAATTAGATTTTTTTTCATGTTTTGAATGTTTATGATTAAACGTAACACATTAATCAAACGCTACAGCTTATAGGTAAAATGTTAGTAGTCAACTATCAAGTAAAATAAATCCAGGAGAAATAAAAAGGGGGTGTCTAAAAAGGCTCCCTCTTTTTGTTTATAGCAAAAGTTGATTTTTTTCAGCTTCTTATGAATAGCTTTAATTTATGCTTATTTAA
>NZ_JBIWEB010000025.1:0-59305 GCF_044762335.1 Pedobacter suwonensis | reverse complement strand
AGGAAAAATATGTTGAAGAATATCTAAGATCAGCTTAGAAATATTTTTTTAAAAATAAATTTGGATGTATCATAAACCTAGAATACGAGCGGAGTGCAACGCAGTCGAGAAATCTGTTGTATGTGTTGTCGGATGTTTCCATCTGACATTAAAATATTTAAAGCACAGGTCAAGCCCAGTGCCCAAAGCGCTAAGACTTGCGCTGGAAGAGAGGTTCATTGGTTTTCTGCTTAGTTGTTAAGTCCAAATTGTCAACTGAAAACTGATCACATCTGTGGTGTCGGATGTTTCCATCTGACACGAAGATATTTTTAAAGCACAAGCCAACCCAAAGTGCCCAAAGCGCTAAGACTTTGGCTAGAAAAGATTTCCATCTGACACTTCGGTATTTTAAAGCACAAGTCAAGCCAACTTACAGTACCCGAGTACCAAGACTTGCGCTAAAAGAGGGACTCAAGACTATAGAATCGATGCTCATGACTAAAAAAAAGTAACCAATATCATTTTTTTCTCTAAGCATTCTCACCTGTCGCCTTAAGCTTCCTTTATAGTTTTGTATATATAATTATCATATATGAAAGCTATAGCTTATAACATTAAGCCCGATGAAAAGGAATGGTTGGTACTGGCCAATTACAAAAAACACGATATTACTATAATTGCCAATAGCTTAACAGCTGATACGCTTTCATTTGCAACTGGTAAAGAAGCGCTTTTGGTTTTTAACAACGATGAATTAAGTAGTGATATGATATTGGGCCTTAGATCGTTGGGTATCAAATATATTGCGACATCATCTTCACAAACAGATCATCTTGATCTGAATGCCGCTGGGCTTGCAGGCATGAAGGTTGCCAATGTTCCGCTGGAGGCTGATCAGGCCGACACCAAAGCGAGGATGGAACAGGTAATCAAAAACCTCGATCAGTGGGCAGCTGGTAAATGCGTAGGTAAAGCCTGCTGCTGCCAGAGTGAATGCGCAACCACTAAAAAACTGTAAAATGGAAGATGCAGAATTGCTTAAAAAATATAACGTTGCTGCTCCACGCTATACCAGTTATCCAACTGTGCCATACTGGGATATTGAAAGCTTTAATACTCAGGAATGGCTAAACAGGGTATCCAAAACCTATGCAAGCCACAAAGATGAAGGAATCAGCTTATATATCCACCTCCCGTTCTGCGAAAGCCTGTGTACCTATTGCGGCTGCAATACCCGTATTACCAAAAATCATTCGGTAGAGGTTCCTTATATTTTAGCTGTACTTGCTGAATGGCGCATGTATGTAGATGCCTTGCGGGAGAAACCGAAACTAAAAGAGTTACACCTTGGTGGTGGAACGCCTACTTTCTTTAGTGCAGAAAATCTCGGGCTGCTGATTAATGGCATTATGCAAGATGCAAGTCTGGCTCCTGATGCTGAACTTTCTTTCGAGGCTCATCCAGCCAATACCACCAAAGCACATTTATCAGCACTTCACCAGCTTGGTTTTAGAAGATTAAGTTTGGGCATTCAGGACTTCGATCCTAAAGTGCAGTTTTTGATCAACCGCTTTCAAACACCTGCACAGGTTGCTCAGGTAACCAGCGAGGCGAGGGAAATTGGTTACACTTCCATCAACTTCGATCTGATTTATGGACTTCCTGGGCAGTGTATTGACGGACTGGAGCGTACCGTAAATGATGTGATTGGTATGCACCCGGATCGCATTGCCTTTTACAGTTATGCACACGTGCCATGGTTAAAGCCCGGGCAAAGGCATTATACCGAAAAGGATATTCCCATGGGCGATGAAAAATTTGCACTTTACCAATTTGGCAGAAAGTTACTTATTGATGCTGGTTATGAAGATGTAGGCATGGACCATTTTGCCCTGAAAAGCGATCTTTTGTTTCAGTCAATGGCAACGGATAAACTCCATCGTAATTTCATGGGCTATACCAGTCAGCATACCCATTTACTCATCGGCCTTGGGGTTTCATCGATCAGCGATAGCTGGACCGCTTTTGCACAGAACCCCAAAACAGTAGAAGCTTATCTTGATAAAATTGCGCAGCAGTCACTACCTGTAGAAAAAGGGCATTTTCTGACTGATGAGGACCTCGATATAAGAAAGCATATCCTAAATATCATGTGTAAGAACAATACTGCATACCGCGACACAATCCCTGAAAGGGTACAGGAACGGCTTTTGCCTTTATTGCATGATCAGCTGATATCGGTAACGGAAAAAGAAATCAGCATCACCAACAAGGGAAAATCCTTCCTCAGAAACGTCTGTATGGCATTCGACGAGAAATTATGGCTTAAGCAGCCTAAAACACAACTTTTCAGTTCATCAATATAAAAAACGATTACAATGGAAGATCAACATAAAACAGCAACTAAAGCCATTTGCTACCACTGTGGAGAAGATCTGCCCAAGGTAAAATATCAAACAGACGATAAAGATTTTTGCTGTGCGGGCTGTATGGCTGTTTTCAAGATTCTTTCAGAAAATAACCTTTGTAATTATTATTTATATAACAATAATCCAGGCAGGCAGTTAAAAAATGAAAGTCATTTAGAATACCTCGAAGATCCTAAAATCATTGATCAATTAATTGATTATAAACATGGAAATTCGAGTATCATCACGTTTTACATCCCCGCAATTCATTGTAGCTCATGCATTTGGCTATTGGAACACCTCTATAAAATTAACGCAGCTATTTTCAGCTCACGGATCGATTTTCTTAAAAAGCAGGTCACTATTCAATTTAACCATGAAGAGATTTCACTAAAACATTTGGTTGAAACCTTAAACCAGATTGGTTACGAACCCTTAATCAGTCTTCAGGATGTGGTTAAAGCCCATAGCAGTTCGGTAGATAAAGCTTTAGTGCTGAAAATTGCTGTCGCCGGGTTTTTAATGGGGAATGTGATGCTTTTCAGCTTTCCAGAATACTTTGGTTTATCGGGTTTTGAAAAACAGTTTCAATACTTATTCGGCTGGTTAAATCTGGCATTTTCTATTCCTGCTGCTTTCTACTGTGGACGCGATTATTTTACCTCGGCCATTACCAGCATCAAACACAAACATATCAATTTAGATACGCCATTAGCACTAATTATTGCGGTATTGTTTTTACGTACCGCATTTGAAGTCATTTTTGCCACCGGACCTGGTTTTGCGGATACTTTAACAGGTCTTGTATTCTTGCTTTTAATGGGTAAGTGGCTTAAACAGCGTACTTACCACCATATTTCTTTCGATCGTGACTATCGGTCTTATTTTCCCATTGCCGTTACTACCATCCAGAATGGTAAAGAAAAGCCTGTAGCCATTAACGATATTAAAATAGGTGACAGGTTGTGGATCAGAAACGGAGAACTGGTACCTGCAGATGCCATTTTAATGAAAGGTGATGCCTGGGTAGATATGAGCTTTGTTACCGGTGAATCGGAACCGATACATAAAGTACTGGGTGAAATCATTTATGCGGGAGGACGGCAAACTACCGGGGCGATAGAGCTCGAAGTGATTAAACCGGTTTCGCAGAGTTACCTCACGGGGCTCTGGAACAATGAAAATTATAAAAGCAATGTCGAAAAGCAAAATTTTAACGATTCTGTTGCGAAATACTTCAGCATTGGCGTTTTTCTGATTGCATTTGCAGCAACAGGTTACTGGTTGTTTCATCACGATAGCCATAAAGCCTGGTCGGCATTTACCGCGGTCATTATTGTAGCTTGCCCGTGCGTACTGGCTTTAAGTACGCCTTTCACCTTATCGGCCATTTTATCTGTTTTTGATAAAAAAGGATTTTATGTTAAAAATACTGATGCGGTTGAAGAACTGGCCAAATGCGATACGCTGATTTTTGATAAAACAGGTACCCTGACCAGTAATGAAAATGCCGAAATTTCTTTTAGTGGATCTCTAACACACGAAGAGAAACTAATTGTGGCTTCACTGTTGCGCAATTCTGCCCACCCCTTAAGCCGGCATATCTTAAAAGCCTTAAACGTTGAAAGATTTTATTCACTTCAGGATTATAAGGAGGTGGTAGGGAAAGGTTTATCAGCGAAGATCAACGATCATGTTATTTATGCAGGACATTTATCTATGCTTCCTATAACCATAAAATCGGTTAGTGAAACCGGCGTACATATTTTGATTGACCATGTTTACAAGGGATGTTTTGATATTAAACAACAATGGCGGCCCGGATTGGGACAGTTGGTTTCGAAACTTTCTAACTTTAAACTGCAGGTTTTATCAGGCGATACAGATAAGGACCATTCCATGCTGAAGACTATTTTTCCAGAAAACACGTCCATCAGGTTTCATCAGCGTCCGCACCAGAAATTGGCTGCTGTTTTAAGTCTTCAGGAAAATGGGAATAACGTAATGATGCTGGGTGATGGGCTAAATGATGCCGGCGCTTTGAAGCAGAGTAATTTTGGAATAGCCTTAACCGATAACATCAATAATTTTACACCAGGCTGCGATGCTATTTTACAGGGAAGTGCATTGAACTTTCTACCAAACTTTATTCAGCTCAGTAAAGATGGGCTTAAAGTTATTAAAATTAGTTTTGCTATTGCTACAGCCTATAATTGCATCGGTATTTATTATGCCGTACAGGGAACGCTATATCCACTGGTTGCAGCGGTGCTGATGCCGGTCAGTACGGTCACCATTATTTTATTTACTACCCTGGCTACCCGCTGGTTTGCCCGTAAAAACAAATTGATATGAATATCCTTTACTTCCTAGTTGGCTGCAGCGTTTTAATGGCACTCATTTTTTTGGGTGCTTTCTTTTGGGCTTACAAAACCGGTCAGAACGATGATGTGCACACTCCTGGCATGCGCATCTTGTTTGACGATGAAGTCACCGGTGAAAAAAGTGAAGAAGATCACTTTTCCAGCTAACACACGTCATGCTTTATCTCTCCGCTGCAGGATACCTTTGGTGTACAAAACATACAAAATTCCGCTTCTATTATGCAGCTAGAAAAATTTACTTACGATAACAGGATTGTCAGAAACTTTGGCATTGCCACCCTTGTTTGGGGAATTATAGGAATGACTGTTGGGCTGCTTGTGGCCATACAGCTCTTTAAGCCGGCCATGAACATGGGTAGCCAGTATACCACATTTGGCAGGATCAGGCCATTGCATACCAATGCTGTAATTTTTGCCTTTGTCGGCAATGCCATTTTTATGGGCGTTTATTATTCCCTTCAGCGTTTACTTAAAGCCAGAATGTTTAGCGATACGCTCAGCAAAATCCATTTCTGGGGCTGGCAGCTCATTATCTTATCGGCCGTAATTACCCTTCCACTGGGTTTTACCACCTCACACGAATATGCCGAACTCGAATGGCCAATTGATATTGCCATTACCCTCATCTGGGTGATTTTTGGTATCAACATGTTCGGTACTATTATTAAAAGGCGGGAGCGCCATCTCTACGTGGCCATCTGGTTTTACATTGCCACTTTTGTAACCATTGCAGTATTACACATCGTAAACTCTTTTGAATTGCCTGTTTCTTTTATGAAAAGTTACTATCTGTATGCGGGCGTTCAGGATGCATTGGTACAGTGGTGGTACGGGCACAATGCCGTTGCATTTTTCCTGACTACCCCGTACCTGGGGATGATGTATTATTTCCTGCCAAAAATGGCAGGCCGGCCTGTTTACTCTTATAAACTAAGTATTCTCCACTTCTGGTCGCTTATTTTCATCTATATCTGGGCAGGACCGCATCACCTGTTGTACACTTCATTACCGGGTTGGGCTCAATCGTTAGGTGTTGCTTTTTCCATTATGCTGATTGCACCAAGCTGGGGCGGTATGATAAATGGTTTATTGACCCTGCGTGGTGCCTGGGATAAAGTAAGGGAAGATGTTACCCTTAAATTTATGGTGGTTGCCCTTACTGCCTATGGTATGGCTACTTTCGAAGGCCCAATGTTATCGTTAAAACAGATAAACGGGGTAGCGCATTTTACCGATTGGATTGTTGCCCACGTTCATGTTGGCGCTTTAGGATGGAATGGCTTTTTAACATTTGGTATTTTATACTGGTTAATCCCGCGCATTTATAAAACCGAACTTTACTCTAAAAAACTAGCAGGTTTCCACTTTTGGATCGGTACTTTGGGAATACTCTTTTATGCCATCCCGATGTATTGGGCGGGTTTTACGCAAGGATTGATGTGGAAAGAGTTCACTGCTGAAGGTTTGTTGAAATACCCGAATTTTCTTGCCACAACCTTACAGATTATCCCGATGCACGTTTTGCGTTCGATTGGCGGTACACTCTATTTAGCAGGCGTAATTGTGATGACCTATAATCTGGCCAAAACCATGCTGGGTGCTAAACTGGTTGCCAACGAAGCTGCAGAAGCCATGCCATTACCAAAAATAGTGGTAGATAGCAGTCCGGCAGATAAAGCATGGCACCGGGTGCTTGAGCGTAAGCCGATGAAATTCATGGTGTTGTCATTGATCATTATCCTGATCGGGGGAATGGTAGAGATGATGCCAACCTTCACCATCCAGTCTAATGTACCTACCATCGCAAGCGTTAAACCTTATACCGCATTGGAACTGCAGGGTAGGGATCTTTATATCAGAGAAGGTTGTGTGAACTGCCATTCGCAAACGGTACGGCCTTTCCGTTCAGAAACCGAACGTTATGGCGAATACAGCAAGGCAGGGGAATTTGTTTATGATCACCCGTTTTTATGGGGCAGTAAACGTACCGGACCTGATCTTCATCGCGTAGGTGGAAAATATTCCGATGCCTGGCACTACAATCACCTGGTTGATCCTACCTCCATGTCGCCTGGAAGCATTATGCCACCATATCCCTGGCTAATTGAGCAGAAACTGGATATCAATACCACTGCAAGTAAAATCAGGGCCATGCAAACACTGGGCGTTCCTTATCCTGAAGGATATGATAAACAGGCCAATGAAGATTTAAAAATACAGGCAGAAAAAATTGCCGCAGACCTAAAGCAGAATAATATCAAAGTTAAAAGTGACCGTGAAATTGTAGCCATTATCGCTTACCTGCAAAGATTAGGTACCGACATTAAAGCCAATAAAGAAACCATTCCATCAAACCAATAAAAAGATGTTCAATCAGATAAAAGATTTAGCTGGCGGCGAAATATACCTCGTTACCTCTCTGCTCATGTTCATGTTGTTTTTTGTAATTGTTGGGGTTTACCTCTTCAAATTAAGCAAGAATCATATTAAAACCATGAGCGAAATCCCTTTTCAAGACCACAAAACCAAATTATATGAAGAAGATTAAACTATTATTATTTTCACTGTTTTTATCGGCGGCCACTTACGCGGCAGATCAAAAAACAGCAGAAGCAATAGCACCTTCTCAGCCAGGATTAGGACTTAATCAATCAGAGTTACTCATTGTATTGCTATTGGTATTCGCACTTGTGCTGCTTTTTGTTTCGATAACGCTGCTTAATGCGTTTAAAGTAATGTACCAGGAGCAGTTAAATCCAACCAAATACACAGGAACCGCAAAAGAACCGCCACTTGATTATGACAGCTGGCTGAAACAGAAAACGGTAAAGCCATCCATTTGGGCAAAATTGTTAGGTTTAAAGCCTATTGAAGAAGAAAAGAACCTGGTTATTGATCATGCTTACGATGGTATTAAAGAGTTAAATAACCCGGTACCGGCATGGTTTAACTTCCTGTTTTATGGCACCATGATTTTTGCTGCATGTTATCTCTTTTATTACCACATCGGTGGGTATGGCGAATTGCAGGATAAGGAATATGAAAATGAAATGGCTAAGGCTAAGGTAGAAAAGGCAGCTTACCTGGAAAAATCAGCCAATACCATTGACGAAAATTCGGTAAAGGCCGATAATACGCCTACAGTACTGGAAGAAGGAAAAACCATCTTTAATGCCAACTGTGTAGTTTGCCATGGCGATAAGGGACAGGGCGTGATCGGTCCTAATTTAACGGACGATTACTGGTTGCATGGCGGCGGAATCAATAACGTATTTAAGACGATCAAATATGGTGTTCCTGAGAAAGGAATGATCAGCTGGGAGAAAAACCTTAACCCTAAACAGATCAGTGCAGTTGCCAATTTTATCCTTTCTTTACACGGAAGTAATCCTGCCGGTGCGAAAGCCCCGCAAGGCGAAAAGTATGAAGCGAAAGATGTGAAAGACAATGAGATGAAGGCCGCAAAAGACAGTGTAAATCAAGCCAATGTTACCAAAAAATAAACCTGGAAATAAAAGCAGGGACAAAAGACCAATTTACCCTAAAAAACCGTCGGGTAAACTATATACTTACCGCAAATGGGTAAGTTATATACTATTGCTGTTCCTGTTTTCCTGCCCTTTTTTAAAGCTCAATGGCGAGCAATTGGTACTGTTAAATTTTATCGAAAGGAAATTTGTTTTCTTTGGCTTAATTTTTACTCCACAGGACTTTTACCTGTTTGCACTAGCCATGCTCATCTTTATTATCTTCATTGTCTGTTTTACGGTAGTGTTGGGCAGGCTATGGTGTGGATGGGCCTGTCCGCAGACTATTTTCATGGAAATGGTATTCCGCAGGATAGAATACTGGATAGAAGGTGATGCAAACAGGCAAAAGAAACTGGATGAAGGTCCCTGGACCGCAGAAAAGGTGTGGAAAAAAGGAAGCAAACATTTCATTTTCCTGATCATTTCTTTTGCCATTGCCAATACTTTTCTGGCTTATATGATTGGCTCTGATGTACTGATTAAAATCATTACAGAACCGATCGCCAAACATGTTTCAGGTTTTATATCCATCTGGCTGTTTACCTTCATTTTCTATGGCGTATTTGCTTATGTGCGTGAGGTGGTGTGTACGGTAATCTGTCCTTATGGTAGGCTTCAGGGTGTTTTGCTTGACAACCAAAGCCTGGTGGTAGCTTATGATTTTACCAGGGGGGAGCCCCGCGGACATATGCAGCGAAATGTACCTGAAAACAAACAGGGTGATTGTATTGATTGTGGGCTATGTGTGCAGGTTTGTCCAACCGGGATTGATATCCGCAAGGGCACCCAGCTCGAATGTGTGAATTGCACGGCCTGTATCGATTCATGCAATGAGGTGATGCTAAAAGTAGGCAAGCCTAAAAGCCTGATCGGTTTCTTTAACCAGGATTTTATTGCAGAACGGAAACCTTATAAAGTTGCGTTAAAATCTTATGGTTATGCTGCTGTTTTATTGGTGGTATTAATGGTTTTCTCTTCACTCATTTATAAAAGGGAAAATATTCAGACTACCGTTTTAAGAGCTAGTGGTACTTTATATCAAAACAGGGGAACAGATAAAACCAGCAACCTTTACAATGCAGAACTGGTAAACAAAACCAATAAGGAGGTTAAATTTACTTTCAGGCCGCAGGATAGCAATGATGAGATCGACTTTATCCAAAAGGCAACAGTATTACAAAAAGAGGGTACTGCACACCTGACCTTCTTTCTGATCAGAAAAAATAATTCGGTTAAAAAATATAAAACTGATGCAGTTTTCGAAGTGATTGCCAATGGCGAGGTGGTGAGTACCGCAACAACGAGTTTTTTCGCGCAGCCGGAAGGGAATGATTGAGGGGGAAATGATAGAGGGGTAAAATTAGAGAATGATTGAATTATAAAATGATTGAATATTGAATTTTGCGATTTGCCTTTAAACATTCTCTCATTGGAAATTCATTCATTCAAACGTTAAAAATTCACTCATTCAAACGTAAAATAAAGAATATGAACTGGGGAACGAAAATAGTAATGGGGATGTTTGCATTTATGATCTTTATTGTGGCAATGGTCATTTATATGTTCCATATGCACGGTAAAGACGCCCTGATTGAAGAGAATTATTATGAAAAAGGAATCAATTACAATGCAGAATTCGATGCCAAACAAAATGTGTTGCAAGATGATGCTAAACCTAAAATTACCATCACCAGTACTCAGATAGTTATACAGTTAAAAGATGGCGCACAATATGACCTGATACTCATGCGTCCAGCCGACAGTAATGACGATATTAAACTAAAAGGAAATACAACCGGAACATCAAATCTTATCCTGGTAGATCGGGCCAAAATGACCAAGGGGATGTGGTTCCTTAACCTTTCCTGGCGTAACAACGCAGGAAAAAAATATATGTTTAAAAATAACATTACCCTATGACAGGCAATTTGCCATTGGCATTTTTGATGGGACTATTTGGAAGCCTGCATTGCGCGGTAATGTGTGGTCCCATTATGCTGGGCATGCCTTTCAGAAAACAGGATTTTTTTTATAGTGCATTTCAACTGCTCTTATATCAGTTAGGTAGGGTTACGGTTTATACCATTTTAGGTTTGCTGGTTGGTCTGGTAGGGAGCAGTATAAACCTGTTCAGCGATCAAAAAACCTTGAGTATTTTTATAGGCTTGATATTGATTCTATTCACAGCTTTGCAATTTAATAAACGTTATAGAAACCGGTTCTCTGCCCTCCAGTCAAAGGCGATGGGGCCACTCAGTAAACTAATGGGCAAGGTTCTTAATTTAAAATTATGGGCATTATTTGCAGGTATGCTTAATGGCATTATTCCCTGCGGCATGGTTTACCTGGCCCTGGCAACGGCCTTAAATACAGGGAATGTTCAATCGGGGGCTACATTCATGTTTCTTTTCGGCCTTGGGACTACGCCACTCATGTTGATGATCTCGCTTGGGGGATTTTTTTTGAAAAAGTACATCCGTTTTAATACCAACAGGTTGATTCCCTGGTTTATGCTTTTTATGGGCGCTTTACTTATCTTACGCTCCACTGATTTGGGCATTCCATTTCTTTCACCAAAAAATACAGGTGGTTACGGTCATTCGATAGAGTGTAGGTGAATAAGTTTAGAGTTGGGCGTTTACAGTTTGGAGTAGATTAACCGATGCTAGCGCAAATATTATTACCGTGATAACGGGCAAGGCTCACTTGCGCTTTTGAGTATCTATTAGACATGAGTCAAACTATTACTTAAGCCCTACCAAGAATAAAATTTTGTTAAGAATTATATATTAATTAAGGATCTGGTGGAAATAGGTCAACCAGATTGCTTCATCAAGTTAATCGTCCGAATATTGATAATCCATTTCTTGGCCTCACTTTCTTTAATTTTCTTTTAGCTCTGTTTTTTTTCTCTTGAACGATTTTTTTGGAATTGAAGCTTCTCCTTCTTTTCCTACTTTTATCAATCTAAAATTTTCATCAAATTAGCGACAAATCTTTTGATAATCCGAACGACTGCCAACTATCTTAAGAAAAGTGCCGTTGGAATCTTTGGTACTTTATTCTTTTTAAAGAAATTATATTTTTATGCTAATCCGCTCTCGAGCCTTGGCTTAAAGCATATTCTGTGGTCGATTTATCATTTGGGATTTGATTCTTCTGGATTAAAATTGTTTTAAATATCGAATATTTAAATATTTATGTTTTTGTGAAAGCTTGACAGTTGTTTTGATATTGATTAGTATATTCTTAAAAGAACTTTTTTGAAAAAGCTTAAGATTCATTTTTGATTAGACTACTTGGGTCCGTAGCAGCTCCATAAATCATTCAATCATTAACAGTTGAATTGTTTGGTGAATTTGTTAGAAGGATAAACTTTAAGATTGAAACTCACTTAATTAAAATAACAGTTATTCAACAGGAATTGAAGATCGATTCTAAAGTGCCCTTTCGTTCAATACCTTCTGCTTTTTTTTAGCTAGAACTTCTGGGGCGCAACTTGAGATAAGTTAGAGAGGGCAAATTTATTGGAATAATCAATAATGCCCCAAACAGTTTAACTTCTGGGGCATTATAATTTAAAGTGTTAAGATTTATTTTTGAATTTTAAATAATCTAAGCAAAACTTGAATATAAGAATAATTGAAATAGGTAAGAATTAGAAACATTTACTCCGCTAAATGTGTAAGTATTGCTATTGTTGTTATCAACAATACTTTGTGCCTGTTGGGTTGTTGGGCCATCCAAAGCTCTATATTCCAATGATTTCCAAGTATCCGTGTTTCCCGATGTAGTCAAGACAAAAGTGTAAGCAGAACTTCGAGGTATTTCTTGCCCTGCAATTAGCTGTGCTTCATTAAAGTCATAAAGCAATGTTCCGTTATTATCGAAAACTCGAAAACGCGTAATACTTGCACCGCTATATCCTTGATTGGTGTAAGTTATCGTCATTGTAGTCTTATTTATGCAGGTTCCATTTGCGTTTGCGTTAGCTTGCCCGTTTGCATTTATCTCGGCTTGTGCTTTTGCGTCAGCATCCTCTTGAGAAATAGTAGAACTATATTTACTTCCTGGGACCGTATATGGTACGGAAGGACCTGAATTAGCGTATACAGGACAATCGTTTTTGCTAAAATTAGAAGTTATTGCTGTATTGTAATAGGTTTGATTACAAACACCATTTGCATTAGCGTAAGCCTGTCCATTAGCATTTAATAGATTCTGAGCTTTGGTATCTGCATCAGCTTGGGAAATATTTGAATTACAACTTGGAGTATTTGCCGGCACAGTATAGGTAACGGTTGATCCTGTCAGACCAGCTCCGCAATTATTTCTTGTAAAAGACCCAGATTTTGCTGTATTATAATATGTTGTCACTGAAGGATTAACTGTGACTGTCAGCAATTTGTCCACTGTTGGAAATACACCTCCAGAATTATTACCAATCTGGAACCTAACATTGAAGGTGACTGTAACAGCGCTGGATGAAGTAGTATTGATGGACATCGAAAATTTGCTGGGCTGACCACTAGTGCTATAAGGATATCCAGCTTGCTGAATTGTCGAGAATGATACTGATTGGTTAGCTGGGGTTGTAGTATACGTCGGCGAGTGATATACATATGGGGTACCAAATATATAACTTCCAGAATTTTCTCCACTAGCCGTTAAATTAAATGTATTGCCAGATGTAATGCTTGAAGGTGCATTAATTGTTGCTTGAGTGAAACCTGCAAAGGCGTAAAATAAGATCAAGATCGTTAATAAGATTTTTTTCATCGTAAAAATAATTTAGTAGTTTAAGATTTGAACTTAAATATATTAGTTATTAAATTAGTTGAATGTAAATAAAATGTTACATTTATTGTTTTTTATTACTGCATTTTTATTCGTTAAAACTTATTGAATTTCATCGTAGCCCCTAACAAAAAATATCTCTTAACATTTTTATACCTTATATCCTGTACAAAAGTTGCTGTGTTAAAATTTGCCATGTAATTGAACGAATTAAAGATATCATAGCCCTTGAACCATATTTGGAGTTTTTTTTTAAAGAAATTGGCTCTTAATTCCGCGTTTGCAGCAAAGGAGAAGCTATCTGACAAGCTCCTATTATAGTTTAAGAATGGATAGATGGTTAGTTGAAAATTGTTTAGCCTAAAGGACCATGTATCCATATAACTAAAATTCAATTGTCCACCAGAGCTGCTTGAATAATGATAGCGGTTGAAAGCAATTGATATTGAGGGTAATACGGAGATTGCATCTCTTAGCAAAGTTTTGTTAAACGAAAACGTTTGTCTAACACCCATATTTTTACTCATTTGCCTTTCTGCATTGATAATATTTGGTAATTCCTGATAATAAATACCTAATCTAGCTGTTAGATTTTGGTTAGTGGAAAGGACGCTAGTTAAATCAAAATCATTTGAGCTACCAATATTGTCGATAAAAAAATGTTGAGACTTGCCAGGAACAGCAGTTAAGTTTAATCCGAACCTAAACTGAGAAAGCTGCGCATTCAAAATGAGTGATACTGTTCTTTTACTTGTCTTGAAAATGTCCCAAGAAATATTAAGTTTGTTTTTTATCTCGGGTTTAAGATCAGGATTTGAGCGTGATTGGCTAATAGCATCAAATGAGTTATTAATAGTAGTAAGTTGATTTTCATCAGCAAAATTTGCTTCTCTAGCAATAGAAAGAAATAGTTTTCTATCCGCATCCAGTTTATGATTTGCTGTAAATCTCCCCACAAAATTATATATAGCATTTCTCTGCTCAGATAAAATTTTTCTTAAATAAACCAATGCAGACATATCGAAATCAAAAGTAGTCTGCCCCATTAGGCTGTAGACACTAAGTTTTTGTTCAATGTAATTGAATTTCAGATTGTTATTTGAGCAAAGATTTTCAACCGAGTTACTATTTAAGTTGGTCGAGTGGTCATATTTTTGAGATTGATATAAAGTTGTAACTCTAAAATATGAGTCTTCATTTAAAGGTTCCAAAACATTAATTTGCAGACTATAATTTTTATTTTTCAAATCTTGCGTGCTGATAACTGAATTCAGTAAGCGACTATTGAGCTTGATATCAGTGATCAGATTATCCTCGTCAGTATTGAATTGTTTATTGAGCCAGTTAATACTTATGTCGAATGATCTTCCTTTACGTTCATGAGATAGCCTTTGATAATTTAGCGTGTTTTTCCAATTTTTCGTGAGAGTTGATCTTGTTCTCTTTAAGTTGGAATAGGATGCATTTCCATCAAAATTTATTAAATATGCACTCGTATCGGCTTGTTGTTTATTTTCATATTCTAAAGTACTATTTACACGAATGGAATTCAGTGAATCAATTCTCAACACCAGGTCGACAGCAAGCGCCTCTAGCATGCTACTTTTTACTTTTGAAGAATTAAAAACCTTTGAATATTGTTTGATAATTTCATCATTACGTTCAGAATTAAATTCAGTCAGGAAAGTGGATAGCTTACCTTTAAGCAGCGCGTTAATCTCGATTTTTTCCTTAAAAAAGATATTCCTATAATTTAAGCCTACAGTCTTGGTTTTGTTATTATTTCCCAAAGTTGAGAAATTCAAAATTGGCTCGCCGGTGCCTGAACTATTTAGATTGTTTTGATTGAAATTTAGAGAAAGCTGTTGTTTTTTTTTGATAGAATAGATTTCTGTCGCGATGATTCCTCTGTTTGCGCTTCCGAGGCCAACAGTATTATTTCCAAATACTCCTTTTGAGTGCTTATCTTTTAATATCAAATTAACCTTTATAACTGGCTCTCCCATAGTTGTATTCGTCAAGCTATCAATGTCTGTAGATGTAACTTCAATGTCACTAAGTATATAAGCTGGCACGTTATCAAATATGCTTTGATTGTTTTTTCCAAAGAAATTCTGGCCATTAACTACTAAATCTGAAACTTTCTTGCCTTTAAAATAAATTTGTCCATTAGAGTCTTTAGAAAATCCTAACTCACCCGAGAAAATAGTATTTATCATCTTATCCTTTTCGAAAGTTCTGGTATTAAGGTCTATTTTAACAGTATCTCTATATCGTCGCTTCCTGATTTGAACCTCACGCAAATCTATTGAAACGGGATTTAGCTTTATCAGAAGTGAGTTAACTTTAGGATTGAAAATGGTACTGTCTAGATTAATGGTAGCCTTTTTGTAGAATTCTGCAACTGCTTCAATCTTAAATGCGCCACTGAATTGTGAACGATCAATTTTGTATATGCTATCACCTTGTAATGTTAATTTGTTGACATTCTTGTTATTGTGGATGAATATTTGTGTTGAAGTTATGTTGCGGTGCGAATCACTATCAATCACTCTAATCAAAACAAACGGTTGTTGAGAATAGGATACGCTGTTAGTTATTAATGATAGTAAGACGAATATAAGCGTTCGCATTTAGAGTTTATGGTTACAAACAAATATAACAGATAATTACTGTTTTAATCTGTAAATCTTAAACCAGTTTAATAGACGAATTGGAAAGCCTGCCTTAAGCGTTCAGCTTAGTATGGACCTTGATGCCCCCCTTACGTTTACCATTAACCATCTTTATCAATACACTACATAATTGCTTAAATAGCTAATAAAGATCAGGACACACGCTTTAGCAGCAAAGGGCAGGACTGGTGTAACTGAAGCGCTACAGGTATTGCTTTTCTAAAATATGGAAGATTTCAACTTAACATTTTTCCTGCTAGCTGGAGCCTTCGTATGAGGATAACGCGGGCTGGCTGACTTGTGCTTTAGAGTATCTTTTTAATGATGTTAGAATTCGTACCTGCCTTAAATAAACCCGACCGGCAGCGTTATCCCGATTTGAGTAGTCATCTTATTTACCGATGAGCTAATCGGGATTAAGCAAAGGGCGGGACTGGTAAAACCGAAGCACCACAGGCACTGCTTTTCTAAAATATAAATAATTTATGTTAGCGTTTTCGTCGTGTCAGATGGAAACATCAGACACCACGCAATATTTCGATTGAATCTGACCCAAGCGATAGGGTTGGTGCTAGAGTCGGATCTAATAAACTAATGAACAATGAACCAGTTTTACTGTGCGCGTTTCTTTTCCTCTTCACTTGCCGAAGTCCGTTTTCTGGCCGCTGTCGGGTTTCCACCCAGCCGGTAAGAGAAACTCAAAGTAGCACTTCGCGTGTCGCTTTTCTCAACAAAGCCGTTTCGTTGGTTGTCATAATTTACATCAATACGATAAACATTACTATAGAAAATATCGTTTATTGCGAGCCTTAAAGTTCCTTTGCTTTTAAAGATACTTTTGCTCATACCTGCGCTTATATCATAAAGTTTTGCCAGTTTGTAAATGCCTTGTATGGTAGGCGAAGAGTACCATGCGCTGACTTCTGCTTTTAAACCATGGGCCTTATTTAAGGTAATGGCGTGGTTAGAACTCAGATAAATGCCCCAAACATGGTAGTCATATCTTGCTTGTAAATATCCCGACTTTTCCTGGCGATAAGAACCCTGAGCATAATTGTTGATTTCCCACCAATCGGCCGCTTTAATTGGGAAAGATGCTGAGAAGCCAATTTCCTGGCTTAGATCCAGATTTCTCTGGGTATCATAAAAAAGTTTTGAGGTGTTATCCTGTACGGTAATATTACTAAAATAATTAACCACACGCCTGAGGTAAAATGAAATGTTATATTGTTGGTTGTAGGTATAACCCAGCTCCCCATTGTATATAAACGCAGGTTGTAGGGCAGGGTTTCCTTCCAGGTAGGTGTAAGGACTAGTGTAAGATTTGAAAGGATTAAGTCTCCAGTATTCCGGGCGGTTGATCCTCGAATTATAGTGAAGATTGATTTCATTATCTTTATTTAGCTTATATGCTATAAAAACTGTCGGGAATAGCTTAAAATAGTGATTCTGATTGTTGGTATTTAATGCAATCGACTTGCCATTTGTATGGGTATATTCACCTCTTAAACCGCTTTCAAAACTCCATTTACCTGCATCACCAGCTATACTGGCATAAACGGCTGATATATTTTCGGTATACTCAAAACGGTCGCTGCGGTTGCTTACCAATTGCAGACCAGTAGCCGGATTGTTATAAAAATCAAAGCTGTTTCGCGTCCGGATGCTACTATATTTTAAGCCAGACTCAAATGTCCATTTTTTCCAAAATTTACCGGTATAATCAACTTTTCCAGAGTGAATATCAATATCTTGATTAGACGGCGTAAAAATATGATACTGATTGGGCAGTGGACTACCATTACCCGAAATCCCATATGTATCTACCTGCTGGCTATTCTTATTCTGGTAGGGCACATAATCCAGGTCCACATTAATATTCCTTCCGCTGGTATCTAATTTGATTTTGTAATTGAAATTAAAACTATATTGACTAGCTTTCCCATTAGAGACATTTTCGGTTTTCAGAATCGAATCCGGTAGTGCAGCGTGGTTGTTAACGATATTCGTTAGTGTACGGTTTGGTCTGTTGTTTGCGCCGTTGTAGCCATTTACCAAAATACCGATCACCTGTTGTTTTGTAAGATTGTAATCTGCACCGATTTTATAACTATTGGCATTGCCCATGCGTATGCCTGATTTTTCATTCCTCCAGTCTGCATAATTTACTGGTGAATCGAAAATAACATATTCGCTTTCACTATGGTCTTTTTTACGGTGGCTGTAACCATAGCTGCCATACACATTTATCTTGTCTTTCCGGTAATTAAATACCATACTTGGATTGTAGCTGCTGTAAGTGGATCGGGTATAACCGCCGGAGAGTACCGCATTATATCCATCACCCTTTGGCTTTTTAGAAATGATGTTGATTACTGCACCACCCTGTGCATCATATCTTGCTGTTGGATTGGCAATAATTTCTATTTTCGAAATATTATCGGATGGTAAACTGCGCAGATAAGCAGACAAATCTTCGCCGGATAACCTAATCGGTTTATCGTCCATATAAATGACTACTCCTTTATTGTTAGCTGTTATTCCGCCATCAAACTTTGTTTGTACACCTGGCGCTTTACCCAATGCATCCCATACGGTGGTGCCGCTGGCTACAATACTATTTTCGACGTTGAATATAACCCTGTCAATTTTTCTAACAATAACCGGTTTGGAGCCTGATACCGTTACTTGCTCCAATGTTTTCTCATCACTGGCCATTATGATGATAACGGAATCGATCGGCAAATCAAGCGTTTTAGTCAGATTCTTATAGCCGACGGCCGTTAACGCTAAGTTGTAAGTGCCTTTTAATGACTGTGGGAAACTGAATAGGCCTGTTTTGGAAAGCTGCACGGCTAAAGTAGAGTCTGCATGCCGAAGGCTAATGGTTACCCCATCTATGTGTGCACCATTTTTATCGGTTACCAAACCTTTACGTAATTGAGCAAAAGCCATGAACGGGAGGCAGAAGAATAGGAGGAATGTTAACTTTTTCATGTTCCAAAACTAATGGCTCAACATGTAAAGCAAAGTTAAGCTCGGTTAAATAAGGTTAAATCTTTATTCTGTGCTTCCATCATTTAAATGATTTATTCATTTTAGGGGAATGAAATGGCTCACATCCAGATATGTTTTTCCATTGGCGGTAATTACACTGGTCATCAGCCTCTGTTTGCAGTGTGCATGGATTAGACAGTTGTACGTGGCACAAAAAAAATCGGTTTCCACAGAATTGGAATCCATAGTCAGTGATGCCTCCAAGCAGATAACCTACCGAAGTATCGCTAAAGGACACGAAAAAAGTGGCCGTTTCCAACAGTTTTTCCTTTCTCAGGAGTGGTTGGCACTAAGGCAGGCCTTTGACGAACTAAAGGTTGACAATTTGCGAAGCCAGTTCCATTATGGGATTACCAATGATAGCTCGGTCGTAGAAATGAAAATGTCGTTTCTTAATGACGCTAAATTAAAATTTGATCATAAATCTTCAGCTGTCACTAATGGAAAATCGCAACGGGAAGTTTCATTGCAAGATCAGCGCGACCTAAAGATAATGGATAGTTTGGTAAACCATCGGCTGGATCATTTGGGTTGGCATATCAATAGAAATTATGCACTTTATGACTATTCCGACGGGAGGTTGATAAAGGGACAACTGCCTTCTCAAACCGTTTCTTCTTTCGTAAGTGGTAAATATACCTATAACCTTAAGTTTCAGAATAGGTATCAACTTATTGTTCCTTCGATTACCTGGCTGATTGTTTTTCAGATGCGGTATTACCTTATATCATCTTTTTTAATGCTCTTCCTTACCGCCGCGGCCTTTTACCTGCTTATCAGGCTGATGAAAAACCAACAGCTTTATGCACAGGCGAAGTTAGCTTTTACCAGTAATATGACACATGAGCTACAGACCCCGATTTCAACAATTTCGGTAGCCCTGGAGTCCATAAAAAAATATCATTTAATAGACCAGCCGGAAAAACTGGAGAATTACATTAACATCAGTGTCCACGAATTACACCGTTTGCAGGCCATGATCGAAAAGGTGCTTAAACAGGAGCAGATGGATCTGGGAGAAACAAAATTGCAGTTCAGCCTGATTGATATACAGCCGATACTGCAACAGGTCATTCATGCGATGGAGGTACAGGTACAAGAGAAAAATGCTTCGATTATCTTTTTGCCGATAGCTGAACCGCTATTTATTAATGGCGATGCCATGCATATTTCGAATGTTTTTTACAACCTGATTGATAATGCGATAAAGTATTCTCCCCCTCATGCTAGAATTGATGTTTCCTGTAGTATTGGTGGTCATCAGTTAACAATCAGTTTTAACGATAATGGCCCCGGGATAAATGAAATTTATCAGCAGCAGGTTTTTGAGCGTTTTTTCAGGATTTTTAACCAGGATAACATACATAACGTAAAAGGATCTGGTTTAGGTCTTCACTATGTAAAACAGGTGGTAGCGCTGCACGGTGGCCGTGTCGAGTTGTACAGCAAAGCAGGAAAAGGATGTAATTTTATGATTATTTTGCCTTTGTATGAAGAAAATTAAGGTTTTGTATGCAGAAGATGAGCCATTTTTGGCACGTATTGTTTTTGATGGCTTAAGCAGTAGCGGTTATGAGGTAAACCTGGCTTTGGATGGACAACTGGCCTGGATGCAATTTCAGGAAAACAAACCCGATATCTGCATTCTCGATATCATGATGCCGCATAAAGATGGTTATACGCTGGCTGCCGAAATCAGGAAATCGGACCCTGATATTCCGATTATATTTTTAAGCGCAAAAGCACTTACCGAAGATGTAGTGAAAGGGTTTAACAGCGGGGGAAATGATTACCTGAAAAAGCCATTTAGTATTGATGAATTGCTGGTGCGCATGGAATCACTTTTAAACAGGTTTGGTGCAGTGAATAAAGATGAAAATGAGCTGGATAAAAAATACCGGTTCAGAAACTGTGAACTCGATCCTGTTGGCCAAAAGCTTAAAACTTCTGTTGGCGAATATTCGCTGTCTTATAAAGAGACCGTTCTGCTCGAATTGCTACTAAAGAACCGCAACAACATTTTGGAACGTGAGGATGCATTGATCAAAATTTGGGGTGAAGATAGTTTTTACAATGGGCGTAGCATGGATGTTTTTATGGCGCACCTTCGCAAGCTGTTAAAAACCGAACCTGAAGTCCAGATCATGAGTTTAAGGGGAGTGGGTTATAAGCTGATCTGTTGATTACACCTATTGAATGCAATCAAACTTTGATAAATGCTCCATATTCGCTCGCCACATAGTTGCCACAGTTTGTAATGGCATCCAATACAGGAATAAAACTTTTTCCAAAATCAGTTAAATCATAAGTAACTTTAATGGGAGGTTTTTTGCCATATACTTTTCGAAGCACCAAACCATCTTTCTCCAACTTTTTTAATTGAAGGCTCAATGTCATTTCGGTAATGGCTGGCATTTCCTTACGAAGCCCGTTATATCGTTTAGGTCCGCTTTTTAAATGATACAAAATTACGGCCTTCCATTTTCCACCGATCAAGTCCATCGTCAGGCTTACCGTACAAGGGTATATTTTGCCTTTTAATTCCACATAATCGCCTACACATTCTGCTTTTATCATTGTTTCCTGTAGCTATCTATTTTGATAGTTATTGCAAATGTAAATTACTCAAAATACTTTTGCAACTATAATAATCATAGTTTAAAAAAGATCAGGCAAATGTTATATCATACAATAGAAAACCAGTCAACTTCGAAAAAGGAAAAACCCGTTGTTACCATTGTTGGCATATTGGGTAAACAGGGTTACAGTGTTGCCCGTACACTGTTAGCAAGCGGTGCATACCATATCCGAGGCATAACCCGTCGTGTTGACGTTCCTGAAGCAGTTAAGCTTACTGATCAGGGCGTTGAACTTATAGCCTTACCGCTTATCCCCGGCTGTAAGAAAGAATTTACAGAAGCGTTTCGTGGCACCGATAGTCTTTTTCTAATGACACCAAACATTGCCCCACCGGCTACCTACGAATTTGATTTGGGTAAAGAACTGGCAGATGCAGCCGTTGAAGCAGGAGTACAGCAGATTATTTTTAGTAGTCTCGAAGATGTAGATAAGCTAACAAACGGAAAATTATTTGCACCTCATTTTACAGATAAAGCCAGAGTGGAAGCCTATATCCGTACGTTACCGGTTCGGAGTTCATTTATCTATATGGCATTCTTTTTTACCAACTTAATGGAGTTTTATACCCCTCAATTAATAGGTGATACACTCGTATTTCCGATTTATTTACCAAGGGATTTTGCTGCGCCTTTCGTAGATCCGCTTACTGCAACAGGACCTGCAGTTTTAGAGATGCTGTCCAATCCGGATCAATATGATGGTAAATCATTGCCCGTAATCGGCGATATCATTTCACCACAGGAAATGGTTGATACCTTTACAAAAGTTACAGGAATAAAAGCTGAATATAGTTCCGCATACGAAAGGCACGAGATGCTCCGGCATTTTCCGGAATTTGCCTCGAGTGAGATTTTGGTACGTGAGATTTTAGGTATGGCAGAATTTGCCGTTGAATACGGTTATTTCAGTAAGGACCGGGATCTGGAATGGAGCCGACGGATCGATCCAGGCACCTTAAATTGGGAATCCTTTCTACGAAAAACCAATTGGGAGGGTCAGAAACTGATATACTAATAACATCCAAGTGAATTTAATAAAAATGTGGTCGGGCTATAGAAACCCTTTTCCAAAATCAATTGACGGCTGCCCCCATGATCTCATTTGTAATCGCTAAAGATTTAAGTAGGTTTTTACTGTCAAAAAGAAGGGTGATAAAACGATCATTCTTCTTAAAATACAATTTTAAGCCTCTGGGATATAGACTGCCTTCTCCCAGCTTTTCTTTCCTGATTTTAAATTTGCTGAACTTTAACATGCTTTCTTGTGGACTTGTCTTATTCATTACCAGATTAAATGGCAGGCCTGCTACCTCAATAGATTGATCATCAGCTATGATAAAAAACATTTCTGTAATGGTTTTGTCTTCCCTTAGGTTACAGTATAGTTCCAGCCCTGATTTGGTTAGCCATTTTGCATAGGCATCGTCGTTGGCATCCTCATAAAAAACAGCTTTCAAACCTAATACTGCAGAGATTTTCTCTGGCGTTTGAGGGAAAATAAACTCCTGATTTTTATTTAAAAGGGTTTTAAGTCCGGCATTTTGCTGTGCAAATGAAAATAATGACAAAAGTTGAAAGAACAATGTTAATTTATACGCGATCGTTTTCATAGGGCAGGGGGAATAAATATTAGTGTAGTTTTACAACAATTGCTGCTGGTGTGCGGCTGCTATTAGTTCGGCCACATTCTTCACTTCGAATTTCTGTATCAGGTTTCTCCGGTGTGTATCTACTGTCAGTGGACTTAAAAATAGTTCCTGGGCAATATTCTGACTCGTTTTTCCTTCTGCTAAAAGTGTTAGGATCTGCTTTTCCCTTCTGGTGAGCTGAGGCGTATTGCGCAACTGGTTTTTAGTCGGACGGCTGATAATTTCAACTACTTCCTTACTGTAACAGATATTTCCTGTTACTGCTGATGCAATGCACTGCCGAAGTTCGTCAAGTGAGCTGTTCTTGAGCAGGTAGCCACTGGCACCATTCTGTATGGTTTGCATAATAATACTCCGCTCGGTATGGTTGCTCAGAATGAGTATGGTGATGGTGGAAAATCGTTCTTTGATCATCTGGCAAAGGTCCATTCCATTGATATCCGGCAGGGTAACATCCAGCAGTATCAGATCTACCGGCTCGGTGTTTAAATAAAAAAGCAGCCCCGCGCCGTCTGAAAAACCGCCTACTATTTCCAAATTAGCTTCATTTTTAAGCAAGGTTTTCAGTCCTTCAATAACAATAGGGTGGTCATCTACAATAACCGTACGCAGTTTATTCATTGATACTGGTTTTAAGTTCTATATCTATACTTGTTCCCTCGCCAGGAGCAGAATGCACTTCAAATTTCCCTTGCAAAAATGCGATACGGTTCTTCAGGTTATCCAGTCCCATTCCTTTCTTCCCCGAAAGCATGGCCATATCAAAACCCCGGCCATTATCTTCAAAAGTGATGAAAATAGTATTTTCGTTTTGGCTACACTGCAACAGGATGTTATCTGCCTGCGCATGCTTGATTGCATTGGAGATAAGTTCCTGCACAATCCGGTAGATATTGAGCTGCACATTCATTGCAATATTTTTTTGAATGCCAAACATTTCAGAGGTTATTCGTAATCCATCACGCATATAGAACTCACAGAGATCTTTCAATGCAGTTTCAAGCCCAAATTTAAGTAGCGTATCCGGCACCATATTGCGGGCAATGCGACGCAACTCCGTAACTGAAGTATCTAGTTGTCCGATAATGCGATGCAGGTCCTTATCGTTCGAGATCGCCGGTTGGGTATCTGTCCAGCCTGAAAGACCAATTTTCACACCCGATAGCATCCCGCCTAAGCCATCATGAAGGTCCCGGGCCACCCGCTCTCTTTCCAGCTCTTCACCTTCAAGCATGGCTTTGGTAATCTTCAGCTGTTGTTTTCTCTCCATTTCATTCAGCTGTTGCTTGTAATTAATCTCCTTTTGATCTGCCAGTTTGCGTCTGTTCCGTGCGGTGAGCAGAACGAATACCAATAAAAGAAGCAGAAAAAGGCATCCTAAACCAAGTATAAACTTATACAAACGTTCGTTGCGGGCATTAAGCTGTACCTGCTTATTTTCCGATTGAAGGTTCTGTATTTTTTGCTGATTTTTCGCGGTTCTATATTTCGTTTCCAGTTCATTGATTTTTACCTTGGTCTGGTCGGTGGTTATGCTGTCATTACTCTTCCGGTATTTACTTAGCCAGCGGTATGCCTCTTTATAATCCCCAAGCTTTTCATTTACTTTGGCCAGTTCCGAATAAAGCATGGCCCGGTCATTAATTTTGGCAGTTAAAGTACCTTCTTTAATGATATCCAGTAAAATTTGTCTCGCTTTTCCATAGTTTTTTTGCTGCTGATAAATCTCATATCGGCGGAAGAAAAACTGTTGATAGAGTTGTTTCTGGTTGTATTTCTTAGCAAGCGTAATGCCTTTGTCTATACTCCCAAGTGATTTGTCAAATGATGATTTTGTGAAATAGTAAAGCGATTCATTATAATAGTATAGCGGATAATTTAAAGAGGAAGGATAGGGCTTTAGTAACTTTTGTGCTTTTTCCAAAAGTACATAAGCCTTGTCGGCATTGTTATCGTAACAGTAGATACTTACCCCGGTAAGATAGGAAAATAACAAATCGGTATCAACAGCGCCGTTTTTTTTCAGTAAAGTTATGGCTTTCTCATTATAAGCTGCCGCTTTGGAAAATTGGTAGTTATTCATCAAAATAGTGGCAAGCTGTGTATAATAATAGGCAATACGTTTTGGGTCGCCGGTTTTCTCTATAATGGGAATAGACTTTTCCAAAGTTATTTTTGTGATAAAATCATACCCCATTTTATCTACGTTCATGATAGCGTAGTTATACCAGGATGCAGCCTGTTTGGCGTAGGCAATTTTCGTTTTAAATGGCGAAAGTGCTTCTGCGGCTCTTTTAAAGGCATCGGATGCTTTCGGTTTATTCCAGTTGAAATAATATTGTCCTTTATAGAAAAGAGCCAGTGCATTTAAATATTTATCGTTTTTTGCGGCAGCTGTACCTGCTTCCAGATAAGCTTTACTTTTCAAGGTATCTTTGAATTTCCAATATTCTACTAAGAGAAAATTCGTATTTGCTCTTGAGCTGTCTGGAATTTTTTTCTGTAGAATATGCTTCAGGCTGTCGAGATAATGCTGCTCATTAAGCGGAACCTGTTGTTGGCCAACAGATTGAAATGAGATTAAAATCGCTATCAGGAATAAAAAAAATCTGGTCATGCTTTAAAATTTACACCATTTGCCAGGCTGAAGAGGAGCTAATCTCGCCAATACGCAAATTTATGGTTAAATATCATACATAATTCTTTACCTGCCATCATTTCATCTGGTAGTAATAAAAAATACCTGAAAACCAGTAGAAGAAAAACGGTAAAAACCGGTATTTCTTTTGGCCAATACTTGCAATAGCTTTGGCCTTATACTATAAATAGCATAAAACTATGAAAATATTATCCTTGAGAGCTTTTTTAACTAAAGCTAAGCCGATCCAAAATCCACCCGTCAGTTTTTGGGCAATCCTTTGTTTGATCATGATCATCACATGCCTTTCGGCATGTTCAAAAAAAGATGACGCCGTTGTTGAAACTACCGGCGATTATTATCTCCGTGCAAAAGTGGGCGGTAAAGCGATCAATTTCTATAAAGTTAATTTTCAGGGCGGTGGCAATGATAACCGGTTCGAGCATATCGTTATTGGTGGTCACGAGACTTCTTATCCCGCATCTGGACCCGTGTCGCCTTCTCTGGACTTTGAGATATGGAAAATTGGGGGCAATATTACCCCAGGTACTTACGCCACACCTGCAGAAAATATGATCGCACGTTATGCTATCCAGAAAAGCGATGGCACGCTGATTTACAATACTTCTTATGGCGACGATGTATTTACCGTGAAAATTGAGGCCATAAGCAAAACCGGTATCAAAGGAACTTTTTCCGGTACGGTAAGAAACCTGGCCGGAGAGGCCATCAGCATTACCGATGGTACATTTAATCTTCCTTACGAAACAATTATTAATCCTTAATATCAATATCATGAAGCTTAAAAAATATGTCCTTACACTTTTTTGTATGTTATCAGCAATAACAGTGATTAATGCCCAGTACAAAGAACCAGAGAAAAAAGATAAAGCAGAGATCTTCCGCCCGGAAATGCCTTTCGACTCATTGCTGGCAAAAAAGATGCTGGCTAAAGGCACGGCCGTTATCAAGGGAGTTGCCTATACCAAGCAGAAACATCCGTTAGGCTATAGCGTTCCCTTTTCTCCACGCATACTTGCCAATAAAATTACCGTGGTTCTACTCCCCGTAACACCTTATTTTGAGGAATGGTACCGACTGAGAAAAGATAAAGAGAATATCAAAAGAAAACGCTTTGTTTACCTCTCTGACCAAGCTTACCGTTATAGATTAGAAGCCATCACCAATAGCGACGGTGAATTTACGTTCCCGGATATGAAGCCAGGTAAATATTTTTTACAAGGTATGTTAGATTATACGCTAAGAGGTACTTATAATGCCTATACAGGTTCGGGTTATAACGATTATGGTGGAAGAACAGATTATTATCAGAAAAAAGAATATTTCAAAAACATTCAGGACCGGATTGAAACATTTGTGGAGGTAAAGGAAAACGGCGAAATAGTTAAGGTCAAATTACACTAATTGATAACTCATACTCTCCAGCCCTATGAAAACAGCAAAAATAAATATAACAATAACAATTTTAATATTATTGATTTCAGGTATTAAGGTACATGCCCAACTCGGTGGCTTGTTTGAAAAGGCCAAGGGGAAAGCGGAAAAAGCTCTTGAAAAAAAGATTCACAAAAACGCTCCATCTAAGAAATCTAAAACAGCAATTAACTCAGGAAGCGGCAATGTTGCTATTGGGGATTCGGTTCTGTTTGCGGAAGATTTTTCTTCATTTGAAACCGGTGCGACAGCCAATAGTTTCAAAACAAACGGTGTAGCTAATATTGTAACTATCGATGGTCAAAAAGCTAAATGGATGGATGTGAAAGATAAGGCAATTTATAAATTTTCCCGCCAGTTCAATTACCCTAAGCAATTTACCTTGTCTTTTGATATCATTGCAAAAGCAGATCAGATCAACGACATTGCTCCAATGTCGTTCGGCTTTGCAGGCGATAACAGTGTCAGCCAGCACGATAGCAATATCGGAACCTATGTACAACTGCATTATTACGATACCGACCAGGTAAATATAGGCAGTGATAAGCCTAAAACATTCGTGAGTACCACCTTTGACCTCGAGCCATGGCTCAACCGTCCACTGCATGTTGTATTATCGGTAAATGGTGATCGAATGGCGGTATATCTTGATAATGTTAAACTTGCCGATACTGTGCTTTTCAGTCCTACAGCCGCTAAAAACTTTTATATCTCGGCACCATGGCAATATGATAATGATGCGAAAGTACTGGTCAGTAATTTTCAGGTTGCTGGCTTTACGAAATAGTCATTACGGAATCCCCAAAAAAACGTCCTCTCGACAGATAGTGTAGCGGATTGAAGAGATCTTTGAGCCGGGTTATTGAAATGTAGTTAAAATGATGGGAATGCTAAATCAGGTAAAATTAAATGAACCGATCATGAAATTTTTAATGTAAATTTAGACATCAATTATATGAAATATTACAGGCACATTCTTCTTTTTTGCTCGGTTACATTATTGCTTGTTGCAAATGTTTATGCACAAGGTGATACCTCAGGAAGCACGAACATTGATAGCCTAATTACAAATCGAATGGCTGAAAGTGGTATTGTTGGACTTGGTGCAGCCATTATTATTGATAAAAAGGTAGCGTGGAAAAAAGGATTCGGATTTTCTGATCGGGAAACGGGAACCGCTTTTACTACCTCGACTTTAATGAACATCGCTTCGGTTTCCAAAACAGTAACTGGTGCCTGCCTTATGAAAGCAGTAGAGCAGGGTAAACTGTCACTAGACGAGGATATCAACCACTATCTTACATTCCAAATCCGAAATCCAAATTTTCCCGACGCTAAAGTAACGCTGCGAAATTTAGCTACCCATACTTCAGGACTGACTGATCGATATCCCTTTTATACCGATAGTCTTTACTTTAACGGAAAAGATTCGCCTCATGAACTGGGTGATTTTCTTCAGCAATATTTTATGCCGGGCGGGCAGTATTATTCTAAAGAAAACTTTCTGAACCATAAACCCGGAACATTCCGTGAGTATTCCAATATTGGGGCAGCACTTGCAGGTTATATCGTGGAAATCAGAACTGGTCAAAAATTGAACGAATACAGTAAAAAATACCTATTCAATCCTTTGAAAATGAACGATACCGGATGGTTTTTGTCAGAAATAGACCTGAAAAACCATACCAAACTTTATGAGAAAAAGGATCATAAAATTCAGGCGATCCCTTTGTATGGTTGTACTACCTATCCGGATGGTGGCGTGCGCAGTTCGGTAGATGACTTGAGCCATTTCTTCATCTGTCTGTTAAATGATGGAAAATATCAAAACAGGCAAGTGCTTAATGGAGAAATGGTTAGAGAAATGCTCAGGTTTCAGTTTGATGAAACCCATACCCCTGAAAATGTAAAACCTAAAACATTAAACTCAGGTATTTTCTGGGCAACAAAAATGGGAGCAAAGAGGATTGGCCATAATGGATCTGACCCTGGAGTAAGGGTTTTTATGCTTTCTGATCTTAATAAAGAAGTCGCTGTTATCTTATTTAGCAATACTTCTTTGAGCGAACAGGAAGAAAATAAATTTTTCGAAATATATGAAGATCTTTATCGCTATGGCCTCGAAATTAAAAAATAAGAGATTAAATTATTTTAACCATATATGAAAAAAGTCCTGTTGCTGATCTTCATTTCTCTTTTGCACTGCGCGATAAAAGCGCAGGAAGTACTTGAGCCATCCTCAAAAAATCATCCTGAATGGTCAAAACCTTTCCCTCCATTTCGTATTGTGGGTAATCTGTATTATGTAGGCACAGCCGACCTGGCTTGTTATCTCATCGTTACGCCAAAAGGAAATATCCTAATCAATACCGGACTGGCATCGTCTGATAAGATGATTAGGGAAAGCATCAAAGCGCTGGGTTTTAAACTTTCAGATACTAAAATCCTGCTAACTACACAAGCTCATTTTGATCATTTGGGTGCCATGGCTGCTATCAAGAAATCGACAGGAGCCAAGTTTATGGTCGATTATGCAGATGCTCAGGTAACAGCTGATGGTGGCCGCTCTGATTATGATCTGGATGGTAAGGTTTCAGTTTTTAAACCAATCAAAATAGACCGCATTTTGCACGATAAGGATATCATCAGTCTTGGAGGAATGGAATTAACCATACTTCACCACCCCGGACATACCAAAGGCTCCTGTAGTTTTTTGTTCACAGTAAATGACCAAAACAGAAAATACAGGGTGCTGATCGCCAATTTACCGACTATTGTAACAGACAGAAAGTTTACAGATATCCAGGCTTATCCGCATATTGCAGAAGATTACGCTTATACGTTGCGTAGCATGAAAAACTTAAAATTCGATCTCTGGGTAGCCTCACATGGTGTTCAATTTGATCTCCTCAAAAAACACAAACCTGGCGATTCCTATAATCCGGCTGCTTTTATGGATGTGAAAAACTTTTATGATTATCTGGATGAATTGCAGTTGGAGTATGATAAGAAAACAACGAAATAGTTGGTCATCTCTTCTTTAGTTTATTATCTAATAATTTTATTGATTCCCTTATTAACGGCTAGTTTATCCAATGTATCGTTTTTTAGGTTAATAGCATATTTTTGGATCCGGGTATGATATCCGGAATATATTTCGTTAAAGAAAAGATCAGATGAATCATGAAAGTTTTCACGCTGTTTGGGTCGGAAGAGCTAAATTTATGTATTTACTGATCTCCTGAAGTATCTCTCTTCTCCTCGCGTATCTTTAATTGCAGGGCTACCGGAGTGGCAGCCCTGTGATAGTTAGGATATCATTGCTCTGGGGAGAAATGCGAACTTAGTGCAGTTGAGGCGGCGCTAAAGAAGCCCCCTACGATGGTACTCATTGTTTTAAATGCAGTTGTATCTTCAAAGTCGAAGCCGATTTGCAAAAGCAGTTCCACCCGGTTGTCGTCCATCACGCTCACTTGAAATGAGCCGGTATAGTCGCTGATCCCGGGTACCCCGGTAGCCGTGTAACTGTAGCCATAAGGATCATGTTCAATCAGTGTTTCTGTTATTTTGATACTATTGGGTAATGTAATCGATCTCACCTTGCCGTCTATAATGAAAGTGTCCCAAAAAGGTTTTGAGAAATCACAGGTATATGCGGCCACGAGGTCTTTCATTCCTGCGGCGAAAATCCATCTCTTTTTGATATTGAACGTTCTTCCATCTGGGATCACCTGTAAAGGGATATAAAGCTCACCGTAAACCAGGTCGGTGATCGCATCAGTATCCATAATTCCCTTGGTATATTTGACTACCCATCTTGAATTTGCTTTTGTGCGGTCTTTTTCTTCTGGTTGACAGCTCACTTTGATATTCAGTTCCCGTTCAATCAGATCATAAACCGGATTATCGCTTTCCGATGATTTCAGAACACCGCTTACCGAGTGGCCATAGTTGAGCAAAATCGAAAGCCAGCCCACAGTCGTTCCTCTTGGTACTGTAATAAGGAACAGGCGTTCGGCGTATGAAATTAACTGATCAACCTTATTCTGATCCAAGACTTCTCCGTTGTTCAGAAGCAGGTTCAGTTCATCATATAAAACATCCGCCCTTTTGGCCAGGTAGGTTGGAGGCCCTTGCATCATCGCCTGGGTATATTCTTCTGGAAGGTGGGAAATTAACCAGGCTGGGATGTCATCCAGGTTTGAATCAAATCCTGTTGGCCACCGCGAAGTTTCCACCCGCTGTAATGGATCCATTTCAAGCAAAGTTTTGCCTTCATTGTAAATTTCGCGATGGAAGATATTCTGGTGATGATCATCAGTAACCGAAATGATAAAGGGATCAATCGGTTCCCCGTCTTTTGATACCAGATGGTTATCTCCGTTTAAGAAAGGCCTTATGCCGTTCTTTTCAAGCAGGTTGAGGCGTAGGGGAGTACCTTCACTAAGTACTTTCGAAGCATCATAATTCACCAGGTCGTTTAGGCCGTTAACCTCCAGGTACTGTTGTACACCGGATGTCTGCACTGCACCTGTTGATTGCATGATTTGTAAGGGTACGTATCCGGCCGTTGCCCCGCTGTCAGCTGTTACCTGTAGCGTAAGATCAACGATATTTACACCTATAGGGGGTAATTTTTCCCTTGGTTCCCTGAGGATATTTTTTTGTCCGGGAAGGTCTTGCCATACCAGTGCGCGGTCAAGCGTCCGTTCCCCGTCTGCGGCATGCAGCATATGCGTTCCGGTACAGCCTGACTCATCAGTCGGTGGATCAGGGTCTGTTGAGAGCTGGACTAGGCCAAAACCGCCGAAGCGTAGCCTGAGTACCAGAGTGTCTTCGAATATCCTATCCTGTTCATTCGGATTTTTGGGTTCATTGCCAAGCATGGAAGGGTTTTCACTAAACATTCCCGCATCTGGGAATTCCTGCTGATAGCTCAGGTCGGGCATGGTGTTTGAATAACCGCCATGCTCGCGGAAAGGGAACTGTTTTTCAAATTCATTTAATCTCGACAGTCCGGAAAGCCTCGTGATGATCATATCTGCCTGGTAACCGCTGAAATTGGCTTTTACCACCTCAATCTGCTCTCTGGCCCAATCGGCTACATTAGCCAGTACGCGAAGCGCCAGATAATCAATCTGTTTATTGATGGTCTCGCTGCGCTCCGTATCTGAAAAATAGTCGGCCAGCTGAGTCGCGTCTGTTGGTAAACCGGGTAGGGCATCCTTGTCGAGCCTGAACATTGCTTTCAGGTCAACCGGAAAAAAAGATATGAGTTCTAAGAACGGTCGGATAGAAAGCGACATCATCGGCCAGGTGGCGATCATCTCAATTGCCAGTCTCCTGTCTTTGTCTGTCTCCCAGAGTTTGACCTCATAAATGCGGGAAAGCCATGACAGCATTACCAGGTAACAGGCATTGAATTGTTTGGGCATTTCGGTAACCAATTTTTTTAGGGAGTTGTTGCCCATATCTATTGGCAGCGGATCCCGGTTTGCATTGAAAGTAGTGCCCACATTTTTGCAGAGCTCTTTTTCAAATTCCATATCCATATAGATCATCGCAAATCTGTACAGGTGCGATTGGCGACAGAGTTCTGCATCGGCAAGCCATGGGGGAGTGCTGTATCCTTTGGTCCGGGCATTTTTTTTGTCTTTTTTCCAGGCTTCAAGGTATTTTCTTGTTCCGCCAATTTCGGTTACTTTGGCCAGAAAACGTTCTGCTTTGGCTTCGAATCCCTCAAATCCTTCTCCTTCCTCCACAATTTCTTTTACGATGCTTTCTACATTTTTAAAGTAACGCAATGCATGTTGGGCATTGGCCGTTGAAAATTCTGTGTAGTTTTTGCTCCTGTACACAGGGCCAACGGGTAGAAATCCCTCACCGGCTGCAAAACCCTGCATTTCGTTATTGAAACCCAGGTTTGAATTTTTAACCTTTCCGGTGTCGAAGGCCTGCTGGTAGAGGGGAAGGATCCCTTTGGTATAAAAATCGCCGATTGACTGAAAACGAACATATTTCAGGTCTTCCTCGGCATCGGGCAAGGCTTCCAAAAGCGCAACCTTTAACATCGCCTCATCACTCGGTGCCAGGTTGAGGTAGATGTCACTCAATGCCCTTTTTATGTCATCTCTCTTTTGCTGGTCGGCAATGTTGTACAGAATCCCTTCAAGATGAAAATCCAGTTCAAATTCGTAGAGTTTCTGGAATAGTGCTTTGTTTTGATCACCGAATGGGTTGGAATCCTGTAGAGAATCTGTGGATTCAAAAAGGATGAACTGTTTGATCTGCTTACTGGTTAACCCCTCTAGTGGGATCTCGGTACCCTCATCCTGGGTATCGCCGGGCTGGTAAATGTCCCAGTTGGAGATAAACCAGTTTCCGGTGTCTTTTTTCCGGTCTGGCAGGGCAAAGCTTGGAGACTTATCAAGCGCGCGCAGTAAGCACTGGACATAGTGGAGGTGCATCATCTCTTCGTGCGAAACGCCGAGGATACTCTGTTTCCACTGGCGGGCCTTTTCAAATTGGATAGCTTTCCTCAGGTTGGGTTTACCATTATTCAGTAAGGCAAATTCCTCTGGCAGGCTTTTAATGGTTGATGCCGTATACAGATAAGTATCCAGCAGGCAATGTTCAAGCTTGGAAGCCTGATGCAACATGCTCACGAGCATGTTTAATTCATTGTTTTTCATGGAGCGAAATTGATTAAGATGTTTTTTATTTATCTGGTTAAGTATATATTTTTTGATTCATTACCATCTATTGTTAGATATTTACTTTTGCAACAAAAGAAGATACTGTTTTCGTATCAGTACTATCTACAGCTACGTAAATACCTAAAATATTATTTTGATATACGGTGTTGGCACTTGTAACACTTGAGTCTGGAAAATCGATATCTATCCATTTTGCTTCTCCAAATGATCCGTCAGCATTTCTGCTGACAGAAACAAATGATGCTCCGTTTTTTTCTCCATTTGCGGTAAGCCAATCCGATGGCATATTATAACCGCCATTTTTAGAAATAGTAATGCCTTCAAAATGAGTTATTATAGACAAAACTGTTTCGTTTTTATAGCTAAATGATTTCAGATTACTGGTTTGTTTCGTTTTAGAATTATAATCAACCAAAAAAGCCTGACTTATTTTTCCGAATTTTGGGCTTGTATATCCTCCTGCCATAGTATAACTATCTCCACCATTATGCCAGATACCATACAAAGTAGTCGTTAAAGAATCGGGTACTTTAAAGTCTGCGTATTGTTTATTTACTATATCATAGAGAAATGCGTACCCGTTTTCGTCATTATCAACATCATAATTTCCAACAGCGATACCACCCATTACACTATGAACAAATACGTTATTTGTATTCCCTCCATTGGGTGACACCTGAACCCACGTTCCAGAACCATCAACAGGGCCCTCATAAAAAAATCCGAGATTTCCACTGGGAAATTTACCGGTAGAGGCTGATATTTTATAAGATCCAACTAGCTGTATCCTACCATGAGGTCCGTTATTGGGACCGTAGCATGAAGTATTTATAACGGTAGCTTCCGGTGAACTCGGAAAATTAACATTATGCCACTTTCCTTCGTTTCCGCTTCCTTCAATTGGTCCCTCATAAATTACTCCCTGGACAAGATTATCCGGACCTACTAAACTGCCTGCGATATATACATTTTCAGATTCAGAAACTCCTCTGATTCCTTGTATGGTTGTTTGCCCGGCAGGATTATTAAAATCAGCATAACTTACTGTATTTACCTCTGATTTTATATTTGGTGCCATAATTTTTCTTTTGATTGCGATTTGAATGTTAGTCTTTAGATTTTAAAGGTGTTTTTAGCCGAATGTAGTGTTAGGATAAATATCTTCCGGTATATTGACCCATAGCTTTTCTATCTCAAGCTGGTGCAATTGCTTTTCTAAATCGTTTCTGATTTCAATATATGCCGGATCATAGGCAAGGTTGGTAATTTCTAACGGGTCATTGATTAAATCATACAGTTCATATTGTTTGAAATAAGCTGTAGAAGCATCAAAGTAATAATCGAATTTCCACTTTTCTGTTCTGATACAACGAATACGATTAGCTGCTTTTATAATTGTCCAACTGCTATTGGAGCCTGCCTTAATATCATCATAAGTAAACAAGATACTATGCTGAACAGGAGTATTATTCTCCATTACAGGAAGTAAACTTGTGCCGGCAAGTCCAGCAGGTGGATTTGATACATTTGCAATATCAATAAAGGTGGGCATAATATCTACCAATATTGCCAATGCCATTGATTGTTTTATTTGGTGATCCTTGAATAAAATTGGATTTGAAATGACAAGAGGTACTCTTAATGCTTCCTCATAAGCAACAAAAGTTTTCTGACGCAATCCTCCGTGAGCCAGCCCCATTTCCCCGTGGTCAGATGTTAAAGTAACAATTGCAGCATCTGCCAATTTATTTCCATGCTCATCTTCTTTGTATAATTCTTCAATCAGATATCCAATTTCTTGATCAACATGACTTAATAAATAACCATAAAAATTAATATAGTTTAATTTATCCTCTTCACTGGCTATTTCGCCGAGACTTAAAGCCATATTCATTAAGATTTGCTCCTGTGCCATTGGCTTTTTATTTTCAAGTAAATTTTCATCTACGGTAGCAGGAAGCCCAATTTCTCTCCCCGACCAGCTATCGGGATGATATCCTGAAGTCCCTGCCGATTTCGGGTACGCTAATACGTCATGAGGGTTAACCAGTGAAAGAATAAGACAATACGGTTTATGATTGCCAGAGGCTCTTTGAGCTTTTACTTCTTTCAGATACTGTATGGCTTCAGCTGTATATTTTGCATCGTGATTGGCATATCCGCCACCAAAATTAAGGGGATTAACATCTTCGCCGGCATCTGGAGCAACCCATCCCATTGCGCCGTATAATGAAATATCTGCAGCAGTTAAATCTTCGTAATTTGTTTTAGTTCCATTAGGCGCTACCCCTTTACTCATGTGCCATTTGCCCCTGTATTGTACATCATACCCATCTGCCCAAAGTACATTCATAATATTGGGAAGAGAATTACTTAGTGTTGGTTCTTGCGGAGATAAAAGACCACCTTCCGTTAGTGTTTGGCTTACACCATGTTTGGCAGGATATATTCCTGTAAATAAGGTTGCCCGGCTTGGGGAACACATACAGGTATTGCAAAAAGCTCTGTCAAAACTAAAGCCATTCTTTTTTAGAAACGTTAGCGTCGGGAGATTTTTCTCTTCCATCCGGGCGGAAAATGTTGTGTGGCACGTTGCTCATCAGTAATAATAAGAATCAGGTCAGGCTTTTGGCCAATTTTGTTAAGTTTTTCTTTTAAGGTCATTGTTTGTTAAATTATTATTGGAAAGATGTAAGGTTCTGTTAATTATTCTAAAACCCTCAACAACCATAGGTTTAAAAAGGGGGGGGGCAAAGCCGCAGGAAAAAGTGAAATAGGAATTCGGGATAAGATTTACACTTTTTCGTTTGCTTTACTAAAAATAGGCATATAAAACAGACATTAAAATACTTAATAATAAGTATTTTAATGTATTTATAAATTTACTTTTATGTATTTATTTTCAATTAGAAGATCTGGTGATCTTTGTATCTTGCAACAGGGATAACAGCAGAACTCTTTGATAAATTATTAGTTTTATCCAATATTAAAATTTTAGTTATTTCTAAAATAATTTGTCACCAAATGGTGATATGTAATTTATTTTATCTAAATTACAGCTAGTTGCTATAGCTGAATTCTTGCAGGTATAGTTTCAAAATCACGGGTATCAGCGGTTCTGATGTCGCTAATGTTCTGGTGCATAGAACTAAAAAATCAATATCAAAAATGCTAACGTATTAAGCAGATGTTCCCTTAAAAATGTATGGTGATGTTATGAAAACGTATGTGAAGTTAAAACAGGGGGGTGACCTTGAGGATTAGCGGTTTAATATCTGTTTACCAGGATGTGATTTAACCATCCACAGCGGCACAGAAAATGAAAATAAAGTCGATGGCTGCATCGCGGCGGCAGTAACTAAAATGGCATATTACTTGAGCAGCAATTTATATCTCCTAGGAGATATAAACCCGTTTTAAAAACAGTTAAACTTTTGAAAAAAAATCTGCGCTTAAAAGAAAAAATTTTCCTGATCGCGTATGCTGCCATTTGGTTGTTAGTCTATCTTTTGTCAAGGTTTTTTCTAGAAATATATACAGACGACTTCCCCTCATCAATGTGGAAATGGTTGTTTGTATTCATCGTACCTATTAGCCTTTACGCAACGGTAAGAACATTTTTTTCGAAAGAGTACAAATGGTATTCAGCAATCGGGCATTTTGTGATGTATACTCTTTTAGGTCTGTTTACAGGTAATTACATTATTGTTAATGGTGATATTCTGATCAGTTCAGCGATCAAAACTCCAAGTCTTAAAAGAGCGGAGGTGATAGAGGTTCGTAAGGTATTTTACAAAAGCAGTTTCAACTATACTTCGGTAACACTACAAATTGCTGGAAAAGTTGATACCTTTCAGGGTAGGCCGTTTGTTTACTTTTACCTCAAAAATAGGAAAGCGCTATCAATCAGGTGTGGAAGATCATTTCTACGAAACGAATATGCCTACACCGTTGGCATAGAAAATGGCGAAAAGCTTGGTGCGAGGTGGATGCATTTCAAAGACCAAATCTACCGTGTACGGATTTTACTGGGCATAATTCTGTTGGTGATAGTAGCTGGATTTATAGCATCAACAAAACTGCAGAACAATACGAAAACTGAAACAGTAAAGATTGGTTTTTGGAAACTGATGAGCATTGTAATAGGAATTCTGTTAGCACTTTCTTTGCTTTTTTATGTCGGTCTATTTGTATACGTGAAATTCTTTTCTGGTAAACATTTTTAAATATTTCCTGCAAGGGTTGATCAGGATTGATAAGTTGATCTAATCAAAGCACAAGTCAGGCGAGGGCTAAGACCTTCGGCACTAAGACTTGCGCTGGAATGCAGTTATTCCCCGAAAAAATCACTTATAAGATTATGGTATTCTTCCCCCATCGGCAACTCGAAATCTGTATGAAGAAACTTTGTATCTGAAAATGCATATTCACTGGTTTTGGGATTAAATCCCTGTTTTTTTGTGGATCGCCAATAAAGTCCTTCCCTCTTTTTTGCCAGTCCGGTAAATCGTTGAAATTGATGCCATATTGAAAAAGTAATTCGTTTTTGGCCGAAATACTTAATCTCTCAATTTTGCTTGAAGCTTGAATTCTGCTATGGTTATCCTGCCTCAGTCGCCAATAACATTGGGCGTTTAAGATATTTCTATGTGCATCTTCGCTGCGCCATCTGAATTAGTCCTCAACTGATTTTTTGTTTGGCAATTCTGAAATGCGGCAGTCAAATGCGCCAACGCTTCCCAAAAGAGAGGAGAATTTAGCAATGGCTTCGCCAGCCAAAACTCGATCATTAGCAGTTTCATAAACCCTCATCTTTCCATCTAAATCATTAAACTTCATCTGACCATGGTTTTATAATAAACATATCATTGTCAGCGCTCACGTAATAAAGTTCATCAAAGCCCTCGCTAATTGATGGTAAATTTAAACTTTTAAAAGTTCCTCTTATACCAATTTCAGGAATTTTCTCTTTACCAACGCGCCGATTATTACGGTCGACAGCATTACTTAATTTGGATTGAAAATAATAGCCGATTACTTTGAATTTGTTTGCTTTGGCAATGCTGATGTACTTTGCTCTCTCATCAATAGAGGGGTTTGTGTTATCTATCACGAAAGGCTGAGAAGTAAGGATGCAGGTTTCAATAAATCTGAGTTCTTTATTCCTAGTGTTTAATAAGTCCAAGGAAATATGTACATGCGTTTTAAAAAACTGCTTTTTAAAAAAAGTAGTTTTTCCAGTCGCCTGGATGCCACAAAATATAATTGCCTCCATTTACCTAAAGATTCGGACGTATATATACAAAAAAAGGAAGAATTAAATTAATCCTTCCTTTTTTTGATGCGGAGAGCGAGGGATTCGAACCCCCGGACCTGTTACAGTCAACAGTTTTCAAGACTGCCGCATTCGACCACTCTGCCAGCTCTCCGCTGCAAAAGTACAAACTCAGCTTAACTCTGCAAACTCGGAAAGCTTTTTTTTTATATAAACTTGATAATTACTTAACACAGAGGGAGAAAGAATTATTTCTTCTGTATATTTTCTTCAATCGGCTCCGATTTTTTGAACAAATTAAAGGTCGGGCGGATAATTTTCACACTCCGTTTACTTACATCAACACTGGCATTCAGTTCGAAACCAATCAATAAAATGAGCGAATTGAGGTAAAGCCAGATCATCACCACGATTAATGTACCGATAGAGCCATACACCTTGTTATAGGACGCAAAATGATTAATGTAAAAAGAAAATCCCCAGATGGTAAGAAAGGCCAGGATGGTAGCCAGCCAGGAACCCGCACTAAATAGGCGCCATTTTTTGGTATGTGAGGGTCCGTAGCGGTATAAAATGGAGATGGTAATGAAATAAAGGATAGCCAATAACGCCCAACGGGTAAATTTGATGGTATAACTCAAAAAACTGTCTTTCAGGTGCAGTTCATCGTTGATTTTGTTGAGCAAGATTTCACCTAAGGCCATTGCACTGATGCAGATGATGATCGAAAAGCAGATAATCACGGTGAGTACAAGCGCAATTAAACGTTGTTTGATCCAGCCCCTGGTTTCGATGATTAATGATGATTTATTAAAAGCCTTCATCAGGTTTTTAACCCCATTGGTGGCAAAAAACAGTGCAGAGAAAAAACCGAAAGATAATAAGCCTCTATTTTGATTTTTAATGATATCTTTCAATGTCGCTTCAAAGGCTTCAAACGCATTGTGTGGCAATACCAGCTGGATTAAGTTTAAAAGTTGATCCTGGAAACCCTTAATCGGAATAAAAGGAATTAAGGTGAACAAGAAGATAATCCCCGGGAAAATGGCCAGCATAAAACTGTATGCCAAAGATGATGACTTGTTTACCAATGCATCTTTTCCAATTTCACGAAAGAAAAATGTAGCTACAGTATATAACGGAAGAGGGCTAAAACCAGGCAAAATACATCCTTTGGTCCATTCGATAAATCTAGAATAGAACTTAAGGTGTAATAGCTGCCGGTGTAACCATTCCATTATTTTGATTAATTAAAAAACACCGATAATTTCTCCATAAAATTTTCGGGTGGATTTGTCGGTTTATTTTTCTTCATGTCAACAAATACCAGCGTGGTTGAACCAATGTTAATCAGTTCTTCTTTTTCATTATACAGTTCGTACTCAAAAAAGATCCTGACGCCTGGCAAGGTTTTGATGATGGTTTTTACAGTAATTTCCTGATCGTAAAGGGCAGGTTTAATGTATTTGCACTTTAGTTCCAACACAGGCATCATAATGCCGGCAGCTTCCATTGAGCTATAGCTCATGCCTAAACTGCGCAACATTTCTACCCGGCCTACTTCGTAGTACTGGGCATAATTGCCATAATACATATAACCCATCTGGTCGGTTTCGCCATAACGAACCCTGATTTTTGTACTGTGACTGAACATTATTTAAATATATTTCTTTTGTTTAACGCCTCGCGGTATTTCCTTGCATTAACCTCATGTTCTGCTTTGGTTTCGGCAAAGTTATGGTAACCCGAGAAATCTTCCTTGGCACACATGTAAATGTAATTGTTGTTATCGCGGTTAAGTACAGCATCAATGGCGTTTATGCTCGGCATCATAATCGGTCCTGGAGGTAAACCCGCATATTTATATGTGTTATAAAGCGATTGTACCTGCAATAATTTTCCGGTTACTCTTTTTACCGTAAAATCGTTATTGGCAAAAATCACCGTCGGATCTGCCTGAAGCAATATGCCTTTATTTAAACGGTTTAAATACAAACCTGCTATAATTGGCATTTCCTTATCGTAAAGTGCCTCTGCATCAACGATGGAAGCCAACGTGTACACCTGCGAAGGGGTAAGGTTTAAACTTGCAGCTTTTTGTTTACGGTCTGCTGTCCAGAATTTTTCGTATTCTTTGTGCATACGCTCAAAAAAATCAACCGGCGAAATGTTCCAGTACATTTCGTAGGTGTTTGGAATGAACATGGCGTACACATTATCCTGGTTAAAACCATATTTGCTAATCAGCGCTGTAGAATCCAATACCTTGATAAAACTTAGCGAATCGGCTTCAAGATTGCTGGCCAGGTAGGCGGCAAAATTTTCTTTCTTACGGATGTTATGGAATTTCAATTTAACAGGATCCTGGTTTCCAGCTTTGATCATGTTAATTAAGGTTCGGTTGGTCATTCCTTTTTTCAAGCGGTAACGGCCCGGTTTTATACTTACAGCCAAATTCATTTTTCCGGCAGCAGCTGTAAAAGAAGAAACACTTTTCAAGATATCTTTCTTTTTCATTTCTGAAATTAGATCATCAAAGTTACTTCCGGTTTTGATGTATAGATATTTTTGATTTTCGGTAACGTTAGGGGCAAAGTAACGGCTATAAATATTCAATGAAAAGTAACCGGCAACTAATATAAAAACAAGTGCAATCGCGATTGCAGCTTTTTTGCCTGTACTCATATTTTTTTTTTCTACTTCAGTCATCTGTTATTAAGATACGTGTTTATGGTTGTTTGTTAGATAGTGTAATATTAATTCTGGTACCTATAGGCACTTTGGTTACCGAATCAACGAGCATAGGATCCTGTTTGGTAATAACGGCAGCAGCACTATCGGTAATCGGTCCATCGTACATGATGTTACCCAACGTAAGGTTTGATCCCCTCAAGCTAAATTTAGCTTCATCAATGGTTAGGCCCATCAGTTGTGGAATATCTACTTCTTCGTTTCCACGTCCATCACCCAATACCAGGTTAATCCTTGAGCCAACAGGCACTATTTGTCCCGCTGTGATTGGTTGGCCGCCAAAAGAAGCTTCCAATACGACATCACGGCTTACATCAGGTTTATAGGTAGTATCGCCAAGTTTTAATCTCGAACTCTCTATAATCGCCTGTGCTTCTCTTAGTGTTTTAAACGCAATATCAGGGAATTTTGTATTCGGTGTTTTGCCCGCGTTAATGGTTAAATAAATGGTTCGGTTATCTTTAACGAAAGTGTTGGGGTCAGGATCCTGATCAATCACTATGCCAGGGGGCTGATCCATGATAAAAACAGAATCTACTTCATATTTTAGCCCTGCATCTTCCAGTTTCTTCACAGCCTGTTCGAAAGACAAACCTTTTACCATCGGTACATTAAGGCCCTGGCCGTGTTTGGTATAATATCTTAAACTAAAAAAAGCAATCAATAAAAGAACTATAACGGTTACTATAGCGGCTAAAATGTTGTTTCTAAACGATTTGGTTTTTAAATACTCTATAAATTTAGACATGAATCTTAATTTGGGTTATGCGTACAAGCTCAAATGTAACTATTTTAAATGACGGATGGGATGATCGAATCTAATTCTTCACTCAATCACTCAATCATTCAATAATTCTCATCCAGGCATACTAAAGCACAAAGATATTTATATTTTTGAGGATATATTTATATTCAATTTCTATTTATAAAAGGATTTTTAACATGAAGAAAACGATAGCATTGTTAACAGGCGGTACCACAGGCGAATGGGTTGTTTCAGTAAAAAGCGCAGCTACCATTGCTCAGCATATCGATCCAAATTTATACGATGTGTATAAGATTATGCTAAACGAGAAAGGCTGGTTTTATGAGCCTGCCGATTCTGTTAAAATTGAAATTGATAAAAATGATTTCTCCTTAACGCTGGACGGAAGAAAAATTAAATTTGACGGCGTTTTTATTGCTATACATGGTTCTCCCGGTGAGGATGGAAAATTACAGGGCTATTTTGATATGATTGGCATTCCGTATACCACCTGCGATGCATTAACTTCGTCCATTACCATGAATAAAGGTTATACCAAAGCTATTGTAAATGGTATTGAAAACCTGTATACCGCAAAATCTGTTCAGATATTTAAAGGTGGAAACCATGATTTAGTTCAGATTAAGCGGGATTTACGCTTGCCTTATTTTGTTAAACCCAATAGCGGGGGCAGCAGCATTGGAATGAGTAAGGTAAAACATACTGATGATCTGGAAGAAGCCGTTGAAAAAGCATTTAAAGAGGATAACCAAATTTTAATTGAGGAATTTGTGAGCGGCAGGGAATTCTCGGTTGGCATTTTTGGTTCAGAAGGCCAAGTGATTGTTTTACCTGCAACGGAAGTGATTCCGCAGAATGAGTTTTTCGATTTTGAAGCCAAATATACCCCAGGTGCAACGGAAGAAATTACGCCAGGCAGAATGAATGCTGAAGAGTTGAGCCGTGTGCAGCAGGTGGTAAAAGATGTGTATCGGAGGTTGAACTGCAGGGGCGTGGTACGCATTGATTACTTTCTCGAAGAAGGATCCGGTAAATTTTATTTTATCGAAATCAATACCATTCCGGGACAAACAGCAACGAGTTTTATACCACAGCAGGTAGCTGCAATGGGTATTACCCTGAAAGAGTTTTATACCCGTTTAATGAAAGAAACGCTGGTATAGTTTTCTTTAGCTTTGTCATGCCGGATGCAATGAAGAATCTTCAAATAGTGCCGTTGTATTTATGTATATGTGATTTTTTACGGCGTATGCCTAAGTCGGTATTTTAAAATGATATATATACATACTATTTCGCCAAAGCCCGCGAACCGATGAACATTCAAAAACTGATTGATAAAGGTCTAAAACTCAAAAATTATCCCAAAGATTGGGTGATTTACGAACCTGGCATGCAGCCCCGCTTTGTGTATTTTATCAAATCGGGAGAGGTGCGCATGGTTACGGTGAGTGATGAAGGAAAGGAATTTATTCAGGGCGTTTTTAAAGCCGGGCAATATTTTGGTGAGCCAGCCTTGTTAATCGATCGGCCTTACTTAGCTTTTACCATTGCCAATAAAGACTCACAGCTTATTGCGGTAAATAAGGAAGATTTTTTCGAATTAATTAAAAACGAGCCTGATTTTAGCATGGAGCTGATCCGTACGCTAAGTAAACGGTTATTTTATAAATCGATGATGCTGGAAGAGCTGGCGAGCGAAAAGGCTGATCATCGCCTGTTAACCATTATCAATTACCTCCTCAATGACATGAGCGTAGGCGAAAGTTTAAAAGTAACACGACAGGAATTAGCTGACATGACTGGTTTACGGGTAGAAACGGTGATCAGGGGAACGAAACTATTGGCCGAGAAAGGCCTGATCAAAACGGTAAAAGGAAAAATTGTTAAGATATAGTAACCTTTGGCTTGGTCTACACTGTTAATCAGTAGGCATATAGTCAATAAAATGAATAATAACCTGTTGAAACATTAGGATAATGCCTAAAACATGACTTAGATCATAAATTACTGAATAATTTAAGGGTTATCTTTGTACTATCAAATTAGGAGATTATGGCTGAGTTATCGAAATTCCAGGCTTTTTTGCAATGTAAGTGTCCGAGGTGCCGCAAAGGAGATATTTTTACAGGAAGTACTTATTCGTTCAGGTTGCAAAAAACAAATGTTCACTGTCCGCATTGTAATCTGAAATTTGAGCGCGAACCAGGATTTTTCTATGTAGCCATGTTTGTGAGTTATGCCATGAATGTTGCTGAAATTATTACTATCGGCGTGGCATCGTATATTTTAGGATTGGATTTGCTATATGATAACCTATGGTACTATGTTGGGCTGATATTATCCGGTGTGTTATTGTTGTCGCCAATTAACTACCGCTATTCGAGGGTGATTTTGCTTCACTACCTTACACCTGGGTTACACTATGTGCCTGGAAGTGGTGATTAAAGCGTGATCGTTTCGAATTTCCATGCAATAATATTTCTCGTTATAGTATAATAAACGAAGAAGCGATGTTTGATGTAGAGATTACCCTGATTTAGATATTCTGCTTGCCAGGTATATTTTCTTTTAAATTAAACGCGTTGTTAATAACGTCAACTAACGCTTTTACTTTGTTTTCTGAAGTAAGTTCATATCGATATTCGTCTTCAATACTGCCCATTTTGGTTTCTGTATTTCTGAATTCCATTTTACTGGAAACAAATGCCTTGGCAGAGACGTGGAATTGTGTGGCTCCGGTTTGGTAAATAAGGGTTTTGATATTGTTTTCATTGATTCCCGCACCAGGCATAATGGTAATCTGCCCGTTTGCCCTTTTTACCAGCTGCGCGATTTTTTCCGCGCCCAGTATTGCTGAAGAAGCACCTCCGGAGGTAAGCACCCTTTTTATCTGGAGCGAGATGAGATCCTCCAACGCCTGGTCCATATTGTTACTCATATCAAATGCCCGGTGGAAAGCTACACCCATAGGTTTAGCTAACTCAATAAGTTCAGCACACCTTTCTTTATCAATTGTTCCATCAGCTTTAAGTATCCCGATAACCACACCTTCGCAATTTAATGATTTACAGATTTTTACATCTTGTTTCATGATTTCGAATTCCATTTCGGAATACAAAAAATCTCCTCCGCGGGGACGGATAATCGGCCAGATTTCGATGGATAGATTTTTCTTGGCTAGTGCCAGCTGACCATAACTTGGGGTAGTTCCACCTTCTGCCAGGTTATCACAAAATTCAACTCTTTTTGCACCACCATTTTGGGCAGCCAATGCCGATCGGTAAGAATTGGCACATACCTCTAAGCAGGGAATTACTTCTTTATTCATGGTATTTGGATTCTGGAAACGGTTCTTTTCTTATCGTCGCCCGGAAGTTAATTTCAGGGTCTATTTAAAAGTAAGGATGCTGAAAATCGAGTCTGCATTAAAAATTAAAATCAGATAAATATTTGAACTCAGCTTAATAATAACTTTTGCCTTTGATTAAAAGATCCTGTTTTTCCGCATTGCAGACTGCATAACTAAAACCTTGTTGGATTGCATAAGCGCCATATTCGCCTTTTTTATTGATGGCTAAAAACCCAACCTGAATATTTTTGGCTGTTTCGGGCTTCTTTTTGATAATGCGCATGACCGCCTCCTTACAGGCTGCTTCCGGTGTATACCCCTGACGCATGAGCTCTACTACTAAAAAAGAACCTACATTTCGTACCACTTCTTCGCCCACACCGGTTGAGGTTGCTCCGCCAACCTCATTGTCTACATAAAGGCCAGCGCCAATAATCGGACTATCGCCAATTCTACCATGTAATTTATAAGCCATACCACTGGTGGTACAGGCACCCGAAATATTACCTTTCGCATCAATAGCCAACATTCCAATGGTATCGTGATTGTATTGATTTCCAGGCAATTTTTGCGGCGCTGCTTTTTCGTAAAGTTTATTTTCGATATTCATTACCGGCGCATATTTCGCCGTTTTCAGCCATTCTTTCCACGCTTTTTCGCTGGCAGGCGTAAGCAGGTTCTCTTTTTTGAAACCCTGTTCCAATGCAAACTGTAATGCACCATCGCCAGCCAACATCACATGTGGTGTTTTCTCCATCACTTTACGTGCTACCGATATGGGGTGTTTAATGTGTTCCAATGCTAAAACAGCACCACAGTTACCCAATTCGTCCATAATACAGGCATCAAGTGTAACATGACCATCACGATCAGGCAAACCGCCATAACCTACAGATTGATTTTTTTCATCGGCTTCCGGCACCCAAACGCCCTGTTCTACAGCATCTAAAGCGCGACCGCCAGACGATAAAACTTTCCAGGCATCAGCATTTGCCGCAATTCCAAAATCCCAGGTAGAAATTACGATCGGAATATTTCCTGCTTTTGATGATTTTTTTGGAAAAGCTTGGACAATACTACTTTGATCAATAGCCATCAGTCCGGCTGATAGGGCAGATGCCTTTATAAATTTACGGCGGTTAAACATTGGTGTGGTTTGGTTAACGGTTTAATTGAAATATTGGTTGGGGTTGTTTGGAACTTGCGAAATTATGATTAATCGTTTTACTATGGTGTAAAGATAGCGGTTCGATCATTGATTATTGCTATTCAATGGTAAATCGATCGGCATCTTTTAAAAACGGAAACTGCCTCCTGATTTTAACCAGCTCTTCGTAATTGATACTGAAAGTATATAAATCTTCGTCTTCGGGTTTATAATAAACGGTGTTGCCGTATGGATCCAGACACATTGATAATCCGCTGTGGTAAATCTGGTTTCCATCATGCCCAACACGGTTTACGGCAATTACATAACTTTGGTTTTCGATAGCTCTGGCGGGGATCAGGGCTTTCCAGTGTGCCGATCGTTTATCAGGCCAGCTGGCTACCAGGAGCAAAATATCATATTCTTCGTCTACATTACGCAGCCAAACCGGAAAGCGTAAATCATAGCATATGGCCAATCTGATCTTCCAGCCTTTGAGCTCAACAATGAGTTTGTCTTTACCGGGACTAAAGTGCTGGTCTTCATTGCCCATGCCAAACAGATGGCGTTTATCGTAATGCTGGTGTTTGCCATCTGGCTCCATCCAGATCAGGCGGTTGAAATATTGGTTGTTTTCTTTTATAATTAGGCTACCGGTAACCACGCAATTGTATTGATGTGCCATTTTCTGCATCCATTGCATCGTTTTTCCACCCATTTCTTCGGATAACGCTTCAGAATTCATGCTAAAACCGGTATTGAACATTTCGGGTAAAATAATGATATCGGTTTTCTCCCTCACACCCATTGACAGTCGAAGTGCCAGATTGAGAAGATTTTTTTCAATGTTCTCCCAGAAAAGATAAGCCTGAAAAACAGTTACTTTCAGATTTTCTATTTGGGTATAAACAGGTGCTTCCATGGTATATCGGTTGGTCTGGTTAAACGTTTTTTAATTTTTCGGCTGCCTTTGCGAGGGTATCATTTTCTTTGGCAAAGCAGAACCTGATAATTTTATGGTCAGTTGCCTTTTGGTAGAATGCAGAAACCGGAATGGTGGCCACTCCAAACTCTTTCACCAACCTGATGCTAAAATCGGTATCTTTTTCATCACTGATACTGCTATAACTTGCACATTGAAAATACGAACCATTGCAAGGCAGAAGTTTAAAGCGGCTTTCGGCCAGGAGATTTCTAAAATAATCCCTTTTCAATTGAAAGAAACTGCCAATTTCGGTGTAATTTTTGGGTTCTTTAATGTATTCGGCTATGGCCTGCTGCATGGGACTATTAACGCTGAAAACATTAAATTGGTGTACCTTCCTAAATTCTCTGGTCAAATCCTCTGGTGCCAGGCAATAACCCAGTTTCCACCCTGTAGCATGTAAGAGCTTACCGAAAGAGGCCACAACAAAGCTTCTATGCCTCAATTCGGGATAAGACATTACACTCTGGTGCGTTTGCCCGTCATAAATGAGGTGCTCGTAAACTTCATCGCTTAAAATCACAATATCGGTACCGCTCACGAGTTTTATAAGCGATTTCATGTCGTCTGACGATAGAATGCTGCCCGTAGGATTTTGTGGGGTATTTAAGATGATCATTCTGGTTTTTACCGTAAATAACTTCTTAACCATATCCCAGTCAATGCCATAATCAGGCGGAGCCAGTTCATAAGTTTTGACCAGTCCTCCAAGCAGTTTCACAGTAGGTGCATAACTATCGTAAGCCGGCTCAAAAATAATCACTTCATCACCAGCATTAATAATGGATGCCAGTGCAGTAAAAATGGCCTGTGTTCCACCTGCGGTGACGGTAATTTCTGTATCAGGATTATACCTGATGTTATATTGCTTTTCAACTTTCTCAGCAATGGTTTCTTTTAAAAAAATAGAACCAGGCATGGGTGCATATTGATTGAAACCATCTTTCATGGCTTTATTGACCAATTCAATTAGTTTTGGATCACATGCGTAATCAGGGAAGCCCTGAGAAAGATTAATGGCATTATATTCAGCAGCAAGTTTACTCATCACCGAAAAAATGGTGGTGTTTACGCCGGGAAGTTTAGATTGTATATGAAGCATCTTATAAGCGAAAATAGAAAAAAAAAGTTTAACACTTGAAAGCCTATGGCAAAAGCCCATGATAGGTTGTTGCAATTATTGCATACGGATTTCGCTGAATATCATCACTCGCCTGTATATAACTGTTTAGAAACTAACTACTTGTTTTGGTAAGTTTTACTCCAAGCCATGGAATAATTATAGCTATGAAATTTACGGGAAAAAGATTAGTGCGCTACTGTGGCAGCATCTGAAGAGGCTTCCACTTCAGAAGTAATAAACCTTCTTCCGATTAGTAAACAGCCTAAAGCTATAAAGGCAGCGGCTGTCATAACCAATGGCATCGGCACCACCGAGTGTTCGCTAAACAAACTTACCATTACTGAAGCCAGGGCACCCAATCCCATCTGCAAAGCGCCCATTAAGGCCGATGCACTGCCTGCATTTTTAGAAAACGGAGCGAGCGATAAAGCCGCTGCATTAGGATTAATTAATCCCAGGCAGGCTAAAAATAAGGCGATAAAGCCAATGGTAGTGTATAAGTCCAGCCAGTTATTTAAGGCAAAGATCAAAAATACTAAGCTGAAGATACATTGAGCAATAAGTGCATAAGTGACTATTTTTTTGCTGGTAAACCATTTTAATATCAGACTATTTACCTGACTCGAACCGATAAACGCTACCGACAGCAAGGCGAAAATCCAGCCGTAACCGGTTTTACTTACTTCATATATTTTCATAAATACAGTAGGGGAGGAAGATACATAAGCAAATAAACCTGAAAAGGTGATTGAACTAATTAACGCATAGGTATAAAACTGTGGTTCTTTTAAAACCGTAAGGAAATTGGTTAAAATGGGTTTAGGTTTTAAAGAATAGTTGGGATCTGGTGTATAACTCTCCGGTAGTTTGAACACGGAGGCCAGTAGCATGAAGATGGCCATTAACCCTAAAAATACAAACACATATTTCCAGCCTAACGCAGAGATCAGGTATCCACCTGCAGTTGGAGCCAGCATAGGCGAAACGGCAATGACCAACATCAGTGAAGCGAATACTTTTGGGCTTTCATCTACCGAAAACAGATCCCTAACCATAGCAACCGAGGCTACAGCGGTAGCACAGCTCCCGATGGCCTGTACAAAACGCAGCACAATCAATTGATTTACATCAGTTACGGCTAAACATAAAAAAGAAGCAAAAATATAAAGCACCAAACCAAAGTATAGCGGCTTTTTCCTGCCAAATTTATCTAAAAGCGGTCCGTACAATAATTGGCCGGCAGAAATCCCGATAAAAAAACTGGATAAAGAAAGCGCTACGGTTGATTCGGTGCTTTTTAAATCCTTTGCAATATCAACAAAACCGGGAAGGTACATGTCAATAGAAAAAGGGCCGAGGGCAGCCAGTGAGCCTAAAATAAGGATTAATAAAAAGTGTTGTTTTTTAGCCATGATCTGATTGTGTTCCGGAGGCGCAAAGATTGGGAGATTAAATTTCCTAACCTAATCTGCAGGTTGAAAGATTGTAAAATTGTGATCTGGAATAGAAGAGAAGTCGCGATTAACTGCTTGTGATTAAAATAAATCAATCTCTGTGATAATTCGCCAGATTATATTTAGATTTATTGCCTATGACTTTTAAGACGAAAGAAAGCCGTTTGCTACTCGTTCTGGGTAGCTTTTTTGTAGCAAATGCTATATTATCAGAATTTATTGGGGTTAAATTATTCAGCGTTGAGGAAACATTGGGCTTTAAAAAGTTCAATATCAATTTGCTGGGCGTTCCAAACTTGTCTTTTGTGATGTCGGCAGGGGTATTAACCTGGCCCATTATTTTCATTATGACAGATATTATCAACGAATACTTTGGTGTAAAACAGGTTCGTTTCTTATCTATCCTTACTTCCATTTTAATTGCGTTTGCTTTTCTGGTGGTTTGGGGATCGATGCACTTAAGTGCCGCAGATTTTTGGGTACATCAGAATATCAATGGAGAAGACCTTAATATGAATAATGCCTTTGCGGGGATTTTTGGGCAAGGTATGTGGATTATTGCAGGTTCCATTACGGCTTTTATTATCGGACAGATGGCAGACGTGCTCATTTTCCACCGAATTAAAAAAATTACAGGTGAACGTGCTTTATGGCTGCGTGCAACCGGCTCCACGTTGGTTTCTCAACTCATCGATAGTTTTGTGGTGATTTTTATTGCATTTTATTTAAATCCACAATACCATTATAGCTGGAAAATGGTCGCTGCGATTGGCTTGGTTAATTATACCTATAAATTTGTTGTCGCTATCCTGATGACGCCTATATTGTATATTGTACACACGGTTATCGATAGCTATTTAGGGAAAGATCTAGCCCAAAAACTGATTAAGATGGCCGGGAGAGGATAATTTTTCAATTACCTAAACCATTTGATTAATGAAATATACCTTAAATTAAAGTTAAAAAATTACCTGCGATAGTTTAAAAGGCCGTGGAGTAAACTCAGGTTTAAGATTAATTTATGCTTATTTCGTAGAAGAAAAAAAGATCGTTTTTATTGAACTTTACCATAAAAATGATAAGGAAAATGAAGACCGGCAGCGTATTTGGATAATTTTAAATAAGGCAAAAGGCCGGACTCGCTCCGACCTTTGTACTTAACAACAAAACAAATAAAAAAATTAACCTTAAAAAATAAGTTAGAGGCTGGCCAGTTCGGCAGCAAAAACATTTTCGCTCAATTGCTCCTGTTTATAAATCTGTCTGCCCGTATAGGCCACAAAAACAGATTGATCTAAAAGCAAATCACGGTTTCTAATCAAACTTTCCAGCTTAAGCGTACCTACCACATATTTGTAACTGCTGGCCGCATAACGCTCGCTAATGTTATCAAACTCCAACAACGTAATCAGGTCTTCATCTGCATAACGTAAATAAATTTCCAAAAGAATCTCTTCTGTATGTTTTACGCCGTTTTCTGAATGATATTTTTTGTATTCATAACGGTAGTCGTACCTTAAGGCAGCAATATCAGAGAGTACGGCAGCACCGGTAGGGTGGCCGCCCGCACCTTTACCGTAGAAAAATTGTTTATCTGCAAAAGCTGCCTGAACGGCAACTGCATTGTATTCGTTTTCTACATTGTACAGAAAGTCATCTTTAGCTACGAGTTTAGGTAGTACATAAGTCACAATATCTTTTGTGTTTACCTTACGCGCCGTAGGAACTAATTTAATCTTAAAGTTTTTTTCGCGGGCATATTTAATATCATTGTTGGATAGGTTCTGTATACCAATATTTAAAATAGCATCGGGATTAACAAATAAACCGTAAGCATGCGCTGTAGCAATCGCGAGTTTGTATTTTGGATCGTAGCCGCCCACGTCTAAGATCGGATCAGTTTCCGCAAAACCTAAATCCTGTGCTTCTTTTAATGCCGAATCGTAACTTTGGTTCTCATTGAATATCTTCGACAGGATATAATTAGATGAACCATTAAAAATTCCGCTCAAAGCATGAAACAATTCATTATCGTAGTACTCTTCTAAATTCCTGATAATCGGAATACTGCCACAAACTGCACCTTCATACAATAGTGAAGTTCCGTGCTTTTGTTGTAAATCAACCAGCTCTTTTAAGTGCAAGGCAATCATTTTCTTATTGGCAGAAACTACATTTTTACCGTTTTTTAACGCGTCCGTTACAATTTCATAGGCTGCATCGGCATCATTGATCAATTCTACTATGGTATTGATTTCCGTATTATTCAGTATCTCGTTACGATCAGTCGTAAACAGATCTTGATTAAGGGTACGCTTCTTCCTCGGATCTTTTATCGCAATTTTAATGATCTCCAGGTTTAAGTTCTGGCTTTGGATGATATCCAATAAACCTTGTCCTACTACACCGAAACCAAATAAACCGATTTTTAAATTCTTACTCATTATTGTTTTTATGATTACACAGATAGGTCGGTTACACCGATATAACTGTTCTTATTTTTGTAATTTGTTTTAATTTTTTGCTACGGTATCAAGTCTTTACCCTCCGCCTTTATACCTTCAACCGTCTTCCTTTTCAGGCGGTATGCTGGAGTTTAATGATTTTTTTGTTACGGCTTTCTTTCATAAAGTTTCCGATTACATTGGTCAATGCATTGGTTTCGATTAAGAAACCATCATGTCCGTAATCTGAGTGTAAGGCAATAAATGCTGCCCCGGCAATATGGTCGGCCAGGTATTTTTGCTCCGAAAGCGGGAACAATACATCATTTTCTATTCCGATGACCAGGGTGTTCGCCTTAATTAATTTCAAGGCATCGCCAATACTTTTGCGGTTACGGCCAACATTATGGCTGTCCATTGCTTTAGTTAAATAATAATAACTGTAAGCATTAAAGCGGTTGATCAGTTTTTCGCCCTGATAATTCTGATAAGAAGACGACCTGAAGTGGTCAGTTTTATCGTTAACACTTTCTACCTGTGTACTGCCATAAGCGTCGTAGGTTCTATAGCTTAAAAGCGCAATGCTACGGGCAGTTTTCAAACCTTTGCTACCACCGTTTGGTTGGTTAGCGTAGAAAGTTCTATCGTTAGTAATGGCCAAACGCTGGCTTTCGTTAAAAGCGATACCCCAGGGAGAATGTGCTGCGTTAGTGGCAATTAAAATCAGGTTTTCAATTTTAGCCGGATCTGAAATACTCCATTCAACTGCTTGTTGTCCGCCCAAAGAACCACCTATTAATAACTTGATATAGTCTATGCCTAAATGCGAAGCCAATAACTGGTGTGCTGATACCAAATCGCGAATGGTAAACTGTGGAAAAGACAGGTAATAAGGCAGGCCTGTTACCGGGTTTGTACTCAAGGGGCTAGTGCTGCCATAATGAGAGCCTAAAACATTGGCGCACACAATATAGTGTTCCGCAGGATTGAACAAAGCATTTTGCCCAAACAAACCTTCCCACCATTCAAAAACATCTGCATTGGCAGTAAGTGCATGGCAAACCCAGATTACGTTATCTTTAGCTGCATTTAGTTTCCCATAAGTTTGATAAGCAACCTGCAGGTTACGGATTTTTTTTCCGCTTTCTAATTTAAACTGTTTATGATGATTATATATTGATGCTGTACTCATTATTTTGTTGTATCGGAAGGTAAATGTGCTTAAGCTAATAAACTCTCATTAGCAACTTGTGCGTTAATGGCTGCAAATGCCTGTTCGAAATCAGCTTTAATATCATCGATATGCTCAATACCAACTGAGACCCTTAAGGCGTTAGGTTTTACGCCCGCGGCCAGTTGTTCTTCTTCACTCAATTGCTGGTGTGTGGTGGCCGATGGCTGGATGATCAGCGTTTTGGCATCGCCCACGTTGGCTAGATGCGAAACCAGTTTCAAATGATCAATAACCTGCGTGGCATTTTCTTTGCTTCCATTTAGTTCAAAAGACAGTACGGCTCCAAAACCATTGCTTAAATATTTCTTCGCAAGATTGTTGTATTTGCTACTTGCTAATCCGGGATATTGTACTTCTTTAACCAGCGGATGGTTTTCTAACCAGGTGGCCAGTTCAAGGGCATTATCAACATGGCGTTGTACGCGTAGCGATAGCGTTTCCAGTCCTTGCAACAAAAGAAAAGAATTAAAAGGCGATAGGGCAGGCCCAAGATCTCTTAATCCTTCTACACGGGCACGGATGATAAACTGGATATTACCGAACGGCCCGCCAATGCCAAAAACATCACTAAAAACCAAACCATGGTAACCTGCTGAAGGCTCGGAGAACTGTGGAAATTTCCCGTTTCCCCAGTTGTAGTTTCCGCCGTCAACAATTACGCCGCCGATACTTGTTCCATGACCACCGATCCATTTCGTTGCAGATTCGACCACAATGTTGGCCCCGTGTTCCAATGGCTTAAATAAATAACCTCCTGCACCAAAAGTATTATCAACCACCAACGGGAGATCATATTTTTTGGCAATAGCGGCAATCTTCTCAAAATCAGGCACACTAAAGGCTGGATTGCCGATGGTTTCAAGGTAGATGGCTTTGGTTTTATCGGTAATCTTAGCTTCAAATTCCTCGGGCACATCCGGATTGGCAAAATCTACATGGATACCTAAACGTTTAAAAGCCACTTTAAACTGGTTATATGTTCCGCCATAAATGTGAGAAGAAGAAACAATACCATCACCTGCCTCCAGTATATTATTTAAAGCGATGAATTGTGCAGCTTGCCCTGAGGCCACGGCCAGAGCCGCAACGCCACCTTCCAAAGCGGCAATACGTTTTTCAAAAACATCGTTGGTTGGATTCATGATCCTGGTGTAGATATTACCAAACTCCTTTAAAGCAAATAAATTGGCACCGTGCTCAGCACTATTGAACCCGTAAGACGTCGTTTGGTAAATGGGAACGGCTCTTGAACCTGTTGTTGGATCTATTTCCTGACCAGCGTGTAATTGTAAAGTTTCAAATTTATATGATGTTGACATAATTTCTGTTTTAATTTATGAATTGATGAGATAAATGGCTTTGGGTAGTCCTAAAGCTTAAAAGGCGTATCCCGGTTATCCGGGACCTTCCAGTTTGAGGGAAACAAAAAAGGAAGATTTTTAAATTACTGTATGCAACAGCACATACAAGCCATAGCAGACATATAATTGCAAGTAACAGAAATAGCAACTTGTTTTACCTTTTTAAGGTTTGCATTGGATTCGCTTAGCGATCGAAGATTTAATGTTTTCATCAGTTATAATTTATATCACCAAATAACACCATGTTATCAGGTCAGGAATTGGCACCTTCTCTTTCTGAGGGTTGCCAGTGGGTCATCGAGCCAGTCTCTCGCCACTTCTTTATAAATCAACCTGTGAAGATTGACTTTTATTTAGCTTTCCGCCAAATAATATTTCAAATGTCAGGATTAATTTTTAATACACAAAATAAAATTTTGATTTTTTAATAAACAACTGATAACTAGTTGCTTAATTTTATGTTGCAATGTTAAAATCGAACTTTCGATGTAAACTTAGCACTTAATATGCTAAGTTTGCGCTACCTATTTTAAATATGATTAACATGAAAAACACAAGCGTTTTAAGTTTAAGCCTGCTATTCATGGTGATGTTTGTCAATACAACACATGCCCAGTTTGGAGGTTTAAAAGATAAATTATTAAAAATCGGGACCGCCCAGGGTGCCAAAGCCTTAGGGGTAGACAGGTTTCTGAAACAGCCAGCTGCCATTACCACCAGTTTTGAAGATGTAAACAGGGAAGGTGAAAAAATGCCCGACTTTATTACTTCGTTAAATTTAAAGGCACAACCATTATATTTACTACCTAAAAATCCAGAGGGTGGCTTTATACTTTGTGAGGGGCTTTATGAGATGACCAACAAAAGTTATTGTTTAAAGGCCGGAACATTTGCGCCGTCAAAAGGAGATGGCTATATGTTCGCTCCTGTACTAGGTCCTAAGGAAGGAATAGTGGTTGCGATATTGAAAAGCGCAGAAAAACATCCTGAGGTGGATCAACATGACATCCAGGCGCTGCTGTGGACCATTATTGCCAGAACAAAATTTGCTGATTTTAACGGACAGGTAAAATTAACTGCTGTAAAATTATTAACCCCGAGTCAGATTACACAATTGGAGGGAGGCGCCCTGGGTGTATTACCTTTTGATGTAATGGAAAAGGCTAAAGACCAGTTGCCAGCGGGTGTAAAGGCGGTTTTTGAGGCAGAAAACAATATCAGACAGCTGGTAGCTTCCGGAAATTACACTTATGCTGATATGGAAAAATATGCAATTGTAGCGGGTATGGCTCCACCAAGAAGCGATGTGCCAAGCGGCATCTGGACCAAACATCCTGATGGTTATTACATACGTTATTTTCCTTCGGGTTATTCAGTTACCAAAGTACAGGTATACGTGCCAAAGGAATTGATGGCAAATGGGAACAAATTGGTTTATGATGCTGCAGGAGATATTGCTTGCCCTGCGAATACGGGATCACAACGTTTGGCACAAACAAATGAACCACTGGAAGCGAACTATTCTTTGAAATTAAGTAAGGTTTGTAATCCGAAATAGATTTTTAATCCTATAAGGTTTCAAAAACCTTATAGGACTGTAGAAAACTTTAGCTTAACGCCTGCTCTAAATCGGCAATAAGATCATCTGCATGTTCCAGTCCAACGGAAATACGGAGCAGATTTTTAGGCGTTTTGCTATCCGGCCCCTCTACTGAGTAGCGATGTTCGATTAAACTCTCCACACCACCTAAACTGGTCGCCTGTGCAAATAACCGGACCTTATTCGCCACTTTATGAGCGGCTTCAACACCACCTTTAACCAGGAACGACATCATGCCACCAAAATCTTTCATCTGTTTTTTTGCAATACCATGTTGCGGATGGTCTTCCAGTCCGGGATAAAAAACGGCTTCTACATTTGGATGTTTATTTAAATAGTGAGCGATAATCTTCCCGTTTTCACAATGCCCTTTTATGCGGTAGGCCAGGGTTTTTATGCTTCTGCTTAATAAAAAGCAATCGAAGGGTGATGGAACGGCACCACCGGTTTGCTGTATGTTTTTGATTTTCTCCCACAGCTCATCTTTCTTCGCTGTCACCAAAATTCCGCCAAGCACATCGCTATGGCCACCAAGGTATTTCGTGCTGCTGTGCATGACAATATCTGCTCCTAATAAAATTGGATTTTGTAGAATAGGGGAAGCAAATGTACTATCGCAGACCATGGTGATATTTTTAGCCTTAGCTATTTTAGCAATCTCTTCTATATCAGTAACCTTCAATAGTGGATTGGATGGTGTTTCGATCCAAATTAGTTTTGTATTGGGCTTAATGTTTGATTCTATTAGCGACAAATCGGTCTGGTCAATAAAATCAAAATCCAGGCTATTGTTAAAAATCGTAAGCAATTGTTTTTTAATGCCCCAATACATATCGTCTGGTGCAATAATGTGACTGCCTGGTTGCAAAGCCTGAAACAATGCCAAACCGCAGGTATTACCCGAAGAAAATGCTGCTGCATCTTCACCATATTCCAGTTTAGCTACAGTGTTTTCTAAAGCAGACCGGTTTGGATTGCTTACCCTGCTATACATGTGTCCGCCAGGATAGCCACCATCTTCGTCACGAAAAAATGTGGTAGATAAATTAATAGGCGGCGTAACATCACCTGTATTGATTTTTACAAGATTAGCGGCGTGAATAGCAAGGGTTTCTGGTTTCATGATGATTGATTTTGGACGATGTAATATGGGTATGCTGTTTAATAATTTAGCGCTAATTTAAGGTTAGTAACGGTTTTGGCAAGATTTATGTAACAAGTTTGACAAAATTTAAATTACATAGAAAATGAAAAGATTATTTATAGCTATCGCAATTGCATGTTCTACCTTAGTCATGTTACAAAGTTGTAATACTGCAAAAAGAGTAACTGCAGGCGTAACGGGTAGCAGAGGTACAGTTGTTCGCGAATGGGTAGTGAGCAATGTAGCTTTGGAAGGTCTGCCTGATGGTGCTGTTCAGGGCTTATTTGGCGAGAAATCTTATAAATGTTTTGAGGGAAGTACATGGAATTTAACCAATAGTGGTAATGGGTCTTATACCTTACCTGCATCAAGTACCTGTGGTGCTGTAATGCAGACCATTTTCTGGTCGGCTGCCCCTAAAGATCAAACCTTCCAGTTTAAAAAAATATACGAGGGTGACAAAGCAAAAAATGTAACTGAAGGTTATCGTTTGGTATTAACTGAACTTTCAAGCACACAAATGGTATTAAAATCACCAATTGAATTTGGTGGCAGAACTGCAAACATTATTCTAACTTTTGTGCCTGCAGCCAGATAATATTTAACATCGAAAAACATACCCTTAAAGCACTTCTGAAAAGAGGTGCTTTTTTTGTTTGGTGCGCCGGGCATGGCAATCGACTATAGGGTTAGAGTCCCGAACACGCTCTGCAGTAGGAAGTGCTAGCCAGAGACAAGGGTG
>NZ_JBIWEB010000024.1:0-75029 GCF_044762335.1 Pedobacter suwonensis | reverse complement strand
AAAATGTAAATTTGATCTTGTTTTCATTAGCACCATTAATTTAATCAATTAATGGGAAAACAACAAGAGGGTGTCCATACTTTTTGGACACCCTCATTTGGGAGAGATAGATTAAACTTAAGACCTTATTGCTTTACAATGTACCATACATAAACGAACTCACATCAGCTGTGCGGTATAGGCCACCAATTAACCCTACATTATTACTCGTACTAGTTACCCAATCAATTTTAAATGGCCCTGATAAAAAGAAATTTTTAATACCATCATATTCGGTTCCACGTGCAGTCCAGTTGCCGTCATAGACAGGGCTTGTTAAAGTAATTACTCCATCAGTTATCGAATAATTAAATGTTGCATTTGCGCTAAAAGTCGTGGTACCATTATTCGGGCTGATATTCACCACTGCAGTACTATTGCTCGTTAAAGCAAAGCTGATTCCTACTATTGTTCTTGCTGGAGTCAAGCCAGCTAGCCTAGTTACTAATGCCTGATAAATGATATTAAATTGAGAAGTAATTCCACTTGGTAACATGGCTCCTCCAGCTATTGGAGATGTGCCGCCAATGCTAATTTTCCGATAAGCGTAGTTAGTTGGGTATCCAAATAACAATGGAAGTGGCGTTAATGGTATAGGACTCGATTTGATAATATATTCCTTCCCTGCAACATCATACATGGCAAGCGTAGTTCCATCCTTCCAGGCAAACTTAACCAGGGTAACACCTTGAAAAACCAAGCCTCCAGAAGTCATTGAAATCCCGTCAGTTGTTAACGCTATTTTATTGGTAGCAGAAACAACTGTTTTACCATCGGCCAATATACCAGTTAAGGTAGTTCTTTTGCCGCTCGCCAAAACATTGGTAAAATTAACACTTAATCCGGCCTTAACCAGCGAACTTCCAGTACCTACTTCGATATAAGGATTTTGCGTAGTGGCAAAAAATGACTTAAGCTTATCTGAAGATGTTTTCAGACCTTCGGCAGTATATGCTGCTTTTTGAGCAACAGTAGCTTTCACCATAGCCAGGGTTTGGCGATAAGCCTTACCGATAAAAAATATACTATCGGGCGTAGAGCGGACATATGTAAACTCGACATCACTTTTGAAACCAGTATTACCAGCTCCACCAAAAACACTGTTGTTAGGATCGGCCAGCATTGAAATATAATTATAAGTATCGAATATTAATTCGGTACCTAAAACAGACTTCACCCTAAATGTAGACTTCCCAAGTGTTTTTGCCGTATTATCATTTAAATCAGCATACATCGTAACATTTTGATTTTCATCAAATGCCATATAAAATCCGTAAGCACCACCTGCATTTGTGGGTAAAGTTGCTATCCAGCCATTAGGCGCCGAAGTTAATGTATTGGTAACTGAAGCAATGGATTCAGCCATTCTCTCCTCTGGCTTCTGATCAAAATCAGAAACAAAAGAATCTTTTTTACAACTTGCCATAGCCAGGCAAATCATAAATAAATATAATATTCTTTTCATCATTATAATGTTTGACCTAGTGAACCGAAAAAGTAATTAGTAGGCGTTCCGTTTACGTACATACCACCAAAATTGTTAAAATTTGTATTATCTATTGTTTTAGGCATCCAGTCTGCTATAAAAGTTTTCCCTGTTAAATAGGCTTGTATAGAACTTGTAAAGCCAGCCGTAAACAAAGCCGCATTCGCGTAACTACCCGTAGTGCCAGCCTGTGCAACTTTAGTGAATGTTACAGCGCCGATAGTAGAATTTATAGTATATGAAAATGTATAATCGGCGAAAAACTGCGTACCACCGGCAGCTGCAGTAAATGCACCTCTTACCGTTAATGCTGTGGTAGACTCAAAGCGAAATTGCACATAATCCAAGTGGTATTTACTGGTACTACTGTAGGCCAAAATAGTAGCTTTAAAATTATTATATGCTGTGGTAAATTCTGTGGACATTGGATTCGCAGTATAAAGCTGATCTTCTAAATTTATGGTCATTGTTTTAAATAAATTTTGACCCATCCAATAAGGGAAACTTGCCGAAGGTAGCTTATAAGTATTTCTAACCACATTCTGAATTTCCCTTTGTAATGCTCTAAAATCAACTCCTAAATTGATAGTAAAATATTGAACGACACTCGCTTCTTTAGCTTTTAATGCCGCTTTACCTATCGCAGTAGAAGCGTTTGCCCTTGCATCGAACCAGGCTTGCCCCAGCACTAATAAATGTGATGTAGTTTCTGCAAAATCTTCTCCTGGCTGGCTTGAGGCATAAGGACTTACGTAACCATTATCTCTCGCTGTTGCATCTGCTACAGTTGTCCAGGTTGCATTATAAGTCGACTTCGTAATCGTTTGAAAATCTGTCGGCATTGCAACCAGTTGATTTAAAATATGCGTAAATTCGTGATGAATCGTTCTTAACTTTCTGGTTACAGCATCTGCATTACTTGCATCAAAATTATTTAGATCATAGATGGTAACACGCTTTCCTGCGGATGCAGTAGCCAAAATCATCGATCCATCAGTTTGGTAAGCTCCTGAACCATATAGTACCCATTCTTTTGGCAGCATTTTTTTAATAAATGGAATACCTGCTACTTTTTTATATGGATCAATAAAACCTTCCAATACAGTTTGCATCTGCGGCTGCACTTTTGCAGGATTTGCTGGACTAACCACTTTATCGTTATCTTTATAAAAATCGCTATAACGATAAATCACGTCCATATTGTAAGGATCCAGGAAAGTGGTTTTCAACCAGCTGTCCAATGTGGCATTGGCTACCGGATTATCAACATACTTTGTTAGATCAATGCTAGCTGAATCTTCTTTCTTACAGGATTGTATTGTTATAAACAACAGAAACAATCCTAATATTCTTATTAAATATCTTTTCATAATGTTCTTATTAATTATCTAGGATTTAATGGTACACCAGAAAGTTTTGCTTCTTCAGGAATTTGAAATACTCTTTTGTTATCATCAGCCTTCAATTCGATAAATGTTTCGTTACCCTGAGCGTCAATAATATTATGCTTAACTGTCATTCTGGTACGGAGAATATCAAACCATCTTATACCTTCCTGCAGAAATTGAGCTTTCTTGGTATCTAAGATCAATTTTATTAAACCATCTTTAGGATCAGCAATTCCGTAATAAGTTGCAATTTTAGCTAAAGTAGCAGCATCACTAGGTGTATATCCTCTAACGTAAGCCGCAAGAGCTGTATTGATATCAGTTAGCGATTTATCAAATTGACCTAATCGGGCATAGGCCTCTGCTCTGTTCATTAAAGCCTCATCAGTTGTAAGAGCAGGGGACATTAAATAAGTAATACCAATGTTTGAAACCTGATTTGTTACATAGAAGTATTCTTTATACTTATAGGTAGTATAACTTGGCTTTGTGTAGAAAAGAATCTTATTTGCAAATGCCTTACCTGTGATATTGGTACCGGTACCAAACATTTTAACTAAAGTTTCGCCATAACCATATCTTGGTGAGGTTAAACGCTGATAGCTGGAGTATAGATTGATTAATAATAGATTATATTTCTGATCTGAACGGGTAAAAGCAGCCCGAAAATCCTCCGAGCTCATATCATATAAAGCTCCATTAATAGGCCTGATGATATTGGCGAAGTTTTCAGTTGAAATTAAAGAAGCATGATCTACTACTTTTTGCCATTCACCTTTAAATAAATAAAAACGGGAGGCAAATGCATGTGCTGCAGCAGGAGTAAAATGATATTTTGGAACTTTATATGCAGAAGCAGAAAGTAACGCTAAACCATCTGTTAAATCTTTTTCAATTTTTTCGTAAGTGGAAGCAACTGTTCCCCTGTCATATTTTTTAATTACAACAGTTTCAGGACTTGTTACGTAAGGAACACCCGGAGAATCATTTGCTCCGCCAACCACATATGCTTTTGCATAAAATGTTACTAACATAAAGTGTGCATAGGCTCTTGCTACTAAAGCCTCACCTTTATAAGGTTGTGCTGTTGAGCCAAAGTTATTGGCTTCAATAGCTTCAAGCGCCTGATTTGCAGCCGAAATAGCCTGATAGCAGGTGTTCCAGTAATTAGATGGCGAACCTCTGTCTGCACCTAAAACGTCGTCCCAATAATAAGGCTTGCTTGAAACATCAGATAAAGTCCCAACTCCAGAGCCTTTATCTTCAGCATTATCAGAAGCAGCCTCTGCAAAAGTATAATAATCTCCCTCAGGATATGCTGTAGCTACTAGTTGTGCCACTTTATCAACCGAATTAATTTCAGTTCTATTGTCAGGTGCTGTATCTAAATATTTGTTACATGAGACTAAAGTAACAATCCCAAAAAGAGCAGCGTATTTTAATTTATTAAATTTCATAATAAAATATCTTTTAAAATCCAACCTTTAATGATAATGTATATTGTTTTGGTATTGGCAAGGCTACACCACCGTTTCCAAAAAACTCAGGATCTTGTCCGTTTAATCTTTTATCAGAATATAATAAGGCTATGTTGTTCCCTACAAAAGATACAGATGCATTAGACATGTTTAGTTTCGATGTAATTTTTTTAGGCAAATCATATGTTAACGATATTTGCTTAAACCTGATGAAATCACCTTTTGCTACCCTTTCTGTTGAAAAATTATAAATATTGTATGGATAAACAGCTGAAGTAGTTGCCCCTGTAGCGTCAGTAACTAGTCTTGCAGCAGTATATGGATCCAATATTGAGGGAACATTCGTAAAGGCTTCATCACCAGGCTGTATCCATCTGTTTAGCATTGATTTAGTCATAGAATAAATATCTGGATAACTAGAAGAAAACTCTTGAGCCAAACGCACATAATTTCCTGCTGCAAAAGTGAATAAAGCAGATAAACTGAATTGTTTATACCTGAATTGATTATAAAAACCTCCTGTTAATTTTGGATCAATTGGCCCTTCATATTTTAAATTTGACACTTTAGTACTTTGCAGATATACATAAGTATTTTTTCTACCACTTTCATCAATGAAATATGGATAACCGAAATTATGATCTAAACCTGCAAATTGAATTGAGAATAAGCCACCTTGCGAATAGCCAACTACTGAACCTCCGTTGTCGCTAACCAAATCAAGGATTCTTGGTGTATTCTGTAATTCTGTGATCTCATTTTTGTTGTAAGCGGTATTAAATTGAGTTCTCCATTTAAAATCACCATTGGTAATTACATTACCGCCTAAAGTAAACTCAATACCTTTAGCTTTCATTTTACCATAATTAGCATCTTTTGTATATTCTCCACCAATACCCGATGTTTTAATCTGTCCGATTAAATCATAAATATTTCTCTGATATAAATCAACGGTTAAATTAACCCTGTCTTTAAAAAATGTTAAATCAAAACCTAAATTAGCTTCTTTTAACTTCTCCCAGGTTAATTCGGTATTGGCCAGACTTGAAATATAGGTAAGGGTTTCTTTCTCATTTTCATAAGGTCTTCTACTTAGCCTGTTATAAAAAAGTGCACCCGAATTATTTGCATTACCAATATTTGCAACCAAACCATAGGTACCTCTGATTCTAGCTGAAGACAATAAAGGGTTTTCGACCCAGAAACTTTCCTGATCTACATTCCAAGCACCTGAAATGTTCCATGTTGGCAACCATCTGGCTGTTCGGCTTTTGCCCATTAAATTCGAACCATCATACCTTGTTGTAGCATTGAAGCTATATTTATCTTTATATGAATATGCTGCTCTTAAGGCAAACGCTGCAAAACGATCTGCGCCATATCCCATACTATAATAAGGTGCATTAGATTCCTGAGCTTTTTTGAAATACAGATAGTTAGCATTAACAATTCCACCGTTGTCATATTGATAGCCTACCCCATCAAATTTAGAATTCTGGCGATCTATGTACCTGACCTCCATTGATCCAAAAACGTTTAAGTGATGATTTTCATTAAATTTCCTATCAAACTCTAGATTCTGTCTGAAGTAATAATTTTTTAAATCATCATAAGTAACATTATAAAATCCCCCTTCCGGTAACGTTACCACCGGTAACTTAGTTAAGTCTTCTGGATTAGTATATAAAAATGGATTATCACCTACAGTTGTAGCATCCTGAGCTGCTCTAAACGCCAAAGCCATATTGGAGTTTTCTTTAATATAATGCTTACGGTCGGTTTTGGCATATCTATAAGCACCATCAATAGAATAAGTTAAAGAAGGAATAATTTTATACTTTAATCCTCCCTGTATTTTGAGATCAATCTGCCCTAATTCTAAATAGTTATTATCCAGTTCATTTAAGATGTTAAAAGGAGCATAGTTTCTGTTAAAATATTCAAGGCTCCCATCTTCGTTATAAGCAGTCATTGCCCTGCTCGTATTTAAGGCATAAGAATAGGGGTTTATATCAAAATTTCTTGAAAAAGTGCCATATACAGGATCCGAATTACGGGTTAATGTTCCCGGTGCTTTTTGATCGCGGATAGACCCATTAATGATGAATTCACCACTCAACTTATTACTCATTCTAAAGGTTGATCTTAAGTTACCCGTAAAACGATCGACACTATTTCCAATAGTCTGGCCATTATCGTGCAAATAAGAAGTTGAAGCATAGGTTTGAAATTTCTCTGTACCTGAAGAAAAGCTCATGGAATGTTCTTGTAACAGCGAGTTTTTAAATAATATATCAAACCAATTGGTATTGGCGTTAGCATATCTGTTTAAAAATTGGGCACGGTCTGTAGCCGTGTTTTTTAACGCATAGGTATCCGTTGCGGCATTATAATCGTATAAGGCATTGTACATTTTGTAAAAAGGCCCCCCGTCTGCTCCTCTTGAAGCTGACGTATGCTGAAAATACCCCTTATTCAGCATCTCCATCATTACCGACATTTGATCAGCTGAGTTCAACACATCAAATTGATTATAATTAGGCTTTAAGTAGGTAGTAAAATTACCTGAATAGCTAATTCTTGGGGCACCTTCTGTTTGACGTCCTTTTTTTGTAGTCACTACAATTACGCCGTTCATTGCACGCGCACCATACATTGCTGTAGCGGCCGCGTCTTTTAGAATATTGAAACTTTCAATGTCATCCGGATTTAAACCAGCAACAGAAGATCCGATTAAAGTATTGGCATCACCAGTTGATAATGCATCATTGGAAATATTCACCACATCTTCCAGAATAATCCCATCCACTACCCAAAGCGGTTTGTTATCACCAGAGATTGAAGTAGCACCACGTACACGGATTTTAGGAGCAGCACCAAAAGTACCTGATACATTCTGTACCGAAACCCCAGCAACCTGTCCTTCTAGCATACGGCTTATATCTGGAACTCCGTTACGCTGTGCATCTGCTGCCTTTACCTGTGTAGCAGATCCAGTAAATAATTTTCTATCTAACTGCTGATAACCCGTAGAAACGACATTCACTTCTTTCAAATCCGCTGCATCTTCCTCCAAAGTAACATTAATAACGGTTTTAGCACCAATGGGAACTTCCAGTGTTTTATATCCAATATAACTAAATGTTAAAACAGCTCCCTCTTTTACAGAAATGTTGAAATCGCCAGAATTGCTTGTTGATACCGCATTGGCCACTCCTTTTTCTCTTACACTTACCCCTGGTAGCGCTACGCCATCTTTATCCCGCACTTTACCCGAAACTTTTACGGCTACAAAATATCCGATTACTTTATCCAGAATGGATTTTCCGGCCGGTTTGATCAAAATAGTTTTGTCTTCAATAGTATAGGTTAAATCCCTTCCGGAAATAATTTTATTCATTACTTCTTCTATGGTTGCATTGCTGAAGTTTGCATTTAAGATGGTATTACTTTTAATGGTATTAGTCGATAGTAACACATCATAACCAGACTGCTGCCTGATCTCCCTGAACATTTTCTCCAATGTTACATTCTTCTCTTTCAATGTAACCAGCTGGCCGAATGAAGCTGCACTTACCTGCATTAATGAGGCCAGCAGAACAACCGTAATTAACTTCATCATGAGTAGTAATTTAGGTATGTAGCGTCGGTGCGTACATAAAATTTCAATATAAATTTTGTACATTTAATAGTCTGTTTTTTGTGCGAAGCGCAATGAAGTTTGGACGCAAAATTGCGTTTCGCGGGTTATCCAAGAAATAATTGATTTTTAATCGATTCCGCTTTACGGAACAGCTAAACAGATCTAAAAAGGGGTGTTAGAAGCACTCCTTTTTTATTCGTTCAACTTTTGGATCGTCAGGAGTTTTGTCGAAGTTTATTCATGGTTGTTAGGTTATGGTTGATTAATTAGTTGTTTCTTTTTTATAGATAAAGGTTAGTTACTTCTTCATCTTTTTCTCGTTATTCTTTGTAGACAATCACTTTATTGTCCCTAATATCAAAGCGTACTTCGCCAGTCTGTTCAAATTTTCTAAGCACTTTTGATATTTTTTCGAACCGGCTTACCGTACCATAGTACATTACATCTTTAGCTTCGGGATTAGCATATTCTATTTCTACATTATACCAACGGGCCACCTTGCGTAAAATACTTACCTGCTTTTCGTTGTTAAACATGAAATAGCCCTTTTTCCAGGCAACTGCTTCATCAACATCTACTTCTTTTACATCCATGCCTGAAAGGGTTACCAGCGATTGCTCTCCAGGTTTAAGCACCTCACTTTCATTGGTGTTTTTATGAGAAACCCGCACACTACCTTCCAATAAAGTAGTTTTGGTAACGCTTTCATCTTTATAGCTATTGATGTTAAAATGAGTACCCAACACCTCAACAGTCTGCTTATCGGTTTCTACAATAAAAGGATGTGTTGCATTTTTAGCTACTTCGAAATAAGCTTCACCATCCAATTTCACTACACGCTGTTTTGCAGTACCAATGTTTAATGCATATTGCAGCGAAGAGGTCGCATTTAGCCAAACTGTAGAACCATCTGGTAATTTGATTTGCCACTCACCTCCGTTCGGCGTAGAAATGGTATTTAACCGATCATCGTTTGTATTTTCAGATTCGGCAATATTATAAACCAGCTGGCCGTCGTTCGTTTTGGTGATGGAGAAACCGGCTTCTTTTACGATATCGCCCTTTATCGCATCTGAAAGGGAGATTTTCCTCCCATCAGCTAAAGTAAGAATAGCTTTATTTTTTCCGGGGGCTATATCCGTAGTAAAAACATGTTCTTTCTTTTTATGCAGAGATATGTAGGCCGTTAAAGAAAATACAACAAATACCACGGCAGCAGCAGCCCATTTCAAACTCCTCATTAAAATCCGCTTAGTCGACCGAATTGACTTATCTACTTTCAGAATTTTATCGAGAACCGGATTCCATTTTTCATCATCAACATTAACGGCATGTTCTTCCTCTGAGATAATCATTTTCACGATTTCGTCAGAAATTAATGACGTGTCGTTTTCTACTAAAACTAAAAGTTCCTCCTTTTCGGTCTGACTTAAGGTCTTAGCAGTAAACTGTTGTAATAGATAATGTATACGTTCTTCCATAAAGATTCTGATACTTAGAAGCAGCAAAAGAAAATTAGGACTATCGGAATACTATTTTTTTCTATTTTATTTTTAAAAAGAAAAAAACAATTGGATAAAAAAATACAATACCATGCTGATCCAGGTGGGTACGTATAGATTTTAATGCAATTACAAGAGCATTTTTAACTGTATTGGGAGAAATATTAAGTATTTCCGCTATTTCAGGGATAGTTTTACCGTCGCGTCTGCTTAACTGGTATATTTTTTTCCTTTGCTCGGGTAATTTATCTATAGCTACTGCAACAATCCTCGTTACCTCATTTAAATTGATGGTTTCTACCGTATTGTTATGACTGTTTAATTGTTTGGCTGTAAATGCATCAACAACCCGATCTTCTTTTAATTTTTTACGCAGGTAACTTAAACATTCGTTAGAAACATATTTATACAGATAGGCCTTTACATTCTCTACTTCCGCCAATTTATCGCGATTTAGCCAGACCCTTAAAAATGCATCCTGAATAATTTCTTCTGCAGCATCATCTGACTTTGTAAATTTAGAAGCAAAAATGTGGAGTACAGGAAGGTATTTAAAGAACAATACAGAAAATGCTTGCTCGTCTCCTTCCACGATTTTATCAATCAGGGCGCGCTCTTTATCCACATTACTTACCGCCATAAATTTGTTTGTTAACTGCCCCGTAATTATACTACAAGACTTAACTGATAGATGAATAGATATGGAAAACTAAATTGATTTAGCTTAACCACAATATAACTTTATAACCAAATATACAGATTAGTAAATTTTGTGCACTAAAAAATATATTAAAAAAAATAAAAGCCTTACTTTTTACAGTAAGGCTTCACTTGGAGTTTGAAAGGCTCCTAAAGCGATTAGTATTGGTAATAAGGCGAAATCATCAAATAAACCACCACACCGGTTATAGCAACATAAAGCCATAGTGGAAATGTAACCCGTGCAATTTTTCTATGACGATCGAAACGCTCGGCCAAAGCCCTTACATAAGTAACCAAAACCAAAGGAATGATAGCAATTGACAATAATATATGGGTTAACAAAATAAAAAAGTAAAGATATTTTATCGTTCCCTCACCTCCAAATTTAGTTGAGGGTGTAGTCATGTGATAGGCAATATACATCACCAAAAATAATAAAGAGCAACCTATGGCTGTTTTCATTAAATTTTGGTGCAATTGTATCTTTCCATTTTTGATTGCCCAAACGGCAATAACTAACACTACCGCAGTAATTCCGTTAATGGTAGCATATATTGGTGGCAAAAAAGGCAGGGTAGGCGCATCAATACCAAGATCTTTGAGCTTTACTACAAATAAAAAAGCTACGGCTACCGGTATAAAAATAGAAAGGATAATGATCCACTTGCTATATTTTTTCTCGATCGGACTATTTTCCATGAATATTAAATCTTTTATAATTATTATTTTGCTTTGTGTAGAGCGTTCTAACGCTAAGCGCTAAATACTAATCGCCAACCTTACTATCTACCATCTTTAACATTTCTCAAATACTCGGCAATAAGCACTTTTATTTCATCTTCTAATTTGGCATTTGCCTCGGCACTATCATTATCGTAAATGCCACGTATTCGATGTAGGTTATCGATTAAAACTATTTTATTACTAAATATGAAGCTGTTTTCTCCTTTTGACTCATTGGCTACAACATCAAGCAATAAACCTTGCCTGATCAATGGATAAATTTGCGCGGTATCTCCTGCCAAAAGATCCCATTTACCTTCTTTGGCTTTAAAATTTGCAGCAAAATCTTTCAGCTTATTTACATCTGCAGGATCAACAGACAGACTTACAAATTTAACCAGAGGTTTTTGCTCGTAGCCATCAGATAGTTGCTTAATGTACTTATTCGCCTGCTGGCTTCTGGCCCGCGCATAGAATAAGTTGAGTACTACAATTTTATTCTCAAATGATTTCCAGCTGACGGTGTCGTTATGCTGATTGATAAGTTTAAAATCGGGAACCAGATGATAAATTGTATCCGAAATTTTCTTCCCCTTTACGCTGTGAAAGGTAGTAGCTACCGTCTTTTTGCCGAAGATCGGTAAACTCTTATATCTATTTTTTGCAAAGTGTGGCAATAAGTAAAAAAACAAAAATCCCGGTATAGCTAAAATGCTTACCAGGATTAATACCTTTTTTATAGGGCTTCTTTTCATTAATGGTTCATCATGTGGATGTTTAAGAATCCACCTTCAATCAACATCAAAACAATAAAGTAAATAATGAAAATGAACGATACTGTTAGGGCTAACTGTAAGCCTAATCTTTCATATTTTAAGTGCATGAAATAGGCCACAATATAAAATGCTTTTACCAAAGTTAATGCAATATAGATATAGTTACCTACATGTTGCGGAATATGTCCGCCAGGAATTGCCCATAGTGCAATGATAAATTCGATTGCGGTGATTAAAGTTAAAATACCTGCTACTTTCCAGATTTTTGCTTTATCCATTCCGGCATGTTCGCCATGCTCGTGTCCTTCTTCTAGATGCGAATGTTGTGACATGTTAAATATTTTTATAAATTGAAAATTAAACCAAATAGAAGAATGTAAATACAAACACCCATACTAAATCTACAAAGTGCCAGTATAAACCCACTTTTTCAACCATTAAATAATGGCCTCTTTTTTCGAAAGTTCCGTTAATCGTCATAATTAAAATGATCACATTAATCATAACCCCACTAAATACGTGGAAACCGTGGAAACCAGTAATGGTAAAAAATAAGTTTGCAAACTGTTGGGCCGCAACCAAAGAAACTGGTCCATCAAATAAATGTTTCAATTCTTCAGCAGATGGAATAGTTCCCCACCAGAAACCTTCATGGTGCAGGTGACTCCACTCTAAAGCCTGGCAGCCCAGGAACATGAAACCAAAGATAATGGTAGCTACAAGCCATCCGATTACTTCTTTTTTAGCGCGACGGTGTCCAGCCTCAACTGCCATAACCATGGTTACAGAACTTAAGATCAGGATAAAAGTCATGATACCCACGAATACTAATGGAGCACCTGTATCTTTAATACCAGGTATAGACTGGAAAACCAAATCAGGATCTGGCCATGTTAATTTAGAAAAACGCTGAGCGCCGTAGTAGATCAATAAAGATGAAAAAGTAAAAGCATCTGATAAAAGGAAAAACCACATCATGATTTTACCATATTCTACCGACCACGGAGAACGACCACCATTCCATGGCCCGGTTTTAACTTGATCTAATTGTGATACTGCATTCATTTGGAAATAGTATAATAGTTTGTTAACAAATTTAACGGTTCAAAAGTAAAAAAACATACAGATATATCCATAATATATCTATAAAATGCCAAAAAATAGAAGCGATTTCCATTTTATATTGAACTTTGGCAACAGGCAGGCTTTTATAGCTACCGGCTAAAGCACTTATAATAAGGCCAACACCTGCAATAATGTGCAAAAGGTGCATTCCAGATACCACATAAATAAATGATATTGCGGCATTGTTTCCTACCAAAGTTGCTCCGGTTCTCACCATACTTCCCCAGGCATTAAACTGCATCACACCAAAAGCAACAGCTAATATTACGGTAATCCAAAGCATGTTACGCTGTAAGCTGAAATTCAGTTTCTTTAAAGCCCTGGAGGCTAACACCAAGGTAATACTGCTTGCTAAAATAACCAAACTCGAATAAATAAAGGCGTCAGGCAATACCAAACCGTGTCCCTTCCCTTTTGAGGCGGCAAATACCAGGTAATAACTGGTAAAACCACCAAACATAATTGTTGATGATACGACAAATAACCAAACGATAAATTTTCTTGGTTTTGGGTCAAACGTATCCTGCATCTTTTCCATTGTTAGCACCATAAATTATTTTGCTATAAAATTTAATAATAAGCCCAACTGTACCGCCGGGATGTAAAAAAAAGAACAGAACATTACTTTCCTGGCATCGGCCAGTTCTCTGCTCATTAAAAGTTTAAAAGCCAACCAGCTAAAAATGAACCCGGCAATCAGCGATAAACCAGCAATGTAATAACCGCCAAAACCATAAATAGTTGGCAACAAACTTACCGGAATTAAAATCAGCGTACTTAAAAAAGTTAAAAGTGCGGTTAATTTATCTCTTTTTTTGGTAGGCAATAGCCTGAAACCCGCTTTCTTGTAATCATCATCTAAAACCCAGGCAATTGCCCAGAAGTGAGGGAACTGCCATACAAACTGAATCAGGAATAAAATAACAGCAATGTAATAATCAATTTCGTGAAACATTTCGGCTTTTAAACTGCCAAACGCAGCCAGATAACCAATAAGCGGCGGCAAAGCACCAGGGATTGCGCCCACAAAAACGGCAATCGGCGACTTTCTCTTCAATGGTGTATACGCAAAAGCATATAACAAAATTGAAAATACCGACAACAACCCTGTTTCCAGATTTAAGTGCCCCAGTAGCCAGGTACCTGAAAATGCCATAAAAACGCCCAAAATCAATCCCTGTCCGGTGGTCATTCTGCCTGCGGGCATTGGGCGGTCTTTGGTTCTAGACATTAATTTATCCAGATCTTTTTCAATAATCTCGTTAAAACAGTTTGCAGCAGCGGTTACCAAAAAACCACCAGCTATTAAAATCAACCAGTTTCCCCAATCAATACTCGGGATATGGCCTCTGCCTACCTGCATTTTCTGTCCGATCAAAAAAGAAATCGATGCCGAAAACACCACCGTAAACGATAGCCTGAATTTGACAAGTTTAGAAAAATCTGAAAGATATTGCTTCAATTTTCTTAAATATTATTGTTTATATGTACTTGTTCTGTAAACCAGTAAGTACAGATAAAACTGTAAACTAAACAACAGCGTAGAGAACAAAATGTGCAGTGCCTGCGCTGCTGGTGGAAAAGCAATATATGCTAAAGCTAAACCACTTAATAATTGAACAAAGAGCGTTACTAAAATAAACTTGGCCGTTAGCAACGGAGCAGCTTTACCACTAAAACGGTCAATAACCATTTTATAAACCACACCGTTGGTGATTACGACCAAAATGGCCAAATCACGGTGATAAGAAAAAATATATCCCACCTTCGAAATCCATATTGCCTTCTCACTATAGCCTAAAGATTTGGCAATTACATCTATTGCCTCCCTTACATCGGTGCCCAAAATAATCTGAACAATGCTCACTGCAAGTGTAAAGAACAAAAAGCCTTTAAGCCATAATATTTTATACATAATTACCGAAGGCGCTTTATTGAGCTGTTTTGCATAATTATACGTATATATTGAGATGGCCAATATTACCAATGCTAAAAGCATGTGAACGGTTACCACCCACTGTGCCAGATTGGTTGATACTACAATAGATCCCAGCCAGGCTTGATAGCCCACAACAAAAATATTAAGTACACTCAGTACAATGATGCGTTTAGCCGTTTTCCGATAGATAAAAGAATAAATAGCAGTAAGCAATAGAAAGATGCCTGCAGCTACGCCTACTAAGCGGTTCAGGTATTCTGTCCACGTTTTGGCTGGATTGAATTCTTCTGGTATAGTTATACTTCTATCGTTCCTGATGCTATCAGCAAGGGCAACTTTGCCCATACTTTCCAGGTATTTAGCAAATTTTTCATTCTTCTTCAAGCGGCCAGCTACATATTTCTCCTTATAATTGGCAGGAAGTTGAGATACATCAGTTGGCGGAATGTAACGGTCGAAACATTTTGGCCAATCCGGACACCCCATGCCAGATCCGGTACTACGTACAATACCTCCGGCAAGTACAACCAATAGTGTGACTATGATGGTTATAAGATTAATGTTAATGAAACGCTGTTCTGATCTGCTGACCATATATCTATTAAGATGAAAAGGGTATCCGGATAAGCAGAAACTTAATCAGATACCCCTTTGAAATTTTATTTAAAGCTTAAACTATCCCTTGTTTTCTGTAACAGGATTAGCTAATTCCCAATCTTGCTGAATTTTTTCGGCTTCCTCATTTCCTTCAAAATCATGAGGTAAGTTAGAGCTCATCGTTTGAGAGAAAGGAACAGTTTGCGGAATAAAATCTGTGTCATGTCCTGGCTTGCTATAATCATATGGCCATCTGTAAACCGTTGGGATTTCACCTGGCCAGTTACCATGTAAGTGTTCAACAGGTGCAGTCCATTCTAAAGTATTCGCTTCCCAAGGATTTTGAGGGGCTACTTTTCCCTTAAAGATAGAGTAAAAGAAGTTAAATAGGAACGCTACCTGAGCCAGAGCCGCCATAATAGCTGCCCAGGTTACAAATACGTTAACCGTTAACCATTTCTTCATAAATTCAAACTCGGTAAACGCATAATAACGACGCGGTACCCCATCTAAACCTAAGAAGTGAAGTGGAAAGAACACCAGGTAAGCTGCAATGAAAGTTAACCAGAAATGTAAGTATCCCAATTTAGCATTCATCATTCTACCGAACATTCTAGGAAACCAGTGATAAACACCTGCAAGCATACCAAAAATTGCTGCAGATCCCATTACCAGGTGGAAGTGGGCAACAACAAAATAAGTATCGTGTAAGTTAATATCCAAAGAAGCATTTCCTAAGAAGATACCGGTTAAACCACCAGAGATAAAGAATGAAACTAAACCAATGGCGAATAACATGGCTGGCGTAAAACGGATATTACCTCTCCATAATGTAGCCAGATAGTTAAATGTTTTTACTGCAGATGGTACCGCAATAATTAACGTAGTAATCATAAACACACCACCTAACAACGGATTCATACCTGTTACAAACATGTGGTGACCCCAAACGATAAACGATAATACCGTGATCCCAATTAAAGAGTAAACCATTGCATGGTAACCAAAAATTGGCTTACGTGCATTAACTGAAATCACTTCAGATGAGATACCCAATGCTGGCATAATTACGATATAAACCTCAGGGTGACCTAAGAACCAGAATAAGTGCTGCCATAAGATTGGTGAACCACCTTCATTTGGTAAAATATCAGTACCCATTACGATATCTGATAAATAGAAACTTGTTCCGAAGCTGCGATCAAATACCATTAACACTACACCAGCTACCAGAACCGGGAAAGATAGGATACCTAAAATTGCGGTTAGGAAGAAAGCCCAGATCGGCAATGGCATTTTCCAAAGATCCATACCTTTGGTACGCATATTTAAAATGGTACTTACGTAGTTAATACCACCCATTAAAGATGAAGCTACGAAAAGCACCATACTAATTAACCACAAAGTCATACCCAAGCCTGAACCTGGCATGGCCTTAGCTACAACAGATAATGGCGGATAAACCGTCCAACCTCCTGATGCTGGTCCCGTTTGAATGAAGAATGATGACATCATGATCACACAAGCCATAAAGAAGAACCAGTAAGATAACATGTTCAGGAATGGCGAGGCCATATCTCTTGCACCTATCTGAAGTGGGATTAATAAGTTACTAAACGTTCCACTTAAACCAGCTGTAAGTACAAAAAATACCATAATGGTTCCGTGAATGGTAACCAAAGCCAGATAAAAGTCGGGCTTGATACGACCGCCTTCAGCCCATTTGCCTAAGAAAGTTTCTAAGAATGGGAAGTTTTGATCTGGCCATGCCAATTGGATACGGAATAAGATTGATAAGCCCATTGCAATTACCGCCATGATAATACCGGTAATCAAAAATTGCTTGGCAATCATTTTATGATCCATACTAAAGATATACTTTGAAATCAAAGTCTCTTTATGATGCCCATGATCAGCGTGATCGTGATTGTGTTCGTCGTGTAATGCTATTGTTGACATAATTCGTTCGCTCCTGCTTAATATTATTTATTTAAAGCCATTTGGTTAGTTTTTACAGCTGCTGAATCTTTAGCTGCTGAATCTGCTTCTGATTTTACAGGTGCAGGTGCCACTGGCAAATTAAATTGTTTTCTTAAATCGTCATTTAAGTATGTTTTCTGTTCTGCAATCCAGGTTTTGTATTCAGCCTCTGATACTACACGAACAACTTTTTGCATGTTATAATGACCAGATCCACAGATTTTTGCACATAAGAAAAGGTAATTAAAATTCGGATCGTTGGTTTCCTGCTGCATTTCTGCAGTAGTTTTTGTAGGCGTAAATTCAAAAACCGTTCTCATACCTGGCACGGTGTTTAACTGTACCCTGAAGTGTGGCATATAAAAACTGTGAATTACATCTTTACTCGTCAGAATAAGTTTAACTGGTTTGCCCACAGGAAGCACCATCTCATCTGCCATTTCATCATCACGAGAATTAACATCTTTAAAATCAATACCCAATGTATTGGTTGCTGTAGTCAACTTATAATTCTTGTTACCTACAATTCCGTCAGCTCCAGGATAACGGATAGACCATTTGAACTGCTCAGAAGTAACCTCAATCTGCAATGGCTTGTTATTTGGATCCTCAACTTTGAAGAAAATAGATCTCCAGGTTAAGAAACCCATTAAAACCAAAACAGTTAATACTAAAGCCGGAACAATGGTCCAGATTTTTTCGATGGTATTATTGTGTGGATAGTAGTAAGCTTTTCTCTTTGCAGAATATTTATAGATGTAAGAAAATCCGAACAACAGGATGTGTGTTGCTATGAAAACGATTGTGGTAATGATTAATGTTAAATTAAACATTCTGTCAATTTTCTTTCCATGCTCAGATGCAGCATCAGGAAGTAACATTGATCCATGTACCGTATATTCCCAATATACCCCATATAAACCGATCACAAGAAACAATGCAAACAAACTTGCATGTACCCTGTTCCAGTTGATACCAACGGGTTTACCTTGTGCTTCGCGGCTTAACTCATATACTTTTATTGCTTTACCAATAATAGCAATGAATAAGCATACCGCAAGGAAAACCAGAATATAAAATATTACCGATTTATAAACCTCGCCCATATCAACTTTCGGTGCCGCGGCAGCACCTGCTGCTGCATCTTGCGCAAATACGCTAGTGTTTGCAAAAGCAGTAATCAATACTGCCAAAGCTGCGGTCGTTTTATTCGTTATAAACTTTCTTAAACTCATTTTCTTAAAAGTAGTACGCTGTACTGCTAATTATAATAATAATTAAATATTTGCTCTATCTTATCACCACTAAAGCTGATGATGCAAACTTTCTTGTAATAATGGGTGATTCTTTGCAATTAACGGCTTTTTGCTTAATGATGATAAAACCGTAAAGGTAAACAATCCTACGAAACCTAATGCAATACCGATTTCTACAATTCCAAAACCATTATGACCATCTTCAACCGCACCTGGCATAATCATCTGGTAATAATCTACCCAATGACCTAACAATACCACAATAGAAACGAATAATAATTTGGCATCTGTTCTTTTGTTATCTCTATCCATTAATAATAATACCGGCGCTAAGAAATTCATGGCCAGATTTAAGAAAAACCAGAACTTATAATATTCAAAACGTTTGTAGAAATATACAGTTTCCTCAGGCATATTTGCATAGTAAATCAATAGGAATTGAGCAAACCATACATAAGTCCAGAAGATAGAGAAACCAAAAATAAACTGGCCTAAGTTATGCAAGTGGCTATTGTTAACCCATTGCATATAACCAGCTCTTCTTAATAAGATCAGGATAACAGCAATAGTTGCCAAACTACTTACCCACATTGCAGCGAAGTTATACCAGCCAAACATGGTAGAGAACCAGTGTGCCTCTAAAGACATGATCGTATCGAAAGCAAATACCGGTGTAGTAAAACCGTAAATTACCAGGAAGATACAGGCATTTTTGAAGCTCTTTCTGTATGAATTTAAACCGCCTGCCAAATCTTCATTGTAAGAAAACTTAACAAACATGATCGAAAATATACTGTAAACACCTAAGAATACCACTTGGCGGCCTAAGAAAAAAGGCACATTTAAGAATACCGATTTACCTGCGATAATAGCATCATAATTAGGGCTGTTCTGGTCGGTTAAACCTTCAGCATGCCAGTGGTGATATAAATTGTGCGAGTATAATCCTGCTGAAATAACCACTACAAGTATTACAGCTGCTATAGGCAAAGTTTTGGCCATAGCTTGTGGTACACGTAAAATTGATGCAGACCAACCTGCCTGCGCTACATATTGAACAGCCAGGAAAAACGTACCAGACATACAAACGCATGCAAAGTAATATGCCATAAGCAACAGGTTAGCAAAAGTACGCTCATGCATTACTTTATCGCCAGCCAAAAAACCGAACAATACAGCCGCAATACCGATAACGATACCAACAATGCTTAACGTTTTTACTTTCCCTGTAAACTCAAACTGTTCACTAAAATTAATATTGTGAGTTCCCATTTATATTTGCTTTACTATTGTCCTTTTTGTAATTGTTGAACATACATCACCACTTTCCAACGATCTGTTGGTGAGATTTGCGAAGCATGCGACCCCATGTTATTTACACCGTATGTAATGGTATGATAAATTTTACCTGCGGTAAGATCAACCATGTTACCACCTCTGGATGATGAACCGGTTTGATAAGCAGGTACACCACTAAATTTCTCAATTTTAACCAGGTGTCCCTGTCCATCACCTTTATCTCCGTGGCAAGGGCTACAGAAAACGGTAAATAAGTGTTTACCCTGGGCCAAATTAACAGTATCAACTGGTAAAGGATTTACCATACTCGCTCCTGCTGCTTCATATCCTTCTTTAGTATTAGGATACTCATCATATTCAGTAAAACCTACTGGTTTAGTATGGGCAGGTGGTAACTGAGCTGTTTTACCATCCTTAAAATTTTTGTTTGGCTGATCCGGATTGTAAGCAATCGGATCATACATGTTTCTGGCATATTCTAAGCCAGTACTGCGTTTATCTTTACAAGCAGAAAAGGTAGCTGCAAAAGCGATAGCTAAAAACGCTGTGTAAACAAATTTATTCTTATTCATAGCTAATGTACTTCCTTTCATTATACTTTATTTCTAAAGCACCTGCATCTTTTAATAATCCATCAATTACAGTATGCGCTGTATTATCTTTTGCATCAACTGCAATAACAAAGCGATCATCAGTAGCACGTAGATCCATCACTCTTGGTGCTCTTCCTGGAAATAAGTGAGTAGATGCATAATAAGTTAACACCATACCGAAAGCACAGAATAATACTGTAAGCTCGAACATTATTGGAATAAAATCCGGTAACGCGAATGATGGTTTTCCACCTATGTTTACTCTCCAGTCGATTACCGCGCAGAAATAAATCAAAGCAAATGCACAGCAGGTACCGGTAATACCAAAGCAAAATGCCGCGATATCGATTCTAGATCTTTTTATTCCTAATTTGGCTTCTATTCCGTGTATAGGCATCGGTGTATATACATCATAAATACTGATGTTATTTTCCTGAAGCTTTTCGATGCCATGCATCATTTCGTCAGGATCGCCAAAGCTGCCTAAAATATATTTGATATCACTCATTGTTATATTTTTGCGTAATCTTCTTGTTTAACACTATCAAATTTTTCTAAAGACTCTATGTACTCTGCTACATATTCTTTATTCTCATGCCCTTCTTTAATCTGTTTCATTTTAGCTTGCTCACTCGCAGATTTTAATAATAATTTAACCTCTGCAATAGCGATTGACGGCAATACCCTTAAGAACAATAAGAATAAGGTGAAGAATAATCCAATTGAACCAACGAATACACTGATATCAACCCAGGTTGGATAGAACATAGCCCAGCTTGACGGAATATAATCGCGGTGTAAGGAAGTAACGATAATTACAAAACGCTCAAACCACATACCTACGTTTACCACGATCGATAAAATCCAGGTTGCTTTAATGCTTAAGCGGATTTTTTTGAACCATAACAATTGTGGAGAGATTACGTTACAAGTCATCATCATCCAGTACGACCACCAGTAAGGACCGGTAGATCTGTTGATAAATGCATACTGCTCATACTCTGAACCTGAATACCATGCGATAAAGAACTCGGTTAAATAAGCTACACCTACGATTGATCCGGTTAAAATGATGATTTTATTCATCGACTCGATGTGGAACATGGTGATGTAATTCTCTAAGCCCAGTACTTTACGTGCAACCAATAATAAGGTTAATACCATCGCGAATCCAGAGAAAATCGCACCTGCCACGAAGTATGGAGGGAAGATGGTGGTGTGCCATCCTGGTATTACGGATGTTGCAAAGTCCATTGATACAATGGTGTGTACTGAAAGCACAAGTGGTGTAGAAATACCGGCCAAGATTAAAGACACCGCTTCGAAACGTTGCCAGGTTTTAACACTTCCACTCCATCCAAAAGAAAAGATAGAATAAATTTTTCTACGGGTACCAACGGCACGGTCGCGGATGGTTGCGATATCTGGTAATAAACCGGTGTACCAGAATAATAATGATACAGAGAAGTATGTAGAGATCGCAAACATATCCCATACCAGTGGCGAGTTAAAGTTTACCCAAAGCGATCCAAACTGATTTGGTAAAGGTAAAACCCAATAAGCCAACCAAGGACGGCCCATGTGAGACACCACATAAGTTGCGGCACAGATTACGGCGAAAATAGTCATCGCCTCTGCCGAACGGTTGATGGAGTTACGCCAGTTCTGACGGAAGAGTAATAGTACTGCTGAAATCAGTGTTCCGGCGTGACCGATACCTACCCACCATACGAAACCGGTGATATCCCAAGCCCAACCTACTGTTTTATTTAAGCCCCATGCACCGATACCATTCCAAAAGGTGTAACTAACAGCTACTACCCAAAGTAAAGCACCCAATGCTGAAACGATGAAACCAATCCACCAAGCCTTATTTGGCTTATTTTCTACCGGCATCAAAATATCATCCGTAATTTTTGCGTACGTGATATTATCGCCGGTAATTAATGGTTCTCTAAGTATTGATTCGTTATGTCCTGACATAATTTGTATTTTCTATATACTAAAGCTTACGCTTGTACTGTTGTATCTGTATTTCTAATTTTTGTCATGTAGCCGATACCCGGTTTCACATTGATCTCTTCCAATACGTAGTAGATACGCTCAGAACGTAATGCTTTTGAAACCTCTGAATTTGGATCGTTTGCATCTCCAAATACAATCGCATTTGCTGAACAAGCTTCCTGACAAGCCATTTTAATATCGCCATCTTTTAGTGGACGTTTCTCCAGTTTAGCTTGCAATTTGCCACCTTGTATACGTTGAATACACATTGAGCATTTTTCCATTACCCCTCTTGAACGTGTAGTTACATCAGGGTTTAAAACCAATTGGGTAAACTCGTTATTTAAATAGTTATCGAAACGTGAATCGTTCCAGTAGTTAAACCAGTTGAAACGACGTACTTTGTATGGACAGTTATTGGCACAGTAACGTGTACCTACGCAACGGTTATAAGCCATATGGTTTAAACCATCACTTGAGTGTACAGTAGCTAATACCGGACAAACCGTTTCGCAAGGTGCATGATCACAGTGCTGGCACAACATTGGCTGGTGAACCACCGAAACATGATCTAAGTCTTCTAACTTAGCAATCTCTTTCTCTTTGGTTACATCACCATTCTTGGTTTCATAACTGTAATAACGATCGATACGGATCCAGTGCATTTCACGACGACGGCGAACCTCATCACGGCCTACAACGGGTATATTGTTTTCAACGTTACAGGCAACAATACAAGAACCACAACCTGTACAAGCATTCAAATCGATTGCCATTACCCAGTTGTTGCCTGGTTTTTCGTATTGATCCCACAGATCGTAATTTTTATGCTCTCCTTTTTCGTTACCAGCACCGGCATTTTTTAAGTATGCGGCAAATGTAGCTTCTTTAATTACGGCACGGCCTTCGAAAGAATGGTGAGTTTGTGTTTGTGCAAGCTCGTAGTAACCACCTGTTGGGGTGATGGTTACGTTTGTAGCATATTGCATGGTTCCATTTACAAAAGAAATAAACGGGAAAGCATTTTTACCAACCTCATTACCCGCTTTACCTGCTTTGGTACGGCCATAACCTAATGCTATAGATGCAGTTCCCTGTGCTTGCCCTGGCTGGATCAACACCGGAAGATCTACTGAATATCCGTTGCTTCCTTTAACAGAAACTACGTCAAACTCTTTAACTTTTAATTTCTCTGCAGTTTTAGGGGCAAGGGCAACAAAGTTATCCCAGGTTACTTTCGATACCGGATCAGGCAATTCTTGTAAGAATGCGTTATTGGCATTTTTACCATCCCGCATAGGTACGTTTTCGTAAACCTGTAACTCAATCTGATCGCCACCTTTAAAAGCTTTGCTGCTATTTGCAATTGATGTAGCAACCTGTGCTAGAGATTGTGTGAATGAATAGGTACCAGCCGGTTTAGCGGATGCGGTAACCACACCTTTTTCCAAAACCTCTTCCCATTTCAAACCAACAGCTGGTAACATTTTAGCTTCCCAGTTGCTGCGTACAAACTGATAGTAATCTTTAACAGGAGCATCAGCCCAGGTTAATAAACTTTCTTCAGCCTGGCGGCTGTTGAAAACAGGGTTGATTGTTGGTTGAACAATTGAATAATATCCTTCGTAAGCATTTGCATCACCCCATGATTCTAAATAGTTATGGTTGATGGCAATAGCATCACAAACCGTAGCCGTTTCGTCTGCACGATCAGAGAATGAAATTTTAGCAGGAACCTTCGCTAATGCATCAGTAAATGCTTTTGCATTTGGAGCATCATAAACCGGATTAGTGTTTAAGAATAAAACAGCTCCAACTTCGCCGCGGTTCATTTCAGCAACCAGGCCACTAAATTCGGCATCGTTACCTGCATATAAATAACAAGGGTTATCTAAATCAATCGTAGTACCATAACTTCCGATAGCGGCGTTAATGGCATTTACTAAAATCTGAGTAGAAACATCGTTCGAGCCACAAACCACAAGGCCTTTACCTTTAGCTTGAACCAATTCTTTAGCTACCAGTTTAATTACTTTATCAGCAGTAGCATTGTTACCCAATGTTCCGCCTGGTAAAGCATTACCCGTAACTGCATTATACAACGCAATTAAAGCAGGTCCCTCTTCCGATAATTTAACCGGAACACGGGTATCTGCATTGGTACCTGTTAAGCTCATTCCACTTTCAAACTGAATGTGGCGGCTCATTTTTTTATTTTCTAACGACTTGTAGTTACGGTTAGCAGTATATTGAGCAGTAAACTCTTCTCCGCTGATCCACGTACCTAAGAAATCGGCACCGAAACTTACAATTAAGTCAGCCTTATCAAAGTTGTATTTTGGTAAAACTGCTTTACCGAAACTGTTTTGATTGGCCTGGATGATACCAGTATAAGATACAGCATCATACTGTACCAGTTTAGTTGCAGGATATTTTGAAATAAACTGCGCAATAACCGCATTGGTTGACGGGCTGTTTACAGTTGATGATACCAAGCGGATTTTTTTGCCACCAGCCTGTGCTTTTGCCAACTCACCTTTTACAAAGCTGTCGATTTTTGCCCAGGTCGTTTCTTCAACTTTTCCATCTTTTACTAAAGCTGGTGCTTTTAGCTTAGATACATCATACAAATCTAAAACCGACGCCTGCGCTCTCGCATCTGTTCCACACAAAAACTGACCTGCATTTGGATTAGGTTCAATTTTAATTGGGCGGCCCTCTCTCGTCTTAACTAAAATACTCTGGCCATTAAAGCTCGAAGTATAATAGTTAGGAATACCCGGAGTAACCTCTTCAGGTTTTACCAGGTAAGGAATAGATTTATGAACAGGAGCAGTTTGACAGGCTGCTAAAGTTACTGCACCTAAACCAAAACCTAACGCCTTTAAAAAGTCGCGGCGTGGGGTAACGGTACTTAACCCTGCTTCATTTAAAACATCTTCTATTGGAAGTGGCTCGGCGAATTCGTTTTTGTTATTTTTAACAAAATCGGGTGTATTGTTATACTCCTCTAAGCCTTTCCAGTATTTTTTGTTGCTTTCCATTTAAGCTATATTACTGTTTATTCGAACGTTCTTACTAAACTCTAATCTATTAATAGTGGCATTTACCACACTCTAAACCACCCAATAACGCTGGTGTAATTTTCTCGCCTTTTTTAATTTTCTCATGCGCTTCGATCACCTTAGCGTAGAAAGCATTATTTTTCTGACCAGAAATATCTGTTTCTTTATGACAGTTGATACACCATTTCATGGTTAACGGAGAATATTGATAAATTTCTTCCATCGTATTAACCGGGCCGTGACAGGCGAAACATACAGGCTCTGTTGGTTGTAATCCTTTTGCTTTGCGGATGGCATCTTCGGCAACAACTACGTGCTGAGAGTGGTTGAAGTAAGCAAAATCAGGAAGATTGTGTACACGTACCCACTCCATTGGTTTAGCTTTACTCTCATCATATTTCTGTGTTTCAGGATCGTAACCCAAAGCATTATAGATTTTCTTGATCTCAGGAGAAACTTCACCATCATATTTATCTCTTGCCTGTACTGCTTTATGGCAGTTCATACAAACATTTAATGATGGTATAGATGCATTTTTAGATTTAAATGCACCCGAGTGGCAATACTGACAATCGATCTGATTGATACCCGCATGCAGCTCATGTGAGAATTTAATTGGCTGAACCGGTTGATAACCAGTATGAACACCTGTATTCCACATGCCCATCCAACCGAATGAACCTAAACATATGATTAAACACAAGATAAAGAACATCACAAATTTCTTGTTTTTGAACATCTTGCGCACACCAACCTTTAATGGCACGTCTTCCTCGATCTCAATACCTTGTTTCTGTAGAATCAAACGCTCTAATAACTTAGAAGCACGACCCAAGATAACCAAAATAACGATGGCTAAAATTACGATAGCTACGATACCTGCAATTGACAAACCTGAGGTACCTTTATCTTCAGCACCAGCCTTTGGCGCATTTGGATCTGCAGCTGCTTTTGGCTCCCCCTCTTTAATGTAGGCTAAGATATCTTTTACCTTGGTTTCGTCTAACTCAGGAAAAGAGGTCATTGGCACTTTTCCATTTTCGTTAAAAAGTTTAACAGCCTCAGGGTTACCAGAAGCTACGAGGCCTTGCGAATTTGGAATCCATTTTAAAAGGAACTCTTCCGAGTGCCGATCACTTACACCCTTTAAGGCCGGACCAACTAATTTAGCATCTAATGCGTGGCACGAAGAACATTTTGCTTTGAAAAGCGTTCTTCCTTCTTTAGCATCCTGCGCATTTACGGTAGAAACCGCTATTACGGAAATTGCTGAAAATACGAATAACGACTTCCAAACGCTTTTTAAAATCATCGAGATATCTCTCATAATGAACACTTTATACTTATTTAATTTACTTTTTGTTGTGAACTTGATGCTGAACTAGGGGTAGCCCCACCAAAACTTGAACAAAAGTATAACTTATTAATAAATCCCATGACATAATAGTGACTTGAAATACAATTTATAATCATTCTAAACAAATGCCATTTCAAGCCATTTTGACAATAAAAATGCCCATTTTGATGAAGAATCTTCAATGGGCATAGTACAAACCAATTTGGTTTATTTATTTTTTCTGATTATTGTTTTAATATCCAGGCAAACATTAATGGCGCTACAATAGTAGCATCACTTTCTACAATAAATTTAGGTGTGTGGATATCCAGTTTACCCCAGGTAATCTTTTCGTTCGGTACGGCACCAGAATATGAACCGTAAGAAGTGGTCGAATCAGAAATCTGGCAGAAATAACTCCAGAAAGGAATATTTTCCATTTCCATATCCTGATAAAGCATCGGCACTACACAGATCGGGAAATCGCCGGCAATACCGCCACCAATCTGAAAGAAACCAATTCCCTTTCCTTCTGAATTTTTAACATACCAATCGGCCAGCCAGCCCATATACTCAATCCCGCTTTTCATTGTGGTTGCTTTGAATTCGTTTTTTATTACATAAGAAGCGAAAATGTTACCCATGGTTGAGTCTTCCCATCCGGGTACCACGATTGGCAAATTCTTTTCTGCCGCAGCAAGCATCCACGAGTTTTTAGGATCGATTTCATAATATTGCTCCAGATCACCACTTAGCAACATCTTATACATAAACTCATGTGGAAAATATCTTTCACCTGCATCATCTGCATCTTTCCAGATTTTGTGGATATGTTTTTGTAAACGGCGGAAAGCTTCTTCCTCCGGAATACAGGTATCAGTAACACGGTTATAGTGGTTCTCTAAAAGATCCCATTCATCCTGCGGACTTAAATCACGATAATTTGGTACACGTTTATAATGGGAATGTGCCACCAGATTCATAATATCTTCTTCAAGGTTCGCACCTGTACAAGAAATAATGGCCACTTTATCCTGGCGGATCATTTCTGCAAGTGAAATTCCCAATTCTGCAGTACTCATTGCACCAGCAAGTGTGATCATCATTTTACCACCTTCATCCAGATGCGTTTCATATCCTTTAGCCGCATCCATCATTGCAGCAGCATTAAAATGGAGGTAATTACGCTCCATAAACTGAGATATTGGTCCTCTTGTATTGCTCATTTCGTTTTGTATTGTTTGCCGCAAAAATAGGTATTTAGGCCGAAAGGTGAAAACTTAAAAGCGTATAGCGTTTAGAGTGTAGCGTTTAGGGCGTAAGGAATGGCGGCAATTAAACGATTCCCAGCAATTGTTAATCCTGAGCGGAGCCGAAGGATCTATTATCCGAAGAATTTATTACTATATTTTTTTTTGGAAAGCAGTTGCAGCTACCTTTATTACTCCGGTTTAGGTGGCGGAGGCCATTGCAACAATTCCCGGCGATCGCCATCCTGAACTTGTTTCAGGATCTTCCATGCAGATAAGTGATCAAATCTATTTCTTGGGAAGCAATGACAACAGCTATCCCCCTTAGTACCTACGTATTTTCTTTACCCTTATTTAATAGTGGATTAACATGCCCGTTCTAATTTCGCGCATCCAATCCAATCAAATGAATAAAAAATTACTTTTTATCACCGCATTATATGCGGTTGCGGCCATTTCCTGAAAAAAAACAAAGGAGAAGAAATTTCCCCTACAGTTAATTACCCGGATATGGCCGAAGTCAATTCACCGGCTATACTGTTTACTACAGCCAACGGCGTAAATGTATATAACGGGGGATTCGGTTCGGCCTTAGCTGCTGATCCGACAGATCCAAATGTATTTTATATGCTTACCGATCGCGGTGCCAATGTAGCTGGACAGGCATCAAACTCTATCATTATCGGCAAACCAGATTTTGCTCCACAGATTGGTAAGTTCAGACTTAAGGATGGTAAACTATATCTCGAACAAACCATAGAACTGAAAAATACATCAGGAAACAAATTAACTGGAACACCCAATCCAACTGGTATGGGTGCTACCGGAGAAACCCCTTTTGATTTGAATGGCAACGCCATTAGTCCGAGTGCCGATGGAATTGATTCAGAAGGACTGGTTAGGACGTCAGACGGTTCTTACTGGGTAAGTGATGAATATGGCCCTCACCTCGTACACTTTGATGCCAACGGAAAAACCCTGGAAAGAATAAATCCCTTCGGAAACGGCACCGGTGGCCGTAAAATCCCAGCTGTTTTTGCTAAAAGACGAGCTAACCGTGGCATGGAAGGCTTAACCATAACGCCCGACGGCAAAACCCTCGTAGGCATCATGCAATCGCCGATGTATAATCCTTCAAAATCTGCGGTTTCCGGTTCAACGGTGATCAGAATCCTAACTTTTGATATTGCTATCGGTAATACCAGACAGTTTGCCTATTTAATGGAAAACGCTTCCTTGACCGGTGTAAGCGAAATTGTAGCCATAAACAGTACTACTTTTTTAACCCTTGAGCGCGATGGTAATTACGGTATAGATCCCGGTAACACCGCTGTACCGTTTAAAAAAGTATTCAAAATTGACATTAGCAAAGCCACAGATATTTCAGATGTGGCAAATGGCGAAAACGGAAAACTCTACGGAGGAAAAACCGTTGAAGAACTGTTAAACGCCAAAGGACTCAGCGATGCCGGAATTGTACCGGTAAGCAAATCGCAGGTATTGGACCTGATTAAAGATCTAACAGGCTCCTACCCTCACGATAAAGCAGAAGGGCTGGCGTTACTGCCAGGAAACATCCTGGTAATTTCCAATGATGATGATTTTGGCGTAGTGGATAATGGCGCCAGTGGATTTGCACAGAAAATTTTACCTGCTACAAAATCGGTAGACCGGAACAGGCTTTATTTCGTTAAAGTAAATCTGTAACTACGATAAAAACTCAGAAATAAAGGAGCGGTAATAAAAAAAACAGCTCCTTTATTTTTATAACCTGGGTTTGGATTTCGGGATCCAGAGACAAAAGCATCCGATCAAATCAATAAAATGAGTAATTTGCGCCGATGAAAAAATATTATCTGGTTATCTTACTTGCGTTTGTTTCAGGCAATTCATTTGCACAGATGAAACTGATCAGGAAGATGCTCTCGAACGAAAAGGATACTACACGCAAAGCCAGCTTTTTACCTTTGCCAGCTTTTGGATATAGTCAGGAAACCGGGTTTGAATTTGGTGTTGGGGCGATTTATTCTTTTTATGTGGACCGTAAAGATACACTAAACCGAAGTTCTAATTTCGCACTGAACACCACTTACTCTACCAAAAAGACAGCTAATTTTATGCTAAAGGGCGATATGTGGACTAAAGGCAATAAATACCATTTTATCGGCGATGTCCGTTTCAAAAACCAACCTTTTAATTTTTATGGTATTGGAAACTACACTACAAAATCGGATGAAGACAAATTAGACCAAAGGATTTTTAAAACACTTTTCGATGCCGAAATGAATACTTTACCAAAGGCTTATACCGGTATTTCACTGGGTTTTGAGAACCATCATTTTACAGACCGGCAGCCAGGCGGTATTTATTCTACTAACCCACAGATTTTAGATAGAGATGGTGGTGCTGTAGCCTGGATCGGTGCCTCGCAGAGTTATGACACCCGTAACAGCAACAACTATCCAACCAAAGGTTTTTTCGGAAGGGTTACTTACCAATATGCCCCTGATTTTTTTGGAGGAGATAATTTCAATGGCTCACAGGTTAAGATCGATCTCCGCGGTTTCTTTAGCATAGCCCCAAAAGTGGTTTTGGGCGTCCAGGGAATTTATTATACCATTCAAAGCAAAAGCACCCCATTTTACTTGCTCCCGCAATTGGGGAATGACCAAATGATGCGGGGCTATTACAGCGGCCGCTACCGCGATGAGAATTTAATGGCGGCACAGGCTGAAATCCGGTACCGTTTTATGAACCGCTTTGGCATTGTAGCTTTTGCAGGTACGGGTAAGGTATTTAGCAATGGCCAGTTCAGTGCCGATGGGCTAAAGCCTAATTATGGCCTTGGCGGCCGTTACTTTTTTGATCCGGCAAAAGGTCTGAGTGTGCGCCTTGATTACGGTATTGGCGAAAAACTGCCAAATGAAAAGCGCCAGGCAGGATTTTATATCAGTTTAGCGGAAGCGTTTTAGAGGATGGATAAGGTAAGATGGAAAAGAGTTGATGGCATAGTGACCTTAGCCTATTGCCCATCCTGAACGGAGTCGAAGGATTTTTTAGCGACTAACCCTCACAGATGGTTTATTGCCACGGAAACACGGAAAGCACGGAAAATACTTACTGTTTACCACTCGTTGATATGTCATCCTGAAGGTATAATTTATTTTATAAAATCAATATGACTGACAGATAAGTTTAAAAATTTTCACCGAATAGTGTAGCTTTCGAAGTTTTAAGATCGAGGTAAATACTGTCTGCTTTAATCAACCCATCAATTTTATTTGAAGACACAGTAGCTCCATTAGCCAAAAATGTGTTATTCGTTTTATTATAAGTTATTTTTGAACCATTAAGTTTAATACCATTATAAATAACCATTGCGTCTCCAAATAAATAAACGATGCTTTTATCCTTACTCATCTTAACAGAATCTTTAGCTCGATATTCTACCTTCGCGTCGGTTTCGTTAACTGGCTGAGCTAAAAGGGCATTTTTTAACTGCCGCTCTAAGCCAGGTTTCTTTGGATCTGCTGCTTTTCCGTTATCGGGTGTTGCATTAAAATTTCCATTTTTCAAATCAAAAACAATAACCGATGCTGTTAATGAATTTCCATCTTTAGTTTTTAATACCGCATTTTTAGCTATCATTTTGTGGTTTGGTTCATCCAGCTGTACATACTTAGCATTTAATCTGCAATCAACAATATCAATTACTGCATTTTCCATAAAAGAAACTTTCTCTTTTATGTCCCCGGTAATTTTAGTAAAAGAGATAATTCGGGGTTTAACCGGTCGCGCTGATTCTTTTGAATTCTTAAAACCATGAAATTCTACAGCACCTTGGTTACCAGGTACCACATTACGCTTTTTTATATTTTTAACAGATCCCGCCATTAAATGCTTCTCAATAGTACCATTATCATTTAATAATGATTGTCCGGTCTCGGCTAAACCTTTTTGAGATGTATTTTCAACCCGGATTTGCCTGACAGCATACACAGATTTAACAGCAAATACCCACAACAGCATTAAAACCATAGGCAACATCAGAAGATAGGCATTTTTTTTCTTATCCGGAGATTTTGAACTAAACAACATTTTAATGCGGGCTTTAATCGGGCTTTTCACAAAATTATGGATCAAGGGCATATCACTTTTGGCAATGGCCAGTTTCAATAACAGACTGGCATAAGCCTCACTTCCATAAGCTGCTGAAGTAAATTCATCTGCCTCATATTCATGCACCTGCTCTAAAGCTTTATCATACAGGTAAACTATAGGATTAAACCATAAAACGGATTTAAAAACCATTAAAATAATTTTATCTATCGAATGGTATTGCCTGGCATGCACCAGCTCATGTTTAAGTAAAACAGCTAAATCAGCATCACCTAATTTATCTCCATCAATAAAAACATAATTAAAGAAAGAGCAATTGGTAAAGCCAGCAGTTTTGTTGATCAGTTTTAATCCCTCATCACTTTCAGTATAGTTTCCAGTATATTTAATCAAGCCGAACAACCGCCAAATGCAAATAAGCAGCAAAACCAAAGTTATGGCGCCATAAGCAAAAGGAACTAAACTTAACCAATCTATTTCGGGCTTTGTTTCTGGTTGATGTTCGACCGCTAAGGATTGAATTAGCTGTGATGGTTTTTCAGCCATTTTCACTTCAGACAAGTTGGCCACAGGGTCTGTATCCAATGTCACCACTTCGTGCTTAATCTCAAATTGCAAAGCTGGAATTACAAAACTCAGTAGTAAAGTGACCAGCAGATAAAAACGATTGATTTTGAAGAAGGTAAGTTTTTGTAAAACCAACACATAAAATCCGAAGAATAATATAGTGCAGGCCGTAACTTTGAGCAGATAGAATAAAATCATGGTTTTGTATCCTGGTTAATGATTTTCTTAATTTCTTCTATATCTTTTTCACTTAGTTTTTCCTCTTTTACCATAAATGATAACAGGCTGGTTGGAGAATTATCAAAATAACCTGAAAACAATTTGGAGAAGGTAGTTTTAGCATACTCATCCTTAGAAATGGCCGGAAAATATTCATAGGTTTTACCGTAAGCTTTATAGTTTACGTAACCTTTCTTTTCTAGCAAACGCACAATAGACGAAATGGTATTATAAGGCGGTTTAGGATCCTCTTCCAATTCATCTATCATGTCTTTAACGAATGCTTTCTGCAGTTTCCATAAAACCTGCATTATGCGTTCTTCAGCTTTGGTTAATTCTTCCATATCCAAATCTATAACTTATTTTTAAGTTAAACAACTGAAAAATAAGTTATATTACTGAAAAATCAGTTTATCACATAAAATACTGACCAACAGACAAATAAAATAATAGATTTATTTCTTCCCATAAGGCATCTATCCTTCGTACCTAAACCAATCTAAGCCGGATGCCGATTCTTCATCGGCAGAAGCGGGAGCGGGACTAAAGACCGCCAAAAGAGATAGACCGTTGATTTCCAAAAAGCTGCTATCTCCTAAAGAATCTGCCTAGACCAAATCAAACTTCGCAAGTCTTTTAACCAGAATTATTTGCTTAGTCCTGCCAACGCATTAATCGTCAGTGCCACAATTACGGTATTAAATATAAAAGCAATCAGACTATGTAAAAGAGACAGCCGTCTGATTTCTCTATCCGAAATTTCAACGTCCGAAACCTGGAAAGTCATACCCAACACAAAGGAAAAATAAGCAAAATCGATAAAATCAGGTTCATCACTGCCCGGGAACTCCAATCCTGAACCACCTTTTTCCGATTTTTCTTTCCGTTTGTCACCATAATATAAATGAGCATAACGCATCGTAAAAGTAGTATGCACCAAAAACCAAGATAAAAACATACCCAGTATGGCGATAACCAGATCAAGAGGCTCAACATCCTTGTTAATAAGCAGTAAAACTACGGCCAGTAAACCTGCAAAGGTAGACACCACCACAATGGCGAAAATTTCTCCTCGGGTTTCATCCTGCATTTTCGCTTTCAAATGCGTTTCGGCAGCAGAAGTATGAAAAAACATGTACCAATGCAGGGTATTGAGTACAAGGCAAAAAATATCCCACCCAAACATAATATGCGTAAGGGCATCCATTTTCCAAAGAAACGAAAGCAGGTAGGCTGCAATGCCAGAGAAAAGGCTGATCAGCAGAACAAATAATGCCGATCGTTTTTGAATACCTGCCAATTTTGGTTCCTTCATGAACGATTAAAACTTAAGTTTAAAATGCTCTTTAGCCTGCCCCTTTTTGAAATAAACCAAACCGATCCAAAACAGATCGATGGTCACGGTAACATCAGGGTGGTTTTTAATTTCGGTCCAGGCTTCTTTCATGCCCTCGCTCCAGTAAATATCATCAAAAATCAGCAATGAATTTTCCGTTACTTTTGGCAGGCACCATTTAAAATAATTTAAGGTAGCATCTTTACGGTGGTTTCCGTCAATGTAAACAAAATCCAGTCTGGGCTGCCGGGCAATAATATCTGGCAAAATCAAATCAAAGTTCCCAACATGAAGTTCGATATTTTCTAAATTCAGTTCCTGGAAGTTTTTTCTGGCAACCTCTGCGGTTTGTGGACACCCTTCTATTGTAGTTACCTCGGTTTGGGCATCTGTTTTCGCTAAATAAGCAGTCGTAATTCCCAAACAAGTACCCAATTCGATCGCACTTTTTGCTTTAGTGTTTTTAGCCAGCCGATAAATAAGCTTGGCTAATCTTGGGCTTTTTAACGCATTTTTGGCAATCTGACTTACCTTCTTTGTTCGGTTTTTATTAAGGAGAGACCCTGCCCCCAGGTCGGTAACAGTGATAACGGAATCGTCATTAAAAAGTTTTTTTCGCTGCTCTTCTATATTTTTATATTCAGATTTATCGTTAAAATCGTAAATTACCTCATCAGCGAGCTTATACACAAATGGCGAATGCGTTCCGTGCCGGCTCTTAGCTGTTAAACGGTGTTTAAGATAATCTTTAATAAATTGAAATAACATAATATTGCAAAAGTAATTAAACACCGCAAACGTATGTATGTTTTATGGAAAATATCGCAGAGATAAGTGCTTTAGTTAAATTATTGGACGATCCCGACGAGGAAGTGTATCACCATGTGGAGAAAAAACTGCTTGAATATGGTGGTGAAGTTATCCATTACTTAGAAAATGCATGGGAACAATCCTTCGATGGACTGATGCAGGAACGCATTGAAAACATTGTTCATCAAATCCAGTTCAAAACGGTAAAAGAAGATCTAAACCTTTGGTATTTAAGTGGTGCTTTTGATTTATTGCAGGGCACTTTGATCATAAACCGCTACCAATATCCTGACTTAGACGAACAAAAGGTAATTAATCAGATTGAAGAGATTAAAAGGGATATCTGGCTGGGCCTGCAATACGAAATGAGTTCAGTTGAGAAAGTAAAACTGATCAACCATGTTTTATACCAGCAATATGGCTTTAGCGGCAATACCAAAAACCACCATGATCCGCAAAACTCCTACTTAAACCAGGTTTTAGAAAGCAAAAAAGGCAACCAGATCTCTCTAGCCATTATTTATTCTACCCTGGCCCAAAAACTAGACCTGCCCGTGTACGGGATCAATTTGCCGCAGCACTTTATTTTGGGTTATATTGATGACAGTAAGCAAGAGGGTACCGAGTATGGTGTACTCTTTTACATCAATGCTTTTAACCGGGGCAACATTTTTGGCAAACACGATGTAGATCAGTTTTTGCGTCAGTTAAACTTAGAAGCTTTGCCTGAATATTATAAACCGTGCAGCAATACTGATATTATCCGCCGGGTAATCAGAAACCTGATTTCGGCTTATGAAAATGCCGGAGCCACTGAAAAAGTAGCAGAATTAAACGAACTTCAAAACATTTTAGCAGAAAAATAGTCCGTAAATACCGCCACCTGTGTTTAAAAATATCAGAAATCTATCCTTAACCTGTCTTTTAACAGCCTTCTCACTTTTCCCGGACAATTTACAGGCACAAAAAACAGTTAAGCCAAATGTTATTGCTTACTATACGGGCCAGGGTTCAGTTATAGATAGTTTTCCGATTGAAAAGATCAGCCACCTGATCTATAGTTTCGGACACTTAAAGGGCGATAGTTTGAACATCAGGGCAGCCAAAGATTCGGCCTTGATTTCGAAAATGGTGGAGCTGAAAAAACGGAACCCCGACTTAAAGGTAATGATTGCCATGGGTGGCTGGAGTGGGTGCGCTACTTGTTCGGAAGTATTTAGCAGAAATAAAGGACGAAAGACATTCGCCAAAACAACCAAAGCGCTTTTAGATTTCTTTAAGGCGGATGGGATAGACCTCGATTGGGAATACCCGGCAGTTTTGGGTTATCCCGGGCATCGGTATATGCCAGCTGACAAGCATAACTTTACTTTATTGGTTAAAGAACTGAGAAATAAACTTGGTAAAAAAGCAGAGATCAGTTTCGCGGCGGGCGGCACTCAAAACTGCATTGATTCTTGCTTCGAATGGGACCGGGTAATGCCACTGGTAAACCGCGTTAATGTAATGAGTTACGACCTTGTAAGTGGGTATGCAACACAAAGTGGCCACCATACTCCTTTATATTCTACTCCGCAACAAACACTATCCGGAGATTATGCTGTAAAAGCTTTAATTGGTTTAGGTGTACCTGCACGGAAAATTGCCTTAGGCGCAGCATTTTATGCCCGTATTTTTGAAAACACTATAGATGCCGACCATGGATTATATCAGCCAACAAAATTTTTAAAAGGCGTCTCTTTTAAAGATTTTGGCAAGCAATTTTCAACCGAAAATGGCTATACATATTTTTGGGACGGGATTGCCGAAGCGCCCTATTATTATAACCCACAAACCCGGTATTTTGCTACTTTTGATGACCCTAAATCAGTTTCATTAAAAACGAAATATGCAATTGATCAGAAATTAAATGGCATCATGTTTTGGGAGTTAACTGACGATAAATATAATAATGGCCTGTTAGATGTAATTGACCAGACGATAAAAGATTATTTAGGACTCCCGAAAGTTACTACCCAATAATTTTGTGCCGTACCTACCCCTACCTCTTTACTTTTGGCATCCATCATGGCTTTACAATGGCTTACACTATTTTTCCATGCATTAATAACCTGATCCGCATCAGGATATCCTTTGGCTAAGTTTTCTGCCCTAAAATCGCCTTTGTAACCTGCGCTTGTTGCCCGTTCGGCCGGAGTACCACCGTCCGGAGATAAATGATCAAAATAGTTTTGCTCAGCCATGTCTGCTGCATGCATGATTGCCGCATTTTGCAGCTGATTATTCACAGATAAATCAGCCACCGGAGGCATATATTCAACACCACAATTGCATCCGCGCTGTCTTACCAAATTAATTTTGTTAACCAATGAGGCAAGACTATTTACCGGGCCTGTTATTCCATCTTTTTTGCACTGCACAAATAAAACGCAGAGTAATACAACGGCAAACATGGTCAAATATCTGTTCATATATGATAAGCTACAACGGAGGCAGCTGTAAAGCTGCCTCCAAATTAGTTGTTGTTTAATTGACTAAAATGCCCGTTCTCTGCCCAGATAAATGTTCCTACCAGTATAAATTGTATTGCCAGATGGACCAGGAGAGCCGCTGTCGCCTTCCATCTGCATATTGATGATTAACCACATCGGTTTATTTACCGAATTGCTCATGGTATGTTTGGCTACCCAAACATTATCGATATAATAATGGCAATCTACATCAGTTGCGCTAACCTTGTTGTACCAGCATTTGTAATTATGGTAAGAACCTGCATTGGAAACTGTTGTAAGTTTATTTTCCCAACCACCATCATAAGTGTTTTGCCAATTGGTGCTGTTGCCTTTAAATTCCATAATATCGCTTTCCGGAGGCCAGGAATTAACACCTGTAATCCAAAAGGCAGGCCAGGTACCTTTACTTGTTGGCACGGCAAAATCTCCTGAGATGGTATAACTTGGGAACTGATCGTTAATGACCACCTGCTGCTTGGCATGGCACGCTCCAGAGTTATACCATATGGCTACATTGGTAAATCCATTAGCTGTACTGTTTCCGGGCGATGAAGCCAAACGGGTAGCCTTAATAGTTAATACACCGCCGCTTAACGAGATCTGATTATGGTTGGAAGAACTACCCACCATCCGCGCTGAACCATTATGATCGGTACCCCATGGATAATTGTAATTCCATTGCGCCTCAAAATTAGCATAACTTGCAAAAGAGTTGCCGTCAATTAATGTTTCCCAGGCCTTAACCTGACCATTTTCAGATTTAATTTTAGTTTGATCTTTTTTACAAGATAAAAGGCCGGTAAACAGGCATACCAATAGCAGCCACCGTTTCATTGTTTCTGTGCTCATTTTTTTAATTAGGTAAATATTTGGTTAATTATTTAATTTTATCCATGCCTAACCTTAAAAAACCTGACATACTAACGCATGTACAGCTAAAAATTCAGCCCATTTGCAATTGACAGGTTTAGTCTTATTAGATCATATACATTTTAATATATTAAAATCACATCGATGTAATCAAATATATACACATCATTTCTAAAAAATAAGGGACTAAATCGTAAAAATAGAGTGGTAAAATGGGATTTACAGATTTTGGTTTGAAGAATCAAAAAACATTTTATTCAAAAAAAGCCTGACCAAAAATCATGATCAGGCTCTTATTCAAGTTAAAGCTATCTGCAGCTGTACGTCAATAGGAATTCTCCGGCATAGCTTTCGGTTTCAGCAGGTCCGCCTGACGGATAAAACGTAGAAGTATTGACGTAGCTTAAAGAGGTGGCATTTCCTTTGGCATCATATTGATAAGTATAGGCCATGGTTTCATTGCTAAAAGGGCTGCCATCCTGATCTACCGTTTTAGAAACGCTTTTAATCAATACATTTTTAGATTGCCTGCCAAAATATCCTCCGGGAAAATAATCAACATGATAAGAAAGAGGGTCGGAGATTTCGTACACGTTCATTGCAATTTCATTCGAGTAACTGTAGGTTGTAGTTTCTTTATAACCTCCATGCGCTGCCAGTGAAACTGCACTTACCAGATTACCATTTGCATAGGTCAGGTTATCAGTTGTGCTTAATTCGTTATTCAAATAATTCTTTACCTGAATTAAATATCCTTCAGCATTGTAGGTATATTTTCGGGAATAGGCATAAGAAATCCCCCCTACTGTAACGATACCTTCAGCACCGCTGGAAATTGCACGGCCATTCTCAAGCACAATTTCTGCTACGCGTCCTGTTTCATCAGTAGCCGTAATTTTATTTGCGGCATAAACGTAGGTATTGGTCTCTGCTCCACTGTTTAGCTTTGAAACACGACCTTGAGCATCATAGTTAAAGGTAATCGTATAGCTTCCCAATAAATCGATATCAGCCTTTAAACTCGCCAGCTGACAGCCATTCCCCTTAGGATTAAGCCTGGCATTCCAATTAATTTCTTTTTTACAGCCTGCCACAGCAATAATAGCAACCAGGGCTACCATTACAAACTTGATTGTTTTTTGCATTAAAATTCCGGTTAAGAGGTTAAAATATCCGCAAAGATATTAAAACTTCTCCTTTTTTAACCAGCTGATCAGCAAGTTAAACCAATCCACGTCAGAAGTTTTATTAATCAAACCAAATCCATGCCCACCATTTTCGTATAAATAAATATCGGTATCAATATCGTGTTGCTTTAATGCCCCATTCATCAGTTTACTGTTTTCGTAAGGAACAGTTTTATCATCTTTAGCATGTACAAAGAAAACAGGGGGTGTTTTTTTATTTATATTTTCATTGGCCGAGAAATAATGTTTTAAACTATCGGCAGGATTTGGACCCAATAAATTCTTCATGGTGCCTGTATGTACCGATTCTTCGAAACTGATTACAGGATAAATTAATGCGGCAAAGTTTGGTCTCAGATTAATCTTTTCAGGATTAGAAATTTTAAGATCTTTATAATGCGCCACTAAAGTTGAGGCAAAATGCCCACCGGCAGAAAAACCCATAATTCCAATCTTATTGGCCTTAATTCCATATTGCTTTGCATTTTTCCTCACCAGATAAATGGCCTGCTGTGCATCCTGCAGCGGACCATAGGTTTTATCAACCATAATTTCATCACTCGGCAAACGGTATTTTAATACGAAAGCGGTTACACCAATGGCATTAAAGCGTTTAGCTACATCCGTTCCTTCATGGCTAAAGGCCAAAGCACCATAACCGCCACCCGGGCAGATAATTACGGCCGTTCCGGTGGCAATATTTTTAGGCGCTTCAAAAACCGTTACTGTAGGTATAGATACTTTTGTAACACTTAACGTACCATTTGAACGTACTTCTGTATTTTCTACATAGGTTGCTGGCGTAGGTTTTGCACCTGGAATATCGCCATCATACAATGGAATTACTTCTTGTGCTTTCAGATCAATCACTAACATGGAGAGGAGTACCAGGGTTAAACGGAATTTCATATCTATTTAATTTCTTTTTTAGTCGACCGAAGATAAAACAATAGCGATTTATAGCTTTCATCGCTCATTAAATAAGTTGGAATAAAAAATGGTGAGGAACTCAATAAATTTGTGATACTAATATATCGATCATAAACTTTAAAATCGGCAACGATTTCCCATTTAACAAACGTCCTGTAATACTCCGTTATACCTTCAACTCCCTCATCTGTGATCAGAATTTTTCTAACGCTAAAATCATTAAAAGCCTGATTTAAACCGCGCTTTACCTGGGTAAAAAAAGTCTGTTTAGCTCTAAAAAATATAATTAAAAACAAAAGGGATAACAACCAACAAATAAATAATATTTCCACATCTATTTCCCTGTCCATTGCCTGAGTTATGGGCGTATTTTTAATCAAATTATTTAAATAACCATAAAATACAAAACCCAAGACAAAAAACGTTAATATAATAATCAAAAGTTTTTTTCCGTGGGCACGCCAGATAAGCTGACTCGCTTCCAGCATGTTTTGTTTAACACTATTGTCTTCAATGATTATATTCATAATAAACTAATTAGCTTATAAATTGCTTTTTTATATTATCAATCTAAAACTCCATTAAATAAGCCTTTAAAAAATCATTGATATCACCGTTTAACACGGCATCAGGGTTAGAGGTCTGGTAATTGGTACGATGGTCTTTCACGCGTCTGTCATCCAGTACATAACTCCTGATCTGCGAGCCCCATTCTATCTTTTTCTTCGATCCTTCCACTGCAGCAATGGCTTCGTTGCGTTTTCTTTCTTCTATTTCGAATAACTGAGATTTAAGCAAACGAATGGCATTTTCTTTATTCTGCAACTGCGAACGCGATTCCTGGTTTTTAATAATAATGCCTGATGGTTTGTGGTATAACCGCACAGCGGTTTCAACCTTGTTTACATTTTGTCCGCCAGCACCGCCAGCCCTGAACGTTTCAAATTCAATATCGGCTGGGTTAATATCAATCTGAATGGTATCATCAACCAAAGGATAAACATATACGGAGGCAAAAGAAGTATGCCGGCGGGCATTTGAATCAAATGGTGATATCCTAACCAAACGGTGAACGCCATTTTCACCTTTAAGGTAGCCGTAAGAAAAATCGCCATCAAACTGGAGTGTTACCGATTTAATGCCCGCAACCTCCCCTTCCTGGCTATCCTGTTCTGTAATTTTATACCCGTTTTTTTCACCCCACATCAAATACATGCGCATCAGCATGTATGCCCAGTCGCAACTCTCCGTACCACCGGCACCGGCGGTAATCTGCATGACGGCCGAAAGCTGGTCTTCTTTACTGCGCAGCATATTTTTAAGCTCAAGATCTTCTACAGCTTGTTTACCGATTTCGTACTGCTCTTTCATTTCAGCTTCCGAAGCATCTCCGGACTGAAAAAAATCGAACATCACAGCTGCATCCTCAACCGCATTATAGGTTTGGTTAAAACCATCAGTCCACTTTTTCTTTGAACTAATTTCGGCCAGAATTTTTTCTGCTTTTTTCGGATCGTCCCAGAAATCGGGCGCCATGGTTAATTTTTCTTCTTCGCGAATGGCGTAAAGTAGCTCATCAACGTCAAAGGTACCTCCTCAGAGACGTTACCCTGTCTCTTAAATCCTGAATCTGTTCTTTCGTCATGAAACAAATATAGGAAATCGCTTTGAGCATAGCGCATAGCGATTTCAATTAAAACTATCGGCCGACAGCTAACGGACTAGTTGATTTTCCCTGATCAATCATGCATGTAACAAATGAACTATCGCCTATCTCTTCATGGTCATATAATCCAGCGTAAGATTGGAAAGTAATTTGACGCCTAATACGAAACCACTTTCATCAAGGTAAAAATCAGGAGTATGGTGCGAGGGTGCCTTTAAAGGATCTTTACCTTTCGGCATACCACCTAAGAAAACAAATAGGCCTGGTACCTTTTCCTGAAAGAAAGAGAAATCTTCTGCGCCGGTAACTGGCGGTTTTAACTTTACATGTTCTTTCCCTGCCGTTAACTGCATACTGGGTAGCATTTTTTCGGTAAGCGCAATATTATTGAAAGTAACCGGGTAATGGTTGCTGTATGGAATTTTCACTACCGCGGTTGCGCCCCCTGCCTCTGCAGTTTTGGTAGCGATGGTTTTGATCCGTTCAATAAACATGGCTTCATCTTCTTTGCTGAAATTGCGAACAGTACCCAGCATTTCTACTTTTTCAGGTATAATATTCGACCGAACACCACCGTTAATGGCACCAATGGTAACCACACCCGGATTCTCGGTAACATTTAAATTGCGGCTAACAATGGTTTGCAGGTTATTGATAATCTGAGCCGAAACCACCACGGGATCAATACTGCTCCATGGGTATGCGCCATGTGCCTGTCTGCCGGTAACCGTAATTTTCATATCGTTTACGGCAGCCATGGTACCACCAGGACGGTACGTTACATCGCCAACCTCAGTTTGTGAATTGATATGCAGACCGAAAATGACATCCACTTTAGGATTTTCGAGTACGCCTTCTTTGATCATTAAAGCTGCTCCGCCTTCCTCTCCCTCGGGCACTCCTTCTTCCGCAGGCTGAAAAATAAATTTAACCGTGCCTGGTATATCTTTTTGTATGGCGGCCAACACTTCTGCTACGCCCATTAAAATAGCCACATGACTATCGTGTCCACAGGCGTGCATTACCCCAACTTCCTGACCGTTATATTGTCTTTTCACTTTAGAGGCAAAAGGGACATCAACCCGCTCTGTAACGGGCAAACCATCCATATCCGCACGTAATGCCACAACAGGTCCGGGCTTCCCTCCTTTTAATATACCAACCACTCCTGTTTTTGCCACGCCCGTTTTCACTTGTATACCTAACGATTCTAAATGTTTTGCAATAATACCAGCTGTTCTTACTTCAGTATTCCCCAGTTCAGGATGTTCGTGAAAATCACGTCTCCAGGTAATTACCTTTTGTTCTATGGCATCTGCTTTATTCGAGACTAATGGCTTTAAATCTGATTTTTGAGCGAAAGTATTTAATGCCAGGAATGAAAAACCGATCAGGTATATCTTCTTCATAAAATGGTAATTTGGTTTAGGTGTTCTAAGCTAAACAATTTTATGGAGAGATAGAATTGCGTAAATGACAAAAGCCATTCTGATGTAGAATGGCTTTTTAATAAATTTAGAAATCTAAGATGTTAACCCTTTTTAAATACAATTATCCTTCTGCCATAAACATCGCAGGCAAGAACATCTCCATTTGGCGCAACGGTTACATCTACTAAATTCAAAAATGAACCAGCACCTATTTTTTCTTGAATATCTCCATTCTCATCGGTTTTGATAATAACACTTTCGCCAGAATTGGCGATATAAATATTATCGCCAAAAGCACGTATGCCAAAGAGGTAACCCTTTACAGCAAAAACTTTTAAGAATTTACCACTCTTGTCAAAAACTTCTATACGATTATTCCTTGTATCTGAAACATAAATTTTGCTTTTGAAATAGCAGATACCAAACGGGGCATCAAAGTCTCCTTCTGCTTTTCCCTGCTTACCAAATTTCAGCAATAAATTCCCATTCTGATCATATTTTTTAATCCGATGATTCACACCATCAACAATCCAAATATTTTGTTCATCATCAATGGTTAAACATTCGATATTCCCAAAGTTACTATCTCCTGTTCCGTAAGTACCCCATTCTCTGATTAATTGCTTATTTGAGTTAAATATCTGGACATAACTACTGCTCTGTGTTCGGGTAGCAACATAGTTTCCATTATCAAAAAATGCTATGGCTCTGGCCGCAGATCCAGTATAAAACTGCTCTATGAAACTGCCGGTAGCACTAAATTTAAGAACCCTATTCAGTTCTTCATCACTTACATAAACATTTCCGGTCTTATCAACCTCAATGTGCATATTAAATTTAAATTGTGAAGCACCATATCCTTCAGAGCCAAAAGTAAGCGCTTTATAATAGTTATACGCAGAAGTATAACCAAAATCTGCATCACTAAATCTACTAAACGATTTTATACCATTATAGGTTCTTACCTTATAAAAATTCTTGGTTAAGGATTTGCTAATAGTCAAATCATCAAAAGTTGTATCAGCTAACTCTTTAAGTAAAATATATTTCTGAGAGGTAACATCAAACTTAAATAATTGATATTTTTGAGCCAAGGGCATTGGTGTCCATGATACCGTAATACGCGAGCCATAAACACCTTTTGTTGCTTTTAAATTTATCGGGCGATCAACATCAAGGGTATCAATAATTCGTAAAGTATCTATTTTAGTTATCCCTTCTTTTTCGCATGAGGAGAAAAAGAAACAAGAAAAAAACAGCCAGCAGGCGGCCAAAAGAGAGAGCGATCTAAACATACTTTTATATTTTTTTTACAAAGGTACTTATTTCAAAGCACGTAAAAGTTGGTATCTGATTTTTTTTAAAAAACTATTCGACAAACCTCGAAGGATTTTCGTACCGAATCTCCCAGTTACATCATCCACATTAGTTGACATATACATTGCGAAATTGATGAACCGCCAGCATTTTTTTTAGTTTATCATAAATTAAAAAATTCTTAATGATTTAACACATTAAAAAGATCATTTTAAATTTTTGCTTTATTACTTTTACAAAAAACAAAGATTATGTTACCTAAAATAAATTTTACAGAAACTGAGGCCTACAAGTATTTAGCCGACCATTTTATAGATATTAATCAAAAGAACATTAAAGATCTTTTTGCTGAAGATGCAGATCGTTTCAATAAGTTCTCTGTTTTTTTTGAAGATATCCTGCTTGATTATAGCAAAAACCGCATCAGCGACGAAACATTAGCGTTATTGATTCAATTGGCGCGTGAGTGTAAATTAGATGAGGCCATAAAGTCGATGTACAACGGAGACAAGATCAATGAAACCGAAGACCGCTCAGTACTTCATATCGCTTTACGCAATTTGAGCAATACCCCGATTTTAGTTGACGGAAAGGATGTGATGCCAGAAGTAAATGCTGTACTGGCTAAAATGGAGAAGTTTAGCAACAGTATCATCAGCGGTGAATGGAAAGGTTATACCGGTAAAGCCATTACTGATGTGGTAAATATAGGTATTGGCGGATCAGACTTAGGTCCAGTAATGGTTACCGAAGCTTTAAAACACTATAAAAACCATTTAAATATTCACTTCGTTTCGAATATCGATGGTACGCACATTGCTGAAACTTTAGCCAACGTGAATGCTGAAACCACTTTATTCCTGGTAGCATCAAAAACTTTTACCACACAGGAAACCATGACGAACGCGCACTCTGCCCGTACCTGGTTTTTAGAAAATGGTGGTAAAGAAAACGATATTGCCAAACACTTCGCCGCATTATCTACCAATGCTAAAGACGTTTCTGCTTTCGGTATCGATACCGAAAACATGTTCGAATTTTGGGACTGGGTGGGCGGTCGATACTCATTATGGAGCGCTATCGGCTTGTCTATCTCGTTAAGTATAGGTTTCGACAATTTTAAGCAACTACTAGCGGGTGCCCATGCTATTGATAACCACTTCAAAACTACAGAGTTTGAAAGTAATCTTCCTGTAATATTAGGTTTACTAGGCGTTTGGTACATTAATTTCTATAATGCAGAAACGCAGGTGATCTTGCCTTACGACCAATACATGCACCGTTTTGCGGCATATTTTCAACAAGGTGATATGGAAAGTAATGGTAAACATGTGGATAGAAACGGTAATGAGGTTGATTATGAAACCGGACCGATTATCTGGGGCGAGCCAGGGACAAATGGCCAACATGCTTTTTATCAATTAATTCACCAAGGCACCCGGATTATTCCCGCTGACTTTATTGCACCGGCACAAAGTTTAAATCCACTGGGCGATCATCACCCTATCTTATTATCGAATTTCTTTGCACAAACTGAAGCGCTAATGAACGGCAAGACCGCAGAAGAAGTAACTGCCGAGTTAAAGAAAGAAGGTAAATCTGATGCAGAAATTGAAAAAATCGCACCATTTAAGGTTTTCGAAGGAAACCGTCCGACAAACTCCATATTATTAAAGAAAATAACTCCTTATACATTAGGGAGTTTAGTAGCCATTTACGAACATAAAATATTTGTTCAGGGTATTATATGGAATATTTTTAGTTTCGATCAATGGGGAGTGGAACTGGGTAAACAACTGGCCAAAAAGATTCTTCCTGAACTGGTGGGCAACGAAGAAGTTTCGAGTCACGATAGTTCTACTAATGGCTTAATTAACCAGTATAAGGCCTGGAGATAAGCTTTTAATTAAATATTTGTCCTGAAAGCCGTTCTGATGTAAAGTCAGAACGGCTTTTTTTATTTTTTTATTACGGGCAACCATTCTGGATAAAGCCACGTAACGGTTAATATTTCAATTGTACCAAAATCAAACATCAGGATAGAAAAATGAATCCATCACTAGTTTTAATAATCGATTAACTATGAAAAAACAAAATGTAATCTTTTCGTTAGCCGCAATCACGGCCCTTCTTTTTGCCTGTTCTAAAAAACAATCGGAAGAATTAAAACCAGCAACACCAACGGATCCGACCCCGGTAACGACAGCCAATGTAACCTATAGTAATTTTGCAGGCGCACTTTTTCAAACCAAATGTAGTAGCTGCCATGGTTCAAACGGGGCAATTGCATCAGTTTGGTTATTCAACGGCATAGCCTCGATAAAAAATGATGCGCGCGTAGCGAATGCTGTTCTGGTTACCAAAACAATGCCAAAAGGTGGATCAATAACTGCCAGTGAAAGAGCATTATTACAAGCCTGGGTTGATAAGGGTATGCCAGAATAATTCACCGAAATAACTCCGGTTTTTATTAGCAATTAAACATATTACAAATGCAAAAATTATTTTTCACATTAATAGCCCTGGTATTATGCACAGGTACAAAGGCGCAGATTCTGGTAAGTAAAAGCGTTAATTCTTCGTTTTTTTCTTCAACACCTGTAGAAGATATTGATGCCCAAAGCAAAACAGGCGCTTCGGCCCTTAATACCCAAACCAACGATATCATTTTTAAAATTAACAATACTTCTTTTCAGTTCAAGAAAAAACTGATGCAGGAGCATTTTAACGAAAATTATATAGAAAGTGATAAGTATCCGACTTCTGATTTCAAAGGAAAAATTGTAGAACAGATCGATTTTTCAAAACCTGGCACTTATCCGGTAACGGTTAAGGGTAACCTGCAGCTCCACGGTGTAACCAAGGCATATACCACAAAAGGATTAATCGTGATTACCACCGACGAGGTTAAAGCTACTTCTGCATTTAATGTAAAACTGGCCGATCATGATATCAAAATCCCAACGATCGTTTTTAAACAGATTGCAGAAACCATCCAGGTAAAAGTAACTGCCATTTATCAACCCAAAAAATAAAATTTATGAAATTTCGTCTAAAATCTCTTTTATATCTATCCGTTATTCTTCTGCCTGCTTTGGCTTCTGCACAAGATTCGCTTGAGAAAGCATTGGAGCTACCTACCGAAAAAAGTAATGTAAAGGCAACTTTTAAAGCGCCCAAACTCATCAACATACAAACCAATGAAACCATTTATAAAAATGAGCTTGATTTTAGGGTAGATCACCGTTTTGGCGATATTGCGGGTAGTGCAGGTGGTACCAAAAACTTTTTCGGATTGGATCAATCAACAGATATCCGCATTGGTTTTGAATACGGGATCAGCGACAGGCTTTCCGTAGGTTTAGCAAGGGCAAAAGGAGCTGGTGTAGTTACGCAGCTTTACGAAGGAAACTTAAAATACCGCTTGCTGGAGCAAACCGCTGATGATAAAATACCGGTGGCGGTAACTTTATTCGGTAGCACCACCGTTTCAGCAGCAAAAGCTTCAACAGATCCTACGGCTGCAAATGCATTTGACGGATTTAAAGACCGCTTGACTTATGTGGTGCAGGCGGTAATTGCACGCAAGTTTAACTCAAACTTTTCAATGCTGGTGATGCCATCGTATATACACCGCAATTTTACCGTTTTTGGCGACCAGAACGATATGCTTGCCCTATCCGTTGGCGGACGTATCAAAATTACCAAACGTATGGCTTTTGTGGCAGATTACACCATTCCATTCAGGGATAAAAATAAAGAGGCATATCTCGAAAGCACATTGGGGACCAAATACTACAAAACGCTTGGTGCCGGATTGGAATTCGAAACCGGTGGACATATATTTCACCTTAATTTCACCAATGCAACCGCCATTCAGGAATCGCAGTTTATTACCGACACCAATACTTCGTGGCTGAAAGGGCAATACCGCTGGGGCTTCAGTATAGCGCGAAGATTTTCATTTGATAAGAAAAAATCAAAATAGAACAAATTAAACAAAACTAAACAATTATGGAACGTAACGAATTTATTAAATCATTGGGACTAGGTGTTGCCATGGTTTGTACCGGAGCTTGCTTTTCTGCTTGCGGAAAAAAAAGTGACGCACCAGAACCCAACCAGTCAAATGGTGGGGGTGTTCCTTCAGGTACTACAGCAAGTGTTGACCTGAGCACGCAATTATTAACTGTTGGTGCATCTGTCACGGTAAACAGCATATTATTTATCCGTACTGCAACAGGAAATACCAGTACTTCATTTGTGGCTACACAAGCAGTTTGTCCGCACCAGGGAGGAGCATTAACATTTATTCAGGACAGTAATTATATTCAATGTGGTTTACACAGTTCGAGGTATACCACGTCAGGCAGCGTTTTAGCCCAACCGATTGGCGGTGGAACCACCAGCGCTTTAAAAGTTTATCCGCTTACTGTTTCAGGAAATAAGCTGACCGCAACAGCTTAATTTTGGTTTTAAGGGAAAAGGTTTGTATCATAAATTGTAACTACTTTAATTTGTCACGTTGAGCCTGTCGAAACGCCTTATAAAATAGGTGCTTCGACAAGCTCAGGGATGACAATTCTATATTTATGAGCAACTCTCTTTTTATTGAAGAACCTTAGACCGTTACATTTTGTCCTTTAACATCAAAGGCATCACGTAAACCTATTGCAAGTACATTAAAGGCATAAACCGTCAACATAATGGCTAAACCTGGTAAAATGGCGAGGTACGCAGCATCCATAATAATATAGCCATAATGTTCTTTGATCATGCTTCCCCAGCTTGGCATAGGTGGCTGTGCACCAAAGCCTAAAAAGCTTAATCCGGTTTCGAGCAATATGGCCGATGCAAAATTAGAAGAGGCCACAACCAGTATAGGTCCGGCAATATTAGGCAATATATGTTTGATAATGGTTCTGGCTGTGCTAAAACCCAGGGCCCTTGCCGCTTCTACAAATTCTACTTCTTTTAAAGCCATTACCTGCCCACGCACCAGTCTGGCCACATCTACCCAGGTTGATAAACCTACAGCGATAAATATCTGCCAGAATCCTTTCCCTAAAGCAAATGATATGGCAATAACGAGCAGAAGTGATGGCAGCGACCAAACCACATTCATAAACCAGCTGATGGAGGCATCTACCCGGCCTCCAAAATACCCTGCAATGGCACCTAAACTTACCCCAATAAAAAGTGAAATCAGCACCGCCATCAAACCAACGGATAACGACACACGGATGCCCAAAATCAATCGGCTTAACAAATCGCGTCCATAAATATCAGTTCCTAAAATATAGGTGCGAGTGTAGATGTTATTTTTTTCGAAAACTGCTTCTGGCGATCCTATTTTTGAAGGCAGAACACAACTTGGACATAAATCTTTAAGCTTGTATATCGTTTCCTTTGCTTTTTCATCATTTCCAATGTACTCCTGCACATAAACCGCGTCACCATCTATCTTATATGACGTGATCGGAATACCTTTAAAAGCAGGTGCCTGCCCATAGAACATCCGCTCCAAAAGGTTAACCTTTTCTACTTTTGGATTTCGACTGGTAATTAAGAATGTAAAGGTACTGCCTGGCTTCTTTTTGTTTAACTGGAGTGTTTGCACATTCGCATTTGGAGAATCATCGGGCATAATCAGATAGCCCAAAATGCCCATCAGCATCAGGATTAAGATAAAGATCAGCCCGCCAAAGGCCAGCTTATTCCGCTTAAACTTTAACCAAACTTTTTTTGATGGGCTATTATCCATTACCTAACCATTCTGCCTTTCCAATTGTATTTTCCACTATTTCCGGCAATGCCGATATACACCATGTAAATTACATGGAGCACATTTAAAACAGGTATTAAAATGAGTAAACTGCGCCGCTTTGCAAAGCCCGTTACATTCCATAAAAATAGGGTTTCTAAAACCATTTTAACCAATAATTGATAAAATGTAATAACCAAAAAGCCAGGAATAAAAAGTCCGGTTATAAAATTTGCAAGAATAGAAAGATTAAAGATCCAAATCAGCACGCCCAAAACGATAATCGCCTTGTTTTTATAACGGGTACTTTTAGAGGCCCAGCGTTTACGTTGCTGGATAAATGCTCCCAGGTTTTCTTTTGCATGGGTATACACAATGGCCTCTCTGTTTTTAAGGAAACCGATTTGATCTGGATATTTGGCAGCAATTTTATGCAGCAGTAATTCATCATCGCCTGATGCCAGATCATCTATCCCCTGAAAGCCCCCGACTTCATAAAAAGTTGTTTTTTCATAGGCCAGATTTGCACCGTTACAAGTCGAAGGCTGTTTATTTCCAATGGTAGAAGCGCCTAATCCTATAAGATAAAGAAATTCTAAAGACTGTAACCGCTCAAAAAAACTTTTCTCCTGAAAATAAGCAACGGGAGAAGAAATCATTTTATAGTTTTTCTCTTCATACAACTTTACAATCGTGGTCAACCAATTGGGCCCCATCCGGCAATCTGCGTCAGTAGTAATAATCAAGTCTCCAGTGCAGGTACCAATAGCGGTTTGGATGGCTTTTTTCTTGTAAGAATTTAATGCCCGATCCTCATTCAACATAATTAGTTTTACATTACGATCGGCATAACTTAGCACAATTTCTGCGGTCCTGTCAGTAGAATGGTCATCAATAATAATAATCTCTGTTAAAGCTTTTGGGTATTCCTGAGCAATCAGATCATCAATCGTTTTGTTGATATTCTCCTCTTCATCTCTTGCAGCAACAATAATAGAAACCTTGGTTCGAGGATCAGATTTTTGTGGGCTAAAATAGGTGAGGTTATGCCACCCCCTGATGAAATTGAACACCAAAAAACCATAAATTAAGGTTAGGGCAGCAGAAAATAAACTAGTTAGATTTAAGATTTCCAAAAAAATTGAGTTTAAAAACGAAATAAGTGCCTAAGATAGCAGGAATTATAATATTAATAAGCCAAATGCTGGCGGTACATGCAATAACGGCCACGTGCTGATCGGTTACATGTTTAAAAAGCTCAACCGCCGTAACACTTCTGATGCCTACGTCAAAAAGATCAAGCGAAGGTAATGCCGACTGTACCAAAAATAGCAAACAGGTCATCATTACAATATCAGCATATTGCAGTCCAGGCACCAGCCAAACAAAAAGAATAAAGTACTGCGAACTGAATATCAGGTAACGGGCAAAACAATAAGTTATAATTTTAAAGAGTTCTTTTTTTCTGTACCGGGCTAAAATGCTATAAAATTTTTTGTATTTCCGGGTGAATTTGAAAGACAATAAAATCCCGTTCAACCAACGGATATTAAAGTAAAAGACCAGAAAAAACAGACAAAAAATTAAAGCAAAGAAAACCAGAACGATAAACAGTACCCGATCAATCGGTATAAATCGATATACGAAAAAGCAGGTTGAAATAGCCCCAAAAACATTGGTTAACACCAATTGACCGATGCTCCCTACGCTCATGGCCACTATTCCAACAATTCTTCTCCGGGGAGAAAGAAAAAATACGCGACCACCATATTCGCCTAGCCTATTTGGCGTAAAAATAGCCAATGTTAACCCACAAAAAACAGATTCGACGGCCCTGTAAAAACTAATGGGCTCAATATGGCTCATCAGGTATTTCCATTTGCCAGCTTCTAGAAACCAGTTTACAAACATCATCAGTACCACTATTCCGATTACCGTGATCATTTCTGCCTGGGGGATTCCCTCTAATAAGGTACTAAAATCGTGAAGATTTTTATTTGCAACCAGTTTATGGTAAATAAACCAAAAGGCAAATATTACAATTGCAACTTTGATAAGAAGTGATAGTATTTTTTTTTGCCTGCCAGTCAAGATTCTGTTTTTATTTGCAAATATGCTTAATATTGCCGTAATGTTGAACGAAAAAAAGGAACGGGTAATTATGGGCATCGATCCGGGCACTGCGGTGATGGGTTATGGCGTAATTCTGGAGAAGGGTAATAAAACGGAACTTATCAGTTTGGGCGTAGTTAAAATGACTCATTTAGACGATCCTTTTCTCAAGCTTCAGCGAATATTTGAAAAAACGGTAGTATTGATGGAGCAATATAAACCTGATGTATTGGCCATAGAAGCGCCATTTTATGGTAAAAATATCCAGGTGCTGTTAAAACTTGGCCGTGCTCAGGGCATTGCCATTGCAGCCGCGTTATCCCGAAATGTACCTGTAACCGAATATTCTCCACGCAAAATCAAACAATCCATTACAGGCAGCGGAAACGCCACCAAAGAACAGGTAGCGGCCATGCTGCAACGTTTACTCAACTTTAAGGAAACACCTGAGTTTTTAGATGCTACCGATGGCTTAGCTGTTGCGGTTTGCCATTCCTTTCAAAAAATTACCGCAGGGGGTAAATCTAAAACCTATTCGGGCTGGGAATCTTTTGTAAGCGATAATAAAACCAAGGTTAAAGGTATAACGGTTAAGACAAAGAAATAATATTAAAATGAATTCGATGATGCTATATCATAAATATAAAATTGTCATCCTGAGCTTGTCGAAGGACCTGTTTTAAATGTTTTACAAGGGGTTTCGACAGGCTCAACGTGACAAATTCGATTGAATTAAAATTTATTATAGCTTCATTAAAACAATATAGTTCATCGTTATCAACGATTCAATGGTTATTGGCTCAACGATCATCAGAGTGAAACAATCTGTCTTGATAGAAAATATAAAATGGTTCGTGCGGACACGAACCATAAGGATAGATTCTTATTGCCTGGCCTGATCGATCATGTTTTTAGTCGCTTGATCATTGCCAGTTTATTCTTCCGGATAAAATACTTTATGATGAAGAAGATTGCAAAACCAACCAATATCAACATCCACAAATTGGAAATAGCAATAATGATTTCTTTAAAAATCGCCCAGCCATTTACAATTCCTAACCAAAGCCTGTTTATAAATGCCGGACGGTAATCATACAGATTATCATTGGCAACAATCATGGTTTTTACCGTATTATCCTGATAAAAATTAAGGGTAATGGTACTGAATTTAACCCGGTTATCAATCTGCATATTATCGATTCTTTTATCCACATAATCATCTTTGATGTAAAGCGATGATTCTACGTTGGCACTTTTCTTAGATGCCACTTTATTGATTTTTTCAATCGCATCAACTCTATTCTGAGCCTTTAGTTTATTGGCTAAATAAGCAATGCTTTGATCGTCCAGCTTCATCGATTGGTGATCGACAAAGACCGCTATTTTTGCAATGGTATTGGTAAATTCATCTAGTTTTTCAGATGGAATCTTCGCCACCAGATAACCTTCAGTGCGATAGGCTGTTATTTCTTTTAAAGAATCTGTAGATTGTTTTACTTTATCCGTTTCCTGGATAGTGCTTTCGATAGAAAACTCCGCAACAGTTCCTCCTTCCGATTTAATCGTTTTGCTTAGCTGCTCTTTGGTATTTTGGACATTCTTAACCCTAAACCGCATATCAGCAGTTTTAATGATTTTTTCAGCAACAGTACTATCTGTAGGCACTCTTAATTCATTTGCAACGATGACGTCGGAGCTGGCATACTTTTCATTCGATTTTTGGCAGCCAAAAATTGTTAAAACTATGGCTATAGCAATAATATTCCTTTTCATGATTGAGTGTTTCTAAATAAATAATCATTTTAAATATTTGCTTCAAATGGCCATGAGAAGTTTTGCGTTTTGGGTTATTTTGTAACCCTCTTTTTCATTTAATACTACAAAGCGTTTTAGGTAACCCAAAAAACAAAATGTTTATATAACGATGTGATATAACCTGCATTTCCATAAATTAAAAAATGAAAATGATAATTACCTTATAATCAGAACGCTACAAAAAAACATATTTTATTGAGTGTAGAAAAATCTGCCCAGGTAATTTAAACCTGACAGGAACCGGCATCAACGCAGTAAAGTAAAGCGGATGGCAGGACTTTCGCAACCGCTAGCCACAGGAACCTGCTTTTCAAAAAAAGAAGATTGTATTTCAGTAACATTACTGTTGATGCCTGAAACTATGCATTATTTTTTGGAAAGCAAATGCAGAAGCAGTTGGGTTGTAGCAGTCCCGCCTTTTGCTTTAGCCTTGATGCTAATTTAGTGCCGATCCATCGGTAAAGAATCAGGGGCTGCCGCTGCAGTCGGGTTTAGGATAGAAAGGTTTACCTAAGTAATTTAAACCTGACAGGAGCAGGCACGAACGCAGTAAAGTAAAGCGGATGGCAGGGCTTTCGGAACCGATAGCCACAGGAACCTGCTTTTCAAAAAAAGAAGATTGTATTTTAGTAACCTTACTGTTGATGCCTGAAACTATGCGTTATTTTTTGGAAAGCAAATGCAGAAGCAGTTGGGTTATAGCAGTCCCGCCTTTTGCTTTAGCCCTGATGCTAATTTAGTGCCGATTCATCGGTAAAGAATCAGGGGCTGCCGCGGCAGTCGGGTTTGGCATAGAAAGGTTTACCTAAGTAATTTAAACCTGACAGGAGCAGGCACGAACGCAGTGAAGTAAAGCGGATGGCAGGGCTTTCGGAACCGATAGCCACAGGAACCTGCTTTTCAAAAAAAGAACACTACTTTATTTAATAACAAAAAAGCCGATTATGAATGAACATAACCGGCTTTATATTTTGATAATAGTACGCTTATGCGTCTAATATTTTGAATACACCTTTAATGGCAATAATTGCACCGATGAACAAAACAATCCAGGATGCCAAAGATACTTGCCAAGAATCGTAAGCGAAACGCGCATAAGTACCCACTATGCAAACCAGTACCCCAAAAATCATTAATTTATAAATTCCGGGCTGGTTAGCCGTTTTCATACTTTCTGTATTGTGCTTTAATTCGTTGTTCTCCATAATGTTTATTTTTATGATGCAGCAAAAGTAATACTTATTGCTGAATATTTATAAAACTTAGTAACTTTTTAATCGTTCTAATCTTTGCTTTGCTTTATCCTTATCGCTTAGTTTTTCTCCCTGATACAAAGGCTTTTCCCAATCCCCGTACATTGGGTTCGGCAACATAATATATTTTGTTCCAAATAGGTTCTGGCTGGCGTTTACCTGCTCGAAGGTATTTTTATTTTCGCGATAAAAAATGTTGCTGAAATCACTTAAATTGTCGCCACATAACAATAAAATGTGGTGTGTTTCGCTAATCTGTTGGCGCCTTGGTTCTTTATTTGAAGTTCCTTTCGAAACCACTAAATGCGCATCATCAGCATAAGGGAAACCAAAGTGCTGCAGGTTTTTTAAGGTAGCTGCATAATCTTTTTCATCGCGGTTACTCACATAAAAGGTTTCGATATTTTTTGATGCGGCAAACTTTAAAAAAGCCAATGCACCCGGAACCGTATCGGCCTGTGCCAGGTTGGTCCATTCGGTCCAGTCTGCAGGCACATAACTTAGTCCCTTTTTAATTTCATGGCCCTGAAAAGCGGAATTATCCAGAACTGTTTCATCAATATCAACAATCACACAGTTTGGCTTTTTACTTGTATCCGCCCATAGTGCTTCTTTTAATGATAAACGAGCAAAGTTATAAGCCTGGAAACATAGCGCACGGTACTCACCCGAAGTTTGTTGCCAAAGTACCGCATTGGTATAGTCTCTTGCAGGATTTTGAGCTTTGACAAGCACCGGGAGAGTTAATAAAATAATGATGATGTATTTTTTCATAACCTGATATTGGGCTACAAAGATATTAAAAGCCGATAATTAACCCGACCAAAAAAAACTATAAACTTTGAGGCAAATACATTTCCGTGATAGGATAACTACCAACCTTAGCCATCAGAATAATTTTACTATCAATTAAGTTTTTAGTTATAAAAATAACTATTTTCGGCCACACACAATTAAAATCAATTACGATGAAAAACAAACACTTACTAGGGATAGTTATTGCCCTACTTTTCTTTGCGGCCTGTAAGAAGAACAATCCGATTATTGAACCTCCGGTAACTGAAAAAGAAGATCCCTTAGAATATGCTCACGACAGCATTTCTTATAGTATTGATGGGATCACTTATAAGCTATCTCAATATTCCAGTTTCTACAGAGCCAGTAATAGACAACCGTATTCAAAAGTAGATTCAATTGTCGGCAATGCTTATTATATATCTGGCATTAAAGATTCAGTTTTATACTCACGGAATTATGGAATATATACAAATGGAAAAACAGTCGATGTAATATTTATTAAAACTTATAAAAAAGCATCGATGATACAATCACTGATTTTGAGGCCAAAAGATGTTATGGATTTATTTACAATCGGGACAAGAAATTATGCGCTGGACTATGGTAGGGATAATATACAAAATGGTGTTGCAATAAGCCTATCTGATGGATATAAAACATATGGTTCAGACGATTTTCGAAGACCTCCACAATTAAGCTCTGATGCTCAAAAGAATTCAAAATTTGAAATCACAAGTTTAAAGAAATTAAAATCGGGCACATATATTTTAGAAGCTAAATTTAATGCAATGGTTTACAATGAAAAGAATGTGAGTAAAAAATTAGAAAACGGATATTTGAGATTAGCTATGGGTAAATATGACTCAATCTTATAAATAACTAAGATACCCGTTCCAATTTAAGAATGGGTATCTTAATTTTATCGACAACCGATCAACTGTTCAAAAAAATCCCCCTGTCAACTTTCGATATTAACAATGTTTCTGTATCAGGGTAAGCATGTGTAAAGGTAAGCGGGATTTTATTTTTTCCCCTTTCGCTCCATTTAAACTCGACAGCCAAAAATTTTTCTTTAGTTTTTTCTATATAATCTATTTCCTGTTGTTGTGTGGTACGCCAGAAGAAGCATTCAGCCTCTACCTGGTTCTGATGCAGAAACTTCATCCTTTCAGCAATCATATAATTTTCAAACAGCGCGCCAACGTCATTCCTATTGGCTAAGGGATTGAAATTTCGGGTAATGGCATTCACAATACCCGTATCGTAAAAATAGATTTTCTTATTTTTTTTAATCTCATTGCGCACATTGCCAGCAAAAGCAGGTAAACTAAACACCACAAACGATTTTTCGAGCAGACTGATGTACTTATCAACTGTTTTCTGATCAGCCTTTACCAGTTGTGCCAGTTCAGAAAAGTTAACTTCGCTACCCATCTGTAGTGCCAAAGCCTTCACAATTTTTTCGAACAATAAAGGTTTTTTAACATCTTCTAAAGTGAAAAGATCCTTATAGAGATAACTGTCTGCAAGTAACTTTAAATGTTCTTCTGCATGTTGTGGATCGTTGATGATTTCGGGATAGGAACCATAAATTAAACGTTGTTCCAATGACCTTTCTTCAGTAATAAAATCAGTATCATGTACCAGTTCGGCATAAGAGAAGGGCAAAAGCATCATTTCATACTTACGCCCTGTTAAAGGCTCATTTATTTTTCCTGAAAGCTCAAAAGCTGATGAACCTGTTGCAATCACCTGAACATTTTTAAACCGATCTACAATGATTTTAATCAGTAACCCTACATCATTTATCCTTTGTGCCTCATCAATAAACAGAACTTCATAATCACCAAGCATTTGGCTAATTTGTATAGCATTCGGTTTAGCTAATGTTTCTCTTACATCAGCATCATCTCCATTGAGGTACAGGGTCTTTTTATCAACCTTTGCCAATAACTGTTCAACAAAAGTAGTTTTTCCGGTCTGCCTTGGACCAAAGATGATAAAGGCTTTTCCTTTAAAAAGCCTGGCAAACGCATAATCCAACTGTTTACGAACAATCATAATAAAAAATTCCCACACAAAAGTATAATAATTTTGGATTACAATCCATAGAAAACATAATAATTTTGGATTACAATCCATAAAAATTATAATAATTCTGGATTAAAAGTTTAAAAAACATTAAAAAAGCCCATTTCAATTAAGAAATAGGCTTTATAATTTTTTGGCTGAGGACTAAAGACTTCCGACCTTAGACTGACTTATCCGTTCAATGCTGCTGCACCGCTTACAATCTCGGTTAACTCAGTTGTAATTGCTGCCTGACGTGCCTGGTTGTATGAAAGTTTTAAAGCTTTTAATAACTCACCTGCATTTTCAGTTGCCTTATCCATTGATGTCATACGTGCACCATGTTCAGAAGCATGTGAATCCAATACTGCTTTGTACAACTGGATTTTAATAGATTTAGGAATCAATTGTTCTACAATTTCTTCTTGAGAAGGCTCTAAGATATAATCAACGTTAGTTGTTTTCTTATCTACTTTTGTTTCAGTTACAGATTCAGCTTTAGGCAAAGGCAATAACTGTTCAGTAGTAATAAACTGAACTGCTGCATTTCTAAAACGGTTATACACCACTTCTACTTTATCAAAGTCGCCTTTAATAAAACCAGCCATAATCGTGTCAGTAATTTTGGTTACATTTTCAAATGTTAAGGCCGAAAATATCTCGTTATTGTTACCGATAACGTTGTACTTGCGTTTCTCGTAGAAATCCTGAGTTTTCTTACCGATGGAAATAATGCTCACATTACCGTTTTTCAACTGTTCGCTGTATTTCTCAGCAATTAAATTATTGGCCGCTTTAATTACGTTCATGTTAAAAGCCCCGGCCAAACCACGGTTTGATGAAACAGTAACAATTAAAACCTTATTGGGCTCACGTTCCTGAATAAAAGGTGATGAAGAGCCTTCCAAACTTGCCGATAGATTACCTAAAATCTCTTTCAGTTTGGTTGCATAAGGACGTAAAGCGATAATTGCATTGGTAGCACGTTTCAACTTGGCTGCCGAAACCATTTTCATAGCTTTGGTAATCTGCTGTGTTGACTGTACCGATGCAATCCGGTTTCTTACTTCTTTTAAATTAGCCATTCTCTATTAGATGTGAGATGTGAGATGTAAGATGTGAGACATTAAGTCCCCATCTCAAATCTCAAATCTCATGTCTCAAATCTTATTAATATTTACTTGAAATCTCTTTTGCTACTGTATCTAAAACACCAGTAATGTTATCATCAAATTTACCAGCTTTTAAAGCCGCTAAAGTTTCAGGATGACGTAATTCCAGTTGAGTTAAGAATTCAGTTTCAAATTCTTTCACTTTGTTAACCGGAACGCTACGCATTAAGTTTTTAGTACCAGCATAAACAATTGCAACCTGTTTCTCTACAGTAAACGGAGAGAACTGCGCTTGTTTCAACATTTCTACGTTACGTGCACCTTTATCCAATACCGATTTAGTTGCAGCGTCCAAGTCAGAACCGAATTTAGAGAAAGCCTCTAATTCACGATATTGAGCCTGATCTAATTTTAAAGTACCTGCTACTTTTTTCATCGATTTAATCTGCGCATTACCACCCACACGTGATACCGAGATACCTACGTTAATTGCCGGACGGATACCAGAGTTGAATAAGTTCGACTCTAAGAAAATCTGACCGTCAGTAATCGAAATTACGTTGGTTGGAATATATGCAGAAACGTCTCCCGCTTGTGTTTCGATAATTGGTAAAGCTGTTAATGAACCACCACCTTTAACGATGTGTTTAATCGATTCTGGCAAATCGTTCATGTTTTTAGCGATATCATCGTTAGCGTTGATTTTCGCAGCTCTTTCCAATAAACGGCTGTGCAAGTAAAAAACGTCACCTGGATACGCCTCACGGCCCGGTGGACGACGAAGTAATAAAGATACCTCACGATAAGCTACCGCTTGTTTCGATAAATCATCATAAACAATTAATGCTGGTTTACCTGTATCACGGAAAAACTCACCAATTGCAGCACCTGCAAACGGAGCATAGAACTGCATTGGAGCAGGATCTGCAGCAGAAGCAGCAACCACAACAGTATATGGTAAAGCGCCGTTTTCTTCCAATGTACGTACAATGTTGGCAACGGTAGAGTTTTTCTGACCGATAGCTACATAAATACAAAACACAGGCTGGCCTGCTTCATAAAATTCTTTTTGGTTGATAATGGTGTCAATACAAACAGCAGTTTTACCAATCTGACGGTCGCCAATAACCAACTCACGTTGACCACGACCAATTGGAATCATTGCATCGATTGCTTTAATACCAGTTTGTAAAGGCTCGTTTACCGGCTGACGATAAATTACACCTGGTGCTTTACGCTCTAAAGGCATTTCGTAGGTTTCACCCAGGATCGGACCTTTACCATCTAAAGGCTCACCTAAAGTATTCACTACGCGGCCAAGCATACCTTCACCAACTTTAATAGAGGCAATTTTCTTGGTACGTTTAATGGTATCACCTTCTTTGATCTCGTCAGAAGCACCCAAAAGTACCACACCAACGTTATCTTCTTCAAGGTTTAATACAATACCTTGCAGGCCGTTTGCAAATTCAACCAACTCTCCCGATTGAACTTTAGTTAAACCGTAAACACGGGCAATACCGTCGCCCACTTGCAACACGGTACCAACTTCTTCCAGTTCGGTTTCTGATTTGAAGCCCGCCAATTGCTGTCTGATAATTGCCGATACTTCGTCTGGTCTTACCTCTACCATAATTTTACTTTATATCTTTTTATAAATGTTTAGTGCTTAGCGCATGGCGCCTGGCATTTATTCGCCATCCGCTTATCGCAATATTTTTGTTTGGCGCCATGCGTTTGGCGTTCTATCGCCTTACCCTCACGCTTCACTATGTCTTTTGGGAATTTGCAAATTAACGCTAAACGCCCTACGCAAAACGCTATCCGCTATTGCGCAAATTCTTTTTTAAGTTTACTTAAACCGCTGGCAATACTGGCATCGAATTGCTTATCTCCAACTTTTAATATAAAACCACCAATCAGTTTCTCGTTAATTTTTTCGTTAACTATAACCTGGTTGGCGCCTAATTCTTTTTTTACAATCGTTATAATCTGCTCTTTGGCCTCAGGACTTAAAGCAGCTGCAGTAGTCACATCAGCAGTAACAATACCTTTAATTAAATTATATTGTTGTATAAACTGTTTTGCCGTTGCAAATAAAATCGCCGAACGACCTTTGCTTACCACAACCTTGAAAAAAGAGATGGTTAGTTTGCTTACTTTATCCGTAAAAATTCCGTTTAAAATACCAGTTTTCTTATCTAAAGGTACAATCGGGTTTTTTAATATTGCTTCTAGTTCAGGGGTTTCATCAACCACTTTTTCAAACAAAACCATATCATTATAAGCTGATTCTAACGCGTTGTTTTCAACGGCTAGGTCTATTAATGATTTGGCATATCTGCCTGCAACTTTAATTTCTGACATATATTTAGGTGTGAGATGGAAGATGTGAGATGTGAGATGTGAGATTGAGTATTCAGAGTAATCTCCTCTCTCATATCTAATGTCTCAAGTCTAGTATCTCCTATCTATTTTCTCAAACTAGTTTAATTCAACGTCTTTTAACAAGTTAGCTACTAAAGCTTCCTGTTTGGTTTTATCATCTAACTGCGTACGTAGTACACGTTCAGCAATTTCTAATGATAAAGTGGAAACCTGGTCTTTAACTTCAGCTAAAGCAGCTTTCTTTTGGTTTTCAATCTCGATTTTAGCTTTCTCGATCAATTTAGCACCTTCAACCTGAGCCTGTTTTTTAGCCTCATTTAAGATACTATCTTTTAAGGTTTTAGCTTCCTTTAAAATCTCATCACGCTCCGCACGGGCCTGCTGCATCAAATCCTGATTCTGGCTGGTTAAACGGGCCATTTCCTGTTTAGCCAATTCAGCTTTGTTTAAAGCTTCATCAATGCTTTGCTCACGCTCGTGAATTGCACCTAAAATAGGTTTCCATGCAAATTTTCTAAGTAAGATCAGTAAGCAGATGAATGCTAACGATGTCCAAAAAACCAATCCTATGCTTGGGGTTACTAATTCCATTTTTATCTAATTTTTAAAAACAATCTTTTTAATAAGGCGGGGTAAATAACCAATCGTTAAATACCCAGCCTAATTTTTTTCAGTGCTTATTAACCGTTTAAGCCTAATAATGCAACTACCACACCGAATAAAGCAGCACCCTCAATAAGGGCAGCAGCGATAATCATTGCAGTCTGAATTTTTGATGCAGCTTCTGGTTGACGAGCAATACCTTCCATTGCTTTACCACCTACTTGACCGATACCGATACCTGCACCGATTACTGCTAAACCGGCACCGATTGCCGCGATTGAACCTACCATAACTAATTTAATTTATATTAATTTGTAAAAAATAGTTTTCTGTTAATGATGTTCTTCTACTGCCATGCCAATAAACAGGGCAGTTAATAAGGTAAAAATAAAGGCCTGTAAAAATGCCACCAATAATTCCAACACATCCATAAACAATACGAACGCAACTGAAACCGGGGCAATAGCCAGTGTTTCGAAAATAAAGATTAAGGAAATTAAACTTAATACGATAATGTGACCAGCTGTAATGTTTGCAAACAAACGCACCATCAAAGCGAAAGGCTTAGAAATGATACCGATCAATTCCACAGGGATCATAATCGGATATAACCAAAAAGGAACATCCGGTCTGAAAATGTGTTTCCAATAATATTTATTACCATTGATGTTAACGATAATCAAAGTACCTAAAGCCATTACAAAAGTTAGGGCAATATTACCGGTAACGTTGGCACCACCCGGAAAAATCGGAATCAAACCGAATAAGTTATTAAATAGGATAAAGAAAAAAGTAGTCAACAAATAAGGCATAAATTTCGCGTATTTATGACCAATGTTGGGCTTAGCAATATCATCTCTTACAAAAAGAACAACAGGCTCAATAAAAGACTGCAAACCTCTTGGTGCTTTACCGGCACGTTTTTTGTAAGCTCCGGCAACCGAAATAAATACAATAAGGATTACCAAAATCGCCACAAACATGGCCGCAACATTTTTAGTGATCGAAAAATCCAAAACAGATTTACTTGCTTCTTCATCGATTTTTCCGTCAGCACCAACCACTTTCACATGATCTTCTTCTAAACGGTAGTTATTGTATTTACCGTTATAATCATGTTCACCATGGTGAAAATTACCTGAAGAGAAAAACTCTAAACCATTAGGCGTATATAAAATTACCGGAAGAGGCAACGAAGTATGTCCCCAAAGATGCCACACGTGCGAGTCGGCAATGTGTTCCATAATTACTTTGGTAGGCTCAAATTTTTCTTTACCATGATTGGCCTCAGCTCCATGTTCTCCTGAAACAGCATGAGCAGATTCTGCAACAGCACTATCAACAGGTACAACAGCGCTATCAACTTGAGCGAAAGCATCAATTTTGATAGATAAAAACGCGATTAAAAGCGTAAAAACAATAGTTAGCCTTTTAACTTTAGACACAAAAACTCGGTTACAATCCATTTATTGGCAGTTTTTTACTTTAAATTTTGGTGGCGCAAGTTACGTAACAAACAGTAAACTTCAAAGACCGTAAACAATAAATATAAAGAAAAAAAATTAAGCAGAAACATAGCCCCGATTCCCTTTGCTTTTATACTGTAAATCAACACGAAAGCCATACAAAAAATCATTTTCACAGCAATTGATCCCATAATAGCCATCACCCCCACTTCAGGATCGCGTTTTACACCGATATCAACCAACATGTAAGCGATATAAGTAATACCAGCCAAAAAGCCGAACATTACCCAAAAATTGTTTACATAAAGCTGCTTAGCCGGAAACACCAGGGGTAAAACGGCGATCACACCTATTAACAGGCCTACGAAAATAAAATAGATACTGGTAAATTTGGCTAGGGTCAATGTATAATTTCTTAGCAGATAAAACTTTTTGCAAAGATAAGGTTTTTAGTATCAAGTAACTAATGAAGATTGCTTAATTATTATTATTGTTTTATTGCTGAATTGTTTGGTTAACTGGTTACCCTTCGGCAAAGCTCAAGGGGTTAATCGGTTACTAGGGCGAGTGCTTAATAGTAAAGAACTATTGTTAAATTGTTGGATTGTTTTATTGCCAGATTGTAATAAGCTATTGCCTAACAATAAAGCCATCAAGCAATTTAAAAATCCCATAAAGATAAGAGGAATGGAACGGCCAACAATATAGCCATTTAGCAATTTAATAATTAACTAATCCTTGGTAACCTGCCTAATGGCCTGATAAAGTGCAATCCCTACACCGGCCAGGGCAAAAGCTGCAGTAATTAAGTTGGTTTTGCTGTTTCGGTGTTCATCAATTTTATAACCTATAAAAGTAAGCAGGCCTATGGTAGCGATCATTTGGAAACCAATGGCAGAATACTTTGCTGCTGCATTTACCTTTTTCTTTGTATCTTCTCCTCGCTGATTTTCCATTTTTTAATGCAATAATTAAATTAACTTTGAATAATTAAAATTTGTTACCAATTAAAATATTTTTCTATCTATATTGTTTATTATACATTACCTAAGAGATTGATCATACTTGAAAAATTACGCGAACAAAAACTTAAATCCCTTCATTATTCTCATCAGTATTTTTATTTATGGCTGTGTTGCAAATAAAGATACTGCAGTTGACCGTAGGTTTCAGAATTTAACCGCAAAATACAATTATATCTATAACGCCAATGTTTTACTAAGCGAATACAATGAGGGTTTGCTGCAAAGTTATGCGGATAATTACGAAAAGATTCTACCGGTTTACCTTGATCCTGAGCCACAGATAAATTTAGTACTCACACCCGGGGCTGCCAATAAACAGCTTGATGATGTAATTGCCAAAGGACAAACCATTATCAACGATAAAAGTTTCAGTAACTATATCGACGATGCCTACATGCTTCTGGGCAAGGCAAATTACCTTAAAGGGAATTATTTTATCGCATCAGAGTATTTTGATTACACGGCGAAAACTTACAATAGTGACCTGAAGACATTTATCCTCGCTATGAACTGGAAAGCACGTAGCCAAATGGAACTCAACAATATGGTACTGGCCGATAAGATTATCGATACCATGCTGCGCGCGTCTGATGAGTTAAAAAAGGACCTGGCCGAACCCCTGGCCACAGCCGCCCAGATGCGCATTTACCAGAAACGCAATAAAGAAGCCATCTTGTTATTAGAATCGGCCATTGCTTTACCTGCAGAAAAACAGTTACGGATCCGCTGGCGCTTTATATTGGCACAGCTACAGGAAAAAGAAAAAAATATTCAGGATGCTTATGCCAACTTCACAAAAGTTGAAAAAAGCAATGCACCTTTTGAGATGTATTTCCATGCCAATTTAAACCGGATTAAGCTGAAAGCACTATTAAATGGAGAAAAACTTAATAAGGAGCAGCAACTTTTAGCTTTATTGAAAGACGATAAAAACACTGATTATACCGATCAGATTTATTATCAGGTTGGGGAGCTTTTCTCGGCAGATGGAAATTTTATAAAGGCAGAAGAAAACTACCATAAGTCGGTTTTAAAAAGCACCAGAAACCAAATGCAAAAGGCGCTATCTTTTTTAAGAATTGCAGATTTAAACTTTAAAGAATTTAACAACTATGTTAAAGCAAAACTGTACTACGATAGTACTGTGATGATTTTACCTAAAAACTTTCCTGATTACGACAACATTGTTAAAAAGGCAGATAACCTGCAATATTTAACAGACCGGTATACCATTATCGCCAAAGAAGACACCGCTCAGGCTTTTGCCAAACTTCCGGCTGCAGAGCGGGAGGCTAAAGTAAAAGCTTATTTAACACCAAAGGTTGAAGTGCGCGGTACAGAAGGGGTAATGAGCAACCAACTTTTAAATGATCCGGATTTTCCAAACAGAAGCTTAAATACGACAAACAATACTGTTGGCAACACTTTTTATTTCAATAATAATGCAGCAATTAGTAATGGTTTTGCCGATTTTAGAAAAAGGTGGGGAACAAGACAGCTGGAAGATAACTGGCGCCAAAGCATCCGGTCGTCAGCACAGGAAACCAATCAGGTTTTAGCGGGAGGAAAGGTAGCTACCGAAATTATACCTGCAAATGGCCAAACCAACCAAACGACAGCAGATCAAACCTCGCTGGAAAAACAGTTTTTGGATGCTTTACCCACCACACCAGCACTATTGGCATCATCGGATCAAAAAATTATTGATGCCTATTTCGAAATTGCCAGTTTCTACCAACAAGAATTGAATGATAAGCAGGAAGCAAATAAAATATATCTGGAACTGATTAAACGATATCCCGAAAATAATCATTTAGTTGCCATTTACTATAGTTTATATCTCAATTATAAAGGCATTGATGAAGTAAAATCTGAGCAGTATAAGCAATTGGTGCTGACCAAATTCCCAGAATCAAACTTTGCGAAGAATATTTTAGATCCATCGTACTCGGCCAAGCAAACAGAGATGGAAAATATGGCCATTAACAATTACAATGCAACTTTTGATGCTTATGTAAAAAAAGATTATGCCAATGTGGTGAAACAGGCTGATGATAATATCGCGGCTTTCCCTGAAAATGATCTGGCGCCGCAATATGCTTATTTAAAAGCCATCGCTGTTGGACGTACAGCAAAGGTTGATCCGCTACTCACCGAATTTAACCTCATCACCAATCGCTATCCTAACGACAAAATTATTACGCCTTTGGTACGCGATCACTTGAAGTATATTGAGGCCAATCTTGACGAATTTAAACAGCGCCCTGTAGCCCTTGTTGATTTTGACGCAAATACGCCGCGTTTTGTAAGCCAGGCCGCTACAGTTTTAGTCCCAAAAAAACCGCTGGTAGCTGAAAATCCTGTAGCAAAAATAGCTGAACCGACTCCTGTAGCCAAACCAGTTGAGGTTAAGCCAGTTGATCCAACCAAACCTGTTAGTATTTTCAGTACGGCAAAATCAGAAGAATATTATTACGTAATAGACGTAGCCGACGCCACTTTAACCCTAAGTTCATCACGCTTCGGCATTGGTCAGTTTAACCGCGGAAATTATCCGGACAACGATCTGGAACATAAATTGGTCGAGTTGGATAACGATCAGTTGATTTACATTACCAGTTTTATCGATTTAGAGGATGCCAAACTTTACGAATCGAGCATTGCTGGTCAGTTAAAGAATATTATGAAAGTTCCGGCCAACCTGTATAAAGGCTTTATCATCAGTAAAGAAAATTTTGAAAAACTGACAGACAGAACAAGGATTAATGAATACCTGGAGTTTTTAAAAGACAATTACAAGTAAGCGAAAGTAAAAGAGCAAAGCTCAAAAACCAAAGCAGAAGGCATAAACATCAAAGCTTAAATTTGATTCTATAAAAAATTAATAAATTTGCATCCAAAATCACCTATCCCGGTGTTTTGGAAAATAAAAACACAAAATGAACAAATCCCTTTCCCCACAGGATACAAAAAGATACAGTTTACTCATCTGGAAATTATTGATTGGAGGAATTGCCCTATTTGCTATTTTCATTTCGATGATTGGATTTGGGCTATTTGGTGCTTTACCCTCTTTCAGGGACATTGAGCACCCGAAAAGCAATCAGGCATCAGAAATTATTGCCGAAGATGGCCGTCCTTTAGGTACTTATTTTGTGCAAAACAGATCGAATGTTACTTATAAAGATATTTCTGAAAATGTAATCAATGGATTAATTGCAACAGAAGATACCCGTTTTAAAGAACATTCAGGAATAGATTTTAAACGTACCTTTACCATTATCGGTTACAATTTGATCGGCAAAAAACAAGGTGCCAGTACCATTACCCAGCAATTGGCAAAAAATCTTTTTCCACGTGAATCGAACCTTAATTTTTTCTCCCTGGTATTAACGAAATTTAAAGAGTGGATTGTGGCTGTGAAATTGGAGCGCAACTATACCAAAGAAGAAATCATTACCATGTATTTAAATACAGTAGATTTTGGTAACCAGGCTTATGGGATTAAATCTGCGGCAAGGGTTTATTTCAATACCACTCCCGATAAGTTGAATTTAACACAGGCTGCCACCCTGGTGGGCATGCAAAAAGGTATTACCATGTATTCGCCAACACGCCACCCTGAGCGTTCCAGAGAACGTAGAAATACCGTTATGGCCCTCATGGTCAAAGCTGATCTCTTGAGCCAGTCAGAATTTGATCAGCAAAAGGAAAAACCTTTAAACCTGCATTTCAATGCTGCAACCGTTAATGATGGTATTGCACCATACTTCCGTTCGGTATTAAAGAACGATATCAAAAACATTTTCCAGGAGCAATCCATTACCAAGCCTGATGGTACACCGTATGATTTGGACCGAGATGGTTTAAAAATTTATACCACCTTGAATTATGATATGCAAGTATATGCCGAGGAAGCGCAAAAGGAATATATGAAAGTGCTACAAGCGCAGTTTATCGCGAGTTGGAAGGGCAGAAACCCGTTTAAGGATAAAGCTTTACAGATTGAACAGGGAATAAAACGCTCTGATCGCTATAAAGCCTTAAAACTGGAAGGAAAATCGGATGAAGAAATCAAAGATGATTTCAACACCAAAACAGAAATGACCATTTTTACCTGGAAAGGTAATATCGATACGGTAATGAAACCGATCGACTCGGTACGTTATTATAAAATGCTGCTTAGGAATGCCATGATGACCATGGACCCGACCAACGGACATGTGAAAGCATGGGTGGGCGGAATTAATTACGAGCACTTTAAGTACGACCAGGTTAAGATGGGAACGCGCCAGGTAGGTTCAACAGCAAAACCATTTACTTACGCTGTAGCCATAGAAAATGGTTATTCGCCTTGTTATACCGTACCCAACGTTCCGGTAACGATTGAAGGTTACGGTGAACCGTGGACACCCAGAAACTCAGGCAAACCATTACCTGGCAGTATCACCTTACAAAAAGCGTTGGCTTACTCACAAAACTTTGTTACCGCCTATTTGATGAAACAGGTTGGCCCTGTGGCTGTATCTACCCTGGCTACAAAAATGGGTATTCCAAATGTTCCTGCGTTTCCGTCGATTTGTTTGGGCACATTCGATTCTTCTGTTTATAATATGGTAGGTGCTTACGGAGCCTTTGCCAATAAAGGAATTTATACCAAACCCATTTATTTATTAAGAATTGAAGATAAAAACGGTGTGGTATTATTTTCTCAAAAAGAAATACCAAAGCCCATTATGAGCGAAGAAGTGGCTTATGTAATGACACGGATGCTTAAAGGTGTGGTAACCAATGGGACCGGATCCAGATTAAACTATAAATATAAGGTGAATGCACCAATTGGAGCCAAAACCGGTACCACCCAAAACAACTCCGACGGTTGGTTTATGGCCATAACCCCACAACTGGTAACGGGTATATGGACCGGTTGTGAAGACAGGGCTTTCCACTTTATCAGCACTAATCAGGGTGAGGGTGCAAATACTGCTTTACCAATTTTTGCAGGATTTATAAAAAGAGTTTATGCCAATCCGGCTTTAAAAATTAGTCATGCCGATTTCGAGGCGCCAAAATCAGGTGTTTCCATTACTTTTGATTGTAACCAGTATCAGCAACAGGAAGAAGGTACCAGTGAACTGGACGAGAAGTTGGGATTTTAATTCCTCAACTCCTGCGTGAAGGATAGCAGTGGAAATCCTTTTGCTGCAACGTTGAGTGTAGCGAAAACGCAGCAAAAGATTGTAACGAATAGCCTGACCCTTTGCGCAGCTTAGGGGCACGCCCAAATTATAAATACATTAAATCGGGGCATTCAAACTAATTTTTCCACCCGAATCCTATTTTTGTAATCATGAGCAGTTTCGACCATAAAACAGCATTAACCGCAATTCCACATAAACCCGGCGTATACCAGTATTGGGACGCCGATGGAAAGCTCATGTACATTGGTAAAGCAAAAGACCTGCGCAACCGTGTAGGCTCGTATTTTAACAGCGACAGAAACCAGTTTAATGGCAAAACCAGGGTATTGGTTTCCAAGATCCGCAAAATCACCTTTACTATTGTTGATACGGAAATTGATGCCTGGCTATTGGAAAACAGCCTGATCAAAAAACATCAGCCGAAATTTAACATCAATTTAAAAGATGATAAAACTTATCCATGGATTATCGTAAAAAATGAAAATTTCCCACGCATTTACTGGACACGTAAAGTGATTAAGGATGGCTCAACCTATTTCGGTCCTTACGGTTCGATAGGCATGATGCATACCATTTTGGATCTGATTAAAGAAACCTATCCGTTGCGCACCTGTAGTTTGCCCCTAACAGAGAAAAATATAGATGAAGGCAAATTTAAAGTCTGCCTCGAATATCAGATCGGCAACTGCAAAGGACCTTGCCAAAACTACCAGACTGAAGCCGATTATGATAAAAATATTGGCGAGATCAAGGAAATCCTAAACGGTAAAATCGGAAATGTTATCCGCGATGTTAAAGGCGTTATTAAGTCAGCATCAGAAAACCTGAACTTTGAACTTGCGCATCAATACGCGAGGAGATTAGAAGTACTGGAAAAATACCAGAGCAAATCTACCGTAGTAAACAGTGCCATTACCAATGTGGATGTGGTGAGCATTGCTTCAGACGAACGCTATGCCTTTGTGAACTATCTGAAGGTAATGAATGGAACCATTATCCAAACGCAGACCATTGAGGTTAAAAAGCAGCTGGATGAAAGCGACGATGAGATTTTAACACTGGCGATGTTAGAATTCAGAACTAAATTTAACAGCACCTCAAAAGAAATCATTGTTCCATTTGAGCTTTCACTCGAAGATGAGAATTTAAAATTTACCGTTCCAAAACTCGGTGAAAAGAAAAAACTTTTAGAGCTTTCGCAAAAGAATGTACTGTTCTTTAAAAAAGAGAAGCTTAACCAATACGAAAAGTTAAATCCCGATTTACGCACCGATCGGATTTTAACCACCATGCAAAAAGATCTGCGTTTAACGCAGCTTCCAAAACACATTGAATGTTTTGATAATTCTAACTTTCAGGGAAAATATCCGGTTTCAGCAATTGTGGTATTTAAAGATGCCAAACCTTCTAAAAAAGACTACCGCCATTTTAATGTGAAAACGGTTGATGGTCCCAATGATTTTGCCACCATGGAAGAAGCTGTTTTCCGCCGTTACAGGAGAATGTTAGATGAAAACCAGGCTTTGCCTCAGCTCATCATCATTGATGGTGGTAAAGGTCAGCTTTCATCAGCGATGAAGAGTTTGAAGGTATTGGGCATTGAGAACAAGGTAACCGTAATTGGTATTGCCAAGCGATTAGAAGAATTGTTCTATCCCGGAGATTCCTTTCCACTATATTTAGACAAGAAATCCGAAACCTTAAAAGTGATACAGCAACTGCGTGATGAGGCCCACCGTTTCGGCATTACCTTTCACCGCAAGAAACGCGACCAGGGGACACTCAAAACCGAGCTTGAACAAATTGAAGGTATTGGCAAAACAACTGCAGATAAACTGTTAACGCATTTTAAATCGGTTAAAAAGATTAAAGAAGCTACAGAAAAAGAACTTTCAGCAGTACTCAACAAAAAACAGGTAATTACCTTACTTACCCATTTTAACGAAGTATAAATTCATTAGAACAAGAACAGTACAGCTGTAAAATTGTTAACATTTCGTTAATCTACATTGCACAATATTCAAATCCTTTTCTACTAATTTAGGGCTGTTAATACGCTTGTAAAAACATCCCTATTTACATGAATAATGAAATCTTGTCTACCATAAGCAAACTTTTGTTGGGCGTATGGTATTTTACCGAGTCTGAAAGCCCTTTTAAAGCAGCAGATTGGGGCGAAATTACACCTTCAGCACTATTGCAGAAAATTGCTATTCATTATAATGCTGATCCTTCCGATTTAAAACAAATAAATCAAGCTGCATTTTTTGATAGTTTAATATCAAAAGTCGATAAAGCAGATGCAACAATGGTTGAAAATGCAGGCAAAATCGCCACCTGGTACACCTTTTTAAAGCAAAACCTATCCAATATTACAGTGGTCAGAGTAGAAGGCGCCAGCCGGATTCCTGTGCTTATTGCTGGTTATTTACCAGATGGTACCTGTATCGTGATTGAAACTTTTGCTATCGAAACCTAAAACCCCTTATATCCTTTAAATAATCCTAAAAAAAATGAAAGCATTAAAAAAATTAAGCTTATTGGCCGTATTATGCCTTGGCCTTGCTGCCTGTAAAAAAGACAACCCAACGCAGCCGGGCAACAGCCAATTTGAGCAAAAGTTAAACAGTAAAGCAGCTACCGCTGGTACCCAGGCGGTAGTTGCTGGTTTCCCCGAAACATTCGAATCTGGCGGCAAAGGAAGTTACTCAATTGGGTCAGTAACTTTAAATAGCGGAAGCTGGAGCCTGGACGATGCCTTAATTGGAAATCTCGCCGGAGATGCCAAGAATGGCAGTCAATCAGTACGTATCCGTAACACGGGCACACTAAGCATGAATTTCAACGTCGCTGGAGCCGATGTAGTAACGGTGGCTCACGCCAAATATGGTACTGATGCCAATAGTACCTGGCAGCTTTGGTACTCTACCGATAGCGGTTCGAGCTGGCAACAAACTGGTAGTACCATTAGCACCAGCTCAACAACTTTAACTACCGCAACATTCAATGTATCCATTTCTGGAAATGTTCGCTTCCAAATCCGTAAAATAAGTGGAGGTACTGCCCGCATCAATATCGACGATTTTAGTATTTCAACTGGCGACGGTGGAACAACTCCCCCACCAACCACTTCTGGCGATGATAGTAACCTTTTACTGGGTAATCCGAGTAATGCTATTGCCAGCACATCTTCTCCTGAAAATTACCTGATGGATCACACTTATTATACAAGTTCTTACAGTAGAAGCAGGGCTACACCAAACTGGGTGAGCTGGCATATTGGATCGTCTGATTTAGGTTCAAATTCACGTCAGAATGATTTCAGAGCCGATACTGCTTTACCTTCAGGTTGGTACGAGGTATCGAACAGCAGCTATTCCGGTTCAGGTTTCGATCGTGGCCATAACTGCCCATCTGCTGATCGGACTGCTTCCGTAACTTCTAACTCGTCCACATTCTTGATGAGCAACATGATGCCACAGGCACCTAACAATAACCAGGGTCCTTGGGCCGACCTAGAAAATTACATACGCTCATTGGTTACTGCAGGTAACGAAGTTTATATCATTTGTGGTTCTTATGGTTCTGGCGGTACCGGAAGCAACGGTGGCACGACATATACCATTGATAATGGCCGCATTAACGTACCATCAAATACATGGAAAGTTATTGTGGTATTATCAAACGGAAATAATGATTTAAGCAGGATTACATCATCTACGAGAGTAATTGCAGTAAATATGCCCAATACAAATGGTTTAAATACCAACTGGAAAACATTCCGTACCTCGGTTAATTCAATTGAATCTGCCACAGGATATGATCTTTTATCGAATGTACCTACATCAATTCAAAATGTAATAGAAGCTGCTACTGATAACCAGTAGGCTAATTAGTCAAATTTAAAGCGGTAATCCATCGATTTGTATTACCGCTTTTTTATTTCATCTAATCCATATGTATCCTTTATCGTGATCAGATAGATACCCGATGAAATACATTGCAAAGGATAAACTTATATTCTTCTGCCCATTTTATCAATTCAAAAGAAGGTAGCCATTTCGGATAAAGCGCAGTCGCGAATAGTGGGAAAAGCGATCTATATCGAGGTAGATTTCTCGACTCCGCTCGTATTCTAGGTTTATGATACATCCAAATTTATTTTTAAAAAAATATTTCTAAGCTGATCTTAGATATTCTTCAACATATTTTTCCTTTCTCTTTACCAGGGAGAACATTCTAAGGATAAGCTTGAATTTAACATTATTTAGTACTAA
>NZ_JBIWEB010000023.1:0-86182 GCF_044762335.1 Pedobacter suwonensis | reverse complement strand
TGTAAATTTGATCTTGTTTTCATTAGCACCATTAATTTAATCAATTAATGGGAAAACAACAAGAGGGTGTCCATACTTTTTGGACACCCTCTTTTCCGTATACGTAAAATGTTAAAATCGTTATTATCCTTCCGAAAACTCAAAGGTTTCCATAAACTTGGTAGTGAAATTTCCTGCTCTGAAATTAGGGTCTTTCATCAATTGTAAATGGAAAGGAATGGTGGTTTTGATACCTTCAATTACAAACTCGCTTAAAGCGCGCTCCATGGTACAAATGGCTTCTTCGCGGGTTTGAGCCACGCAAATTAATTTTGCAATCATTGAATCATAATTCGCAGGGATAGAATATCCGGCATAAACGTGTGTATCTACACGAACACCATGACCACCTGGCGAATGAAAATTCGTAATTTTCCCTGGTGACGGACGGAAATTATTTGCCGGGTCTTCGGCATTGATGCGGCACTCAATTGCGTGCATTTCCGGCGTATAGTTTTTACCTGAAATCGGAATGCCAGCAGCAACTTTTATCTGTTCTTTAATTAAATCGAAGTTAATTACTTCCTCGGTAACCGGATGCTCTACCTGGATACGGGTATTCATTTCCATGAAATAGAAGTTACGATGTTTATCAACCAAGAACTCAATAGTACCTGCACCTTCGTAATTTACGGCCATGGCACCTTTAATAGCTGCTTCACCCATTCTTAAGCGCAGTTCTTCTGTCATAAACGGCGAAGGAGATTCTTCTACCAGTTTTTGGTGACGGCGTTGAATCGAACAATCGCGTTCTGATAAGTGACAGGCTTTGCCAAACTGGTCTCCAATAACCTGAATTTCAATGTGGCGTGGATCTTCGATGTATTTTTCTAAATATAAACCATCATTACCGAAGGCTGCGCCAGATTCCTGACGGGCGCTGTCCCATGCATTTTCGAAATCTTCATCTTTCCAAACCACACGCATACCCCGGCCACCACCACCGGCAGTTGCTTTAAGGATAACCGGATAACCCATTTCGTTGGCAATTGCAATACCCTCTTTAACGCTGGTAAGCAAACCTTCTGAACCTGGAATGGTTGGAACACCGGCATTTTTCATGGTTGCTTTAGCCGAGGCTTTGTCGCCCATATCGTTAATCTGCTCTGGCGTGGCACCAATAAATTTGATATTATACTCGCGGCAGATGTTAGAGAACTTTGCGTTTTCTGACAAGAAACCGTAACCCGGATGTATGGCATCGGCATTGGTTAGTTCTGCAGCAGAAATGATATTCGGAATATTTAAATAAGAATCTTTACTAGGTGGAGGGCCAATACAAACAGCCTCATCAGCAAAACGTACGTGCAAACTTTCGCGATCAGCGGTAGAATAAACAGCAACCGTTTTGATGCCCATTTCCTTACAGGTACGGATAATACGCAAAGCGATTTCACCCCTGTTGGCAATTAGTATTTTTTTAAACATAATTTTACCTTTTCTGATTACACCGATGTTAATGATTACCCCGATTTATTCGGTAAATAACCACCACTCTGATCAATTGTAATCGGTGTTATCTAATTAATCTGTGTAATCAATAACTAAATAGGTTCTACTAAAAATAACGGTTGGTCGTATTCTACAGGCGATGCATTATCCACCAATATTTTAACGATACGGCCTGAAACTTCACTTTCAATCTCGTTGAAAAGTTTCATAGCCTCTATGATACAAACTACTTTACCCGCGCTAATTTCGTCACCAACATTCACAAACATTGGTTTTTCAGGGCTAGCCGAACGGTAAAAAGTACCGATCATTGGTGATTTGATCGTAATGTATTTTGAAGTGTCTTCTGCAACAGGTGGTACAGCTGGTGTTGCTGCCGTAGGAGCAGTAGGAGCTGTGGCAACAGGAGCAGCAGCCTGTACAAGCGGAGCTTGTGGTACGGTAGCATGCACAACTGTTGGTGCCTGGTTTGTTTTGATCGTAATTTTGAAGTTTTCCTGCTCAATAGCAACCTCATTTACTCCAGAACGAGAAACAAATTTAATCAGTTCCTGTATTTGTTTAATATCCATTTTTTAGGCTTTTATGTAAAAAATAGTGTTTATTGAATTAACTAAGTTATACTTTTTTTTGTTTTATTTTTTTATTAGGTTGGTACCTTTACTCCCGACTAAAGACTTCTGACTATTTTGTGTCGTAAGCCCATTTAAGATATACCGAACCCCAGGTAAAGCCACCACCGAAAGCAGCTAAAACGATGTTATCGCCTTTTTTCAACTTGCTTTCCCATTCCCATAAACATAAAGGAATTGTTCCATTGGTTGTATTGCCATAACGTTCGATGTTGATCATCACTTTATCAGTAGTAACGCCCATGCGGTTAGCTGTAGCATCAATGATGCGTTTGTTGGCTTGGTGCGGTACTAACCAGGCCACATCATCAGCAGTTAAACTGTTACGTTCCATAATTTCGGCAGCAACATCGGCCATATTGGTTACGGCAAATTTGAATACTGTTGGCCCTTCCTGATGCGCAAAATGCTCTTTGGCATCAATGGTTTCGTGGGAGGCTGGTTTAACAGAACCACCGGCTTTCATCCCTAGGAAATCTCTTCCGGAACCATCTGTTCTTAAAATAGAATCCTGAATGCCCAAGCCCTCTTCATTTGGTTCCAGTAAAGCACAGCCACAGCCATCGCCAAAAATGATACAGGTGGTGCGGTCTTCATAATTGATAATCGACGACATCTTGTCGCCTCCAACTACCAAAACTTTTTTATGTCTGCCTGATTCAACAAATGATGCACCTGTAGAAAGACCAAATAAAAAGCCGGAACAAGCGGCCTGTAAATCATAACCCCAGGCATTGGTGGCACCAACTTTATCTGCTAAAACGTTTGCTGTTGCAGGGAAAGTAAAATCTGGAGTAGTGGTGCAAAAGATGATCAGTTCAATCTCTTTTGCATCAATTCCTCTCTTTTTAAGTAAACCGTTTACCGCATGAACGGCCATGTCGGAAGTACCTAAACCCTCACCTTTTAAAATTCTACGTTCTTTAATTCCCGTTCTACTGGTAATCCATTCATCGGAAGTGTCAACAATGGTTTCTAACTCTGCGTTTGTAAGCACATAGTCGGGGACATAACCATTTACTGCTGTAATAGCAGCGTGAATTTTACTCATTTTAAGAATTTTAATAAATTATTTAAATGCCATTCTAATTTTTTCTACCAATCCGGTGGTAATCATTTCTCTGGATTGTAGAATCATATTTTTAACAGCCAGCGGACTGGAAATTCCATGTCCGATAACAACGGGAGCGTTAACACCTAGAACCGGGCTTCCGCCGTATTGTTCGTAATTAAAACGATCGAAAAACTCATCTTTTAATCCCTTTTTAATGGTAAGCACGTAAAACGATTCGGCTAATTTTAGCATCACATTTCCGGTAAAACCATCGCACACAATTACATCGGCTTTTTCGTTAAATAAATCTCTGCCTTCCACATTTCCAACGAAGTTGAATAGGCTGGTTTCTTTCATTAACGGAAAAGTAGCCATGCTTAGCATATTTCCTTTTTCATCTTCTTCACCAATATTCATCAAGGCCACTTTAGGGTCATTAATTTGCAAAAGATTTTCTGCATATAAACTGCCCAAAACGCCAAATTGTAATAAAATATCAGGTTTACAGTCGGCATTTGCACCTACATCTAACAGTAGGCCTGTGCCGCCTTTAATTTTCGGAAGAATTGTACATAAACAAGGGCGGATAATGCCCGGAATGGTTTTTACGCTAAAAACAGCGCCAACCAACATGGCTCCAGAATTACCGGCACTTGCGAAAGAGTCGATTTTACCTTCCTTTAAAAGATTAAAACCAACCGCTATGCTAGAATTAGGTTTCTGAACAATTGCTTTGGTGGGGTGTTCGCCCATACCGATTACTTCATCAGTATGAACGTATTCAAAATGATCCGGATTAAAACCCTCCTCTGCAAGAATGGGTTTAATCTGTTCGGTATCGCCAATAAGAACTAAATGCTCTCCAGCGTTAAGCGATTGATGAGCAGCTATTGCTCCCAAAACAATTGCTTTGGGAGCATAGTCTCCGCCCATTATGTCGAGGCCTATTTTCATAGAAAAAATCTGTTTGTGTTAAGTCAGGTGTAATCCTGAATTTTTCAGTTGACTAAGGTATGACTAAAGCCGCTGAAAACACAAACAATTTTTTAAGAAAATTACCCTATCTGAGTATTTTCGATAACCAGTTTGCCGTTGTAGTATAAGTTACCATCAACGTTGTAAGCACGGTGAGGTACGTGGATAGCACCTGTTGCCGAGCATGTTGCTAAAGAAGGGGTAACAGCTTTATAGTGTGTTCTTCTTTTATTTTTTCTCTGTTTCGAGATTTTCCGTTTTGGATGTGCCATTGGTGTATAATCTAATTATTTTTTTAACTTATTAAGGGCTTCCCAACGTGGGTCGCTTGTTTGTTCATTTTCTTCAGCCTGGTTTTCAATCGATAATTGATTTAAACGATCAATCATCTCCTGATCACAATCTTTACCAGCCTGTTCGCAGTTTTTGATATAAGGTACTGCAACATTAATCATTTCGTATAAAGGACCGGAAATGTCAATTTCGGTTTCTTTACGGCTTAGCGAAATAATTTCCTCATCATCACTCTCCAGTTCATCTTCAGCAAACTTTACAATCTGCCTTTCATAAAGATTTATCGGTAACGGAAATTCAGATAAACATTTATCGCAATCTAAATTAACTGTACCCATAACTTTAAATTTTAGTAGCAGCATGGTCTCTTGTTTCTCAAGTTCCAGGTCTACTCTTAAATTTCCACTTTTAATTAACGAATACTCAAATGCGTTAAAAAAGCGGTCATCAAGCTCATAATCAAACTGATGAGATCCCAATTTTAAGCCGGTAAACGGTAATGAAAATTGTTTTAGTGGGTTCAAAGTACTGTAAAATTTTAGCCTGCAAATGTAGGGATAAATTATTAGATTAAAAATGTTTTTTTAAAAATTGTTGCTGTTATCTCTTGATTTTTAGGCCATATCCATTTTTAAGCGATAAGGTTTGGCGGCACTAACCGGCCAAAACCATTTCTTTATTGTTTCTGCTCCATTCACTCCACGAGCCTACGTAAAGTTTAGGGATCCGTAAACCCGCATAATCCATAGCTAAAAGGGTATGGCAAGCGGTAATGCCCGAGCCACAATGTACAATCACATTTTCGGGTTTAACATGCGCCAGGGCTTTTTCGTATTTTTCTTTTAATATTTCAGGGGACAGGAAAGCGCCAGATGCGTCCAGATTCTCAGTATAGGGGATATTGGCTGCGCCCGGAATATGTCCGGCAATTAAATCGATAGGCTCGGTGAGACCAGCAAAACGATTGGCGTCGCGTACATCAATCACCACATAATCATCTGTTTTAGCTACTTTTTCCACTTCATTGATATCAGATAGCGGTAAACTCCATGTTTTTACTGCGTAAGGATCAACAGATTTTGGGATCTCGACTTTATCAGTAGTTGGGAAACCTGCTTTTACGGCCGCCTGAAAACCTCCGTCAATTACCTGCACCTTTTCGTGACCGATAGCTTTTAACATCCACCATAGCCTCGCTGCCGCGTTACCGCCATTTTTGTCATCATAAACAATGACATGGCTGTGTGCTGTAATCCCTAGCTTTTGTAATACAGATGAAAACTGTTCAGGTGTTGGTAAAGGATGACGTCCGCCAATGGCAAAATCGCCAATATTGGCTAAATCTTCATTTACATCGGCAAAAAGTGCTCCTGCCAAATGTTGTTCATCATATCTCGCTTTTGATCCTGCACTGGCATCAATAATAACAATTTCATCGTCCTGGTTTAGCCAGGTTAGCTCTTCTGGTTTGATAATAGGTAATAGCATTTTCATTTGATTATATTAATACTCCTCCAGTCATCGTAATCGTAATTTCATTTAAGGTTTGATCTTTGTAACCTATGCCTGTGACTTCTGACTTTTGGTCCCCAGACTTTGGCCTATCTAACCCTTCGCTTTCTACCTTAAGACGCATCATCTTTAATATCGAATTGCGTTTCAACTACTTTTCCACCGGTGCGCAATTGGTTACTCAACATCTGCTCCTGCTCGCGACGGTTTTTAACAATGTGAATGGCTGAAAACAAAGCTTCGGTAAAGGAAGTCGAATCAGCTAAGTTTTTACCCGCAATATCGTAACCTGTTCCATGGTCGGGAGAGGTGCGGACAAAGTTTAGACCAGCAGTATAGTTTACACCATTATGAAATGCCAGCGTTTTAAAAGGAATTAAACCCTGATCGTGGTACATAGCCAAAACGGCATCAAACTGTTTGTAGCTACCATTACCAAAAAAACCGTCAGCAGGGTATGGACCAAAACAAATAATGCCTTTATCGTAGGCTTCCTGAATGGCTGGCGAAATTACCTCAGCTTCTTCGGAGCCCAATAAACCATTATCGCTGGCGTGTGGATTTAATCCCAGCACAGCAATTTTTGGTTTTTCGATCCAGAAGTCTTTTTTTAAACTTTCGTTAATCAGTTTTAACTTATTTACAATTTTATCCTTTGTAATGGTCGCCGGAACGTCTTTTACCGGAATGTGGCCTGTTACCACACCAACACGTAAATTTTCGCTGATCAAAAACATCAGCACATCTTTGCTGCCACTTTTTTCCTGCAGATATTCGGTATGGCCCGGAAATGCAAAAGTTTCGGATTGAATATTGTGTTTATTAATCGGGGCGGTAACCAAAGCATCGATATCACCGTTTACCAGGTCGGCTGTTGCACGTTCTAATGATAAAAGCGCATATTTTCCGCCTGTTTCCGTAACCTGACCCAGTTCAATTTTTACATCTTCTTCCCAGCAATTGATCATGTTAGCCTTTTTTGGCATGGCCTGGCTAGCCTGGTTAACTACATTAAAACTGAAATCGCCCAGGTTATTCGCTTTTCTATGAAAAGAGGAAATTTTGGTATGTCCATAAACAACTGGAGTGCAGTAATTTAAAATTGCCGGGTTGGATAAAGTTTTGATGATTACTTCTAAACCTATGCCGTTTACGTCGCCTATACTGATGCCAATTTTAAGTTTATTGCTCATAATTACTGGAAATTTTTAGCGCAAATTACTGATTTTCGCTTAAACCCTTTAAAAAAAATAAAACCGCAGCGCCTGCGGATTGATCTGCATAGAAATATTAAGCCTATCTTTGCTAACAATTTTAATTTTAAAATCCCGTTCAGGGCTGTGGGGTATGAGTTTAGTTAAAGCAAAAAAACATTTAGGACAACATTTTTTAACCGACAAGGGCATTGCTAACCGCATTGTTGAGGCTTTGGCGAATACCGACAAATATCATCAGGTGTTAGAAGTTGGGCCGGGGATGGGAATCTTATCTGATTTTTTGCTGCAACGTAAAGATTTAACCACCTATCTAATTGATATTGATACGGAATCTTTCCATTTTTTGAACGAAAAATATCCGCAGCTTGGCGATCGGTTGATTAATGGCGATTTTTTAAAGCTTGATTTTGATGTGATGTTTCCCGAAAAATTTGCCATTATTGGTAATTTTCCTTACAACATTTCATCGCAGATTTTATTTAAGATTTTAGATAACCGCCATAAGGTGATAGAAATGGTGGGGATGTTTCAAAAAGAGGTGGCCCAGCGTTGCGCAGCACCGGCGGGAAGTAAAGAATATGGTATTTTAAGTGTGTTTCTGCAGGCTTATTATAAGATTGAATACCTGTTTACGGTTAAACCAGGTACATTTTATCCACCACCGAAAGTGCATTCAGCAGTGATCCGTTTAACCAGAAATGAAGTAGAAGCGCTTGATTGCGATGAAAAATTATTCTGGCGTGTAGTTAAGGCAGGTTTTAACCAGCGGAGAAAAACCTTGCGCAATGCCGTTTCTGCAGTAATGCCTAAAGATAAAATGGACGATCATATCTATTTCGAAAAACGTGCCGAGCAGTTAACTGTGGCCGATTTTGTAGCCTTAACACGTCATGTGAATGAATTGATGCAAGCTTAAGCATATTTATTCCTTGTTGTAAGCAATTGCTATAGATATGTAGCGCAGCGTTTTCATCGGTTTCTGTAGCACCGCTGTCCATCCCAAGCCCACAACGTGTTACGGGTTTACATTTAATAGGATAGTCGTCGAATTGGGTTTAGGTGCGAAGGTTTGCGCACCTTACTAGCCCGGCAGCTCAAAGGTTGTTTTGCTGGTTCAGTCCCGGTTGCAACATTGCCTTGCAGCAACGAAGTAAAAGTCAGCAAGCCGAATTAAAACTCAAACTCCAGCTGGTTACTCTCCGGTTTTTCTATCTCCACATCATCATAAAACCGCGATAAGGTAATGCCCAGCAACCTCACCTGGGTTGTGCCAATTGCCGCCTCTTCCAAAAGTTTAATGGCTTCAGCATAAATGACAGCTGCTTTGCTGATTGGCGTAGCGAAGGAGCGGCTGCGCGTAATGAGTTTAAAATCTGCAAATTTGATTTTAAGGGTAACTGTTTTTCCACTCAGTTGATGTTTCTCTAAACGTTTGGCTACGGTTTCGCTGATCTGTTTCAGCAGATCGTGCATTACTGCATCTTCATTGGTGTCTTCTGATAGGGTATCTTCTGCACCTACTGATTTTGCTTCACGATTTGCGCGAACAGGTCGCTCGTCTATTCCACGAACGATTTGGTAATAAAATCTTCCCGATTTTCCGAATTGGGCAATAAGCTGGGCTTCTGTCAGCTTTTTTAAATCTGCACCGGTATTAATCTGCATAGCCTTCATTTTGGCACTCGTAACTTTGCCTACCCCAAAAAAATTTTCAACGGGGAGTTTCTCCATAAAAGCTTCAATTTTGGAAGGGCCGATAAAAGTTAAGCCATCTGGTTTATTCATGTCTGAAGCTACTTTTGCCACAAATTTATTGATCGATACGCCTGCCGAGGCTGTTAAATTTAATTCATTTTTAATTGCGTCCTTAATCGACTGTGCAATATCAAGGGCTGATCCGATGCCGAGCTTGTCTTCCGTTACATCAAGGTAGGCTTCATCCAGCGAAAGCGGTTCAATAAGGTCGGTATAGCGGCTAAAAATTTCCCTGAGCGATTTTGAAACTGCAGTATAGGCGTCAAAGCGCGGGTATACGAAAATGGCTGTAGGGCAGAGCTGATAAGCTTTACTTGATGGCATTGCCGAGCGGATACCGTACTGCCGGGCTTCATAACTGGCTGTAGAAACCACTCCACGGCTATCCGGTTTACCACCAACCACCAAAGGTTTTCCACGATATTCAGGAAAATCGCGTTGCTCTACAGATGCGTAAAAAGCATCCATATCGATATGAATTATTTTTCGTAAAACCGGCGGATTCAAATCAGACATGCAATGACCTAAATCTCGTGTTTTTTATCAGGATTATTGGACTAGATTTTTTTTCTTTACAAAATATGGAGAGAACTATTCGTTTTTATAAAAATGCAAGACATGAATGGTATGCTGACATTCCCGAGTGGGGTGGGGCTATTGAAGATTTGCAAATGGTAGAAGGTGCTGATGAGTTGTTAAACTGGATAGCCGCTTCTGAAAATGAATGTAAGTTATTAATGGCTGACGAGCTCATACAAAATGCCGAAATTTTAGCGCTTGTTTATGCGCGTGAAGAGAATTTGGGCGGTGGTGGGGACTACCTGTTAGAACAGTTTCGTGGAGAATTCAAAAACCATAAAATTTGGCTTTGTGGTGTAACAGAATTTGTTTTTAAACACCTGCCCGAAAGGATTTATTTTAAGGAACTCAAGTAACTACCCGCTAGACCGAAGTTTACACTTCACCTGGTTTTCCTCCGGATGAAGATCACCAGGCGAGCTTAATCATACAAATCTATTCATCTAATTCAATAAAATTTCTACTCTATTCAACAAAGAGTCCATCTCAAATGGCTTTTCCATAAAATCATTTGCGCCGGCATCCAGTGCAGATTGTCTGATATCTCTGCTGGCTGAAATCATTAAAATAGGAATTTCCTTGAATTGAGGGTTATTTTTAAGCTGTTTGCAGATATCTCTGCCATCATAACCGCTCATCCATATGTCCAGCATAATTAAATCTGGTTTGTTTTTTACAGCATCAATAACTGCCCCTCCATCATAAGTAAATTCAACATCATAGCCCATCACTTCCAAAATCATTGTGATTGCATCCACAATTCCTTCGTCGTCATCGGCAATCAGTATTTTTTTGTTCGCCATTTTGTAATGTTATTTCATATCTTTTGTTTTTCAACTGGTAATTGAGAAGATGATTGATTGCGTATAGGTTATTAATGCAGCAAATATGCTTTTTGTTTTAAAAAAAAAGAATATTTGTGTAAAGAATTTTAATGGTAAGCTGATCAGCTTTTTTAGCTGCTGGATTCCTTACCAAATCCAGGCGAATAATTTAGAAACTTTTCCGCTCAAATTACTTAAACCTCATTGCAACTTCCTTGGTCAGGCGTGGATTTTGTCAGATCATGAAGAATTTAGGATATATTCTTTAACGCGTTCCTATTCCAAGTGAAGAAAAACCATCCGTAAGAGATGGCCCATGAAAAACCGGGTTAATTATCAGGATAACCGCTGTTGCCTGTTATTCTTTTCTAAAAGCCCGTTAAGGCAGGAGATAAATTTGCTATAGCTAACCGGTTTAAGCAGGTATTGGTCTGCATTTACCTGATGGGCATCCATGGCATACTGACTGTAGGCTGTAATAAATATCAGGTATTTCACGGTATCTCTCAACTTTACAGCAGCTTCAATGCCCGAAATCCCATCCATCTTGATATCTAGAAATAAAAAATCAATTTGCTGTTCGTCGCTTAACATTTGTATGGCTTCTGAGGCATTGTTAAAACTACCGGCAAAGGTTAGTTCGGGCGTATCGTTAATATAGGCCTCAAGGAGTTCAACGAGCAATGGATCGTCGTCAACAATCACGCAGCTGTGTTTTCTTTTCTCGTTAATTTTTGTCTCTGTTGTCATGCGCCCCATATTTTGGATAAAGTTAGGGATTTGTTGAATTGAAATCCTTAAAAAAAATCTTTCGGACCCGACAGGGTAATGGACACTTTTGGTAAATTATATTTTTTACTAGATTAGTCCGTCGTCATAACTATAATCTCGCTCGATGCACATTAAAATAACTTTCTCCGATACCAGCTACAAAAAGCTTCCATATTTGTTCATTTTGATTGTGTTTTTCCTTAATTCCAATAGGGAAGTAACTGCAAAACTTTCGACAGGTGTACCAGTCGATACAAACAGGGTAAACAGTTTATTAGATAGTATTTCAAAATATCGGTACCAGCCCGATTTGGTAATAAAGTATGCCGATTTAGGGATACAACATGCAAAATCTATAACATTTGATAAGGGACTATCTAAGCTGTTGTTTAGAAAAGGGATTGCATTAATGAACAAAGGGCTAAAAAATGAAAGTTTAGCATCGCTTGACGAAGCAGAGCAACTGGCCGATAAAAACGGGCAGTTGCTTGTATTAGCCAATGTAAATAGAATAAGAGGTGTACTTTATTATAAAAATGCAGATTATGAACACGCTACAGCTAGTATTTTAAGAGCCATTAGATTTTACGAACGAAACAAAGTGTACGTTGAATTACCAATATGCTATTCTATACTTGCTTCCATTAATGTAGCCACAGGCAATACTGCTGAAAGTTATCGGTATTATTTTAAATCTTTTAACCTGATCCGATCGCTGCTAAACAAACCAGAATCATCCTTTTCAAAAGAAGAGTGGGATAAGTTGCATACCAATTACATAGACCTTTGTGTTAACATTGGTAATTATTTTGAGCAATCGGATAAACTTGACATGGCATTGAAGTATTATGAACTAGGACTATCCAAACCTTTTGCCACTCCAAATTATAATGCCTATCTGATCCTGATGACCAATGCTTCCAAAATCTATTATGCCAAAGGAAATGTTGCCAAAGCCAGGAAAATGGCCCATCGCGCATTTAGTTTGGCAAAGGAAGCCCATTTATATCGTGAACAGTCTAATGCGCTTGATCACCTCGGAAGCTTTGCAGATCATTTTACTCAGGCAAATCAATATTATATAGAGGCGGTTGAACTTGCCAAAAAGGCACAGGACAAAGATTTGTTGTATAAGGTTCTAGAGCATCGGGCTAATTCAGCGAAGAAGTTTGGTCGCTATAAATTCGCTTTTGAGGCTTATAAAGAATCAAGAGCCATCCGCGACAGTATCGTCACACAGGAAAATAGTGTGGCAATTGATAACCTGATATCCAATCATAAGCTGCAGGATTCGACCCAAAAACTTAAGCACGTGGGATTTGAGCGCTACAAAGCGAATCAGCGCAGTAATTTTTATCGGCTTTTATTTGCGGCAACAGGCGCGATATTGTTGATCACGTTTCTTTTTATCCTGCGTAACAGAAAACTAAATAAAGCTTTAAACCTACGCACAAACCAGCTGAGCGCGCTTAATACGCATAAAGATAGAATTCTTTCGATAATGGGACACGACCTTAAAGGCGCGTTGGCAGATCTGCATGCATTAGCCTTTCTCTTAAAGCGGCATATGGGTACGCCAAGACAGGAAGAACTCATTGAACAGCTATCTAATGTGCAGCAGTCCGCAAATGAAATATTAGATAAACTGTTGTTATGGGGTGCCTTAGATATGCATTATGATCATCTTATAGCACCTTTTTATCCTGCAATTGCATTAAGCAGTACCATTAATTCTACCAGAGGCATTGCCACTGCAAGAAACATTACTTTAACAACAGATATAGCCGCCGATGTTGAAATATTAGGGAACGAGCATCATATAACCTTTATTCTGCGAAACCTGTTAAGCAATGCGGTAAAGTATTCAGATGCAGATCAACCTGTTCACATCAGGCTGATCAAAACAGATATAGCTGCCATATTTGAAGTTGAAAATTATAACAAGTTAGCTAACGTTGCCACAGTAAATGATTTTTATGCGAATCGCCAGGGCGTTTCAGAGGAAACCAAAGGGCATGGTATCGGATTGTTATTGTGCAAAATTCTGTCCGATCTGGATAATTATCAATTGACAGCGAGCAAAGATGGGGATATCATCCGAACCCGACTTACCATTCCGGTAAATCCAGCGGTGTTGAAAAATCAGGTTAATGATTCTGCTACAGCTTAAAGGGGGTTTGAACATTATCTGGAAGAAAAATGACGTGCATTTTTTTTTATCAATGGATTACAAAAGATGCGATAATACTAGGACATATACAGGGTGGTAAAAACTATTTATAGGATAATATTCAAAAAAGAAGGTTATTTTAAATGCGAGACATTATATTTACAGCGTTTATTCAAACGAGAAGGTTTAACGGCCAAAAATGGACAGCATTAATATTAAGAAGTTAGCAGAAGCATTAAATTTATCTACTTCTACAATTTCGAGGGCTTTTAGGGATAATAGTGACATCAATAGTGCTACCAAGGAACGTATATTGGCAAAGGCAAAGGAATTAAACTACCAGCCCAATCATTACGCCAGTAATTTAAGAGAGCAAAAAAGCAAAACCATAGCGGTTATTGTGCCAGAACTGGCCAATAATTATTTCTCACAGGCCATCCACGGCATTGAACGCATAGCAAGGGAAAATGGTTACCACATTCTCATTTATGTAACTGATGATGATTACCAAAAAGAAGTAACTTTCATCCAGCACTTGCACAATGGTAGGGCTGATGGGATTATCATGTCGGTTTCAGGAGAGGCTAACGACCATAATTACCTTAATAAATTTGGCAGTAAAAGATTGCCACTGGTATTTTTTGATAGGGTTTACGAAGACATTAATACGCCCAGGGTAATTACTAATGATTATGACAGCAGTTTTTTGGCTACCGAACATTTAATAGAGCAGGGTTGCAAGAGAATTGCTTATCTGGTGGTGAATAAAAGTTTATCAATAGGTAAAACCCGTATGCAGGGTTATATTGATGCCCTGGCCAAACATCAGGTTCCATTTGATGAAAACCTGATTGTAGATTGCAGTAACAGCTATGAGGAAAATAGCATGATTATTAAAGAAGCTTTAACACAATTAAAACCCGATGGTATTTTCACATCGGTTGAGCGTTTGGCTTTTGCCACTTATTATGCCTGTTACGATCTTCGTATTAACATTCCCGGTGATTTAATGGTGATCAGTTTTTCCAGTTTGGAAATTGCTCCTTTGTTAAACCCCTCACTGACCACCATTACCCAGCCCGCTACAGAAATCGGAGAAGAGGCAGCAAAATTATTGTTCACGGTATTGGATAATCATGCCAATAAAAACCGGCTAAATGAAGTGGTTTTAACCTCTAAAATAATCAAGCGGAATTCGACCAATAAGTAGGTAAAAGTACGTCTGAAAACATGGCCTTTTTTGGCCTGAAATTTTCAAAAAAATTCTTCACTTAGTGTAAAATACGCAGAATTCTGATCGATTTTCGGGAACGTTCCCGAAAGATGACAGAATTTTGATCTATTTTTTTCGGGAACGTTCCCGAAAAAATATGTAAAAACAACTTAGTGTATTTTTTACACTTTAAATTGGATAATTTATTTTTTAAATATCTAAATATCAAGTATTTGTAATATAAATAATTATTTAATAAGAGTTTTGACTTGCTTTTAAAAGTGAATTTTTCAGCGGGTTTTTTAATTGATCTTTTTCCCCGAAATATATTTTTTAAATAAATTTTGAAATCTCAATAACAGCTGTAAATTAGGCCTATGTGTAAATCACTATAATATTTAACCAAATTTTTATACTTAAACGAGCTTCAAATATGAGAGTATTTTACCTGTTAAAACAGGGGCTTTTGGTGCTGTTGGTTTTTTCAGCATTAATGGTAAAAGCACAAACCGGATCGGTATCCGGAAAGGTGCTTGATGAAAGTGGCCTGCCATTGCCCGGTGCCTCTGTAATTGTTAAAGGTACAACCAGAAGTACATCAACCGATGTTGATGGTAATTTTAAACTTCCCGGTTTATCTAATGGCCAGATAACGTTATCTGCAAGTTTTATCGGTTATCAAACCCTTGAAAAAACGGTAAGCGTTTCGGCAAACGCGACGGTTAGTTTTCAATTGGTACCCGATGCGCAAAAACTGAATGAAGTGGTGGTAATCGGTTATGGTACCGCTGAAAAGAAAAACCTGACTGGTTCAATCACTACGGTCAGCTCCAAGGATTTCCAAAAAGGCACCATTACCACGCCTGAGCAATTGATTCAGGGTAAGGTAGCTGGTGTAAATATCGTTTCGGGCGGTGGCGCACCAGGGGGCGGTAGTACCATCCGTATCCGTGGCGGTGCCTCGCTCAATGCCAGTAACGATCCTTTGATTGTGCTTGACGGGGTGCCTTTCAGCGGTAACAGCATTGGTAACGCACCAAGTCCGCTGTCATTGATCAACCCTAATGATATCGAAACCTTTACGGTTTTGAAAGATGCCAACGCAACAGCCATTTATGGTTCAAGGGCATCTAACGGGGTAATTCTAATCACCACTAAAAAAGGGGCATCAGGAGAACCCGTAATCAATTTCAGTACAAATAACTCCATTGCCAGCGTTGCCAAAAAAGTAAATGTGCTTACTGCCGATCAGGTCCGGGCTTTTGTAAACGCAAACGGTACCGCTGCGCAGAAAGCATTATTGGGCACGGCAAATACCGATTGGCAGAATGAAATCTATCAGAACGCATTCTCTACCGATAATAATTTAAGTATTGCAGGGTCTTTAAAAGGAGTGCCTTACCGCGTATCGGCAGGCTATCTTGATCAGGATGGTGTGGTAATCACCAGTAAACTGAAAAGGGCTACAGGTGCCATATCTGTTGCACCTAAATTTTTCACTGATCACCTGAAAGCCGAACTGAACTTGAAAGGATCTTTAAGCCAATCACAATATCCAAATGACGGTGCCATAGGCGCGGCAATTCAGTTCGATCCTACACAACCTGTTTATGCCAATAATAACTATGGTGGTTATTTCGAATGGTTAAGTACTAATGGTGTACCTAACCCGAATGCACCGCGCAATCCGGTAGCGCTGATCAGGCAACAGGATAACCGTGGAAATGCCGCAAGAAGCTTTGGTAACCTTAAACTGGATTATTCTTTCCACTTTTTGCCAGAATTACATGCAGTTGTAAACCTGGGTTACGATTACTCAAAAGGTTATGGACGCACCATCGTGCCGACCTATGCAGCCCAGAGTGCATCAACCAGCGGATCTTATTCAAACAGGTTAAATACTGAGATGAATAAATTTTCTGAAGCATACTTGAGTTATGCCAAAACTATCGAAAGCATTAAAAGCAGGTTTGATGTAACTGCCGGTTACGGTTATTACGATGATGCGGTTACCAATTACAACTTCGCTACCTACAAAGGTACAGGCGAACTGTTAACCACACCTGTTTTTCCTTTTTCCGTTGAGCAGAATAAACTGCTTTCTTATTACGGACGTTTCAACTATACCTTGAACGATAAATATATCTTATCAGGTACGATGAGGGCTGATGCATCTTCTAAGTTTGCCCAGAATAACCGTTGGGGCTATTTCCCGTCAGTAGGTTTTACCTGGAGAATTATCGGAGAGAATTTCCTGAAAAACAGCGAAACTTTATCTGACTTGAAATTACGCTTAAGCTATGGTGAAACGGGTAACAAAGATGGTATTGGTAACTACGATTACCTTTCTAAATACTATGCCAGCACAAACAATGGCCAGTATCAGGTAGGCAATAACTTTTACAACTATTATAGTCCGGCAGGTTACGATCCTGACTTGAAATGGGAAACCACAACCACTTACAATGCTGGTTTGGATTACGGTTTCCTAAAAGGAAGGTTGTATGGAAGTATTGATGTTTATTATAAAAAAACCAAGGACCTGTTAAGTACTGTAACTATTCCGGTGGGAACTAACTTTACCAATGTATTAACTACTAACGTGGGTAATATGGATGTAAGAGGTGCTGAAGCAAGTTTAAATTTTGTGGCCATTAAAACGCAGAATACCAGCTGGGAACTGGGCATCAATGCCGCATATAATAAAAGAGAGGTTACCAACTTAACCTTAAATCCGAACTCTGGTTTCAAAATTGATGCAGGCGATATTACGGGAGGTACAGGCATCCATCTTAAGTACAATGCGGTTAACCAGTTACCAGGCTCATTCTTTGTGTATAAACAGGTATACAATGCCGATGGTAAACCATTAGAAGGTGTTTATCAGGACCTGAATGGTGATGGTAGCATTTCTGCAGCTGACCAGTATTTCTATAAATCACCTGATCCTAAAGTAATCTTAGGGTTTAATACCTCATTTACCTATAAAAAATGGACCGCGAGCACAGTATTAAGGGCCAATATCGGTAACTACGTTTACGACAATATTTCGTCAAACTTTGGTATCAGGAACAATGTATTGAGTACTCAGGGAATTCTGAACAACTCCACTTCAGATTTATATGTAACCAATTTCTCTGGAAGTTCTGGTGTACAGTACCTTAGCGACTATTTTATCAAAAATGCTTCTTTCCTGAAGATGGATAACCTTGGTTTATCCTATAATGTTGGTAAACTGTCTAAAACCGGAAATGCAAACATGCGTATCTCTGCAAACTGCCAGAATGTGTTTGTGGTTTCCAAATACAAGGGTATAGATCCGGAACTGGTTTCGGGTATCGATTATAACCTTTATCCTCGTCCACGTACCTATACTTTGGGCTTAAATGTTGGTTTCTAATACTGAAAAAAGAAATAGAAAAATGAAAAATTCATTTAAAACAATATTGGCATTGGGTTTCCTGGCAATCAGTTTAAATGCTTGTAAAAAAGAGGATTTAAACCTGAGGCCTACCAATGACGTTACCGCCGAGAACGTTTATGCAACGCCGGCAGGTTACAAAAACAGCTTAGTGAAGCTATACGCCACATATGCACTTACCAGTCCGTCCGGATCAGATAACAGTGATGTTGGTGGTTTAAACGCAGGTTTTGCCGATTTTTTAAGGTTATTCTGGACCTCACAGGAACTGGTAACCGATGAGGCCATCTGTGCCTGGGGCGATGTGGGGATTCCCGAACTGGATTATGGTACACCAAGTCCGGATAACCAGTTTTTGCGCGGTTTATATTCAAGGAGTATTCTGCAGATCACTTTCTGCAATGAGTTTCTTCGCGAAAGTACACCTGAAAAATTGGCCGGTAGAAATATTACAGGAGCCGATGTTACTGCAATTAACCGTTACCGCGCCGAGGCACGTTTCTTACGCGCTTATCAGTACTGGGTATTGATGGATGCTTTCGGAAACCCGCCATTTATTACTGAGGATGATGCTATTGGTAAAGTCAACCCTAAACAGATCCAAAGGGCTGCCTTATTTACCTATATAGAATCAGAATTAAAAGCCATTGAAGGCGATCTGGCAGATGCCCGTACCAATGAGTATGGTCGTGCAGATAAAGGCGCCGATTGGGCTTTACTGGCAAGATTATATCTTAATGCTCAGGTGTATACCGGAACAGCTAAATATACCGAGGCTATTACCTACTCAAGCAAGGTAATCAATGCAGGTTACAGCCTGAAAGCAAACTATATGAACTTGTTCAAAGCAGATAATGAAGTGAACAATACCGAGAATATACTAACCATCAACTATGACGGCATTAACGGTACCAACTATGGCGGTACAACGTTTTTGATTAATGCGGCCATCAATGGAGATATGAACCCAACAACTTACGGCGTGCCAAATGGTGGTTGGGGAGGAAACAGGACCAGGCAAAACTTGCCTGCACTTTTTCCTGACGCTAATGGGAGCCAGGATAAACGTGGTGTATTTTTTGGTACAAAAAGAAATGTTGATGCTGTAGGCGAATTTACTGATGGTTTACGCATAACCAAATTCAAAAATGTAACTTCTACCGGTGCAATGGGCCGCTCATTGAACGGAACTTTCAGCTCGCTTGATTTTGCATTATTCCGTTTGGCAGAGCAATACCTGATTTATGGTGAAGCTGTTGCCCGTGGAGGTTCAGGCGGTAGTGTATCGCAAGCCAGAACGTATGTAAACTTGTTGCGCGGAAGGGCTTATGGCAATACCTCCGGAGATGTTTCTGAGGCGGCGTTGACTACAGACTTTTACCTGGATGAACGTGCCAGAGAACTTTATTGGGAAGGTCATCGCCGTACCGACTTGGTTCGCTATGGTAAATTTACAGGTTCAACTTATTTGTGGCCGTTCAAAGGTGGTGTACAGGCCGGGGCATCATTACCTGCTTACCGTAATTTGTATCCGCTTCCTTTAGCAGATCTGATTGCAAACCCGAATTTGGTTCAAAATACTGGTTATTAATATTTAATCTTAAGAGAGATGAAATCGATATTTTTCAAAACCCTGGCAGTTGGCCTTATCGCGGTTTCGCTGTGGTCGTGTAAGAAAGACGAAACGCAGACCGTTTCAAATATTAGCCCTGCAGGAACATTAACCACATCAGCAACTACGCTTAACCTGGTACAATCTAATGCCTCGCAGGTAGCATTTACCTTAAGCTACCCGCTTGCTACTTCAACCGGATACGTGGTGCCGGTAAATACCAGCTTACAGTTTGGCTTAAAAGGCACTAATTTTTCTCCGGTTAGAGAGGTGGCCGTAACTACTAAGACTTATGCACCAACCGTTACCGAGGTAAATAATATGATTTTAGCCCTTGGGGGAAAGGTAGGAACTGCAGCACAGATTGAGGTTAGACTAAAATCGGGTGCGGCAGCGAACGATTTAACTTATTCAAACGTGATTACTTTAACCGCTACGCCTTACCTTGCCTCTGCATGGGTATACGTTCCAGGAGCGTATCAGGGCTGGAATCCTTCAACTGCCGATAGTTTGATCTCTGTTTCAAGCAATGGCATTTATACAGGAATGATCGCATTCACACCTGGCAACCTCGAGTTTAAAGTTACCCCGGCAAAAAAATGGGATGTAGCTTATGGTGATGCAGGAAGTGGTAAAATCAGCAGCAGTGCAGGCGATAACCTTAAATCACCTGATGCAGTAGTGAAACAGGTAACTGTTGACCTGAACGCGGGTACTTACACCATCGGCGTTCCGAAAGAATGGTCGATTATTGGCGACGCAACCGCAGGTGGCTGGGGCAATGATACCGATATGAAGGTGACAAATGATGGCAAAGCAAACATTTATACCATTAAAACCACTTTAACTACCGGTGCATTTAAATTCAGGTTTGCCCACGATTGGGGAACCAACCTTGGTGGTAGTTTAAACACCCTTACAAACGGGGGGTGACAATATTGCGGTTACCACTGCCGGAACCTATACCATCACTTTAGATGTGGCTGCTAAAAAAGCCACAATGGTTAAAAACTAATTTGTTATACATACCGCCCTGCAGCATTTCTTGCTGCGGGGCATTTTTAAGTTTTAGCATGATCATAATCAATCCCCTTAAAAAAATTACTTTGCTATTTAATGCTCATACTAACACTTTTTTAAATAAAGTAAGCAGCGCCGTTGTGCTTTTACTTATCTTATCTTTCAATAGTCTTTTTGCCCAAAAACTCGAGCGTATCGAACCGATGTTTTGGTTTGCCGGCATGCACAACCCTAAGCTGCAATTGCTGGTTCACGGCGAAAATATTGCTTCTAGTTCAGTTTCTTTAACTTACCCGGGGATAAAACTGCAAAAAGTAAACAAAGTAGAAAACCCAAATTATTTATTTCTTGATTTAACCATTGCACCAGATGCCAAGGCCGGAAAATTTCCGATCAACTTTACAGCTAAGGGCAAAAAAATATTCAGTTACACCTATGAATTAAAAAACCGCGATAAAAGCGCAGGCAGGATTCAGGGGGTAACCAACAAAGATTTTATTTATCTGCTGATGCCAGATCGTTTTTCGAACGGCGATAAAAGCAATGATGTGGTTCAGGGTTTAACTGAAACGGCATTAAACCGCGATAGTATGTACTACCGCCACGGTGGCGATATCCAGGGCGTAATTAATCACCTCGATTACCTGAAAGATTTAGGCGTAACCACCGTTTGGATGACTCCAGAGGTAGAAAATGATATGCCACAGGCTTCTTATCATGGCTACGCGGTTACCGATCATTATAAAATAGATCCGCGTTTTGGTACCAATGCACTTTACAAAAAATACGTAGAGATTGCACATGCCAAAGGATTGAAAGTGATTAAAGACGTTGTACACAACCACATTGGTACCCAACACTGGTTTTACAAAGATTTACCAATGAAAAGCTGGCTAAACCAATGGCCAAAATATACACAAACCAGTTATCGCGATCAAACCGTGATGGATATTCATGCTTCTGCTGCAGATCGCAAACAGATGCTGGATGGCTGGTTTGTACCTACAATGCCCGATTTAAATCAGCGTAATCCATATGTACAGAATTACCTTACCCAAAACCATATCTGGTGGATCGAATATGCCGGTATAGATGGTTTACGTTTGGATACCTATGGATATAACGATCCGGTTTATATGGCCGATTGGGCTTTAAAAGTTCAGGCTGAATTTCCCCATCTTTCGGTTTTCGGTGAAACATTGGTTACTGCAGTAGCAAACCAGGCTTTTTTTACAGGGGGCAATACGGTTAACCGCGGTTTTGATACCCATTTGCAGGGTATTACAGATGCAACGTTAAAGGATGCCATTTATGAAGGAATAAACGGTAAAAATGGTTGGGTAGACGGTATTAACCGTTTGTATGCCACCTTAGCTCACGATTTTCTGTATAAAAACCCAAATACCAACTGTATTTTTCTGGATAACCACGATATGAGCCGTTTTTACTCAATGGTGGGTGAAGATTTCGATAAATACAAAATGGGAATGAGTATCTTATTAACCATGCGCGGCATTCCGCAAATGTATTACGGAACAGAAATTTTAATGAAAAATTTCTCCAATCCGGATGGATTAATCCGTTCTGATTTTCCTGGGGGATGGGAGGGCGATAAAAAAGATAAATTCATCGCCGGTGGCCGTACAAACAAAGAAAACGAGGCTTTCAACTTTGTAAACACCTTAGCTAATTTCCGCAAAAACAGTCCTGCATTGCAAACAGGTAAATTGATGCAGTTTGTGCCGCAGGATGATATTTATGTTTATTTCCGCTACCATGCAGAACCAAAAGGCACGGTAATGGTTATTGTAAACAATACAGAAAAAGAAAAAATACTGAATACAGATCGTTTTGCCGAAAGAACAACAGGAATTACTTCCGCTAAAAATGTAATTACCGGCGAAAACATCGAATTTAAAAACATTAAAGTACCCGCTAGGACTACATTGGTGCTTGAATTAAGGTAGAAAGGTAAAAGGTAGAGGGTTTAAGGTGTCGGACTTACATCTTGATACTCATTACTTGCTACTCAATACTCACTACCTGATACAAAAAAATATAACAAAGATGCAAGAAAATCTCCAATCTAAAATCTCAGATCTCAAATCTCAAATCAAAGCTTGTTTATTCGATTTAGATGGCGTACTGGTAGATACCGCAGTTTACCATTACAAAGCCTGGAAACGGTTGGCCAATACCATGGGCTTCGATTTTACAGAAGAGCAGAATGAGCAATTAAAAGGTGTAAGCAGGGTAGAAAGTCTGAATAAGATTTTGGCCTGGGGTGGTGTACAAAAAAACGACGCAGAGAAAGAAGAGCTTGCTAGCTTGAAAAACGGCTGGTACGTAGATATGATCACCAAAATGACGCCAGCAGAAGTTTTGCCTGGAACAGTAGATTTTCTAACGGCAATTCATAAAGCTGGTTACAAACTGGCCTTGGGTTCGGCAAGCAAAAACTCGGGAATTATTTTAGAAAGAACAGGCCTTGCCCATTTTTTCGATGAAATTGTCGATGGAAATATGGTGACCAAATCAAAACCCGATCCTGAGGTATTTTTAAAGGGGGCTGAACTTTTAGGCTTTACACCCGAAGAATGTGTGGTTTTTGAAGATGCTGTTGCTGGGGTAGAAGCGGCAAAAAGAGGTGGAATGAAAGCCATCGGTATCGGCGAAAAAAATGTGCTTAGCCAGGCTGATCTGGTAGTAAGCGGATTAGACAAATTAACAGTTAAAGATTTAGAAAATTTATAGGTTTACGGTGTAGGGTTTAAGGTTTAAGGCAATATGTCTCATATCTCAAATCTCACTTCTCAATACTAGTTATGAAAAACTACATTAAAGCAGATGAGTGGAATATTATCGAAGAAGGCTTTGATCCACATTTAAATAAGATTTCCGAGAGTATTTTCAGCTTGGGGAATGGACGTATGGGCCAGCGCGCCAATTTTGAGGAAACTTATACAGGAGAAACCTTATTAGGAAATTATGTTGCTGGTGTTTATTATCCGGATAAAACCCGCGTGGGATGGTGGAAAAACGGATACCCTGAATATTTTGCCAAAGTTTTAAATGCCGCAAACTGGGTAGGAATAGAGGTGAAAGTAGATGATGAGATTCTTGATCTGGCAACAGCCGAGGTGAGCGATTTTAAAAGGGTGCTGAATATGCATGCCGGTTACCTGGAACGTACTTTCAAGGCAAAACTGAAAAGTGGTAAAACACTAAAAGTTAAATCAACCCGTTTTTGCAGCATTGCTGATGATGAAGTTGGCGCCATCCGTTATAGCATTACACCATTAAATTTTGATGGCAGATTAACATTAACACCTTTTATTGATGGGGATGTCAAAAATCAGGACAGTAACTACGATGAAAAGTTCTGGGATAAAGTTGTTGATGAAATCTCTGGAACAGAAGCTTATATCAAACTCAGAACAAAGAAAACTGAATTTGAAGTTTGCACTGGCAGTAACGTCGAACTGTATAAGAATGCAGAGAGGTTGGCGATCAGTCCAGAGGCTGTACGTAAAGAGAAATTCGTCGGGCAAACTTTTTCTGTAGATGTTAAAGCAAACGAAGAGGTTACTCTGGTAAAAATTGCCGCGAATTTATCTTCAGAAAATTATCCTAAAGAGTCACTTCTGAAGGAAACCAAATCTGTAATAGCCCGAGCATCTTCCAAGGGTTTTGATACTTTATTAAAAGAACAAAGCGAAGCCTGGGCAGCGAAGTGGCAAGAAAGTGATATTATTATTGAAGGTGATGTTTCTGCACAACAGGCAATCCGTTTTAATATTTTTCAGCTTTTTCAAACGTATACTGGTAAAGATGACCGCTTAAATATCGGTCCGAAAGGCTTTACAGGCGAAAAATATGGTGGCTCTACTTATTGGGATACAGAGGCCTACTGCGTGCCTTTTTACCTGGCAACTGCTCCGCAGGAAGTAAGCAGAAACCTCTTAGTTTATCGCTATAAACAATTGGGTAAAGCTATAGAAAACGCGGCTAAACTGGGTTTTAAAGACGGGGCTGCCTTGTATCCGATGGTTACCATGAATGGTGAAGAATGCCATAATGAGTGGGAAATTACCTTCGAGGAAATCCACCGTAACGGAGCCATCGCTTTTGCTATTTTTAATTACATCCGCTATACAGGAGATGAAAGTTATCTTTCTGAATATGGTTTAGAAGTATTGATCGGTATTGCCCGTTTCTGGAAGCAACGTGTAAACTGGAGCAACGATAAACAACAATATGTAATGCTTGGTGTAACCGGACCAAATGAGTACGAAAATAACGTAAACAACAATTGGTACACCAATATTTTGGCTACATGGTGTATGAAATATGCAACAGAAGCTGCCGAAGTTGTAAAAGCGCAACAACCTGAAAAATATGACAGGCTGTTGAAAGCCTTGGATTTCGATCAAAAAGAATTTGCCGATTGGGCCGATATCATCGAGAAAATGTATTATCCACAAGATGAAAAACTGGGGATTTTCTTACAGCAGGATGGATATTTAGATAAGGAACAAATTTTGGTGAAAGATCTTCCGGCAAGTGAACGCCCGATTAACCAAAAATGGAGCTGGGACAGGATTCTACGTTCATGCTTTATTAAACAGGCCGATGTTTTGCAGGGATTGTATTTCTTTGAAGAAGATTATGATTTGGAAACCATCAGAAGAAACTTTGATTTTTATGAGCCACGTACCGTACACGAAAGTTCGTTATCACCTTGCGTTCACAGTATTTTGGCAGCCAAATTAAACGACGAGGCACGGGCCTATGAATTTTACTTACGTACTGCACGTTTAGATCTGGATGATTATAACAACGATACGGAAGACGGTCTGCATATCACCTCTATGGCAGGAACCTGGATGAGTGTGGTGGAAGGTTTTGCCGGTATGCGTGTACGTGATGGTAAATTGCATTTTAGTCCTTTCTTGCCGGGTAAATGGAAATCTTTTTCTTTCACTATCGGCTTCAGGGGAGCTACCTTAAAAGTAAATATTGACGGAAACAGCATCAATATCAAAAACAATACAGGTGTTGATGTAGAAATCGGCATCAGAAATCAGTTTTATCAACTGGCCGGCAATACGGAGATCGAAGTAAATAATGCTGCGCTGGTATGAGAAAGGTAAAGGGTATAAAGGCGGATGGTAGAGGGTTAAAATCTAAAACTTTATCTGATAGAAGATGTTATTCTGCTCAAAGCTTATTCGCATTCGAAAGCAATAAAAGCTGGCTATTGATACTTTTTTTTAATTTCATCATCATCCCCATATCATCCTTTGCACAAAAAAAGCGCACAAAAATGAATGATAAACAGATCGTTATTTATCAGTTACTGCCCCGTTTGTTCGGAAACAAAAATACCACCAATATCCCATACGGAACCATCCAACAAAATGGTTCCGGTAAGTTTAACGATATTACCGATAAAGCATTAGATGGAATAAAAGAACTTCATGTGAACTATGTCTGGTATACAGGGGTATTGGCCCATGCCAGTTTAACCGACTATAGTGCCTATGGAATTAAACCTGATGATGCCGATGTGGTAAAAGGCAGGGCAGGTTCGCCTTATGCCATTCGCGATTATTATGACGTAGATCCCGATCTGGCTGTTGACGTTAAGAACAGGATGAAAGAGTTTAAAGCACTGGTAAAAAGAACACATGCTAAAAACTTAAAAGTGCTGATCGACTTTATACCCAATCATGTGGCCAGAAGTTACCATTCTGATACAAAGCCAAAAAATGTAATCGACTTTGGAGCAAATGATGATGTCACTGTAGCTTTTAGTCCTAGGAATGATTTTTATTATATCCCAGGTCAACCCTTAGTGGTTCCAACAAATGGGCAAAAAACGCCGCTTTCGGTACTTCAGGATGGGAAATTTGATGAAAATCCGGCAAAAGCAACCGGTAATAACGTATTTTCAGCACAACCAAAATATGACGACTGGTACGAAACCATTAAGTTGAATTACGGTGTTGATTATCAGAACAGCGAGAAACAATACTTTGATCCCATTCCACCAGTTTGGTTGAAAATGCGCGATGTTTTGATCTTTTGGACCCATAAAGGAGTAGATGGTTTCAGATGTGATATGGCTGAAATGGTGCCCATTGCATTTTGGAACGGGGTAATTCCGCAGGTTAAAAAAGTAAATCCGGATTTAATTTTTATAGGAGAAGCTTATAATCCAAAAGTTTACAAACAATATCTGGATGAAGGAAAATTCGATTACCTGTATGATAAAGTTGGTTTATATGATGGTTTAAAAAGGTTGATCAGAAATGAACCAAATGCAGATGTAAAAGATATCCGTTTCATTTGGCAGCAAGAAAGTGCCGGTTTTGGCCATCACATGCTTCGCTTTTTAGAAAACCATGATGAAGAACGTATTGCTTCAGCTGCATTTGCGGGCAAGGCAGAACTCGCGTTACCCGCAATGGTCGTTTCCGCAACTTTAGGCGGAGGCCCCGTGATGCTTTATTTTGGTCAGGAAGTTGGCGAACCGGGAAAAGGGCAGGAAGGTTTTGGCGGGGATGATAACCGGACCACCATTTTCGATTATTGGGGCGTTCCGAACCACCAGAAATGGATGAACGGGGGCTTATTTGACGGTCATAAACTAAATGGTGAACAGCAAAATTTGAGGAACTACTATAAGCAATTATTAAAAGTAACGTCAAAAAGTGATGCCGTATTGAATGGAAAAATTTATGAAGTTCCTGTTACCGGAAATATGAATAACCGGATGTACGCTTTTATCCGCTACTCAGGCAAGCAGCGTTTACTTGTAGTAGCCAATTTTGATCGAAACCAAACATTAAGCGCCATTATAGAAATTCCTGATCAGGTTTTAAAGGCGAAATCTTCCGTTCCGGTTACAGAACTGTTGACAGATAAAAAATTAAATATACCTGCAGGCACAAACATACCCGTAACCCTGGCGCCGGTTAGTGCTCAGGTGATAGAATTTTAAGATAATTAACCACAGAGCACACAAAGTGACAGCACAGAGAAACACGAAGGATATTTATTCTCGGTGAACTCTGTGTCAAAACTCTGCGTTCTCTGTGGTGAAAAATGAGACACTCGTTATCGTAGAATTATTAAAGCAATAGAAAATAACGCCATGCGCCCTGCGCTAAGCGCTTAAAACTAAACAAAATGAGCTTAAAAACAATATTCGAGAACCCCAAATTAACACTCGCACAAATCATTAACATGAGCGTTGGGTTTTTCGGGATCCAGTTCGGATGGGATTTACAAAGGGCCAACATGGGGCGCATTTACGAAAACCTGGGCGCCAATCCCGATCAGGTTCCATTATTGTTTTTGGCAGCCCCTTTAACCGGCTTATTGGTACAGCCGGTAATAGGTTACCTGAGCGACCGCACCTGGCATCCAAAATGGGGCAGGAGAAGGCCTTACTTTATGCTTGGGGCCATTGTGAGTAGTATTGCCTTAATCTTCATGCCACATAGTAGTGTATTGTGGATGGCAGCCGGACTGCTTTGGATCCTGGATGTTTTTGGAAACATAGCCATGGAACCTTTCCGCGCTTTTGTTACCGATAAATTGCCTGATAGTCAGGTTAACCGGGGTTTTATTATGCAGAGCATGATGATCGGTTTAGGTGGGAGTGTAGCTTCGGCCTTACCCTGGATTATGAACAATATATTCCATTTAACCAATACGGCAGCACAGGGCAGTATCCCAGAAAATGTTAAATTCTCTTTTTATATCGGTGCTTTTTTCTTTTTCGCTGCAGTATTATGGACAGTGCTGACCACCAAAGAATATCCACCCCAGGATGTAGATTTTAAAGAAAAAGTAAAAGAAAGCAACAAAGGTTTTGGGGGTAGTGCAAGAGAAATTTTTCATGCCTTGAGGAATATGCCAAAAAGGATGCAGATTGTTTCTTTGGTTCAGTTTTTTACCTGGCCAGGTTTATTTTTAATGTGGTTTTATTATACCACCGCTGTTGCCATGAATGTTTTTGGTGGCAAAGATGCTGCTGATCCGGTTTATGCGCATGGGGCCGATTTTGGCAGTTTAACACTCGCTTATTACAGCGTAATTACTTTTCTGTTTGCCCTGATACTACCGAAAATTGCCGATACACTGGGCCGCAAAACTACCCATGCCCTTTGTTTAATCTGCGGTGCAGTCGGTTTAATCAGCGTTGCCTGGGTGCACGATAAAAATATGCTGTATTTATGTATGACAGGAGTTGGCATTGCCTGGGCCAGTATCCTTTCTATGCCTTATGCCATGTTAAGCGGATCGCTGCCTAAAGATAAAATCGGGATTTACATGGGTATCTTCAACTTCTTTATTGTATTGCCCGAAATTATCGCCTCGCTCGGTTTTGGCTGGTTAATGCGTAATGTATTAAATAACGACAGGCTTTTAGCTGTACAATTAGGTGGTGGATTGATGATTTTAGCAGCTGTAATCTGTTATTTATTTATCCGTGAATCAAAGAAAACTGATGAAGTTTTGACTTCTAAACTGGAAGTAGAAGAAAATAGATCAGTCTAAAACACTATTCCATGGTCTGTGTCCTCACAGACCATTATTCATGCTTCGGTCTGTGGGGGGCACAGACCGAGGTACATAAAAGATGTATTTTCAGTGCACTCTGTGAAAAAAAACGGTGTTCTCTGTGGTAAAAATCAAATAACCTAACCAAATGAAAAAAAACATTAACCGTATTGATTCGTGTCTGCACGAAACAAAAAGAGTCAAAACCATTGTTTACCTTTTGCTATTGGTAACAGCATGTATTACCGCCTGTAAAAAAGCGCCGGATGGCGGTTTAGAATCTATACCAACTGATCAGAAAGCTGATCTGCCTTCAGGAGCCAAAGATGGTGTGGTTTTTACCAACAATGGAACATCGGCCATTGTAACACTTTATGCACCAGGTAAAAAATCCGTATCGTTGATTGGTGAATTTAATGATTGGTCTACCACCAGCTTACCCATGAAAAATACACCAGATGGAAATTATTGGTGGACTCAGGTAGATAATTTAAATCCATCTGCAGAGTATGCCTATCAGTTTTATGTAGATGGAAACTTAAAAGTTGCCGACCCTTATTGCGAGAAAATACTCGATCCTGATAATGATAAATACATTTCAGCAGCAACCTATCCTAATTTAAAAGGCTATCCAACAGGTAAAACAACAGGAATTGTAAGTGTAATGCAGGCTAATCAACCCGTTTATACCTGGAAAAATACCGGTTTTACCCGTCCTGAAAAAAATAACCTGGTGATTTACGAATTATTGGTACGCGATTTTACTGCTGATCATAACTATGCCTCAACTTTGGCAAAACTCGATTATTTAACCGGTTTAGGTATCAATGCAATTGAATTAATGCCGGTAAACGAATTTGAAGGAAATTTAAGCTGGGGCTACAATCCATCATTTTATTTTGCACCCGATAAATATTATGGCACCAAAACCGCATTACAGAATTTTATTGATGAGTGCCATGGACGTGGCATTGCTGTAATTTTAGATATGGTGTTAAACCACTCTTTTGGTCAGTCGCCGATGGTGCAGTTGTATTTTGATGGCTCGAAACCTACAGCAAATAGTCCATGGTTTAATGTGGATGCGAAACATCCGTTTAATGTTGGTTATGATTTTAACCATGAAAGTGCGGCGACCAAAAAATTCTCGAAAGATGTGATGAAGTTTTGGATGCAACAATATAAAATTGATGGTTTCCGTTTCGATCTTTCAAAGGGATTTACACAGAAACAATCAACGGATGATGCACAGTTCAGGTTGTACGATGCTGGCCGTGTTGCCATTTGGAAAGATTACAATGGCTATATCAAAAGTTTAGACCCTAATTTTTATGTGATTTTGGAACATTTTGCAGAAGAATCTGAAGAGAAGGTACTGGCTGATGAGGGCATGATGCTCTGGAACAATATGAATTATAACATGAATGAGGCTACGATGGGCTGGTTGGATAATTCTAATTTTCAATGGGGTTTTTATGCCAACCATGGCTTCGCTAAATCGGAAAACTTAGTTGGCTATGGCGAAAGTCATGACGAGGAGCGCTTAAATTTTAAGAATATTACCTACGGCAATGCTTCCGGAAGTTATGTAATTAAAGGAAACCTGGCTACTTCGTTAAAAAGAGAAGAACTCATAGCAGCCTTTTTATTCAGCGTCCCAGGACCTAAAATGGTATGGCAGTTTGGTGAATTGGGTTACGATGTCAATATCGATTTTAACGGGCGGACAGGTGAAAAACCTATTAAATGGGATTATTACAGTGATCCGAACCGTAGGGCATTATACGATGCTTATGCCAGATTTATCAGGTTGAAAAAAAATAACAGTATTTTTAATTCGAGCAATTCGACATATAATCTTGCAGGCGGCGTCAAATATATCAAGTTAACTGAAGGAACTAATACTGTTGTGGTGGTTGGTAATTTTGATGTAGTGAGCCAGGCGGCCAATATTGATTTCGGGTCTGCTGGAACCTGGATCGATGCAGTTGGTAGTAGTATTAATTTAAGCACCAGCAGCTACATCCAAACTTTAGCGCCTGGAGAATACCATATTTTTAGTAAAACAGCATTGAAGTAATTAATTCCAGTCATTTATCCATCTCTGGTAAATCGTGTAAAATCATTACAACTTATTGAAAGCCGGTATTGCAGGTGCAGTATCGGCTTTTTTATGGTAACATTTCTAATGTGCTTTTTGATTAACGCTACAATATTTTGATATTTAGCAACCAAACCAAACGCAATGAAATTCAGATTTATACTCGCTACACTTTTAAGCATGGGTATTTTTGCGTACGCGCAACAAGGCCCAAGAAAAAGCCAATCTAAAGAAACCGTAACCACTACCCAGGTAACCCTTAAAGACGAACCTAAAACTTCAGCGAATGAAAGGAACATTAAAGTGGAGAGTACAATGGTTACCAATCACTCGGTGAACATTGATGGAAAGTCCGTTCCGTATAAAGCTACTGTCGGTACCTTACCGGTTTGGGATGAGGACGGGAAACCGATTGCTGGTTTATTCTATACCTATTATGAACGGAGTGATGTACAAAGCCGGGATAAACGTCCTTTAGTGATCTCTTTTAATGGTGGTCCGGGCTCTGCTTCTGTGTGGATGCACATTGCTTATACCGGTCCGGTGGTTTTGAATATTGATGATGAAGGATATCCTGTACAGCCTTATGGTTATAAAGAAAATCCATATTCTATTTTAGATGTGGCAGATATCGTATACATCGATCCGGTTAACACAGGCTATTCGAGAGCGGTAAGCAAAGATATTCCAACCAATAAATTCTTCGGTGTACGTGCCGATATTAAATACCTGGCCGAGTGGATCAACACCTTTGTAACCCGTAATAACCGATGGGCTTCGCCAAAGTTTTTAATTGGCGAAAGTTATGGTACTACACGCGTTTCAGGATTGGCTTTAGAACTGCAGAACAGTCAATGGATGTACCTGAACGGTGTGGTGTTAGTTTCGCCAACCGAATTAGGTATTGAGCGTAGCGGCCTTGAAGCCGCTTTGCGTTTACCGTATTTTGCCGCTACCGCATGGTACCATAAAGCTTTGGCAGCAGATTTACAAAACAAAGACTTAACCGCAATGCTTCCTGAAGTGGAAAGTTTTACCATTAATGAGCTTATCCCGGCCATTTCGCAGGGAGGGATGTTAAGTGCTGATAAAAAGAAAGCCATTGCACTAAAAATGGCCCGTTACTCCGGCCTTTCCGAAAAAGTAATTTTAGATTATAACCTTAACGTACCAACCGATTTCTTTTGGAAAGAGTTATTGAGGGATAAAGGTTTTACTGTTGGTCGCTTAGATTCTCGCTATCGGGGGATCGATAAAATGAGCGCTGGCGAAGCACCAGATTATAATGCTGAACTTACCTCCTGGTTGCATTCTTTTACACCAGCCATTAATATGTACATCCGCAACGAGCTGAATTATAAAACCGATTTGAAATACAATATGTTCGGTTCCGTTTACCCATGGGACAAATCCGGAGACCAGACCGGCGATAATCTCCGCCAAGCCATGGCACAAAACCCATATTTACATCTATTGGTGCAATCGGGTTATTATGATGGCGCCTGCGATTATTTTAATGCGAAATACAGCATGTGGCAGTTAGATGCTGCAGGTAAACTGCAAGACCGTATGAGTTGGGAAGGTTATCGCAGTGGGCACATGATGTACCTGCGCAAAGATGATCTGAAAATGGCGAATAACCACATCCGTGAATTTATTAAAAAAGCATTACCAAAAGCAGGCGAGGCCGCTAAATTCTAAATTTAGTATTTACAAACTTCTTAAACACTGTTATTTGTCAATGCTTTTGGGTTTACAGGAGCGCACTTGTATTGCAATAATTATCGTTAGTCCTGCTTTGCATTACAAGTCCGCACTCGTGCCTCGCTTGCGTGCTTTCCATTGCAATCAGTGCTACATAGGTTAGGGCGGTGGCACGGAAACCCGGCATAGTTGCAAAAACCGGAATTAATAAACCTGATCGGACAGATGCTGATTTTTCATCAGCAGGAGGGAGAGCAGGACGGAAACAAAGCCTATCAACCACTGCAATTGCTTTCCAAAAAAAGAAATAATCGTATTTTGCCTTTCTTTTATCTGTAAAGCTGGTGCGATTTCTCTACCTAAGCACTTAAACAAAAAACTGTTGGCTGCAAACCAAAAATAATTACTTATTTTTGTGGTTCAATTATGCAGCAAATAAAAACATCATTCGATTTTGAGAAACCTATTGCCGATTTAGTTCAGCAGATAGAAAAGGTTAAGCAAGTTGCCGAAAAAACCAAGGTAGATATGTCTGCCACTTTGGACGAACTTGATGGTAAATTAGATGAAACTACCAATAATTTATATAAAAATTTAACCGGTTGGAACAAGGTTCAGATGAGCCGTCATCCAGATCGCCCGCAAACCCTTGATTATATCAATATGATCTGTGATGATTTTATTGAAATGCACGGCGACAGAACGGTTAAAGATGATAAAGCTATTGTTGGCGGTTTTGCTTCTATAAATGGTCAAACGGTAATGATTATCGGTCATCAGAAAGGTAAAAATACCAAAGAGCGCCAGTTCCGCAATTTTGGTATGGCCAATCCGGAAGGTTACCGCAAAGCGTTGCGTTTAATGCGTTTGGCTGAAAAATTTAACAAGCCGGTGATCTCTTTTATCGATACAATGGGTGCTTACCCTGGTTTAGAGGCCGAGGAGCGTGGACAAGGTGAAGCTATTGCCAGAAATTTATTGGAAATGTCGGTTCTGCGTGTGCCGATTATTTGCATTGTAGTAGGTGAAGGTGCTTCCGGAGGTGCTTTGGGTATAGGAATAGGCGATAAGGTATATATGTTAGAACACACCTGGTATTCAGTAATTTCTCCTGAGTCATGTTCTTCTATTTTATGGAGAAGCTGGGACTTTAAAGAAAAAGCTGCTGAGTGCCTAAAATTGACTTCTGATGATATGTTTGGCAACAAACTAATCGATGGCATTATTCCTGAGCCGCTTGGTGGTGCGCATCAGGATCCGGAGTTAATGGGTAAAACATTAAAAGAATATATCGTAAAAGATTTGGCCGCTTTGGGCAAATTGAAAACAGATAAGATGATTGAGCAAAGGATTGAGAAATTCTGTGAAATGGGTGTAGTAAACGAATAATCATTAACTAAAATAAATTTGAATCCTGTTTGGCTATGCTGAGCGGGATTTTTTTGTGCTTTATAAACCTATCAGGTTTTAAAAACCTGATAGGTTGGTCAACAAAAAAGCAGCTACAAATGAATGCAGCTGCTTGGTAAACTATTTTCAGATCCGTTATTGTTGCGGACCTTGTTGTGGGAAAAACATGGATAAACGGCCTTCCAGGTTATTGAAAGTCTTTTGCAATTTATCGCTCAACTTATCCTGTCCAGCAGCTTTGCTCGTTTTAATCATGCGGTCCAGATAGTATAAGCCGGTTTGGATATTCTGTGATCCGGTTAAACCTTTTGATTGTGAAATATCGGCCAGGTAATTCAATTCCTTATTGATGTAATCGCCTGATTTGTCTAAAATATCATTGGCTCTGGCAGTTTCACCTAATTTATACAGGTTTTCAGCCATATAGAATTTTACAACAACTGTACGGATGCCGAAGAATTTATCCGGCATTACCGCATAATATTTATTCACCACTTTTTTGGCTTCATCCATTTTACCTTCTTTAATTAAGCTGTTGGTTAAGCTGCTGAAGATATTGGTAAAAATAAATGTATCATCTGATGACTGTGGATCTAAATATTTAGCTGTTTTCATATTTCCCCACTTAAACTTATTCATCACATTATTATATAAAACAGGCGTGTTCAATTGCTCCGGTCTATCCTCAGATGCGGTTGTATCAGCTTTAAGCGGCAATAAACGCAAAGCTAAACCTTCACTGTATAAATACTTATCCAAACCGTTATATTGCTCAGAAGGAACAGTGGAAGCGAAATAAATCGGGCGTTTCCAGTTGTTATGTGCCAGGATGTCGAACATGGCCAAAGTTCCTTTGGTCACGTAACCTTTATTAAATTTCCAATCCATTGTGTTGGTAATTTTTGAAGCATCTGCTGCAGGCACCGTTCCGGTACTGATTACTTGCTGTGGATCTACAGTAATTTTAAGGTTTTTAGTAGGCAGGAAATTAGATTTTGTTCCATCCTGCATCGGTACTTTATCGCTCTCATCGTTTGATAACAATAAATCAACTACGTTTTTAAGTTCAACGCTACCCGCAATTTTATAATCATCATATGGCATCACGTCTCTCTCTCCCTGTACATATTGCTCAGGCTTCATTGTAATTGGCAATGGGGCAGATTCGTTTTGTTTTTGCCTTAAACCGTTGATGTACCAATCTGTATCAAATAAACTTAAGTTTACAATACGTACGTCAGGACGAACATTTTCTACTTCCTGGATATACCAAAGCGGGTAGGTATCATTATCACCATAAGTAAATAAGATGGCATTTGGCGCACACGATTGCAGGTAATCATAAGCAATATCATGTGGAACCAGTTTGGTAGAACGGTCGTGGTCATCCCATCCCTGCTCGGCCATGATAACCGGTGCGGCCAGTAAACCAATTACTGTCGCGCCAATAGCTCCGGCAGTTGGGGTTAATTTTTTAAACAGCCATTCTTTAATTCCAAGGGCTCCTAACCCAATCCATATGGCAAAGGCATAGAAAGAACCTACATAAGCGTAATCCCGTTCACGAGGCTCTAAAGGCTTTTGATTTAAGTATAATACAATCGCAATACCTGTAAAAAAGAACAACAAAGCCACTACGCCAGCATCTTTCTGGTTGCGTTTAAAATGCCATAATGCGCCGATTATACCTATAATCAACGGTAAAAAGAAGAAACGGTTGTAAGCTTTATTATCAACAGTTGATGGTGGCAAATGACTTTGATCACCACGTAACCAGCTATCAAATGGTTTAATACCACTAATCCATTCACCTTCAAATCCGCTGCCCTGGCCTTGCTCATCGTTCTGGCGACCAACGAAATTCCAGAAGAAGTAACGCATATACATATAGCCGATCTGGTAGCTGGCCAAAAAGCCAACATTGTCAACTACATTCGGATGTTTGCTGTCATCTAAGTGCATCCATTCTTTATAAAAACTGGCATGTCTAGGGTCGTCACTGTACATGCGTGGCAATAAGGTATTGTTGTTGTATTCGTAATCGGTTTTTTTACCAGCCACTTCATATTTATCCTTGCCTTTTCTCCAGATGGTTTTACCTTCAGTTACACCTGTTCTTTCAGAATTGTAGTTTGGTCCATAGGCCAATGGTCTATCGCCATATTGCTCACGGTTTAAGTAACTTAAGAAAGAGAAAGCATCTTTAGGCGCACTGTTATTTAAGTTTGGATCAGCCTTTGCCCTGATGATGATCATTGCGAAAGAGGCATAACCGAAAATGATTAGAACTGTAGAGATTAAACCTAAATTTAATAATTTCTTTTGATGCCTGATCGAATAACGTATTCCCCAAACCAGGGCGCCGATCAATAATATAGCGAAGAACAATACACCTGTTCCGAAGCCCATACCCAATGTGTTCACAAAGAACAGATCGAAATAAGCACCGAATGATACCAGGTATTGGATAATACCATATTGAATTACTGCCAAGATCAGGATACCTACCAGAAGTGTTTTGATAATTCCGGATGTGGTTGCTTTATCAGTTCTTTTAAAATAGTAAACAAAAGCAAGTGCCGGGATTGTTAACAGGTTTAGTAAGTGGATACCGATTGATAAACCCATAATATAGGCAATAAACAATAACCAGCGGTCGGCTCTTGGCTCATCGGCATGCGCCTCCCATTTAAGTATAGCCCAGAATACAATGGCAGTAAACAATGATGATTGTGCATAAACCTCAGATTCTACCGCCGAAAACCAGAAACTATCAGAGAAAGTATAAGCTAAAGCACCAACGGCACCTGCACCCATAATACTGATTAATTTGCCTGTAGTTAATTCTTCACCAGCTTTTAATATGGTTTTTTTAGCCAATGCGGTGATTGTCCAAAATAAAAATAAGATAGTTGCCCCACTCGAAACAGCCGAACCCACGTTCATCCAGTAAGCAATTTTGGTTAAATCACCCGCTGCAAAAATCGAAAAGAAACGTTGGATCATTAAAAATAAAGGCGCACCAGGCTGGTGAACAACCTGCATTCTAAATGCCGATGCGATAAATTCACCACAGTCCCAAAAACTGGCAGAAGGCTCTAAGGTTAAAACGTAAGTTAGTGTAGCAATTAAAAAGCAGATCCAGCCTACTATATTATTAACTTTTGAATAATTCATTGGTTTGTTTAATGATATTAAAAAATGTTTTCACATAAAAATGCTGCCGAAATTAACTATTCTAGTCGATAAAACAGGTAAATTTTTGCATTGATTTAACAATTTTTAACGGCTTAAGGGCTTTAACATAAAGGATTTTAATTTATCGGAAAGTAAAAACCCATAAGCAGAAAGGTGAAATCTGCTTATGGGTTACATTTAGCATGTTTTTTGCCTATCCTGCAGCAAAAGGAGTAAATCTTACAATAAGATCATTATATTGTTTTTCGAGGTTTTTACTCAGGCTTGCCTGTTTAAATGCATCAGTCAGTTTGACCATCTGGCCTAAATAACCAAGGTAGAAACGCACATCCTGTTCTGCTGATAACTGGTTTTTGCTTTCGGAAACATCAGCCAGATGGGTGAGTTCCTTTCCTACATAATCGGCCGTTTTTTTGATCATAGCATTCGCACGGTTTAAATCATTTAACCGATACAGGTTTTCGGTAAAATAATACGTACTCATTACCTGGCGCCTGCTGTAAAATTTAGCCGGAATTACTTCAAAGTATTTATTTACCGCTCTTTTGCTTTCAAAAATTTTACCCTCATTAATTAGTCCGGTTAATAAACCATTAAACATGTTAGATATCATGGCTACATCATCGGCAGATTGTCTGTCTAAATGATTGGCATATTTAATGTTACCGAAGCCATACACATTCATCAGGTTGTTGTACATCGGTTTCAGGTTTACGCGATCAAAATCCTGTGTAATGGCTGTATCAGGTTTTAACGGAAGTAATCTTTTGTTTAAACCTTCAGAATAGAGGTACTTGTTAAGCCCTAAATATTGCTCGTCTGGCATGGCGCCGCTAAAATAAATCGGCCGTTCCCAGTTATTGTGCGTTAAAATATCAAACAGAGCTAAAGTACCTTTGGTTACAAAATTCGAATTATAAGTCCATTCCATACTGCTTGCTATTTTTCCGGCATCTTCTTTTGGAACGGTTCCCGTATCCAGTACCTGTTGTGGGCTTACTGCCAGTTTTAGGTTCTTTGTAGGTAACACATTGTATTTAGAGCCGTCTGTCATGGTTACCTTATCTTCGTCATGATCGGACAGCAACACATCTAAAATTTCCTGTAGCTCAATGTGCTGTGCAATTTTATAATCCTGGTAGTACATGATATCCCTAGTGCCTTCAACGTATTGCTCATGTTTGAGGGTGATCGGTAAAGGGGCAGATTCATTTTGTTTTTTTCGCATACCGTCAATATACCAGTCGGCTGTAAATAAGCTTAAATTCACCACCCGCACATCCGGACGGATATTTTCTACTTCCTGTGCATACCAAACCGGATAGGTGTCATTATCGCCATAGGTAAACAAGATGGCATTAGGTGCGCAGGATTTTAGGTAGTTGACAGACATGTCTCTTGCCATGTGACTGTCAGAACGGTCGTGGTCGTCCCAGCCCTGGTTGGCCATAATGATCGGGGCGCCAAATAAAGCTATAACCGTAGCAAAAATACTGGCACGCAAGGGCGTTAATTTTTGTGAAAACCAATCCTTTAATCCCAGTACCCCTAAACCGATCCAGATGGCAAAAGCATAAAACGAACCTACATAAGCATAATCTCTTTCGCGGGGTTCAACAGGAACAGAATTTAAGTAAACCACTATGGCCACCCCGGTAAATACAAAAAGTAAACCGATAACGCCTGCATCTTTTTGGTTGCGCTTAAAATGCCAAACGGCGCCAATTAAGCCGATTATTAAGGGCAGAAAGAAAAATCTATTATATGCTTTGTTCTCTACAATGGATGGTGGAAGATTTTTTTGATTGCCCAACCTGATCGCATCCAAAGGTTTTACACCACTGAGCCAATTACCGTCTTTCCCGCCAAGTTGTCCATCTTCATTATCCTGTCTGCCTACAAAATTCCACATGAAATAGCGCATGTACATTTGTCCGGTCTGAAAAGAAAACATATATTTCAAATTATCCAAAAGGGTAGGTTTATGTTCATCGTCAAAACCCATGTAGCTTTTGTAAAAATTAACATGTTCAGGTTTGTCGCTATACATGCGTGGCAGTAAAGTTTTATCGGCAAAAACATATTCCGATTTTGTGCCTGCTGGTTCGTATTTTTTATCGCCTTTGCGGATAATCTTGCCTGTTTCTTTAATTCCGATTTTTTCTGAATTGTAGTTTTCGCCATAAAGCAAGGGTCTGTCGCCGTATTGGTCGCGACTCACATATCTTGAAAACGAGAATACATTATCTACATTATAGTTGTTTAAATTTGGTTTAGCCTGTGCCCTGATGATGAGAAGCGCAAAAGAGCTATACCCAAAAAGTAACAGAACAGTAAATAACATCACCAGGTTCAAAACCCTTTTATTTTTAAGGATGGAATAGCGGATACCGTAAACCAGGCCCCCGATTAGGAACACTGCAAAAAATAATATCCCTGTTCCAAAGCCTAAACCCAGGGTGTTTACAAAAAAGTAATCGAAGCTTGCGGCAAAAGATATTACATATTGGATGATCCCAAATTGTACCGCCGCCAATACAGCTATTGAAATAAGAAATACCTTTAAAATACCTTTCCAATCGGGCGATTGGTTCTTTTTGAAATAATAAACAAATATTAATGCGGGAATGGTAAGCAGGTTTAAAATGTGTACCCCGATTGATATCCCCATCATGTAAGCCACAAAAAGTAACCAACGGTCTGATTTTGGTTCATCAGCCTGTGATTCCCATTTTAATATACCCCAGAATACAATGGCGCTACAGAGTGATGACATGGCGTAAACTTCAGCCTCTACTGCTGAAAACCAGAAACTATCAGAAAAAGCATAGGCCAAAGCGCCAACAAAACCGGCCCCCATTATGCCGATTATTTTTTGATTGGTGATTTCTTCGCCTTTTTTAATGACTGTTTTCCTGGCCAGTGCAGTAATGGTCCAGAACAGAAATAGAATAGTGCCAGCACTTGCAAGTGCAGAAGATATATTAATGAAATAGGCAACCTTGGTTTTATCGCCAAAAGCGAATATCGAAAATAACTTTTGGATCATGGAGACTATTGGAGCGCCTGGCTGGTGAACTACTTCCATCCGGAAGGCAGAAGAAATGAATTCGCCACAGTCCCAGAAACTTACAGATTGATCTAAGGTTAAAATGTACGTGAAAGCGGCAATAACAAAACAGAGCCAGCCTCCAATGGTGTTGATCCTTGAGTAATTCATAGTTTAATTTTAGTCTTTGATAATAAATGATTTAAGTGGTTCGTATTAAAAAAAGTCACATAAAAAAAGAAAATGTTGCATGCTATATGATGATTTTTTTATCTTTGCATCGCAAACAGGAACAGCGGGAAAGAAATTAAAAATATTTTAAAATCACTCTTGCATATTTAAAATAAGGTTCCTACATTTGCATTCCCTTTCGAAGAGAATATCTTTGATAAAGCTTGTCCGATAGTATAAGGGTAGTACAACGGTTTTTGGTACCGTTTGTCTTGGTTCGAATCCAGGTCGGACAACTAAAATTTAATAACGGATCATGTTTTAAATAGGCATGATCCGATTTTTTTTAACCGTAACTACACGAACCCATGCCATTGCAGTTTAACCCGGTAAAGCTTTTTTCCGGAACAGGTTCTAAAGGATTATCACTTAAAATTGCCGAGCATTACGGCAAGCCACTTGGTAGCGTAACCATTCACAAATTCAGTGATGGAGAATTTCAGCCTTCTTTTGATGAGTCAATCCGGGGTAGTGATGTTTTTCTAATCCAGTCAACTTATCAGCCCAGCGATAATTTAATGGAACTTTTGCTTATGGTTGATGCTGCTAAAAGGGCATCTGCACATTATATTACAGCAGTTGTTCCTTATTATGGTTTAGCCCGTCAGGATAGAAAAGACAAGCCACGTGTAGCAATCGGTGCCAAATTGGTGGCCAACTTACTGAAATCAGCAGGCATTCACCGAATCATGACGATGGATTTACATGCTGCGCAGATCCAGGGTTTCTTTGATATCCCGGTTGATCACCTCGATGGATCGGTAATATTTGTACCTTATATCAAAAGCTTAGGTTTAAAAAACTTAACCATTGCATCGCCAGACATGGGCGGTTCATACAGGGCACGTACTTTTGCCAAGTTTTTTAATGCTGAGGTAATTATTTGCGATAAGCGCCGTAAACGTGCCAATGAAATCGAATCGATGTCAATTATCGGGGATGTAACCGGACAGGACGTGGTACTGATCGATGATATCTGTGATACTGCCGGAACTTTATCGAAAGCTGCTGCTTTGATTATGGAAAACGGCGCAGCAAGTGTGAGGGCAGTTTGTACACATGCTGTATTATCTGGCAAAGCCGTTGAAACGGTAGAGAATTCGGTATTAACCGAACTGATCGTTACAGATACGATCCCATTGAAAAGGGAAAGTTCGAAAATCAGGGTGCTAAGCACAGCCAGTTTATTTGCAAGGGCAATTGCTAATGTAAACGAACATGGTTCAATTAGTGACCTGTTTAGGGTTTAAATTAAGGTGGAAGGTGAAAGGTTGAAGGCGTAAGGCTTTTACTTGATACTCGATACTTACTACTAATAATTAAATATAAATAAAATGAAAACAATCGCAATTAGCGGTTCTCCAAGAGAGAACGTAGGGAAACGCGATGCCAAGGAACTTCGTTACGAAGGTAAAGTTCCGGCGGTATTGTATGGTGGAAAAGAGCAACAACACTTAGCTGTGGTTATTGCTGATTTAAGAGATGTTATTTATACCCCGGAAGTAAACTTTGTTGAAATCGATGTTAACGGTGCCAAAACCAAAGCTATCGTAAAAGATACTCAGTTCCACCCACTTACCGATGTATTATTGCACATCGATTTTCTTCAGTTATTTGACGATAAAGAAATCGTTATGGAAATCCCGGTTAAATTAACAGGAACTTCTCCAGGTGTTAAAATGGGGGGTAAGTTAATCCAGAAATTACGTAAACTACGTGTTAAAGCTTTACCAGCTAACATGCCGCAAAACGTAGAAGTAAGCTTAGAGAAATTGGAAGTAGGTAGTTTATTCCGTGTTCGTGACCTTCAAGGTGACAAATATGTAATCACTAACACTCCTGAAGATACCATCGTTTCTGTTGCAATGTCTAGAGCATTAAAACAAGCAGAAACTGAAGCTGCTAAAGGTAAAAAATAGTAAGCTGATCTCACAGATTAATGTGATTACACAGATTTTAAAAGCGGTGCAAAAGCAATTTTGTACCGCTTTTTTGTTTTTAATGCGTAGTCGCTACTTTAAGCTTTGGTCTTTTTACTTTTACCTTAAACCTTCAGCCTTCCCGCCTTCAGCCTTTTTTTTTATCTTTGCTTCCATGAAATATCTTATAGTTGGCTTAGGAAATATCGGACCGGAGTATGCGCACACCAGGCATAATATCGGCTTTGATATCGCCGATGAATTGGTAAAAGGCTTAGGTGGTAGTTTCGACAATATCCGTTTGGCCTATTATGCTGAGGTTGGTTTTAAAGGTAAAAAACTGCATGTAATTAAACCGACCACCTTTATGAACCTGAGCGGTAAAGCTGTGAACTACTGGATGAAGGAATTAAAAATAGCACCGAAAAATGTGCTGGTTGTTGTCGATGATCTTGCGTTGCCGCTTGGGAAGCTTAGGTTGAAACTGCAGGGTTCCAGCGCCGGTCATAATGGGCTAAAAAGCATAGAAGAAGTTTGCGGTGGACAAAATTATGCGCGTCTACGCTTCGGCATCGGAAACGATTATCCGAAAGGCAGGCAAATAGATTTCGTTTTAGGTTTGTTTGATAAAAATGAACAGTTAGAACTTCCTGCATTAATCGATAAAAGTGTAGAGTTGATTAAAAGCTTCGTTACCATTGGGCCTGCCCATACCATGACAGCTTTTAATAAATAGATAGTTAATGGGTTAACTGTTCATATTATCATCCTGAGCGCAGCGAAGGATCTTTTGTAATTTAAATCTCAAAGGAGTGTAGCCCAAAAAAGGTCATTTGAAGAGCAATTACAGTAGCTCTTTTTAATGTTCATCCTGCTTTCCATTTCAAGTCCTCGCTGCGCTGTGGGCTTTCCATTTCAATCAGGTCTAAAATGGCAGTGTATTTGCTGTTATTAAAGGTGTGAATAGCATAGTCTGCTAATATGCCGTTATTGTCAGAATGTTTCAAAACCCAAATCGTATTACTTTATTTGCCACCTAAACCCAATCGAAGTTAAGTAAAGTTTACCATATAAAAGGATGCTTATATGCCCTACAATGTCAAATAACCAGGCATTTCTCTTTACACCATGCAACCACAGATAATTTTACTGCCCTGGGCCACCTAAACCTAAGGGATCGCAGTGGTTCCGATGCTTCTCTATAAATTACCATATCAGATTAATCAAAAGCATCGGATTAACGGAAAGCGGGACTGCAGCAACCTAAACGCATCTGTACCTGATTTCCAGAAAAAGAAAGAAGAAATTTTTTATGCAGTTTGTTGAGGCGCTTAAACAGGAGATCGATTTTGGATCTACTCTGTCGTTATAGATCTCTGCATTTCTGCGCTAAAGTTGAGATGACGAAAAGCTGCTAAACAAAAAAAGACCATCTTTCGATGATCTTTCCTGTAAGTATGTTTAGTTTTGTTTATTTCACTTTTTCCTGAGCTCTTGCAATGTATGCGTCAATTAATTGTGCTTCTGCACTCTCCGGATATTGCGTTTTTATTTTTGTATAAGCTTCAACTGCACCTTTATAATCATTTTGGCTTTCGTTAACCAATCCTAGCTTCTTTAAAAACATAGGTGAAGTAAATTTACTTGCTTTATCAGCCGCTTTTTTATAATAGGTGGTCGCTTGTTTGTAGTCTTTCAATTCGCTGTAAGCATCACCTAATAAACCTAAAGCCAATGGATCTGCAACCGGGCTGCCGGTAGCGCTATATTTGCTTAATGCCTCTATTGCTTGTTTATATTCGCCTTTACGTAAGTAAATGCCACCTAAATAAAGGTTAGCTAAGTTTGCCGATTTGGTGTTATCATATTCTTTAGCAATCTGCTCAAAACCCGGGTAACCACCTTCGCCTTTAACTGCTCTGTTCGATAATGAATCTACACCAACAAACTGCTCTGCTTTATACATTTTGCTGGCGGCTTCTTCAGCACGGCCTTTTAAATACACGCCTTGATACCAAAGATATATTAAAACTAATAAAACTACAGCACCTGCGATAAACAGTAAGCTCTTATTATTCTCTTGTAAAAATGAACCTTTTTTAGTCGGTTGAATTGTCTGGTTATCTGTTGTAGACATGTTTGTTTAAAAAATTTAAGATTGCAAAAATACATTTTTCAATCAAAGTATCAACCTTTATTTTGAAGTATTTAATTAAACATTAGTTAATTAGGCGTTCAGATCGTAAAATCATCAAGGTCATTAGCGTAACAAGCTAATCAGTGTATTAAACCAGGTTTGGTTATCGCTAAAAATCCCGGTATGGTTAATGACCAGGTACACAGTTTGGCTTTCAGAATTGCTCAAAACAGACCTGATTCTGATCGGCTGCCAGAATGCACCAAAGTTTTTGGCTGATGAAGCTGGGAATAAATCGTCGAATCCCATATAAACCTCTTCAATATGGGATAATGGCAGTTCCAATTGTTCATCCCCGGTAATGAAAATACCATTGGAAGCTAGTAAAATGTCGCCTTCGTGATTATGGACAGGTTTTAAAAATGAAAATAACTCTGCTATTTTTTTTACCCAGTTCGAATTTTTATTGCTGTTCAGTTCATGATCATAAGACCATAGAACATTTCCTTCCAGCATTTTTTGTGCAACCATTGATTCCTCCTTGCGATGAAAGTACAATTTTTTTAAATCTTATTAACGTTTATTTTAAACAATGGGTTTTAAGAAGTTAAAAAAGGGTAAATTTGTGACATATTTATGTGGTTAAAAAACATTACCGTTTTAAATTTTAAGAATTATACAGATGCAGATCTCCATTTCTCGGAAACTGTAAACGTATTTACGGGTAATAACGGCGCTGGCAAAACGAATATGCTTGATGCGATTCACTACCTCTGTTTATGTAAAAGTTACTTTAATCCCATCGATAGCCAGCAGATCAAAACCAATGAAGAGGTTTTTATGATTCAGGGCGATTTTGATCGCAATGAAAAAAATGAAAAAATTTCTTGTGGTGTAAAGCGAAACCAGAAAAAGCAATTTAAACGAAATAAGAAAGAATATGAAAAGTTGGCCGATCATATTGGCCTTTTTCCGGTGGTAATGGTTTCTCCCTATGATGTAAACCTGATTATGGAAGGCAGTGAGGAGCGGAGAAAGTTTATCGATAATGTGATTTCGCAAACCGATGCACATTACCTGGATCAACTGATTACCTACAACCGCATCCTGTTGAACCGGAATGCTTTGCTAAAACAGATCGCCATTACCAGAAAATATGATCCTACGCTGCTCGAAATTTTAGATGAACAGCTGGTTATAGCCGGCAACAAAATATTTGCCGTCCGTAAAGCTTTTATGGATGAGTTTATTCCACTTTTTAATCAATATTATACCTATCTTACTGAAAAAAAGGAAATTGTAGAGTTGAATTATCAATCGCAATTGAATGATGCATCTTTTGAAGAGTTATTGAAAAAATCAGTAGAAAAAGACCGTATACTGGAGCGGACCACAACTGGTATCCATAAAGATGAACTGGCTTTTATCATCAGTGGGATGCCTTTAAAAAAGTTTGGTTCGCAGGGGCAGCAAAAATCTTTTTTAATTGCTTTAAAAATAGCACAATATGCTTATCTCGCTAAAAATAAAGGATTTAAACCTTTGCTTTTATTGGATGATATTTTTGACAAGCTGGATGATAACCGCGTTCAAAAACTCATGCAAATGGTTTCACACCATGATTTTGGGCAGATATTTATTACAGATACGGGAAAAGAAAGGGTAAAATCAATTTTTGAAAAAATAGAAGTTGATGTAACTTTGTTTGAAGTAGATAACGGAACCATACAAAATGCGTAAACCCAACGATGTTACCTTAAAAGATGCGATCGGCAAAATGCTTGATGTATACCGTTTACGACGTAAGTTCGATGAAACCTCAATCTTATCCGTTTGGCCTGAGATTATGGGTACTGCAATTGCCAACAGAACCAAGCAGATTTACATTCATGATAAACGACTTTTTTTGAGGATAGAATCTTCCGTGATCAAAAACGAACTGATTATGGTAAGACAGGGGATTATCCAGAAACTGAATGAGCATGCCGGTAGCGAGGTGATTACCGAAATGGTATTTTTATAAGGGGTACAAAAGGGCAAAAACTTAGAGTTTCTGCCCTTTATATTTTAATAGGACTGATCATCCCGACTATAGACTTTTGACTCAGGACTAAACTAGCTCCTGCCTCCGCCAAATATTTTGGCCAAAATCCAGATGACCAGCGCCACTACTACTACCACTACAATTACGCCTACCCAAACGCCGGCTTTAAATATACCTTCTACCAGTTCGCAACTGCTTAAGGTGGTGCATAAAAATGCAATCAGTACTAAAGGGAATGCTTTTTTCATATTCATGTTAATTTGTAATAGCTAACATTGAATAGCGAAGAAAGTTTTAAAAATTCCTGGATTCCGTCCTGCTGAACTTGTTTCGGTATCTTTAGATAGAGTTAAATGTGGTGTCGGATGTTTCCATCTGACACAGAAAGTCCGGTTTTTTAAAGTCATCTTACTTAAACAAACAGTCAGCTGGTAACAGCTGACTGCATAGTATTCTTCAAAAAAAAAATCGTCATCTCAAACTGCATATGCTTGCCCGAGACAACGATTTTTGATAATTTCATTAGATGGTCTAGCTTACGGTTTCCATTTCACAAATACCATCTTACATTTCAATTTATTTCCCGTTAACCTTTAACAGTTCTACTTCAAAAATCAAAGTGCTGTAAGGAGGAATGTCTGCTCCTGCACCGCGTTCACCATAAGCCAGGTTGTACGGGATAAAGAATTTGTATTTTGAACCTGCGGGCATTAGTTGTACACCTTCTGTCCATCCTGGGATTACCCGGTTCAGCGGAAAAGAAATCGGCTCGCCTCTGTCGTAAGAACTGTCGAATTGTTTTCCATTTAATAAGGTGCCTTTATAATGTACCAGTACCGAATCGGTAGCCTGTGGTTTAACGCCGGTACCGGCAGTCAAAACCTCATATTGTAAGCCACTTGCAGTGGTTTGTACACCCGCACGTTTTTTGTTCTGTTCTAAGAAATCTTGTCCTTCTTTCATAATTGGTGCATATTTAATTTTGTTTGCAGCTTCTTCAGCCTTGTTTTTTATTGATGATGCCTTTGTGATCGCTTCGCTTATACATTGTTGGGCCTGCTGTTGCGTTAACAAAACCTCATCGCCGGTAAATGAATCTTTCAGGCCTTTTAACAATACATCGTAATTTAAGGTAGAAAGGCCGGTTGTTTTTAAACTGGCTCCGATTGATGTGCCAAAAGCGTAACTGATGGAGTCTAAGGCCGATTTTAAGCCACCCATTTTTAAAGTTGATGTTTTGGTTACTGCGGTCGTTTTTTTTACAGCTGGTTTTTTTGCTGCTGTTTTGGTTTGCGCATAAGATGCACCAGCGATACCAGATAAACATACCGCTAATAAAATTCGTTTCATTGTTTGTTTTATGTTGTAATTAATTCCAGCAGTTATAACTGATGGATCATATTTAAGGCCGAAAGATACAAAATAGATAAAACAATAAAACCCCGAATATTCGGGGTTTTATTGTAAATTTTTTGTGTTGGCAGTTAGAAACGTTCGTCTGCTTTGAAGAAGAAGTTACCTTCAATTTCTGCATTTTCATCAGAATCTGATCCGTGAACTGCGTTTGCATCAATCGATTTTGCATATTTCTGACGGATTGTACCTTCAGCAGCTTCAGCCGGGTTAGTAGCGCCGATCAATTTTCTGAAATCTTCAATTGCATTGTCTTTTTCTAAAATAGCGGCAACAATTGGTCCTGAAGACATAAAGCTTACTAAATCTTTATAAAACGGGCGCTCAGCATGAACAGCATAAAACTGACCAGCAGTTTCCGGTGTAAGTTTGGTATATTTTAATGCAATGATTTTGAAACCAGCATTAGTAATGTCGTTAATGATTGATCCAATATGGCCATTTGCTACAGCATCAGGCTTAATCATGGTGAAAGTTCTGTTAGTACTCATTGTGTTTTGATATCAATTTTCTGCAAAAATACGTTTTAATTGACGAATAACCAATAAGCATATTTTTTCAGCAGAGATTAGAAGGTAAAATAGTTTAAAATAGCTTATTAGGATGGTTTAACAGATGATCCAGCTAATAGTACTATCCATATACATGATCTCTTTTAAAACTATAATCCTGCTAATCCTAAAATCTTTAAATCCTAATCAAAATTTACTTAGCTTTGCAGCGCAAAAATATATGCTTACACTAACTGAATTAAAAACATTATTGGCTACGCCACAACGTATTGTGATCACTACGCATCACAAGCCTGATGGTGATGCGATGGGATCATCCCTGGGTTTGTATGGATTTTTAATTCAGAAAGGCCACCATGTTAAAGTAATTACCCCAACGGATTATCCTACTTTTTTGCATTGGATGCCAAATAACAGCGATGTAATTATTTTTACAGAAGCACAGGAAAAGGCTGCACAACTGGTGGATGAAGCCTCACTCATATTTTGCCTTGATTTTAATACCTTAAGCCGTATTAATGAATTAGGCGAATTAGTTAGGGCCGCTGGTGCCAAAAAGATTATGATCGATCATCATCTTGAACCAGAAGATTTTGATGATTACCGCCATTGGGATATCAATGCCTGCGCTGCAGCACAATTGGTTTATGATTTTATTGTGAACCAGTTGCAGGATGGTGAGCTGATCAACAAAGATGTAGCTTCTTGTCTGTACACAGGAATCATGACCGATTCTGGGTCGTTCCGCTTCTCATCAGCAACAGCTGAAGTATATCGCATTGCTGCAAATCTGATTGATTTGGGGGCTGACCAATCAAAAATACATGAATTGGTATATGATAACTCCAGCGAAAACCGACTGCGTTTTTTAGGCTATTGCCTGTCTAATAAACTGGAGGTTTTAAGAGATTACAATACCGCCATTATTTCGGTTACTAAAGAAGAATTGGCACAGTACCATAGCATCACCGGCGATACGGAAGGCGTGGTAAACTATGCCCTTTCTATTAATGGCATCCGCTTGGCAGCCTTAATTATTGAACGTACCGATAAAGTTAAGTTATCTGTGAGGTCTACGGGCGATTTTCCGGCCAACGAAATCTGTAAGAAATATTTCAATGGCGGCGGGCACAGAAATGCGGCAGGTGGTGCATCAGAAAAACCGTTAGCTGATGTTGTAAGCGAATTTAAATCAATATTAGCAGAATATAAAGAACAATTGATAGCTTAGAAAACAAGAAATTAAAACAATAAAAATTTTAAAAAGTCAAATTAATAAATGAAAAAGGGAATTATTATTCTAGCAGCAGCTACTTTAGGTTTAGCAGCATGTAAACAAGAGAAAAAGGGAGCTGGAGGCTTATTGTATACGATCCATCACTCGGCAGGTAACGAAAAAATCAAAGAGGGTGATATTGTGAAAATGAATTTTATTCAAAAAAATGATAAAGACTCGGTTTTGGCAAACACCTTTGAAAGTGAAACACCTGCAGTTTTTCCTGCACAGAAAAAGATGTATGCTGGTGATATGAACGATGTTTTAACATTGTTTGGAGAAGGCGATAGTGCTACTTTTAAGGTAAACCTGGATACTATGGCATTTCATAGTAAACAACCTAAACCAGAGCAGTTCAAAAATGATAAATACATTACTTTCACGGTAAAAGTTGAAAAAGTAATTAAGAAAAAAGCTGGTGAGGCTGATTCTACTTTTAACAAACGTGCACAGGAGTTTTTTCAGGCCGATTATAAAGCCAGTTCTGAAAAAAAGAAAGCTGCTGAACCAGGCAAATTAAAAGCTTATTTAGAAGACACCAAACTGGCCACCAAAACAACTGCAAGTGGTTTACACTACATCATTGAAAAACCAGGAAGTGCAGAAAAGCCAGCTTTAGGCGATACCGTATTGATTGAATATACTGGTAGGGTAACTAAAAAAGGTAAAGATGGTAAATACAAAATCTTCGATACAAGTGATGAGAAACTGGCAAAAGCAGAAAACGAATTTAAACCAGGTAAACCTTACGGTCCTCAAAAAATGCCGGTTGGCGGTACAATACCAGGATTTACTGAAGCTTTACAATTAATTGGTAAAGGCGGTAAAATAAAGGTGATTATCCCATCTAACTTAGGTTATGGCGAACAAGGTGCACCACAGGTTGGTATTATGCCTTTCAGCCCGATTGCCTTCGATCTTGAAATTAAAGATATCATCAAAGGAAAGCCAGCTGCAGCTACTTCAGCTCCGGTAACGGCCGCTCCGGTTAAAAAATAATTTCTAATTAGATTTTAAATCCTGCTTATTCATTTAAGCAGGATTTTTTTTGCCTTTTTTTTTGACGCTGAACATAGAAATAAAACCTTCCAAAGATTTTTAAAAACTTATTATAGCCTATCTTTGTATGATCAGATAAAGTAGCCTGTTATCCGTAAATGGGTGATAGGCTAATTTTTAATTAAAATATTAAATGAAAAAAGGAATAATTATTCTCTTGGCAGCAGCATCAGGGCTAACTGCCTGTAACAAGTTCGAAAAGGGTGAAGGAGATATGACTTACAAGATCTATCAAAGTGAGGGTAAGCCAAAAATTCAGGAAGGTGATTATGTAAAGTTAAATGGTGTTCAAACCGTAGAAACCAACAACAATCCCGATTCGGTAATGGTCAATACATACGACAATGAACGTCCTGCATTCTTTGCCATTAGTAAATCGATGTTTAAAGGTGATTTGGCCTCTGGACTAAAACTGCTGGGTGAAGGGGATAGTGCTGTCTTTAAACTGAACCTGGATTCGATGGAGAAATATTCAGGTCAGCCGAAACCAAAAGGGTTAAAGTCGAATATTGCGTCATTTACCATTAAAATTGAGAAGGTTTTACATAAAGGGAAAGATCCCGATTCTATTTTTGAAGCAAAGAAAAGACTTTTTTTCGAAGCTGAATACAAAGCATTAAATGATAAAAATAAAACGGTAGAGCCTGCCAAAATAGCTAAGTATATTGAAGAAAACAACCTGAAGATGACTACTGCACCGTCTGGCTTGCAGTATGTGATTTATGCTCCTGGAAACTCTGAAAGAGCCACTTTAACAGATACAGTTTTAATTGATTACACGGGCCAGTTTACCAATAAAAAATCAAATGGGGGATTAAACGTCTTTGATACTTCAAATGCTAAAATTGCAAAAGAGGCTGGTATTTTCTCCGAAAATGTACAATATGTACCACGAGGCTTACCATTGGGCCAATTGCCACAAGGAGTGATCCAGGGTATTCAAATGATTGGAGTTGGTGGCAAGATCAAAATGATTTTGCCCTCTAAATTGGGTTTTGGGGAAAGTGGTGGTGGACCCATCAATCCGTTTACACCATTGGTATTTGATGTCGAATTAAAAGGCATTATTAAGCCAAATGCAGCTTTGCCATTAGCTAAATAAATTTATTTAGACCTCGCAGTTTTTCAAAGCCTGCGAGGTCTTCAATCTAAATCCAATCTTTAAAAGGTTTAACCGTGAGGTTAGAATTGTAATATTTTGCCTCTTCGGTAACTTCGGTACTTACCCAATCTGGTAAATCAAAACGCTCATCTTCACTTTCCAGTTCTATTTCTGCAACAATTAATCCTTCATTGTCACCAGAAAATACATCTACTTCCCAAAGTTTGCCGTTAAACTCAATTTCGTGCCGGGTTTTCGAAAGCTCGGAAACCGAGAAGTTATCCAGCAATTCTGTGGCTTCGCCAACCGGAATTTCATATTCATATTCCAACCTCGACGCACCAATGGTTTGCCCTTTGATGGTTAAAAAACCTTTAGTTTCTGTTGCCCTTACCCGTATCGTTTTAGTTTTATCAGTTAACAGATAGCCCTGCCTTAAAAGTTTCCCTTTTGGCTTGGTCAAGTTATCCCACTTTGGCTGATGGATTAAAAATTTGCGCTCTGTTTCTTTTCCCATTTTATCTTGCCCTTTTCTGTAAATCTGCAACAGGCATACTGATCAATCTTCCGATAGGCTGTTTACCACGATAGGTAATTACGCGCAACATACTGGCATCTTTAGGTACCTGTAAAGCAGCCGTATACTTAGGGTAAAAACGGTCGGGCGCAGAGTTGTCAAAACTGTAGTAAATGTCTAAGCCATCTATTTCTGTTGTCAGTTCTACCATCAGCTGTTTATCTGCGCTGCGTTTTACGGTAAAAATCGGATCATAGATAGCAGGTGAATATTTAATCTCTGCTAAATCCAGTCGTTTGAAATGCTGTTGCGTACGATCGACAAAATTTGTCCAGTTTTTCTTGTCAATAGGGCTCCAAATGGATTCAGCAATAGCAAATGCACGGGGGTAAAGCATGTATTCAACCTGGCGGAAAGTGAAAATCTGCTCTGTCCAAAGGTTAGCCTGTGCACCAATAATGTACTTTGCATTTACACCTGCCGGAACAGGATTAAATTGGTAAGCTTTGTTTAACCTAAGCGAAGCATATACTTTTGGCTCCGTAATAGCGTCAGCCTGCATATAGTCCAGATAGGCGAAATCGGTAGGGCTCATCACCACATTGTGTTTATCATTGGCGGCCTGGATTCCGTATTTCATTCCCCTCCAACTCATTACTGCAGCTGTTGGCGATACCCCTCCTTCAAGAATCTCGTCCCAACCCATAAATTTCTTACCTTTCGAAATCACGATCTGTTCTACCCGTTTTTCAAAATAAGCCTGCACCTGCGGCATGGTTTTTAATCCTTCTCGAAGCATTAAAGCTTTAATTTGATCGTTCTTTTCCCAGAAATTATGCGGCGCTTCATCACCACCCATGTGGATGTATTCGAAAGGGAACAGGTTAGCTACCTGGGTAAGTACCGAATCTAAAAATACGTAAACCTTTTCATTGGCCGGGCAAAGTGTATTATCAACCAAGGCCGTTGGTGGCGCACCACGGCTCCAATCCATTATTTTCTCTCCTGAACGAACCTTATAATTAACGGCCTCTGGTGTGCATGATAACTCTGGATAAGAGGCAATGATAGCTAAACTATGTCCCGGAACATCAATTTCCGGCAATATGTTTACAAAACGTTCCTGTGCATACTGAACAAGTTCTTTAATGTCTTCCTGGGTATAAAATCCACCATAAGTGCGGGGCTCATCAGGTGCAGGTGGAGTAAAATCACCGAAAGTTCCGGTTTTTTTAACACTCCAGGCACCGATTTCGGTTAATTTCGGCAAGCCTTTAATTTCAATCCTCCAGCCTTCATCATCGGCAAGGTGTAAATGTAAAAGGTTGAATTTATAGCGCACCATACCATCAATAAACTGTTTTACTTCTTGCTTGGTAAAAAAATGACGGGCAACATCGAACATCAAACCTCGCCAGCCTAATTTCGGATAGTCTATTACATCTACACAGGGTGCTTTCCATTTGATGCCGTTTACCAACTCTTTACTTTCTATTTCGGCTGGGAAAAGCTGCAGTAATGATTGAACACCGTAAAAAATACCGGCCGGCTGGTTAGCTGTGATGACAACCTGTGTAGGGTTAACATTTAATTTATAGCCCTCTTTACCCAGTTGTACATCTTCCTGTGTATTTAAAATCAGTTTGATGGTAGGATGGGACGAATTGCTTACCGAACTCACAAATTTTCCCGTGGCAGTTGTAATCCTGTCAGACAGATAATTAATGGATTGCTTTAATTCTGTACTTTTAGCCGCCTGTACAATTATATTTTCAGGCAAGGTAAATGTACCTGCCTTTTTTACCAACAATACAGGCTCAGGTATGATAGCAATTGGCGTTTGCGCAACTTCACTCTCGGCATCGCCTATTTCAGTTTCTGTAACAATAGATTGGGCGAAGATATTAGCTGCGAAAAAGCAGCAGGAGATAATCAGGAATAATTTTTTCATGAAAATAATTAAAGCGGATTGACCGGATAAGTATAATCTGCAATTTATTAAAAAGATTTTAATGAAGGTATTTGTTTTCTCAATTAACCACCGAGGTCACAAAGAAAAGCACGGAGATAGCAGAGCCGGAGGCTGATAAGCCGGCGATTTGTTAGCCTGAGCGGAGTCGGATACTAACAGCAAATCTATATATATCAGATTCTTCATTGAGTTATCAATAACGGATTTAAAAAAATCGATCATCTCGACTGTAGCGCAGCGAAATGGAGAGATCTATCTTGGCGGATTTTCACTCTTAAGATTAGTCTTAATGGCATGAATAAATGCCTCGTGTATATTTTTGCAAAAAGGGCTTTGCTGATCTTTCAGCCTCTCGGGATGCCATTGGACAAATAACAAAAAAGATTTTCCTTGAGGTTCAAACCTTTCCATGGCTTCGGTAACCCCATCAGGAGATAGGGCACTCACCACGAGTCCTTTTCCTGTTTTATCGGTACTTTGGTGGTGGTTGCTGTTTACCAATCCCTTATCGGTATTCACCATCTGGCTTAGCCATGAAGTGGGATTTAAAATAATCTCATGATAGCGGTCTGATTTATCGTGCATTTTCGAATGATCAAATTTGCCCCATGTCGGAATGTCGGGAATCAGGGTGCCGCCAAAAAACACATTTCCGACCTGCATGCCCCTGCAAATGCCTAAAACCGGAATAGAATTGGCTTCGGTATACTTTAATACCTTAAATTCGAATTCATCGCGTTTTTCGTCTACATCATCATCATGACAGTAAGCATAATATTCAGGCTGATCGTAAAATCTTGGATGTACATCTTCGCCGCCAGTTAAGACAATACCATTACATTTTTTAATCTCGTCGAAATTATCGAGTTTATATCCAAGCTGGATTACTGTTATATCTTCACTATAGGATAAAACCCAATCCCGATAGATGTCGAATTTGCTGCAATCGGTAACGCCAATGATTATTTGATCAGCCATATCAATTATATTCGTTCTACTCCACGAATTACAAGATTACAAAATTTACCCCTAAAATGATAAATAAAAGGCTTTTGACACAAGTTTTAAGATAGCAATTAGTTCGAAGCATGTATCCTCACTAACCTTACTGCAATATTTGTTAATTTTTTTAAAGTGCTTTTGAGCATTTACCAGTTTTCTTATCTTGCATTACCAAACAATATCTTTATGTACAAAAATGCGCTCCAACCCTCTGCAAATTTTAAGAAGATGGCCCGTAAATCTATTCTGGCTATTTTATTATTTGTAGTAACCTACCTGCTATTGGTTTCTGCCGCGGTGGTTTTAACTATCCTTTCAGCGTATGCAGGGCTTATGCTCATCGTAGCCAAGCCGATGGTAATTACGATTATGCTTGGCGGTGGATTGATCTGTTTTGGCGTGTTGATCTTAATTTTTTTGGTGAAGTTTATATTCAAGGTTAACAAAATTGACCGCTCTCACTTAACACAGGTTACCAAAGCAGAACAACCGGCACTTTTCAAAATGATTGACGAAATTGTGATCGCCGTAGGTACTGATTTTCCTAAAAAGGTTTATTTTTCGTCAGAGGTTAATGCCTCAGTATTTTACGATTCCAGTTTTTGGAGCATGTTCCTTCCGGTAAGAAAAAATCTGCACATTGGCCTGGGGCTTATGAATACGATATCAATCGATGAGCTAAAGGCAATTCTTGCACATGAATTTGGGCATTTTTCACAAAAGAGTATGCGTACCGGTAGTTATGTATACAATGTTAACCAAGTGATCTACAATACACTTTACGATAACGAAGGCTACAGTCATTTTGCTCAACAGATCGCGAATGTGAGCAATTACTTCGCATTTTTTGTTGTTTTAGCTGGTAAAATAACCGGTGGAATACAGTTTATGTTAAAAAAAATCTATGATGTTGTTAACCTGAACCATTTGGCACTTTCAAGGGAAATGGAATTTCATGCTGACACCGTTGCGGCAAGTATTGCCGGCTCCGATGCTTTGATTACCGCTCTTCACCGCTTACAGCTTGCTGACTATTCGCTGAACAATGTATTTAGCTATTACAATGATAGAATAAAGGATAAGGAAAAAACAAATAACATTTTTCCACAGCAAAAATTTGTGATGGATTTTTATGCCAGTCTTCAGCAGATCAGGACAGTGCATAATCTTCCAATAGTGTCTGAAGAACATTATAATAAATTCAATAAAAGTAAACTCGTTCTGAAAGATCAATGGTCTTCACATCCAAGTACTGCAGATCGGGTAATACATCTTAAGCAACTGAATTTTCCGCTGAAAAGTTATGGTTCCGGTATAGCAATAGATTTATTGGTCAATAAAGATGAAGTACTTGAAGAGATTACAAAAAAACTTTTTGATGCAATAGATTATGGAGATACTCCTCTAATTTCAGATTTAAGTAAGTTTGAAGAAGGTTTTTTTGAAAATCAGCGACAAAATGCATTTCATCAGTTATATAATGGCTATTTTGATTTCAGAAATCCACCTCAAGATCTCGAAGCTGATGCATTTCAAAAAATAACATTTACCATCGCGTTAGACGTTGAGGATTTTTTTAGCGATGAAAATTTAAGTTTGATATATCTCCATGACGGTATTAATGAAGATTTAAATCTGCTTAAGCAAATCGAGGATAAGACTTTTGACGTTAAAACCTTTGATTACGATGGAAAAAGATTCACACAGGATGGTTGTCGGGATTTAATTAGTCGCTTAGAAAATGAATCCAGGGATTTGGAAGATCAACTGAAGAAATTAGATATACAGATCTTTGAATATTTTCTATCTCTTTCCGCTGAGCAAGGCCGAAAGGAAGAATTTGTAAATTTTTATGGCACCTATCAAACCATCCACTCACTTTTAGAAGACCAGAATAATTGTCATCATAAAATTGCGCAGGCGACTTCTTTCATGCATACGCGTACAGCTGTTGAAACGATTGAACAACAGATGCATTTGGTCAAGAATGAAGAAATTAGATTTAAAGAAGAACTTTTAAAATTACTCGCAAACCCCTTGTACAGTGAGCAGATAAATGAAGAAGATAAAAAACTGATCGAAAAATTTACATCATCAGATTATAAGTATTTTGCAGGGGGTAGCTATTTTAATCTCCAGGTAGACGAACTTTTTGAATCGATCCAGTTATTTGTAAAGATTATTAATGTTACAAATTTTAAGTCCAAAAAGAAATTACTGGATTTTCAAGTAGAATTGGTAAACGTACATCGAAGTAAAAGCGTTAAGTTAATTGCTGATTAATCTTTTTTAAATAAAAAAGCAGGCTTTATGAAGCAATTTCATAAAGCCTGCTTTAGTTTTTGGTCACTGTAGCGACTTAACTTTCCTGATCTTTGTTTCTATTCACAATCTGGCTGTCCCTTGTGTTTTTCTGTACCGCAATAGCACCAAAAAGAGAAAGCAAAAAAGCAAAAGCATAAAATCCTTTTTCACTGGGTAACAAAGTGGCATTCCACAAACCGATTACCAGTAGGGTAATGGTCAATAATGTTGAAAACCAACTGATGCCATAATAGATCTCAGTTACAGGGATTCCTTCCAATTTATCTCGAACAGCTTTTTGCAAAGAGATAACCGCGAAAAGGCCAAACATCAATACGGTAAAATAGTATCCTTTTTCATTAAGAAGCATATCAGAACGCCACAGGCCCACGATAAAGCCGATCATTCCGGTGCCCAGGGCAATCCAGGAGGCCGCCACAAATGCATTTGAGGGTTTTTGATTCATATTTGAGATTTAATTTAATTCGATAGACAAAGCTAAAGATGGGTAAAAGGTATAAAATTAAAAGCAATTGATATAAAATGTTTTTAAATCAGATGTATTTAGATATAAAAAACCAAACAAAATCCCATCTTTTGCATTATAGCTGTATACTCTTATCTTAGTCATATGCGAACATTGCTTACTTCTGCTCAAATGCGCAGTGCTGATCAGTTTACCATAGCCAATAAGCCCATTGCATCAATTGATTTGATGGAAAAAGCTGCAAGGGCTTTTGTGCAGTGCTTTTTGAGAGAGGAGTTCGATACCAGCAAAAGCATAGCTATATTTTGTGGTAAGGGAAATAATGGGGGAGACGGACTGGCTATCGCACATTTACTTCTTGCTAACGGATATGAGAATTTAAAAGTTTACATTGTTGATTTCAGCGAAAAACAAAGCGGGGATTTTGCGATCAACCTGCAACGGATGGAGGAAACACGCTGTAAAAAAACAATTATCAGTCGGGCTGCAGATCTAAAAAACCTGAAGGCTGATATTATTATTGATGCCATTTTAGGTTCCGGCTTAAATAAACCCTTAAGCGGAGAATTTGAAGCGCTGGCGGGGACCATAAATAAGATGAACAGAAAAGTATATGCGGTTGATGTACCTACGGGTTTTTTTGCTGAGGGTAAATTGCCAAAAGATTATAATGGAATAAAGGCCTATAAGACCATTTGCTTTCAAAGACCCAAGATTAATTTTTTCTTTCCTGAATCGGCCATGGCGACGGAAAAGTATGAGGTAGCTGATATTGATCTGGATGAAGCTTTTATCCAAAAGCAGGATGCAGATTTCTATTTATTGGAAACTTCTGATATAGAGAAGATCCTGCAGCCCCGGAAATTGTTCAGTCATAAAGGTACCTACGGCCACGCTTTGATTATAGCGGGTAATAACCATACCATGGGCGCGGCATTGCTTTCTGCTATGGCCTGTTTACATACAGGGGCAGGATTAACCACTGCTTGCATTCCGCAAGGGGGATTAACCGCCTTAAATACTACTTTGCCAGAGGTAATGGCCCTGCCAAGAGATGAATACACGAGGATAGAAGACCCGAAAAAATATCAGGCAATTGCGATTGGACCAGGCTTAGGTACCGATGCTGATCATGAAAAACTATTGGAAAGTTTGCTTATCACGAACCTTCCGCTGATTATTGATGCAGATGCACTGAATATTTTAGGTAAAAGGCCCGATTTAATGGATAAACTTGTTGCGAATACTGTGATCACTCCGCATATGAAAGAGTTTGATCGGCTATTTGGCGAACACGATAACTGGTGGGACAGGGTGCAAACGGCACAATTACGATCTAAAAAACAAGGAATCGTTATCGTGCTTAAAAACCAGTATACTTTTATCTGTTTGCCAACAGGTAAGGTACTCATCAATCCTACAGGTAATCCGGCAATGGCACAGGGTGGAATGGGGGATGTGCTTACCGGTATGATTACAGGTTTTAAAGCGCAGGGATATCCGGCACCAGAGGCTGCTATTCTGGCCTGCTATATTCATGGTCGGGCAGGTGACAATTTAGCAGAGGAGCAGTTTGTCGTTGCCGCATCGCAGCTCGCTACCAGAATATCGAAAGAGATTAAAGTATTCATTCCCAAATAGATTCGATACATTTTTTTAAAAAGGAAGCTGTATTAGCCCCCTATACTTACAGTTCACAATTTAGATTTTAAACAAATATTTTAATTAACAGATATCTTAAAAACGGAAAACAAATTTTTATGGCACAAAGAGAATACACTTTGAATGAACTCATTCAGGAATCGGCAGAGAACCCAAATGAAAACGATTTTTTTGAGTTAGAGAAACCAGCCATGCTGGAGGTAAACCTGAAAAATCAAAAAATCCTTGCAAAAGCCGGTTCGATGGTCGCTTACATCGGAAATATCGATTTTAAAAGAGAAGGGCTATTGAGTAAAGGGTTGGGCGGTTTATTGAAAAAAGCGATCTCTGGCGAAGGTACCTCACTGATGCATGCAACGGGAACAGGCAAATTATATCTGGCAGATGAAGGCAAAAAGGTTAAAATCATCAAACTTCAAAACGAAGCTGTTTTTGTAAATGGTAACGATGTTTTAGCATTGGAAGAGAATATAAAAAATGAAATAAAAATGTTAAAAAGCATTGCAGGGATGATGAGCGGCGGTTTATTTCAGGTCAAATTATCAGGAAGCGGTTATATTGCCATTACTACACACGGCGAACCGATTTTATTAAGGGTAACCGGTAATCAGCCTGTGTATACTGACCCAAATGCTACAGTAGCCTGGTCAGAAAACTTAACGCCTAACATTAAAACCAATTTAACTTTTGGCTCTTTTATAGGCCGGGGAAGTGGCGAATCTTTTCAGTTGGAATTTTTTGGTGAAGGATGGGTATTGGTACAGCCTTACGAAGAAGTGAAGTACGCAGCAAAGTCATAGTATTTTTAGTTCTTGACGGCACGAACCAGGTCAATAGAATCATCGTCGATCGCAGCGGAGAGATCCGTTATAACAAGATCTCTCCGCATGTGTTAATCAGGTATTGCATTGCGTTCAGCAAAAATATTTATCCATTTTTTCGGAAAGCAAATGCAGAAGTTTTAGGTGACAACAGTCCTGCCATCCGCTTTATCCCGATGAAAAACCGGGATGTTCGCTATTGTCAGGTTAGGTGGCACAGGCTGTATTACTATCAAAGGTTGAAACCCAAAACCTGTGTCTAAAGGTTATCTTCTCGTTTGCAATAGTGGATGGGTATTCGTGCAGTATATAAGGATGTGCCGTACCCAAGGAATCTTCGCATTGTTTGGTTAGGGGTATGCTAATCAGGCGTCAGTGAAATGTATTCATCATCGTGCTGATCCGATTGCTATCAGATCAGCACGACGATCATAAAATAAAAATCCCGACATTTTTCAATGTCAGGATTATAATAAAGTTATTCATTACGATCTCTACACACCACCCATAACGGTTATTTTGTCCATTGTTGGATTAACACTTCCGCCCATAGGCTCTAAGGTTACGGCAAAAGCCTGTGCTTCCTGGATAGCTTGCATTTTTACCAGCGCTTCATTATGCGTAGAGTCTGTTTTTCCGAAGAGGCCTAAACTTACCGGTTTGCCATTTACCAGGGCCCATAGCTGATATTCGTGTTGGGCATCAGTTTTTGGCAGATCCATTGCTACGTAATTAATCAATACACTTTTATCTTTTTTATTCCAGTACAGCTTCATTTTAGACGTTGGACTAAAGGCCTGTCCTGCCATACGGATGGTTGCCCATTCTTTGCTATCGGCCATTGCAGCCATATTGCCCAAGCCCTGATTTTCAAACTCAAGCTTGCTTACTATTCCTGCAAATTTCTGTTTATCGAGGTTTAAGCTGGCAATCTGGTCATGTGCGGCAGCTAATTTGTTGTATGTAATAAATAACGCTGCTGTACTCATCACCAATAGAGCGATACAAGCTACTAAGGCATAACGCAAAACTTTCACTTTACCATCACTTCCATCCAAACGTATAATTTTTGCTTCGTCTGTATAAGTTGGTTCAGGTTGAATATTTACGTTTGCTTCAGCCTCATTCAATCCCAATTGTTCAAATAATCTGGTTTGTATATCTGCAGAAGGTTGTACGGCGTTTTGCATAGCATACTTTTCCATAGCCAGCTCAATGGCGGCTATTTCATCCCTTACCCCAGGGTATTGCGATGCCATTTCCTCCACCCGCAATGTTTCTTCGGGTGATAAATCACCCAAAACATACAGTTCAAGTACTCCAGATTCGATATATGCTTTTAAATTTTCCACGCTCAATTAAAACTCCTTCTCAATTCAATAATAGCCAATCTGATCCGGGTTTTCACCGTACCTAATGGCAGATCTAACTTTTCTGCGGCTTCCACATGAGTGAAACCCTTGTAATAAACTAAATCAAGAACTGCTTGTAAATCCGGTTTAAGGTTATTTACAAGTTGCTTAACACCAAGAACATCGGGATTAAAAGTAACCTTGTTTTGCTCATCAACGAAACTTACGTTATTTTCTATGTCTTGGTTTTTGAGTGAATTCTTAAAATCTTTAGAACGTAATTTATCGATAGATAAATTGCGCGCAATATTCATCATCCACGTAAATAAACGCCCTTTGGTATGATCATAGTGTGCGGCAGATTGCCAGATTTTTACAAAGGTTTCCTGTAGCACATCTTCAGCAAGCTCGGTATGGGTAATAATGCGTGAAATAACGCCATAGAGTGCTGACGAATACATACTGTATAATGTTTTTAGTACCGCTGGATCTTTCGATTGCAGTGCTAGCACAAGTTCTGGCTCAGTTAGGGTTAGTTTTTTAAATGCAGTCACTATGGTTACTAAGATACAATACACAACACCAAAAGCAAAAAAAAGTTTTATAAACACATTCCCGCAAGGAATACGATTATAAAACTTTTTGCATTTACCTGGGTAAGTGAACTATACTATCCCTTCAATCGGGAAAAGGTGTTTTTCTGCATGGTAAGATGAACGAACCAGCGGACCACTTTCTACATATTTTAAGCCTTTCGCCAAGCCGGCTTCCTTATACATAGCAAAAGTATCAGGATGGATCCAGTCAACCACCGGATGGTGATTGCGGGTTGGTTGTAAATATTGACCCAAGGTGAGGATGTGCACGCCATTGGCCACTAAATCGTCCATCGCTTCGAAAATATCTTCTTCAGTTTCGCCTAAACCAAGCATAATACCTGTTTTTGTTCTTAAACCAAATTCCGAAATTCTTTTGAGTGCTTCTAAGCTTCTATCATATTTTGCCTGTATACGCACTTGTCTGGTTAAACGCTTAACCGTTTCCATATTGTGTGAAACCACTTCCGGACGTTCTTCTAAAACACGGTATAAATTATCCCATTGTCCCTTAAAATCGGGTATCAAAGTTTCTAAAGTGGTCACCGGGCTTTCCCTGCGGATGGCTTGTAAGGTTTCTGCCCAGATGATTGAGCCGCCATCTTTTAAGTCATCACGATCTACTGAAGTAATTACACAATGTTTAACTCCCATTAATTTTACCGAATCGGCAATGCGGTTGGGCTCGTCAACGTCAACAGCCAAAGGGCGGCCGGTAGCTACCGCACAAAAAGAACAGCTGCGGGTACAAATGTTCCCTAAAATCATGAATGTTGCCGTACCTGCACCCCAGCATTCGCCCATATTCGGGCAATTGCCACTTTCGCAGATGGTATGGAGCTTATGTGTGTCTACTAAACTGCGAACTTGCGCATACTCTTTACCAACAGGTAATTTTACACGTAACCAATCTGGTTTACGCTTTACTTCAGTCACAGCAGGTACTACTGGTAAATCAATCATGGTACAAAGTTAATGAATAGGATTGAATTGTTGCAACGCCGAAATGTTTGAGGGTTGTAATAATAGTTGGAGTATATGGCCAATTGTGGTTCATCATTAAATGGTGTAGGTATAAGTAAATTAGTTTAGTAAGTGTAGTTGCTTAAAGTGCTAAAACCTGCCAGCTAAACCCTATTGAAGCGGCAGCTCCCGATTTTTCCATCGGGACTATAGCGGAAAGAGGGACTGCTGTTGCCGATGAGCAGTACAGCACCTTTTCCAAAAATAAAACCGTTTTAAAATCCATCCCAAAAAAATAAGGGATGATATGCCCCGGAGGTTAACTGGAAATCATATGCTCAACAATACAATTTTAAAGGTTTTAACTTTCTAACTAAATCTTACATTTGCAATATGAATACTGGCTTACAGCTTTACAATACGCTTTCGCGCAAAAAGGAACTTTTTCACCCCTTGAATGCACCCAATGTTGGGATGTATGTTTGCGGTCCTACTGTTTACAGCGATGTGCACCTGGGCAATTGTCGTACATTTATCTCGTTTGATTTAATTTTCAGGTACCTGAAGTATTCTGGCTATAAGGTGCGTTACGTACGTAATATTACCGATGCAGGCCATTTGGAAGGCGATAGGGATGAAGGTGATGATAAGTTTGCAAAACGTGCGAAACTGGAACAGCTTGAGCCGATGGAAATCGTACAGAAATATACTTTGGGTTTCCATGATGTATTACGTATGTTCAATACACAGCCACCAAGTATTGAACCTACTGCTACCGGACACATTATTGAGCAGATCGAAATGATTAAAGTGATTATGGCCAATGGTTATGGTTATGAGGTGGATGGCAATGTATATTTTGATGTAGAAAAATATAGCAAGGAATATAATTATACCATTTTAACCAACCGCAACCTTGAAGATATGCTGAACAATACCCGCGAACTGGGAGGACAGGATGATAAACGCGGAAGGTTAGACTTTGCCTTGTGGATCAAAGCAAAGCCTGAAACCTTAATGCAGTGGCAATCGCCATGGGGCATGGGTTTTCCGGGCTGGCATATTGAATGTTCGGCTATGAGTGCCAAATATTTAGGGGCTGAATTTGATATTCATGGTGGCGGAATGGATTTGGCAGCAACTCACCATACCAATGAAATTGCACAATCTGAAGCTTGCAGCCATAAACAACCCGCACGCTACTGGATGCACACCAATATGCTTACGGTAAATGGTACGCGCATGTCCAAATCGGCTGGTAACGGTTTTCTCCCTTTGGAGTTGTTTACGGGAGATCACCCTTTGCTAAAAAAAGGGTACAGCCCGATGACGGTAAAGTTTTTTATGTTGCAGGCGCATTACCGCAGCACTTTGGATTTCTCTAATGACGCATTAGATGCTTCAGAAAAAGGTTTCCGTCGTTTGATGTCGGCAATTGGTTTGTTGGATAAACTATCCGTTTCCGAACAAAACGATTTTGATATCGATGCATTGAAAGAAAAATGCATTAATGCGATGAATGATGATTTTAACAGTCCTATTTTGGTTGCTGAATTATTTGAGGCGGTCAGGATTATCAATACCGTTTATGATGGTAAGGGAAAAATCTCGGCAGAAGAACTGGAAAAGTTAAAGCAACTTATAAATGATTTCGTATTTGATATTTTAGGCTTAAAAGATGAGGATGCCGGAAGCAACGACTTAAATGGCGTTTTAGATATGGTTATTAACCTTAGAACTGAGGCTAAAGCGAATAAAGATTACGCCACTTCTGACCGGATTCGTATTGGTTTACAGGAATTGGGCATTCAGCTTAAAGATGGCAAAGAGGGAACTACCTGGAGTAAAGCTTAGGCCGTTTGGGTATTGAACAGGAGAATTGGAGCTGATTTGTACAGCCAGGCGGTTTCGCTTTAAAGTAAAGCGTGGTGAGGATGAATTACAGCCTAAAACAGGTCTTTATGTGCAATTGTTAATTACTTTTAAGGCCTTGCATTAAAGAAAATTTTATATTCGCCAAACATATTATACTAACTGATAAATGAAAAACTTATTTTCAACTGCAATCGCTTCGCTTTTAGCTTTAGGTGCTTTTGCTCAAAAAAGCGACGGAACAACCAAATCTTTAATAAATGCTGAAAAGGATTTTGCTAAGTCAATTGCCAAAAATGGAGATAAAGAAGCTTTTATAGACTACTCAACCACCGGTACTTTAGTATTCAGGCCAAACCCGGTTAATGCCAAAACTTTTTATGCAGCGAAGGCAAATGCAGAGAATGACGTAACATGGACACCGAATCTGGCAAAAGTATCGCGCAGTGGCGACTTGGGTTTTACCACGGGAGCATATGAAGTTGGTACTTCAGAAAAAAAATATGGCCAATACTTATCCATCTGGAAATCGGAAAACGGCAGATGGAAATTAGCCATTGATTTAGGAACGGAAAGCAATAAACCTTTAACGAAAGTTACGCCATCATTTATAGAACCCAAAGACCACGTTGCACCAAAGTTTTTGAATGAAAGAGAAATTAAGGCGGGGAAAGAAATTATTTTAACCACTGAAAAAACATTAAATACCTTATTAAAAACACATGGTATTGCTGCTTTTGGCGGCTTTTTAACCAACGATGCACGTTTGCTTTTTCCTGGGAACGAGGCTATTGACGGAAAGGGAAAAATTATTGCTTTTTATAACAGTATGATCAGCAAAATTAACCTGAAAACAACTGGAGTAGATAAAGCAATAGGCAGTGATCTGGCTTATACCTACGGTGTTGCCACTATCGATTACAAAGCCGATTTACGGGAAAGTTTTAACTACGTTTTCGTTTATGAAAAGGCAGCAGATGCGAGCTGGAATTTAATTGTTCAGGCTTTTGTGCCGGCAGAAAGATAAACAACAAAAATGTGAATAAAGAGGGGCTATCGATAAAAGAGGCCCTTTTTTTATTTAGGGCTATGGTTTGCCGAAACGTTCGGGCTTAGCCCAGATCCGATAACTAACTATCGGATGAAGCGGCATCCTTGTAGCGCAGCGGAAAGGTATAGCGGAAAGCAGGAAAAAACATTAAAAACAGTACTTCATCTGCGCTACGAGAGAAAAATATCGCCAATAAAATTATCTGTTTTACGTTTAAAAATTATGTATAAAAATTTACTTATCTTCTCTGTTCTACTTTTATTTTGTTTCAACGTTTCTGCTCAAAAAAAGAAATTCGATGTACAGGGCAAAGCCGGCGCCCGCGGTATTATGCCGGAGAATACCGTGGAAGGAATGTTGAAAGCCATAGATTTAGGCGTTACCACCCTGGAAATGGATGCCGTGATTTCAAAAGATAAACAAGTGCTGCTTTCGCAAGAACCCTACTTTAATAACGAAATTTCTTTACTGCCCAATGGTAAACCGATTACTTTAAAAGATCAAAAGAATTATAACATCTATAAAATGAATTATGAGGAGATCAAAAAGTTTGATGTAGGCACCAAAGTTCACAGCCGTTTTCCCGGACAGATGAAGTTTAAAGCTTATAAGCCTTTACTCTCTGAAACTATAGATGCGGTTGAGGCTTATGTTAAAGAACATAAACTTGCCAAACCTGTTTACAGCATTGAAACAAAAACGATTAAAAATGGCGACAACGAATTTCACCCAGAACCTGCAGAATTTGTAGAACTGATTATGGACGTCATTCATTCGAAAAAAATTGCTAAAAGGGTGATTATAGAATCCTTTGATATGCGTACACTACAGTATTTGCATGAGAAATATCCAAAAATACAAACCTCTTTATTGATTGATGAAAAAGAGCCTTTTGAAGATTATATCGAAAAATTGGGTTTTAAACCAACTATCTATAGCCCTTATTCAGTTTTAGTTGGTAAGGGTTTGGTAGATCGCTGTCATGACATGGGCATTAAAATTATCCCCTGGACGGTAAATACAGTAAAGGAGGTAAAATACTTCAAAAGTTTAGGCGTTGATGGAATTATTACCGATTTTCCAAACATTATGGGGCAATTAGATAAATAGCTTCTGTCGGTAAAGTTAGGCTTAACGTTTCTACGTATTAAGAATAAGACGGAGTTTCGAATTTAATTGAAAAACGGATCAAAAAGTCTTGTCTACTCTATAATTTGTGAAACACAGTTTACGCTCGCTTTAAGGGATATATCAATAGGAAGCGATTTTATTGCTCTATTAAGTATTTTAAGGTATTTGGAAACAAGTGTTAGCATCTTAAATACCATTTGGAGGGTTGGTGTGATACCAAACAATAGATAAAAACAAAAAAAGCGCTGAAAATCAGCGCTTTTTTTATTCCTTTACTAATGCCTAGTGATGCGATTCAGGAGCTTCTGTGTGGTGTGCTTCAGTTTTTTCGTGTGAAGAAGTTTCTTCACCGTGGTGAAAAATCGGTCTTGTGAAAGCCACAAGCAGGATTAAAACAAGAATCCAAACAGTTAGTGGCAATGCCCAAATGCCTTTTGTTTGCTGAACCGGTGCGTGTGAATCGTGAGCTGACATATCGAATATTTTTGATTTAAAATTTATGCTTTGTAATTGTGTGGTAAAGATAGTAACAAAATTAAAATAACAAGGGTAATTTGGCGAATAGTATTTCAAGATCAGCCTTTTCGTAAAAAAGGACAAGAGAAGCTGACTTTATTCCTGTAAGTCGTAAATCATCCGCTTCGTGCTATTTAATTTGCTTCTAATACGGGTTTGATGTTCCTGTAAAACACTTTGCTCCGCCTGAACGGCATTAAGCAGTTCTGCTTTTTTAAAGTAATTTGCGGCTTCAGCAAAATTTTGTTGTTGCTCAGCATATAGGCCTAAACATTCGTAAATGTGCGATTCGCAAACGCCAGGTACCAGTAAAGCCTTTTCTGCAACTTGTTTTACCAATTTGTGCATTTTGAGTGTAATCACAAGTTTCAGGTAGGGTTTGTACACCTCCTGGAAATCAGGATCAAGTTCGATGCACCGTTTGTAATAATAGCCTGCGGTTTTGTAATCTTTAAAATGAATCTGGAAAATGTTGCCCAACTGAAAATAAGCCCTGGCATAATCAGGGGCGAAGACAATGATTTCGTTAAAATATTGGAGCGCCTTAGGTAATTCACCCCAGTTCAATTCTTCAATTGCCTGTAGATATTTTTCTTCTACAGTAGTATAAATGTCCATAATGGATATAATTGCTTTTGATAAGCAGTATTTTGCTTAGCAAATGGATAATAAATGATTTTTAGATTTGGATTTTATTGTGTTAAACAGTAAAACCGAGCTAAGGATTGGGAAGGAAAGTTAAGTCCATACCCAAACCCTTTAGGCCACAAGACGGGCTAAGGTTCATTTTTTGGATATGTATTTGACGTAGCATTTTTGGGAATTTGTTGCAAAGATATTTATTTTCAGCGAATTGCAAATTATTTTTCATGAACTGTACGGAGAAGCCCATTTCTTGTGTGGAACCGCGTCATACTAGTTGAAATTAAATTAGCTGTAACAGGTATCTGAACCGGGATTACAACTTCGGGCTAACTTAGCTAATGCTATAGTAAATCTTTAATGATTTTTTCAATTGATAAGCCTTCGGCTTCGGCGCGGTAATTACGCACAATGCGGTGACGTAGTATAGGTTCGGCAACCGCTTTTACATCCTCAATATCGGGTGAGTATTTTCCGGTTACTGCTGCATGGCATTTGGCTCCCAGCACTAAAGACTGCGAAGCACGCGGACCTGCACCCCAACTAATGTATTTATTTACTGCTTCAGTAGCGAATTCGGTATTCGGACGGGTTTTCGCTACAAGTTTGACGGAGTATTCCAATACATTATCAGTTACAGGAATCTCACGGATCAGTTTCTGGAAATATTGAATGTCATCTGCATGAATGATTTTCTGCAGCTGGGTGGTTTTATTACTGGTGGTGTTTTTTACGATATTCAATTCGTCTGCAAAAGCAGGATAGTTTAACTGAATATTAAACATGAAACGGTCTAATTGTGCTTCAGGGAGGGGATATGTCCCTTCCTGTTCAATCGGGTTTTGCGTAGCCAGCACAAAGAATGGCTTAGGCAGGGCATGCGTTTGTCCCGCTGCAGTTACCGATTTCTCTTGCATGGCCTCTAAAAGTGCTGCCTGTGTTTTTGGAGGGGTACGGTTAATTTCGTCAGCAAGGATAATATTGGAAAAAACAGGCCCTTTTATAAATTTAAAGTGCCTGTCTTCCCCTAAAATTTCTGCACCGATAATGTCGCTTGGCATCAAATCTGGTGTAAACTGGATCCTGTTGAAATCCAGATCGAGAACGGACGCCACGGTTTGTACAAGTAAAGTTTTAGCCAATCCGGGTACGCCAACTAACAGACAATGTCCGTTGCTAAAAATGGCGATCAAAACAGATTTTATGATGTCATCCTGTCCAACTACGACTTTGCTTATTTCAGCTTTAATGTTGTTGAAAGATTGATGAAGTGCATCAACAGCTTCTACTTCGTTTTTATACTGCATTGGCGTTATTTTGCGGCTGTGGCGGTTTTAGTCCAGATTTTTAATTCATCACAGGTATTAAATTCGTCGTCGATTTTAATGTATGTACTTTCACGACGTTTCTGAAACCATTCGCTTAAAGTACGATTAATTTTATCACTTTGTGCAGCATCTCTGATTTTTGGGAAATCTTGCGCTAAGTTGGCCTTGTGAGGTGGAATTTTAGACTTCAGATAAAGAATTCGGTAGCCTTGTTTCCCGTCAGCTGCAGTAAATAAGTCGGGTTTAGAAATACCGCCTACCTTCATTGTGTCGATTACCAGAAACACCGAAGGGTCCAGTTTATCAACCGGAATAAAGGTGGTTCTTGACTGTACATCTTCAGCATTCATCATCATACCGCCATTGTATTTAGTTTCCTTATTATCAGAATAAAGGTTTGCCGCAGCTGCAAAACTTAATTTTTTGCCCATAAGGTTATTATAAATACTGTCTGCATGTAATTTTAAACGTGTTAAACTCTCAGGTGTAGTTTTGGGCATAATTAAAATATGTCTAACATGCACCTGCTCACCCCTACGCTCCAAAACCTGTAAAAAGTGGAAGCCATATTCAGTTTCGAACACTGGTGAAATTTCTCCGGCTTTTAGTTTAAATGCCCAGGCCGTAAATTCTTTAACCATCGTATTTCTATCGATAAATCCATAATCACCACCATCAGAAGCTGAGCCCGGATCTTCAGAGTAGGTTTTGGCTAAAACGCCCATATCCTCACCGCTTTTAACCCTTAAGCGGAGTGCTTCAATCTTATCGCGGAATTTTTGTTTCTCTGCCCTCGTTAACTTCGGATTTAAAATGATTTCACCAACTTCAACTTCTGTATTGAATTCTGGAACACTATCACCCAATGATTTGAAGTATTTTTCCACTTCCATTGGCGTAACGTTAATGTTCTCAGTGATTTTTTGTTGCATTTTATGCGCAATCAATTCATCTTTTATTGATGGTCTGATTTCATCTTTATACTGTAACACCGATTTGTTTAAGAACTGCTCTAAACGCTCCTGCCCACCGGCACGTTGCATGCTATAACGCATACGCTTGTTTACTTCTTCATCTACAGCACCGTCTTCAACCATTACCGAATCGATTTCAGCCTGTTGCTTCAGTAATTTTTGAGTAAGCGTTTGCTGCAATATTTTGCATTTAATATCATTGTTTGGTTGGTTTCCCTGATAAAGATATTGGGTGTATTGCTGGTTTAAGTCAGATAGCAGGATAATATTGTTCCCTACAACAGCAGCAACCTTATCTACAGTGTGTTTTTGAGCAAAACTGTTTAAAAACAGGCATATTAAAGCGGTTGCTACTAAAAAAACTTTCTTCATTCTATTTATTATATTTTCAAATTTAATACTTATCGTCAAAAAAATCAGAGGGTTTATAACTTGGCAAGTTTCTTCAACTCATTTTCATTAATCTTGATCTGATATTTTTGTTTCAGGCTTTTTAGCCACTTTTCTTCCAGACTTTGTTGATAATCGGCAATTACTTCGCCCCTCACTTCGCCTAAAGGTTTATTATAATTTTTTAGGTTTTTAGTATAAAATTCATTTACGCCCTGCACATCTTCCTGTACCTTGTTCCAGATTTTTTGTTCCGAAACATTGAACATCAAAACACCTTCACGGTATTCATTCAGCAAGAAATCATGATCTTTGTTGCTAACACCAGCCTTTGTGTGTGTAGCCAGAGCATCCTCATAGGTCTTAATTTCTTCCTGGTAATCTGCGCTTTTGTCTAATCCCATCTCACGTGCATCTAAAACCTTCAGCTTAAAATTTATGTACAAGTTTAAATAGGCTTGTAAGGTATCATACGGCGCACTAACAATTCCGTTATGGCTTTTTCTGTATGCCCACATAAATTCTTTAGCACTTATGGATTTTCCGTTTACCACAGCAACGTTTTGCGCAAACGAAGTGCTATACATCAAGCAGAAAAAAAATAAGGAGTAAGCTTTCTTCACACAGAGCACTCTATAAATTTTAAGGGATAAAAGTAACAATTAGCGGCGCTATTATAAGATATTTAACTAATTTTAACAGAAATTATTATCCGACAAAAATACGAATGGAAAACCAGGTTACCAACAATGCGAATGCTTTACGTTTATTTTTTACCGAAGAGGTTTTTTTGGTAAAAGATGAAGGCGTACAAATTCTGCCCTTACGTAATACTGAGCCGGTTTCTGCTATCGAAAATGTTTCCGTTAAACTCGCGGAACTGCCTGTTTTAAAGTCGGAAATAGCACAGATTCCGGAGATTAATCCTACAAATTCCCCTAAAGTTTATCCGCAAACTCCTGAAATTCCTCATCAGGTAGCAGAATCTGCACCTGAAAAAACATTTAAATTTTTAGGCGGGAATAAAAAATCAGTCCTCATTTTAGTGAATGATAGTGAGCATGACGTAAGTACCGAGCAGGGCAGGGAACTGTTGCGTAAAATTGTTAAAGCTGTAGATTTAGGTACATCAGATTTTGCGCTCCTAAATTACTCAAATTATAAAGGGACGGATTTTGTAGAATTGCACCGGTTTTTCAAACCTGCCACTATGTTATCTTTCGGAGTGGAGTTTGCCGACCTGAGGTTGAACTTTACCTGGCAGAATGAAATCATTGTTCATGAAACCACCAGAATCATCTATGCACCACATCTCCATCATCTTGATAGGGATTTAAATGCTAAAAAAACGCTTTGGGGGCACCTCCAGAAAATTAAATAGCTTATATCGTATTAAGTAGTTAGTATCAATTAATTAGTATAAAGTATGAAGATGCGACATCTTACCTTTATATAGAAACCTTAACCTTTCCATATTCCAATTTTTACCATCCAACTTTTACCAATGAAAAAACTTGTTTTTGCCACCAATAACCAACATAAAACCGAAGAAATACGTGCAGCGCTTGAAGGTAAATATGACGTGTTAAATCTGGAAGACATTGGTTGTTTCGTTGATATTCCTGAGACTGCCGATACTTTTGAGGGCAATGCAACTTTGAAAAGCAGTTATGTTGTTGAACATTTTAATCTGGACTGTTTTGCTGATGATAGCGGTTTAGAAGTTGAAGCCTTAAATAACGAACCTGGCGTTTATTCTGCCCGATATTCCGGTAGCAGGGATAGCCTGGGTAATATTCATATGGTTTTGGAAAAACTTGAGGGAAATCCCAATAGAAAAGCAAGGTTTAAAACGGTAATATCCTTAATGCAAGATGGTAAAAACCATATTTTTGAAGGGGTAATAAATGGGACAATCAGAACGGCTTTATCAGGTTCAAAGGGTTTTGGGTATGATCCGGTTTTTCAGCCTGACGGTTATGAGATTACTTTTGCTGAAATGGATATGGCACAAAAGAATAGAATTAGTCACAGGGCTATTGCGCTAAAAAAGATGTTGGATTTTTTGAAAGAGTAAGGAGAGCGTAGTTTACATTAGTCATCAATCTTGATCCGTCGTCCCTCGACAGAAGTGTAGAAATCTTTAAACTTTTCATCAAAAGATTTCTACATTCCGCTGCGCTCCAGTCGAAAAGACGATCGCACTTATCACACTTTATTGGCTGCTTTTTTCACCTGAACCGAGTCTTTTTTCGGTAATATCGGTTTAATGCCAAAGTTGGTCGTATCTGCTGGTTTACTTTGAGGCGATTTTTGATCAACCTTTAGGCTGTCTTTCACCAGCTTAGTTTTGGAGTTAACAGCAGGTACCTTTGTTGATGGTTTGCTTGCAGAGGTTGCTAATGATTTTGTACCTTTTACAGTTTTACCCACAACTGTTTTAGCCTTTGCTTTGATCTTAGGTTTCCCGGCTGAGCCAATCGCATCTTTTTTTGATTTCGGACGTTCGGTAGGTTTCCACGAAAAGCCTTTTAAAACATGGTCTTTCGCAATGGTATTTTCGGGATTTAAAGCCCCCTCTATTCCTTTGATATAAACAATTTCCTCAATGGCATTTTCCTTATCCTTAAAGATGAACTTTATCCTGCTGCTCAGGGTTTGGTTCATTTCTTTATATACCTTTGTGCTGTCATCCTGGGTATAATAAATGCTTTCGGCATTGCCATCCACATATAACGTTTTGAATTTTCCGTTGGTAAAGAACCCCGTCATCAATCTGCCTTTGATCTGGTTAAACCTCAACGAATCTTTTGGCGTATTCACCAGAAATGCATTTCTAAAAGCCTGTAGATTATTTAACTTTTTATTCTTGAACTGAACAAATATAGTGTCGCCAACCTGTTGCGAACCTTCTGACCAGATGATCGGATTGTTGTAGCAACGTAAAGTAGAATCGGCACTGGTGTAAAACAGGCTGTCGGTTTTGGCCTGGATATTTGTTTTAAAGATCTTTACACCATGATAAGCCTTAATAATACGCGTTTGAACGGTATCAGCTGGATTAAATTTGGCCGTATCGGTTTTTAATGTTCCGGCTTTTGAATTTCCGAGGGCTTTTGTTAAGCTATCTTTAGCGCCGGGTTTTATAATCTTTTTTTGTAAACTATCGATTTTGCTTATCAATGGATTCTTTATAGCCAGGTTAGTTTTGCCAGCAAGTTTTTTAAGACTATCACTTTTTAACTTAGGCAGGTTTTTACTAATTGAATCAGCTTTTTCTTTTGAAATATTGTTTTTTTGCAAACTGTCCAAATTAATTTTTGGCAGTACTTTACCAATTGAGTCTGTTTTAGATTTTAGGCTATCAATACTTTTATCTTTCAGATTAAGTTGGTCTTCAGTTTCGGTTTCACCTTTATTCTGCTTCTTCTTTTCGGTTTTGCTATTCTTTGTATTGCGCTTATTCCTATCTTCTTTTTGGCTCAATTCGGCTCCAGGTTTGTATTTTGGCTCTCCTTTTTCTTTCTTTCCACCATCTTCATCGTCTTCTCCAACCTGGTTATCTGCTTTTATGGAAATTTTTGGGACTAGTTTTAAGGTTTTTTGCAATACCATTTGTGTCTCCAAGGTATCTGCACCCATCCATAGACTGTCAGGTCTTTTTTTATTCTTCACCATTACCGAATCTTCGGTGCCTATACCCAGGTAAGCATTTCGGGTAACCAAGGTCCGCTGATCCAGCTTGTAATAGTAACCTAAATCACCAAACATTTTCATTTTATCTTTCGTATCAGAAAAAACAATGTTTTTAACTGCTTTACCAATCCCCTGTTTACCATAATAATATAAACTATCGCCTTTTAAAGATCGTGTGCCCTGTGTGTAGAGATTTTTCTTTCCAAAAAAAGCATCTTCTGTTAAAGTATTGTATTGGCCATTTTCGGTATACAGGTTGTCATCTTTGCCCTTGATATTGGTTGGCCCGTAAAAATAGGTCCACTTATCCTGGGTATTGTAACTCATCGTATCGGATTTGATAGTCGATTGAGGTGTAACCACTACCACATCATACTTGAAATAGGCAACATTTCTCTGGCTAAAATAATAGCCGTTTTTACTGGTTAGGGTTACATCCTTATTTACAATTTTGCCACCACTGGTATAAGTTCCGATTTTGGTGAGTGTATTGTAATCCAATATATTAGTGGTTAAAACCGAAGTAGGATCAACCATTTTTACGTTTCCAGTTAAATGGGCCTGTTTTTTATTTCCATCATATTCAAGCTGATCGGAATAGATATCGGTAGTAAGCTGGTTGATGTGTACATTTTTAAAGGCTTCGAAATAGTTGCGCTCGCTATAAAATACAGCACTATCGCAAGTTAATGTTGCGTTGTCCTGCTGGAAAACAGGGTTACGCAGGTAACTGATTTTTTTCTTGGTATCTCCGGTTATTTTGGAAAATGAAACGATCTTAATCTTCGAAGCGGGCTGCTGACCGAATAAAAATGCCGGACTGATTAAAAGGAATAAAAAGACAAATAGTTTTTGCACACTACAAAGTTAGTTTTTTGTTCCGAACGTTCGGAATACCAGTTAAAATTAAATATTTTTGATGGATGTTACCCCTAAGCCAATTTCAGGATTTTATTGAAAAGCAAAAATTATTTGTTCAGGGTAATCGCATTCTTTTGGCGGTAAGCGGGGGAAAGGACTCCGTTTTAATGTTGCATTTATTTAAGGCAATAGGCGTTGATATTGGTGTGGCACATTGTAACTTTAATTTGCGTGCCGATGAAGCGCAACGCGATGAAAGTTTTGTTGCATTATTGGCCAAAAATTTTGAGTTACCATTCTATGTAACGCATTTTGATACCAAAAAATATGCAGCCGAAAATAAAATTTCTACGCAGATGGCGGCGCGCGAATTACGCTACAATTGGTTTGAAGAAATCAGGCGTACAGCTGGATATGATTACATAGCACTGGCACAACATCAGAATGATGCAGTAGAAACCCTGCTCATTAACCTTACCCGTGGCACGGGCATAAGCGGACTGCATGGTATTTTACCTAAACGAGATTTGCTGATTAGGCCTTTACTTTTTTTAAACCGCCAGCAAATTGATGAAATAGTAAGGGTTAATAACATAGATTTTGTAGAAGATAGTTCAAACGCGAGTACAAAATACACCAGGAATAAAATCAGGCTAGAGGTGGTGCCGCATCTGCAGGCGATCAACCCTAATCTCGAAAAAACATTTGCCGAAAACATCGCGCGCTTTGCCGAATTAGAGACTTTGTTAAATATTCAGGTTCAGAAACTTGCTGCTGAAATTCTAAATAAAAGAAATGATGGCATTTATATTTCCCTTGATGAAATTTCTAAATTAAAGCCCCAAAAGCTATTGCTTTACGAGTTGCTTAAACCGTTTAATTTTGGTGAAAATGTTGTACAGGAAATTTTAGACAGCTTAAAGGCCATGAGTGGTACACATTTTTTTAGCACTACACACCAGGCCATTATCAACAGAAACGACCTGGTTATTGTTGAAAAGAGTGCATCGGTTACCGCTAATCAGTTTATTCATCCAGCAACAACAAACATTGTTTTTGGCAACGTAGAAATTTCATTGGTGTTTACCAGGGAAGTGAAATTTGAAGTGAATCTGAACAGGGCTTTTATTAATGCAGATAAATTGATTTTTCCCTTAGTATTGCGGAACTGGCAAAATGGAGATAAATTTATTCCATTGGGTATGCGCAATCCTAAAAAGGTAAGTGATTATTTTATTGATGAGAAAGTGCCTTTACATTTGAAGAAGGTTACACCGATTTTGGTTAACGGGAATGGTGAAATTATCTGGATTGCCGGCATGCGGCAGGATAACCGATACAAATTACCTACAGCAACAAAAAAAGTTGCTATATTCGAACTCAAAATTAAATAAGTGGAAAGCAAATACGCCTATATCGAAAAACAATACATTGGCCGTGATTATGTCCGTATTTTCATCAGGTTGATTATGGCTGCGTTCTGTTTTGCTGCTTATGTTTATGAACGTGATCGCGACAATACACAAGATCTGTTCCTGGTTGTAGGCTTCGGCATCATAGGTGTTTCTATGCTTTTACTTTTCCTGATCCAGTACAAAATCGTGGTAGACAATGGAAGCATCATCTTAGATGGCCTGTGGACAACCAAACGCGTTAAGATTGACCTTAATAGTATTGTTGATGTACGTAAGGCTACCTATAGTCGTTATTTTTTCAATAATCCGGTTTACAACCTGCACACCAAAGGAACGATCCGTTTTTATTCATCTGGTAAGGATGCAGTGGTGCTAACCGATCGGGATGGTTTAGAGTATTTTATCGGTACGCAACGTCCAAATGAACTTTTCCTTGTAATTAAAGAGGAAATGAGAAATCTGAAATAGTTTTCTGGATAAGCTGGATCTGAGATCGAAAAAATATGAGTTGTAAAGGCAATCTGGAAGCTGCAAATGTTTTGGAAAGCAGTTGCAGTAGATTATGGGGCAATCCTGTCCCGCTATCTCTGCTGCTGCCGTTAGAAAGAACGGCTAGCATTCGTTCTATCAGGTTTAGGTTTGTTGGGTTTATGCTTCTATGTGTGTTTTCTCTGCTACCGCCTTAAGTTTTTAGCCCTGATTGTAGCGACAGCCCCGAGGTACGAGGGCTATAGCGAAAAGCAGGAATTAAACTTTAAAAAGGACTTGTGGTACTGCGCTGCGAAAATAAGCATAACACAAACTACTGTTCCAGCGCGACGAGAAAGTTATATCAACATGATATAACTTTTATTGCAATAAACCGACACGCATTATAGATTAAAATCGGCTACATTTGCGGTAACAACAATACATTTACAATGAAGATAGGAATTGTTTGCTATCCCACTTTTGGTGGTAGTGGAGTAGTTGCAACAGAACTAGGTAAAGCGCTGGCTAACGAAGGGCACCAGGTTCACTTTATTACGTATAGTCAGCCTGCCAGGCTCGATTTCTTTTCTTCCAATCTTTTTTATCACGAGGTATCGGTAAGAGACTATCCGCTTTTCGATTACGCCCCGTACGAATCGGCACTGGCCAGTAAACTGGTAGATGTTGTTCGTTTTGAGCAACTGGATGTATTACATGTTCATTATGCCATTCCACATGCTTCTGCTGCTTTTATGGCGAAGCAGATTCTGGCAAGTTATGGCCTTCATATCCCCGTGGTTACTACTTTGCATGGTACCGATATTACATTAGTGGGTAAAGATCCAACCTACAAGCCCGTGGTTACTTTTTCCATTAATCAAAGCGATGGTGTAACTACCGTTTCGGAAGATTTGAAAGAGGATACCTATAACCATTTTGAAATTACAAAAGAAATTAAGGTAATACCCAATTTTATAGATTTCTCACGCTTTAGTTTGCAGGCAAAAGGACACTTTAAAAAAGCAATTGCACCAAATAACGAGCGCATTTTAATCCACACCAGTAATTTCAGAAAAGTGAAACGTACGGCTGATGTAATCAGGATTTTTGAAAAAGTACAGTCCGTTATTCCATCGAAACTATTGATGGTAGGGGATGGGCCTGAACGCGCTTACGATGAACAACTTTGCAGATCTCTGAATATTTGTGAAAATGTGAGGTTTTTGGGGAAACAAGATGCGGTAGAAGAAATCTTATCCGTTTCCGATCTTTTTTTAATGCCCTCAGAATCTGAAAGCTTTGGTTTGGCTGCATTAGAAGCTATGGCTTGTAAAGTGCCGGCAATTACCACGAATGCCGGTGGTTTGCCTGAACTTAATGTAGATGGGTTTTGTGGTTATATGAGCAATGTTGGTGATGTTGAGGCGATGGCCGCCCATGCCATTGAAATTTTAAAAGACGACGAAACGCTAAACCAATTTAAAGAAAATGCGTTTAAAAGGGCGCAGGATTTCGATTTAAAAAAGATTCTACCGGTTTATGTTAGCTATTATAAAGAAGTAATTGAGAACTCTTTGCAGCCTAAACATTAACTTACTAAATTTTCTTGTATTTTAATTTCTAATCACAGCAAAAGAGGTGTTTATGGATCATATCTGTATTGATCTATATATTTGTGTTTAAAAAACTTTATTGTTGCATAGGGTTCCCTTGGCTGATCATCCGTATCGGTAATATTAACAAATTAAACTTTCTCAAAATCAAATGATTATAAATCGTATCTTTGCAGCTTGAAACGGTTTGGTGTTTGAAAATTCCCAAATCATTTCGAAAAAATTAAAAAGAGGTTATCCCAAATGAAGAAAATAGTTGATTACAGAAAGCTTTTAAACGTAGATAAAAATGCTGAATTAAAGGAGCTCAAATCTGTGTACCGTACATTGATGAAAGATTGTCACCCTGATAAATTTCAGCAGGAAGAAGAGAAGTTGGATGCGGAAGCGAGAAGTAAACAGATTATCGAAGCTTATCATTTCCTGGTGAGTATTGCGCCGGAAACACGCGAACAAAATATTGAAACTTACACACAAACAACTACTTTGTCGAATATTCAGGATTTTGAATACAAACAACAGGTTTTAAATATCCAGTTTTTTGATGGAAGTGTTTATGAATATTTTGACGTACCAAAAGCAATCTATGTGAAACTGGTGAATGCTGATTCTCCGGGTCGCTTCGCCCGCAGGCATATTTTTAATGAATTTCCTTATCGTAATGTGTCGAGGGTTGCAGAACCGGCATAATTCATAGTAATATTTATTTCAAAGGCTCTGATGAAAACCGGGGTCTTTTTTGTGTCGTTTATGGCAATTGTTCAGTATTTATCATTCTTTAAAGACCCTGAAACAAGTTTAGGGTGCCGATTGCTTGTGGAATTTTCGTCATAATGAACTTGTTCAGTATCTATTATACTATAAACCTGAGTTCGATTTATAATTTTTAGAAAAAAAAATAGTCAATCAAAGTAATTATGTTTATATTTAAGTATCTGACATTCAAATATTTAAACATAAAAACAGATGATTGACTACTCCAAAATTAGTGATATTTTTTGTCTTGTAGATGAGTTCTGCAAAGATTTTGATCAAAATACCTCTTCTATCCGTAGAGTTGAGCGCAGCAGCTCTACGGATCTATGAAATAGCGCTGAGTTTATAACTCAGCAATCCTAACGATTCACAGACTCATATCCCTTCGGTAATCCGTAGAGCCTTTGGAAGGCTACGCATAGATGTGAAATTTAAACATTTAGCAACTAAAAATTAAAATACTCTGACCAGTGTAGTTCCTTTGGTAAATGCTGGTTGCTAAACTCCAGATGAATTACCCTTCTTTTTTTATGGTTGCTTGTTCTACTTGAACTATGAAGCAGCAACGGTTTCATAATCATGAGGCTGCCCCTGTTTACTTTGCAGCTTACTTCGCTTTCAATGCTCCAGTCGATTGTTTCGGGACGGTAAATACCTTTACGGTGAGAATTGGTGATTACTTTTAGCGCACCATTCCGCTCATTGGTATCATCAAGATGGATGCGAATGGTAAAATTCCCTTCAAGGATATGAAGAGGTGGCTGAACGGCGAACTGATCATTTTTTCTGGTATAAGGTCCATATCCAGGAATTTTCGCGTTATGGTCGACCGAAATGGTTAAGTCCTGATGATAGGGGACAAACCAATTCGATGTTTCGGGTTTGTCAAAGTAAATTGATTTAACCAGAAAGTAGTCTTTGCCGAAAAGCTCTTGTACGATGGCTTTTACTTTCTGATTGAATATGAGATCAGCGGTGTCAGGAACTTCTTTTAAAAATCGACGTATCGCAAAGAGATTTTCAGATTTTCTAAAGGTTTCTTTTGTAGAATCTGCTATTTTAATAGCCGAAAGGATCGCTTCAACTTCCTGATCTGTAAATACATGATCAATCACGGAAAATCCTAATTCCTGGATTTCCATTTTATTAGCAACTAAATCCACTGATTAATTATTTAAAACAAATTTGTGTCCATGTATTTTTATATATTCCTGAATAGTTTTAATGAGAATTTTTTTTGTGGATCTTCCAATCGAAATCTTCCATGGGCAAAGTTGATGTTAATCAAAAAGCAGGCATACCGGAGCGCCAACATCAATTCTTTTGCCGCTATCGGTTAATTTGCCGGTGTTTTTATTTCTGTTAAAAATAACGATGTTATTAGTATACTGGTGTCCGATCAAAAGAAATTTTCCAGTCGGGTCAATGGTGAAGTTCCTCGGTCCTTTACCTAACGTACTTAGGGTTTCAATGAATTTTAATTTACCATTTGGCAGTATTGAGAAGGCAGAAATGCTGTTGGCATCTCCCCGGTTAGTTTCATAAAGAAATTTTCCATCTGCAGAAACGTGGATATCTGCACCGTCAATTTTTCCTGTGAAATCTTTTGGGGTAGTACCAATTTCCTGGATTTTGGTTAGTGTTCCGTTCGCATAAGCAAAAGCAGTTATGCTACCATTAAATTCGTGCGCCAGATAGGCAAATTTCCCATTTGGACTAAAAGTAATGTGTCGTGGTCCGCTACCGGCATTCGTTTTAAGGACCGATTTTATTGTCAATATTTCTTCTTTCGCAGTTGGGTTATAGTTGTAAATATAAGTTTGATCTTCACCAAGGTCATTAACAATTAAATATCGATGATCTGGTGTAAATTTAACCATGTGTACATGAGCGCTTTCCTGTCTGCCCTTAGGGTCAATGCTTTTTCCGGTATGTTTAATGATCTGTAAAGCTTCTGTTAAAGAACCATCTGCTTTTCGTGAAAATACGGCTAAACTTCCGCCGCTATAATTAGCCACAATGACGTTTTTGTTATCTACGGTAATGTAACACGGATCTGCACCATGACTATCAACCATGTTTAGTAAAGTTAGTTTTCCGCTCGCTGCATCATACCTGAACGCGCTAACCGTACTGGTAGCTCCGGTTTCGTTAACCGCATAAATAAATTGATGATCTGGTGAAGGGGCCAGATAGCTTGGGTTTGCCGTATTTTTTGTAATGCTTTTTATGGATGTGGCAGCTGTTGCAGCATTGAAATCATAAATATAAATCCCTTCACTTTTTCCAGGTGCGGTATAAGTGCCAACAATCAGGTTGTAATTGCTTTTTTGGGCAAATGTTAAGGTAGATAGTATCGTGAGTGTAAGCAATGAACTGAATTTTTTCATGAAACAATGATGTTGATTTTAACAAATATAAAGAAAGTATGTTACGGAGGAGCTGAAAATACGCAAGATGTTTCGTGATTGTTCGTCGTTATCGTCCTCGTTTAACGCGGATGAGTAGAGAGGTGTATTTTTAATGCATGTTCATTGCTGGACGATATAATCGTCTTTATCCTGTATCCTCTAAAAACGAGGACGATGGGGGATTTAAAAAACAGTAAACTAAAAAAGCAGCCAATTGGCTGCTCTTATGCTATTTAATCAGGTGTTTAATCTGGATCAATTCATGCTCTTCAAGATATCGCCATCTGCCACGTGGCAGGTCTTTCTTGGTTAAATTGCCATAAACCACACGGTCTAATTTTTCTACGTTATAACCTAAGTGTTCAAAAATACGGCGAACAATCCTGTTTTTGCCACTGTGGATCTGAATGCCGATTTCTTTTTTGGTGCCACCTGCAACGTAAGAAATGTTGTCCGGTTTAATCAAACCATCTTCAAGCTCTAAACCAAAAGCAATTTTGTTCAAATCTCCTTGTGATAAAGCTTTATCAAGCTCAACATTATAAATTTTGGTGATACCATTCTTAGGATGCGATAATTTATCGGCTAAATCGCCATCATTGGTCATTAACAACAAACCAGTGGTATTACGGTCTAAACGGCCAACCGGATAAATGCGTTCGCGGCTTGCTTTATCAACCAACTGCATTACGGTACGGCGTTCCTGTGGATCATCCGTAGTGGTAATGTAATCTTTTGGTTTATTCAGTAAAACGTAAACTTTTTTCTCGCGTTTTAGTAATTCCCCGTTATAACGAACCAAATCTTTTGCCGGATCTACTTTGTGTCCCAGTTCGGTAATGGCTTCGCCGTTTACGGTAATAATACCGGCAGTAATCAGTTCATCTGCTTTACGACGTGAGCAGATGCCTGCATTTGAAATATATCTGTTTAGGCGAATTAGGCCTTTGTCTTCATTCGTTTTACGGCCTTGGGTAATAACAGTGCGCTCCGGGCGGTTAAATTCTGTATCTCTTGGCTTTGCTTCCTCACGTTTTCTAAACGGACGTGTATCACCTTCCCTTGGCTCTCTGGGTTTTACATCTCTTGAACTTCCTGCACTTGGTTTGAAGTCAGATTTGCCCCTTGACTTGTAATCTTTGTAGCCAGCTTCTCTCGGTTTAAAATCGCGCGAATCTCCATCCTTAGCTCTGAAATCGCGTTCTCCTGTTCTTGGTTTATAATCTCTTGCACCACCATCTCTTGTTTTAAAATCCCTTTCTCCTGTTCTTGATTTATATTCTCTAGGTTTGAAGTCGCGGTCGCCAGTTCTTGGTTTGTAATCTCTTGATTTGTAACTGCGATCTTCTGAACTTGAATCTTTGGATTTGAACTCCCGGTCTCCAAATTTGAAACTTTGCGGTTCCGAATCTTTGGCTTTGAAATCACGCCCACCTGATCTTGGTTTGAAATCTTTCTGGTTTCCGAAAGATTTCGATTTGAAATCTTTACCATCTGAGCTTCTGGGTTTGAAGCCTTCTTTTGAATCGGATGATTTTTTAAATTTGCTGTCCGACCGTCTGTCAGATCCCGCCGAGTTACTTTTGCCTTCTGTTCTCCGACTGCCTGATTTGGACTTGTCATCCCGACTGTTCCTGTTGTTCTTATTTATCATGATACGCTTTTAACGCATTAAAAATGCGGGATGCAAATTTATGAAAAAATGGTGAACTTAACAATTTTCCGGGCGGAAAAAGTGGATAAAAAAATAGCCTCTAAAATAGGTAAAATCGTTTAAAAATCAAAATTTAAAATCGGTGTTTAAAGTGCTTTAAAGGCAGTTTTTTAGGTGTAGTTTTGTAACTATTTGATAGTGTGATTATTATTTTTTACCTTTGCCAGCGTTTTTATTAAGTTTCACCAAAAAAAGGAGGAGAATGTTAAAGAAACACATCGTACCATTTTCAGTAGTGGCAACACTATTTATCTTGGCAAAAGTGTTCACTTACCAAATGCCCTTAGCAAAAAAAAGTCTTTTTAAGGAAGAAAAATTAAGCTCTACAATAACAAAAACTGATAGCACAAAAGCTGAAGACGTTGTGAAACCTCTTTCTCTGATGGCTCAGTTAAATTTCGCGGATGAAACCCTGCCTTTAGGCGATAAAAGGGTGGAAAGAAAAATGAAAAAGATTTTGGCCGCACACAGCTACAAGAACACGCATACCAATCTTTTACACCAAAAGGCAGCAAAATGGTTCCCGATTATTGAACCGATACTTGCCGCTTATGGTATCCCGAATGATTTTAAGTATTTGGCCTTGGTCGAATCCGGAATGACTGAAGGAACTTCGGCGAAAGGTGCAGCCGGAATCTGGCAGTTTATGCCAGGTACTGCCCGTAATTATGGATTAAAAGTAAACGGGAATGTTGATGAGCGTTATAACCTGCGCAAATCTACTATAGCTGCCTGCAAATACATTAAGGAAATGTACAAGGGTTTAGAAAGCTGGACATTGGTAGCTGCGGCTTACAATGTTGGCGACGGGCGTTTGCGCAAGCAAATCAATAATCAAAATCAGGATAATTACTACAAAATGAGGCTAAACCGCGAAACCGGGGGCTATGTTTATAAAGTAATTTCTATGAAACAGATTATGGAACACCCAAAACGTTACGGTTACAAAAAACCGAGGGTATTATTGGCCTATAACGGCGAATAATATAATTAAGATAAAGACAAGCATTTGGTAAGGCGTCCCGGTTTCAATATCGGGACGCTTTTTTTTAAAGGATTGTTTGGAAGATTTGTTTGCTTAGTACTTTTATCAGGAACTACAGATACCATAAAAACTATCTTCATCACGTTCGCCAAAAGGCAAATAAATCAAATGAACTTTATTGCCACGGAAACGGATTAGCAAGGAATGGTTTTACCGTAGAAATCTAAGGTCATTTAAGCGCATATGTGTATAAAAATATTGGTTATTTATATATTTTCTATTATTACAAAAACAAGCTTCTTTAATTGGTGTTTTTCCTAAACCCTAAACCCTAAACCCTAAACCCTAAACCCTAAACCCTAAACCCTAAACCCTAAACCCTAAACCCTAAACCCTAAACCCTAAACCCTA
>NZ_JBIWEB010000022.1:0-86456 GCF_044762335.1 Pedobacter suwonensis | reverse complement strand
CGAAGTTATTCTAGCAAACCGCCGTATACCGATCGGTACGTACGGTGGTGTGAGAGGACAGATAGGGAAATAATCCCTATCTTCCTACTCGATATGGCTATTTTGTTTAACAATGATTTTGTAACTTGCATTACAGATGAAAAAAGATATTCACATCGTTGAAGAGCCTATTGCTGATTATAAAAAGGCTGAAGAAGATTTACTGAAAAAAGGCTTATCAAGTACTTATACAGAGCGTTTTCACACCATGGCAAGATTGATGAAGCTAAATATGATATTAAAATCTGCAAAAATTACTCATAAAAAAATCGAATAATAAATGGATGCTTTTGATGATGAGATTTTAAAATTGTGGCGTTCATTGCTGAACAATAATGTTCGTTTTATTATGATTGGTGGTGTTGCAACAAATTTGCATGGCTTCCATAGAACAACAGACGATATAGATATTTGGATTAAAGATAATCTTGAGAACAGACAGAATTTACGAGCTGCATTTAAACAGTATGGTTTGGGAGATTTCAAAAATTTAGAAACTTTAGTTTTTATTCCAGGTTGGACGGATTTTTATTTGGATAATAGTTTACGGATGGATATCATGACTACTGTTAAAGGTTTGGAGGAATTTGGTTTTGATAAGTGTTTAGAATATGCATCTATAGCAACAATTTATGAATTGGAAATTCCTTTTCTGCATATTAATCAATTAATTGATTCTAAGAAAGCTGCAAATCGCCCGAAAGACCATATTGATATAATTGAATTAGAAAATATTAAAAAATTAAGAAACGGTTAAATGAAATACATCATAGCCCCATCCATACTTTCTGCCGATTTTGGCAATTTACAGCGCGACATTGAAATGATTAATCAAAGTGATGCAGATTGGTTTCATGTTGATGTAATGGACGGCGTTTTCGTCCCGAATATCTCTTTCGGTTTTCCGGTAATGGCGGCTGTAAAAAAACATGCCATTAAACCATTGGATGTACATTTAATGATTATAGAGCCGGATAAATACATTGAGGAGTTTGCCAAGGCAGGTGCAGATAGAATTACGGTGCATTATGAGGCCTGTACGCATTTACATAGAACCATACAGTTAATTAGGTCTTCAGGATGTAAAGCAGGTGTAGCTTTAAATCCGCATACACCGGTTACACTACTTCAGGATGTGATTGGAGATCTTGATCTGGTGTTAATTATGTCAGTTAATCCCGGATTTGGCGGACAGGCCTTCATTCACAACACCTATAAAAAGATAAAGGACTTAAAAACTTTAATCCAAGGTGTAAATGAAAACTTGATTATAGAGGTTGATGGTGGCGTGGGATTACAGAATATTGCTACACTGGTATCGGCAGGTGCCAATGCTTTTGTAGCTGGAAATGCAATTTTTGCCACAGATGATCCGACAGAAACGATTGCTGAAATGAAACGACAGTTAATTAGTAGTATAAACATTTAATTGTTTTATTGCTAAATTGTTCAAATGATAAGAAGTTTAGTTATCTTGATACTCAATACTTTTATCTCGACACTTAATACTTTTATCTCGATACTTGATACTTTTATCTTGATACGCTTACGGCTTGATACTAAAAATGCTCAAATTTCGGCTTATTCTATTCCTTTTAGTTACCGGTTGCGGTTTTGTTGTAGCCCAACCTTTGGTTAGGGTATCAGGAATAGTTTATAGTGATGAAAAGTTGCCTCTGGCACAAGTTACTGTAACAGTGGTGGGGCAAGCACAATCTACAGTTACAGATGAGTTTGGCGTTTATACGATTTATTCAAAATCGAAAACATTTAGTATCAAATATTCGCTTTTGGGCTACCAACCTCAAATAATTGAATTTAGTGAGCGCTCCGGTGCGCGAATTACCAGACAGGTTAGCTTAATTGCCAATATCAATGAATTGGAGCAGGTTAATATTGCCAATAAACAGAACCAGTTAAGCAATACCACTACAATCAATATAGGCGATGTCTCTTCCATTCCATTGGTTTCCGGAAATTTTGAAACCATGCTTAAAACCCTGCCCGGTGTATCTACAAATAATGAATTAAGTGCTCAGTACAGTGTTCGCGGAGGTAATTTTGATGAAAATCTGATTTATATTAATGATGTGGAAATTAATCGACCTGTATTGATCCGTAACGGGCAGCAGGAAGGGTTAAGCTTTATCAATGCTGATCTGGTGAGTAAAGCGAGGTTTTCAGCAGGTGGTTTCGAAGCAAAATATGGAGACAAACTTTCCTCTGTTCTGGATATCCGGTATGAGAAGCCAGATAGTAATCAAACCATATTGAGTACAAGTTTATTAAATACGTCACTAAGTACTAAGCGAGTGTTTAAACGCAGTTTTTTATTGGCGGGTTTGCGGTACAAGAATAACACCAGTGTTCTAATTAAGCGGGATGAAAAGGGAAGCTATAATCCTAATTATGCCGATGCGCAGGTGCTTTATCAATACGATTTTTCCCCTGAATTCAGCATCAGCTTTTTAAGCAATTTCAATATTGGTCAGTTTAAGTTATTGCCTACCAATCGCGAAACACAGTTTGGTACGCTAAGTACCACGCTGAAATTGGATGTCGACTATACCGGACAGGAAATAGATGACTACCAGACTTTTGGAAATGCCATTACAGCTACTTATTCGCCCAAACCCAATTTAGTGGTTAAATTTATAAACAGTTATTTTAAAACCATTGAACGCGAGCGTTTCGATATTAATGGAAGCTATATTTTTGCCGAGGTAGATAAGAATTTTAATGGTGAAAACTTTGGACAGGTTAGCAAAAGCAGAGGTATAGGCAGTTACTATAATTATGGCCGAAACAGCTTAAATACTCAGGTTTTTGCTTCAGAAATAAAAGTTGACCAGAATTTTAACAGTCATGTTTTTTCATGGGGGCTAAAATTTGACCAGTCCAGGTATGGCGATCAGTTAAATGAGTATAACTATACGGATTCTGCAGGATATATTTTGCCCAATCATTCGAAAGACATTACTTTACAGAACGTCATTAACGTTAAAAACAATATTGATATAAAAAATTACAGCACTTATATTCAGGACAGTTATTCCCTCTCCAGTTTAGCGGAATTACAATTGGGCGTCAGGGCTACTTATAACTCTCTAAGCAAACAATTGCTGATCAGTCCGAGAATGTTAATTGCGTACCGTCCAAATTCCAACAACAAAATATTACGATTTACTGCAGGTATTTATCATCAGCCCCCATTGTACCGGACCATCCGCGATTTTTCGGGCATATTAAATATAAATCAAAAGGCGCAGCGTTCTTATAATACATCAATAGGTTATGATTATGCTTTTGACGGTTTTGGAACCCGGTTGAAATTTACTTCAGAGTTTTATTTTAAATATTCTGACCGGCTAATCCCATATAAAATAGATAACTTAAGGATCAAATATCTGGCAAATGAAGTTTCGCATGGTTATGCTTACGGTGCTGATTTTAGCGTTGGAGGCGAATTTGTTAAAGACCTGGTTTCTTATTTCAGAATGTCGGTAATGCATGCCAACGAAGATATTATCGGCGATAGTTATGTTCAGAATGGAAACACGATTTATCCAGGTTATCTAAAACGGCCAACAGATCAACGCCTCAATTTCTCCATATTTTTTCAGGATAGACTCTTGAACAGTCCAACCTATAAAGTTCACCTCAATGCAGTTTATGGTTCACGTTTACCAATAGGCCCGTCGCAAACACCAAGGTATTTGGATAAATTTTATGTTCCCGCTTACAAGCGGGTAGACATCGGTTTTTCTAAAGACTTTTTAGATGATGCAGCCTTGCATAAACCCAAATTTCTGGATAGAAATTTTAATGCCGTAATTCTGTTTTTCGAGGTTTTTAACATGCTGAATATTACCAATACAGTATCGTATCTTTGGTTAAAAGATGTAGATAATGTTCAATATGCAATTCCAAATTATTTAACAGGCAGGCAGTTTAACCTGAAGCTGATTGTAAAATTAAAAAATTAGCCAGGGAAATTACAAGTTCAATTCTATAACCCGGAGAGACATTTTTTTCTGTCAAACCCCTTCAAATATACAAAATTCAGATAAATCGGTTTAATTGTAAAAACTGCAATAAACCTACCGTTTTGAAGGCTTTTTTTAACAAAATTTAATTTTTTAGGTAACGATTTTATAAGCATAACTGCTTTAAAAATTTTACATTTACGCCCATAAAACATTATATAATAAGATGAAGCATAATTTTGGCGCAGGCCCTTGTATTTTACCTCAAGAAGTGTTTAAACAAGCCGCTCAGGCTGTTTTAGATTTTAACGATGGATTATCGATTTTAGAGATTTCGCACAGAACAACCGAATTTGAGGCAGTTGTTGCAGAAGCTGATAAGTTGGTAAAAGAATTATTAAATGTGCCATCGGGTTATTCCGTTTTATTTTTACAGGGTGGTGCAAGTTTACAGTTTGCCATGGTACCGATGAACTTATTGGGCGATGGACAAACAGCAAGTTATTTAGATACCGGCGTTTGGGCAACCAAAGCATTGAAAGAAGCTAAATTTATCGGTAATGTAAATGTTGTGGCATCATCTAAAGATGCAAATTATACTTTTATTCCAAAGGATTTTGAAATCCCTGCTGATAATGCTTACTTCCACTATACCTCAAACAATACCATTTATGGAACTGAGCTTTTTGAAGTACCTCAAACCAACATTCCTGTGGTTTGCGATATGTCTTCTGATATCATGAGCCGTGTAATCGATGTTTCTAAATTTGATTTAATTTATGCAGGTGCTCAAAAAAATGTAGGTCCGGCAGGTTTAACTATTGCTATAGTAAAAAATGAGGTTTTAGGTAAAATCGATCGTAAAATTCCTTCGATGTTGAATTATCAATCACATATTGATAATGATTCGATGTACAATACGCCTCCGGTTTTTTCTATTTACGTGGCTTTATTAAATTTACGCTGGTTAAAATCCAAAGGTGGTGTAGCTGAAATTGAGAAAGAAAATAAACAAAAAGCGGAAGCACTTTACAGGGAGATCGACCGCAATTCTTTATTTAAAGGAACTTGTGCTATTGAAGACCGCTCTAGAATGAATGTTTGTTTTGTAATGGAAAATCCGGAGCTGGAAAAACCATTTTTAAAGTATGCAGAAGAGCAAGGAATTGTGGGTATTAAAGGCCACAGAAGTGTGGGTGGTTTCCGTGCATCGATGTATAACGCCTTACCAATTACAAGTGTACATGCTTTAATTGATGCCATGCAATCATTTGAAGAAAAACAAGCAAAAGCAAATTAATTTAAATTTTAACCGCAGAAGATTACCATGATTATTTAATCGGTGTAATCGTTTTAATCTGTGCCATTGTATATACCATGATTAAAATATTAGCAAACGACGGAATTGATCCGATCGGAAAAGAATTATTAGAAAAAGCAGGTTTTCAGGTTGATACGGAAACCATTGCGCAAGATCAATTAGCTGAAGCTTTAAAAAACTATGATGCCATTACAGTGCGCAGTGCGACAAAAGTTAGAAAAGAACTGATTGATGCCGTACCCAATATTAAATTAATTGGCAGAGGTGGCGTTGGTATGGATAATATTGATGTAGAATATGCACGCAGTAAAGGTATTGCAGTAGTAAATACGCCAGCTGCTTCTTCTTTGTCAGTTGCTGAATTAGTATTTTCACACTTATTTACCGGTATCAGATTTTTACAGGATGCCAACCGTAAAATGCCTGTTGAAGGCGCAACACAGTTTAACAATCTTAAAAAAGCTTACGCTAAAGGAACTGAGTTAAGTGGTAAAACCATGGGTATTATCGGTTTTGGCCGTATTGGCCGTGCTACTGCAAAAGTAGCTTTAGGCCTGGGTATGAATGTTCTGGCTTATGATTTATATCCTTCAGAATCAGAAATCACATTAGAATTTCAAGGTGGAAAGTCAGTAAGTATCCCGATTAAGACGATTTCTTTAGAGGAAGTAATCACCGGAAGTGATTTCCTGAGTTTGCACACGCCATTTGCCGACAAGCCTATTTTAGGTGCTGAAGAATTTGCTAAAATGAAAAAAGGTGTTGGTATTGTAAACTGTTCTCGAGGTGGAACAATTGATGAGCCGGCTTTAATTGAAGCGCTTAATGCTGGTCAGGTTTCTTTTGCTGGTTTGGACGTTTTTAATAACGAACCTACGCCGTTAGCTGAAATTCTAACCCATCCAAAAATTTCGTTAACACCGCACATCGGTGCCTCTACAAATGAAGCCCAGGAACGTATTGGTACAGAACTGGCTACTTTGATTATTGAACATTTTAAGAAATAAACCTTGTTACCGTCACCCTGAACTTGGTTCAGGGCCTTTTCAGAACAGATGCTGAAATGAATCTGGTAGCTATCTTATCAGCATGACGAACTTATAAAAAGACCAATCTCGGATTGGTCTTTTTTAATCTAACGCTTTCGTTAATACCCAATAACGATAACCAAGAATAGCCTTTTCCCATTTGCTTAACTTATTTGGATCTTTTTTATATAAACCTGGCAAAATGGCATTGTTGATTTTGACAACGGCTTTAAACAGTGCTTTTTTCATACCTTTTATATCGGTGTAGTTTCTTATTGAAGAAATAAAAGCCGCCTGCCATTACCAGAATCAGGAATGCGATGATGTAGGTTGATAGACTACCTTTATTATTTTTCGCTAAATCTTCTTTAAGCTGTGCATTCTGATCCTGCAATTTTTTAATGGTATGCATATAAGCCTCGATCCGTTCTTGAGAATGATCTGCGACAGCCACTTTTTGCTGATTCTGCAGGTCTTTATAATCCATTAATATTTTTAACTCCTTAAAAATATTATTATCGGTCAATACCACCTGTCGAAGAATTTCATTTGAATTTTTAATATCTTTCTTCGTTTGCCAGCCAAAAATACCTGATCGTTGTGTTAAACTTTCATCGTATTGACCAAATTTAGTACTTCGTTCTTGAAGCAAAGCATTTACTTTAACCCGTTGCGCTGCATAAGCAGCAGAATCCTGTTGGGCAAAAGCTTCCAGACTAAACAAGATAACCGAGAGCAGGTAAACATATTTCTTCATTTGCTATAAACGCGAAAAGGATAGAAGTTGTTTTAGTTAGTACAATGGTTCACCAGCCATTTTTTCAATGGTAATACAAAGCGCCAAAAATATTTGTCATCACGATTGGATTGCAACGAAATGCCTGCCCGTATAGGCGGATAAAAATCTATTTAGAAATAATTCCTGCAGTAAATTAAGCTTCGCTGAGCACTTACTTGGTTCTCGTCACTCGCTTTGCTCAGCTCGAAATGACTGTGATTTAAGGTCTATTGATCTGAGTTGTTTCTTTAATCTTTTCGCTTTGGTCTTTCAGCTTGCTAAGAATGAAACTCAACCCTCACAATATCACCCAGATGCAAGCCTAACAAGCCACTTGCTTTGCCCTTATTGATGGCAATCTCCAAGTGGTTACTAATTCCGAACAGGCAAAGTTTTTCGCCTTCCTGCACTTCGTTATAATGCCAGCTTAACTGGGTGATCGTTTCACTTTTTCTAAAGTATAAAGTGAAGTCTCTGTTTTTCTGTATTTTGGTAAAAAGATCTTTGGTGATGTTGGTGATCACATTGCAAAAAGTATCAATATAAACTACACTTCCACGTATCATATTCTGTTCAATAACAGGGTTTAAAAGCATCTTTTGCTCAATCTCAGCCACAGGTAAACCAATGTCTTTCAGTTTACCACCTTTGGCCAGATGCGTTGCTGCCTTAACAAAAATATCCACAAGGGGGAAGTGCAGGTATTTCAAATCCTGCATAATGTTCAACTCCACCACATCCTCCGGAGCCTCATCAAAAAGAAGTGAGAAGATTCCATTATCAGCACCAACAAAAAAATGATCACGGTGTTTTACGGCAATGTACTTGGTGTTTTCGCTATATACTGAATCTATACCGATCAGGTGTACGGTATTCTTTGGAAAGTAGGGATAAGCATTTTTTAAAACGAAGGCCGCGTATGATATATTGAATGAGGGTACTTCGTGGGTAATATCAACTAAATTAACATTAGGCATCAGACTCAACAGACTACCTTTAAGGGCGCTCTGGTAAAAGTCTTTTGAACCTAAATCTGTTGTTAAAGTAATTATCCCCATTAAAAATTCATTATTATTGCTTATTCTTGTGTACAGGCCTAAGCGTCTGCAAATATTCAAATTTTAATTAATATACCCCGATAACTTTTTAAAATACTACAATTTGAACGAATTAAAATTAACCCTGGATAGCGTAAATCCTGCTCACTTTTGGGGGGCGAACAATGAGAATTACGAAATGATTAAAGGTGCTTTCGCGAAGTTAAAATTGGTGGCGAGAGGTAGTGATGTTAAGGTTCTCGGTGATGAACAGGAACTTAAGGCTTTCGAAGAGAAGTTTAATCAATTGGTTGCGCACCTCGAAAAATACAGCTCCCTAAGCAATAATGATGTCGAAAACATACTTGGTGCAAAGGCTTCGGGCGTTGCAAAAAAAGATACAGAACAACCTTCAGGTGGGGGCGGGGAAGTAATTGTTTTCGGTACGAACGGCCTGTTGGTAAAAGCCAGAACAGCAAATCAACGTAAAATGGTAAACAGTATCGCTAAAAACGATATTTTATTTGCCATTGGTCCGGCGGGTACCGGAAAAACTTATACTGCAGTAGCTTTAGCTGTAAGGGCATTGAAAAATAAAGAAATTAAACGGATTATTCTCACCAGGCCTGCGGTGGAAGCAGGGGAGAATCTTGGTTTTTTACCAGGTGATTTAAAAGAGAAAATCGATCCTTATCTACGTCCCCTTTACGATGCATTGGATGATATGATTCCGGCAGAAAAACTGAAATTTTACATTGAAAACCGTACGATAGAAATTGCTCCGCTGGCATTTATGCGGGGGCGTACCCTTGATAATTGCTTTGTGATACTTGACGAGGCGCAGAACGCAACCGATATGCAGTTAAAGATGTTTTTAACGCGTATGGGACCAACAGCTAAATTTATCGTTACCGGCGATGTTACCCAGGTAGACTTACCTAAAAAACAGATGTCGGGTTTGTTTAATGGCTTAAGAATTTTAGAAGATATTAAAGGAATAGATATAATTTATTTAAGCGGGGAAGACGTAGTAAGGCATAAACTGGTTAAAGATATTTTGAAAGCTTACGGTGATATTCAGTAGTTCAGTCCAAAGTCGCGAGTCTGTAGTCTTAAGTCAAAATCAACTTGGGACTATGGACTAAAGACTTTCGGACTTTTTTCCTATTTTTACGGCCTCATGAAAGCACTTAAAGAAACCCATTTTAATTTCCCAAATCAGAGCAATTTTTACAAAGGTAAGGTTCGCGATGTGTATACCATAGCTGATCAGTTTATGGTAATGGTAGTATCAGACCGGATCTCGGCATTTGATGTGGTATTGCCAGAGGCTATCCCATTTAAAGGACAGGTTTTAAATCAGATCGCAGCCAAGTTTTTGGCCGCTACACAGGATATTGTACCGAATTGGGTTTTGTCAGTGCCAGACCCAATGGTTACCATTGGCCGTATCTGTGAGCCTTTTAAGGTAGAAATGGTCATCAGAGGTTATCTAGCTGGTCATGCCTGGCGTGAATACAGTGCCGGAAAACGGTCTGTTTGTGGTGTTTCTTTACCTGATGGATTAAAAGAGAATGATAAATTGCCTCAGCCCATTATTACCCCGACCACCAAAGCTGCTGTCGGCCACGATGAAGATATTTCGAAGGAAGATATATTGGCAAAAGGAATTGTTTCTGTAGCAGATTATGAGCAGTTAGAACAATACACCTATGCGCTTTACCAACGTGGAACTGAGATCGCGGCAAAAAGCGGATTGATTTTGGTTGATACGAAGTACGAATTTGGTAAGGCCGATGGTGTAATCTATCTGATTGACGAAATTCATACGCCTGATTCATCACGTTATTTCTATGCAGAAGGATATCAGGAACGTCAGGATCGTAATGAGCCACAAAAGCAGCTTTCAAAAGAATTCGTACGTAAGTGGTTAATTGAAAACGGATTTCAAGGTAAGGATGGTCAGGTAGTTCCAGAAATGACGAATGAAATTGTGAATTCTATTTCGGAACGTTATATAGAACTGTACGAAAAAATTGTAGGAGAGCACTTTATAAAAGCTGATGCTGATGCAATCTCAAGCCGAATTGAAACCAACGTTTTAAAGGCTTTGGAAACACTTTAAATCCGAAAGAAATTTTATACATTAGTAAAATAAAGAGAAGAGAGCGATGAAATTTTCAGTAGATAAACACGATAAATATGTAACCTTAAAGTTAGAGGAAAATAAGTTTACAAATGATAATGCCCCGGGTTTGAAAGCAGAATTCTACTTGCTTAATGCAGAGGGATTTAAAAATATAGTTGTTGATTTAAGTGCTGTTACCGAATGTAATGATGCACAGGATCTAAGCTGTTTACTTGCCGGCGACAGGCTTTGTAAATCAGCAGGCGGATTATTTATTGTAACTGGAGTTAACGATGAGCTGGCGTCGATTGTCGAATTATCAAACATATTTCAATCTGTAATGTTTGTTAATACAATAGACGAGGCTACTGATTTTATCTTTATGGAGGAGTTGGAGAAAGAGTTTAGAGGAGATAGATAACAAAATATTTAAATAACATTCCGGCCTCGTAGTTTCTAAAATCTACGGGGCTTTTTATATATTATCATGATGAAATTTGAAGTTACAATTTTAGGAAGCAGTTCCGCTACCCCGGTATTTAACAGGAATCCTTCAGCACAGCTTTTAAATTGTAATGAAAAATACTACCTGATCGATTGTGGTGAAGGCACACAACAGCAACTGGCTAAATATAATCTTAAAGCGGCGCGTATCGATTACATTTTCATCAGTCACTTACATGGTGATCATTACTTTGGTTTAATCGGACTGCTATCCAGTTTACATTTAAACGGCCGGATAAAACCGATAAAGATATTTGGTCCTAAGCCTTTATTAGAGATTTTAGAAATCCAGTTCAAATACTCCGATACCGTACTCAGGTACCCGATTGAATTTTTTCCAATTGAAGCTGATCAATCTACACAGATATTTGAAAATAGTGATCTGACAGTTAAAACGATTGTTTTAAACCATCGCATTCCAACTACCGGTTTTATATTTCAGCAAAAGAAGCGTCAGCGGAAGTTGATAAAAGAGAAGACTGATCAGGTGCCGATGGCTTATTATACGGCCTTAAAAAAAGGAATGGATGTTGAACTGCCAAATGGCGATATCTTACGTAGTATAGATTATACTACAGAAGCGGATGCACCACGTTGCTATGCTTACTGTTCAGACACCTTATTTGATGAAAGTTATTTTGATACCATAAAAGATTGCGATACCTTGTATCATGAAGCCACTTTTATGCACGATTTGTTGGAAAGGGCTAAAGAAACGCATCACACAACTGCTTTACAGGCAGGAGAGGTTGCTAAAATTACAGGAGCAAAGAAATTACTCATCGGGCATTTTTCTTCACGTTATAAAACTTTGCAAATGCTCTTTGAAGAAGCGCAATCTGTTTTTGAAAATACAGAGCTAGCTGTTGAAGGCAGGACTTTTCAGCTGTAAGCATTTTTCAACCATAGCATACAAAGAGGGAGGCACCGGGTAACGCAGAGATTATATCAGGTCCGTCATGCTAAATTTATCATGAACTTTCTGGCTGGATTATCCAGATTCATAAATTTATAGATTTATCAACTGTGTAATGTTTGTCATTCCCGCGTATGCGGAAATCTTAATGTGGTTGCATTACATTCCCATCCGATACCGATATGAGGAACTCGGGAATAACGATCTCTTACAGTTAAACTAATTTCACAGGTTGACAAATTGGTAGGAGTGTCTTAATTCATTTCTTCTTGACAAAAAATGCTTTTTTGTTTCTCCTCCTTTTAAGACCTTTTACGGTGTTCAGGATGACAGATGGCCAGCTACTTGAGTACTTGTATGCTATGTTTATTCTTTGTGCTCCTCTGTGGTAAAAACATTTGCGGATGCATTGATGAAATTCTTCAGTTTAACCACATAAGAAACAGAGGAAGTGAACAGCGCAAACAGAGAGGGTAAGAAAGTTAATTATTCTTATGTGCTGCCGTCATTTTAAAGTTGCGTCTTTGCGACCTATCTCTGCGCGCTTTGAGGTTAAAAAAATACACTGTGTCAATACCTCTCAGTTTACGCTGTGTTTATTCTCAATGTACTCTGTAGTAAAAAAATAGGAAACTATATATATCAACCTCTAATTTATGGTTTTAAGATCCTTCACTTCGTTCAGGATGACAGATGAGCATTCCGCTTCACTTGTACGCTGTGCTTTGGCAAAAAGAGTAAATTGTAATTTATTTCAACTACAAAAAAGCCTTGCAATTTACACTGCAAGGCTTCCTGAATTATAAAATTAAATTTACTTATCTTTTTTATTACCGCCACCAAATACAGAGAAGTGAACATAACGTTTAGGGTTAGCTTTTAAATCGATCATCAGTTCATCCAGATTTTTTGAAGCATTATTTAAATTCTGATACATTTTATCATCATTCAATAACAAGCCTAAACTGCCTTTTCCACTTTTAATTCCCGATATTACGCTTTGTAGATCAGCAATTGCATTATTTGCATTATCTAATGTCTGTTTAAAGTTAGCTGCTGCAAACTTATCGGTAACCGTATTGATATTCGTTAGGATATCACTTATTTTTTGATTGTTGTTATTTAAGTTGGCTGTAATACCTTCAACGTTTTTGAAGATGGCTTCAATACGGGCGCTTTCTGAACCAACCAGACCATCAACTTTTTTAGAAGTTGTTTCCAAAGATGCTAATGTACCTGCTATGCTATTAAAGCTTCTATCAACATTTTTTTGGAAGTTAGGATTTAGGATAGAATTCACACTACTCAAGATAGAGTCCATCTTACCAATAATTAACTCCGCTTTCTTTTGAACCGGTTGAACCTGTTCCATCAGGCCTTTTTCAACATTGGCATTTAAAGTGTATCCATCTTCGGCCATTTTTTTAGAATCACCTAACGACATTACAATAGCTTTGCTTCCCAACAAATCTGTACCTTCTAAACGGGCAATACTATTTTCAGGAATTTCATATTTGCTATTGATGCTTAAGGTAGCAATGATGCTACCATCTCCCTGTAATTCCAGTTTAGCTACCCGGCCAATCTGATAACCATTAATAAGTACAGGTTTTGATACCGTTAAACCATCAACCCTTGTGTATTTTGCAAATAATGTGGTTTCATTTGAGAAAATTGAATTTCCTTTTAAAAAGTTATATCCAATTATCAATAAAGCAATGGCAAATGCAGCTAAAATACCTACTTTGGTTTCGTTCTTAATCTTCATGAGTGTTTTATTTAATGGTTACAAGTGTTGAAGTATTACTTCTTCGCTTGCAAGAGCGTAAATGTTTTATTGTACCAAACCCTATAAATACACAAAGGCGGCACTATTTGTTTGGTATCTGTTTTATATTTTTCCAAAGTTAAGATAACTATCACTTATAATGCCAGTTATTTAACCTCAATATTTTTTTTGTATGTTTTTATGGCTTCCAAAATAGAACTGGCAATCTCATTCTGCCCATTTTGTGAGTTAATGTATTTTTCTTCCTCGGTATTTGAAATAAAGCCTACTTCTGTTAAAACGGCAGGCATGCCACAGCGTTGCAATACTAAAACCCCCTGTTCTTTAACCCCACGGCTCATTCGTTCATCCCTTTTGATGTAACTGTTCTGTATTAATTTGGCAAATTTAATGCTTTTGTCTCTAAAGGTATTTTTTAAAAGCGAAAAAAGAATAAAACTGCTGGGGTTATTGGGATCATAACCATCATATTTACTTTTGTAATTCTTCTCCAATTTGATATCGGCATTTTCCCTGATGGCTGCATCTTGTTCCTTTAACCGGTGCGAACCCGCCACAAGTGTTTCTACCCCTTTGATATGTTTGTTGCCTGGTGGCATCGAATTACAGTGGATCGATATAAAAAGATCTGCATTGGCTTCATTAGCTATTTCTGCACGTTTGTATAAATCAACATCTACATCGGTTTTGCGCGTAAAAATGACTTTAATTTCAGGCATTTCGTCGTTTAATAACGCACCTAATTTTAATGCTACTTTCAGGGCTATATCTTTTTCTTTCGAAAAACTACCTGATGCGCCGGGTTTTCTTCCGCCATGACCAGGGTCGATAACAATTGTTTTGATCTTATAGCCCTGAGCGGGTGCTTTTTGACCAGCCAGTAACGAAAATAAGATGATTGTGATCAGCAGTTTAAACTTCATGCAGGCAGGTTATTAAAATGATGTTTCAGCTATACGTTTATAATTTTTAATTGCTTTAACAATTCCACTTACAATTTCATTTTGCCCCTCAGGAGAATTCATGTAATCTTCTTCTTCAGGGTTACTCACAAAACCTATCTCTGTTAATACCGCAGGCATTGCTGCACGCGCCAATACCGCAAGGCTTTTTTCCTGTACCCCTCTGTTGATGCGGCCGGCATTTACATATTCCTGTTGAAGCAATGACGCAAACTTTAAACTTCTTTCTCTGTTTGTTTGTTTCATTAGGGATAACATAATGTCACTTTCAGGGGTATTCGCGATAAATCCCTCATAGTTTTTCTGATAATTCTCTTCCAGAAACATCGATGCATTTTCCCGTTTTATTACTTCATCCTGCTCCCCTAAACGGCCCGTTCCGGACACAAAAGTTTCAGTTCCCCTCGTTGAAGTACTTTTAGAGGTAACCGTACGGTAAACCGGTACTTTTCTGCCTCTCACTTTTCTATAATAATCTACCACTCTGGATACCCTAACCGGCATATCATTTAAGTGAATGGAAATAAATAAATCTGCCTTTGCATTATTTGCGATGTTGATCCGCTCATAAAGCGGAATAAACACATCAGTCTCACGGGTATAAATCACTTTAATATCTTTTAAGCTATCCTGAAGTGCACGACCAAGGTTTAACGCGGTTTTAAGCGCCACATCTTTTTCCTTTGAATACACCCCGTGAGTTGCACCGTCTTTACCACCGTGACCGGCATCTATCACAATTGTTTTAATTTTATAACCCTGTGCAAGCACTTGATTATCAGCTAAATTTGATAGCGTCAGATAAATAATAATGGTTAAAATGGATTTAAGATACATCAATGGTATATTTTTCACTAATTTTGAACGTTTTTGATTAAACATTTGTGCAAAAATAACATTCAAATACGAATTTGAAACCCCTCAAGAGCTCTATTTTTCTAATATCTGTCATTTTATTAACACATGTTGTTAGTAAAGCTAACGCATTTTCTCGTTTTTCATTGCAACAGATCGTTCAGCAAGACACTGTCAAAAAAGATTCAGTTAAAAAGACAGGTAAAAATAATAGTAGTATCGACCAGAAGGTTGAATACAAAGCCGAAGATTCCGTTAAGATGAGCGCTGACAAAAGCATTGTCTATTTGTATGGGAACGCAAGGGTGGTTTATGGTGATTTTGAGCTGGATGCGGCTTATATCAAATATGATAAAAAGCAAAATTCTATTTATGCCCGTGGTGTTAAAGATCCAAAAACCGGTAGGTATACCGGAAAACCTATCTTTAAATCCGGTGCTGAAGGTACTGCGATTGCCGATTCTATTTTTTACAATTCAGAAACAACCCGGGCCAAAGTATATGGCGTTTTTTCTGAACAGGAGGGCGGCTTTTTCTCCGGTGGGCAAAGTAAAAAGCAGATAGATGATGAACTACACGTTAAAAACGTGATGTACAGCACCTGTAACCTTCCTCATCCGCATTTTGGATTGATGATTTCAAAAGGGGTAGTAACAGAAAAACAGATCATTACCGGTCCGGTTTACATGATTATTGAAGATGTTCCCACCTTTTTGGGTTTGCCGTTTGCATTTTTTCCTAAACCGAATAAACGAACGTCGGGGGTTATCCTGCCTACACCGGGTGAAGATGCAACGAGGGGCTTTTTTTTGCAAAACGGGGGGTATTATCTTGGATTAAATGATTATTGGGATGCTAAACTTCTCGGTTCTATTTATACCAACGGTTCTTACGAAACAAGTTTACTCAGTAACTACACCAAAAGATATAAGTTTAACGGTAATATTAACCTAGCTTACGCTAGCTTTAAAGATGGTTTGGAAGGGACTGATGCATTTAACAATCCGACCAAAAACTTCAGTATTAACTGGAGCCACAGTCAAAATGCCAATGCCAACCCAGGTACAACGTTCAGCGCAAGTGTAAGACTGGTTTCAACAGGAAGAAAGGGATATTATAGAAATACAGCAGCCGGGACTACTTATGATATTAATACCATCGCCACTAACTCAACAAGTAGTAGCATCAGTTATGCAAAGGCCTATTCAAACGGTATGAATTTCTCCCTGGCTGCATCAAGTGACCAAACCTTAAGTACCAGGGCGATATCGCTTAGACTGCCGGAAATGACCTTTAACGTGCCTACTTTTAATCCATTTAGTTCTAAAAGCGCTGTTGGCGAACAAAAATGGTATCAAAAAATTACAGTGGGTTATAGTTTACAAGGAACAAACCGTATCGACACTTTTGATAGTTTGCTGTTTCAAAATGATGGTTTAAAACGGCTGAGAAGCGGCTTTGCACACAGTATACCTTTAAATATGTCGTTTACAGCCCTGAAATACCTTAATTTTAGTCTGGGCGGTACCTATAACGAAGTATGGAATTTTCAGAGTGTGAACAGAAGATATACGAGTTTTGCCGATAATACTTTTTCTTTCAGGGAAGATACTGTTAGTGGTTTTAAAAGAGCCGGTAGTTATAGCTTATCAACAAGTATGTCGACGAAAATATATGGCAGAAGGGATTTTAATCCTGCAGGTAAGATTCAGGCATTGCGTCATGTAGTGACTCCAAACGTATCTTTTTCTTATTCACCAGATTTTACAAAAGCAGGTGCCGGACCTTTCCGCCCGGCAATAGATCAGAATGGAAATCAGATTTACACCAGTGGACAGCCTTTAAAATATTCTATTTTTGATGGCATGGCGCAGCAAGGCTCGTTTGGCGGTCCTAATGCATCTATCGGTTTTGGTCTGGATAATACGGTAGAATTAAAGGTGAGAAATAAGAATGATACAACCGGAACAGGTTCAAAAAAAATCCCTATCATTCAAGGTTTGAGTTTTAGTGGCTCGTATAATTTTCTGGCTACATCTTATAAGTTGTCTACAATTGGTTTTAGCGGACGGTCTCAGTTCACCGATAAATTAGGGATAAACTATAACGGAACGTTAGATCCATATTCGCTAGCGGCTGATACTATACCAGGTTCTACACGCCGGATCAGACAAGATCGTTATTTCTGGCAAAGTGGTAAATTTTTGCCGCGCCTGGCCAATTTTGGTTTTTCATTCGACTATAGTTTAAATCCGGAGGCTTTGAAACGTAAAAATGAGGCTAATGACAAACTAGGGGCGGCGGCCAACAAAAAGGGACTAACGGATATACAGTCTGAACAGTTAGCTGCTATCAGCCGTGATCCGAATGCATTCGTTGATTTTAACATTCCCTGGAATTTTTCATTCTCCTACAGTTTTCAATATTCAAATGATGGAAACATTAATACCGTTTCGAATACATTAAACTTTAATGGTGATGTTAATTTAACACCAAAATGGAAGGTTACTTTTAATTCAGGATACGATTTTAAGAACAATGGTTTAACGCCTATGAATTTGGCTATTTACCGCGATTTACATTGCTGGGATATGAGTGTAAACTGGGTTCCGTATGGTGCTTATAAAAGTTATTCCGTAACCATAAAGGTTAAGGCATCTATATTACAGGACTTAAAATTGAGCAAAAGACAGGGTTTTTACAACACATACCGATAAATTTATGCTAGCCGAAATTATTACCATTGGCGATGAGATACTCATCGGCCAGATCGTTGATACCAATTCTGCATGGATGGCTAAACAGTTAAATTTAATTGGGGTTGCCGTTAAGCAGATTACCTCAGTTTCTGATGACGAACAGCATATTTTAGAAGCACTCGAACTTGCTGAAAAACGTGCAGATCTGATATTAATTACCGGTGGCCTCGGACCAACCAAAGATGACATTACTAAAAAAACTTTGGCAAAGTATTTTAATATGGGCTTCCGCAATGACCCCGCTGCATTGGAAATGGTCCGTCAGATTTTCGAAAAATACAAGCGCCCGTTATTGGATATCAATATACAGCAAGCCGATGTTCCTGACGGATGTGAAGTGATTGTAAATAAACATGGTACCGCACCCTGTATGTGGTTTGAACAAAACAATACGATTTTTGTATCAATGCCGGGCGTACCTTATGAGATGATGTATCTCATGGATGACGAGATTCTTCCAAGGATTACAAAGCGATTTAAGCTGCCGTTTATTGTACATAAAACCATCCTCACCGCAAATATCGGAGAATCATTTCTGGCAAAAGAGATTGAAGAAATAGAGGATAACCTGCCGACCCATATCAAACTGGCCTATCTGCCAAAATTGGGGCAAGTTCGCTTACGCTTATCGGCCAAAGGCCATAACGAAGCAGAGTTGAATAAAGAAGTTGAGAATTACGCCAGGCAGATCATTTCTAAAGTGAATAAGTTTGTGGTAACGGATGAAGATATTCCAATGGAAAAAGCGATTCTGGATGTGATGAAAAGTAAAGGGCTCACTTTGTCAACAGCTGAAAGCTGTACTGGCGGATATATCGCACATTTAATTACGCAGCATCCCGGATCTTCATCAGTTTATTGGGGCGGGGCAGTTGCGTATGCCTACGAACTTAAGGAATCCATTCTGGGTGTAAAAGAAAGCACTTTAAACACTTTCGGTGCAGTAAGCGAAGAAACCGTAACTGAAATGGCGGAAGGAGCAATTAAACATTTCAAAACGGATTATGCACTTGCAGTAAGTGGTATTGCGGGTCCGGACGGTGGTACAGAAGAAAAACCGGTTGGTACGGTTTGGATTGCAGTTTCTTCAAAACACAAAACGGTAGCTAAGGTGTTTAATTTCAGTAACAAACGGATTCAAAACATCGAACGTTCTGCCGCTTCGGCGTTGGCGATGTTATTAAATCTCCTTAAAGAAACAGTTTAGAAAGAATAAAAACTGTATTTTTGTCGCGTTACCAATATATAATACTGTAATTTAATATGGCTCAATACGAACTACTGTTACCAAAAATGGGTGAAAGTGTTGCAGAAGCAACGGTGATTAAATGGGTAAAACAACCTGGTGATGTTATTGAATTAGACGATACCGTTTTAGAAATCGCTACTGATAAGGTAGATTCAGAGGTGCCGTCGCCGGTTGCCGGTAAATTGGTAAAACAATTATTTGCTGAAGATGAAGTGGCCCAGGTAGGGGATGTAATTGCCATTATCGAAACGGAAGGCGGAGACGCTCCTGAAGTTGAAGTGTCTGTTGCAGAAGAGCCAGTGGCAGAAGAAAAGATCGCTGCTATCCCTGGAATCAAACAACTACCTGACGACAACAGTCCTGCAACCACAACCGATTTCAGCTCATCTGATCGCTTTTATTCTCCTTTGGTGAAGAGTATTGCAGCTCAGGAAAATATTTCTCTGGCAGAATTAGATGCCATTAAAGGTTCTGGTGTTGACGGACGTTTAAATAAAGATGACTTATTGGATTATATTTCCAGGAAAAATGGAGGTACCATAAAAACGGCTACAGTGGAATTAACGCCGCCTCCTCCGCAAGTTTCCGAAGTTGTAGCTAAAAAAGTTGAATCAGCCCCTCAGCCTCCAATTTCAAATAAGCCATCTACCACAAGTGTTAATGGTGCAGATGAGGTTATCGAAATGGATAGAATGCGCAAGCTGATTGCCGATCACATGGTGATGAGCAAAGCAACATCACCGCACGTTACGTCTTTTGTAGAGGCAGATGTTACCAACATGGTATTGTGGCGCAATAAAGTCAAAAACAGTTTCGAGAAACGTGAAAATGAAAAAATAACGTTTACGCCAATATTTGTGGAGGCGGTTGCCAAAGCTATCAAAGATTTCCCGATGATCAATGTTTCGGTTAATGGGAACCAGATCATCAAAAAAGGGAATATCAATATTGGTATGGCCGCAGCTTTACCTAGTGGCAACTTAATTGTTCCGGTAATTAAAAACGCTGATCAGCTAAACCTGGTAGGCTTAACCAAGGCTGTTAACGATCTGGCTGCAAGAGCAAGAAATTCTAAATTAAAACCTGATGAAACACAAGGCGGAACATTTACCTTAACCAATGTAGGTAGTTTTGGGAATGTGATGGGGACGCCGATTATTAACCAACCTCAGGTGGCTATTTTGGCGGTAGGTGCGATCAAAAAGAAACCTGCCGTATTGGAAACCGAGCATGGTGACGTAATTGCGATCAGGCACATGATGTTCTTGTCACTATCATATGATCACAGGGTTGTAGATGGTTCGTTAGGCGGAATGTTTGTGCGTAGGGTGGCAGATTATTTGGAAAGCTGGGATCTAAACAGGGAAATTTAATCATCTCTCAGGGTTCAATTAACGGCTTTCAATTGGTGTAATTCACAAAATTAGAACAACCTAGTAGTTAAACAATCAATAATGTTAGCTTCAAATTTAAAATCAATAGTTTCAGATAATGTATTGCATGCCAAATGGTTAAATACGTTATCTTATATGGAAAATGCAGGTGCGAAGAAGATCTCCGCTTCAGAACATAAAGAAAGTGTAAACCTCATTATTCTTAAACATGCTGCAGAAGAACACCGTCATTCTTACTATTTAAAAAAGCAGATTTCGAAGCTTGATGAGGCTCTCTGTAAAACTTATACCAACGCCGAGCTGTTATCGCCAAATCATACCAAATACTATTTACATGCCTTGGATATTGCAGTTTGTCGCTATTTAAAAGCTGTATTTAATCTTTCAGGTTATGATTTAAAATTCGCTGCATATTTATTCGTTACTTATGCTATTGAAGTACGTGCCGATGAACTGTATCCAATCTATCAGGCAGCTCTTGATGAGGCAAAAAGCAGGGTAAATGTGAAATCTATTATTCTGGAGGAAGAGGGACATCTGGAGGAAATGATGAGCCAATTGGTTAATTTTTCTGATGATTGGGAAAACCATGCAGCTGAAGTCATTAAGATTGAAAAAGCTTTATTTGAAGATTGGGTTACTGCTTTAGCCGCGGAACTTCCTGTAAATGCTTAATTCTATTAGTTTTAAACTGGTAATTAATGAAAAGAATCAGTTTTGCTGAGAAGAATGATAAAAAAGAATTTGTAATCTCCTTAACTAAAAATTGGTTCTTTATTATTGCTTTTGCGCCATTTTTGCTGGTATGGCTAGCTGTTGAACTTTTTTTCCCCATCATAATTCTTGCTAATCTAAAAGCCATAAGCTCATTAAGTATTTGGTTCTTAGGATGGATTGCAATAGGGCTGTTCTTTATTAAAACATGGCTTTGGGAAGTATTTGGCAAGACTATTTTAAGTATTCAAAACGACAAACTCATCATTAAAAAGAAATTTGATTTTATTTCTTCCCCAAAATATATCAGTTTAACAGAAATAACTGATTTAATGATATTGAATAAAGATATAGAAAGCACCAGATATTTTACGAGACCCAATTACTTGTTCTCAACCAATACAAAATCAATCATCTGTAATGATGATTCTTCTAAAATTACTGCAGTAGACCGGATCAATCAGGAAGAGGCAGAACTAATTATCAAAATATTGAGTGAGTCAATAGAAATAGCAAGATTTCATAAAAACCAATCCATTTAACCTTTGTTTCCTTAGTAAATATAATTATCATGTCTAAGTTTTCAGATTTAATTAACGGCGATAAACCAGTGCTGATTGATTTTTTTGCGGAGTGGTGCGGTCCATGCAAAATGATGAAACCGATTCTGGAACAATTAAAATCACAGGTAGGCGACTCGGTATCTATTATTAAAGTAGATATCGATAAAAATCAGCCAGCGGCTTCATCGTTCAATGTTCAGAGCGTTCCTACCTTAATTTTGTTTAAAAAAGGAAAGCAGGTATGGAGGCAAAGTGGCGTATTGCAGGCTTCACAACTGAAACAGGTGATTGATGCCCATGCTTAAACCTCTAGCACACTTTTTGGGGTGACTGCAAATATACGCTCGCTTGTTTTAGGATAGATATTATAGAGTCCGGTAAATAAACTGAACGCAGGTAAAACGGCGTATTCCTTTCCAAAATAGAAGCAAGGAAATTTTAACCTTTGCTTTGCTTTCCCGACTATGGTAACCCCTGGATGTATGTGTCCGCTAATGGGGTACAATTCATCTTCGGTACATTGTGGAGCATCATGGATAAAACAAAACGGCCCCAAACAAACACTGGGTTCATGTATTTCGATGCCCATTGCAGCATAATTCGCGTTCGAAAGCCTGTCGTGATTTCCTTTTACCAATAAAAAATTAAGTTCCTGGTATTGCTTTCTCCAAACAGAAAACTCTTCAACGTCTGTATTTAAACCATGGTGAAACATATCACCATTGATCAGCAATGTTTCAGGCTGATATTGCTTAATTAACCAGCTTAAACGTTGTAAATCTGTCTGGGCAATGGTTGCCGGCACTTGCAAACCGGCCTGACGAAAATGGGCAGATTTGCCCAAATGTAAATCGCTTATTGCTAAAAGCTGATGTTTGGGTAAGAACAAAGCCCTTTCTTTATCTAAAATCAACTCTTCACCCTGGCTTATAATGGTCATTTATTTACGCTATTGTCATCCTGAGCCTGTCGAAGGATTTTTTAATTTTAGACAGGTTACAAGAAAATGTTTTTATCTAATTCTCTCTGCTTCGGCTTTCATTCTGGCAATCCGTTGCTCTAACTCTTCAGAACTCATGTTTTCGCGTAAACTGTCTACTTTAATAGGAAAAGACAGTGGTGTGAAACTTTTTGGATTCGTGATAATAATTGCTCCATTCTGAATTCTTTCTAAAGCGGCTGCCAATCTGGGTTCTTCCAGTTGTTGGTAAAAAACCTCATCGTATGCCTGTCGCAAAAGTAAATTATGTTTATCATAATCGCTAAAAACATTAAAAAACAGACCAGCAGATGACTGGAGGTGTTTATTGGCTACATATTTGCCAGGATAGCCTTGAAAAACGAGTCCGGAGATGCAGGCAATATCTCTGAATTTCCTTCTTGCCATTTCAGTTGAATTGATACTTTGTGTAATATCTTCAGTTAAATTCTTAGGTGAAAAAACTTCGTAGGCAATCGATTCGTCCATAGGAATTTCCGTTTCGCTTAAAAGTTCAAAACCATAATCATTCATGGCAATAGAAAAACTGATAGGCAACAGTTTACTCAGGCGATAGGCCACCAGGGCCGCCAAAACTTCATGTACCAAACGGCCCTCAAAAGGGTAGGCAAAGAGGTGAAACCCTTCTTTATTGTTAATAAGCTCTATCAGTAACTCATTGTTTTTGGGAACATGGGAACGTTTTTCCTGTAATAAAAATAGTGGATAGACCGTATCTAATTCCTCATCCTGATGGGATTTGTCCAGGGCTTCATTATATTTTTTTCTTAAAACTGATCCTAAATTGGAAGATAGGGGTAAGCGACCACCATTCCAGCTAGGAGAGATTGCATTTTTCTGTTTACTCACCCGCACAACAACGGTCATGTCTTTCACCTGAACAAACTCCAGAACCCTTCCGGCTAAGCGGAAATTATCTCCGGCTTTTAACCGGGTGACGAAATATTCTTCTACCATGCCGATATAACCGCCAGAAATGAATTTCACTTTCAACATCGCGTCACTTACAATGGTTCCGATATGTAACCTGTGCCGCATGGCCAGTTGTCTGCTCTTTACTTTCCAAAGTCCGTCTTCATCTTTAATTACTTTTTTGAATTCGGTATAGGCACTTAAACTATCTCCTCCTGAGGTAATAAACTGCATCACCCATGCCCATTCTTCGGGTAAGATCATTTTAAAGGCGTGTGTACCCTTAATTTCTTCATAAATGATTTTATCATCAAATCCATCGCCTATGGCCAGCGTAACCAAATATTGGATCAAGGTATCGAATACCATAATAAAGGGCTCACGGCTCTCAATATTATTGGTTTTGGCCGCCTCTTTAATCGCTGCCGCCTCAACCAGTTCTAAAGCATGGGTTGGTAGAAAATATATTTTAGAGATTTCGTGAGGGGAGTGACCAGAGCGTCCTGCTCTTTGCAAAAACCTGGCAACACCTTTTGGCGATCCTACCTGAACCACTGTATCAACGGGCTTAAAATCTACGCCCAGATCTAACGATGAGGTAGCAATAACGGCTTTGAGCTGCCCGGTATGTAGTGCATCCTCAATCCAGTTGCGGAGTTCAAAATCTATCGATCCATGATGTATGGCAATGCGTCCCGCAAGTTCGGGTTCAATGTTCAGCAAATGCTGGTACCACATTTCCGATTGTCCGCGGGTATTGATAAAAATTAACGTCGTTTTACTTTTCTCTATAATGGGTAAGAGCTTATAAGCGAGCTTTAAACCCAAATGCCCCGCCCAGGGCAATGTATCGATATCATCAGGCAGGATGGATTTGATCTGGATTTTCTTTTCCAGATCGGCTTTAACAATCACTCTTTTTTCTGCTAAATCCGGCGTCAATACATCTAAAGCCTCTTCAATATTTCCGATGGTTGCTGAAATTCCCCAAATCCTCAGGAATTGGTTTTTTTCCAGCTTTTGTAAACCTTTAATACGCGAAACGGCTAACTCAACCAGTACGCCGCGTTTACTGCCCAAAAGTTCGTGCCATTCATCCGCCACAATGCATTTAAGATTGCGGAATAGTGTTGATGAGCCTTTTTGTGCCAGCAAAAGGTGCAGGCTTTCCGGGGTTATCAACAGAATTTCGGGCATCGATTTTTTCTGTTGTACTTTCTCTGCCTGCGAAGTATCGCCATTTCGTACGCCAACGTACCAATCTAATTCCAGTTCCAGTAAAGTTTCGCGCATTGCTCTTGCAATATCTTTGGCTAAAGAACGGAGTGGGGTAATCCAGATCAATTGTAAACGGTCCTTTGCTTTTTTATTATGGGGTGCTGAAGCATTTAAAGCTTCAATGACTACCGCCAAAAAAAGTGAAAATGTTTTTCCAAAACCGGTAGGCGCGTTTACCAAACCACTATAGCCATTAAGATAATACTGCCAGGCATCTTCCTGAAATTGAAAAGGCCTGCGTTTATTTGCCTTTAACCAGGCTTTTATCTTTTTATAACCTTTGGTTTTGGTTTGGTCCATTCTTTTTTTTTCCTTATGATGTTATATTGATCTGTTTTTAGTTTTTTTGAAAAGCAATTGCAGTGATTCTTCGTTTGCAGCAGCCCGGCCATAGGCTTTACCTTATAGCAGCAACTTCTCGGTCTGTGTCACTACCGACCAAAATCTTCAAGCTGATGTAATGGTCTGTAGTGACACAGACCATGGAGATGCTAAAATGTTGATTGCAATAACTGCCTCAAGTCCTCCAAAGTATTAATTTCATCAGCTTTTTTATCTTTTCGCCACCGCAATATACGTGGAAAACGTAAAGCTAAACCTGCCTTATGTCGTTTGCTTTCTGCAATTCCCTCAAACGCAATTTCAAAAACCAGTTCGGGTTTTACAGTGCGTACCGGACCGAATTTTTCAATTGCATTACGGTTTACAAAAGCATTTACTTCTTTAATTTCTTTATCTGTTAAGCCGGAGTAAGCTTTGGCAATCGTCACTAAATTCTCGCCGTCACGAACGGCAAAGGTATAATCAGTAAAAAAATTAGCCCTTCTTCCACTTCCTTTTTGCGCATAAATCATTACTGCATCAACGGTATAGGGGTTAATTTTCCATTTCCACCAATCGCCACGTTTTCTTCCGCTGTGATAGTGAGAATTTAATTTTTTAAGCATAATGCCTTCACTGTTAATAGAACGCGAGGTTTGTCTTAAATCTGCCAACTCCTCCCACGAGCTGCAATTGATCACAGGAGATATCATCACCGGACTTTCGTCTAAACCACCGATCAGTTTTTCTAATGTATTACGCCTTATGCTTAAAGGTTTTTCCCTGAAATCCTTAGCTCCATATTCTAAAATATCGTAAACAAAAAATCCGATGGGTGCATCGTCCAGCTGTTTTTTACTAATCGTTTTCCGGTTTAAACGCTGTTGTAATGTGCTGAATGACAAAACCTGTTTATCTTGTACTGCCAGTATTTCGCCGTCTAAAACTACACCATCAGGCAGAACATTGATCATAAAATGCAATTCGGGAAACTGTTCTGTAACCAGTTCTTCTCCACGGCTCCAGATAAAAAGTTCTCCATTGCGCTTTACAATCTGCCCGCGGATACCATCCCATTTCCATTCGGCCTGCCATTCAGCAATATCGCCTAGTTTTTCGGGCTCTTGCTCCAGTGCATATGCCAGGCAAAAGGGATAAGGCCAGGAATTATCTGTATTTACATGGATGCCATTAATCAGCTCATGAAAAGTAATTTCATAAGGGTTCCATTTCCCCATAATGCTGTGCATAATCTGGGCGCTATCTAAGTTGCTTTGTTTGGCCAAAGCATTCACCAGCATTTTATTGGAAACACCAATCCTGAAATTACCTGAAATCAGTTTGTTAAAGATAAAACGTTCCTGCGTTTCGAGTTTATTCCAGGCACTTAAAATAAAATCTTTTTTGATTTCATCATCTTTACCTTCTAAATCGTGCAAATCTTCAACCCATTTATGTAGTTGAAAGTCAGAGGTATTTTCAGCAGGGGGCAATAGTAAAGCAATGGTTTCGCTTAAATCGCCAACATTAGCGTAGCTTTCAGCAAATAACCATTCTGGTGTTTGGGTAATGTCTATCGCCCAGTATTTCAATAACGCTGATTTAATTGGTCTTTTGGGTTTTTTACCGGTAAATAAGGCAATTACCCATACTTTATCTTGATCATCGGCATAGTTAAAATAATCAACCAGGGACGCGATTTTATCGTTGGTTTTATTGCTCAGTTCGAGCTGCTGGATCAGTTTTGCAAAGCGTTTCATAGTTGTTTATTTTCGTTCTGCCCGGCTAAATCAACTTTGTTTTCTTCATCATCTTCCTGGCCAAACCTGGTTAAAACTTCTGCGGCTTCTATTCCCTCATCATTTAAAAAGCGGCTAAAAGCGGCTGTAAAACCATGAGTAACATATACTTTTTCGGCACCTGTTGCAATAATGGCTTCCATTAAGCCTGGCCAATCTGCATGGTCGCTCAGCGCAAAACCGGCATCAGCACTTTGCCAGCGGCGGTGTGCCCGTACCTGCATCCAGCCAGAACATATACCGGTAACCGGGTGGGATAAATTTTTGATCCAGCGGCTATCGCGCATGGCGGGCGGTACAATTACAATTCCTTTCTGTAACTCGTCTTTTGTGGTTTCAGGTGTAATCCTAATCGTTTTGGGAAGCTTTACACCAGCTTCTATAATCACTTCATTAAGGTTGGCAATGCTGTTATGTACATAAATAGGGGTATTGCCGGCCAGGTTTTTAATTAAACGCTGCGCTTTGCCCAAACTATAGGCAATTAATACACTTGTTTTCTGTTGATTGATGTTATCATTAACCCAGTTCTTTATTCCGTTGAAAACAATTTCCTGTTTTTGCCATTTGTAAACTGGCAGACCAAAAGTGCTTTCTGAAACAAAAGAATGACATTTTACAGCCTCGAATGGTGTGGTGATGCCATCATCTTCAATTTTATAATCACCAGAGATGACGCAAATTTCACCTTTATATTCCAATCGCACCTGTGCAGAGCCAATAATATGTCCGGCCGGAAAAAAAGAAATATTTACGCCATTACGGGTAATGCTTTCTCCATACTCCAGTGTTTCTACGTTTAAATCTTCGCTGATCCTGCGTTTGATGATGGGTTTGGTTAAGGTATGGCAGAGGTAGTATTTATTTCCGAAACGAACATGATCGCTATGGCCATGTGTAGTTACTGCATAATCTACAGGCCACCAGGGGTCTACATAAAAATCGCCCTGCTTACAGTAGATTCCTCTTTTGGTAAATTCTATTAATGCCATAGCTACTTAACAATAAAACCAATGATTAGTTTTGAATGATTATCGGCTAAATACCCGATAATTTGAAATATCGGCTAAATACCCGATAATTTGAAATATCGGCTAAATACCCGATAATTTGAAATATCGGCTAAATACCCGATATTATTTTAAAATATGAATAATAAGTTCGATATTGTAATATGATTTGTATTATAACAGGTGATATTATAGGCTCAAGAAAAATTAAAGACAGCTGGTTATCGGACCTGAAAACGGCCTTAAAAGTAGTTTCTGATCATAGTGGTAAGTGGGAAATTTATCGGGGAGATAGCTTTCAGTTAGAAGTAGGACCAGAAAATGCCATCAAAACCGCGGCCTATTTAAAAGCCTGCATCAAGGTAAATAAACCTGCAGATGTACGAATGGGAATCGGAATTGGAGCAATAAAAACTAAACGTAAAAAACTTTCAGAATCCAGTGGAGATGCTTTTGTGTATTCAGGAGCGGCTTTTGACAGTTTAAAACAGGCTAAGGTTAATTTAGCAGTTAAAACAGATTCTGCTGATTTTGACGAGGAAATTAATGTTTTAATCAAGTTATCGTTGATTGCGATGGATAGTTGGGGTGTTGTAGCTGCCGAAATGGTAAAAATGGCCCTGGAAAATAACGATTTATTGCAGAGCGAACTTGCCGCTATTTCAGGCCGAACGCAATCATCGGTTAGTGAAGCATTAAAACGCGCACATTACAGCGAAATCATGGAAATGGACAGGATTTACCGTAAAAAATTGAACCAAATGATTTTAAAATAATGGACATCTATTTAATCAAACTTATTCTTGCCCATTTAATCGGGGACTTCTTTTTGCAGCCTAATGCCTGGGTAAAAGATAAGGAAAGGAAAAAATTAAAGTCAGGCAAGCTCTATTTGCATGTAATGATCCATGTGGCTTTGATATTTATTGTTTTTTTAAGCTTTGATGTTTGGAAAACAGCATTAACAATAGGTGTAATGCATTTGATTATTGATGCGCTAAAATCCATCTTTCAAACCCATAAAAATGCCCGGATACTGTTTTTTGTTGATCAGGTTTTGCATTTCAGCTCAATTGTAGCTGTATGGCATATTTTCTATAAGGGAAGTTTGAATATTGGTTTTTTAAACCATCTGCACACCTGGGTACTTATTTCAGGCGCCTTATTTTTAACCCTCCCCACATCAATTATCATGAAAGTGATTATTGCTAAATGGATTCCTGATAATCAGCCTGACAGCCCCAAATCGTTGGAGAACGCCGGCAAATACATCGGGATATTGGAAAGGACTTTGATTTTTCTGTTTATTCTTACCAACCATTTTGAGGCCGTTGGTTTTTTACTTGCAGCGAAATCCATATTCCGGTTTGGTGATTTAAAAGAAAAACACGATCTCAAATTAACCGAATATGTACTGATTGGAACTTTGTTAAGCTTTGGTATCGCAATTGTAACGGCCATGCTGATTCAAATGTTTATTGCATAAAAAAAGCAGCCCGAAAGCTGCTTCTAAATTTCTATCTTGCTCCCGGAGGGCAATTTTCTTTTAAAAACTTGGTATAGGTTAAAGATAAATGTTTGCTGGTACCTTCACCTTCAGAAATGCTGTGGGTACGGTTTGGATAACTCATCAGTTGAAAAACCTTTCCGTTTTTAATTAACTCATTAATCAGCATTTCGGCATTTTGATAATGCACATTATCGTCGCCCGTGCCATGGATATACAACAAATTGCCTTTTAGGTTTTTAGCATGTGTAATTGGCGAACCTTTAATGTATGCCTCTTTGCTCGGAAAAGGTGTACCCATATAACGTTCCTGATAAACATTATCATAGGTTAACTGATTACCAACCGCCGCAATAGCAATACCTGTTTTATAAATTTCAGGATATTGGAACATCAGGTTTAATGTAGAAGACCCACCTCCGCTCCATCCCCAAACCGCTACACGGTCTTTATCCATATACGCATGTGTAGCCAATAATTTTTTAGCGGCCATCGCCTGATCGCGGATATTAATTACACCAATATTTTTATAGATGCTTTTACGCCAGGCGCTCCCTTTGGGAACAGGTGCACCTCTGTTATCCATTGAAATATAGATATAACCATCTTTAGCCATATCGCCGTCATATAAATGATTTGTGCCGGCACCGTCAACATCCAGCGCTGTAGCACCTGCAGGCTCACCATATACATAAAATAAAACGGGATACTTTTTATCTGGATTAAAATTATCCGGCTTTTTCATCCACCCATCCATTTCAATTCCATCTTCGGTAGTTACTTTAAAAAACTCAACCTTGTTTTTCGTTACTGATTGTTTCGCCAGTTGCGAAGTAATGCTTCCATCCATTGTAAATGGATTTCCGGTAGTAAAGTTCATCCATTCTGTAATGAATCTAACAACCGAACTGTTATAAGAATGACGGGCAAAAGCCGCATTAGGTGAAATGTCGTAATTGTGGGTACCGGGTAAAACAGATGGTGTAACCTGCTCCAGCTTACCTTTTCCATCCAATTTGGTTTTAAAGAGATATTTCTGGGTTGCATTTGTTGGCGAGGCCAGAAAATAAACCTGGTTATTTTTTACATCAATCAGTTTTACATCAATTACATCATAATTACCTTTTGTAACCAATGTTTCTTTCTTCCCATCCAAACTAATCCTGTACAGGTGGTTCCAGCCATCTTTATCCGATACAATGGTAAACTCTTTGTTATCGTTTAACCATTTCCATTCATCCTGTGCATCAATCCAGGCTTTGGCTTTCTCGGTATAAACAGCTTTTGCTGATCCTGTAGCTGCATTACAGATAAATACGATACTTTCATTCTGCTCACGGTTAAGCTGCTGTAAAATAATATTGTTACTGTTGGGTACCCACTGCATGCGTGGAATATAGTGCTGGATATTATCACCAGGAACATCTAGCCAGTTGGTTTTGGCTGTTGCAATATCAACTACGCCAACTTTGCAGGCAGATGGGTTTTGACCCACCTTTGGATATTCTACAGGAATGGTAAATGGATAAATAGAATCGGTATTATTGATCATTAAGAAATTTTTGATCTTGGTTGCATCCAGCTGCCAATATGCGATAGATTTACCATCCGGACTCCATCTAAAGCCATCCCGGCAATCAAATTCTTCTTCATAAACCCAATCGAAAGTACCATTAATCATGCGTTCTGTACCATCAGTTGTTAAAGCTTTGGCCCCGGTACCATCAACATTCTCTACATATAGGTTATGTTTGCTTACATAGGCTACTTTGCTGCCATCAGGCGATAATTTAGCAAACATTAATGATGAGGCTGGTTTGTCTTTCCCAATCTGGGTAATCTTATTCGCGGTTAAATCTGCCAGCCAATAATCACCACGGGTATCGTAACGCCAAACTTTTTTACTGTTGGTGTAGATTAATGCTTTTGTACCATCGTCAGACAGTTGAAAACTCCTTACCGGAATGGCATTAGCTTTTCCGGCAGGTGTTAACAGTGCCCTGGATATGACTGTTTTTCTATCACCTTTAGGGAGGGTAACCGAAATAATTTCTCCATTTGCAATCTGATAGTAGGAATTACCGTCTTTTGCCCAGTTGATATTTTGAGCTTTTGCATCAACAAGCGAACAAAATGCTATACAAGCAACTGATAATCTGAATAATAATTTTTTAATCATATATAATTTTTGGACATAAAAAAAGCTTTTTAACTTTCGGGCTAATTTAAATAAAAAGCCTGCAGTTAAAAAGCTGTAAATTACCTTGAATTGGTTAATTATTCACCACCACCTTGCATGGCTTTCAAATCTTCCATAGTTACTACTTCATAACCGGCAGGCACTTCAGTATTAATGGCGCCAACTTTGGCTTCAGAAAGAGATTTTAAAACCAGGTCTGAATTTACACCGTTAATTAATGCAGAATATTTTACAGGAAGTGCACCCAAGCCTTTAAATAGGCCTCCACTTGTAATTGCAGCAATATCAACATCTTTTGTTGCCCATAATTCATGCGCTCCGCCTTTGTCGTCTTTGTAGGTGTACTTTTCTGCATTAAATCCGGCAATGGTCTGTTTTTCGCCAGTTGCTTTATAATCAGAATATTTTGGCATCAAAGCTTCCTGTGCTTCTGTTTCTGCTTTGCTCACCTTTACCGCAAACTGTTTTTGAGCTACCGGAACATCAATCAATAATAATCCGGTTTTATCCGCTGTATTCGAAATGATATTTACCAGGGCGGGGCCATTTTCAATTTCGATTTTAGTTAGGTTGCCATTAAATTTAGTTTTAACTTCAGTTGTGGTACCGTTTGCCGTTACAGCAAATACTAAAGTACCTTCAGCAACTTTCTTTTGTGCATGGGCAATTATAGCTGTACTCACCAAGATTAAAGCTACAATGCTGGTTTTGATTGATTTGAACATGTTTTTATTGTTGTTAAGTTATTTACCAATTAATTTTTTCTTTATTTAAAAATGAGGAAATCCCTTTTTTAAAATCCTCACTTTCTCTTACCCTCGCATTAATCTGTACTGCAATTTCCAAACTCTTTTCTAAGTACGGATTAACCGTTTGGGTAATCAGTTGTTTGGTAATCATTAATGAATTACCAGAACTTCCGTTACACAAACTTAGTGCAAATTCTCTTGCTTTTTGATGGATATCGGAAGAATTTGTTACAAAATTTATCAAATTATATTTTAATGCCTGCTCGGCAGAGAAAATTTTTCCGGTGAGTAAAATTTCCTTGGCGATGGATTCGCTTACCTTCTGTTTTAAAAAACAGGAAACTATGGCAGGCACAAAACCGATTTTTACTTCGGTATAACCAAAATTACTTTCAGGAGTGGCAAAAATAATATCACATATGGTTGCCAGGCCGCAGCCACCGGCAATAGCATGTCCCTCAACCTGGGCAATAACTACCTTTGGCAGATAGTAAATCGTAGTAAAAAGTTTTTTTAGATGATTGGAATCGGCTACGTTTTCTTCAAATGTATTGTACTGTAATTGCTGAAGATAGGCTAAGTCGGCACCGGCACTAAATGCATCACCATTTGCTTTTAATATCACCACTTTTACCAGATCATCTTCTGATGCCCTTATAAATGCAGCAGTTAACTCAGCAATGAGTTTTGGGTTTAGCGCATTTCTCTTTTCGGGCCTGTTGATAGTTATTGTTGCTATTCGTTCAGCAACCTGATATAAAACCAGATTTTTCATGTTATCGGCTTAGTTGCACCAAATATGCTTTATTTTTCTTTAAAACATATACATCTATATTATTATTCTCGAATTCTTTTTTAAAGATCCGAATTTTATAATCTTTATTGGTCGCATCTATTATCGCCGTTTTATATGTAATACCTCGGTGTATTTTTGCAAAATTAAATTTTGTATTTCCACTTATCCAGATGCTAGAAAAGCTGGCATTTCCATTGATTTCTTTATCATTCAAATCTTCACCAACCAAGAGCATTTTATATTGAAAAAAGGCAATCTGATTGTTGTTTGATACGAAGCGCTTTAAAACAGTATCTTTTTTTAAACTTATAAAATGTATTTTATCTACTTGCAGCTGAGCTAATGCAGGTTCAACCGAGAAGGTATAGTTTTTATCTTCACGATTTAAATCCGAAACCAAAACAGCTTGCTTTCCATCAATAAAGGCGGCCGCATAATTTTTTCTCAACGAAAAGAAAATAATTTTCCGCTGCTGAAAAACCATCAGGTCATCGCGCAAAAGCAAAAGTTGATAACAGACAAATAAGAATAAAGAGCCAAATAAAAATCGCTTGTTAAGTTTTGTCAATGCATAAATGAACATGCCCAGCGAGCAAGTCAATAACACAAATTCTGGCAGATCAATCCATATGGATGAAAAGCTGGCGTATGGCAAATTGGCGATCCAGTTTAGCACTGCATTTGTAAAATTTATAATCCATTCGAATACCGGAGCCAGAAATCCGAATGATGGGATTAATACAGCAATCCCTAAATACATCATTAATATTAGCGGAATGGTTATGAAAAGATTAGCAAATAAAAAATAAAGGGGGAATTGATGAAAATAATAGATACTCAATGGAAATGTGACTATTTGCGCAGCAAGAGACATAGATGTCAAACTCCATAGTTTATCCAACCAACCACTATCAGTGTAGAGAAGCTTGTATATTTTTGGCTGAAGATAAATCAGGCCAAATACGGCGAGATAGGAAAGTTGAAAGCCCACATCCCAGATTAAAAATGGATTGTAAACGATTTGACAAAATGCCGAAAAGGCTAATACATTGTAACTATTGGTTTTCTTCGATAAAACTTTGGCAGCGATTAAAATACTGATCATGATGGCTGAACGGACGACAGAGGGCGATAAACCGGTCATCAAGGCATATCCCCAGATCAAGGTGCAGATGAACATCAGTTTCACTATTCTTAACGTCCGGTTATTGTTCAAGAAGAAAAAAATAAAATTCAAAATGACATAGATGATGGCTACATGCGCCCCTGAAACGGATAAAGCATGAATGGTTCCTGTTTTGGAGTAAGCCGACAACGTTTCTTTACTTAAATCAGCACGGTATCCTAAAATAAGGGTAGAGGCCACGGCAAAAGCCTCATCACTTTTAATCAAACTTCTATATTTTGCAACTTGCCTTTCCCTTAAGCTTAAGGCTATCTTTTTGATCGGATTGCCAACGTTGTTTTTGGTGCTAATCATGTGATCCTGATCTATAAATGCCTGATGATAAATATGCTGACTGGCAAGCCAAGCTTTAAAGTCAAATTCTGCAGGGTTGTGTGGAGGTTCTATTTCGGTGTATCTAACTGAGATCATCATTTCATCGCCGTATTTTATCATGAGGGGTTTCAGACTATCTAATTTGACGTTCAGCAACAATTGGCCTGATGCATTGATCTGCTTATCTTTCCGATATCCTGATAGTATTTCAACCTTTAAGCGTACAATATCATGATTCTGTTGAGGTTCGCTATTTACCCAAACTTTAAATTGATTACACCTGGTGTTTGCAAAGTAGTTTTGTTTTAATCTTTCATTTTTGAGCAGGCAAAATAAGCCACCAAGGCTGAAGAAAAAAATGTAAATTAAAAAACCAACGGTGCCTTTGTAACGGTATACATTGTATTTTTTATAAACAACATTTAAGAATAAGAGTCCTGTTAAAATAGTGAATACAATTATGATCAAGGATTTAACAGATGTCAATGCCGGGAAATAATAAAAAATACAGACACCCAGAATAAAAGGCAAGAGGATTCTGGCAAAAATATATTCCGTTTTAAACATCGGTTAAAATTGATAGCGTACCTGAATTTTAACCTCCGATTTTTGATTACCCTTAATCTCGTCCAGATAGGTACCTACCGTTTTTACGTCCTGATAAATAAATAGCCCATAACGAAACCACACATTGAGCTTTTTGATCACATTATATCTCAGGTTCAGATAGGTTCTAAACCCTTTTCCATTATACATTCCAAAGGCAAAACTGTATAGCACATCATCTTCGTAAGCGTAAATTCTACTATTATAACTCGGCGTATTAAAATATGCAAATCGTACATTTCCACTTAACCTGGCAAACATTGGGGAATAGTCTACATCCTGATAAATGAGGTATCCAAACTCCCTTTTGGCATTTCCTTTCTTATATTGGGAAATCTCCAGGCGGTTTTGAAATTGCCAGTTCTTGTTCAGTTGCCAGTTCGTTTCTGTACGGTAGCCATCTCTTTTTACGTCGTCTAAAAACTTTACCGGTACATTCAGATCGGTGTTCTGTTGCTTTTTTTCTGATTTGTACCGGACCAAAATTTTAAAAGCTTTACTGGGCATATAAATGGCTTGCGCTAAAACTTCATAGCCTTTCGAAGGCTCATCCACACGATATTTTAACCAGGGAAACCGGAATAAATCTCCATAAAAAGAGAATGACCAACGTTTATTTGGATTGATATTTAATCCTGCATATAAGCCCCTTTCATTTACCGCCTCACTCGATTCGGATACTGCCTGATTAAAGAAACTATGGTAATCTTTGGCATAATTGCGATAGGTTAAAGCCGCAGAAACTGTCGATGATAAACTCACCAATACACCATTAATATAAGCAAAGCCACCACCTAAACCTTTGGCGCCCTCCCCATATAGGTACATGTTTTTATAGGTATAATTATAAAATAAACCCAGATTGGTTAAAGATTTTCCTGTAAAACTATACCGGTCATAAGCTGCAGTCTGTGTGATAAAACGACTCTTAAAATGGGTATGATAGGCAATTGCTCCAATGGCAAAGTCGTTTTTAGCATATTGAATGGTGGTGCCAAATACGGTCTGTGCCAAAACACCTTTATTTTTAAGCTCTGTAGGTGTTCTGTGCAAACCGGTTTGATTGATCGTAGACTGAACTAAACTTCCATCGGCATCTAACTTTTGACTCGCATCCAGCTTGCGGAAAGAAATAAATGGCGTTATATCTACATTTTTAAATAAGTTAAGGGTTGCAGCCACACCTCTAAAAAAGGAGTATTCGTTGGTAGAATTGTAAGGTCTTAAACCCAAATCTTTTTTAGCGACGCTGGTAACATCAGGTCCTTTGCCAAAAGAAAAACCCGACCATAAGGTTAGTCCCTGCCCAAACTGCTGCGTATAATCGCCAATCACTAATTTTTTTAATTTGCCCAATTTGAATAGCGCGATGTTACCTGAATAAAAATCGAAAGGTTTGTCAATAAATTTTTCTCCCGCATCTTTATCCAAGGTGAAGGCTGCCGATAGAATTGAGCTGTATTGATACCGATATCGCATCTGAAATTTTTCTGGTGAACCTAAATACCGGTTTCCAGGTAAATCGGTGTAGCCTTTCTGTTTTTGCAAGGTTCGCGCCAGCCGCATCATGATGTCATTCTCACCTGCATGAATAAGGTTTTTAAAACCGATTTGCTGATAATCAGTCATATCGGCTAAGGTTATAAATGGGAGCAGGGTTTGAACGGTTTTAACATCAAAGCCAGGGATACTCTGTAGTTCAAGCACATCGGCAAGCGGGCCGTTTTCTTTGAGGTGGGTAAAGAAATTAGCAATCTGCAGCGGCGATAAAAATACCAGAGTGTTTAGTTCATCTACCGATGTTTTGTTCAGGTTAATTGGGTGTTTACGATACCTTTCCAATACATCAACCAACTCGGTCATATCGTAATCATCGGGAAGGTTTTCGGCCACGCTTTCCAAAATATCACGTATATCTTCCTCCTTTGTATTGGTTTGCGCATTTGCCATAAAGCCGATCATTATTAAAGCGGCGGTTAAAAACCTAAAAGCGCAACTACTTACAATTAATAATTGATGATAAAGGGCCGTAAACCATGACCTTATCAAATGTAGGATGAGAATAAGCATGTTCCTTAAAAGACTTGTTTGCCGAAGCAGATTACTTTTCAATAAAGGTGAACCTATACCAAGATGCTTTTTTGGAAATAATGAACAGGAAGAAAAGGCGGGCAATACTACACACAAAATTTTCATAAGCAGGGTTTAAGCTGGTTAATAAAAAATTAGGGTGATTTTGTATTGGTAGTTCTAATATAAGAAAATCATTAAAAACTACAAAAATGTATTTTTAAATAGTTGATTTAACGTGGGAATATATACGATTTAGGTAACTTAACGGGATAATTAAAGTTCTTGTGCCAGATTTACCAGAAAACTTTTCAGTTTTTCCAATGAGTCAATAATTTTTTGATTTTCTTTCACACCCGTTTTATTATTCTTCAGATATTCTTTAGCACCTTTTAAGGTAAAACCTTTTTCATCAACGAGGTTGAAAATAATTTTTAGATTTTCAATGTCTTCGGGCGTAAAAAGGCGGTTGCCTTTTTTGTTTTTTTTAGGCTGGAGAATGTCGAATTCCTTTTCGTAAAAACGGATCTGCGATGCGTTGACATTAAACATTTCAGTCACCTCGCCCATGGTATAATACATTTTATTAATGTCTCTTTCTTTATAAGGCATATTTTATGGTTGATTATGAGCGCTTTATATCATTTAATTAAAGTATTCAAATGTAGCTTGATTTTTCCTTATTAACGCAATAAAATTTTAATTTTGTTCCCTCCAATAATATTGAAATGACAGCAAAAGAGATTAGACAGGCATTCCTTAGTTTTTTTGAATCGAAACAACATCATGTTGTTCCTTCGGCACCGATAGTGGTTAAAAACGATCCCACTTTAATGTTTACCAACGCCGGTATGAACCAGTTTAAAGATCTTTTTTTAGGGGAAGCCGCTATAAAATATTCTCGGGTTGCAGATACACAACGCTGTTTACGTGTTTCGGGTAAACATAACGATCTGGAAGAAGTTGGTATTGATACCTATCACCATACCATGTTCGAAATGTTGGGCAACTGGAGCTTTGGCGATTATTTCAAAAAGGAGGCGATTGCCTGGAGTTGGGAATTGTTGACGGAGATTTATAAAATCCCGAAGGATAAATTATATGTTACTTATTTCGAAGGCGATGAAAAAGAAGGGCTGGAGAAAGACCAGGAAGCCTACGATTTATGGAAACAATATGTAGACGAAAGCCATATTTTACCTGGAAACAAAAAAGATAACTTTTGGGAAATGGGCGATACAGGGCCGTGCGGACCATGTTCCGAAATCCATGTAGATTGCCGTACGGATGAAGAAAGAGCTTTGGTTGATGGGGCGACGCTGGTCAATGCAGATCACCCTCAGGTAATCGAAATCTGGAACAATGTATTTATGCAGTTTAACCGTTTAAAAAATGGTTCATTGCAGAGCTTGCCAGCCAAACATGTTGATACCGGGATGGGCTTTGAACGTTTGGTGCGCGTTTTACAGGAAAAAACCTCCAACTATGATACCGATGTTTTTCAACCGATGATTCAATTCATTGCAGAAAAATCGGGTATTAGATATGGAGCCGACGAGAAAACCGATATTGCCATGCGCGTCATGGCCGATCACATCCGTGCCATTTCCTTTGTGATTGCCGATGGTCAGTTGCCTTCTAATAATAAAGCCGGTTATGTCATCCGCAGGATTTTACGCAGGGCTGTACGTTATGCCTATACCTTTTTAAACTTTAAAGAACCATTTTTAAATCAATTGGTTCCTTTATTGGCTGATCAATTTAAAGGTGTTTTTGATGAACTGATTTCGCAGCAGGATTTTGTACAAAAAGTAGTCTTGGAAGAGGAGGTTTCTTTCTTGAGGACTTTATCTACAGGTATTCAGCGTTTCGAAAAATACCAGGCTGCAAATAATGTGGTTGAAGGCGCTTTTGCATTCGAATTATCAGATACCTTTGGTTTCCCTATTGATTTAACGGAATTAATGGCTCGCGAAAAAGGTTGGCGTGTTGATCTTGTAGGCTACGAACAGGCGCTTAAAAAACAAAAAGATGATAGCCGTGCCGCAACTGCCATTGATACTGGTGACTGGATTATCGTAAATGCTGATGATCAAAGTGAGTTTGTGGGTTATGATGATTTGGAAATTGAAACCGAGATCTTAAAATACCGTAAAGTAAAAGCTAAAGGGAAAGAACAGTATCAGATTGTATTGCGCCAAACGCCATTTTATGCCGAAAGTGGTGGTCAGGTAGGCGATACCGGACGTTTAGAAGACCATAGCCGCAAGTTTTGGGTAGACATCACCGATACAAAAAAAGAAAATGGTCTGACCGTCCATTTTACCGATATATTGCCTGATAACCTGGAAGGAAAATTCTGGGCAGTTGTAGATGAAGATAAACGGATCTTAACTGAAGATAACCACTCGGCTACGCACTTGTTGCACGCCACTTTAAAACAGGTGCTGGGCAAACATGTCAACCAGAAAGGTTCATTGGTGAATGCAGATTACCTGCGTTTCGATTTTTCACACTTTGCTAAAGTGACTGATGAGGAATTAGCACAGATTGAGGTAATTGTAAATCAGAAAATCCGCCAGAATATTAAGTTAAAAGAACAGCGTAATGTTCCTTATCAGGATGCCATTGAAAGTGGTGTTACGGCTTTATTTGGCGAAAAATATGGCGATTTTGTCCGCATGATCACTTTTGATGATCATTTCTCCAAAGAGCTTTGTGGCGGTACGCACGTAAAAGCGACCGGACAGATCGGCTCCTTCAAAATTGTTTCAGAAAGCGCTGTTGCAGCCGGGGTTCGCCGGATCGAAGCCATAACTGCTGATAAAGCTGAGCAGTATTTCCTGGAGCAAAGAAAAGAATTGGGTCATTTAAAAGCTTTACTAAACGGGAGCAAAGATTTATCTGCAGCAGTTCAGGCATTGCTTGACGAAAATGCAAAACTGAAAAAGGAAATTGAAAAATCGACCATAGAACGTGTAAATACGTTGAAGCATGATATTGTACATCATGTAAGAGGAATAAATGGCATTAACCTGATTGCTAAACATATTGATTTACCAAGTGCTGAAGCAGTAAAAAACCTGGCATTTTCTTTAAGAGATATGATTGATAATCTTTTCCTGGTTTTTACAACCGAAATTGATGGCAAACCTGGGATAACAGTGATGCTGGCTGATCAGCTGGTGAAACAAGGATTAAATGCTTCAAATATCGTTCGCGAATTGGGTAAAGAAATCCAGGGCGGTGGCGGTGGGCAGCCGTTTTATGCCACAGCTGGTGGTAAAAATCCGGCAGGATTAAAGGTTGTTCTGGAAAAAGCAGAAAGTTTTATTCCGCATCAATCGTAAATAAAAATAGCTTGCTGATTTAATTCAGCGTGCCTAAATAAATAAAAAAAGAGGCGTTAAGCCAGTCATGGTCGGAAGAAATTCCGGCCATTTTTTTTATGTTTTAAAAAATAGGCCTGGGTCTCCGCCGCATTGCACAACGATTAGTGCAATAGCCAAGTCCCTTACTTCCATGGCAAATCGCCTTTTGGCAGTTTTGTAACCTATGTTATTTGCTTTTTTATAGATGAGTACTAACATAGCAACAATTAAGGTCATGTATAACATTACCTGTATACCGTTCTTGTTTAGAGAGACCAGGTGGCTTACATTTAGTTCTTGTTTTAAGAACCGGAAAAATACTTCTATATCCCAACGCCTCCTATATGCCTGGGCTATCTCTCTAGCAGAAAGTTTGAAATCATTGGTTAGGAACCAATATTTCTTATCATCCAGTTTGCTTTCCACAATAATAAGACGGAATGGGCTATCTACCAATTCGTGCCTGAAATGTTTATTCCCCTGCTTATTATTAACCACAACACCAGTATATAATTGCACTTTAGAATCCTTTAGCAGTACAGATCCCCCTATATCCAGTTCCTGATCTTCGGTGATGAACGATTCAAGTTCAACAAACTTTTTATTCTCCTTTGACCTGCAAATGAATGTTATCGCATTCGCACTAAATGCTTGCATATTTCTGGTCGACTGCAGACCCCGATCCATACAATTCGGAAAACTGATCATAAATGCATTCATAGATCTGTTTGAAATAATCCGGATCTATTTTGGAAAGCCGCTCTGAAATGGAACTTCTACGTATTCTTTCATCTTCATCAAGCTTGAAAAGCACTTTAAATACCGAATCATTAAAGGTATCCTCTAATGTTCACTGGCTCAGCTTTTCGTTATCCAAAATGCCGTAAAGCAGTAAATAAAATAACTTGTTCCCATGCAGCACTTTCGCGTAGTGATCGATCTTGGTTGTCAGAGACAAATTTGCCATTAGAGCTTCGGGGATGTATCCAAACAGCTGTTTTATGCTAATATTATGATCTTTAAAAATGGCCATATCTTATTGATTGTCACTCATTAAGATACAAAAAATAAGCGATAAAATCAATATAAAATACTGATAATCAAATATTTAAAAAGAAAAAAGTTAAGCCGCTTAAACAAAAAAAGTCGGAAGAAAAATCTTCCGACCATGACTGGCGTTAAGCCTCTTTTTCAATGTCTGCCATGCCCATGTTTTTCCCGATACCCTCTGGAGAATAAACTGGTATTTATCCTTCTTTCATGACGCCCATGATCTACATGATGTGGTTTATAATGATGCTTGGGTGCGCGGTTTCTAATCCTGTCAACACCGCCGCCATAAGATGAGCGGTAATAGTTATTTCGGCTTACATAAGTTACCCTATGCTTGTGGTAATCACGGTATGGACTGTTTCCTTGCATTACAATTTTTCGTCCGTGATGCAAATCATAACCTCTATACCTGGCAGGTAAATACCTTGATCTGATCCAACGGTTGCCGTTTAAATAAACAAACTGCCTTTGAGGGACATAATAGTAAGATTGAACTTCTGGAAGATAATAATAATTAACGTTTTGGTAACCAGCAGGAATCCATGTTGGTTGAGGACCAATGTTCACATTAATATTTACCTGAGCGTTAGATTGATTAGAAGTTAACGCCACGATACCTAAAATCGCGGAGATGATGAATAACTTTTTCATAATAATCCAATTTATTTGTGTGTGGTTCAAATAATTCAAACGCTGTGCCAAAACTTCTATTGTAACAGATATATAAAAAAGGAAGCTCAGTGTTTACCATTTGGCCTTCGCAAACTGATACTTTGGTTTTCCATATTTTTTGGTTAGCATGGCGGCGTAACATGATTATATCTTTTTATGGTATAATATTTTTGGTCATGCCTAATTTTAATCACAGCTGACCTTTGTTACCTTTATATTTTATAACTAGGATTAAGGAAGTTTACCGCATGTAAATCATCATGCTCAATTGAGTGGAGAAGCGATGTTTTATTTAAACAGATATTGCTTCTTTCTATTCACTCCGTTCAATAACCATCTGACGGAAATGCTAAAGCTTGATTCCAGGCCCTTAAGATCCGGCCTGCGCTGGAATGGCAGTTAATTTTATTTACGGTCTGCACCTCACCGTAGCAGTGAGGTTTTTGAGGTCAGTCAATAAACTTTTTCATTCGGTTGGACATCAGTCTAAAGGACAATTTTGACGCAACCAATGTTTCCTAAAACAGCTTTCCGGTTTGTCCAGGAAAATTTTTCTTTAAATGTTTGTATGCAGCCTCGGTAACTTCTCGTCCACGTGAAGTACGCATGATATAGCCTTCCTGAATTAAAAATGGTTCATAAACCTCTTCAATAGTACCCTCATCTTCTCCAACGGCAGTGGCAATGGTCTTTAAGCCCACCGGACCACCTTTAAATTTATCAATAATCGTAACCAGAATCTTATTATCCATTTCATCCAAACCATGTTCGTCTACGTTCAGTGCATCTAATGCATAACGGGCGATTTCGGTGTCGATAGTTCCATTTCCTTTAATCTGTGCAAAATCTCTGGTTCTGCGTAGTAAGGCATTGGCTATACGCGGCGTACCGCGGCTGCGTCGGGCAATTTCATAGGCACCTTCATCGCTGATTGGCGTTTTTAATATTTCGGAGGAGCGGAGCACGATTGTCGTAAGTAATTTAGCGTCATAGTAAGCCAAACGGGCATTAATTCCGAAACGGGCTCTCAGCGGTGCTGTTAACAAGCCGGAGCGTGTGGTTGCACCCACTAATGTAAAAGGATTAAGTGATATCTGCACTGAACGGGCATTAGGACCAGTTTCAAGCATGATATCTATTTTGAAATCTTCCATGGCTGAGTATAGATACTCTTCAACCAAAGGAGATAAACGGTGGATTTCATCAATAAAAAGAATATCACCTTCATCCAGGCCAGTTAACAAACCAGCCAGGTCGCCGGGTTTATCCAATACAGGGCCGGATGTTACTTTAATACCTGTAGCCATTTCGTTGGCAATGATATGAGAAAGTGTGGTTTTACCTAATCCCGGAGGGCCATGCAATAGAACATGATCTAAAGCCTCGCCACGAAGTTTCGCTGCCTGAACAAAAATCTTCAGGTTTTCCATCACTTTTTCCTGTCCTGTAAAGTCTTCGAAAGCCTGGGGCCTTAAAACCCTTTCAATATCGCGATCGGTAGGGGTAAGGTTGCTTGCTTCAGGGTCCAGATGCTCATTCATACAGCAAATATAAAATTAAATGCTAAAAAAATTAGGATTTTTTAAATTTATCTGAAACAATAAGATCCTTTGATCCAGAAGTGTATTTATAAAAGCCTTCACCCGTTTTAGCCCCTTTTCTACCTGCTGCCACCATATTTACCAATAATGGACAAGGAGCATATTTAGGATTACCGAAACCATCATGTAATACTTTTAATATGGCCAAACAAACATCCAGCCCAATAAAATCGGCTAACTGCAAGGGCCCCATCGGGTGTGCCATTCCAAGTTTCATCACGGTATCAATTTCCCGGACTCCTGCTACACCTTCGTATAGCGTATAGATGGCCTCGTTAATCATGGGCATTAAAATTCGGTTGGCCACAAAACCCGGATAATCGTTTACCTCCACAGGAACCTTTTCCAGGCGCTGAGACAGCTGCATAATGGTGCTGGTCGTTTCATCGCTTGTGGCATAACCTCTTATTACTTCTACTAACTTCATCACCGGCACGGGATTCATAAAGTGCATTCCGATTACCTGCTCACCTCTGCCGGTTACGGCAGCAATTTGAGTTATCGATATAGAAGAAGTATTGGAAGCCAGAATGGCATGTGCAGGTGCATATTCATCTAAATCCCTAAAAATCTTCAGCTTTAAGTCGATGTTTTCTGTAGCAGCTTCAACAATTAAATCGCAATTTTGAACTCCATCTTTTATTGAGGTATAAGTAGTGATATTATCCAATGAAGCTGATTTCTGCTCCTTTGTTAAGGTTCCTTTGGCAACCTGTCTTTCAAGATTCTTGGTAATGGTCTGCATGGCCTTATCCAGCGCAGACTGGCTGATGTCAACCAGGTTGACCTGGTAATTAAATTGTGCAAAGGTATGGGCAATGCCATTTCCCATAGTTCCGGATCCGATAACTGCGATTTGTTTCATTCTTTAATGATTAAACGAAAATTATTAATAAACGATTTGGTAAAAAAGATCTGTTGCAAAACCAATCTCTACTAATTTTATAAAAAAGGTTATGGTGCCAACCTGGTTTTTGTCCAGCTTCCTTTTACCAGTTCAAAGTTTATCCTATCGTGCAACCGGCTTCTTCGGCCTTGCCAAAACTCTATTCTGGTTGGCTTTACAATATAACCGCCCCAATGTGCCGGTTTAACAATGCCCTTTTTGGTACTTTTAGCTTTCAGTTGTTCAACTTTTTCTTCCAGAAAGGCCCTGTTTGGAATAATCTGGCTTTGCGGCGAAACTACCGCACCAATCTGACTGGCAATCGGTCTGGTATTAAAATAGGCTTCCGAGGTTTCTTTATCCAGTTTTTCTACGGTACCTTCAATTCTCACCTGTCTTTCCAAGTCGGGCCAGAAAAACACTAATGCAGCATAAGGATTACGTTTTAGCTCTTTTCCTTTGGCACTGAGGTAATTGGTAAAAAACCGAAAACCGTCTTTATCGACACCTTTAAGTAAAACAATGCGGGCATCGGGTCTGCCAGCTTTATCTGCAGTGGCCAAAGTCATTACATTAGGTTCGTATATATGAGCATCAACCGCATGTTTAAACCAGTTTTGAAACTGAACAATTGGGTCTGGATCAACGTCAGATTCATCTAGCGAAGCGCTTTTGTAATCTTGGCGCAGGTTTTGTAGAAATTCATTTGTAACTTGCATTTAACAAAAATAGGCATCTTTTACGGTGTAACAAATGATTATCATCATGCTGAACAATATAAAACCAAAAACCGGCCGCTTACTCATATCAGAACCCTTTATGGCCGATCCCAATTTTAAAAGATCTGTTGTGTTATTAACAGAACATGGTGAGGATTGGACTGTAGGATATATTCTTAATCAGGTAGGCAATCTGGTATTGAATGATGTAATTCCCGATTTATGGGATGCCAAAAATTATATTTATTTCGGTGGTCCTGTTGCGGCAGACACCTTACATTTTATCCACAGGTGTTATGATAAATTACAGAGTGGTGAGCCTATTGGAAATGGTTTATATTGGGGCGGAAATTTTGAAACGCTTAAAATCCTGATCAATACCAATGCGATAAATGAGGATGAAGTGAAATTTTTTATGGGATATTCGGGCTGGGATCATGGTCAGCTCGATCGTGAAATAGAACAGAACGCCTGGATGGTAAGCGATAATTTTAATCCGGACCTTATTTTTAGTAATGATGACGAAAAGCTTTGGCGCGATGTTATTGTGAATTTAGGCCCAAAATATGCACATATTAGCAATTTTCCGGTAGATCCGAGTTTGAACTAGTTTGGAGTTGGGTGTTTAGAGTTTTGAGTTAACGATATTGCTCCAAACTCCCAACTTGTAACTCCAAACTAAATGCTATCAGCGCTTTCCTCAACTTTTTTTCTTAATTCATCTTTATAAGCCTGCATTTTAACTGTTAAAGATTCATCAGCGGTAGCTAAAATCTGAGATGCCAGCAGGCCCGCATTTTTAGCTGCATTTAAAGCTACTGTGGCTACCGGAATACCGTTAGGCATTTGTAAGATAGATAAAATGCTGTCCCAGCCATCAATAGAGTTTGATGATTTTACCGGGACACCAATTACGGGTAAGGTGGTGATCGAAGCTACCATTCCGGGTAAATGCGCAGCGCCACCAGCGCCTGCAATAATAACCTTTAATCCACGGCCCTGAGCTTCTTTAGCATAATTGAACATACGTTCTGGTGTTCTATGTGCAGAAACTACTGTAATTTCGTAACTGATTCCAAATTCTTCTAGTACATCAGCAGCATCCTGCATCACCGGCAGGTCTGATTTGCTTCCCATAATAATCCCTACTAATGCTGAATTTGAATTTCCTTGACTCATATCTGTTTTTTATTTCTTCTAAATTTATTTCTTTATCCTGCTTTTTGCTCCAATTCGGCGAGGTAGGGGCTTAAGCAATTACCTTTAGTGTTTTTTGTACAAACCTTGCTTTTTCAATCGCTTTTTCCCTGTCGATATCAACAATGGTAACATGGCCCATCTTGCGGAAAGGTTTTGTGTACTTTTTGCCGTATAGGTGAACATAAACACCATCTATGGCGAGTACTTTTTCAAGATTTTCATATTGGGCCACACCTTCAAAACCTTTTTCTCCAAGCAGATTGATCATAATGGCATTGGTAATGCTGCTGGTATCGCCAAGCGGCAAATTATAAATGGAGCGTAAATGTTGTTCGAACTGAGAAACGTAATTGCCTTCAATAGTTTGATGGCCACTATTATGCGGGCGGGGAGCAACCTCATTCACCAGTAACTCACCGTCTTTACATACAAACATTTCAACCGCTAAAATACCGGTAATATTCATTGCTGAAGCTATATTCTTGGCGATGTTTTCGGCCTTTTGTTGCAAACTTTCAGCAAAAGTGGATGGTGAGATGAGAAACTCAACCAGATTGGCTTCCGGATTAAATTCCATTTCAACCATTGGGAATGTCTTTACATCGCCATTGGCGTTACGTGCCACAATTACGGCTACCTCTTTTTCAAAATCAACCAGTTTTTCGACAATGCAGGGTGCATCAAAAGCTTTTTCCAGATCGGCGGCACCGTTGATTTTCATCACCCCTTTACCGTCGTAACCATCCTTACGCAGTTTTAGTATATATGGAAAAGGAATATTGCAGTTTTCCATATCTTCCTTTGTATTTACAATCTGAAAAGGAGAAGTCGGGATATCGTTCTCTTTGAAAAACTGTTTCTGCACTCCTTTATCCTGGATTAAACGAATTACCCTTGATTGCGGAAATACTTTTTTGCCTTCCTTCTCGAGCTGCTCAAGTGCATCAATATTTACCTTTTCAATTTCAATGGTGATGATGTCAGCTTTCTTGCCAAAATTATAAACGGTGTCAAAATCTGTGATGGAGCCATTTTCGAAATAATTGGAAATGTGTTTACAGGGAGCATCAGGATCCGGGTCTAAAACTAATGTGGTTACATTATAGTTTATGGCTTGTTGAATGAGCATCCTGCCCAGTTGCCCACCACCTAAAATACCTAATTTTAATTCGCTAATCTGTTTTGCCATGCGCTTGAAAATAATGCTACTTTTGTGCAAAAGTAACCATAATAAATTTTATAGATGAATGCTGATGCAATAATTATTGGGGCAGGCGCGTGTGGACTGATGTGCGCAGTGCAGGCAGGCTATCTGGGCAAGAGAGTTATTGTGCTGGAGAAAAATGAAAAACCTGGGGCAAAAATTCTAATTTCAGGAGGAGGCCGCTGTAATTATACCAACCAATTCGCATCGGCAGAGCAATTTATATCGGCCAACCCGCACTTTGTAAAATCTGCTTTTACCCAATGGACGGTTAACGATACTATTAGCTTTTTTGAAACTTACGGCATTGATGGAAAAGAAAAAACTTTAGGGCAATTATTCCCGGATCAAAAAAATGCCAAAGATGTGGTACAGGTTTTTACGGCTATTTGTGAAGATTTTGGACAGGAAATCAGGTGCACTGCTGATGTAAAAGACATCGAAATTTTACCTGATGGCTTTAGGGTGAATTATGAAAGGAATGGTAAAACGGTTACACTAAATGCGGCGAAACTCGTCATTGCCACCGGTGGATTACCGATCCCGAAAATGGGTGCTACTGATTTTGCTTTACGCTTTGCCAGAAAACACAACTTAAAAATTGTTGAAACTGCACCGGCCTTGGTTCCTTTAACCATTACCGGAAAAGACGAAGAGTGGTTTGCACAACTTTCGGGCAATGCCGTTTTTTGTGAAGTGAGCAACGACGAAATATCATTTGAAGAGAATATTCTTTTTACGCACTGGGGACTGAGTGGTCCGGCTATTTTGCAGATCTCTTCTTTTTGGAGAAGGGGACAGACAGTGAATTTAAATTTGCTGCCACATCAAAATATAGTTTCGTTATTGGAAGCAGAAAGAAAGACAAACGGTAAAACCTTGGTGTCTACATTGCTAAACCGGATTTATACCAGGAAATTTACGGATGCACTGGGTAAGTTTTTGCCTCTGAATAAACCCGTTGCTGCACTAACCAAAGGGGAAATTGATTTAGTAGAACAAACCATCCACCATTTTAAGATAAAGCCTGCAGGCGATAAAGGTTATGATAAGGCGGAGGTAATGCGTGGCGGAATTGATACGAACGAAATTTCGTCTAAAACTTTGGAGTGTAAAAAAATCCCAAACCTGTTTTTCGGTGGCGAGTGTTTGGATGTAACCGGTTGGCTTGGCGGCTATAATTTTCAATGGGCCTGGGCCAGTGGTTTTGTAATTGCGCAGAATATTTAATGGTATTAAACCTATCAGGTTTCAAAAACCTGATAGGTTTGCTCTGTTACAAATAAACATTTGGCATGATTTCCCATGCCCATGGCTTTTTAAATGTCCTGAAAGTCCTTAACTGTGAAAAATATAAAACTTCGCTGGTTTTCCGGTTGGCAATATCTCTTCTGTGCAGGTTCCCAACAGTGGTAAATAATTCCCGGGTTCTAAAATCATAAACTCTTTCGGTCATGTCTCCGGTGTTCTGATTAAAATAAAGGTTAATCGCGCTGGTTAGAAACCAATCATTATTTTCAAATTTAAAGGTATAGCCTAATTCCCAGCGCCACTCAGAACCACCTTGGAAACGGAGGTAAAGTTGTTGATCTTTGACCGCAATTTGCTGTAAGGGATCTCCTAATTTACCACCTTCTTCTGAACGTAAAATAAAATCGTTGTTTTGTATAGATAAAGTCAGTGCTCCAGTTGACTGATCTTTGAAAAATATGGCCAGTATCCTGGGTTTCTGTGTTTCCTTTATAATCGAACTATTGTTATCGCCGTATGCCCGCGTTTCGTTGATTGTCTTATCGTATTCAAAGATTACCGCTAAATCATCTGAACCATCGTTGTTTAAATCGCCATGAGCCTGATTTATGGCTGTCCAGTTGAAAGGCGTAACCTGTTCAATGGAAGTTCCTTGTGTTTTAATTTTTGGGAATGTAAATGTCTTCTGTGCAAAGCTGATTTGCACGCACAGCATCAGAAAGTAAAAGCAAAAGATCTTCATTCAGGTAGAAAAAAGGTGTTGATGTAGTTATAAAACGTGTTAATCGGACTTTTAGTTTATTATCAAGTTTAAAGGCAATTAGTAGGTTAGGCAATTACAAAAACGCGAAAATTAATTGGAGTTCATTATTCGCTAGCGCAGTAGTCTTAAAATTACAACAATAAACTTCCGGAAATCATGTACTTTTGCAGAAAAACAATTCCTTTTGAAAACCGAAATCTTTGCCATTACGCCACCTTTTACCCAACTGAATACTCCATATCCGGCAACGGCGTATATAAAAGGTTTTTTGAATACCAAAAATATCAGTGCTACACAGGCCGATTTAGGAATTGAAGTCATTTTAGAGCTGTTTTCTAAAAAGGGACTGCAAGATTTGTTCCGTCACACTGAACGGAATGTAGCTAATCAGAAACACATAAGTGATAACGCCAAACGAATCTTCGCTTTACAGGATGAATATTTAAAAACCATTGATGCCGCAATTGCTTTTTTACAAGGCAAGAATCCAACATTGGCCTTACAGATCTGCAGCGATGATTTTTTGCCACAGGCTTCCCGTTTTTTGCAATTGGAAGAATTAGATTGGGCTTTTGGGGCGATGGGTACGCAGGATAAAGCAAAACATCTGGCCACGCTTTACCTGGAAGACATATCTGATTACATTGTAGAATGCGTCGACGAAAATTTTGGTTTTAGCCGTTATGCTGAACGGCTGGGCAGAAGCGCAAATTCATTTGACGAGTTATATAACGCGTTATCAAAGGACCCCACTTACATTGATCAGATTTTAATTTCGGTTTTGAAGGATAAAATTGAAACAGTTCAGCCTAAACTACTCCTGATTTCTGTTCCTTTTCCCGGCAACCTATACAGTGCTTTTCGCTGTGCGCAATGGATAAAGGCCAATCATCCCGAAATTAAAATTTCAATGGGTGGTGGTTTTCCCAATACCGAATTAAGATCCTTATCAGATGTTCGGGTTTTTGAATTTTTCGATTACATTACTTTGGATGATGGCGAGTTGCCTATCGAATTATTATATCATAATATTACGCACCCTATTCCAGCAGAAGCCCACTTTTATAAAAGAACTTTTTTGCTCGAAAAGGGTAAAGTATTTTATCGCAACGATGCTTTCAGGAACGATTATAAACAGGCTGATGTAGGCACACCAGATTATACTGGTTTGCTTTTGGATCAATACATCTCGGTAATCGAAATTGTGAACCCCATGCACCGTATGTGGAGTGATGGACGCTGGAACAAGCTCACCATGGCTCATGGCTGTTACTGGGGCAAATGTACTTTTTGCGATATTTCACTCGATTACATTAAGGTTTATGAACCTGTTGCAGCCAGGTTAATTGTTGACCGTATTGAGGATTTATATGCTAAAACCGGCCAGAATGGGTTTCATTTTGTAGATGAGGCGGCACCGCCGGCATTAATGCGCGAAGTCGCTTTGGAAATTATCCGAAGGAAATTAGCGGTTACCTGGTGGACGAATATCCGGTTTGAGAAAAGTTTTACGCAGGATTTATGTCTGTTGTTAAAGGCCTCAGGCTGTATTGCGGTTTCGGGAGGATTGGAGGTCGCCTCTGATCGTCTGTTAAAACTGATTGATAAAGGGGTAACGGTAGAACAGGTAGCGAAGGTTACCCGTAATTTTACCGAAGCAGGGATTATGGTACATGCTTATCTGATGTATGGATATCCTACGCAAACGGTACAGGAAACGGTTGATAGTTTAGAGATGGTGCGGCAATTGTTTGAAGCTGGAATATTACAATCGGGCTTTTGGCATCAGTTTGCCATGACGGCGCATAGCCCTGTCGGGATGTATCCTGAAAAATTCGGCGTGGTTAAAGAGACCGAGGTTATCGGAACTTTTGCCAATAACGACATCAATTATACTGACAAAACAGGTATTGATCATAATAAATTCAGCTATGGATTAAAAAAATCGTTATTCAATTTTATGCATGGTATCTGTTTTGATTACGAATTGCAGGATTGGTTCGATTTTAAAATCCCAAGAACAAAAATTCCCGCCAATTTTATTGAAAAGGCATTGATTGACAGTGATCAGTTTACCACTAAACCAACTGCAAAAGTAATATGGATAGGAGGAAAGCCCTTTGCTGATTATTTTACGAAATCAAAAAAAGGAAATACATGGGAAATGGCTTCGCTTACCTTTCATGATAAAAAGGAAACTTTTGCCATTCAAACGAATAAAAAGGAAGGCGAGTGGTTAACTGCCATTTTGAATAAAATTTCGGTCTCGAATGAAAAAGTATATACTTTTCAGGAAGTTAAGAGAGATTTTGAACAGGAAATGGAGAATTTTGAACTTTTCTGGTATTCTAAACCGGTCAATACATTAAGAGCATACGGTTTACTCGTATTGTAAATTGTTTAATTGTAAACTTCTTAACATTAAATGCTTATGCTCGTTTGCCAACTAGCGTAAAATGAGGCTGTCTCGGAAATGATTTGGAGATTTTTGGCAGAATAATATTTTGAAAGGGCGTCATTCCCGTGAAAACAGGAATCTTAATGAGATAGAACGGCAACTAAATGAGTCCATACAAAGCATTAAGATGCCCAGTCGAGCTGAGCATGACTACATCGCCAACGTTAATTCTATTGCTATTATTGAATTTCTCATTTTGAGACAAGCTCATGCATGCACCCGTTAAAAACGAGCGCAAACATTATTCTTACTACATCTTCATTTTAAAGTGCGTCAAAAAGTAAATGATGCAAATGAGTACGATCGAATTTACGATTAAAAGCAACCACGAAATAACCGATTTTCTGTTTTTCATTACCGATATAAACGACGTGATATAGGCCATTGCAATTAGTGCTAAAAACAGGTTTACAGTCTGAATACCTAAAATGTAATATCCGCTGTAAGAGAATACAGCTATGCTTAAGATTAAGAATATAATTGACGCTATACTATAGAGCTTGTTCGGTATCATATCGGTATTTATTAGTCTAATAACATATGCTATGCAACTACGGTTAACAGTTCGTTTGTTATTTCTTGATTATAGATGCACATCATCATTTTATAATGATATGCATCTTATATTACTTAATTAATTAGATATTACAGATAATAATTGATTAATCACAATGTGGAACCGTAAAAGTCCAGGTTTCTGATTCCCCGTTTGGAATAATGTAACCATTTCCTTTTGCATTCTCGAACCATAGCTTAGCCCTTAATTTTTCTCTGGTTCCTACTTCGTTTAAGGTGGCGCTATCGTAAAGCCGTCCATTAATCATCACATATTTGATTTTTTCAGAGTTTCGGATATCATCCAAAGGATTGGCATCCATAATGACCATGTCGGCCAGTTTACCTACTTCTAATGAACCGATTTCTTTGTTCATGCCCAAATAACTTGCACCATTTAAAGTTGCCGCCCTAATGGCCTGCAGCGGACTAAAGCCCCCCTGAACCAGCATCCACAGCTCCCAGTGTGCTCCCAAGCCCTGAATCTGTCCATGTGCGCCGAGGTTAACCTTGGTGCCGCCATCAGCAATTTGTTTGGTGGCCTTAGCAACCTCGATGTGGTTATAATCGCTATATTCAGAGGTGGTTCTGCGTCTTGACCTTGCATCGATAATCGAACGTGGGGTGTAAGTCATCAGTTTTTCGTTTTCCCAAACGTTGGTTCTGTCATACCAGTAATTTTCGCCCCATTGACCACCATAAGCTACAATTAACGTAGGGGTGTAGGCTACTTCTGTGTTATTCCAAAGGGTAGTAACATCTTTATATACTGGCAAAACCGGTATACTGTGCTCAATGCCGGTATGTCCATCTGCAACCATATTCATGTTGGTAAAAAATGTAGAACCACCCTCGGGTACAACTTCCATTTTGAGCTGACGGGCCGCTTCTAGGATCTGTTGACGCTGCTCTCTACGTGGTTGATTATATGATTTAACTGAAAATGCACCCACCGCTTTTAAACGGCGCAGATGAGCCAATGCATCATCCAAACTATTAATCACCACTTTAAAATCACCATCTGCACCATACAAAATAGATCCCGTAGAATAAACCCGCGGACCAACCATTCTACCAGCTTTAAGCATTTCACTCTGGCTAAAAACCATTTCGGTATTGCTTGATGGATCGTGCGAAGTGGTTACTCCAAAAGCCAGGTTGGCCATATAACTCCAGTCGCTCTGTGGCGTTATTCCATCCGGACTCGTCCTTAAGTGGGCATGAACGTCAACAATGCCCGGCATGATTGTTTTGCCGTTAACATCAATGGTTTTGGCATTAGCCGGAATAGTTACCGCATCTGCTTTTCCTATCGCTGTAATTTTATTTCCATCTATAACGATGGTGCCGTTTTCAATCACTTCATCGCCTTTCACCGAAATAATCCTTGCTCCTTTAAATGCCAGTATCCCCGTAGGAACATCAGATTTCAATACGAGGTTAATATCAATGGCAGAAGCCTCAGTTTTGGGGGTAGTTCCGTCAAAATTGAAGGCACTATTTACGTCGATGGTAAAATACTTTGGGCCTAATGTCCAATGCAGGTTTTTGCTGTCTGTACTCCATTGAATATAGGTTCCGCCATCTGTAGTTACTTTGGTAAGAGGGATAGCCTTATTGCCTGCAGAAGCTTCCTGTGCTGTACCAATATTAATCATCGGTGTAATGTAAATATTGAATAATTCATTAAATGCCAGCCATTTATTGTCTGGACTAATCACAAACTGGTTTGCATATTGAGAAGTAAAGTGAATTCTTTCATTTGCTCCGTTCAGGTCAATGCTCTTTAGTGCTTTTTTCCCGTCAGCATAACTCTGGAAATAGATGCGGGTATCGGTATTGTTAAACTGCGGACGGATTCCATTATCCGAAATTAAAGTTTTTGCCCCACCATTGGCTGGCATAAGAAAAATACCTGTGCCACGGCCAAAGTTATAGCCTAAAACATCGTTTCCGCTTCCTTTTCTGAAAACGATTTTATCTCCTTTAGTAGAATATTGCGGTGAGTAATAAAACCCTTTTTCATCAGTTAGCATAATGGTTTTTCCCGATTTTAGATCCGTACGTTTTATTGCTCCACGCAGCTCGTCGCTCCAGGTAGCATAAACAACATATTTTCCGTCAGGACTAAAGGCCGGTTCGAATTCAAAATCCAGTCCGTTGGTTAACCTTTCCGGTATTCCAGCAGGCAGTTCCTGCTTGTACAGGTACCCTGCGGCATTAAAAACAACTGTTTTCCCATCGGGCGAGGTGGTTAACTGCCTTAACATTTTTGCCGAAAATTCATTATTGAAAACCTGCTGCTCAAAATGTAATGCTTTTTGTAAGGTTTGGATCGTATTTGCCTGAAAAGGTATGGTGGTGTTGATCAAGGTTCCAATTTCCGTTTTTCTGATTTTTCCTTTTGCATAAAAAACAATGCTTTTGCTATCTGGTGTCCAGGCAAAGTTTGGATAAACTCCAAAAATGGCCCATGTCTCCTGTTGATCATGGGATAAATCTTCGTTTATTGGCCATTCTTCTCCGGTTTTGAGATTCTGAACGTATAGCGTAGACTTCAGCCTTACGCGTTTTACGAAAGCCATTAAATTTCCGTCTGGAGAAACCTGCGGACGACAGGCACCGCCCTGTTCATCAATTAAGGTAGTTAATTTTCCGGTAGTTAAATCGAGTTGGCGAATGGCATAAATGGTTCCGTTAGGGTCTTTACTGTATTCGAAATTGGGGCCCGGACTCACGTCTTCGCTAAAGTAAACGAACCTTCCGTCCGGCGAAACATTGGGCTCACCCGCATCCTGCTGGTCGTTCTTACGCTTCGTTAACTGTACACCATCGCCACCGTTAATGCTATACATCCACATTTCTCCTGCACCCAAAGAACGGCTTGCTGTAAAATGCTTACGTGCAATGATGTATTCGCCGTTTGGCATCCAGGTGGCATTGTTCAATAGCCTGAAGTTTTCCTTGGTAATCTGTTTTTTACCAGAGCCATCCCGGTTCATGATCCAGATGTTATCTCCTCCACTTTTATCACTCGTGTAGGAAATGTATTTTCCATTAGGGCTAAAGCGCGGCTGAACATCCCAGGCAATACCTCCGCTAATTAGCTTTGCCACGCCTCCAGTGATTGGCATTGCGTAAATATCGCCTAATAAATCAAAAACAATTTCCTGCCCGTCGGGACTTACATCCAGGTTCATCCAGGTTCCTTCATCCGTATTTAAAGTGAAATTTTTGGTTGTTCCCTGGTATTTTTCAATGTCCCACTTTTTTTCCTGGGCATGAACACTGAAAAATAATAGCGAAAGAGCGGTTAGAAAATAAAGGTGTTTCATTATATATTGGATGGTTATTTGAACAATTCGTGTATTTTTTTTTGAAGTAATTTTTTTTAGAATTTCAATTCTCTCAACACTGTTGAGCGTTTTAAATAATATATCTTAAGAAAAACTATCTTCATTTCGAGCGGAGTGCAACGTAGTCGAGAACCCGAGGGCTCAGCGAAGCTAAATCTATCAAGATAGATCTCTTTCCGGAATATTCGGGACTGCGCTTCAGTCGAGACGAGCACTCTATAAATTTATCCTTCTTATCTGCAAAGTTAATAATCTTTTCTGAAGATGATTTTTTCAATTTCCAACAATAATAAGTGGCGATTTTGGATTAAATGTATAGTTTTGATACCGCCGATTTATGACAGCAATAGAGATTTTACAGAAATATTGGGGGCACCAGGCTTTTAGGCCACTACAAGAAGATATTATCGCTTCGGTTCTGGAGGGGAAAGATACTTTAGCGCTTTTGCCAACAGGAGGTGGTAAATCAATCTGTTTTCAGGTGCCGGCATTGGTGAAGGAGGGAATCTGTATCGTGGTTTCTCCACTAATTGCCCTGATGAAAGATCAGGTAGAACACCTGAAATCGAAAGGGATTGAGGCCATTGCCATTTATGCAGGCATGGGTAAACGCGAAATCGATATTTTGCTGGATAACTGTATTTATGGCAAGGTTAAATTCCTGTACCTTTCGCCAGAAAGATTGCTTTCAGAATTGGTTCAGGTCAGGATTTCTTACATGAATGTTAACCTCATTGCGGTTGATGAAGCACACTGTATTTCGCAATGGGGTTACGATTTTCGTCCTCCATATCTGCAGCTATCCAAACTGCGCGAAATCTTACCAGGTATCCCGGTTTTAGCGCTTACTGCAACCGCTACTGAATTTGTGCGGAAGGATATTGTAGAAAAACTGGAAATGAAAGATCCACAGGTCTTTGTAAAAAGCTTCGCCAGGGATAATTTAAGTTATGTGGTTGTTGATCATGAGGATAAATATAAAAAGCTGATCAATATCTGTAAAAATGTTAAAGGTACAGGTTTAGTGTATGTTCGCAACCGACGGGAAACCGCAGAGGTGGCCAATTTTATCAACCGGAACGGAATTAAAGCCGATTTTTACCATGCCGGACTGGAACGCGATGTACGCTTTCTGAAGCAGGAAGAGTGGAAGAATAATAAAACCCGGATCATGGTTGCTACTAACGCTTTCGGCATGGGTATTGATAAAGCAGATGTTCGTTTTGTGGTGCATCTGGATTTACCTGAAAGTTTGGAGGCTTATTACCAGGAGGCGGGCAGGGCAGGGCGGGATGAAAAGAGAAGTTATGCCGTTTTATTGGCCAATCCATCCGATATCATGAGCCTGGAGTCGCGGTATTTGGATAGCTTTCCCTCGCCGGCTGAAATCAGAAAAACTTATCATTATCTCGGCAACTATTTTCAATTGGCATTTGGAGCAGGCGAAGGTTTAACCTTTCCATTTGATATCGCTGATTTTTGCAAACGGTTTAACGTAAATGTTTTAAAAACAATTTCTGCACTAAAGTTTTTGGAGCATGATGGCTATCTTACCTTTTCTGAAAGTGTTTTTTTACCTTCCAGAATCATGTTTATTGCCGGCCATGAGGATGTTTATCGTTTCCAGATCGAAAATAGGGCTTATGATGGAATAATAAAGACCATTCTACGCTCTTATGGAGGCGCTTTTGATGGTTTCGTTAAAATTAATGAAGCGGATTTAGCCAAGAGAACAGGTTTATCTTATAATGATATTATTGCTTTGTTAAATAGATTGCAGACCATTGAATTGCTTACCTATATCCAGCAAACAGATCAACCGCAGTTGCAGTATGTGAGACCGAGAGTAGATATGGATCACTTTGACCTGGACGTAAAATACCTGGAACTGAGAAAAGAGATTTTACACAAGCAGATCAATGCGGTGGTAGCTTACGCCTCATCCAATTTGTGCAGAAGCATTCAATTGCTTAATTACTTTGATGAACATCATACCAAAAAGTGTGGTGTCTGCGATGTTTGTCTGGCTGAAAAGAAAGCCGAAAACCACCATTCTGTACGGGAAGAAATCGATTATGAAATTATTTCTTTGCTCCAGCAACAAATGCTCAGCCTTGATGATTTGGTTATTCATATTAAAAACGGCACAGAAACAGATCGAATTGATGCTATAAGAGAGTTACTGGATGCAGGGAAGATTAAAACTGATGGGAAGAAGTATTATTTGGAGATTTGAGATGTGAGATTTGAGATTTGAGATGTGAGATGTGAGATGTGAGATGTGAGATGTGAGATGTGAGATGTGAGATGTGAGATGTGAGATGTGAGATGTGAGATGTGAGATGTGAGAAAAATGCCTATCAAGTTAGCAATAAAATATTAGTTTTGTAATGAACTATTTAACCAGTATCCTCAAACAATCAGTGCAGTCTTCCTAGAAGCGAAAAATAAATGATAGAAAAAGACAATAAGAAAACCATACGCTCATGGGCTTTCTTCGACTGGGCAAATTCTGCCTATAATTTAGTTATTACCTCGACTATTTTTCCGGTTTACTACGTTGCCATTACCACAACCAAACTGCATGGCGACGAAGTAACTTTTTTTGGTAAAACGGTTATAAATACCGTTCTATCGAACTATGCACTTGCTGTAGCTTACTTATTAATGGTCGTATTGCTGCCGGTATTATCTTCTTATGCTGATGCAAAGGGCAAAAAGAAATTCTTTATGAAATTGTTTACCTATATCGGATCATTCTCCTGTATGGGTTTGTTTTTCTTCAAATTAGAAACTTTAGAAGCTGGAATTATATGCTTCGTTCTGGCCGCAATGGGTTATGTGGGCGGTGTAATGTTTAACAATGCTTATTTGCCGATAATTGCTTCAAAGGATAATCAGGATAAAGTAAGTGCTCAGGGGTTTTCATACGGCTATATTGGCAGTGTAATTTTACAGCTGGTCTGTTTTGTTTTTGTACTAAAACCGGAACTGTTTGGAATTACGGATCAGTCGTTGCCAGCTCAGATATCGTTTCTGCTGGTTGGGATATGGTGGTTTCTATTTGCCCAGATACCTTTCAAGGCATTACCAAAAGATGTTCCTAACGCAGGCTACATTAACAAAGGAATCATTAAAAGCAGTTTTGGCGAATTTGCAAAGGTATGGGGCCAGTTAAAGCAAATGAAGTTTTTGAAAACCTATTTAATTGCTTTCTTCTTTTATTCAATGGGCGTGCAAACCATTATGCTTGCTGCTGCCGGTTTCGGTGCAAAGGTTTTAAAACTGGAATCGGGCAGCTTAATTGCTGTGATCTTAATCATCCAGCTTGTTGCAATTCTGGGTGCATGGTTAATGTCGATTTTAGCCAAAAAATTGGGAAATATTAATGTTTTAATGATTGTTGTATTGATTTGGATAGGTTGTTGCATTTACGGATACTCCATAACAAATCAATATCAATTTTACGCTTTGGCCGCCATTGTTGGTCTGATCATGGGCGGAATACAATCTTTATCCCGTTCCACTTACTCTAAACATATTCCGGAGCACACAACCGACACTGCTTCATTTTTTAGCTTCTACGATGCTACAGAGAAACTGGCGATTGTAATTGGTTTGTTTAGTTTTGCATTTATTGAGGGTTTAACCCATAATATGCGCCAATCCATCATTGCTTTGGCATCCTTTTTTATAGCTGGATTGGTATTTTTAGCATTCCTGAAAAAAATCGAGCGCAATGAAACCGCAAAATTGTAAGTTTGCAGACTAAAGAATTTGTTGATGAAAGTAGAATTGTTTGTTCCCTGTTTTGTAGACCAGTTATATCCCGAAACCGCTTTCAATACGTTGAGATTATTAGAAAAGTCGGGATGTAAAGTAGCATACAACTCGAAACAGACCTGTTGCGGCCAACCGGCCTATAACGCGGGTTATTGGGATGAAGCCAAACAGGTAGGAACTAAATTCTTGAACGATTTTTCTGAAAATACTTATATCGTTGCTCCGTCTGCATCGTGTGTGGGAATGGTGAAGAGTGGTTATAACGACCTGTTTACCAATACTATTGTTCACAATAAGTGCAGAAGTTTGCAATCCAATATCTGGGAATTATCCGATTTTTTGGTTAAGGTGGCGAAAAAAGATTATTTTGGTGCCGAGCTGGAAGGGAAAGCAGTGTATCATGATTCTTGCAGTGCGTTACGCGAGTGCAAAATTAAAGACGAGCCGCGTCACTTACTTTCGAAAGTACATGGACTGGAAATGATCGAAATGGAGGATACCGATATGTGCTGTGGTTTTGGCGGAACATTTGCCGTTAAATTTGATGCCATTTCATCTGCGATGGCCGAACAGAAAGTCAACCATGCCCTGGCTCAGGGTGCTGATTATATTATATCTACTGATTTATCCTGTCTTTTGCACCTGCAAGGTTACATTGATAAAAATAACCTGCCAATCAAAACCATGCATATTGCTGATGTGCTTTGTAATGGCTGGCTGGAGAGTACAGAATATTAATTTTTGCAAATGCGTCCTAAAAAATCATTTATATTTTAGTTGACATTTCGGTCTGTGCGGACACAGACCTGTGAAAAGCTTTTTATTACAAGCAAAATTCAGGGTAACGACTGCCAGACTCATCGCTTTTCTTGCAAAAGAACCACAGTCTTGTGTTAAATAAACCCGACCGTCAGCATTATCCCGATTTAAAGATCGATTTTAATTAACAAAGTATATTTAATCGGGATTAAGCAAAGGGCGGGACTATCGTTACCGAAAAGCTACTGCAATTGCTTTCCAAAAAATCTATTGTAAAAAATAAATTACATCTGCTTTAAATAGCTTGCGAAGGCCATATCGAGGTTGACTTTAACACAATTTAACACGTTTAAATTATAATCTAAAATATCTTTGTTAAACCTTTTTTAAGCTTTCGTATCTAATCCACAAAACAAAATCATCATGAACAAAATAACCTTCGCTCTACTTGGATTTTTATCAATTGTATCGGTTGCGCATGCACAAAAGAAAAAAACTTCGGGAGCTATACAGTTTGAAAACACCATAGATCCTGCAGCTATGGCTTCAGCCAATGGCATACAGTTAACCGACCAGATGAAAGCGAGGATGCCTTCATCAAGCAAAACCAATTTTGAATTATTATTTACGGCAACCAATGCCAGTTATATGCCGGTTGAAGAAACGGAAGATAGCAACGGTGCAGGTGGCGGCGGCGGCGGAATGGGCCGGATGATGATGCGTTTTGGTGGTGGCGGAGGCAATCGGGAATACTATTACAACTTTGCTGATAAAAGTTTAACTGAAGTATTCGATCTGAATGATACGACTTATTATATGCCGAGCAAGTTAACCCTGTCTACTTCCGGTCCAATTTCTTCGTTCAGAACGGGCGGTGGCAACTCAAATGATACGACAAGGGCAAAAATAGCTCAGGCTCCAAAAATTGAAGTGGTTAAAACTGACTCAACCAAACAAATTTTAGGTTTTAACTGTCAACAGGCCATTGTAAGATCTACCAGGGCCATCAAAATTTTAGATATGGATAAAAATGTGGTAGAAGAAACCAAAATCTGGTACACCAACGATTTAGGTTTCGATTTTTCTCCTAATCCAAATATGTGGACAGAAGGTGCAGTACTGGCTATTGAGGGTAGAGGGAACAGCTCAATTGCCAAAAGCATTGAATATAGAAATGTAAGTGGCAAAGATGTTACTGCACCTAAAAAAGCAAAATTGATTACCCCTGAAGAATATAAAACCAAGATGGAAAATATGATGAAACGTTTTAGGCAGAACAGACCAGCAGGTGGCGGCCAGGGAAGAGCTTTTGGAATAAATTAATTAAGAATCAACCTAATATATATATCAAGCCCTGAAGTTTTTAAGCTTCGGGGCTTTTTTTGTATCATTTTTGAAGCGATTATTTGTAATGCTGACATATTTCCTATAATTGGGTTCAGATAAAAGCCTAACCAAAGTGATTATAACAGAAAACAGGGCAGAGTTGCTCCACACCAAACAACATTTTGAAATTTTGGATGGATTGAGAGGCGTAGCCGCCATAGTAGTAGTCATTTTTCATTTTATGGAAATTGCCATTACCGATTATAGCAAAAATTTTATCGGTCATGGTTACCTGGCTGTCGATTTCTTTTTCTGTTTATCGGGCTTTGTCATTGCGTACGCCTACGATAACCGGGCGGCGCGCATTGGTATTACGCAATTTTTTAAATTAAGACTAATCCGTTTACATCCTTTGGTGATTGCTGGTGCTGTGTTGGGCCTGCTAACCTTTTTATTTGATCCTTTCAGTGATTTTTACCCTGTTTATGGCTTCGGTAAAACAGCTTTGTTATTTTTAACCTCTGCTTTCCTCATCCCATACCCAATTATGCCAGAGCGTTACACCAATTTATTTTGTTTAAATGCACCAGCATGGTCACTGTTTTGGGAATACATCGCTAATATATTTTACATCCTGCTGCTTTATAAAATCAATAAAAAGGCATTGATAACTCTTACTTTGGTTGGCGCGGCAGTGCTTTGTTACGTAGCTTTACAATCTAAAAATCTTAGTGGTGGCTGGGGCGGACAAAATTTCTGGGACGGAGGAGCAAGGGTATTGTATTCATTTTCAGCCGGTATGCTCGTTTATCGGTTTAATCTTATCATTAAAAACGAATTAGGGTTTTTGGGAATTACTGCACTATTATTGGTAGCTTTTTTATTTCCTTTTAATGATGATTATAATTGGATTAGCGAATCTATAATTGTGTTGCTCTATTTTCCATTATTGGTCTCGCTAGGTGCGGGCGCAACGTTGAGTCCGGCTTTAAGAAAAATTTGCCGTTTATCCGGCGAAATATCTTATCCGCTTTATATGACGCATTATCCATTTATTTGGGTTTATCTTACCTATGTAGCAGTGGCTAAACCTAAAGGTATGATGCTTTTTGGTGTGATTCCGGTTTCGGTAATCCTGCTTGTTATTTTAGCTTACCTCATTATGCGGTTTGTTGATACACCTTTACGTAAATATTTGAAAGGTAAATTAGTAAGTGAAGCCTAAAGTCAACTCATATCAGCAAGATAAAATCGCTTGTGTGGACACTTTAGCCCCGACTAGACGCAGAGAAATTGTATTAATAAGTGCCTCCGTAGCATTTCATGATGCTTCGTAAGTTTTGAATGAGTTTCAGTTGTGCTTCCAATCCGTTCAGCGTGACAACAGTCGGGGATTTTGAAAAAAAAGCTGTAATAATCCGTGGTTTCTTGGTGATTTGATATGGAGTGAATCTTGCTTTTTGATCAATAAAACCATATCTTCGCACAAAATAGAATCACATTGTAAGTGATCTTTAAAACTTTTTTATTTAAAATTTAAATCATAGTTGTAGATGATTAACATTACTTTACCTGACGGCTCGGTCCGTCAGTACGAAAAGGGCACTTCTGCCCACCAGATTGCATTATCAATTTCTGAGGGCTTAGCCCGTAACGTATTAGCCGCTGAGGTTAATGGCGAAGTTTGGGATTCAACCAGGCCGATTGAATCAGATTCTACAGTAAAACTGTTGACCTGGAATGATGCAGCCGGGAAATCTACTTTTTGGCATTCTTCTGCACACTTAATGGCAGAAGCGCTGGAAGCGCTTTACCCAGGTACCAAATTTGGTATCGGTCCGGCAATTGAAACCGGGTTTTATTATGATGTAGACTTTGGCGACCGCGAATTTTCTTCGGATGATTTCAAAGCCATTGAAACCAAAATGATCGAACTGGCTAAACAAAAGGAAACTTTTGTGCGCGAAAGTGTAAGCAAGGCTGATGCGGTAAAATACTTTACCGAAAAAGGCGATGAGTATAAATTGGATTTAATTGATGGCCTTGAAGATGGTAAAATTACTTTTTATACCCAGGGTTCATTTACCGATTTATGCCGTGGCCCACATATTCCCAATACTGGTTTTGTAAAAGCCGTAAAACTGATGAATGTGGCTGGTGCTTACTGGAGAGGTGATGAAACTAAAAAACAATTAACCCGCATTTATGGGGTTACTTTTCCTAAGGCAAGCGAGCTTACCGAATATCTTTTAATGATTGAGGAGGCAAAAAAACGCGACCACCGTAAATTAGGAAAAGAGCTGGAGCTTTTTGCTTTCTCTGAAAAAGTAGGCATGGGCCTACCGCTATGGTTGCCTAAAGGAACTGCTTTACGCGAACGTTTGGTGAACTTTTTAACTAAAGCACAGGCCAAAGCAGGGTACGAGCAAGTAGTAACACCACACATTGGGCATAAAAACTTATATGTAACTTCTGGTCACTGGGAAAAATACGGTAAAGATTCTTTCCAGCCAATCAAAACTCCGCAGGAAGGAGAGGAGTTCTTCCTGAAACCGATGAACTGCCCGCACCACTGTGAAATTTACAAAACCAAACCACGTTCTTACAAGGACCTTCCGGTTCGTTTTGCAGAGTTTGGTACTGTTTACCGTTACGAACAAAGTGGTGAGTTACATGGTTTAACCCGAGTACGTGGTTTTACTCAGGATGATGCGCATTTGTTCTGTATGCCAGAGCAGGTGAAAGACGAGTTTAAAAAAGTGATCGATTTAGTGCTTTATGTATTTAAATCCTTAGGTTTTGAAAACTATACCGCACAGGTTTCTTTAAGAGATCCTGAAAACAAATCGAAATACATCGGCTCTGATGAAAACTGGAAATTATCAGAGACGGCCATTATCGAAGCTGCTGCAGAAAAAGGCTTAAACACTGTGGTAGAATATGGTGAAGCTGCGTTTTATGGCCCTAAACTCGATTTTATGGTGAAGGATGCCTTAGGAAGAAAATGGCAATTGGGTACTATTCAGGTCGATTATAACCTACCTGAACGTTTCGAATTGGAATATACCGGTAGTGATAACCAGAAGCACAGACCGGTAATGATTCATCGTGCACCTTTTGGTTCACTGGAACGATTTATTGCTGTTTTGATCGAACATTGTGCCGGAAACTTCCCGTTATGGTTAAGTCCTGAACAGTTTATTATTCTTCCTATTTCAGAAAAATATGAAGAATATGCAAAAAAAGTTTTAGATGAACTAAATAATTCCGATATTCGCGGGCTGATTGACTTTCGTGATGAGAAAATCGGTCGCAAAATACGCGATGCGGAAGTTAAAAAGATCCCGTACATGCTCATTATCGGCGATAAAGAGATGGCAGAAGGAAAAGTTTCTGTTCGTAAACATGGTGAGGGAGATTTAGGCGAAATGACGTTGGAAGAGTTCAACAATTTATTAAGAAAAGAAATAACAGTTTAAATTAAAATAATACAAATTTGGCATTAGGAAGACCAGGATTTAACAGGGGACCACGTCCACCTTTTAAGAAAAAAGAAGCAGAGCATAACATTAATCAGTATATAAAATCGCCTGAAGTGCGTTTAGCTGGCGATAATGTTGAACCGGGGATTTATCCTTTGGCGAAAGCTTTGGCACTTGCTGATGAACTGGAATTGGATTTGGTAGAGATTTCTCCAAACGCTGTACCGCCAGTTTGTAGAATTATTGATTACAGTAAGTTTGTTTACGAGCAAAAGAAAAAGCAGAAAGAAATTAAAGCTAATGCCAAACAAACTGTAATTAAGGAGATCCGTTTTGGGCCTAATACCAACGACCACGATTTCCAGTTTAAATTAAAACATGCAGTGAGCTTTTTAGAAAACGGTGAAAAAGTTAGGGCTTACGTGCATTTTAAAGGCAGGGCAATTGTGTACAAAGAACAAGGAGAAATTTTATTGTTAAAATTTGCCCAGGCTTTGGAAGATGTAGGAAAAGTGGAACTGCTGCCTAAATTGGAAGGTAAACGGATGTTCCTGACCGTTGCGCCTAAAGTAGCAAAAAAATAAAAACAATTTTATAAATTAAATAACAGGTTATGCCAAAAATGAAAACCAATTCCAGTGCTAAAAAGCGTTTTTCGCTTACTGGAACAGGTAAAATCAAAAGAAACAAAGCATACAAAAGTCACATCTTAACCAAGATGAGTACTAAACGTAAACGCGCGCTTGGAAATGCAGGAATTGTAACAGATGCAGATTCGGGTAACGTAAAACGTATGCTTTGCATCGGAAAGTAATTCATTAATTTCACCAGGTATCAGGCATTAAAGTTCCTTAACCGGACGCCGCTTACCAAAAAACAACAACAACATGCCACGTTCGGTAAACGCAGTAGCTTCGAGAAGAAGAAGAAAAAAGATCCTTAATTTAGCCAAAGGTTATTGGGGAGCAAGAAGTAAGGTTTATACTGTTGCTAAAAACACAGTAGAAAAAGGTTTGCAATATGCATACCGTGACCGTAAAGTTAAGAAAAGAGAATTCCGCGGATTGTGGATCCAACGTATCAACGCTGGTGCACGTCAACACGGTATTTCTTATTCTCAATTAATCGGTAAATTAGCTTCAAAAGAAATCGGTTTAAACCGTAAAGTATTGGCTGATTTAGCAATGAATCACCCAGAAGCTTTCAAAGCTGTAATTGATGCAGTAAAATAGAAATTTTCGCTTAAGCGATATTCATATTTTAAAAGGGTTCCGATGCAAATCGGGACCTTTTTTCTTTAAAACAAGGATCGTCATCCTGAACCGAGCCCTAGCGAGCTCACCGATAGTAATTTATTTCAGGGTCTTCCATTAAAGTGATAATAGAATAATAGATGCTGAATTTATTCAGCATGACGGCTGCGTATTATAAACGCTTGGTATCAAACGCCCTAAGCACTGTGGCCTAACCTAGGCTATTGGTAAACTTCATTCTAATCCCACCCTGAAAGTTGAGGATGATTTTAAAGATTTCGATCAGTGTTACCTTCTCAATTTTAGTTAAACTATCAATTTCAATAAAGTTATTTGGAGCTGCCTGATTATTCATGATCAGATTGGCCTGGTGTTTTAATCTTAATCCCATCAGGTAATAATAGGATTGGGAAAGCTCATTAAATTGCTTTTCACTAAAAACGCCCAGATCTCTTAAAGTTTTTAAACGTTCGCCGGTATTCTCCTTTTGAAAAATTCTGTTTTGTAAAGCATATACCCTCGCCAGGTCGACAATGGGGGTCATGGCAGTTTTAATATCAAACACCTCTTTTTTCTGAATTTTTTGCGTTCTGATATTTCTAAAATAGGTAAGGGGAGGCTCGTAAAGCAAAGCATTTTTAGCCAGGTATACGTAGAATTTTTCAATGGGTTTTTGCAACTCGTCATTTACGAATGACCTTAGGCTTTCCATGATTGCCAGATCGCCATAGATGGCCCTGCAATCGAAGAATGCGGCAAATTTCACAGCAGTTTCAGGCAGAGCTTCTTCAATCCAGTTTTTATAATTATACTTCCAGTGCGATAATGAATGCGTCCAGTTTGGATTGGTGGCCATATAGTCGCCGTCGCAATATACAAAGCCCACAAAGTTTAATTTATCAGAAACCTGGGTTGCCAGATCGAGAAAGTAAGAGCGTACGGCCGCTCTATTTTCTTCCGCCGTATCTTCATATATAATGGCGTTGTCCTGATCGGTTTTTAAACTCAGTTCTTTTCTACCCTCACTGCCCAAAACCATAAACACAAATTTAGCAGGCGGTGGGCCTAATTTGGCAATAACATCTTCGATAATTTTAAAAGAGATGGTATCGGCAATGGTGGTCACTACCTCGTTTACAATCTTCGAGTGCACACCCCGCGTAAGCAGTTGAGATACGATGCCCGGTACTTTCTGCCATTTAAGTTTTAAATCGTTTGTATTTACAGCCGACTTTACCGATTGGATAAAAACCAATGGAGACTCCGCCTGTTCGCTTAACAGGCGGTTTCTGCTTAAAAAACCAACAAAATTTCCGTTATCGTTTACCAATAGATACCGCGATTTTTTGCTGAACATCATCAGTATGGCCTCATAAACATAAGCATCTGGTGTTATGGTCATAATATTGGTGTCCATTACTTCATCAATAGGCAAATGTGCACTCAATTGCCTGGCGATGACATTATCCCTCAAAGTAATGTCAGTTACAAATCCTAAATAATCTCCTTCGTCATTTTTAACAAAAAGACAGCTGGTTTTTTGCTCCGACATTTTAATCGCAGCTTCGAAAATTGGTGTGTGGGGGCTACAACTCACAATTTTTCTGAAAGTAATATCTCCAATACGGGCAGTATAAATTCGATCGGCCAGTCTATCTTCCATTAAAAAGTTCCTTTAAAATTCTTTTAAACGAAAATTCTTTTCTCTTTTCTTTCTCCATGTTAAAGGTATGCTCCTGTTGGTAAATTGAAGGTAGGTTAATTTTATCTGTTTTTAAAAGGTGAAAGAAAATCTTTGCAGTGTTTTGTGTATCAGATAAAGCGTTGTGGATGCTTTCGGGCGCCTCGTTAAATAAAATGGTGTAAAATTTATCCAGTTTTAAGTGACTGATCACGGTATTGGTAATATAAGGTGCACTTGCCTTCATGGTACAGAAAAATGAGAGGTTTTTAAATATGTTTTCTTTACCAAGACGGTATAATTCGACATTTACCATATGATAATCAAGTTCAATAAAGTGGCCTATAACCAAAGGTTTGTACTTTTCTATATCGTCAGCAAACTGGAACATCACTTTCTCTTTGTTTTCTCCATGCTTGTGCAGGTATTCTGGGGTGATTTTATGAATTTTTAGTGCTGACTGGTCAATACTGAAATCGGTATTTTTGATGTAGTGATTCTCACGCTTAATTTCTTGATAGGCTTGATCGTATATAATCCATGCAATTTGAACAATATAAGGCCAGTTCTTTTCTTTAGAATAAGGGGCAGTCCAATTTTTAGGCAGGCCCGAGGTTTCGGTATCAACAACGAGGAAGTATGCTTGCAATTCTGATTGGTTAGATAAATAGTAGCTGGATGTTATTTCAAAGATAAGTAATATTCGGTAGCGGCATAATTAAATTGAGTGTTGCTTTGAGAAAATATAATAAAATTAGTAAGCTCTGCCAAACAAAATCTGTGTAGACAGCGCTATCCGTTTCAGTTGATATTAATACTTTTTTTGAATGCATTCGGCGGGTATTTCCGAAGATATCAAGATTTACTAATGAGCAAAAATGCCAGAGCGGCCAGTATCGAACCTATAGCAGGGCCAACAACTGGTACCCAGGCATATGCCCAATCGCTGCTTGCTTTTCCTTTCATTGGGATTAAAAAGTGAATAATCCGCGGACCCAAATCTCTCGCCGGATTGATGGCATAGCCTGTTGTTCCACCTAATCCCAAACCAATTACCCAAACTAAAAATGCTACGGGGATTGCACCGATGGAACCTAAGCCAATAGGGGTGCTCACCGTTTCTTTTGTGCCCATGCTGGCATCGGTAAAATAAAAAATCACGAATACTAACACGAATGTTCCGACAATTTCTGATAACAAATTCGAGGACATGTTTCTGATGGCCGGAGCAGTTGCAAAAGGTGCGGCCTTTAAAGCCTGATCGTCAGTAGCATCGAAATGATCTTTATAAATCAACCAAACCAGAAACGATCCTGTCATGGCTCCGGCCAACTGGGCTAAAACATAAAATGGAACCAGAGCCCAGCTAAAGCCTTTTCCAATGGCAAGTGCGAGGGTTACTGCCGGATTTAAATGTGCCCCGCTATAAGGACCTGCAACAACAACCCCTGTAAACACGGCCAGGGCCCAGGCCGTTGTAATAACTATCCACCCTCCGTTATTACCTTTTGTGCCTTTAAGCACTACATTAGCTACAACACTGTTTCCTAAAAGAATCATGATTGCAGTACCTATAAATTCTGAGAGATATACATTCATTATAAAATTTTAAGCGATTGAATTAATTTATTAGGTCGTTTAGAATTAAAAGCAATTTGCAGCAGGCATCTGTTTAAACCAAGCTAAGGATGCTGCCGCATAATATAAATTGTCAATCCTGAGTTAGTCGAATGGCTTGCTTTAAATCTCTTACAAGCTGTCTCAATGAATTAAAATTTATTTTTAGGCCCTAGGATGGTCAGTTACTGGCTTTCTGCACTCACCCTGGCAGCTTTTACGGCCCTGTTCCAGCCCTTTATTCGTTCTGTGTTATCAATTCCTGCTTCAGCAATGAAAGTTTTATTTATTTTCCATTGCGAACGGATCTGATCGATACTTTCCCAAAAACCGGTAGCTAAACCGGCAAGGTAGGCAGCGCCAATAGCGGTTACTTCAGTTACATCAGGTCTGATTACCTTACACTTTAGCAGATCGGCCTGAAACTGCATCAACAAATCATTGGTGGTAGCGCCACCATCCACTCTCAACTCTGTAATATTTATACCCGCATCTGCTTCCATCGCTTTCAACACATCCATCGTTTGGTAAGCAATACTTTCTAATGCTGCCCTGGCAATATGTGATTTGTTTGTGCCGCGGGTTAATCCGGTTATGGTGCCACGTGCATGTTGATCCCAATGCGGAGCGCCCAAACCTGCAAAAGCAGGAACCACATAAACGCCATCTGTATCATTTACTTTTTTAGCTAAAGTTTCTACGTCAGCCGATTTAGAAATCAGTCCCATTTCATCACGCAGCCACTGCACAACGGCGCCACCTATAAAAATACTGCCTTCTAAAGCATAATTTACTTTGCCATTAATTTGCCAGGCAACCGTGGTTAACAGGTTGTTGACAGAAATTTTCGGTTTTTCTCCGATATTCATTAGCATAAAACAACCTGTGCCGTAGGTGTTTTTTACCATTCCGATTTCGGTACACATTTGCCCAAATAAAGCTGATTGCTGATCGCCGGCTATACCTGCAATCGGGATTTTTGCAGCCAGTATTCTTCCCGCCGTTTCATCATAAACCTCGCTTGATGATTTTACCTCCGGAAGCATTGCTTTTGGGATAGAGAAAAGCTCGAGCAATTCTTCATCCCAGCTTAAAGTACAGATGTTATAGAGCATGGTTCGGGAGGCGTTGGTTACATCAGTTACATGTCTTTCACCTGCTGTTAATTTCCAGATCAGCCAGGTATCTATGGTGCCAAAAGCCAGTTTTCCTGCTTCTGCTTTTTTACGTGCGCCTTCAACATTTTCCAAAATCCACCGGGCTTTAGTGGCAGAGAAATAAGAATCTATGATCAAACCTGTTTTCTGCTGTATTTTATCGCCTAGCCCTTTTGCCTTAATTTCATCGCAATAGCCAGCAGTACGCCTGTCTTGCCATACAATTGCGTTATAAACCTGTTGTCCGGTTTCTTTATCCCAAACCACAGTGGTTTCGCGTTGATTGGTAATTCCGATAGCTTCAATATCGCCTACGGTTAAGCCTGCTCTAACGATTACTTCTGTTACAACAGCCAATTGTGTAGACCAGATTTCCATGGGATCATGCTCTACCCAGCCTGCCTTAGGGTAAACCTGTGTAAATTCGCGCTGTGCGATGGCAACAATTTCGCCATGATAATTAAAAATAATAGCCCTCGAACTTGTGGTTCCCTGATCTATGGATAAGACGTATTTGCTCATCATTAAAATTTGGTTAGAGGTTTCTGCCTTTTAGTTATTTTATATATTCATAATAAAGGTAACCATCAGCTAATTTATTGAAAGTTTTAATTTGCTCGGTTTTCCAGTTTTCATCTGCAGCTAATTCTTTGCAAAGCAGAGAGGCTACTCTAGGCGCCATATCTTTAGCAGCCTGTGCATCAATAAATAAGATTCTTAATCTCCTGCTTAAGATATCTTCTACAGTTTCTGCCATTTCGTTCCTTGCAGACCAAACCACTTCGGCTTCAATGAAAGGAAAAGACGGATGTAATGGTTTTTCAAGGCCCGGGTTTTGTTTAATCAAGGCTTCAATTTTTATACGATCTGATCCATATACGGCCAGGTGACCACTTCCCGAACTGGCTGTACTCCCGTGTATATTTAAATTTTGAGTTACACATGCTTTATGTTTTAAACCTGCATGTGCAATAGCTAAATTCACTGTTTCTTCTGCCATTAGGCGGTAAGTTGTCCATTTGCCGCCCGTAATCGTAATCAATCCCTTTGCGGAAACAATCAGTTTATGGTCTCTGCTGATTTCCTTTGTGCTGTTCGGATCACCAGAGGTAGGGGCAGCCAGGGGACGTAAACCTGAGAATACACTTAAGATATCTTTTGCTATGGGCTTACGGTTGAAATAGCCTGCTGCCGTACTGATAATAAAATCTACTTCTTCTTTTAATGCCCTCGGTTCTAAACTATGTTCGTTTAACGGCGTATCGGTAGTGCCTACCAGTAAATGCTTATGCCAGGGAACAGCAAATAAAACCCGCCCATCAGTGGTTTTTGGGATCATTAGTGCTGATTCACTATTTAAAAAGGTTTTGCTGAGGACCACATGTACACCCTGACTGGGCCTTACCATCTTCTTTGTAGCAGGATTATTCATTTGCAGGATATCATCGACAAATACTCCCGTTGCATTAATAACGATTTTACCCGTGTATTGAGCTGTTGAACCCGTTATAGTGTCTTCTGTTGCAATACCGGTAACCACATCACCGCTTTTTAAAAGGGCTGTTACTTTGGTGTAGCTGAGTAATGATGCACCCTTTTCGATAGCCGTTTGTGCAATGTTAATGGCCAAACGGGCATCATCAAACTTGCCGTCATAGTACCTGATGCTTCCTTTTAATCCCCGTGCTTTAATGCCAGGCATCATACTTAGGGTTTCTCTTCTGGACAAAAATTTAGATTTGCCAAAGCTGTATTTGCCCGCCAGCCAATCATAAAGGGTAAGCCCCGTTAAATATTTTATAACAGAAAACCAATCATAGCAGGGAATCAGAAATTGTTCTTTATCGACAAGGTGTGGAGCGTTTTGTTGTAACAGACCACGTTCTTTCAGTGCATGTTTAACCAAAGAAATGTCACCCTGAGCAAGGTAGCGGACACCTCCGTGAACCAGCTTGGTACTTCTGCTGGATGTTCCTTTGGCAAAATCAGCCTGTTCTACCAATAGCGTTTTAAAACCACGGCTTGCCGCGTCTAGTGCCGTACCTAAACCTGTTGCACCTCCACCAATAATAATAAAATCCCAATTTATATCATCAGCCGGTTGATGTCCATGCAATCTTTTCATTGAGTTTGATAATAATTGATAACAAAACGAAACTATTCGCAATTATAATAAATCCTAATCGAAATAATATGTTAAACAGGTTAAAAATTTATTAAATATTTATCTAAAATATGTTAAAGAATGTTTTTATTGCTAATTTGCAGCACGCTAATTTAATTTACTATGATGAATTTGGCTGAGAGGCATCAGTTTATTTTAAGTCGCCTGCAACGTGATCAGTACATCAATGTTGTGGATTTGTGTAAGGAATTGAAAGTGTCTTCGGTAACAATAAGAAAGGACTTAAAACTACTGGAAGACAAGAGTCTGCTGTTTAGAACACACGGTGGTGCCACGATAAACAACCCTTACACGGTCGACCGTCCGGTTAACGAGAAAGAAAAAATACAATCGGCGGAAAAGAATAAAATTGGAATGGCTGCAGCCGCATTGCTGAACGATAATGATTCTATTGTGATCGCTTCGGGTACTACAGTGCTTTATTTTGCGAAGAACATTGCCCCTGCAACCAATTTAACAGTTGTTACTTCTGCATTAAATGTGGCGCTCGAATTAATGCGCGAACCTGGTATTGAAGTGATACAATTGGGTGGCTTACTCAGGAAAAGTTCTTCTTCGGTTATGGGCGCTTATGCGGAGCAGGTTTTGCAGGATTTTTATTTTAATAAACTGTTTTTAGGGGTAGATGGCATTGATCTAGATTTTGGCGTAACCACTACCAATGCCATGGAGGCGCATTTGAATCGCAAAATGATCGGTGCATCACAAAAAACGATCGTACTTGCTGATTCTACTAAATTTGGAAAAAGAGGTTTCGGAAAGATATGCGGGTTAGAAGAAATTGATCATATTATAACCGATAAAGGAATTTCTGAACAAATTGTAAAACATTTAGAAGGTTTGGGTGTTACTGTTACTATCGTGTAGCGCATTCCACGCGAACGGACATCCCAAACATATAATTTGAACATGGAAAAAAAACGAATACACATTTTAGAAGACGATCAGGAAATCAGAAACGTGATTGAAATCCTGTTAAAAGAAGAGGGTTTTGAATTACAGCTTTCTTCTTCCTTTGCGGAACTGAAAAAAAATATCCAGGATGCAATGCCTGATCTTTTCTTATTAGATGTAATGTTACCAGATGGAAACGGAGCAGAGATATGTGAAGATTTAAAAACTGATATTTTCACCAAACATATCCCGATTATTGTAATGTCTGCACAGAACAATAGCGAGCAAAAAGCAATTGATGCATTTGCTGATGATTACATCAGCAAGCCTTTCGATATTTATAACGTGTTGGAACGCATTAACGCGCAGCTAAAAAGAAGTTCAGAGAACAGGGCTAAAGTTTAGTTGAAAATAGGATATAAAAAAGGAGAGAAGCTGGTCAGGTTTCTCTCTTTTTTTTACACGCATTTTAATATTCAATAACCACTTTGCCAATGGTTTTTCCACTCTCCAACAGGCGGTGAGCCTCTTTTAAGTTTTCTACTGAAAATCCCTTCAGCGCTTGATTTAATGTAGTTTTAAGGGTGCCATCATCTAATAATTTTGTTAACGCGTTTAAAATATGGTGCTGTTGTTCCATATCGTCAGTCTGGTACATGGAACGGGTGTACATCAGCTCCCAAGAGAAAGTCACACTTTTGTTTTTTAACTTATTCAGCGCGACAGGTGTGGCAGAGCCCGTTATTGATACAATATGGCCTTGTGGTTTAATCAGTTCTACCAAAGCATCCCAATAGTTATTCAGGTCTACCAGATCGAGAATAAAATCTACTTCCTTTAGACCTGCTGCGTGTACTTCTTCAACCAGGTTTTTATGATCTACTACCACATCGGCACCCATGGCCTTACACCAATCTTTTGTCTCTGGTCTCGAGGCTGTGGCAATCACTTTTAAGCCACTTATTTTCCTGGCCAATTGTATGGCAATAGAGCCAACGCCACCTGCACCTCCAATAATCAGGATGCTTTTTCCTTTATCTTTAGGTTCGGTTATGCGGATGCGATCGTAAAGTGATTCCCAGGCCGTAAGTGCGGTTAATGGCATGGCGGCCGCCTCAACGTAGGTAAGTGATGAGGGTTTTAAACCTGTTATGCGTTCATCAATCAATTGATATTCGGCATTGGAGCCGCTTCGGGTTAAATCTCCGGCATAATATACTTCATCTCCGGCTTTAAAAAAGGTAACATCTTCTCCAACGGCTTCAACCGTGCCAACAGCATCCCAGCCAATTACCTTGGGTGTTTCCAATACGGTGTCTTTTGCGCTGTTCTGCCGGATTTTAAAATCAACCGGGTTTACACTGATGGCTTTTATCTTTACAAGTAAGTCTCTCCCTTTTGGTTCTGGAACCGGTGTTTCAAACATGATGAAACTTTCGCTTTCGTTTATAGGGAGTGAAGTTTTAAATCCTATCGCTTTCATTACTGGTGAATTATTTTAATTAAAGATATTGTTTTTTGCATAGCAAATATAAACTGATGAACCTTAATGTTGCCATATATCTGCAATATGATAGAGGACTCGGAACAAAAAAGCTGACACCTTTAGATCACATTCAGGCAAAAATTTATAATCTGGAGAAATGAAGAGCAGGTAAGCGAAGTGTCGATCTGGCAAACGAAAATAAGGACCCAAAATCGTGATAAGCTCCTTTGTAAATTCACTTTCGCTGTTTTAAGCCATAACAGGTTTACAATCTTCTAGCTCGTTTGCGCTGTACCGTAGCTAAGTTTATGCAGTCGCTAAGGCCAATATTAGTTGTTTATGAAAGAAACAATCATACCAATAATTGCCAGTGCCATAACCCCGAAAGTGATCCAGACTATTATATTAGCGGTTTTTGAGCTTTTGTACTTTCCCATAATAAGTTCACTGGAAGAAATTCTGGCGATAATAAAAAGCAGCGGAACAGCAGCAACTCCATTTAAAACAGCCGCATATATTAAAGCTTTTATCGGATCGATTCCGATAAAATTAATCATCAGGCCAACTAGGGTTGCAATCGTGATTACGCCATAAAAACCATGGGCTTTTTTAAACTTTAAATTTAAACCGGTTTTCCAATCGAGAGTTTCTGAAATGGCATAAGCTGCCGAGCCTGAAAGTATAGGTATTGCCAAAAGGCCCAATCCGATAATACCAGTGGAGAAAATCAATTTTGCAATGTAGCCTGAAGTAGGAAAAGATCTGACCAACGGTTCAAGCGCCCTGGCTGCATCAGCGGCATCTTTAATATCTGTATTGCCCGAACGGTGGAGAACAGTAGCGGATACAACAATGATGCACCACGTAGTAAGTTCTGACATAATCATTCCGGTTGCATTGTCTATCCGCATGTTATTTAACAGCCTCCTGGTAACCAAAGGTTTGCCATTTCTTAACAGGCGTTTTGATTTTTCTTCCTCAACTTCCTGAGAGGCCTGCCAGAAAAACATATAGGGCGAGATGGTGGTTCCTAAAACGCCTATGATGATAAAAATGTATTCAAAATTAAAGCTGAAACTGGGAATGAAAGAGGCTTTCAATAAGGTAAGCCACGGTTGTTTAACAATGATCAGGGTTAAAGGGTAGGCCAGCAGGCTCAGGGCAAGCCATTTTAATATCCTTGAATAGGTTTTGTAGGTCGTAAATATCTCGAGTAATAAAGTGACAGAAGTAAAAGCAAGGGCAAGTACTGCAAATGGCAAGGGTATGATTAACGCTGCTGCTGAAGCCATAGCACCAATATCTGCTCCGATGTTTATGGTATTGGCAACAAGCACGGTACCTACAATAAAATAGAGTACTCTTTTGCTGTAATATTCTTTTATAACGGCTGCAATTCCTTTTCCCTGTACTAATCCAATGCGGGCGCAGGTTTCCTGGACCACAATCATTAACGGCAACATATAAACCGCAGTCCAAAGCTGACTATAGCCAAATTTTGCTCCTGTTTGGGTATAGGTGGCTATGCCCGACGGATCATCATCAGCTGCCCCTGTGGTTACGCCCGGCCCTAAAAGCTTTGCCCAGTTTTTAAGACGTATTTTTTGCTGTTTAAGGCGGGCCATCAATGTTGCTTTCATAAACCAGCGGGGTTATGTTTTTCGTTTACATCCATTCTGCTGCAAAACGATAAAATTCATGTCTCATCTCTTCAAATAAATCAACCTCACGCAGGTATTCGGCCTGTAGCTCCTCGTTCTTTTCAAACACACTTTGTTCTATAAATCCTTTTGTATCCTTTATTTCGCCGGCCAGCATCTCTATATTTTTCAGCAGGCGATGTTTGAGTACTTCAATCTTTTCCTGATGGATGATAAAGAGGTTTTGAAAGTGTTCTATCCCAATCATGGTTTCTTTACCAGTATTTGCCTTTGCAATTTCGTTGAGCCTTTCTCTTAAGATTTCTAATGTCTCCGCGTAAAAATCGAGTCCACGGATGCTGTCGCCGTGTACGTTATTAAGGTGTTTAATACTAATTTTTTTCATATACAATTTTAATTATTTAAAGTTTTGGCTGTTATGATACAGCGCAGTTCCGAAAGTGATACCCATCATATCTGCTGCCTGGCCGGGGAGTTAAATTTGGTCAAAAAAAATGGCCAGTAAATCAGAAATAGAATTCCTGGAAGGGCCACGGTCCCGAGCTAAGGAGTTTATTTTTACGCTAAAAACGGTACTGGATCTGATCAGGGGATTTAGAGGATTACATTTTGTAGGCCCCTGCATTACCTTTTTTGGTTCTGCACGTTTTGCACCCGATCATCCCTATTATAAATTTACAGAAAAAGCTGCAGGAGCTTTTGCACAACTGGGCTTTACGATTATGACCGGTGGAGGCCCCGGATTAATGGAAGCAGCCAATAAAGGTGCGCAGGCAGTTGGCGGCCGCTCGGTAGGCTGCAATATTTCATTGGCAAGAGAACAAAAACCAAATCCATATCTGGACAAATGGGTGAACATGAATCATTTTTTTACCCGTAAAATTTTACTGGTAAAATATTCTTTTGCTTTTGTGGTGCTGCCGGGGGGATATGGTACACTTGATGAATGTTTTGAGGCACTGACGCTCATCCAGACTCAAAAGATCAGGGATTTTCCGGTAATCATGTTTGATCGAAAATATCACCAATCCCTTTTAGAGCATATTGCAAAGATGAAAGAAGAGGGAACAATCGCTGAAAATGACCTCAGTCTCTTTTTAGTGACAGACGATATTTCTGAAGCCAAGACCTTTGTTAAAATGCATAGCATCAAGAAATTCAACCTGAGGCCAAAACGAAAAATAAAGCCTTTTAAATGGTTGCTTGAGCATTCATAGGCTTTCATGAGCAACTCGATAACTTGTAAGATATCATTGCAAAAAGTGATCGGGATCATTAAAATACGATGATTGTATTTTGATATTTATCATTGTAAATCAATCTGTTATGAAAAATAAAAATATTCAGAGACGCTTCGGTACGGTGAAGCTGATTTTTATTTCCTTAACGCTTTTGTGGGCTTTCTTATTGGTCTATAATGCTTTTGGAGTTTGCCTTAAAAAAGATGGATCTGTTATATACACCGATTCGTTATCCCTTAAAAAAGAAATTATTAGCCTGCAGCAAAAGCTGAACTATCCTAATCTGGTTGACCGCTTTTATCAGGACAGGCTGTACAAGCGTGCCTGGGTAATGCAGGATACTGTCCATTCAGATGTCTGGGCGTCGATGTTACTGATGGATTGCGTATTACAGTTTGGTTTGAACAGAAACGATTTTCATCCCGATCAGCTTACCTATGATGCGCTTCGCCCACTTACCAGTCCAAATGCCAAACTACAGGAACAGGAAATTTTTGATATTTATTTAACTGATGCCCTGATCACGCTCATCAACCATCTTCACTACGGTAAATTTAACCCTGTATTTACCACCGAACGACTGGAGTCGAAAATACCACTGGATTTTGATCCGGTATCACATCTTAAGAAAGCTATGGGGCACCCTGATTTTATGGCCAATGTTACCTCGGCCCAGCCGCAGGCAGATGTGTATAAAATGCTTCAGGATTATCTCCATCTGGTTAAGGGGCAGTATATAGATGACTGCTATGAATTTCCGGAAGGTGATGCCAGAAAAATGGCCGTTAATATGGAGCGCCTACGGTGGATAAATACAGCAGATCGTTATTTCATGCAGATCAACATTCCTTCCTACACACTTAAACTGGTTAACAATGATCACGTAGTGATCTTTAAAACCATTGTTGGCAAGCCCTCCAGCCCGACACCAGAATTGGAAAGTAAGGTGAAGTACATCACTACATCGCCAGACTGGAAAGTGCCTCATAAAATATTTACGACTGAGCTGTTACCCAAAATGTGGAAAGATTCGACCTATCTGATCAATAACCATTACAGTATTTACGATAGAAAACAAAACATAGTGCCCTTAACCAAAAGTACTATAGCTGCGATCAAAGCTAATCCTAACCTGTATGATGCAAGGCAGTCGTCCGGTTGTGATAACGCACTGGGCAAGGTTGTATTCCGGTTTCCGAATGTTTTTGATATTTACCTGCACGACACTCCGGAACAAAAATTATTTAAAAAACAACAAAGAGCATTCAGCCATGGCTGTATCAGGGTAGAAAATGCTGGTTTACTTGCCGAACTGTTATTAAGGAACGATGGCACAGGCGATAAGGTACCTGCTTTGAAATCATCAATGCTTAACATGCGGAAAAAAGATTTCCATCTTAAAAATACTGTTCCGGTAAAAATCACTTATATCACCTGCGAGGTTAATGACGGGCAGCTCCGTGTGTATCCGGATGTATATCACCGCGATCAGGTTTTGGAAAGTTTAATGTTTCCTGTTAATAATAAACCGGTAAAGAAGTAATCTACTTTAAATAATCGGTTTCTATATGTTAATCATCTGAAAATCGAGGATACTCATATTTCCACCGGCGCTTGTTCCAAACTTTATACTAAAATAAAGCCAATATGAAAAAGATCCTTGTACCTGTCGATTTCTCTGCAACAGCAGAAAATGCGGCTGATTATGCAACTGACCTTGCCCATGGTATTGGTGCGAGGGTAGAATTGGTCAATGTTTTTCAGATGCCGGAGTTTTCGCCTGCAGCCGCATCGCTGGTTTGGCCTCACGAGCAATATAAGCTGCTTGAAGAAGATGTTAAAAAAGCCTTGAACAAACTTGTCGGAAAAGTGGAGCAAAAATTTAAAAAAGCTCACCACGAACTGGATTTTAAAGCAGAAGTATTCGGTAGATTACTCCATGGAAAAATTGATCAGGAGGTGGGTAAATACTTCGCCGAATGTAAAATGAACCTGATTGTGTCCGGTTTAAACCGGACAGACCGGTTGATGAAAGCCTTCATGGGGAACATTACCAGGAAAATAATCGAACTTAAAATACCCGTGCTGTTTATCCCATCATGCTGTCGGTTTAATACTCCCAAAAAGATCGCTTTTGCCACCGACCTTACTTCGAGCGATATATCGGTTTTATGCACGCTTGCTGAATTGGCAAAGCCATTTAATGCCGAAATTTTGATTATGCATTCAGATGATGCTAACGGTCCGGAAATTTCCCTTCAACAAATTGCAGACTTCCTGCAGCTGGTTGCCGGCAAGGTGAATTATCGCAATATTTACTTCCGTCAGGTAAAAAGCGAGCAGGTGAAAGATGGTTTGGACTGGATTGTAGAAAACGGACAGATTGATATACTGACCATGGTGCACCGAAAACATGGTTTCCTTCATCATCTTCTTAAAGGCAGTTACACGGTTGATATGTCAGATCATATCCAGATACCGCTTTTGGTTTTACCTCCTGCTTACTGTATTCCTGTTTGAACCTAATTCCAGCTAATTTTGTCCGGATGAGGGGCGTAACGATTCAAGCCCCTGGTACAGGTAAAAAATAAAATTTAGTGTGATTTTAAAGAGATAAAGTACTGGCATGCTATCATGTGTGGTCCTGTGCGTTTACGGGTTGAACCTTAGCTGATCAGGTTAACTTTTCTGTCTCGAAAAAGTGATTTCGCTCATTTTTTGGTTTGAGCCTTATCATCACTACATCCGTTAAAGCAGGGTAGTTTTGTTGGAGAATTATTTAGTCTTTCAGTAGGTTAAAGGCTATTTCATACCAAAATACCATGTTACATTCATTTCATATTCCCGTTTTGGGCTTGGGTTATTCTATTGATACCCCGTTAAAAGTTGCCAGATATGGCGTTTCTTCTGTACTCTCTATTGTTGACGATGAATTGGTAGAGCGTATGCGCGCTCATCATTCGCAGAATAGATCAGTATATTACGAGGCAATCGGAAAAGATGAACCTGATAGCCGTAGCAAACGGATTACCGCCTACCTAAACTTTTTATCCGATTGCATAAACCAGGATTTTAAAGCTTTAAAACAGCAGGATTTTGGTAATGGGACTGATATCTGCCGTTACTTTGAACTTTTGCCCGACACTTCAAAATTAAAACATGGGTATGAACTGATGATGGATTATCCTGATGGAGAAGCCAAGGAGATCTTCAAATCTGTACTCAGAAATACAATGCGTATGGGGAGTATCGATGTTAATATTATGGCCAAGGTGGATAAAATGAACTATGTTGACGGGGAATACACTGGCGATGATAATACGGATGCGCTGGCCGCTTTACGGGGTTTTGCTGAAAGTAAACTCAATGCATCGGTTATACTTTCTGCAGGGATGAACCCCAAATTGTATAGCTATATCGCGGATTTCGCAGATTTCTTTCCAGATGAGAATGAATTGTTAAAAAAACGAATTATCTTAAAAGTAAGTGATTTCAGGTCGGCTTTGATCCAGGCTAAATTCCTGGCCAAAAAAGGTTTATGGGTATCAGAGTTTAGAATTGAATCGGGATTGAACTGTGGTGGACACGCATTTGCTACCGATGGATATCTGCTCGGCCCGATCCTGGAGGAATTCAAAACCAAAAGAAGTGAAATGTATCTGGAGCTTTTTGAAATGTATCAGCTGGCTTTGGTGAAAAAGGGAATTCTGGTTGAAGAGGAACCCAAACAAAAGATCACGGTTCAGGGCGGAATCGGAACCGCTGAAGAACATAACTTTTTATTGCAGCATTACCATCTTGATGCCGCAGGCTGGGGAAGTCCCTTTTTATTGGTGCCAGAAGTAACCAATGTAGATTCGAATACTTTAACGCAACTCACTGCTGCAACCGAACAGGATTTTTATTTAAGCAATGCTTCGCCATTGGGAATCCGTTTTAATAATTTCAGAAACAGCAGCATAGAGCAACAGCGGACCGAGCGGATTAAAAAGGGCAGGCCAGGAAGCCCCTGTACCAAGAAATATTTGTGCAACAACACCGAATTTACCGAACAGGCGATTTGTACTGCATCACGGGAATATCAGCACTTAAAAATCAAAAGCCTTCAAACTGCCGGCCTAACCGCTGAAGAATACGAAAAACAATTTACTGAGGTTACTGGAAAAATATGCCTTTGCGAAGGACTCTGTTCTTCAAACTACCTAAAATACGATATGCTGAAACCAAAAGAAAATGAGGCTGTTGCCATTTGCCCGGGACCCAACCTGGCTTATTTTTCTGATGTATACTCGTTTGATGAAATGGTTGGCCATATTTATGGTAAAATTAACCTGTTGGAACAGGTTGAACGTCCGCACATTTTTATCAAAGAGCTTAATCTTTATATCGATTACCTGCAGGAGGATATTAAACAACATATACAGCAGTTTAGTGACAAAAAGATAAAACAACTGAATGGCTTTAAGCTGCAACTGGCTGAGGGGATCAATTATTATAAAAAACTTTTCAGCGAAGTTTCAGATCAGGCTTCAGATGACTTTAGGCAATTATATGAACAGTTGGCAAGTTCGAAAAATAAGCTTGATACACTGATTGTTGGATAGGAAAAGAGATCGTTGATACTTTTTCTATATTTACAACATATTTGAAGCATAATAATGGACAGGTCGAAATTTTTGGATGCGATTATTGAAAACGCGATAGATGGGATTATCACCATTGATGAAAAGGGGATGATAGAACATCTAAATCCTGCGGCGCTTGAGCTTTTTGGTTATAGCAGGGAGGAGTTGGTGGGCAGAAACATTTCTGTCCTGATGCCTGAACCCGACCATTCGCGCCACGACGAGTACCTTGCCAGATATGAAAATACGGGACAGAAACATATTATTGGTATTGGACGTGAGGTTTCGGGAAAGCGTAAAGATGGCTCTATATTCCCGTTCAGGCTGGGGGTGAGTGAGATCAAATTTCCAGACCGCAATATTTATACAGGTTTTATTCACGATCTCAGCAAAGAAAAGGCCAACGAAGAACAGATTAAAAGTTATACTGAAAAACTTGAAGTTAAGATAAAGGAACGTACACAGGACCTGGTTAAGCTTGTTTCAGAACTGGAAATGGCGAAAGAAAATATGCGTGCACTTTTTCAAAAGGAAAAAGAACTCAACCAGCTTAAAACCAGGTTTGTTTCTATGGCTTCGCATGAGTTTAGGACGCCCCTCAGTTCGATTCAGCTATCTGCATCGCTAATTGACAAATATACGACCAAACATGACGTAGCCAGTGTAGAGAAGCATACCTTAAAAATCAAAAATTCCATTAATAACCTCACTACAATATTGAACGATTTTCTCTCGCTTGAAAAATTGGAAGCAGGTAAGGTGGAGGTATCGGCACAAGCTTTTAACATCATCAGTTTTGCAGAAGAGATAGCAGAAGAGATGCAAATGATGACCAAACAGAACCAGCACATTATTTACGAACATACCGGAACAACCGCTGAGGTTTACCTGGACCCTAATCTGTTGAAAAATTGCATCATCAATCTGATTTCGAATTCGATCAAATACTCGGGCGAGGACACACTCATCCAGTTCAATTCTATTTTGAAAGATGATGAACTGATTTTAGAAGTAAAAGATAATGGTATCGGTATTCCAGATGCTGATCAGGGCAATCTTTTCGAGCCATTTTTTAGGGCGCACAATACCGGCGATATTCCGGGAACAGGCTTGGGTCTTAATATTGTTAAAAGATATGTTGGCCTGATGAACGGCACGGTCACCTGCAATAGCGAGCAGCATTCGGGTACGGTATTTACGCTTACTTTTCCCTTTAAAAATAATTTTATAATTTAAATCTATCGCATGAACAGGAAAGTTTTAATTATTGAAGATAATGACGATATCAGGGAAAGTACTGCTGAAGTGCTGGATCTGGCCGGTTATAAAACTTTTACGGCTAAACACGGAAAAATCGGTGTCGAAATGGCGGTTAATCATCTTCCTGATGTAATTCTGTGTGATATTATGATGCCTGAGCTGGATGGATACGGTGTTTTGTACCTGCTGAACAAAAATCCTAAAACAGCCAATATTCCTTTTATTTTCATCACGGCAAAAACCGAGCGCGCAGATATGAGAAAAGGCATGGAAATGGGCGCCGATGACTACCTCACCAAACCGTTTGATGATACTGAACTTTTCAGGGCAATAGAAAGCAGGTTTAAGAAAAAGCAGCAGGCCACCAGTTTTAGTTTGGCAGAAGGCAATGGTGAAACGGTAATGGACGAACTGCGAAAGAAAGGTAAACCACGGGCGGTAAACAGCAAGCAGGTGATCTATATTGAAGGTGACGAACCCACACATCTTTATTACGTGGTAAAAGGGCAGGTAAAAACCTACAAACGTTTTAAAGATGGCAGGGAACTTTCTTCGGGCCTTTATCATGATGGCGATTTTTTCGGTTATGAAAGTTTATGTAACGGGGAACTTTACGCAGAAAATGCTGCTACGCTCACTGAATCAGAAATTATCCATATTCCAAAAGCCGATTTTATGGAATACCTGCTCAGTCACCAGGTTGTATCCAAAACATTTATTGGTCTGTTATCCGGCAATGTACGCGATAAAGGAAAACAAATGCTGCAATTGGCCTATTCATCAGTACGGAAAAGGGTAGCTGAAGCTTTATTACAGGTGGCTACAAAATTTGGCGACGGCGAGGCTAATACCTGCACGATCCGGATCTCGCGCGATGATCTTGCTGCATTGGTAGGTACTGCCAGTGAAACGGTAAGCAGAATGCTGGCTGATTTTAAAGATGAAAAACTGATCGATAAAACCGGTAATGCCATTAATATTTTATCCATTGAGAAACTCAGGAATATTAAGCAATAACGTTTGGCTCATTGTTCGCTGGGTTAAAGGTTTAATTGGTTAATCGGTTAACTGGGGTTGGTGCCCAGTGAGATCGTCATTTCCTTTGGTTAATCAAATGATTTAAAACTAAAGTTTATTTTTAAAACGTTAGTATAAAAGACAGGGTGAACTTTCGTCATTTCTAGTT
>NZ_JBIWEB010000021.1:0-97622 GCF_044762335.1 Pedobacter suwonensis | reverse complement strand
ACTAGAAATGACGAAAGTTCACCCTGTCTTTTATACTAACGTTTTAAAAATAAACTTTAGTTTTAAATCATTTGATTAACCAAAGGAAATGACGGCAAAGAGAAAGGGATTCATTGTAAACAAAAAGGCTCCTATGAAGATCGAAGCCTTTTTTATGAGATTAATATTCCCAAAGACCTTGTTCGTAATCCAGAACAGATTTTTTAATCCTTTCTGATTCATACAACCGCTCTTTAGGGTCTGCGATAATATCTCTGATTTTATTATCACCAGGATTCGATTCTTTTACAATATAACTGCTAAACAAGCGGCGGATAAAGAAATCATCGAAACTTAATGATGAAGCATCATTATTGGTATTAATCAGACGTTTCTTTGTCAAAATTTCTCTCGCTTCAGGATAGTACACCCAAAATACAGGCTGCCACTGTTTAGAAACTTCATTGTACTTTAATGGTGCGATGCCCACGATACGTGGTTCAAAAATAGAACGTTTTGTGTCGAAAATCCAATCTTCCTTTATTCTGAACTTCAAAAATAATTCCGGGTTAAAATCATTTACAACTGTAGTAACAGTTCCGGTTTTATTGTTCGAAACCTCCGCTGTACCTAAAGCTGATTTCGCAGCAGAGTCTGCAGACATTGGATTATTAAAAGCATCATCTTCATTTAAGGCACTATCAATTGGAGAGTATGCTGTTAGTTCATCTTTTTTAATTGCAGCAATCAAAACGTCAATTAATCTTGATTTAGGCGATCTTAAAGCCGAGTTAACCGTATCACGTAAATCAATTTCTCTCCAGATCCGTTTTGCATAAAAAACATCCTCTTCCCTTACATCGGCCAAAGGAACCATTTCAGTACTGTCAATGTCCTTGCGGGCATAAAAACCATCTTTAGGTGGTACTTTGAGTTTTTTCCTAGCCGTTTTAACAGGAGCTTTCACCGTATCTGCTACAGGAGCAGCAGCCACCGGTGCAGCTTTTTTCGGTGCTAACTTCGTTGGCTTTTTTTGTGCATAAGCAAACGCGGTTAATAAAACTAAAATGGCAATACTTAAAATCCTTTTCATTTCTTTTATTTTACACTAAACGCTAATGAAGGCAATATCCTTTGACGCCCATCCGGCCCTACAGAAACAATATCTTCAAAAAACACCCTCGTACCAGGCGTAATTGAGTTCATGGCACCTTTAACTGCACCTGCAAAACTTCCGCCGCTACCTGCAATGGTAACTGCATCTGAACGTGGTTTGATAATGGTTAATTTATAACGTTGTATTTTAAACTTAACATCAAAAGGAAAATCATCCAGATCTGCTTCAATCTCGGTTTCGCTTTTTAACTGCACCGAAGCAATATCGCCTCCCGCACGTCCGCCAACTTTTGCTACAGGCGCCGGAATGGCTTTCACCCTGAACTTTTGTGAACCAAGACTAACGGTTTTGCCTGCATTGTTTGCTGATACATTAATGGATACTTCCTGGCCTACCATGCTGCCCGGAACGTTCACATTGTAATTACCGTTACTACCAGACATTGAACCTCCTGAAATGGAAGCACGAACACTTTCTAATGGAAAGCCTGCCGCTGACACGGTAAAGGGATTAGCAATACCAGCATAAATTACATTCAATTTTGTTGAAGAAACAGATGCTGAAGGTTTCGCTACCTGATAAGTTTGTGGCTGAGTTTTGTATTCCTTCACCTGGCCATCAGTCTGGCGAACCCTGATCGTACCTACCCAGGTAAACTGTCCAACACTACCGGTACCACCGGTATAAGTTCCTTTACCATCCTTAACGGACAATTTGTTTCCGTTAACCGTAATATCGGGCGTTGATCTCGAATCGCTGGCTGTTAAAAATACTTCGGCAGTATAAGGCTGCCCCTGAATTACGTAAGAAGTAGGTGCTACTGCAACCGCCGCAAACTGATCAAGGTTAACCTGGGCTTTATCCATATTTCCGAACAATCTCTTCACTACTTCTGCCTCAGCATTTTTAGTATCTGTCTGTAGTTTTGTTAAAATGGTCATGGCAGCGGTAAGTGGTGTTCCCTCACCAAAGTAAGTTTCCTGCCAATTTCCTTTTCTTTTGCTTACTGGGTCCTTAGCTTCAAGAGAGAACGAAACGTTCGCCCGATCGGCCGGATCTAATAAAGAGATTAATTTCTCTCTGGTGGCATTGATTCTCTTTTTTAATTCATCCGCTTTTTTTTGATTAATCATGATATTCTGTGCAATATCCTGATTGGATCTATTCACCAGATCTTCCGTTTCAGGGTCGATCCCGTCTCCCGCCTGAGTAAATTCTTTTTTAATGCTTTCGATGTAATTATTTAAATCGTCAGCTGCCTTCTGCGCTTGCTTAGCCTTGTCGTAAATAGGCTGAGCACGTGCTGGCTCTTCTTTCAACTTCGAATTCTCGAAGGCAGAAAACAACTGATTAATACTTGTATTTACATTGTTTTTAGAAGTATCCAAACTATCGTTGATATTTTTGAATGCATCTAAAATGGTATCTGATACGTTTAAGGCGAGCATGGCCAACAATACCAAATACATGATATTGATCATCCGCTGCCTTGTTGTTTCTTTTCCGCCTGCCATATTTGATGTAGCTTTTCTTTAAAATTTAAAAACTAAAAAAATTATACACGCGGACCGTTCATGGCCGATAACATATTGCCATAAATTGCATTAAGTGATGAAAGGTTTTTAGCCAGCTTATTCACCTCTTCTTTAAACTGTTTCGAATCTTCCATCGATTCGTTAAAGTTTTGCATGGTTAATGCTAAGTTTGAATAGAATTTATTCATCGATTTTAAATGCGCGCTGGAATCTTGTAATTCCAATTCATAAACTGCATTTAAAGCCGATAAGTTCTTCGCCAAATTGTTAACCTGTTCGTGGTATGCCTGAGAATCTACATTGCTTTCGCCCATTGCTTTTAAATTGGCTGTTGCTTTTTCAAAAGATGCGCTCAAGTTATCAAAACCGGCTGATGCGGTTTTAATTTTACCGGTTAATTCGTTTGTTGCTGTAGATGCATCTGCAACATTTGAAATTGAAGCTACTTTATCGCCAAAGGTACGCAAACCTGTACCTAAGCTTTCAATTAACTCCGGACCAATTTTAGCATCTGATAACATTTTATCCAAAGCTGCTGTATTAGACGGGGCCACTGCAGCAACAGGTCTGGACGAAGCTGTTGGTAATTCTCCTTTATAATCTGCTTTTAGTTCAGGATAAACTCTTTCCCATGCTGGTTCTGGTTCCGGTGGAAAAAACCCGGTTAAAAAGAATAAAAATGCCTCTACGCCAAGACCAAGCCCAATCATGTAATTACCTAAAATCCCGCCGATGTGTAGGATTTTAAATAATGCTCCGATAATTACAATACTTGCTCCCCATGAAATTGCCACATGTAACCAGCCTGGTTGTTTTTTTGCTGCCATAAATTTGATGTTTTTCTTTAGTTTTAGTTGTTAGTAGGTTTAACGTCTTAAATCAGTACCCGGGTAAGATGAAACGCATCTGAAACCAATATATGACCTTTGTGTATCCTGATATTCGTATGTAGACACAGCATTTTGTAAAAAATAGCCTGTATCTTTCCAAGAACCTCCTTTTACCACTTTACGCTTTTTGTATTTGCTATCGCCTGAACCAGCATCATAAGTAAAGTTGGGGTTCAGATCGTGTAATAGCGGGCTGGCACCTTTATTATAAGCAGTGATAGTCCATTCAGATACGTTTCCGGCCATATTGTACAGACCATAATCGTTAGGAAAATAAGATCTGACGCCTACCGTATAAATTCCACCATCGCTCGAATAATCGCCGCGGCCGGGTTTAAAGTTAGCTTGTAAACATCCTTTTGTATTCCTGATGTAAGGTCCTCCCCAAGGATATTTGGTTTTGGTATTACCGCCTCTTGCAGCATATTCAAATTCTGTTTCAGCCGGCAACCTGTAGTCTGATCTTGATCCAGCAGGCAGTTTCCTTGCTGTCGCAACACCATCGTACAATCTGGTTCTCCAGTGAGCAAAAGCTTTTGCCTGCTCCCAACTTACACCAACAACAGGATAGTCGTCATAGGAAGGGTGGTTGTAATAACCACGCACCATCGGATCGTTTTGTGAATAGGAATAATCTGTTTTCCAAACCATTGTATCAGGATAGATGGCAACGGTGTAACGATCGATATAATCCTGGCGTTTGCTGTTTGGATCTTTATGGCCAATAGCGGCTTTCTCCATATTTAATTCGGCATATGAATATTCGAATTTACGAACATCCAGTTCTTTCTTCCCTGGAAGGGCATCTAAGCCTGAATAATACATACCGTCTAGCTGGCTTGCCTGGGCGGCCGCTGCCCCCCTGCCCTTATTACGCCAAATATTAACCCCGTTTCGGCCTACCCTTTTCCAATCGATGTATTTCTCTCCGCCAAGAGCCGTTGCCGCATTTCCTTTTGGGGTAATCATAAACTGTTGTGGATTGCCCATCATCACAATCGCAATAGAATCGCGTACCCAGTTGGTAAACTGGCGATATTCGGCATTTGAAATCTCGGTTTGATCCATAAAGAACGCACTGATCGTGGTCATTCTACTTGGTCCGTTCTGAGAAAAGGTAATATCTTCATCAGATCCCCCCAGTGGTGTATGCCCTGGTGGAATATAAACCATTCCTAACGGGATTCTATCGTTTTTAAATTTTCGGTTATAAGCGCCAACCAGCTCACCCTGGCCGCCATGGCCACAGCTTGCTAGCATTACAGTTATCCCTACAATAGCTAGAAGGTAGATTTTCTTCATATTTTCAAGGTTGTGCACAGCACGATTAGGAGCAATTTTATCAAAAATCACTGAAATTATCTACAAAAGCAAATATTTTACATGAAATCATTATCTAAACCCGGTTAAAGAAAGATTAACAATTGATCATCCGCCGATATGCGTTTTCAACAAAAGACATAACTCTCTTATTAACAGGAAAGTTATGCTTTTGTTGTGCTGACTTGAAAAAATATTTTTTATTGCTATTTATTAGATATTTTGATGTAATTCTCAATGGCCATAGTCATTGATGGGACACCTGGAGTTGGCGCGGCAATATCTACAATCAGATCCATATCCGTGCAGGCTTTACTGGTGTTGGTTCCAAAAGCTGCAATACGGGTATTGTTTTGTTTAAAATCAGGGAAATTTTTAAATAAAGATTGAATACTTGAAGGACTAAAAAATGCGATAACATCATAGAATACATCGGCTAAATCGGATAGATCGCTCACTACAGTCCTGAATAAAACCGCCGGTGTAAAATTGTATCCGCTTTTTTCCAAAAACTTCATCGTATCTTCGGTTGCCACATCAGAACAAGGGTATAAAAATTTCTCGTTTGCATGTTTCTTTAACACTTCGGCCAAATCGGCTGCAGTTTGTTTACCAAAAAAGATCTTACGCTTACGATACTGGATATATTTCTGCAGATATAAAGCAATGGTTTCAGACAGGCAGAAATATTTTAGTTCTGCCGGCACTTCATAACGCATTTCTTCGCAGATTCTAAAAAAATGATCTGCTGCATTTCGGCTGGTAAAAATCACGGCCGTAAAATCGGCCAGATTAATCTTATCCTTTCTAAAGTCTCTTGCGGGTACACCTTCAACGTGGATAAAAGACCTAAAATCAACTTTTAAGTTGTGTTTTTTGGCCAAATCATAATAAGGAGATTTTTCTGTTTCAGGTTTTGGTAAAGTAACCAAAATACTTTTTACTTTGCGGATTCTAGAGTCGTTCTTTTCTTGCATTTTTCCTTTTCCTGCTACAGTCCTATCGTTTTAATTAGTATGAGGACGGGACATATTTCAAGCGCGCAAAAGTACAAAAATAAATGCATTTTAGAAAACTTATTGTTAGAAAGTATCGTTACACCTGCCCTCAGGAGCTGAAAGGTAAAAATGACGCCTAACAACAAGAAAGCCAACACAATATAAACCGAACCGTATTTTAGCGGCGACAGGGCAAAAGCAACCACTAAGGGAATGAATAGCAATGACGCATTGAAGTAACTGAGATACAAAATTGAAATATATTCCCCTACTGGTTTCTGCACATTGAACAGATAACCTAAAAAGCGTAAGATGATTAATTTGAGGGCATAAAAAACAATAATCGTGATGGAAATGCTAAAGAAAAACTTAAAGCCGTCTTTAGCCTGATACATATCATTCCACTGGGCAACCAAAAAAAAGAACATCCCAAAAACGAAACCAAATTGCACAAAAAGCAACAAAAACGGCCATGAACTAAACAGGTTATCTTCTTTATTAATATTGTTCAAAATCCTGTTACTGAAAAATGCCTGAACGATAGCCGATAATTGCTTAGAAAAAGCATTTTTTAAAATGGCAAAGATAATAAGCATACCAAAAATAAAGCCTAATAAGCCTACGTTTCCCTTCGGAATTTTGGTACCCAACTGGTATGGATTTGCTTTCTTCTTTAAATGTTGATACTTTTTGTGCCATGCCCACAAATCCAGCTTCGGAGAAAGATATTCCTTTTCAATAGTATCCAGAAGCGCGTTTTTATTAATTAAACGATCAGGAAGTACCCAGGTATGATGAATTAAAGAATCGGTAGCATACCGCTGCCTGGCCAATGTTGCCGAATCGGGCCGGTATCTTCGATATTGGTATTGCTTCACGGCTACGCTATCTGTTTGAACAGGAGTTTCCTGTGCCGCCAAAAAATTAGCACACCATACAAACGCGAACAAAAAGAAAATAAATTTTGGCATGCGGTAAATCAAAACTTCAAGATGCAAAAGTAGTTGAATAATCAGGGTTTACCTAAAGAAAATAAATTGATTGGTGAATATGCACAATAAAGCTATTACTTAACATTAACGAATGAATAGTAAAGCTGTTACTTTACTTAGATTTGGAATTATATGCTGATGAGGCTTGTATATTATGACAATAAAGAAAAATTAACTTCGCTATCTTTGCAGCAATGTCTGGTATCTATATTCATATTCCTTTCTGTAAAAAGGCCTGCCACTATTGCGATTTTCATTTCAGCACTTCCTTAAAACATGCCGATGAAATGGTAGAAGCCATTTGTAAGGAAATAAAAATGAAAAAAGACCGTATTCCCGGACAGGTTGGGAGTATCTATTTAGGCGGCGGTACACCTTCTATCCTATCTGAAAATGCGTTGCAAAAAATTTTTGATACGATTAACCATACTTTTTCGGTGGATGCAAATGCTGAAATTACCATCGAAACCAATCCCGATGATTTAACGGCCCGAAAATTAAAGGAGCTGAAACAATTGCCGGTTAACCGCTTTAGTGTTGGAGTCCAGTCGTTTTATGATGAGGATCTGATCTGGATGAACAGGGCGCACCAAGCTCAGGAAGCTGAGGATTGCATCAGAAGAAGTCAGGATGCTGGTTTTGAAAACTTAACCCTCGATTTAATTTATGGTTACCCTTTGCTTACAGATCAAAAATGGCTGAGCAATATCGAAAAGGCCATTGAACTTGAAGTTCCGCATATTTCTGCCTACGCACTCACTGTTGAGCCCAGAACGGCGTTGGCCCATGCCATAAAAAACAAAAAACAAACGCCCGTAAACGATAATCAAAGCGCCGCGCAGTTTGTAATTTTGATGGATAAACTGCTAAATGCCGGATTTGAACACTACGAAATTTCGAATTTGGCCAAACCAGGCCATTATGCCGTGCATAATACCAATTATTGGAAAGGTATAGATTATATTGGCGTTGGTCCATCTGCACATGGTTTTAACGGCCAAAACCGGTATATAAACCCTCCGAATAATGCCTTGTACCTGGAAGCTTTAAACCAGAATAAACTTCCTGAAATGGTTGAAGAATTAAGTTTGCATGATAGATTTAATGAATATATCATGACTTCGCTGAGGACAATGTGGGGAACTGATTTACAAAAAATAAATAGCGTTTTCGGAAAGGATTTTTTAGAAGAGACAAAATATAACCTTAAAAATTTTGAGGATAAAGACTGGCTCGTGATTGATAGTGATCATATTTATTTAAGTCAGAACGGAAAATTGTTTGCCGATCATATTGCTTCGGAATTATTTATATTAGGAGATGAATGAGTAAATTGATAACGATTGGATTAAAGAATAACTGAGTAGCGATCAAAACGACATTCACGCATTCAAAACCCAATCATTCAATAATTAGCAAAAATATGTCAAAAATTATATGGATCACAGGCGCATCATCTGGTATCGGAGAAGCCCTGGTATATGAGTATTTTAAAGCAGGAGATAAACTGATTATTTCAGGAAGAAACCGCGATGAATTATTCCGCGTTAAAGGAAACTGCCAAAATTCCTTTAATGTCCACGTTTTGCCATTCGATTTAAGCGAAACAGCTTCACTCGAAAATAAAGCAGCTGATGCCATCCGTATTTTTGGCAAGATTGATTTATTGATCAATTGCGGAGGTGTAAGCCAGCGAAGCCTGGCCCTGGCAACCAATTTTCATACTGAACAGCAAATTATGGATACCAATTTTTGGGGTACGGTAGGGCTTAGTAAAGCGGTTTTACCCTCAATGATCGCCAAAGGTGGTGGCCAGATCGTAGTAATTAGCAGTCTTGTTGGAAAATTCGGTACGAAGTTCCGCTCTACTTATGCGGCCTCCAAACATGCGCTTCATGGCTATTTCGATTCACTCCGATCGGAGGTTTACGATAAAAATATTGATATCACGATTATCTGTCCAGGTTTTATCAAAACCAATGTAACCTACAATGCGCTTACAGGAGATGGCAACCCACTTAATATAATGGGTGATGCGCATGAAAATGCCATGACACCTGCCGAATGCGCTAAACAAATTGTGCAAGCTGCCAGCAGCAAAAAAGAAGAGGTTTATATCGGCGGAAAAGAAACAAGCGCAGTACTATTGAAACGGTTTTTTCCAAAGATTTTTTCAAAAAAAGTGAGAACTGCCAAGGTGAATTGATAAGCATTTGGCGTCGGGCCTTAAGGTTGATCAGCGATTTGAGAAGCGCACAGATCGCAAGTTTTGTAAGTACCGATCTTTCCATAAATATACCTAATTCAGGCGACGCCGTTTTTTAATCGGATTAACGAAAACGTTGAAATACTTTCATATAAATCGTCAAAAATATCTTTTCAAAATTTAAAAACAAAATTTTAAAACACTTATAATCAAAAACTTATTAGATAATTTTCAATTTCTAAAAACCAAGTATCTGTAAGCTGTCGTAAATGGAATCAAATAACAGAAACTTAAAATTAGAAATAATGAAAAATTTAATCTTATCCGCATTTGCCATCGTTACCATGGCATTCACTAGTCAGGTTTACGCTCAAAAAAATCCAATGGTTGGCGGTGCAGCCATGTATGCAACCAAGGATATTGTTGATAACGCGGTAAATTCAAAAGACCACACTACATTGGTGGCAGCAGTTAAAGCGGCAGGTTTGGTAGAAACATTAAAAGGTGCTGGTCCTTTTACAGTTTTTGCACCAACAAATGCTGCCTTCGATAAACTTCCTGCCGGAACCGTAGATAACCTGGTTAAACCAGAAAACAAAGCAACCCTTACCAAAATTTTAACTTACCATGTTGTTGCAGGCAAAATGGACAGCAAAACAATTGCAAAAGCAATAAAAGCTGGTGGTGGCAAAGCAGAATTAACAACCGTAGAAGGTGGTAAACTTTGGGCCTGGATGGAAGGCAAAAAACTGGTGCTAAAAGATGAAAAAGGCGGAATGAGTACAGTTACGATTGCAGACGTTTATCAAAAAAATGGTGTGATCCACGTAGTCGACACCGTATTAATGCCTAAATAATATTAAAATACATCCTTATTATTAGCAAAAACGTTCTGTCGAAAGTCGGAACGTTTTTGTTTTTACACAGTTTATATCTACGCACCAGACATAACTATAATTAATGATTTAACACAACCTTATACCATTTGACTTTTTTTGATGAATTGTCAGTTTTTTTTCAAGTTTTTGTATTTGTCATGCTAAGTGTTCTTAACTATTTAATTTTGTCCCATTAATAGTTTCTTAACATGAAATTCCTTTTATCTCCTATCGATGTAGTTGAAGATATTTCCAAATCAGATTTCGAACTGAACTATCTTAAACCACGCAAACCTTTGGTAATAAAAAACATGGCCAAAAAATGGCCAGCTTACCAAAAATGGACGATGGAATACATGAAAGAAGTAGTTGGGGATAAAACTGTTCCTCTCTACGACAGTTCCAAAGCTGATCCTTCCAAACCGATCAATGCATCTGCTGCCGAAATGAAATTTGGAGATTACATAGACCTGATTAAGGAAACTCCGACTGACCTCCGCATCTTTTTATTTGATCCGATAAAGTTTGCACCTGAGCTGCTGGAAGATTACATTGCACCAAAAGATTTAATGGGTGGTTTTTTAGATAGTTACCCTAATATGTTCTTCGGTGGTAAAGGTTCAGTAACCTTTTTGCACTACGACATTGATTTGGCACACATTTTCCACACGCACTTTAACGGGAGGAAGCATGTAATCTTATTTGATTATAAATGGAAAGAACGTTTGTATCAAATTCCATATGCCACTTATGCCTTGGAAGATTATGATGTTGAGAATCCCGATTTTGATAAATTTCCCGCATTAAAAGGTGTTCAGGGTATTGAAGCATTTTTAGAGCATGGCGATACTTTATTTATGCCTACGGGTTACTGGCACTGGATGAAATACCTGGACGGATCATTTTCGATCAGCTTAAGGGCATGGGACAAAAGCTGGATGGTGAAAGCAAAAAGCTTGTATAACTTAACTTTACAGCGTAAATTTGACGACTTTATGAAAGCAAACTACCGCGAGAAGTACATGCAATGGAAAGAAAATCTTGCAGTTAAAAGAGCGGGCAGAGCGCTTGAGAAAAATTTACCGAAATAATAATGACTGAACCAATTTATCTTAAAGTTTTAAATAATTCAGTCATTCACCTATCCAACATATGCATTCCAATATTCTAAAAATCCAAAAAGAAATCGAGCCGCTCAGGCAAGAGATTATCAACCATAAAGTATACTCGGCAATTAATGAGGTGGACGATCTCCGCATTTTTATGGAACACCATATTTTTGCAGTTTGGGATTTCATGTCGCTGCTTAAAGCCTTACAGATAAATTTAACCTGTACAATCTTACCCTGGTTCCCGGTAGGCGATCCGGTTACCCGGCAACTGATCAATGAAATTGTTGCGGGAGAAGAATCAGATGTGGATGCTGATGGAAACATAAAAAGCCACTTTGAACTCTATCTGGATGCCATGGAACAATGTAATGCAAATACTAAACCTATCCAGATCTTTTTGGCAGAACTGAAAAACGGGAAAAGCTTCGATGAGGCTTTTGAAATCGCCGGGGCACCAGCAAGTGCAAGGGATTTTGTGAATGCAACTTTCGAAACCATTAATAGTGGAAAAACCCATTTACAGGCAGCAAGTTTCACTTTTGGCCGTGAGGATTTAATACCGAACATGTTTTTTAGCTTGGTAAATGACTTGAATAGTACCAAGCCTGAACAGGTTTCGATCTTCAAATATTACCTGGAGCGCCATATAGAAGTAGATGGTGATCACCACAGCCACTTAGCGCTCAGTATGACGGAGAAGCTTTGTGAAAAAGATGAATCATTTTGGAAAGAAGCCGAAGAAACTGCAAAAATGGCGCTACAAAAAAGGATCGAACTGTGGGACGCTGCCTATGCCGAAATAATCAAAAATAAAGTGGAGGCTTAATTATTAAATTGTTAAGTATTTACTAATTTTAGATTACGTGATTTTAGTCACATTTAGCTGTTAACAACAATTTTATAAAATAAAATTTACACATTTGTTGTTCGGCACAAATAACCGATTTTTAAAAGCATGAGTTTCATTTTAAAACCTGTTGATATCGTTGAGAGCATCACTCCCGAAGATTTTAAGAAAAATTATCTGAAAACTAAACGTCCGTTAGTAATCAGAGGCCTAACAAAAGATTGGCCTGCCAGAGAAAAATGGACGACTGAATATTTAAAGGAAATTGGTGGAGAACTCGAGGTGCCGCTTTATGATAACTCTAAGGCAGATCCGTCAAAGCCGATTAATGCGGCAACCGCACACATGAAATTTGGCGATTACCTTGACCTGATCAAACGGGAACCAACTGAGCTGCGCATATTCTTTTTTAATTTGTTTAAAAAAGTACCCAGTTTAATTAATGATGTTAAAATCCCCAAAGATTTAATGGGTGGCTTTATAGAAAGCATGCCTGCAATGTTTTTTGGCGGTTCTAACTCGGTAACCTTTTTGCATTACGATATCGATTTACCGCATATTTTCCACACACACTTTGGCGGCAGAAAGCACATCATCTTATTCGATTATAAATGGAAAGACAGGTTGTATTGCCTGCCAAATGCAACTTATGCTTTGGAAGATTACGATGTGGCCAACCCGGATTTTAAGAAATTCCCGGCACTAAATGGTGTTGAAGGTTATGAAGTGTTTTTAGAACACGGCGATACCTTATTTATGCCAACAGGAATGTGGCACTGGATGAAATATGTAGATGGTTCATTTTCTTTAAGCTTAAGGGCCTGGGATCAATCAATTACACGTAAAATTGCCAGTGTTTGGAGTTTATTTACACATGGTGCCATTGACAGTCTGATTAAAATGACTTTCAAAGAAAAATATGCCAATTGGAGAGAGAAAAGAGCAGTTAAAATAGCCGAGAAAGCTTTGGCGAAAGGCAAGCCGTAAAATTAAAAAAATTAAAATACAACGGGACATCGGTAAACTATAGTCCCGTTTTTTATTATTATTGCGAAAATACTTTAGCGGAGTAAAATCAGATTAGCAATGAACAGCAATAAACTTACCGAAAAACAAAAAATGCTGAGTGGCCAAGCTTATCAGGCGGGTGATACAGAACTGGCAAAAGAAAGGTTAAAAGCCAGGGAACTGGTTTATGAGTTTAATCACCTGGCTCCCAAATTCGTTAAACAGCGCAAGGAATTACTAAAAAGGCTATTCGGCAAAACCGAAAGGATGTTTTATGTAGAACCACCCTTCAGATGCGATTATGGTTATAACATTGAAATCGGAGATAATTTTTACGCCAATTTTAACCTCGTTATTTTAGATTGTGCCAAAGTAAGTATTGGCAATAACGTTTTTATTGCACCAAATGTAGCCATATATACTGCCGGGCATCCAATCCATGCTCATTTACGCGATCAGGAATATGAGTGGGCACAAGAAATTACCATTGGCAATAGTGTTTGGATTGGCGGAAATGTAGTCATTAATCCGGGCGTTAAAATCGGGTCTAATGTGGTAATCGGATCTGGAAGTATTGTTACCAGAGATATTCCGGATAACGTTTTTGCTGCCGGAAACCCGTGCAGGATAATCCGCCAGCTAACAGATGCAGATAAAGACTATTATTACAAAGATTTTAAGTTGGGAGAGTAAATCAATCATCGTCCACAACCTCTAGAGACCGTAGTAAAAAACGGCGTCATCTCGACTGAAACGCAGTGGAATGGAGAGATCTATATAGACAGATTTAGCTTCGCTGAGCCTTCGGGTTCTCGACTTCGTTGCACTCCGCTCGAAATGACGAACTGGGGGAAGCTTCGTTAACCATGCAACTTGGCCTCACTCATGCAGCTTACTTCTTCCATACTTAGCTACTATGATCCACAACCACTTTCCATTCGCCCTTAATTTTTTTAATCAATAAGGTAAAATATCCCTTAAGTTCATCCTTTTCACGTTTTACATTCCAGCTGCCGAGTACAAAGGCCAGATCAGGCCTTAAAAAATCGACCTTTTTGATGCCAAACACTAAAAACCCCATGGCAGATTTATCAGGATAACCCTTTTTATAATTATCCAATGTTTTTTGCCAGCCGTAAGTCGGTCCGCTTTTACCGACAAAAAGCAAACTATCCGATTTTTCATAACCTTGCATAAAAGCTTCGACATCGCCTTTGTTCCAATCGGTACGCTGCCTTTCAAGAAGATTAAGGATGGCCTGCTTATCTTTCGAATTTTGAGCAAAAGCGCCAAGAGAGGTAAAAATTAGTGCAATTAAAAGTATTTTTTTCATGATTATTGAAGTTAACGTAAAAATTAAAGATATGAAACAAATTATTTTGTTCCATGGGTAAAAATTCTTTATTTACAGCTCTATAAATCTACTATGCAAAATAAAGTAATTACAATTGGCGAAATACTCTGGGATGTTTTCCCAGAAGGGAAAAAAGCTGGCGGCTCGAGCATGAATGTTGCGCTCAATTTGCACAAGCAAGGTATGGAGAGCCAATTTATCAGCGCTGTGGGCAATGACGAAAATGGCAGAGCACTTCTTAGTTTTCTAACCGGTAACCACTTTGAAACTGATCTGATCCAAATTCACAACGAGTTACCCACCAGTACGGTTGTGGTGCAACTAGATGAAAACCATCAGGCTACTTACACCATAAAAAAGCCTGTAGCATGGGATGATATCAAAGTTACTGATGATAACACTAAAGCTGTAAAACAGGCTGATGCATTAGTATATTGCAGCTTAACCTGCAGGGAAGAAAAATCAAGAGAAGCCATCCTGGCACTTTTAGAAAATGCCAAGACCAAAATATTCGATATCAACCTCCGAGCGCCATTTTATTCGAAAGAATTAATCGGAGCGCTTTTGGCAAAAGCAGATATCCTGAAAATAAATGAAGACGAGCTGGTTTGGGTACAAGAATCGTTTGGTTTAACAGGCAATACTGACGAACAATTATTAAAACAGCTTTCAACTAAGTTTGATATCGGAATCATTTGCCTTACACTTGGCGATAAGGGTGCTTGTGTATTAAAGGAAGGCAAATTATTCAAACATGCAGGTTATAAAGTGCAGGTAGCTGATACGGTTGGCGCCGGTGACGCTTTTTTAGCCACCTTTATTGCCTGTTATCTGCAAGGTTATCCGATGGAAACCACTTTGGACAATGCCTGTAAGGTTGGTGCTTTTGTAGCTTCACAGCCCGGGGCAAATCCTGAGTATAATAAGAAAATTTATCATATGTCGCTCGAATAAACATTCTGCTTCCGGTTGACAGTTTTCAGATTTCAGTTCACCTTTCTATTTGTACCGATGGTGTTTGCGTTAGGGATTGTAAGGGTTCAGTGCCGGTTCTTTACCGGTACCGAAGCGTAGCGTAGCCCTGAGCCCGATCCTTGCGCAGCTTGGTGAAACGCCCAAATGAGTTTGCAATTTACTGTTTGCAGTTTACATTAACTGTTGGAATTTTTAATTTGATTATGCTTTGGCATCTCAGCTTTTAACTCTCCGCTTGCATCTAAATATGACACCGCGCTTAAATTAAAACAAAGCGAAACTTTTATCTTCGATAAATCGTTAATACAAACACATGAGAGGTTTTCGTTTTTCTGATTATAAGCCGGGCGATGTGCCTAAGGGCGGGTTCGATGAGTTGCTGAAATTATTTAGCGAACTGCTGAATTATACTGCAGGAGATGCAGCAGAGGCGTTAAGCTGGCTGAACGAACTCGACAAACAATACAAACTAACCAATAACGATTACGGTATCGGTAATTTTATCGACGACCTGAAAGATAAAGGTTACCTGACGGAAGACAATCAATCCGGAGCATTTAAAATTACTGCTAAAACAGAACAGGCCATCCGAAAATCGGCCTTAGACGAGATTTTCGGCAAGCTCAAAAAATCTGGTCGCGGTAACCACAACAGTAATCAATCTGGAATTGGTGAGGAAAAAAATGCCGACAGACGGGAATATAATTTTGGTGACAGCCTGGATCAGATCGACATGACCGCTTCGATACAAAATGCACAGATTAACCATGGTATTGGCGATTTCACTTTAACTGACCGTGATCTGGAAGTAGAGGAAAAGGATTTCAAAACCTTAACTTCTACGGTATTGATGATCGATATTTCGCACTCCATGATTTTATATGGTGAAGACCGGATAACACCTGCAAAAAAAGTTGCCATGGCTTTAGCCGAGCTGATTAAAACGAAATACCCGAAAGATACCTTAGATATCGTGGTTTTCGGAAATGATGCCTGGCCCATCAGTGTTAAAGACTTGCCTTATCTACAGGTTGGACCTTACCACACCAATACGTATGCAGGATTAGAATTGGCTGCAGATTTACTCCGCCGGAGGAAAACCCATAATAAACAGATTTTCATGATTACCGACGGAAAACCAACCTGCCTGAAAGAAAATGGCAGATACTATAAAAACAGCATGGGCTTGGATAGGAAGGTCATCAACAAAACCTTAAATATGGCAGCCCAATGTAAGCGGCTGAAGATCCCGATTACAACATTTATGATTGCCAAAGATCCTTACCTGCAACAGTTTGTTCGGCAGTTTACCGAAATTAATGGCGGCAGGGCTTTTTATAGTTCTCTAAATGGTTTGGGCGAATACATTTTTGAAGATTACATTAAAAACAGAAGAAAAACAGTTAAGTAAGGTTGAAGGTAAAAGGCATAAGGCTTAAGGTAAAACCCATCGCCAGTTCCTGCCCAAATCAACCATAAAACATTAAAAAGGAAGATAGATATATGTAACAGGCTTGCGTACTTGCAAACCTTATACCATAAACCCTATGCCTTAAACCCAATTAAAAAGATGCAAAACACAACATTAGGCCAGTTAAAAACTACAGGATATACATCACGATCAGTAAAAGAAGAACTCAGGGAAAATCTGATCAAAGTTTTACGCGACAAAAAAGCGGAGTTTGAAGGCATTATCGGCTATGATGAAACAGTAATTCCTGAGCTGCAAACGGCTATTTTATCGCGTCATAACATTTTACTTTTAGGTTTACGCGGACAGGCAAAAACACGTATTGCACGTTTAATGGTAAACTTGTTGGATGAATACGTACCCTACGTAGCAGGAAGCGAGATTTTCGATGACCCATTAAATCCAATTTCCTGGTATGCAAAAAATGAAATTGCCACCAAGGGTGATGATACCGAAATTGCCTGGTTGCACCGAAGTGAAAGATATACCGAAAAACTGGCCACACCCGACGTAACTGTTGCAGATTTGATCGGTGATGTTGACCCCATTAAGGCGGCGACGTTGAAGTTGACTTATAACGATGAGCGCGTAATCCACTTTGGATTGATTCCGCGTGCACACCGCAGTATATTTGTGATTAACGAACTACCCGATTTACAGGCACGTATCCAAGTGGCATTGTTCAACATGCTGCAGGAAAAAGATATCCAGATCCGTGGCTTTAAATTGCGTTTGCCATTGGATATACAGTTTGTTTTTACAGCAAATCCGGAAGATTATACCAACCGCGGAAGTATTGTTACACCGTTAAAGGATAGGATTGAGAGCCAGATTTTAACTCATTATCCAAAAACGGTCGAAATTTCACGCAAGATTACTTTCCAGGAAGCAAAATTAACGGCTGATCAGCGGACCAGCATAGAAGCCGACGGATTGGTGAAAGACCTGATAGAGCAAATTGCTTTTGAAGCCCGTAAAAGTGAATATATCGACCAAAAATCGGGTGTATCGGCCAGGTTGACCATCTCCGCTTATGAAAATTTAATCAGCACCGCTGAAAGAAGAATGCTGATTTCCGGCGATAAAAACACATTTGTACGTTTATCTGACTTTGCAGGAGTTATCCCGGCCATAACCGGTAAGATAGAATTGGTTTATGAAGGTGAATTAGAAGGGCCCGCACATGTAGCCACAACATTAATCGGCAAAGCTGTCAAAACCTTATTTGCACGGTATTTCCCCGACCCCGAAAAAGCAAAGAAAACAAAAACGGCTAATCCATATACCGAAGTTACCGAATGGTTTACTGATGGTAATCATATTGATGTTACCGATGCTTTAACGAATGTACAATACAAAAAGGCGCTGATGCTTGTACCAGGTTTGTACGATCTGGTAAAAAAGTTTCATCCTAAGCTAAGTGAGAACCAAACTTTACTTTTAATGGAATTCGTGTTACATGGTTTAGCTGAATATTCACAACTGAGCAAAAACTTTTTAAATGGCGGCTTCGGCTTCTCTGATATGTTTGGCAGTTTATTTAATGCCGAATTTGATGAAGAAGAAGATGAAGACGACTTCAGATAAGAAAATGGAATTTAACGGATATCTTTTATCGCTTAGGTTAAAACAAGAGAACCTTCCTAATGGATATCCGTTTAATATACCTTGTTTAAAATCTTTTGAAAAACTAGACTTCCACCCTAATGTTACTTTCTTAACCGGTGAAAATGGAGTTGGAAAGTCAACCCTTATCGAAGCTATAGCCGTTTATCTTGGCTTTAATGCGGAGGGTGGTGGCAAAAATTTTAACTTTAAAAGTACTGAAACACATTCTGCTTTGCATAACCACCTCATGATAACAAAAGGATTTAAACAAATTAAAGACGGCTATTTTTTAAGGGGAGAAAGTTTCTACAATGTTGCGAGCGAGATTGATAAACTGGATGAGGAACCTCGCGGACCAAAAATTATAAATTCTTATGGCGGCATATCTTTACATGAGCAATCGCATGGAGAGTCGTTTTGGTCGCTTTTTATGAATCGTTTTGGCAGCTATGGCGTTTATATCCTTGATGAGCCCGAATCTGCGCTTTCTGCAACAAAACAAATCGCAATGTTATCTAAAATCAATAATTTGGTTAACGATAACTCGCAACTGATCATCGCCACACACTCGCCGATTTTATTATCCTACCCGAAAGCCTGGATATATGAAATGACCGAAAATAAAATAGTGAGGGTTAAATATGAAGAATCGGAGGTTTACAGGGTCTACAAAGCCTTTTTAGATCATCCTCAACGAATATTGAATGATATATTTACTTCAAATACTTAATTTAGGCGGATTAAATCAATTTATTTATACTTAAATCGAATAACCCGATCATATGGGAAGATTACCTTTCATTATTGCCGCCTGCATTTTCATTATTGCATTTGATATTTACTGCTTTAAAGCCATCATCGCCGTATTTAAAAAATGGAAACCGAATACTAAAAAGGTATTTACCATTGCTTATTGGACCTATAGCACCTTACTGATCATCGGTGTTTTTTGTGGGATTTACCTCAATCTTTTCCTAACCCTAAGGGCTATTATTTTAGTGGCTTTCTTTTTGACCGTAGCCTGTAAAATGGCGATGTTGCCTTTTTTAGTGTTAGATGATTTACGCAGGTTGTTCATTAAAATTTTCAGAAAAAATAAAACAGCCGAAGCTTCAACCATACCACAAAACGAACAATCTACTACTCGTGACCATATTTCACGATCAGAATTTCTGGTAAAAGCGGGACTGGTAGCGGCTGCAGTTCCGCTAACATCATTGAGTTGGGGTATTATTTCAGGCGCTTATGATTACCAGGTGAGGCGTGTCAATTTGATCCTTCCTAACCTTCCCAAAGCTTTTGATGGCATTACCTTGGGACAGATTTCTGATATTCACTCTGGCAGTTTTTATAACAAAACCGCTGTGAAAGGCGGTGTAGAAATGTTGTTGGGTGAGAAACCCGATTTTATCTTTTTCACAGGCGATTTGGTGAATAACCTCACTAACGAAGTAAGGGATTATCAGGATATATTTTCGAAAGTAAAAGCGCCGCTAGGCGTGTATTCTTCGTTGGGCAATCACGATTATGGTGATTATTATTTTGGTAAGGAATCATCTCCGGCCAAAGTTAAAAACCTGAAAGATATGGTTGACGTGCATAAAATAATGGGCTACGATCTTTTGATGAATGAAAACCGGAGATTAAAGGTAGATGGGGAAGAAATCGGGATTTTAGGCATTGAAAACTGGGGAATGGGCCGTTTTCCTAAATATGGAAAAATGGAACTGGCAGTTCAAAATACAGATGATTTGCCGGTTAAACTTCTACTTAGTCACGACCCATCGCATTGGCGTGGAGAAGTTTTACAGAAATATCCGCAAATCGATGCCATGTTTAGCGGCCATACGCACGGCATGCAATTTGGCGTTCGTTTAAAGGAAATGCAATGGAGCCCGGTGCAATACATTTATAAAGAGTGGGCAGGCTTATACCAGGAGCAAAAACAACAGCTGTATGTTAACGTGGGATACGGCTTTTTAGGTTATCCGGGCAGGGTTGGTATTTTACCGGAGATTACAATATTTACTTTGAAAAGGGCTTAGTGTTATCTGACGTTAACATCTGTCACCTATTTGAATAACTTAAAACCGCCAGATGGCAACATCTGACGGCATAAATATCTTTACTTTGAAGAAGGCTTAGTGGTGTCTGATGTTACCATCTGACACCTATTTGGATAACTTAAACCATCAGATGGCAACATCTGACGGCGCAAATAATCTTTATCCTGCATTAAAGCGATAACCTACGCCCCTAACCGTCTGCAGCAACTGCGGGTTATCAGGATTCAATTCTATCTTTTTACGTAGGCGTACAATATGCATATCAAGCGTTCTGGTGTTCACGTCAGAATTGTAACCCCACACCACCAGCATCAGTTCATCACGATTAATCACTTTACCAGGGTTACGCAAGAAATAAAGGAGAATACGGTTTTCCAATATCGTCAACTCGATTTTCCTTCCGTCTCTGAATAGGGTATGAATATTTGGATGGTGCTCCATATTACCAAAACGATGAATCTCGGCCGAATCTTTATTAACGATAAATTTCACCTTGCTCTCCAACATAGCCACCAGTACATCCATATTAAACGGTTTGGTGATATAATCAGATGCACCAAAATTATAGGCATCTATTTTATCTACGTCCTGCGCCTTTGCCGTCATCATAATCACCAGGTTTTCGAAACCCTGTTTACGTACATTCTCGCAAACCTCAGCACCCTGCTTACCTGGCATCATCCAGTCTAATAACACAATATCAGGCTGATCGGCCAAAATCATCCTTTCACCCGCTTCACCATCATTGGCTTCCAACACGGTATAACCTTCGGCCTTTAACCGGTGAGCAACCAGAAAACGAAGATTCTCATCATCTTCTACAATTAATATTTTTACTTCTTTAGACATTTATGTGTGTTTTAAAGCGGTTGTAAGGTTGAAAAGTTTTAATGTTTAAGGTGAAGTTCAACATTCCAACCTTTCAACGTTTAACATTTCAACTATTAAATTAACTATTATAAGGCAGCACGATTTTAAATTCTGTACCACTCCCTACTTTACTTTTTACGGAAATTTCTCCATCCATAAAGTTAACCAGTTCTTTGCAGAATGCCAAACCCAGGCCTACACTGCCCATTTGGTTATATTCATTCTGGATCCTGAAAAACTTCTTAAATATATTGTTTAATTCAGACGCCGGGATGCCAATACCTTTATCAGCAAAACGGAAAACCAGTACCCCTTTTATCAGCTTTGCACTAATGTGCAGTTTTTTCTGCTCTGGTTTTGAATACTTGTAAGCGTTCTCTGCCAGATTATCGAACAAACTACCCAATAGTACCGGATCGGTAATAAAAGTTTTAAATCCCGATACCTCATAAGTAATTTTAAATTCAGGATGTTTTAAGGTATGCGATTCAATTGTACTTTCTATAAAATCAACAATATTAACCTCTTCCTGGTTTAGTTTAATGGCTTTATTTTCAATTTGTGTAAAGGCCAGTAATTTGTTCATCAAACCATTCAGTTTATCGGCTTCTTCATCCAGTATCTTGCCATAAAGCTGCTGCTCCTTCTGACTTAATGCCGGCGCGCTTTTAATATTGTTCCCTGCAATTTTAATTACACTAACAGGGGTTTTAAACTCATGCGTCAAGTTATTTACAAAATCGTACTGCAACTTAAACATTTTACTGTTGATATTCAGGTTACGGTAAATCAAAAATGCAACAAGTAAAAGCACACCGTATACCAGCAATAACACCAGTGCGATTGGCATGAAATAAATAAAAATTTCTTTCTTGATATAAGATTTTGATGAAATGAGGTATAATTTAAAATCAGAAAATGCACCAGGAAGGGCAATTTCGGTATTGATATTTTCGTCTGAAGTATCAATCGGATCATAAGTCAGTGGTTCAATCCTGATGGTTTGGTACAGCAACGGCCTGGTATTGATAATCTTGATTTTATGTGCATCGAGATTAAAAACCATTATATCCTGTTGATATACAGGCGCCGGGCTTAACTTCCGCCTGATCATATCTTTATATATCCTTAAATCTTCACGGCGGGGAATATTTAAGTAAGTGATTTTATTTTCGTTGGAATTCACAATAGAAAAGTTGGTAAACAGCTCTTCTTGTGTGGGCACCGATGCGGTATCGAGATCCTCAACAAAAGTGGCAAGTTTAATGGCAATAGCATTAAAATCACTGCCTACGGTAAAAGATTTTGTATCATCCTCTGAATACAACTTTACCGAATCAGGCTTTATTCCTTTCCCGAACTGGAAAATAGATTTTGGACCGATACCCAAGTGATTTGCATTAATCCCATCTTTAACCGGTACATTCTTCACTTCTGTATCGTAAAAAGTAACCTTAGAGATGAAGGGATATTTTAACATCACAGTATCTACAAACTTCGCTGCAGTAGAAGAGTCCAGATAGCCATTATAATAAGAAACCTCAGGCATTTTATTCTGAAAAAAATCATTGTATGGCTTAATACTTTGTTCCAGGACATTTACTTTCTCTGAAACAAAATCATTCTCTATCGTTTTTTTGCTATAATTAAACGCGAGGAAAAGCGAAAGGATAAAAAGTATAGAAATGAGTGTAATAAAGGTTACACCTAAGGTAAAGTTTTTACGGTAGTTGCTTTGCTTTTCTAAGGCCATACCTATCTTTTACCTAAGTTTTCTTTTAAAAACTCTTCCAAGGCTTTGTACAAAGCTGTCCTGCTCTGCTGACGTACCAAAGGATCTGGACCTTCCTCTTTTTCAATATAAGTAACCTGAACATTCCTTTTTTTAAGTTCTTTGATAAACTGTACACCTTCTGCTACGTTAACGCTTGGATCTTTGGGATTTTGGGCGATAAAAACAGGCGATTTAAACCGGTCTGCATGAAAAACAGGCGAAGCAAATCGCATATAATCCGTATCGGTTATCGGATTACCTAAAATTTCATAATACATCTGCAATTTGGCCTTTAAAAATGGCGGAAAGGTTTTCAGATAGCTAAACAGGTTAATTACACCTGAATTTGATCCGCCACATTTGTAAAGATCGGGATTTTTATATAAACAATTTAAAGCAATGTATCCTCCAAAACCATTACCGTAAATGGCAATTTTTTTAGGATTGGCAATTTTCTCCTTAATCAGCCATTTTACGCCATCGTTAACATCATTCTGTATCTTATCGCTCCATTGCTTAAAACCCGCAGCATAAAATGATTTTCCATAACCGGTAGAACCCCGGTAATTTACTTGCAGAACAGCATAGCCCCGGTTGGCCAAAAATTGTACCTCTGCATTGTAGCCCCAACTATTTCTTGCTTTAGGACCATTATGTGGCAGGACAACCACGGGTAAGCCAGCTGCTTTCTTATTTTTTGGCAAAGTTAAATAACCATTAATGGTTAGGCCATCGCGGCTTTTGAAACTGATCGGTTTCATGGCATTCATATCTTCCGGTTTAATGGAAGGACTTACATCAGTAAGCTTTTTAAGCTTTTGATCAATTGCGGTATACAAATAATAAGAACCTGGATTTTTATCGGTAAAAGTACGGATCACAAACACCCGGTCTGTCTTATCCCTGTCCATAATGACCCATTCAGTACCAGGCAAAAGTTTATCAATCCTGGAGTAAGCTACCTTTACACTGTCATCAAGGTAAAATTTTTCTCTTTTCCAGGTTTCGCAGGTTGCAAAAAGCATTTTTTTTCTGAAACGGGAGTAGGTTGCATCCACCACGTTTAAAGTATCATTTGCAAAAAGAACCTCTTTTTCTTTCCCTTTTTTTAAATCAACCGCTACCAGTGCGTTTTTGTCGCGGTTAATACTCGAAATGGCATAAAGTACATTAGGCTGGTCTTCAGAAAATGCAATGGGCTGAAAAGTAGTTTCAAAATTATTGGTAATTACAGGCGCAAAAGATTCATTTTCATTTTCGCGGTACATTAAGGTCTCGTTCACCCCATCACTGGCAACAGCAATTTTAAGTACACCTTTACTATCCGTCATCCATCTGGTAATATTGCCCGGGTTTTTCGCAGCAATCTCCATTTTTCCATCCCGAACGTTTAATCGGTACACGTCGAAAACCGTCGAATCTCGCTTATTTGAAGCTACAATAATATATTTATCATCAATCAATTGATCTTCAATTACCCTCAACCTGTTTTTCTCATTGGCACTCAACTGCACCTGCTTACTCCCATCTTTATTGATCACAAAAATATCGGATCTACGCTCTTTAGATCCATCTTCGGTATAATAAATCAGTTCATTATTGCTGGTCCAGAAATGAAAACTGATGTTCTTTCCGTTCAAATGGGTCAACTGAACAATATTACCCGTGGCAATATCTTCAGCAAAAAGGTCCAGTTTTTTATCATGAAGCTTTAAATAAGAAAGACTTTTTCCATCTGGAGAAATGCGATAATAGGCTTTGTCTTGCGTTTTAAAAAATTCATCTACAGGAATAGTATCATGTTTTGCGCCTTTACAAGCCCAAACCGATGCAACCATTAACAGTAGGAAAATTTTTTTAAGCATAAATAAATCCTTTACGGGATAACAAAAATAAGGATCGCAACAATTTTAACAGCGATATACACCAACAATGTTACTCATGCGATCAATAATAAGTAGTGGTTCAATTTAGTATTTATAAAATATCTACAAAATAAAATACAGGTAACATTTAAAATACGTTTAATTTCAAGTGCCGGTTTGGCTTAAGATGTATTAAAATATTACATTTAAAACTTATAATTTAGGGTTTATGAACCGTTTTTTTTTCATCATATTCGTATTGCTGTCGTTTGGAGCTAATGCACAAATCTTCCGCCCCAATCAGCAGATTGCACCTGATGAAAGCAGTCTGGCTGTTCAGTATTATCAGGATGGCGCATATGACAAGGCCGTTGTGTTACTGGAAAAATTTTATTCTACTCCGAATAACGAAGTTTATTTTGATATTTACTTTAATACCCTGCTAAAATTAAAACGCTATGATGTAGCGGAGAAAACGGTTAAGAAAGAAATCAAAAAAGATCCAAAAAGCGACGTTTACCCAATCGCATTGGGCAAACTTTATCAGGAGAAAGGCGATGTGCAGGCTGCCAATAAAATCTTTAATGAGGTCATTTCGAAACTGCCAAAAGAAGAATTCAGGATCAGGAATCTTGCCAATAACTTTTACCGGTTCGAAAACTACGATTACGCAGTACAAACCTTTAAACAGGGCAGAAAACTATTTGGAGACGATCAGATGTTTGTCTTTGAATTGTTAAACATCTACCGTTTTAAAAAAGATAAGGCCATGCTCATGCAGGAGTACCTGGATGCACTTGCAACAATGCCCCAGTTATTACCGCAGGCAGAAACTGTACTCGCTTCTATTTTTGAAGATAAAAACGATTATCAAACCTTTCAGGCGGCCATTTTAAAAAAAGTGCAAAAAGCACCTGATGCCGAAGTTTACATTCAGTTGCTCACCTGGAATTACATTCAGCAACAGGAATTTGAAATGGCCCTGCGCCAGCTTATTGCATATGATAAACGGACTAAAGCAGATGGCGGTACTTTGTTTAATGCCATTTATACCTTTATTGACAATGGCGCCTACGAAACAGCGATTAAAGCTTACGATTACCTGCTCACCAAAGGAAAAGATAACCAGTATTATCTTCCTTCAAAAATAGAGATGCTGAACACCAGGTACAACCTACGTACCAGCGGAAAATATTCACCAGCAGACCTCGATCTGCTCGCAAAAGATTATGAAACCTTGCTTGAAGAAAACGGTAAAAACAGGAATACCCTTTTTGCAATAAAAAAACTGGCCAACCTGCAGGCTTACTATTTAAATAAACCGGCTAATGCAGAAAAAGAATTGGAAAATGCAATAAAAATGCCAGGCATAAACGACCAGGACTTAGGCCAGTTAAAACTTGATTTGGGCGACATTTATATTTTAACGAACCAACCCTGGGAAGCGTTTTTAGTGTACGAGCAAGTAAGCAAAAGGTTTGAAGGACAACCCATAGGAAATGAAGCCCGCTTCAGGAGTGCTAAACTTTCTTTTTATCAGGGCAATTTCGAATACAGCAATAGCCAATGTTTGGTTTTAAAAGCTGCTACCTCGCAACTGATTGCCAATGATGCATTAAATTTAAGTTTATTGATCAGTGATAACATCCAGACACCAGCCGATAGCAATGCCCTGAAAATGTATGCGGACGCAGAAATGCTTTTATTTAGAAACCTCCCCGAAAAAGCAATAAAAAAAATGGACAGCATTGCCATTGACTATCCGCAAAACAGCTTATCAGATGCCATTATGATGAGTAAAGCAAGGATTTTTATTAAAGCAAACGATTTTCAAAAAGCTGCTGATATCCTTAAAAAAGTAACGGAAGAATATAAAGACGGGATCTGGACAGATGATGCCTTATTTACCTTAGGTGATTTATACGAAAAGAAACTGAATGATATCACACAAGCAAAAGTGTACTTCCAAAAACTGATTACCGATTATCCCGGCAGTATGTTCAGCGCTGAGGCCAGAAAAAGGTTTAGGAACTTACGGGGAGATGGGGTTTAGTGAGTCAATGGTTCATTTCGTTAGTTCATTGGTTATTAGTCATTGGTTTATTGGTCATTAGTTCATTGGTAACTGCAGCTTGGAAACCGTAAGCTACCGTATGGTTAATTGGTTAGTATCTAAATCATTTAAAGAATAAAATCTGCATCGTTAATTTTTTAACGTTTTTATATTAGTTACCTTTGCACCATGTTTTTATATAATGTTACGCTCATCCTTGAAGATGCAGTAGCCGAAGAATGGTTACAATGGATGCAGGATGTTCATATTCCACAGGTTATGGCAACGGGTATGTTTGTTTCTAACCGTTTATTAAAGGTTGTTGATTCGCCTAATGAAGGGGTAACTTACTGTTCGCAATATGTTGTAGAAACATTAGACCATTATAATAAATACCAGGAAACCTTTGCACCAGCTTTGCAGGCGGAGTTAAACGAAAAATACAAAAACCGTTTCGTTGCGTATAGAAGTTTAATGGAATTCGTAGCTTAGGCTTCGGACTCCTGACTGAGGACTTCCGACTTATTTAAGCTTCTCATTATTCTTATGCCTGTCGGCATCACGGATGCTTTTTTTCTCCAGGTTCTTTTCTAAAGCTTCCGTTAAATTTATACCGGTTTGATTGGCCAAACAGATTAAAACAAACATTACATCGGCCATTTCATCAGCCAGGTTTATGGCTTCATCGCTTTTTTTGAACGACTGCTCGCCATATTTACGGGCCATAATCCGGGCCACCTCCCCTACCTCTTCCATTAAAATGGCGGTATTGGTTAGTTCGTTAAAATAACGGATACCCGTGGTGTTAATCCAATGGTCTACCGTTTCCTGTGCTTCATTAATAGTCATTTTTTTCTTTTTCTATTTCTGCTTTTATGATAGCGGTTACTTCGGGTTTTGCTTGTTCGAGTAAAAATACTCCAGCCCCTCTTTCTCTCGCATAGGGCGTTTTTATTTCCCCGATTTTGGTAATCTGCTCAAAATAGTGCTGCTCTCTCTTACGGTCGGGATCTTCATCGTTGGCACCAGTAATCATAATAAACGTTTTAATCGGTTTATCCATTTTAAACCAATAAAGATAATCGGCGTTGTACGAGACCGCATTGATATTTTTATATTTTGAGTAATAGTTAATCGCACCAGCCTGCCCGTAATTATCGGCACGTATTAATAGGGTAGACTTATCTTTAACTTTTCCATAAGCAACATCAACCAATGCGGCCAGTTCTTTCCAGCCCTGCATATCTGCATAATCCTGAGGCAGCGCATGATTTTCCCCGTCTTCCCAACGCAAAGCCCCTACCCGCTCGAACCTTTTATGATGGGCAATAATTTGCGCAGGACTATAAACCCGCATCAAGAGGGGCAACAGGTAAATAAATGAACAAATATTAAAAGCAAAAAGCAAGCCCGTTAATATATATTTCTTTGCTAAAACCCTGCTTAAATAAACCGCACCAAAAGCCAGTAAAACCGGATATAAACCCAAAGCATAATAATCTTTTGCTTTAAAATAGCTAAATACAATTAGCGTAATGAAATAAGTAAGAATAATCCAGCTGTGTTTCCTGAAGTCTTTATAAGAAACCAAACTACCAATCCCAGCCAGTAGAACAAATATCGAACTGATAAAAAAGAGAAACTGCGTGATGAAAAAATCAATCCGGTTTACATGCACCAATTGTGTTGCACGCAAGAGTTTCATATGGGTAAGTACAGGGAAGTGATGTGTAATTTGCCAGATTACATTTGGCGAGATAATTAAAAGTGCAAGTAAAATGGCTGGATAAAGATGCTTATCGATAAATATTTTTCGATTTGGAGTAATAATGATGGCTGGCAACAAACCAATGATCAGGAAAAGAACATTATACTTATTCAAAAAGCCCAAAGCCACAGCGATAGCAAAAGCATATAAATACCTGGCTTTATTCTTATCAAAATATTTCAGCAAATAATAAAATATGGCTGTCCAGGCTAAAACATCGAAGGAGTTGGGCTGATAAAGGGTATTTAGCCTCAGCAAAGAAGAACATATACAGGCTACGGCAACCAAACATTTGGCCAATAAGTTCCCTTTTAAAAAACCAACGATTTTCCAGCAATACAGGATGATTATGGCCCCAATTATTGCAGGTACCAGCTTTACCACAAAAACACCATTTCCAAAAGCTTTGATCAGCCATGAAAACAGCGAAGTTAAAGGCGGAACCGAGGTAAAACCCGCTGCCAGGTGATTGGCCTGATCTAAATGCAGGAATTCGTCGCGGTGTAATTCATAAACGGAATTAACCAATACGAAGGATAGCAACACCTTTAGAATCAGAAAAAACACAAGACAAGTGTATTCTGTTAGCCTTTTAGGATTTGGTTCCCCCATATTTACTTAAGTCCAGGTTTTTTCGCGATAAACAATGATGATTTTTGACAGTCAGTTGCTTGATTAGTTACACGATGGCTATTTAAATTTTAATCATTCCTTATTTTTGGTGTCAATTATGATCGTAACCGGTCCATCGTTTAATAAAGCTATTTTCATATCAGCGCCAAAAATTCCTGTTTTTACTCTCTTGCCCAATAAATCCGATAGCTTTTCGATCATTTTCTCGTAAAGTGGAATCGCTACATCTGGTCGTGCTGCCCTTGTAAAGCCAGGACGGTTTCCTTTTTTAGTAGAAGCAAACAACGTAAACTGGCTGATCAATAAGATATCTCCACCCACATCAGCAAGCGCCTTGTTCATCAATCCGCTTTCATCACTAAACACACGCATACCGATAATTTTCTGCGCCAACCACTCTAAATCTTCTACAGTATCTGCATCTTCGATACCCAACAATACCAGAAATCCGCTTTCGATGGCCCCTGTTATGTCACCATCAACGGTACAACTGGCCGCTGTAACCCTTTGTAAAACTGCACGCATTTTATACTATTTTTGCTTAAATCAATTCTATGCGCAAGATAAGTATTTTAGTCATCTCTGTATTTCTCTTTTTCGGTTGCAAACAAAAACCGGTTGTCCACCCTACTTTTTACTATTGGAGAACGGATTACCAGAATAAAAAAGCAGAAACTGACTATCTTGATCGATTTAAATCAAAATCGTTATATTTGCGGATAATGGATGTAGATTTTAACCCAGATCTGCAAATGCCCGTACCCATTTCGCCTATTAAATTTTCAGACCCCATACCTAAACAGGTTAACATCGTCCCAGTAGTATTTATCGTTAATCAGGTATTTAATAAGATTGATACCATGCAGACTGCCGTAATGGCCAATCGCATTGCTAAGTTTGTGGCCGAAAAGGTAAAGCAGGCCGGAAAGGCAGACTACACCGAATTACAGATTGATTGTGATTGGACCAAAACCACCAGAAACAGGTATTTTAAATTTTTAGAGCAGTTAAGCGCCAACCGATTGTTAAAGGGCAAAACCATTTCGGTAACCTTGCGCTTGCATCAGATTAAAAATATCGTGTCAAGTGGAATTCCGCCAGTAAATAAAGGGATTTTGATGTGTTATAACATGGGCAATCTACGTAAATATGGTGATCAAAATTCAATATTGGACCTGCATGAAATGGATCAGTATCTTAAAGATTTTCTGCAGGAATACCCTTTACAACTCGACGTGGCGCTACCCCTATTTGAATGGGCAGTAGTATTCAGAGACCAACAATATGCCGGTATTTCGAAGCGGATCGGCAAAATACAGGTCGAGGATAAAAAGCTTTTCAAACAGCGCGAAAATTCCATTCTGTACGACTTGCTGACTGATTACCCTGCTGCTGGATTGAAAAAAGGCGATGTAATAAGATGGGAACAGGTTTCTGCTGATGATTTACTTTTAAGCTCTAAATTTTTATCCCGATATTTAAGCCCCAGAGAACGAAACATCGTTTTTTACCATTTAGACATCGACCTTTTAAAACATTTTACCAATGAAGACCTTCAAAAAGTCATTGCTGATTTCTAGTGCATTCCTGATTACTTTTTTCGGCGAAATTGCTGTAAATCTTGCCTGTGGCGGTGAGATTGATCCTTATGATTATTATATTTCTTATTTCCATAACAATATAGAAGGAGATGAATATTCGCCATTTGCCTATAACCAAATGATTTACCTTAACAGCGAAACGGACGTAGCAAGCGAGCCGGATATCAACAGCCGCGAATGGGCCCGATTCCTACATGTTAAAAATGAGGATGTATTAAAGGTCATGTACAAAACAGACAGTGCAACCAATGTAAAACTGGTCAATTTTGATGGCAATATTTCACAGTTACCTGATAGCCTGCAAGAGAATAGTTTTATCCAGGCACTGGGCAAACGCAAAGCGTCTTTAAAATATTATCAGTTTGCTAAAAGCTGTGAACCATTGGCCAATGTGACATTTAACCTTTGGGATGCAACACCACGTGATACCACTGCTATGGCTGCAAAAGCCCGGGAAGGATTAAAATTAACAACTGCTGAAAAAGATGACTTTTTGAAACTACGTTATGCTTACCAAACGGAACGGATGTTTCATTTCGCCGGAATGCATGCGGAGAGTAAATCAACTTACGAAACGCATATTAAAACCAGTAAAATTAACAGTGCCATTAAAGGTTGGGCATTGGCTTTATATGCAGGATCAATCCGCAGGTTAGGAAATCCGGATGAAGCAGCTTTTTTATTCTCAAAAGTTTTTGCCAGCAACCCCGAGCGGAGGATACAGGCCTACAAAAACTATTATTACACCAGTTCTCCTGTTCATGGGGCTTTAAAATACGCCAGCACCAACAATGAAAAAGCCAATATCTGGGCAATTAATGGTTTTGGTAATGCAGATTCAGGGATAGAAAGCATGAACAAAGTTTACGGCTATGAACCCAAAAGCCTGTTAAACGGCACATTATTGGTACGCGAGGTAAATAAGCTGGAACAAAATCTTATTCAGGCAAATGACATAGCGAAAATTGGTTATAATTATTATTTTTCGGATAACGACAATCCTAAGTATAAAGACAGTTTAAAAAATGTTAATCTAAAACACCTAAACGAAATCAGGAACTTTGCCGTGAAAATGGCCACTGAAAAGAAATATCCGCAGCCAGAACTGGGTACTTTAACCGCGGCCTATTTATCCTGGATGGAGAATAACGATCCTCTGGCATCAAACTACCTGGCCATTTTAAAACCAGATAAACTGCCTGAAAGACTGCGCGACCAATACCGCATTATCGATCTGTTGATCAAAGCTAAAAACATCAAAAAAGGTAACGTATTTAACGAGAACGACTTATTACCCACACTAAAATGGCTGGACGAAAAGCGTTTTGCAGAAAACAAAAACCAACCTTACGAACAATATTATGATAATGCCGATAAACGGTTTAGCAGAACGACCAGGAATTTTTATCAGCAAATATTAGCGCCTGCTTATTTAAAGATGGGCGACACCGCTAAAGCAGCACTGGCAATGGTTAAAGGTGACCTGAACCGCAAAACGCTGAAAGAAAACTCACTTTTCCGGAACATGAGTTACGAGAGCATTAATTTTTGGCAAAAATACCTAAGCCCGAAAAGTATGCAGGGTTTAGCGGTTTATAAAACAAAAGCAATGGGCAATGATGTTACCGCCCTGTTGGCTTCGGCTTTAAACCAATTGAAAAACGACGACTTTTATGAGCTTTACGGCACCACCTATCTGCGTACACATCAATACGACAAAGCAGTTCAGATGTTTGCAAAGGTTTCGGCGGGTTATCAATATTTTGCTCCTGAAAACTGGTACGGAGATGGGGAAAACACTAAACTTTACGCCAATCCATTTATCGAAACCATTAACGATTTTCCAAAAAAATATGTAACAGCCAAAGCATCTATTACTAAAAAAACTTTTGCTGCAGAAATGCTTCGTTTACAGAGGTTAACGATTAGCGACAAAAAGAATGCCGCGCTTTACTATTATAGAATGGCGAATGCGGTTTACCAAACAGGTTATTTTGGTAACAGCTGGTTTCTGATCAGTTACGATTGGTCATCTTACGACAATAGCAACCCGGCGAAATATGTTTACGACGAGGATTATAAAAAGGCACAGACGGCAAAGGCGTGGTATTTGAAAGCGAGGGCATTAAGCACCAATGCCGATTTTAAGGCAAAATGTACCTTTATGCTGGCCAAATGTTTGCAAAAGCAGATCATCATGAATGCCAATCCACTATCATTTTACTATTATGATAAGAAGGACATAAAATGGAGAAACTTCATCAAGGCCAATTATAACAATCCTTATTTAAAAGAATTAAGATTCGACTATACTAAAACTCCTTTTTATGCCATTGCAGCGAGCGAATGCAGTTATTTAGGTGATTTTATTAGGCCTAAAGCGCAATAATAATATTCATCTTGACTACTAAATAGAGATCTTTAGACTACACTACCATTGACAGAATCTACTACTGCGGTCGTCATAAGATAGCATCGGATCAAGTTCGGAATAACGCTCTCTCGAGAGATATGACCTCATAAAATTAGTCTTCTAATTATATTGACTTTTATATAATAAATTATCCATCAGGGTGAAAACAAAATAAAGGCTTTGAATTAACTCAAAGCCCTTTCTTTTATCTTAACTTGTACGGCTATTTTAACTAAACCCTAAACCCTAAACCCTAAACCCTAAACCCTAAACCCTAAACCCTAAACCCTAAACCCTAAACCCTAAACCCTAAACCCTAAACCCTAAACCTACCACCTGATCAGCGCACTGGCCCAGGTAAAGCCAGATCCAAATGCAGCAAGGCAAACCAGATCGCCATCTTTGATTTTTCCCGCCTCCCAGGCTTCGCATAAGGCAATGGGAACAGAAGCAGCTGTGGTATTTCCGTATTTTTGAATGTTATTGAATACCTGATCGTCATTTAAGCCCAATAACTGCTGCACATACTGACTAATACGGAGGTTTGCCTGGTGCGGCACCAATAGATCGATATCTTTCTCAGTTAACTGATTAGCTGCCAAAGCCTCTTTTATCACCTCCGGAAATTTCACTACCGCTTTTTTGAAAACAGCAGGTCCATCCATATAAGGTAAGGCGGCGCCACTTTCTAAAATTTCGGGTGTCATAAACAATCCGCCCAATTCCTGTTCGGGATAGGCTGGTTTATCATTTAGCCATTTATTGGCATGCGAACCTGGGTAATACATCGCCAGAATTTCTGCATCGGCACCATCACTATGCAAATGCGTACTTAAAATTCCTTTTCCGGTTTCATCCGTAGGCTGTAATACAACAGCACCTGCTCCATCGCCAAAAATTACCGAAACATTGCGGCTACGGGTCTCAAAATCCATGGCGAAAGAATGTTTCTCGCTTCCTACCACCAGTACATTTTTATACATGCCGGTTTTCACAAACTGATCTGCTACCGAAAGTGCGTACACAAAGCCTGAACATTGATTCCTAATATCCAAAGCACCGATTTCGCCCATACCCATTTCCCGCTGCAACAATACCCCACATCCCGGGAAATAGTAATCAGGACTTAAAGTAGCAAAAACGATAAAATCGACATCTTTTGCGGTAAGGCCGGCTCTTTCGATGGCGATTTTTGCCGCCTCAATACCCATGGTAGTGGTGGTTTCTTCATTACGATCGGCAAAACGGCGTTCTTTAATACCCGTACGTTCCTGGATCCAGGCATCATTGGTATCCATAAACCGACTTAAGTCAGCATTTGTATACACGTTTTTTGGAACGTAGTAACCTATTCCTGCAATTTTAGACTGGTGCATGCTCGTATATTATTTGGTTAACAAATGTATTAAAAGGGATGTAAGATGTATGAGGTAAGATAAAAAATGTAATACAAAGGCTAAAAAATCTACTTCTATTGTCCAAAATAATCACAACTATCTTCTATTTAACCTATTACATCTTACATAAAAAATAGTTATTTTTGCACCATGTCTACAGAAACCAAAGAAGAGACCTTTACGCTCGAAGAAATCTTAACTTCCTTAAAAACCGTACATCGCCTTATTTTGTGGAATGATGATATCAATACATTCGACCACGTGATTTATTGCATGATGAAATACCTTGATTATAACGAATCGCAGGCGGAAAAAATTGCATGGAAAGTGCATAATGAAGGTAAATGTCCTGTTTTAGAAGGATCTTTTACCGAAATGGAAGTATACCGCAAAATTCTGCAGCAAGAAGGCCTGACAGTTTCTGTTGATTAGGGTATTTTCTAGCGAATCGTCATACTGAACTTGTTTTACAAGGAGAAATAGTATTTTCAATTGCCTTGTATCTACTTCGTGGTCAGCATCTACTTTAGCAGACGACCCTGAAATAAATCCACTGGCTATCGGTTCAGGGTGACGACCGTGTAAAAAGAGACAATAATATTACCCCTCCAATCCTTTTAAAAGTGTTAATAATCCAGCCTGTGTAGTTTGTGTTTTATCTTTAGCATACCAACCGTGAAGTTTTTCTGCTAAAACCGGCATTTCGGAAGTTTCCGTCCTCCATTCTTTTAATAGTTCCTGCAAAACCTGTGGCCTGGGGCCCCAGGTTGCCAAAACATGGTCGGCCGATTCATTTAATACAATTAAAACCGGAATTGCTCTTCCCCCATTGGTTAAATGTGCATCAATTAATGGAAGATTTTTATCTCTAAGAACAAATCTCAGTTCAATTTTACCTAACGATGCCGTTGCGATTTTATTGAACAGTGGGACAATCTGCGCAGCATCACCACACCAGCCTTCGGTAATAACTAAAAATTTATAATTTTCTTTAAGATGATCGATTGTTGATACCAGCTCATCATTTAGGCTGATTGTTTTATCTACACGGTTCATACGCTGAACATTCATTTTAGTGTAGTGCAGATCGTAAGCTACATCACCAGTAGCTTTTCCTTCCAATAGAAGTTGATCAATCAAGGCCCGATAGGTTTGATAATCCATTCCCTGCCCGCTGAAAATTTCGCTGTAATTAACCATGATGTTTAATATTATACTGCAAAGGAAAGGAGAAATTAGATGAAAATAATCATGATTTTGCAAGAAAACGCAGGTGACTGATTGCATAATTTTTGGGCTGTTCAGCTAACTGAAAACAACAAATTAGTATTTCTGAACATCCTAAACCCTTCAGTATTCCCATCGATTAAATCCGACTCAAAAACAATTGTAGATATTTTAATTGTGTACCTGACTTTTGGAGATGCATTCCCCGGAATACATGATATGACCTGATGACAAGTAAAACGCAATAATTAAAAAAGGCCCTGCAAATTAATGCAGAACCTTAAGTGGTTAATTTGATGGGGAGGTGCGTTATTATTTACTGTTCAATTTATCGGCAAGCAGTTTCATGTAAAAACCACCCACCACACTTCTGGCTTTGAAATTATCGCGGATGCCGGTATTTGAATCATAAAAATCATTTAAAGGCACTCTCGATTCAGTTTCGATAGCATGCTTGTAAACCGGATGAACCAGCGCCTCGAATTCCTTTTGTGTTGGTGCAAAAGCAGCGGTCCACAAAATCCAGTCATTTTTAGTATAGGCCTTTCTGCTATCTAAGGGAATACCGTATTTATTTTGTTTCGTCAGGTAATATTTAGTTTCGGTATCATATATTTTTTGAGGGAATAAATTTAAATTTAAGACCTTATCCCAAACAAGGTTATATTTCTGACTCCAGGTATTCTTATTATCGAACGTTAGCGCATAATGATCGCCGGCATCGGCCATTTCCATCCATTTTGGCACCATACTTTCGGCAGTCGCCCTATATTTTTTAGCGATATCATCGTATCCCAATGTTTGGGCCATCTGGGCATAACAAGCTATACCTACAATTGCTTTTACAGATAAATTAGCATTGCGAGCCAGGTGACCGGCAAAGTCATCGGTACATAATTGTGTTTTTGGGTCTAAACCTTCTTTGGTCAAATAATCAACCCATGTAGTTAAGGTTTTCCAGTGTGCTTTGGCATAATCGGCATTTCCCTGTGCTTTGGCAATTGCAGCAGTTAAAATGATCATGTTACCTGATTCTTCAACAGGCATTGGCTCGCCATATGTTTGTCCGTTGGCCAATGGATAAGTACCCAGATCGTGTGCTGCCCAGGGATGAGGATACTTTCCACTTTCGCTGAAATAGAAAATACCATTTAACATCCCTTTTAATAATTCTGGATTATATATCAGGTATAAGGGTGCCGATGGATAAGTTACATCTACCGTGTTGATAAAACCACCACTGTTATTTTCTTTTGATAACCATAAAATTTCACCCTGAGGACTCTTTACCAGGGTGTGTGCGGCAATGCTCTGGCGATAACCCAGAACACATAAATCGGCGTATTCCTTACCGCCAGATTTTAAGGCATCGGCATACAAAGCCTTATCAAAAGCTTCGCACTTCTCTACTACTTTTTTATATTCGTCTGCCGCAGCAGTTAATTGTGCCTCAATGGTTTCTTTACCTGAGGTATTCCACCATGGCCTTAAATTTTTATTGAAATACTGAATACTGTAAATTTCATCATATCCCAGTTCAACATATTTCTCAACGGCAGTTTTACCTACAGTTCCGAAAGGGATAATGGTATTTAAGGCAAGCATTTTACCTTGTTTGGCAGTTGAAGCGGAATTACCTTGTCTAAATGCATCAGCTGCATTTTTTTCAGTTGTTACAAACTGGATGGCATTACTGGTTTTTGGCGCAGCTACATAAAAGTAACCCCAATCAATACGCATATCATCACTTGCTTTTTGAAGGATTGGCTGCTCTACCGTACCTGATTTCAATACCGATAATTTGGCTGTGCTGTATTTAGTGGCTGTAACTTCCTGCGTAGGGCGATAAACGGCAATATTTGACGCTGCGCTCAGATATACTTTTACCTGATGTGTTTTGCTATCATTTGCCTTTACCTGGTACGAAACATAAGAAACCGGGCGTGCAAACAAACCCAAATCATTCATCAATAAGGGTGAAGTGAAAGTTAATTTAAGATCTATTTTACCACAAGTAAAGTTATAGATGGTTTGCGTAGCATTGATTTCTACACTTTTTTGCTTAGCGATCTGAACTTTCTCGGCATTATCCTTTAATTTATCTACCAGACCAAAATCAAGGAACCGACCGCCGGCAGTATTTTTAAGGTGGATGGCCATTACATTTGATCCTGCTTTTAAAGCACTTTTATCGCTATTGCTTAATGCAATATATTTGAAATCATTAGTCCAGCCTTCTTTTGTGTAGATTCTTTTTCCATTCAGGTAAACCTCAATATTATCGTCATGATTAATTTTTAGAAACAGCTCGTTTATTGAGGTAGGGTTAGCGACATTAAAGGTTCTCCTTACCCATATATCGTTTGATTTCCATATTATTTTCGCGGTTTTGGCGTCGTCCCCTATCGGTGCATTACCGGTTTGCCAGTTACTGGCCGAATAGTTTTCAGCTTTCCAATCGCCCTGAGGCTCGGTTTCAGTATATTTTACCTCATACGCTTTTTCATCTGATGCAGGTACAACGGTTTTATAGCTGGTACTTTCTTTACCTAAAAAGCGATAAATATTGCCATCAACGTTAATCATTCCTAAAAGCGAATGATCGGCACCTGTCCAGTGTTGAGTAGCAGACTCATTTAATTTATCGGTGGTAGACCAAATGCTGAAATAGGTATTGTGTGTAATTAAGGGATAGGCCGGGGCTTTCCGTTCCTGCGCATTTAGCAAACTGCCTGCAAACATACAGCCGAGTATGGCTATGGCTTTTAATATTTTGGTTCTGTTCATAGTGTGTGTATTGAAATCCGGTAGTATATATGGTTAGATTAATCTTAGTTAAACGTTTTACTAAAGTATAAAATATAATTTGCTTTATGAAAAGAAGTCTATTTTAATTGTCTAATCGACAATTAAAATAATAGTCTAAAAAAATACATGAAGTTTTCAGGCTTCATGTATTTTTCAGATGTGTAGAGCGCTATTTATTAAGGCTGTTTTTTATTGATGGTCCACTCTGATAACTGGAATAAACGGCTTCCCCTATTGGCTTTGATATAAAGGCGGTAAAATTTATAGGCTACAAAATTGTCGAAATAATACCGTTTGGTTACGCGTCTTTCACCTGAATTGGCCCAGGGGCAGGAGGTTACCGTATGTAAGTCGGTATACTGAATACCATCTATTGACCCTTGTAAAATCCAATACCGTGGGTCCCTGTCTTCAGCATCGTTGCCGGAAGTTAAAGTGTAAGCGCCAACTACCTGCGGTGTTGTGAGTTCAAATGTACACCTTTGCGTACCATCAAAACCTGCCTGTAAAAACTTGGTTGTAATGTCGCCATCCACCAGTTTTTTCGATCCCTCATTAGAATCGGGTCCGGCACCGGCTTCTAAGTTTACCGAAAATATGCCTCCAATAGTGCGCATATAATTTTCTCCGATTTTGGTAGGGTCGAAATTGGGATCAACAATATTTAAAATCACTTCCTTTGCGGCAGAATAACCCTGGCCATTTCTGGTGGTTAATGTTACTTTATATTTACCCGGGAAACGGTAGGTGTGTTTTGGATTAACTAAAACCGAAGTACTGTCATCTCCAAACTGCCACAATAAAGTTTTGTAATTTGTAGAGGTACCGGTGAACTGATACTCTAAAAACTTTACCGTATCAGGCCTCACATAGGTAAAACCTGCTGTTGGTTTAGGTTCGTCCACTATAGGTACAACCTCTTCCGCATCTTTCTTACACTTTACTGTGGTAATTACAATAAGTATTAAAAGAGATAGGAGACTAAATAATCTTTTCATGTTATTTTTCATATCTAATTAATATTTAAGGTGTTGGGAATAATTGAGATTTTGGTATTACCCTTTTGGATAAAATATTTGGCACTTCAATTTCTAAATAAGCCTGCTGCCCGCCCACATTTTCACGGTGATGTGCCTCAATGGTGTAACGTTTTCCGCGTTCTAAAAATATGGTACCTTTACGTGAGTCTTTATCCCATTGAGTGGTATAATCATCAACCAAAGCAACACCATTTACATACAGTCTGGAACCATCATCCCAACGGGTTTGATAGAAAGTATAGGTACCACGCACTGGAGCTAAAAATTCGCCCTTCCATTTAACAGCAAAATTATCCCGGCTTAATTGAGTTCCTGCATCATTTTTTACGTTGTCAGGCCAACCATCACCACTAAAGTTAATTTGCTGATCAATCCTTGTTACAAATGGTGCGCGTCCATCATCCGGGTCTAACTGGGTGTTGGTATAATATCTCGCGGTTAAACCAGTACCGTTTCCAGTAATGTAAGAGTTATTATCCAAGTTTACGTTAGGATCCACTACCACGATTAACTTTCTTTTTGTAGGGTGAATTACATGATTGTTTGCCTCGCTAATACTGAAGGCGAATGCAAATTTCTTATTGGCAACAATGTTGGCATCAAAAACCGGCCATGGGATCTGAAGCCGCACCACTGCACTGGAAGCGCCTGTGGCAAAGCGAACCAAAGTATCAACACTATAATCTCTAGCAGCCAGATGTATGGCATCAACAGGCAACGTTCCGTTACCTACCAGCGTACTAACGGTATCAATATTTTCTTTGATTTTAATATTGAAAGCTGTTGATGGCTGATTTTCTAGATTTACAATGAGTGGAATGGTTACCCCTGCAGGCCCCACTAAATAATCTCCCTGATATACCACGTTGTAGATACCTGCGTTTTTGAATGTTAAGTAATGTAAATCGGTAGATTTCAGCAGATCAGAAGTATTGATAATTACCATGATGGTAGATTTGCCGGCAGCAATTTTGTTTCCTTTGCCCGGAGCTGAAAGCTTTAGTGCAAAGACAACTTTTTTACCATAATTGCGCTCCAATACGGACCGCCGGACAATGGCAATACCTTCACTGTTATCGGTACCATAAGCCACATTGATTACATTTGGATACTCAACTGCTGTAGACGGCATGAGTACCGCGTTGGTGATGGTTCCATTATTAATTAACTGGGCAACGGTATCATTATTTAAAGTTAAACCCACCTGGAAGGCCTCTTCTGCAACGCCGGTTAAAGAAATTTTAAAAGGCACCTTAACGTATTCGTTATCTATGGAAACCTTGCCGGCAACAATACCTTCCCCTGTTATACTCCGGGTATTGGGATCTGGCAGTGTTAAGTCTTCAATTTTTGATTTGCGACAAGAATAAACGCCAATGATGGCTAAACTTATCAATGCGATATATATATATTTTTTCATTTTATGCTATTTTAAATGGTCAGCAAATCTTTTATTGATCTAACCAAACGCGGCCATCAAGTTTCCAGGTTTGTTTATTGGCAATTTTTAACCAGTTTATAACCTGCGCCGGGATATCTGCTGTTTGCGGAACAAATACGGCCAGTGTTTCCGGAGCTGGCGGGCAGATCAGATCATTAAAACTCTCCCAGTCATAAGTTCCCTGAAATTTAAAATCATGTGCCTGCGAACTGATATCTGCCATGATATTGCCATTCCCATCTGTTGCAGGCCAGTACCCTACCAGAAAATTAAAGTATGGATGACTTTGATCAATTGAAGTTTGACAGGCATAGTTACCAATCATTCCATCAGGAACAGAGAATTTAAAAAAGCGGATGTCGCTGACATATACATCAGGCGAGCCGTGGCCATTTCCGTTCAAAAATCCCAGTTTTAAAGGATTGGAATTTGCCAATGAACCTGAACCTGTAATTTCGAGTTCATTGTTAAAGGTACCATTGGTATAGGTGCGTACAAAACGCTGTCCATTACGCACTTCAATTTTTGCAGTCAGGTTTGTCCATTTTCCTTTAGCAAAACTTCCGCCCCTGCATTGGTGATAATCTCCATCTTTAGTGCCCCGCCACTCAAAATACCAATAGTCTTCTTCTAAATAGATTACCCAACCTACACTTGGATGGCCACCGGACCATTCGTTACGCTTGCCAAGCACACTTGGCCAGAAAAATCTGTCTTCATTCTTTTTAACCTTTAGCTCAATAGTCACCTTTGTTGTATCGTCAATATTATAAACATTGGCATCAGCAGCGTCAACCTGTGCCCTCACGTTCTCGCCCTTAAAACGGATGGTTTTGCCCAAATACCTGTTACCCGTAAACGGCTTTGTTAAAATTCGTTTGTTGTAGGTTGGTGCATAATAAATTACAAATGCATTTACTTTGGGTTGGCTAAAAATAGTCTGGTCATCGGCATTTGCAGGTAAGGTATACTGCCCACCAGCACTTGAGGCAATAACCACCAACCATTGTTCATTGTTATAATTTGGGCGTTTTTTTAATGCTGCAAGAATTTCACCTACACCGGTATCAAATTTTTCGATCGCTGCTTTATAGGCCGGAAAAGAAACATCATATCCAGAGGCTGCCCCTGCTGCATTAACTCCTGTAAAATGGCCTACAATAACTGATGCGGTATCACTTCCGATATTGCTGATCAAACCTGCTTTAACGGCATCATCATCTGCCACCAGATTACTGGCATCAGCCCCCGTGTTTAACGATTTAAAAACCGCCGAAGGCGTATAGGTAACAATTTTCGATTTTGCATTTGCCTCTTTGATCCTGTTGAAGATTATCGGGTAATTCTGCAGATTGTTGTTCGTTAATGCATCACTGGTAACTTTATGCTTCTCCTTTTTAACCCCGGTTAACATATTTGCCCAATTAGTTGCATTTGCCGTTGCATCAGGATCACTTAAACCTACCCAGGTGTAGATTGCTTGTGGTAAAATGGCATCTATATTTGGTGTATTGGCATCTAAAACCGATTGCCCCCTAGCGCCATCAACTATTAAATAAAGAACCTTTCTGTTTCCGTATTTAACGGTTGTGGTATCACTTGCATTCTTATCGCCAATGGTTCTTTCAAATTCTTTATTACAAGAAAATATGGCTGTAGTGGTTATTGCTGCGATTAAGCCAATCAATAATCTATATTTTTTCATCATACTCATCTTAATTTATATCTGGTTAGCTTAATCTGTTATTCGATGGTTACCCTAATGATGTGATATAATGGTAAATTATCAAAACGGTAAAATTCGCCAATTAATAGTAGTGCTTTTTTACCATCTGCAGATTTGGTTTCAATTACATCAGATAAGCCCCCGTTAAAAGGACCGGTAGAATTATATCCCTTTGCCAATGTTCCCGTTGACGTTAATACCATAAAACCATTTCTAGTCACATTATTATATTTAATAAAGTTCCCACTTGTTACAATTAATCCATTATTGAGCTGCTTGGCAAAACCAGGGAAACCGCCTTCAAATGTTCTGGAAGCAAATGTCTCATCTAGGGTTCCATTATCATTTAAAACCGCTATACCAACTGCTGGTTTACCATTGTATTTGCTAAAGATTCCAGTGATTATATATTTTTTTGTAGTAGCATTATAAGTACATGAACTGATGGTATTATCTGCCCCCGAGCCGGGTGTAAAAGATGGATCGATGTTTCCGTCAGGGTTTAAACGAACAATACGATTGGCAGGTTGACCATCAAACGTATTGAAACTACCAAATACCACCAATTTTTCCAGTTTCTCTGCATCGGTATGCATGTAACTATCAATATTTCCATTTCCACTCTCTTTACCTTTATTAGTGGCGGTGTTGAAACGGAATGTTTTATCAAGACTACCATCTAAATTAAAGCGCAAAACCTGGCGAATATCTGTACTATCCAATATTACCGTATCTCTTGATAAGTCGTAGTTAAACTTATCATAAGTTCTTTTTACGTAAAATCTGAAATTTCCCGTCGCTAAAATTTTTCCCTGATGGGCATATAAACGGTTGATGTAACCATTCGTTCCCCCATTAAACCTCGGAAACCATTTTTGCGTAACAGTATCGGTAACCGTTGGCTTTCTTTTTGTTTGGATTTTTACCGTATCTATAGCTCCGGTGGTAAACAGGCTGGTGATGTTACTGATGTTTTCGGTACGCTGGTTAAATCCGCTAAAGCTGCCGGCAACAATAAAGCGACCGCCAATTTCCAAAACCCTGAACAATGAACCATTCGCCCCTTTCCCGGTACGAAAAGTACGATCATATTCCCCGTCAGTAGATGTTCTGGCGATTCGATTGATTGGAACCACCCCCCCTTTGTTATCAAAGTTGGTAAAATTACCAACCACGATATTCCTTCCATCAGGCATTTCGTACACCTGACTTACATAACCATTGGTACCCGCTGTAGCTTTAAAAGTAGGATCAATCTGAATCAGACCCTTAACGGTAAAAGTTGGGCCAATAAATAACTGATCGCCAATGGCAATGGAGGTTACGCCTGTACTTCCGCTCTCCGGAACTTTAACGGTAATTTCTGTAGCAGTTACACTAACTACCTCGGCCTTTTCGCCATTGAACATAAAGGTTAACTGATCTTTATATTTATCAAAGCCAGAAGCTTTGATCACCACGGATGTACCAACATTACCAACAGCAGGAACTGGAACATCAGTTTGTGAAATGGCCACCCCTAAAGGCGATTTAGCATCAGCATAAGGATCGGGGATGACATCATCTGCCTTTTTACATCCTTGAAAGCCTAAAGCAATCAAAGTGATTATTGTGAATATAAATTTAATCTTTTTCATTATTTAATTTTTTGAGGTAGAAACCAATTATGACTTATTTGGAGGAATCAGAAGGCGTTAAACCGCTAAAATATACATCGCTAAAAAAATCACTCTCGTTGAAACCGAAATAAGCGCCACCCCTTGTTTCATTATAGGCCAAAGTGTGCACAACACCATTGGTAGGTTTTATATCAGATGATGCTACCTTATTGATGTACCAGTTATCATTAGGTTTTGAAGCATCAGGGATATAAGTCAGATTTAACTGGCGGTACCCGATATACTTGATATTATTTGCGGTGCCATAGGTTACCCCGATATTTGAGATATTACCCCCAAGAGAATAATACAAACCGCCTGGATAAACACTTTTAACATCAAAATCGATCTGTTGATAGTCCTTTAATTTATTCACACCCTTAAACATATAGCGCTGCAAATATCTCTTCCAGATTACCGGACTAATCTGATCCAGCGTTTTAACAGTATCTTTTCCTGAATAAAAGAGAAAATTATTCAATCCACCGGTTTTAGCTGTACCAATTGTTTTCTTAATTACCTCATCATCAGGCGCAAAAAATGTAAAGTCTTCATTAGAAAAGGTGCTTTCCATACCCGCAAGTTTTACAATCTGGGCTATGGTATCAAATGGCACTTTTTTAGCCTGTAAATATTGGAGCATGTTCCCGTTAAAATTAGGATTGGCCAGACCTCCATCCCGATAATATTCATCACGTTTACAAGCATTTAACACAAGCAGTAAAGCAGTACAAGCAAAAATTAGCTTTTTCATATGTCTTTTATTATAATTAATTACCACCATTAACCCAGTAATCATTCAATTTCATAAACGGGTTGTTGTTTAGCGCATTTTGGTTAATTGGCCAGGTCCAGGCACCACGACTAAATTTATCGGATGTAAGTACGTTGTAAGAATACTGACTGTTCAAGATTCTCTTCGTTCTAACGAGATCAAAATAATGGTGCCCCTCACCAATCAGTTCTCTTGAACGTTCGTAAAAGATAAATTCTTTAAGATCTCCGTTTGAAGAGGTATAGGGAGATGCGCCAGCGCGGGCCCTTACCATATTAACCAATTTGATGGCTTCGGCATCTTCATCGATATTGGCAAGCGCCTCTGCTGCAAGCAAAAGTTCCCCCCCATATCTAAAAATCATAAAGGTGTTATCAGGATTGGCATCTTCTTCACCTACGATAAAAGAGTTTTTGGCATATTTTAACATCATGAACTTGCCATTGTCGGCAAAAATATCTTCGTTAAACCAGGTCGTGATCCGTTTGTCGCCTCCGTCCTGAAAAAGTTTCTGCATGTATTCGCCACGGTAATAAGCAAAACTTACCCGGTGGGTATACTCTGGCCGTTTGTATGGATAATGCAAAAACATATCGGCGATAGGTGCTACGTTCAGTACGGCATCACCATAGTTTATACTTTGATAAAATTCGAATAAGCTTTCATCCGAACGGCCTTTGATTACTGTTGACCAATCTGAAAGTGGTAATAACCGATAGGCATTACTTGTAACCAGTTCTCTCCCTAAATCTGCGGTAGCCTGATAATATTTTTTTGCGTTGGCGCCATCGAAACCTGCATTCCACATGTTCATCTCCATCATCAGGGCAATAATACTGCCTCTGCTTGCGCGAACTCCTTTTAAAGCAGGGTCGCTATAGGTAAATGGAATCTGATTTTTGTAACTATTTAAATCGGCAATACATTTATTTAATACGGATACGAAATTCTCGCGGGGTAATGATGTAGAGTGAAATGCATCGGTATAATATACTACATCGCCAAATAACCGCACCATGGTAAAGTAACAAAGCGAACGGATAAATGCGGCTTCGGCCTTAAATTGTCCCTTTTCTGTTTCTGTAACACCCGGTACACCCTCTTCTAATTTCGAAATCAGGATATTGGCTCCCTGAATGGCCCTGTAGTAACCGGTCCAATCCGTTATTCTATCAAAATTGTAATAATCCCAGGGCTGCCCTCTTCTGATCAGGTTTAACAGATCGTTTCTACCTAAATACTCCACATATTCCCGTGAAGGAGCATTATCAGACTGGCTTTCGTGCAATACTTCGCCCGATCTGTATTCTCCCACTGCACCAACATAATGCGTTTCGTTTATTTTGCTAAAAACAATCCTTGACAAGTCATAAATATTGGCAACCACATCTTCTTTAGACTGGAAAAAATTGTTTCCGGTTAGTTTATCTAAAGGCTGTACATTTAAAAACTTTTTACATGAAGGCAAGCAAAAAGATGCCGCAATAACCAAAGTGTAAATAATAACTTTTCTCATAATAAATATTTTTAATTGCCTGTATTGAGTTCTAAGTTTAAACCAATGTTATAGGTACGTGGTACAGGGTAGCCGTTAGAAATATCGCGACCTAATGAGGTCACATTTTCCGGATTGGGGCCACTATACTTAGAAAATGTAATTAGGTTATTGGTTGAAGCAAATATTCTTAAATTGGCCAGCCCAAATCTTTGGATCATCTTTTTATCGAACATATAAGAAAGGGTTAGATTGTTAATTTTTAGGTAAGTACCGCTCTCCTGCCATAAAGTTTGATCGGCCCTTAATGGCTGAATGCTTCCATAACGGCTAAAATCATAAGGGTAAGGATATTTAGCTACATCGCCAGGGCGCTGCCAGATATTCAAATCGCCTAATGGTACTACGGCGTTCAACGCATAAGGATCTCTCATAATGGCAATCCGGTCTGCCAGGGCATTATTTAAGATTGTTCTGTCAGCGGTGTAACTGGCATATACGTTTAAACCCCATTTTTTATACCTCATGGTTAAGGATAACCCACCTGTTAACAAAGGTTGAGAGTTTCCGGTAATTTCATAATCGCGGCCATCCAAAATATAATCGCCGTTTATATCTTTCAAAATCGGGTCGCCACCATAAAAGAAAGTGTTGTTTGTCTGGTATCTTTTTCCGGTAACCGGGTCTACAGGTACATCAGCATCTGTTTTGTAAACCCCCTGGTTAATCCGTAGATAGTTTGATAGGGTATTCCTGCCTACGCGAAAAACATTATGCTGCAGGTAACCGGAACCATCAAAGCGGATATACTGTCCGTTATATTCTTCGGGCAATTTTAACAGTACATCGCGGTTATACGCGCCATTTATGGAAAAAGATAAATCAAAATCCTTACTGGTAATGGCTTTTACAATTAAGCTAACCTCGGTACCATAGTTGGCGATCCCCAAATCGTTACTCGCCAGTTTATTAAAACCCGTGGTATTTGATAAAACACGATCGAACAATAAATTATCTACCTTCTTGAAATAACTATCTACAACGATTGAGAATCTGTTGAGGAAACCGATATCAAAACCAACATTGTACTGACTTGTAGTGGTTGGTTTTAATGCCGGATTTGGGATTAAATCGTAATTGATACCAATGGTTTGGGTATTGTTGTAATTCCCATTCAGGTTGTAGATACCATAAATACTCTGAAGGTTACCTGTAGGTACAATGTTTTGCCCCCACGTTAACCTTAAACTACCATAGTCCAGCCATTTTTGATCAATTAACCAGTTCTCTTTGTTAAAATTCCATCTTAAACCTACTGAAGAGTTTTTAGAATACGGATTTTCCAAACCGCTTGATGACGTGCCATCTAAACGGTAAGAGAACTCGGCTACGTATTTTTTATCGTAATCGTAAGATAGCGATCCTGCAAAAGAGGCTATTGTGCCGTTTTTATAGGTACCTAAAACACCCCCACCTCTTGAGTAATAACCATCAAATCCAACCGGTCCCTGAAGCTGATCATTTGGGATCCTTTCTTGCCTGCTGATGGATGATTGGGCACCCAGTTTATAAATTTCATTAAAAGTATTGATGAAGAAATTGTGTTTTTCACCCAATGTTTTTGCATAGGTAATGGCATTTCTATTATACAACTGAAAATTTCTGCCGTTATAATCATAAAGTTTGGCAAAAGATCCATTTGCCGCAGCTGGTGTAAATGTGGTTTCGGTATCTGATGTATAATCGTAACTTAAGGTGGAAGATGCTGCCAAACCTGGTATAAATTCGTAACGGGCATCGATATTTGCCCTTAAATTTCTGGAGTTGTTATCGTTCAGCGTTTGCAAAGCAGATAACACCCCACCAGAAGCCTGGTAAAAAGACGGAGGCGGTAAAAGTGTTGATGCCTGACCGTTTGAAGCTACCCCCGACTGCAGTAAGCCTGCACCGTTACCTTTATTCTGTTTACCAACAGAGCCATTAACGAAACCGAAAAATCTAAATTTATCGTTCGGTTTAAACTCCATGTTCATGTTTAAATTGTAACGATCGTAACCTGTGTTTTTAATTACGCCTTTCTCGGCATAATAACCCATATTGGCTTTGTAATTAAATTTCTGGTCACCACCATCTAAAGCCAGGTTATGACTTTGGTTGAAGGTAGTTTGGTAAAATACATCCTGCCAATCGGTAGAGTTATTATAGTAGGCATTTAAACTATCGGCAAGGAAAGGCGTATTGCTGATTCCCCTGATTTGGTTGAGGGTTTCCGCATTCAAAATAATCTGCTGGATTTTTAACTGACGCTCAGAATTACCACCTAATGTTTCGCGTAATTTAGGCGGAGCATTTACGAAAAAGTTCGATACATATTTAATACGCGGCACTTTAGAGTTACCTCTCTTAGTGGTGATAATGATTACCCCGTAGGCCCCTCTTGATCCGTACATGGAAGTGGCCTGCGCATCTTTCAGGATCTGGATATTTTCGATATCCTCCTGAGGGATCAACGAAAGCGGACTCACTCCAGGCCCCTGCGTTTGAAAACCAAACTCTGCAGCTTTATCCGCGTCGAGAGGAACACCATCAATGATATATAAAGGCGAAGTAGGTTGTAAAAATGACTCGTTGCCGCTACCGGAAATACTTAAGCTGGATAAACCACGAAGCTGAACCGACCCCCTAAAACCGGGAGCACCGGTATTGTTCTGGATATTTAATCCAGGAACCTTACCCTGTAAAAGCGTTTCAATGTTTGATACCGGAACGTCTGATACATCTTTACCGCTAAGGACAGTTACCGATCCGGCAGTTGTTTCTTTTGGTCTGTTCTGGTAAGCTACGATAATTACATCATTCAGATCTTTACGGTTTTCGCTAATGGTAACCGTAATATTGGTTTGACCGGTAATTTTGGCTGATGCCGTATTGTAACCTAAAAATTTAAAAAGCAACGTTTCGCCAACAGGTACGTTAACCGAAAATTTTCCATCACCATTGGTTTGCGTTAAACCTTTATTTGTGCTTTGCAAAATAACTGATACGCCTGGCACCCCTTGTTTGGTGTCTTTATCGAGTACCCTGCCATTTACAATAATGTTTTTTTCTTGCGAATAGGCATTCGTACAACATATTATACATACTATAAGTAATGTATATAAAAGTATATTTCTTTTCATCGTAATTAACTTTATGGATCAACTATTCGTTAGCAAATTTTGGGTTCTCATTTTTGAAATGAAAAACGATTTCCCAGTCGCCGGCCTTGTAAATAGCGAAATCGACACCGAAACTGCCTACTGTACGTGTACCTCCAAAACCAATCCGGGAGTAACTCAGTTCTGCTTTTGCTCTAGATCCGCCTCTGGCGTAAGATGTAGGGATTTCAACCAATGGAATTGGATAAGCAACATCATACTGCACATATTTGTCGGTTTTTTGGATATTGAATCCATGGATCATCTTATCCCAAACCGTCTCATTAAAAAACTTGGGATCGATCGGTAAAGAATCTTTACCCAAAACCACAATACGCAGGGAATGTCCGTTACCGCCAGATGTAAACGGGCGGATGTACACTACTGCATCCTTTTTATCATTGTTGCTCACCAGATTTAAACTTGAAGTTGCACCGATTACATTATTCAGATAAGGGCGGATGTAATCCCTCAGTTTTTTGTCTAACGGAAACTTTGGATCAGGCGCAGGTAAACCCGTGTAGGCATTAAAATCATTCGATGGTTCGTAAGGGCGCTCTCTGAACGGCCTGATCTGAAAATCCCTGATCAGACGCTCGCCACCCGAATTTTTAACCTTTACATCAAAAAAGCGGGTATCCTGAGAAAAGTTGGTACTATCTGTTGGACGAGGTTTTAATATCTGGTTAGTTGCCGATGGCCACAAAATAAATTCACCTGATGAACGTATCTCGAATATGGGATGTGTTTCAATTTTTCTTTTGGCCTCAATTTCGGCCAGGCTTTTTTCCAGACCGGTGTAAGGAGCTGTCCAAACATAAGTTGGTGCAGGTGTAAAAAGATCATTCACCGGCTTTCCATCACCAAACCTCACATTTACAATTTCAAACGTAATCGGATTGGTAGAGTTATCGCTGTTAAAGCCACCGATAAGGTTGGTTCTTCCGATGATCGGCTCCAGAATTTTATTGCTAAAATTTACATTGTTGCTGATATAATCTTTCTCATCAGGTAGGTCAAATATCTTTTTACAGCCGCTAAAAAGAATTGCAGCAAGTAACAGGAGCGCAAAATATTTATATATGATCGATTTCATCGGACTATTTGGTTTAATTTTTCTATTTCGCATCACTTATTTCGTTTTGTTTATGGTAAACTCAGCCAGTTGAAATGTGCCGCTGTTTCTAAGCTCGGTGATCACAATGCGGTAAAATTTGTAAGCCACTGTGTTGGTACACCTAAATACCTTTTGCTGATACCTTTCTTCAAAGAAGAAATTAGATCTTCTATCCAATTCTACCCAGTTCGAGCCATCCATTGAGCCTTCGTAAGTCCAGGCTTTTGGATCCCGCTCGTTAGCATCATTTGCAGATGTTAAGGTATATACTGATGAAACTGCAGGCGTTTTAAGTTCAAACCTCATCCATAGTTCGCCCTGTAAATCGGCCAGGAATTTAGTATGATCATCACCATCAATTACTTTTCTTGAGTTTTCTCCACTGGTTATACCGCCGCCGTTCTCGCGGTTGGATGAAAATATCCCGCCAATTTCGAGGTAAAGGTTTGGTGGTGGTGGCACAAAAGTTAATCGGGTAACAAATTCATTAAAACCAAATACGTGATCGGCACTGATGACGTGCACAATACCATTTTTGGTCCGGATGTTATTTGATGATGTGGTACTGGTTGCCCAGTTACGAACGAATTTGCTTTTTTTGGTATTATCGAAATTGATAACCTCCGGTCCCGCGCCTACTTGTCCAGAAGCAGACATTTTAGTTACACTTGCGTGCATAGGGTAACCGATGCGAACACTTTTTAAGTCTAAACCATCCTGAAGTTTTAAAGAATCGGTTGTTTTTTTGCCCCGTACAATGTAATAAGAGGTCATCGTATCTAATTGAACAGCATCAATGTTTGCCAAAAAAAGCGGATCCTTATCTGATAGCCTGCGTAGGGTATTTAAGTTCCGTAAAGCCAGCTGAAAGCTTGGATTACTTACTGCAAATAAGGTAACATTGCTATCGGTTAAGGTCTTTTTCAAACCCATCCTGTCTATCGCTACAATCAGCGAATCAAAAACCCCCGGTTTACTTTTCAAATAATCGTAAGTATTTCCAGAAAAAGTTACATTCTGATCTGGTTCGTCGTAAAATCCCCCGTTCTTTTTGCAGGCAGAATTGATGAGTGTTAGCAATAATAAGATTGCCAATGCACCTATATATTTTATTGAATTTTTCATATCTGTGATCATTAGCGCCAGTAAGCATTTTGGGTTAATAAACTATTTTGAGAAAGCAGTTTTCTGGATATTGGCCAGTAGATGCCACCAGAATTAATGAGGTTCATAAATTTGGCATCGTTCTGTTTGATTTTGTTGTAACGGATCAGATCATACCACCTGGAGCCTTCGCCCAACAATTCGCGGTGGCGTTCTTCGAAGATTAGTTTAATCACATCACCACCGTTGATCGCATCAATCAAAGCCGTAACATCATCGTATCTTCTACCCTGTACAACCAACAACTCATTTAAAGCGCCATTTTGATCGCCCAATACGGATAAGGCCTCTGCACGCAGCAAGATAATATCCTCCAGGCGGGTAAAAACCAAAGCACTGGTAAAATACCTGAAGTTTGGATCTGTTCCGCCTCCCTGTATGACTTTGATTTTGCTGAAAATGGGATATTTACCATTAAGGTTGGTAAAATATCTTCCATCGTATTTGGCCTGGCCCAGCGTATCGACCGCAAACCTTTGATCTTTTGGGAGATTGAAATATTTCAGGATCGAATCCTTGGGAAGATAAATATCCGGAACCGACTTGGTCATCACCGGTTCAGCCAAAGTCAACTCTTCAATATGCCCGGTTGATGAACCATCTACGTGACCATAATCGGAGTTGAAACCGAACATCTGCCTGGTATTCTTATTGTAGAAAAATCCATTGGAGTTCGATAAATCGGCACTTCCTGTAAAACCGCCGGCGCTTCTGCCATAATTATCTTCCACAAATTTGGCATATTTAGAAACACTGGTATAATCGCCATTCCAGGCTGCCAAATGAGCTAACACAGCATATGCCGTAACTTTTGTAGCCAAAGCACCGCCCCATCTTCCTGAAGTTTCATTGTAATAATCAGTTGGCTGCTGTACATCACCACCGCTATAGATAAACGGCAGATCAGCTGCTGATTTTAGCATTTCCTGCTCGGCCCATGCCAAAATCCTGGCCTGGCTTTCACGGGGCTTATTGGTAAATTTACCTTCATCTGATGAGGTAATGAAAGGTACATCGCCCCATATTCTCACCATGTAGAAATAGGCAAAAGCCCTTAAAAACCTGGCTTGTGCAATATCAACCGTCATGTTGTTGCTGGTATACCGTTTGTCTGTGTCTTTTACATGCCCTACGTTTTCCAGGAACACATTGGCACCATTTACAATGGCGTAGAACCTAGTCCAATCAGATAGTGCCTCCATTACAGGATATGCGGCATTTAAATTATTGCCGATCACAGCCTTTAAATCCTGCCTTTTCGGGCTTAAAAATTCTCCTGTTCTTACATCACCATAAATCCAATGACCATTGTTATCTGATAATGCTGCACGGGTTAAAGCATACACACCTAAAATTCCGGATCGGGCATCTTCTATTGTATTCCAGGCATTTTTTTCGCCAACAACCCTGGTAGAATCTGTTTCTAAAGCTTTATTACAGCTTGAAAAGGTTATTACAGAAAGTAGTAGTACGTAAAATATATTTTTCATATTACCTGATGTTTTGTTCGTTCTTGTTTTCATCTTATAAATCCATTTTAACACCCAGGGTATATGTTCTCGGAATGGGCTGACCATAACCGGTATCAATACCATCATAATTCACCAGTTCGGGATCCTGGCCGGTGTAAGGTGTAATGGTGAAAATATTGCTTACTGCACCATACACGAAGAATTTGTTGATTTTGATGTTCTTCTTACTTAATAGATTACCCAGTTCGTAACCCAATGAAACCTGCCTTAATTTTATGAATGATGCATTTTCCAGAAAGAGGTCCTGATCTGCGCGATATGGGATAACCGTACTCCAGGGATTGTAAAGCGGATATTTTGAGTAATCGCCACGTTTCTCCCAGAAAGTAATTTCTTTAACAGAACTGATATCGGTATTACCCTCGCGGTTAACAAAATCAAAACGGTTAGCCATTTCCTGATTAATGAGCTTCCTGCCCAGATTAAAATAGAAGCTCGTACCCAAACTCCAGTTGCCATACTTAAAGTTGTTATCAAAACCGCCTGAAAGAGTTGGTAAGGAGTGGCCTTTTAATACTTTATCATTATCATCAATGGTGTTATCACCATTTTGATCTTTCCAGCGTGGATCACCTGCCTTTAAAACAATTCCCTTGTATTTTAACTTTTGTCCGTTAACCGTAGGCACGTCTGCATCTGCCGTGTAAATGCCATTATTTTCCAATAACCAATATTGATCTACGGGCTGGCCAACTTTTAGGAACCTGTTACCCACCACCAACTGATCCAGTCCTCTGGGCAATGCTTTTAATTTGTTAGCATTGTGGTTAAAATTTAAAGCTGAATTCCACGAGAATTTACTTTTTGCAATCACCTGGGCACTTAAGGTAAAATCGACACCCATGTTGTTTACAGACATGCCACTTTCGATGGCTTGTTTATAACCATACTCTGCATAAGCGGGGATACCAATCAATTGGTTTTTATCCGTTTTGCTATAAAGATCAACTGAAACGTGCAAACGGTTTTTCAACATCGCTACATCAGCACCAATATTGAGTTGATCTGAATACGACCAGGGCACGCCGTAACCTACCCAACCAAACTGGTAAGGGCGGGTTAATACCCCGAATGCATTATAACCCGGCACCGTTAAGTTACCGGTGTAACCAACCGAGGCGGTATATTGTGGGCCCTGGGTATAGTTATCGTAACTGAAGGTACGTCCCATTCTGCCCGCACTTGCACGCAATACCAGATCATCAACCAAGCTGTTCCCTTTCAAGAATTCGTTTTTAAGATTCCAGGCGGCAGAAATAGTTGGCGAATAAAACCACCGGCTTGTAGGCTGTGCATTTGAAGAGCCGTCTAAACGTAATATGGCTGATAAGAAGTATTTATCGGCGAATGAGTAATCAGCTTTTCCATAGAAAGACAATAAGTTATCTTCAGTTTTATCTAAGAACCGATACGTTAACTCTCTTGGAAAGGCAACAGGCGTTAAATAACCTCCATTATCTGAACCATCATCGTTTTTAGGTTTAGAATCAAGTAAGTTGATTTTGATATAATCGTTAACGCCTTTATAAGCGTAGGCATTACTGTATTTGTAAATATCCCATTGCATGGTTTGCCCTAACGCAAAATGAAAATCGTGGATTTTATTCAGGTTTAGATCATAAGTTACCTTGTTATCCATCATTAACCTTTGGCTAAAGCCATAGTAATTGGATGCGTAACTGTTTCCCTGCAAAAGCGTTCGGGCATAAAAAACATCCCTGTAGCCCTCACTGTAATCTGCGTTAAATGACGATGTTACTTTAAACAGGCCGAAAGTTCCTTCTAATTTGGCATAACCTTGAATGGAGTTTGTTTTGTTATCATCAAAACCTTTCTTGTATTGCTGTAGATATGAACCATAGAAATCTTTATTTGGCGGCAGTGGCGCACTCAAATCAGGGAAATAATTAAGTTGTGCAAAGCGGTCGCGCAAGGTTTTATTTCTATCGCGGTTCAAACGGTTTGCATTAATCATCGTTGAAAACAGCAACCACTTGGTTGGCTTCATGTTGATATTAAAAGTAGCGCTATACCGGTCGATACCCGTTTCATCAGCTACACCTTCACTTTTGGTATTACCCAATGCAAACCTGAAGTTAGCCCGGTCTGTACCACCTGCAAGCGAGAAATTAACACCATACACCAATGCATTTTTATAGTATAAATCGGTCCAGTCTGATTTACCACTATACACATTGTTTAGAGAATCGCTTAGATATACCGGGTATTCTTCATCGTCAGAATACCTGCCATTTGTGGTGTACACGCCATAAAAGCGTTGCCTAAAGTCATTTTCATATTTACCATTGATGGTATTTACGAATGGCTTTTGCACCATACCGATGTAAGAATTGAAAGATATCGCGCGGTATTTGCCAACAGCTGTTTTTGAGGTTAACACAATTACCCCATTAACACCTCTTGGTCCATAAATAGAGGTTGAACCCAGATCTTTAAGCACTTCTACCGATGCAATATTATTCATATCGATGCCCGCCAGCAGGTTGGTGGCCGGACCAATCCTGTTGAAATCAAACTGCTGTATATCAAAGGCAAAAGGGTGCTCTCTTACCAAAGGAATACCATCGAGCACCACCAATGGCTGGGCATCGTACAAATCCTTTTTGGATAATAATGGCATTGCAGCCCCTCTGATAAACATATTCTGCATAGAACCAGGTTCACCGGAAGGTTCCTGAACATAAAGACCGGCAAAATTGCCCTTTAAATTCTGTTGCAATGAAATAGCCGGAAAGAGTGCTAAATCCCTGGTATCTTTTTGTACTCCTCCAGACAATTTGTTGTAAAGTGTTTTTTTCCTGATCTGTTCAAGACTATCCTTCCGCAAGGAGTCTTTAGGCGATACGATCTTTATTTTAGTTGTATCCTGAAAGATCAAATAGTTAATTGTAAGGCCTTTATACTTTTTTTTGCCTGCAGCATAATTTGGTAAAACGTTTAACGTAAACACTGCAAAAAAAGCAAGGCACGCCCATAAGTATCGCATAGTTAATGGATCTTTTAATTGGTAAAAAAATGATTACTAAAACTTATTTTTTCGGAAACGGCGAGACATGTCTGAAGTTAAAAGGACAAGTACTCTGGCGGTAGTGGTTAGGGATTCTCATAATTTAGTTATTTGGTTAATTCAAATATATAATATGCTAAAACGTTTTAATAACAAATTGTCATTTTTATGAAATTTTTATTAAATAGAGGGATAATATTGAATTATGACAAAATAAATGTCAACCAGACAGATAAAAAAATAAATATTGCTAATATTTCTTATCAAAGTAACACACTAAAAAACAGCATGTAAACATTTTTTTAGCTACGGATACAATAAATTAAACATTTTTTTGTTGCGATTTAACTGAAATACTTAAACGTTTAAGTTGAAACAGGAAATTTGGATTCGCCTTGTTTTAGACACCAGTACATCCTTATGTTTATCATGGCTCAAACAGCCATCATAAATCAAGGTTAGCTTGGGCGAAATTACCACCTTTTATTTTTCTGTTGCTACCATATAGATGGGATCTTCTATAATATTTACCGTTATAATCTGATCAGCATTTTTCAGCAGGCGTTTACAGTCGCTGCTCAAATGTTTCAATTGAAGTTTTTTATCTACTAAGCGGTAACGTTCAGTTAGTTTATTAAGCGCATCAATACCCGACATATCAAAAACACGGCTGTGCTTAAAATCAATTATAATTTGTTGAGGATCTTGGCCTACATCAAACAATTCATTAAAATGAGTAACCGATCCAAAAAACAAAGGCCCGTATATCTCATAAGTTTTTACACCACTCCCGTCGGTATGTTCATTGGCCCGTATCCGTTTAGCGCTTTCCCAGGCAAAAACAAGTGCCGAAATAATTACACCAATGAGTACGGCGAGTGCCAGGTTATGCAGCCAAATGGTAATAACGGCCACCAGGATACCAATGATAATATCCTGCGCAGGCATTTTATTGATTACTTTAAAGCTCATCCATTCAAAAGTACCAATGGCAACCATCATCATTACACCAACCAGCGCAGCCATAGGTACACGATCGATTACCGGGGCACCTACCAAAATGATCAACAGAACGGTTAATGCTGCAATAATGCCCGATAACCTTGCTCTGGCACCTGCCGAGAGGTTTACCAAAGTTTGGGCAATCATCGGGCAACCGCCCATGCCAGTAAAAAAACCATTTGCAATATTCGCAATGCCTTGTGCAATACTCTCCCTGTTCCCATTACCTTTGGTTGCTGTGATTTCATCAACCAGGTTTAACGTGAGCAAACCTTCTGTTAAGCCCACACCGGCCATAATAAGCGAATAAGGGAAAATGATCTTGAGCATATCCAGGTTTAGCGGTACTCCAGGAATGTGAAAAGGCGGAAAGCCACCATTTACGGAAGCAATATCTTTCACCAGTTTAGTATCAATTCCAAAACAAAATACAATAAGAAACACCACAATAATCGCCACCAGCGAAGATGGGACGGCTTTGGTAATCTTGGGTAAAAGAAGCACTATAGCCACCGTTAGCAATACCAAAGCCAACATGGTATACAAAGGCATACCACTCAGCCATTCTACCTTGCCATTAATAAGGGTTTTAAACTGCGTCAACTGAGACATAAAAATGATAACCGCCAAACCGTTAACAAAACCAAACATAACAGGCTGCGGAACCAGCCTTACAAATTTGCCCAATTTAAACAAACCCACCATAATCTGAATCAGCCCTGCCAAAGCCACTGCAGCAAAAACATATTCTATGCCATGGCTTTTCATTAACGCAATAAGTACAATTACCGTTGCACCTGCCCCACCAGATACCAAGCCTGGCCTGCCGCCTAAAACAGCAGTAATCAAACCCATTATAAAAGCAGCGTACAATCCTGTTAAAGGGGGGAAACCCGCAAGAATAGCAAACGATAGCGATTCGGGAATCATGGTCATAGCCACCGTTAAACCTGCAAGAATTTCGGTTCTGTAATTTATTTTCTTAGAAAAATCGAAAAGTTGCAGGTAAGGCTTCATCTGTAAAAATTATTAATAAGCTGCAAATATCTAAACTTTATCGGAACATTGACTCTATTATAAAATAGACAGAAATCACTTTAGCCCTGCAACAGAACTTCAGATCCGGGAAAAAGATCCATAAAATGACTAACCCTGGTGTAGCGTATGCCAACAGCGTTACGTTTTATAGAGACAATTCATCTAAATCATCACAACGCTATGAAAAATATATTCATGCTAGTCATTATTTTCGCGTTTATTTCTTGCAAAAAATCAGAAAGATATGGTCCGTTGAACTTAAAAAACGGACAGGAAGTGGAATTACTGGTCAGCCATCGTTATGGTGCAGATAACGATGTGCTGTTAAAATTGCCTGGTAATGTAGATGCCGGCGCTTCACTATGGGGTTTTGATCAACGTGAACCAGGTTATAATTACCGGGTTAAAGCGAGGTTTAACCGCGATGAGGTACCTTTGCAGGATGGGCCTGAGTACTATTTTGTTTTGGAAAAGATATTGAGCAAGGAGCAGTATAAAGGAAATGAATCTTTTACGGTACAACTGATTACTTCATATGTGCCTGGAGGACCGGTAATAAAGCTGAGCAAAACGGGAAATGAATATTACCTGATTCCAGGTAAATTACAGCTCACTTATGCAAACAGCAGCATTCAAAACGAGTTGGAAGAAATCTGGTTAAACGTACAGGAAATCCGTGCAAACTCAGTAAAAGGACAACGCCCGAAATGGAAAGCCATTAAAGCTACGGTAGTACACGATCCACAAAAGTTTGGGAAAGCCTATATGGTACAACAGATACAGTTTGTGAATTAACTAAAAAATCGGACAGAGGTAAAATGGATGATGTAAGATGGACGTCAGACCTCCATCTGATGGAATTAAAGCCCTAAGTTGAAATCTCTCCATTTCGTCGCACTTCACAGTAGAGATGACGTTCCTAACGCTGTGTGCTTTGCGGTTTTACTTCGTGATCTTGGCGGCACAAAACAGAAATATTAACTTTTTTGATCTGCATAGGCAACATCATAGAGATGATTGGGTTTTAAGTAGATGACATTGTTTTGAAAGTCAAAAACCGTATTGAACCTTTTCAGAATATCGTTTCCGAGGTAATGAACGTTAGCACCTGGCATGGGTTTATTCTGTTCCATCACCTGCGCCGGAACGTTCTTCAGTTCAAAATTACCGATTTTCAGGCTTTGAAGTTTTACCGTAGTTACCGGCACTTCATTGCCGTTTACCCCACGCATCATTACCTTTTTCATCACCTCCATCTTTTCGGCAGGAAACTTCATTTTCCGCAGCAGGTCATGATCAAGCATAACGGTACGCTGATATCCTAAATCGAAGAAAAACAGGCTTTTATTTTTAGTACCGTTCTGAGAAATTTCACTTTCTATAAAAGGTTTATTTTTAATGTAAGTAATCTTAAACCTGGTATATTGCTTATCCTGTAAAATCTCCCTGGGCATAACCGAATGCACCATCATTTTATTCTGATCATAATCCAAAGCGACAATCATCCCATCAAATATATCCCACCCTAACAATCCGTCAGTTTCGTTCCCGGCCAACTCAATATCAAAAATTTTGGTTTTGTAGGTATGGTTTCCAATTTTGATATCATAACCGGGATGATAAAGCTGCGGTTTGGATTTTACTTTGTTTGCCAGTGCGGCATGGGTAAGGTCGATATCATTTGCGCCTGAATCAAAATTCATTAACAGCGAATCTGTACCGTTAAATACGATCGGCAGGAAATTCGTATTGTATTTATTTACAAAGAAAGGTATTGAATCATGAATTTCGGGCGATACCTTGCTGAAGTTTTTTAGTTCGGGAGCAGCAATTTGCGTAAGGCACGAATCTTTTCCATTCAATAAAACAATAAATTCCTTTTTTTGCCCCGGACTAATGTTAAAAACGATCGAATCGACATCCGTTTTGAATTTTATCCTTTTGGATTTTGTAAACTTACCCGTAGTATAAACATCAAGTTTAACTTTGGGATTGATATACCAGCGTGAAATTGCATGAGGCTCTTCGTAAATTTTTGCCTGACCTGCATTTGCCTTTACTACTTGCAGTTTGTTTTGAGCAAAGACAGAAAAGGGAAGCAAGAGGATTAAGACAGGCAATATTCGTTTCATGAGCAGTGAATGGGTTGAAAGAATAAAGATAAAAAGAATCATCAAGCTTTGTCATATTCCATCCATTTAAAATTTGAAACGGCACCTATACTCCCTGGATTGTTAAGTGAATAGATATCATAAAGTCGCGTTTTACCCCTAAACTTGTCTTTTTTGTACACGAACAGCTATAGGCGATGCAGTTATCTTTGAATAACTAAATAAGAAAACCAATATGGCAATTCGAATTTTTGTAAACCTGGCAGTTCAAGATCTTGACCGATCTGTAGCATTCTTTACCAAACTGGGTTATACTTTTAACCCGCAATTTACCAACGAAAAAGCAACCTGCATGGTCATCAGCGATACCATTTACGTGATGCTGCTCACCAGAACATTTTTTCAAACCTTTACCGAAAAAGAAATTGTAGATGCCCGTAAAGCCATAGAAACCTCCATTGCAATATCCGCAGAAAGTAAGGAAGCGGTTAATGAAATGGTAGATAAAGCAGTCGCTGCCGGTGCCACCATACCCAATCCGGCTACTGATTATGGTTTTATGTACCAGCATAGTTTTGATGATCTTGATGGACACCACTGGGAATATGTATGGATGGACCCAAATGGCATGCCGGAACATCTGGGTTAATTAGATAATGACTTTAAGTACAGCAAACAGGGTAAAATCCTTTGCTTACTTTTTTAGTTAGAACGGGCAGGTAAACCAAATAAGTTAAAAGCATAAAAATATAATGGACTAAAGAAAATCGCCACATTACTGATCAATTTATGATAGCAGTATTGCCAATACCCATGTTTTACCAATAATGCCAAAATAGCGGCTAATTATCCGAAATCTGTAGATTATTTGCTGCTAAAAATGGAGGCGGTTACTTTAGTTAGCAAAGCAGGTGCTAGGTTGCGGACGCCTGTATTATGCTTTAATTCCTCCTGCGCGATAAAACGCCAGTCACTTTTTGATACATCAGTTCTTCGTCAACCGGCTTATTCATATAGTCATCGGCTCCGAGGCCAAAAACCCTATCTTTAGTACTTGTAGTTGTATCTGCAGTAATTACAATAATTGGAATCGTTGTTTTGTTTATACCGGTTAAGTTATTTCTGATGGCAGAAATGGCCTCGTAACCATCCATAACAGGCATTTGCAGGTCCATTAAAATTAAGTCAATGGTGTCATCACTCTTCAGTATCTTCAGGCACTCCGCTCCATTATCGCAGATACTTACCTTTGTATTTTTCCAGTCTTCCAGCATCATCTGAATGATCATTTGATTCATTGGATTATCTTCAACAACCAAAATATGTTTTCCTAAAAGATCATGTTCATCTTCTGGATACAGATTAATCGTTTTGATGGTTTCCTGAACAGGATAAGTGAGCAGAATTTCACAGGTAGTGCCCGTATCCGCTGCGCTATCAATATTTATTTTACCCTGATGCAAATCAATTAAAACTTTAACGACACTTAAGCCTATTCCAAAACCACCGTGTTTTCTTTTATTGTCAGACCTGTTTTGAGAAAATAAACTAAAAATAATTCCCAGCTTTTCTTTAGGAATGCCGATTCCTGTATCTTTAATACTAATCTGCAGGGTCAATATGTTTTGTTCTATCGCTGATTTGACTTGCATTGTGACATTTCCCTGGGAAGTGAATTTAATGGCATTGCCAAGTACATTGTGAATAATTTGCTCAAGCCTGACCGGATCGCCAAGCAGCATAACGTCCTCGTCCAGCGACTTTATACAGCTAAATTTCAGGCCTTTATCTTTACACTGTTTCTCTGCGCTTAATGAAAGTTTATTTAAGATATTAACCGGATTAAAATTTACTTTTTCGAGCTTTAGCTCACCTTTTTCAACCTTTGAGAAATCAATAATGTCATTTACTGAGGAAATTAAACCATGTGATGCGTATTTGATTATCTCACAATTTGCGATTACCCTCGGGTCGGTACTATCTTTTTCCATGATTGAAGCAAGCCCGAGAATTGCATTCAAAGGCGTTCTCAGTTCATGGCTCATATTGGAAAGAAAGTAAGATTTCATATCGCTCATTTCTTCTGATTTCTGTAGTGCGAGGATTTGAAGCTCTTCCTTTTTATTTCGGAGCATTCGAATTCGGTTTGCCATGGAGAGGGATAAGGCAACGATTTCTAAGCCAATTCCAATTTTGGTTATATTGTTTATAGAAAGGTCGTCGGCTAAAATACCGAATCTTGTTATTATTCCCGTAATAATGGTTAAGGCCAGAATTACAATACCTGTAGTATAGAATAGATCAATAGGCTGTCTTTTGTAAAGGATTACACTAATGGATAGAAAAATGATAAGCAGCCCAAGCAATATTATAATATTGATAAGCAGATAGCCATATTTTAATAGGACCGGGCATAAAATAATACCAATAAGCAAAAGTGCTAATGAAATATAAAGAGGGGTAAAAACTTTATTGATTCTTTGATTTTTTCGCTTGATCTCCAAAAATTCCTGACTATATCTTGCGAAAAAAAGCTACAAAGTATACCAGAAATGATGACCGCATGAAGGCTTAGCCAGGAATTTCCGGTACCGATGTATTGATGATAAAAACCATCCAGAGCAAATTGGCAAAGGCCTACAGAAACCACATAAAGCGCATAATACAGGAAGGACAATTCCTTCATGGCCAAGTAGAAAAAGAAGTAAGTAGTAGCAATTACGGTAAGTATGCCGTAAAAAATACCCATTATCAAATATTCACCAGCCGTGCGTTCGAGCAAACTTTGCTGGCTGATCAGCAACAATGGCAGACTGTTTTCCTGTCCATCATTTCGAATGTCTGCAAATGCCTTCTTTGTTTCGCCCGGTTCCAGAACTATCTTAAAAATTGTTTGCCTGCTTTTCACACTTCTGCTTGAAAAGGGTAAATCATCACCACTTTTTTGAGATTCAATTTTGTTATGGGCATCAATTAAATAAAGATTTACCTGATTTGTTGACGGTTCTGCTATTTGTAGGTAATAGGTTAAGGGCGTTTTGGTCGTGTTTTTTAATTGAAATATTAGCCAGTAATTGCAACTCGTGAAACCAAGATTACCTAATTTTCCGCTTAACTTTTTGAAAGGAAGCTTTCCGATGTTACTAACGATTTCATTTAATGCTACCGTTTTTGAGCCAGTATTAAGTATTTGCGCATGATTTAGTATCGATAGTTCCTCAGGTAAATTATCTTCGCGAAATTGGTATTGGGCTTTAGCTTTTAATAAGCAAAGCAATAAAAGCGATAAGGTAAATAGTATTCTCACAATAGACCATTGGAGTGAGGCTAATGTCCTGCCTACTCACGCATTAAAAAAATTGAATTATTACAGCAATTGAATTCGACCTTTAAGGATATAAATAAGCAGTAAATGTAATAGAAAATTTGAAAATTACAGTTGCCTGTTGGCATTTTTTAGATTGTCTGCGGCACAATGAAAATTTCCTTGGGAATATGTTGCTGAAAAAATTAATTAAATTTGGGTATAATTTAATACGGATTTTGGTAGTCCAGATAAATAGAAATTGGGTGATAAATTTATGGCTACTATGGTTCTGATAAAATTTATTACATGTCTTCAAAGAAAAAATTCTTTTTGCCGACAGTACTTCGGGTAATACTATGAGATTTTTTAGGGTAATTAGAAGTTTAAACAGAGATATTAAAGCCACTGCCAGCCTGGGATAAGAAAAGATTTGGACACCAACCATTTTCTTGATCATTGCTGAGCTCGAACCAGCGCCCCTCTGATTAATCCCGCACGTGCGGGACTCTAACCAGCTGAGCCAAAATTCCAGTCAGCATTTCTCCTTTACCATACGCTCAATCAACTTCCGGCTTCTGGCTTTTGATTAATCGTTCCAGACGAATTGCTTCAGCCTCTACATGCCCACAAGAGAACACGGCTTCCAAATGCCAGGGCCTGTGCTTTGAGGTAAATGTGCTAACAGCTAAGTTGTTGTGCTCCTCAAGTCAGCCGACATAATCACCGGTGTATCTAACATAGTAAAGAGACTATAAACAAAAAACCCACAGCTTTCGTTGTGGGTTTTGCTCCTTCTGCTGGGCTCGAACCAGCGACCCTCTGATTAACAGTCAGATGCTCTAACCGGCTGAGCTAAGAAGGAATCCGGCTATCCAAAAAAACAGCTTATTTAAACTTTTCAGTAAATATATGCTCGTTCGTTTTGGGAGTGCAATATTAGCGGTTTTAAATTATTTATCCAAAAAAATATTCAGTTATTATTTAAAAAAAGCTCCTCTGTTTAAAACAAAGAAGCGCTTTACTTATTTAATACTGGTTATCAGTACATTAAGAATCAGAACAACAATCTATGGTGATTAATATTCCGCTCGGTATATATTCACTTAGTTAAACAAAAAAACGGCCTGACCTTTTTCAGGCCAGACCGTTATAAACATTTATTTAAAAAAGATTAGAAACTATATCTTAATCCCAATTGCATCTGGTAACGCGAGGCAAAGAAATCTTTTGAATAAGAAGTGACATCTTTTTGTGCGAAAGTATAAACCGGATAAGTGGTTGGCGTTCCTGCGGTTGCAACTTTAATACCCATACTGGCCATTGAGTTATAAGTATTAGGAGAGAAATACTGAATTCCCCAGTTTTTATTCACCAAATTGGTCAGGTTAATAATATCATAGGTTAACGTAAGTACATGGGGGTGTTTTCCTTTGGCTACTTGTAGATCCTGAGCGAAACGGAAGTCAGCCTGTACGTTCCAAGGGGTACGTGCACCGTTACGTTCTGTAAAATCGCCACGACGACTGCTTAAATATTTATCTCCGTTGATATAGTTATCAAACGCAGCTGCCTGTGCAATCCCATCGGCTGTGTTGGCAAAGAATTTCTGTGTTTCGCCCACTGCAGGTACATACATTAAACTTACTGTTTGTCCTGTTCCATTGATCCTGGTATTTACTAAACCCAATGAGTATGGAGAACCCGACTGACCGCTGAAGAATAATGAAAAGTTAGACACATATTTGCCGTTTTTAGCCCAGTCCAATCTATAGTTTATGGTTGAAATGATCCTGTTGCGGATATCAAAGTTTGAGTAAGCCAATCCCGGGTTATTGGGGCTAAGCGCCTGGTTTAACTGCCAGTTAGATTCCATTGAGTTACGGATACCATTGGCAATATCTTTCGATCTTCCGTAGGTATAGGCCACCATCATATCTAAACCGAAAGGAAGTGATTTACTTACCTGTGCAGTTACGCTATATTTGTATCCTTTATCGGTATTCGATAATAAATAGGCATTGGTATACAACGGGTTGATTTTAGCACCTGAATAAATAGGCTGTTGCTTTTGGGTATCATAAACCATGTATTTTGGATTATCTACATAGTTGATCTGTTGGAACTGCACATCCTTAATTACCTGGCTAAAAATACCTTCTAAGGTAAATTTCCATTGATCATCTGTTTTATAATCGAAAGCCAGATTACTTCTCCAGGCTTTAGGCATTTTAAAATTGTTGTCAACCAAATCTACCTGCGTAGCACCACTGGCGTCTTTCACATTTACCCCTTGTTTAGTTACATAACCCGCCTCGCCATTACCGGTTAAAGCATCTCTGACCGGATCTGAGCCTGCTGCCGGTGTAGTGATTTTGGTCGGATCTGCGTTTGAATAAACGTAAGATTTATCAAAAGCACCATAGTTTACACCATTATTATAATAGGCATAACCGATCCAGGCAAAAGGCACACGACTGGTAAATAAACCCGTACCACCGCGCATCACCAGGCTTTGGTTACCCAATACATCGAAGTTAAAGCCAATACGTGGCGAAATCTGGATTTTGTTTAAGAATTTTCCGGTAATTGATGATGGCTGTGTATAAGTATATGTTGTACCGTAATTGGGATCAACAGGAGAATTGGTGGTTTTTGAACTTAAAGATGGCATAGTAGGTAAATCTGCCATATCAAAACGTAAACCCGGTGTTAATTTAAAACGGTCGCCTATACGGATTTCGTCCTGACCATAAATACTGTACATGTTTACATTAAACTCAGCCGTTGGGTTATTAATGATGTGATCACGGGTATTGTCGTCATAATTATAACTTGCACGTACCCTGTTTGGCCTGTTTGCCAGGAAATCGGCAATACTGCTGTAAGCCACACGACCGTTCCATGCGTTTACAAAGCCATAATTGATGTTGTAAAATTCGTTGTGCGTACCAACGGTAAAGGTATGGATACCAGAATTGTAAGTATAGTTATCGGTAAACTCGAAAGTATTCTGTTTCATATTGAAGATACTCGCCTCACGATCTGTACCTAAAAACAATGTCCCTCCGTTCGAAGCAATCTCGATCTGCGGTAAAGCCGGGTTAGAAAGCGGATTGCGGTAATCGTGCACCGTAGAGTAACCAACAATTAAGTTATTGGTGGCAGAATTACCAAAGCGGGTTTTCAGATCGGCAACCGTTGAAGTCTGGTTATTGTTCTGCCTGAAATCGATGCCACCAAACCTAAAGTTAAGCTGGTCTCTTTCCAGGTTTGTTGCTTTAGAAATAATGGTATTATTTCTGATGGTTAATTGAGTGCTTTCGCTGATATTCCAATCCAAACGGTTAAAGAATTTGTTAGATTGTGAATAGATATTGTAATTGCCGAACGAACCTGCATCAACACCATAAGCGGTTTTCATGTAATCAGAAATCTGTTGAGCATCCGTTGCCGTAAGCAATTTCATATCAGATGATCCGGCACCTAATATTACCGGGTCCTGGCGGCGCGTAATCTCCTCATTGGTAAAGAAGAATAATTTATCTTTTATAATCGGGAAACCCACACGGAAACCGGTTTGATAATCGTGAAACGCTGAAGGCTCTTTGCTGTTATCGCCGATTTTATTTCTGCCGATTAATGAAGCGTTGCGGCCATATCCATAAACAGAACCCACTACCTCATTGGTACCGCCACGCGTAACTGCATTAATACTGCCACCTAAAAAGTTACCCACTTTAACATCATATGGAGAAAGCAGAACAGTAACATCCTGGATCGCATCCAGCGAAACCGGGTTGGTACGTGTACTGCTCCCCGGCATACCAGAACTTCCGCTCTGTCCACCCAATGAAGGGCTAAAGCCAATTGCATCGTTATTAATAGCACCATCAATGGTTACGTTATTGTATCTGAAATTGGTACCACCAAAGGTATTATCTTTACTGCCCTGAGGGGTTACACGGGTAACATCCTGCAAACTGCGGTTCATGGTTGGCAGGGTTTTAATCTGGCCTTCGCCAATACTGGTACCTGCACCAGATTTCGTTCCGCCTTTTTGGCCTTTCACATTCACCTCTGCCAATTGATTGCCCTGCTCCTGAAGATCAACATCAACCTTTACATCCGAGCCAAGGGTTAAATAAATATTTTCTTTTACTACCGGGTTATAACCCACAAAGGTCACGGTGATTTTGTATGGCCCGCCAGGATTTAAATTGCCGATACGGTAAAGTCCTGATTCGTTTGAGGAACCCTTGGATACCGTTCCGGTAGGAACGTGAACCATAACAATGGTTGCACCAGGAATAATGCCTTTGGCATCCTTAATTTTTCCATTAATACTAGATGTTGTAACCTGTGCCTGAGCAAAAGTAATCAGGAGTACAAGAATACTGATCAGGGATAGTATACGTGATTTCATTTTCTGTTATTTTATTTTGACACAAAACAACAGCCTTAATGTTAATTAAATATTAACACTAAATTAAGTTTAACCTTAATTTAACAATATGAAAATCAGAACAAAACAATAAGAATACAATTCCTTAACAGCCATTTCGAAGCCGGAATGTGATGAAGAGCAATATGCTCAAATATCAGAGATGAAGATGAAGATTTAATGAAGATTGTAGCTATAAGTTCGCAGCCTAGAGCCGATTAACCGATTTAAATAATCACCAGTACAAAGTTCGGACTCATGCTAACCAATAAAAAATGAACTAATGAACCTATTCCCTATCTTTGCAGCAATGACAATAAGACTTGCCCTTACAGAAGACATACCATTTATTATGCAACTGGTTCGCAAAGTTGTGCCTTTAATGCGTGCCGCCGGAAATTTCCAGTGGGGAGATGATTATCCGAATCCTGAAGTATTTTCCAGCGACATTGCCATTGGACAGCTATGGGTAGCTGAACTGGAAAAAGAAATTGTCGGTGTTTCGGCTATTACCACAGATCAGGATCCCGAATATGCCGATGCTGGCTGGGACATTACTGAAAAAGCCATTGTTACGCACCGCCTGGCCGTCGATCCGGATTGCCAGGGCAAAGGAATTGCCAAAGCTTTAATGAACCAGGCCGAACAGGCAGCAAAAGATTCGGGTATTTCTATCTTAAGGGTAGATACCAATAGCGAAAACTTGGCCACCCAGGCACTTTTCCCTAAGCTTGGCTATCAGTTTAGTGGCGAAATCGGCTTAGCCAAGCGTCCTGGATTGCGTTTCTTTTGTTACCAAAAGGTACTGTAACCCATAGCCTGTAGAAGGATAATGTAGTATAAAATGCAATTTTAAAATAAATCCTACAGGTGAACAACCACAAAAAAAGACCATATTATCAGATGGAAACACCTGAAATCACCAACCTAAACGCTAGTTCGCTCATGGTGGCAATTGTCCTGAACTAATCGTTCAATCCTTTACCACTTAAAATCTGCGGTATGCATTTCTCAACCCTTGCTTCACGGGTTTTTGCTTGTTTAGGTGCAGAAAAATGTAGTAAATAAGCTCTTTGACGACCTGGAGTTAAAGCTTTGAAAGCAGCCTTCAAATCCGGGATATGATCTAATTTACTTTGAAATTCGGCGGTGACACTGTATTCAGTTGTTTTTTTCAGTTCAACTTTCAATCCGGCTTTTTCTACCTCAATGGCCTGCAAAATGTAGGCCTTTAAAATGGCTTTCATTTCTGCAATCTGCAATGCACTAAGAAAACGGATCTGCCTTGCTGATTGCACATGCTCTGTTTGCTGGATCAATATATGATCATGATCTTTTAATAAAACACCTTTAAAGACCAAAAAGGCACAATATTCTTTAAAATCATGAATTAAAACGATATTGTTTCCATTGTAAGTGTAACAGGGATGGCCCCATTTCAATTCCTCAGTAAGCTCACAATCAAGCGCAAGAGATCTTAACAGATTTAACGATTCCTGCCACTTGCTTGCTTTATTAAAATAAAAATCAACTTTAGGATTCATCATATATAGTACTTTGAAACGATTTCCTTTGTACAGGTCTTAAATAAGGAGAGCAGGGTTATAACACGATCAGCAGCAACAAAACGTAAGAAACTACTTCAAAAACGGGAATAAAAGCCTGCGTAAACCTCCTTCATCAGTAACCAGCCAGCCATTATTAACCTTTTTATTTAAGCCATTGAACACCTATTCTGGAATGTAAACCGTCCTAACTGTATCAACCTTTAACCGGCCTTTCAACCAGTAACGGATCCTGGCCTGGTTTGCCTGAAGCGGTACTTTTGATACTTCTGCACTGAAAAGCGTGAGCGTATCCCTGCTTTGGGTATCCAACCTGTTTATCACAATATTGGAAAGCGAGTAGCTTTTGATTTCAGGAAATAATGCAATTAATTCTGACCTGATATCGGGTAGCGGCTGGGAAAGTTTATTAATTTTAACGGAATTGGCCGGTTGGTTTCCTTTTTTAAACACATCCTCCATAATACTGGCCTTTATCTGTGAAAAATCGACCTCCTGCCTTGCATTAAGCCCCTGCCTTATCCTTAAAGTTGTTCCATCCAACTTATAATCTTTAAGTTTCGCCTTTATGGCATTTATAACGTTATCATCTAATTGGGCGCCAATTAAAAGCAGATCGATCTCTTTTTCATCTTTCGAGTAACGCAGGTTTCGGTTGATGACCTGGGTTGTGGTGAAATCAAACTGCTCACGGATAAATTTCTGTGCATTATTTTCAAAAATACTTTTCTGTACAATATCATAAGCAAAGTATATACTGGGAATAATGGTAATAAGTACGGTGAAAAGAATATATCTGGACACTTTTTTTTCAACACCCGGATCTTCGAAATGTTTTTTATCAAATTTTAAAAAACGTACAATCAGATATGTGGAGATGCAGATGAAAAGACTGTTGATGAAAAACAGATACAATGCGCCAAAGAAAAAAGGCCAGTTACCCATGGCCAATCCATAACCTGCAGTACATAATGGCGGCATTAAAGCCGTGGCAATGGCCACGCCTGGAATAACATTACTTTTCTCCCTTCTGGTAGCCGCAATAATTCCGGCTAATCCACCGGTAAACGCGATGAATACATCCCATATAGATGGTGTAGTACGGGCAAGAAGCTCGCTCTGTGCTTCATGCAATGGCGTAATGTAAAAGTATATGGAAGAAGTTACAATACTGATAAATGTGGCGATGAGCAGGTTTCTGCCACCTTTTTTAACCAATTCAAAATCATTGGTACCAATGCCCAGCCCGATTCCCATAATTGGCCCCATTAACGGCGAAATGAGCATGGCGCCGATAATTACGGCTGTTGAATTTACGTTAAGACCAACCGAGGCTATAATGATTGCAAAGATAAGCGTCCATAACGGGCCGCCAACAAATATCGAATTTCTGGAAATGGAATCCACCACTTCACTTTCATCTGCCTTATCAATCTGTAGATTGAAGCGCTTTGAAATAAAAGCTTTAACAGCACCCCGTACATCGTCATTTTTTCTCCCCATACCTGTATCCAATTTTTTCCTTTGGTTATTGTTTAACCCTCTTCTATCTGTTCGCTGCCTTCTGATTTCCCAATGCGCTTGAGTACGATGGTGCCCAATAACCCGGCCACGATAGAGGCAACCAGAATCCCATATTTGGCCTGATCAATAAATAGAGGATTATCGAAAGCCAGTCCACTGATAAAAAGCGACATGGTAAAACCTATCCCAGCCAATAATGCAACCCCGGCAATATGTTTCCAGTTGGCGCCCTCCGGAAGCTTTGATATGCGAAACTTCACCATAATCCAGCAAAATAAGAGAATCCCGGTAAACTTGCCGATAATCAATCCGCCAGCCACACCTACGGATACAGGATTTATGATTGAATCAAAAAAATCAGCTGTGATGACAATGCCGGCATTGGCCAGTGCAAACAGCGGCATAATCCCAAAGGCCACCCATGGGTGTAGTGCATGCTCAATCGTTTGTAAAGGCGTTTCGGCTGCCATACTGAGGGTTTTTACCTTTTGGATGGTTTTGTTTTGCAAGGGCGTAATTAGGCTACCCCGCTCAGGTATGTCGGACTCGAAATCGTACGAAAGCTTTCTGAGGTTACTGGAATAAATTTGTTCGTCAATTCTGGTAACAGCCGGAATAGTAAAGGCAACCAAAACCCCGGCAATTGTAGCATGCACACCAGATAGTAAAAAGCCGATCCACACACAAATGCCGAGCAAAAGGTAAAACATAGCACTTCTTATTCCCACTTTGTTTCCGATCATCAGCAATACCAAAAATCCTCCGGCAACTGCCAATGGCATAAAGTTGATTTCCTTGGTATAGAAAAATGCGATAACCAATACTGCGCCAAGGTCATCGGCCACCGCCAGGGCAGATAGAAAAACCTTTACCGAGACCGGTATATGCCTGCTGGCCATAGAAAGCAGCGCAAGTGCGAAAGCTATATCTGTAGCCATAGGAATTCCCCAGCCATGGGATGCGTTAGTGCCGCGATTAATAAAAAAATAAATAGCTGCAGGAACTAACATTCCGCCCAGTGCTGCGGTCATTGGTAATGAAGCCTTTTGCAGCGAAGAAAGCTCTCCTTCCATGAATTCACGCTTAAGCTCGAGACCGATTACAAAGAAAAATATGGCCATCAAACCATCATTGATCCAAATATGAAGCGGCTGGCTGAGTAAAAACTTATCAAACCCTACAGAAAAATTGATATGCCAGAGATGTTCATAGAAATCGTAAAAAGAAGAATTAGCCCAAGCAATGGCAATAACCACACTGATTAGCAGCACTATTCCACTAGTGTATTCCAAGTGAATAAAGCGGCTCACCGGAGCCATGATTTTTTCTATAGTCGTTTTTTCCATGTCTTTCAAAATCCCAAATATAACTTTTTAATAGAACCCGTGTCTGCGATTGCGAAGTTATTATGCTATTTTGCAGAAAACCGGTACCGCGAAAATGATCAGAGCGAACGACAAATTACGGAAAAAACTATATATCATCATCTTCCGTTCTGACACGAAAGCAGGAAAAAGTTTTGATGTATTGTTGCTAATATTGATTCTGCTGAGCATTCTTTCTGTATTTCTGGAAAGTGTAGGCTCGGTAAGGGAAAAATATTATCATATAATCCATATACTGGAATGGATATTTACCTTTTTATTTACGTTTGAGTATTTGCTCCGGATCTACGCCAGCCACAAACCGCTTCGATACATTTTCAGTTTTTATGGGATTGTAGATCTTATTGCTTTTATGCCTACCTATTTAAGCCTTTTTTTTATCGGAACCCAATACCTGATCGTTGTTCGCGCTTTTCGCTTACTACGCGTATTCAGGATCCTTAAGCTCACACGGTTTCTTTATGAAGGCAACATCCTTAAAAGTGCGCTTAGGGCAAGCCTTTATAAGATCGTTATGTTCCTATCAAGCGTAATTACTCTGGTTACTATAATCGGCACACTAATGTACATTATAGAAGGAGAAAAAAGTGGCTTTACAAGCATTCCTATGTCTATATATTGGGCAATCGTAACCATTACAACAGTGGGTTATGGCGATATCTCACCTCAAAGCCCGCTTGGCCAAATCCTTGCCAGCATATTAATGGTAATCGGTTATGGCATAATAGCTGTTCCAACAGGTATTGTATCTGTTGAGATGTCAAAGGCGACCGAGGCAGCAAAAACCAAATGCCCGAACTGTTACGCAGGACTGCATAATGAAAAAGACAGGTTTTGTTCCAATTGCGGTCATCAAATGAAAAACTAAATGAAAGGCTAGTTAGCTTACTTCTGGTCATGGTGCTTACCTCCAATCGGCAAACAAAAAAGGACCTGCTTTGTCTGGGGAATTTTGGAAAGAACGGCTCAACCATATTCTCTCGTACAAGAACAAGGATGCCGTGAACGATTTCATCGCTGGCAAAGTTAAACCAGCGCTGGAAGAGCTGGCGGCAGCATTTCAGGAAAAACAAATCGGCACATCGGTAACGATCTCTCAAAATCCTTCTGCAGCAGAGATTACGCTTAAACATAAAGTGATAGAAGATTAAGTATGGCGTTAAATGTCAGTCAAAATTAACATCTGAATTCCTGGTTGATGAAATAAACCTACCAGGCATCAGAAAAAACGGCACTTTTGTTCCAATCACTTATTTTGGCGATAACAGGCCCGGCTACAATATCGAATACTTTAGTGAGAGAGCAATAATAGCGGATGTTTTAAAGCAATACGAAAGATTTATCGAACTTTCTTCAGATGTCAGGAACGAAATGTTTCTGGATAATACGCTCAAAGATATAAGCTAAACAGCTTTATTAAATATAAATATTACTTATTGATTGATGGAGACTGGCGATAACAAGCATTTAATATCCCGGTTTCCAGGATTAAATGCTAAACTGCTGAGATAAAAATTGAAATCAACCCCAAAATTTTTACCTGATCCAGGATCCAATACGATCGCATTTGTAAAAATGCATTAAAAAGCAAAAGGCCCGGAAAATCCAGGCCTTTTTGCTTATCATATATTTGGTTAGTTGATTCTTATGTTTTCTTTCAACAATTCGCCTTCTCTCTTATTTCGAAACAAATGCAAACCCCAAACAATTATGTGTTTTGCAGGATTATTGCAGTGTTTTTGTTTTGTGGTTATAAAGATAAGGGAAATTTTAAATTTGTCAAGCTTTTTTTAACTTTTTTTTTATTTCTTTTGCGACCACTTGTCCAGAAATGATGGCAGGCGGCACCCCAGGCCCCGGAACAGTTAACTGGCCGGTATATAAAAAATTTGTTACTTTACTTTTCATTTTGGGTTTTAGAAAAGCGGTCTGTTTCAAAGTGTTTGCTAATCCGTATGCATTCCCTTTAAAGGCATGATAATCTTCTACAAAATCTTTCATGGCATAACTGCGTTTGAATAAAATGCTTTCACTTATATCGTTTCCGGTCATTTTTTTAAAGCGATCCATCAATACATTGAAATATTCTTCTCTTTTGCTTTCGCTATCTTCCAGATCCGGTGCAAGCGGAATTAAAAAGAAAAGATTTTCACAACCTTCCGGTGCTACGCTCTTATCAGTTATTGAAGGGCAACAGGCATAAAACAGGGGCTTTGATGGCCATTTTGGGTCGCTGTAGATTTCTTTGGCGTGTTCATCAAAATTCTCATCAAAGAACAAGTTGTGGTGTAACACATTAGTTAGTTTTTTATTTAAACCTATGTAAAATAAAAGACAAGACGGCGCCATTGTTCGTTTATCCCAGTAATTTTTGTCGTAATTACGGTAAGGTTGATCAAAGAGATATTGGTCGATGTGGTGATAATCTGCATTACCGACCACAAAGTCGCTTTTAAAATTTCCCTGATTTGTGATTACGTGCTCTGCCAGATTGTTTTTTACCTCAATTTTGGTTACTTCTGTATTGAACATGAATTTTACGCCCTGTGCCTCTGCAATGTTTTGCATGGCAGCTACAATTTGATGCATGCCGCCCATTGGGTACCAGGTACCTAAAACAAGGTCAGCATAGTTCATCAGACTGTATAATGCGGGAGTATTTTGTGGAGTAGCACCTAAAAATAATACAGGAAATTCCAGAAGTTTCTGCAGTCGCTCATTTTTAAACAGTTTATGCACATGTTTGCGCATATTTCCCAAAAGCTGTAGTTTAATTCCGCTGATGGCTAGCCTGGGATCAAAATACTCCATTACGCTATGTGAGGGCTTAAAAACATATTCGTTCATGCCTACATCATATTTATACTTAGCCTGATCAAGAAAATATTTGAGGTTGCTGCTGCTGCCCGGCTCAAGTTTTTCAAATAAGGCATATAAATCGTCTAATGTGGCAGGAACATCAATAATATCGTTTTGACCAAAATAGATACGGTAAGATGGACTAAGCCTTTTCAGTGCATAAAAATCGGAAGTAGTTTTGCCAAATAGGTTGTAATAATTTTCAAATACATCGGGCATCCAGTACCAGCTAGGCCCCATATCAAAAAGGAAGCCGTCTTTTTGCCAGGTTCTGGCCCTGCCACCCGCCATTTCGTTTTTTTCGATTACGGTAACATCAAAGCCATCTTTGCCCAATAAAGCTGCTGCAGCCATGCCTGCAAAACCGGCACCGATAATGGTAACGGAGGTTCTTTTTTCCATGGTGTAAATAAAGGAATTTTATTGCGTTTTGTTTTGGTTTTTTATCATTCTGTATATGTCATTCTGAATGCAATGAAAAACCTTTTATCAGATGTATTTTCAACCCCTTAGGTTTGATTAAGGGCAATATTTTTTTTGCAAAACCTTGTACGACACTAAAAATTACAGTGCAAACAAATACGCTAAGCTTTTGTTACATTTGCCACCATCTCATGATTAAACTACGTATTCTATTTTTCTTACTGTTTGCCATAGGCAACGCTACTTACGCACAACTCTCTACACAGGAAATTGCGACATTGAAAGCCAACATGGTTAAAGCAGTAGAAAATGCTAAACTTACTGATTCGCTGTTTGACAGACTGAATAAACTGCCCAATAAAACCGCATTGGTTACCGGTTACTTAGGCACTTTGGAAGCGCTCAAAGCCAAACATTCCTGGAATCCATATAACAAGATTAAATATGTCGGCCGATCACTAAAAACCATGCAGAAAGCAATTGATATGGATGGAGAAAATATGGAAATCCGTTTTATGCGTTTTTCAATCGAATTTTACACGCCATCCTTTCTTGGTTTTAGTAAAGATTTAGCGGTAGACAAAAAAGAGATTGTTAAACATTACCAAAATGGAAATTTTGGTCTCGCTGATGCAGAGCTGGTTAAAAACGTAGCTAAATTTATGATTGATAGTAAGAAATGTACTGCCGCTGAAGTTAAAATCTTAACCAAATACCTTTAGAATGAATTATATATATTTAATTATCAATATAGCCGTAATTTTTTTTCCGCTGGTTTTATCGTTTGATAAAAAGGTCCACTTTTTTAGCAAGTGGAAGTTTATATTTCCAGCCATACTCCTTACGGGGATTGTGTTTTTAATTTGGGACATTTTATTTACCAAGCTTAATGTCTGGTCTTTTAATCCGGATTACATCGTAGGTATAAATCTTTTCGGCTTACCCTTGGAAGAGATTTTATTTTTTTTAACTGTGCCTTATGCCTGCGTATTTATTTACGAATGTTTAAACGTCTATTTTCCCAAAAACAAGCTTCAAAAGTATAGTCTCGCCTTAAGTAACCTATTTCTGGGACTTAGTGTGGCCATTTTGTTTTTTGCTTATAACAGGTGGTATACGTTGATTAATTTTGGCTTTTTGTTAATCGTACTGGCTTACGTAGAATATGTGAATGTAAAACTCAGGTTTATGTATAGATTCTACAGGGCTTACCTGGTTTCGCTTATTCCTTTTTATATCGTAAATGGTTTTTTAACGGCTATTCCGGTGGTGATGTATAATAATAAAGAAAATATAGGTTTTAGGGTAGGTACAATACCGTTCGAAGATCATTTTTATTTAATGGGGCTGTTGCTGATGAATATCTACCTGTACGAGGTTTTTAGAAGTAAGAGTGGTAAAAGCCAGGCATAAATAAATTGTTTATTTTTTTTGGAAAACAAATGTGCAGTAGCGCTTGGCGGGATTCAGCCCCGCTTTTCATTACAAGTCCTCGCTGCGCTGTGGGCTTTTCATTGCAATCGGGTTTAGGAACAGCGGTTTCTGCACTCTGCAACCCCAAAAATGAAATGCTTTTTGGCCAAATAGCCCCGGTTGAAGCGATACCCTGCAGCAACGAGGTACGAGGCAGCGAAGCGTATAAGTGTAAAACGGGAACACACTTACTGATTTGTACAAGTATTGCGCTCCAAAATATGAAGATCGATTTATAAATATTGAGGTAAAGGTTTTCAAATTCACTTATAATGAAGGCTTCTCGTTTGTGCTTGCTTAAAAAACAATAACTAATTAACTTACGGGCATTAAGAAAATATAAGCTTATATGCCCTTATATTTCTTATATGGTTAAAACCTTTTGATTATCTTCAACCCGAAATTAATTTAAATGGATTTACCAGGCTATACCAAACAACAGCTTGCTTTGCGTAACGGACAGGATAAGCCTCAAATCTGGGTGGCTTATAAAGGTTTGATCTATGATATGACAGATAGCAGATTATGGAAAAATGGTAAACATTATGAGCATTGGGCGGGGCAGGATCTGACTGATGAACTGGCAGATGCACCACATACTGAAGCGGTTTTCGAAAAATTTATGCCAATAGCCATACTTGTACAACCGAATTAATTTTGGTAGCCTCCAGGTTTCGATAACCATTTGCCCAATAAAAAGCCGCATTATTTAAGCATTACACTTAAAATATACGGCTCAATTTATCTGTATGATGTAACTGATAACTGGCTATTGAAAACTGTTAACTGATTACGCTTCTATCGTGAAAGAACTTAAGCTTACGAATTCCTGAACTCTTGCTGCAACTTCTTCATCAGTTAAATTCAACAACTTTTCCGTTCCAAATTTTTCTACACAAAAGGAAGCCAGGGCAGAGCCGTAAATAATTGCATTTTTCATGTTATTGAAGCTGATAGTACCCACTTTTGCCAAATAACCGATAAATCCGCCTGCAAATGTATCGCCAGCACCTGTCGGATCGAATACCTCTGCCAAAGGTAAGGCTGGAGCTGAAAAAATCTGATCTTCGTGGAACAACAGTGCCCCATGCTCCCCTTTTTTAATGATCAAATATTTCGGACCCATTGTTAGAATTTTATTCGCAGCTTTCACCAATGAGTACTCTCCTGATAGCTGGCGTGCTTCGGCATCGTTAATGGTTAATACATCTACCAATTTAATGGTTTCTAATAAATCATCCATCATAATATCCATCCAAAAGTTCATGGTGTCCATTACGATTAGTTTAGGGCGGTTTTTAAGACGTTTAATGACCGTTTGCTGTACTTGGGGCGTTAGATTGCCCAACATCAGGTATTCGCAGTCCTGATAGCTCTCCGGGATAATCGGATCGAAATTTTCCAATACATTCAATTCCGTAATCAAAGTATCGCGGCTATTCATATCGTTATGGTATTTGCCCGACCAGAAAAATGATTTTTCACCAGCTTTAATCTGTAACCCTTCAGTATCAATACCGTGGTTGGTGAAGGTGTCAATGTCTGATTGATGAAAGTCATCGCCCACCACAGCCACAATTTTTGCCTTATTATAAAAGTAAGAAGCGGCCAAACTTGCGTAAGTTGCTGCACCACCAACAATTTTATCTGTTTTTCCGAAAGGAGTTTCAATAGCATCAAAAGCTACAGTACCTATGATTATCAGGCTCATATATATGTATTAATTTTTTTTAAAATTTTTTCACTGCAAATATTGCATAAATAATTTAAAAGCCCTAATATTGCATTCCCAAAACGAACAAGCGGATGTTTGCTGAAAAGTTTAAATAAGCTGTTTTTTTGGATAGCCGGATTCCTTCTTAGCTCAGCCGGTTAGAGCATCTGACTGTTAATCAGAGGGTCGCTGGTTCGAGCCCAGCAGAAGGAGCAAAACCCGCAACGAAAGTTGTGGGTTTTTTGTTTATAGTCTATTTTGAACAAAAGATTATTTTGATCGGTTACGGATCAATACCAAAAGTTGTGGGATCAATGCCAAAACCTGTGAACCAAGCAAAACATTTGGTTTGCCTTAACAGGAAAAAAAGGAATCAAGCGGAATTCTCGATGGCATTTACTTGCAATTTTTCAGACTGAGAAATATGCTGTTTAATTTAAATATATAAGCTTAGTCTTGACATTAAGTCGCAAAAATCTTGAAACAAGCTTCAGACATCGAATTTAAAAGATCTCGCTAACATTCTCGAAATGGCGATACTTTAAAACTCTCCATCCCCCTTGGATAACAAACCGCTTAAAAAAGTCGACCCTAACAAAAAAGGCCCAGATTAATCTGAGCCTTTAATTCCATAATAAATGTATCTTAAGCTAATTCTGCTGTGGCAATTTCTTTTGAATATGTTTTAAGGTATTTTTTCAAAATCCCCCTTGCCACGTGAATACGTGTTTTAACAGTTCCGATTGGAATCTCTAACATATCAGCAATTTCATGATATTTATAACCTTCAAAGTAGCGGATAAAAGGCACATAATATTCTTCAGGTAATTGTGCTAATGCTTTATCAATATCGCCTAACACAAATTTACTCTCTGCATTATTTTTGGTCGCACTATATGATAGATTTGCAGAAGAAATATCCTCGCTTTGTGTAATTAAAGTATTAGTTTTAACCAATCGACGATAATTGTTGATGAACGTATTTTTCATGATGGTAAATAGCCATCCTTTCAAATTAGTCCCTTCTTTAAACTTATTGTAATAAGTAATCGCTTTAAGCATCGTATCCTGAACCAAATCATTTGCGTCTTCTGCGTCTTTTGTAAAATTTAAAGCATAAGATCTAAGTGATACCGAGTGATGATTAACTAGATGGTTGAATTCAAATTTTGTCATGATATTTAGCTTTAGGAGATTAAAAACAAATCAATTATTGTTCATTCTCTTAAACTCAAACAAACTTAATACCAAAATTTTCAGGAAAGCTATCTACAATGTCTAACTACCTAACAATCAATGTTCGTCACAGAATATTTACTTCTCTTTCCAAAGTGACTCCAAAAGTAGACTTTACACTGTCTATTATTTGTTCAGAAAAATGATACACTTCTGCTCCTGTTGCCTGCCCATGATTAACCAAAACCAACGCCTGGTTTTTCCAGGTACCGGTTTGTCCAACCACTTTACCTTTCCAGCCGCATTGCTCAATTAACCAGCCAGCTGCCAGTTTAATTTTGCCATCAGCCGTAGGGTAATGCACCACATCGGGGTGTTTTGCCACAAGATCTGCAAATTCATGTTTTTCAATCACCGGGTTTTTGAAGAAACTACCAGCATTTCCGATGGTAGATGGGTCGGGCAATTTGCTCACCCGTATGTGAGATACGGCAGCGGAAACATCTGCAATGGTAGGTTGCACTATGCCCCTGCTTTGCAATTCAGTTTCAATAGCACCATAAGAAGTATTTATTTTTGGCACAGCCGATAGCCGGAAAGTAACAGAAGTGATAATATACTGCCCCTTTAATGCGCCTTTGAAAACACTTTCGCGGTAGCCAAAATGACAATCATGATAAGTAAAGGTTTTAATTTCGCCAGTTTTGATTTCAAATGCCGTACAGCTTTCGAAAACGTCTTTCAACTCTACCCCATACGCACCAATATTCTGTATTGGTGATGCACCCACCGTTCCCGGAATCAGGCTTAAATTTTCTACACCAGCAAAACGGTGCTCAACACAGTAGTTTACAAAATCGTTCCAAACCTCACCTGCGCCAGCGGTTACCATAACCTTATCATCAATAACTTCAGATTGAATGCCTTTGATACTGATTTTAATCACCAAACCATCATAATCATGCGTAAAAAGCACGTTGCTGCCGCCTCCAATAACAAGCAGTTTTTGCGTTTTTACCAGTTCATCCTGAAACAACGACCGCAATTCGTCTTCAGAAAAAATTTCAGCAAAGAACTTTGCCTTAACATCTATACGAAAGGAATTGTATGGTTTTAGTGAAATATTTTCCTGAATTTGAAGCATGGTGATTTTGTATGATGCTGCAAAAGTAAAATAAAAAACAGTTAAGGAACGACTTTGGTAATTTCCTTATCAAAATTAAAGCTTAAAGCTTTTTGCTTATCACCCGCCACGGATACACCCGAAAGTTTCCATCCAATAAATTCTGGTTTGATCTTCTTTAGTTCCAAGAGGCGGTATCGTTCTTTTGTCAGTTCAGCACTGATCAATCCTACGCTATCTGATTCTGTCTGTACCAGGTGTTCAATCTGGCTCTCTAACTCGGCCAGCGTAACATCCAATTCATCTCCCTTTTTTAAACTATCAGCATAAGCCTGAGGAGAAATATTATATAAACTATCAAGTTTCGCGCTATCAAAATTCAAACCCTGATTACTTTTTTCATAATTGGATGCTACGAGTGCAATGGCGCGATCTTTATTCGTTTTTTTGCCACACGAATACAAGCTTAAAGAAACAATTCCAATCAAAAAGGACAGGTGATAAGATTTCATTTGATATAATTTAGCTTTTTAATACTGCTTTCCGTACAAACAACAAACCAAAAGCTTTTCCCTTTTCTTTGCCCCTGTTTTTATGGTGGATTTTATGTGCTTTCCGTACCGCCTGCAAATAAGCATTATTGCTTTTAAAAGTTTTAAAACGTCGGTGCACAAACCAATCATGCACCACAAAATAAATCAATCCGTACAAAGTAATACCCAGCCCCACAAAAAACCGACAACCTAAGTTATCCTGATCAACATACATTAAATACAAAGATGTTGCGGCAAACAACACCGCAAACAAATCATTCCATTCGAAAAACGATTTCGATTTCTCGTGGTGACTTCTATGCATAAACCAAAGCGGCCCATGAAACAGGTACTTGTGTATAAACCATGAAATACACTCCATCGAAATGATGGTAAAAAGTACGGTGAGGATGTTGATCAAAACTGACAATTTTTCTAAATAATTGGTTTGTAAAGATATATAAACAGCAGAACAATTAAAATTATGTCATAAAATTGTAAGCTTAATTCGGTTTGAAATCAATTTTCATGACAAATCATTTTTTAGCACTATTTTTGACTAAAATATTAAAAAAGTCAGAAAGTAGAAAAGTAAAATGATTGTAGCTGATAAAAAGAGAGAACAGATTATTGATGGTGCGATAAAACGCTTTATCCATTTTGGCATTGGCAAAACCACCATGAATGATATTGCCGAAGATCTGTCCGTATCAAAACCATCTCTTTATTATTATTTTCCCGATAAAAAACATTTAATTTTAGGAGTAATAGAAAGGGTATTTAACGATTTCTTTGAACTGATCAAAAAGAAACATAATCCTGATTTACCACTACAGGAAATTCTTTTTAACATCGTTGATGTACGAAACACATTTTTCCAGAAGTATTATATGCTCCGCATTACGGAGGGCATCCCGGATTTACTGAATGATGATGTAATTAAAGGCAAGCTGCGTACATTAAAAGAATCAGAAAAGGATTTTTTCGCAGAGATTTTTGGTCAGGCCAAAGCAAAAGGAGAAATTGAACATGAGGACACTGAACATGTTGCCGAATTGTATCTTGAAAGTTTAATGGGTCTTTCCACCATGTGTATTATGGAAACCGGAAAAGATCTTTTTCCTGATAAAAAGTCATTAAATAGAATGACATTAAAACAAAAAAACCTGACCACCATATTTGTAAGAGGCTTAAGATGTGCGGATTAAACTTAACATTAGCAGAAACAAATAGCCTCAACTTAAAGGCTGAATAAAAGAGAAGAACCCAAAAACAAAAAAAACAATAGATTATGCTTAGAATCAATGCGGTAAGATTAATGCTCATTGTTATTATCGGCTCGGTTTTACCGCAGCTGGCAATTGCACAGCAGCAAATTACCTTAAAAGATGCGCTTACCTTTGCGCTCCAAAACAATACTAAAGTACGCAATGCCAGGTTAGATATTGAAGGTGGAAAATACAAGGTGCAGGAAGTTAGGGCACAAGCTCTACCACAAATAACCGGAAATGTGGGTTTAACTTACAATCCAATTATCGGTCAGCTGGTTGCAAATATTGGCGGCGCAACACAATCGTTTAAATTAGGCCAGAACTGGAATTCAACCGCAGGCGTTCAGCTTTCACAGCAATTGTTTAACCAACAGGTTTTTACCGGCCTGCAGGCTGCACGATCAAGTGAAGAATATTACGCGCTTACCTCGCAGTTAACTGAAGAACAAATTATCGAACTGGTAGCCAACAATTACTATCAGGTTTTAGTAAACAGGCAACAGCTTAACGTCATCGACACCAACATCAAAAATGTTAAGATAGTTGAAAAAATTGTGGGCACGCAGTATAAAAATGGCTTGGCCAGAAAGATTGATGTAGACCGGATCAGCGTAAACTTAACCAACCTGAATACACAACGCGAGCAAGTCGTTAATGCGATTACCCAATTGGAAAATCAGTTAAAATTTTCGATGGGAATGGCGGTTGCAACCCCGATCAGCCTACCCCCTACCGAATTAACAGAAGTAACTACATTACCTATGTTTACAGATTCTATCGATCTGGCCAACAGAACTGAAGTTAAACTTTTAAATAACCAGGACAAACTGCTATCCTTACAACGGAAAGCCTATGTGGCCGAATATTATCCCAGCTTATCTTTAACTGGAAATTACACCTATTCGAGCCAGAGCAATAGCTTCGATTTCCTTAACTCCAACGCTTCGGCCATCGGTTTTGGTTCATCGGCAATTGGTTTAACCCTGAGGGTACCGATATTTAACGGCTTCTTAACCCGCTCTAAAATCCGCCAGGCAGATGTCGATATCAAAAAAGCCAGGGAAAGCAGAAGAGAAACCAATAACGCCTTAAATCTGGCTTACGAAAATGCAAAAATACAGTTGCGCAATAACTTAAATACCATTAAATCGCAACGTAAAAATGCCGATTTAGCACAGGAGATTTACAGAAGTACCCAAAATAACTATAATAACGGCTTAGCTTCACTAACCGATCTTTTGGATACCGAAAATGCGCTTACTTCGGCACAAAACAGTTATACACAGGCTTTATTAAATTATAAAATAGCCGAAATACAATTAATCAAATCAAACGGAAACATTAAATCGCTAGTACAATAGAAATGAAAAGAGTAATTACCATAATCATCGTAGTTGTTGTTGCCCTCGGTGCAATAGCTTATGTTTTAAGCAACAATAAAAAGAAGAACGAAGAAAAAACTGCTTTCATTGCTAAAGGTGGTGGCGCTGTTGCCGTTCGGGTTGCTCAAGTAGAGAAAAAAGCTGTAGATTTAGATTTCAGCGCAAACGGAAATTTTATTCCTAAACAGGAACTTAACTTCTTATCAGAAAATGCGGGCCGGGTTAAAGCTATTTATGTAGATGAAGGCGACAGGGTAAGCAAAGGACAGGTTTTGGCCCGTGTTGATGCAGAAATCATCAACACAGACAGGGAAACTGCTGAAGCCACTTACGAGAATGCAAAAAGAGATGAAGCCAGATATCAAAGCTCATTCCAGACTGGTGGCGTTACCCAACAACAGTTAGATCAGGCTAAACTGGCTACAAAAAATGCAAAATTACGTTTACAGGCTTCGCAAAGAAGGTTAAGTGATGCGAATATTAAATCGCCGATTACCGGTATTGTAAACAAAAGGTACATTGAAGTTGGTGCATTTGTAACAGCTCAAGGCACACAGTTATTCGAACTGGTTGATGTTTCTAAGTTAAAACTGAAAGTTAATGTGAACGAATCGCAGGTGGCCAACCTCAAAATAGGTGATCAGATCGAGATCAAATCTTCTGTTTTCCCAACGGATAGCTTCTCAGGAAAAGTAACCTTTATCGCTGCTAAGGCCGATGGAACGCTGAATTTTCCAGTTGAAATTGAAGTGGAGAACAGCCATAAAAACACTTTAAAAGCTGGCATGTATGGTACTGCAGTATTTAAGTTCCCTAAACAGGCACCAAGCATTCTTATCCCGCGTACATCTTTTGTGGGCAGTGTGAGCAGTAACCAGGTTTTTGTATTGGATAAAGCCAGCAATACAGCTAAAACGCGTAATGTAGTAGCTGGTCGTATTTTGGGAGATAACGTTGAAATTCTGGATGGCCTAAAAGAAGGTGAAACTGTAATTACCAGTGGACAGATTAACTTAACCGAAGGTACTCCCGTTACTATCGTAAAGTAAGTTAGCGGAATTTTCAGCTTTTAAAAACGCGATATGCCAATCGCACAACGCAACACGAATTAAAATGAAGATAACAGACATATCTATAAAAAGGCCTTCGCTGGTTATTGTGGTATTTACCGCACTTACCTTGCTTGGCTTATTAAGTTACTTTTCGTTGGGTTATGAATTACTTCCAAAATTCTCTAACAACGTAGTATCTATCTCAACCATCTACCCTGGTGCTTCGCCTAATGAGGTTGAAAATACCGTAACCAAAAAAATTGAGGATGCGGTATCATCGATGGAAAACATCAAAAAAATCAATTCGGTATCGTTTGAGAGTTTATCAACCGTAACCATTACGCTAACAGATGCAGCAAATATCGATATCTCGTTAAATGATGCGCAAAGAAAGGTTAATGCCATCCTTTCTCAATTACCGGAAGATGTAAAAACACCATCATTGAGTAAGTTCTCGCTTGATGATTTACCGGTAATTACCATGACGGCTTCTGCCAATATGGACGACGTAAGTTTTTACGATTTAATCGACAAACGGATTGCCCCGGTAATCTCGAGGGTGAATGGTATTGCACAGGTAAATTTAGTGGGTGGTTCTGAACGTGAAATTCAGGTTTCACTTGATGCCAATAAACTACAGGGTTATGGCCTTGCGGTTCCACAGGTACAACAAATGATCCTTTCTTCGAACCTGGATTTCCCTACAGGAAGTGTTAAAACGCAGAACCAGGACGTATTGATCCGTTTATCGGGTAAATACAGAAGTATTGATGAATTGAGAAACCTGGTATTAACCACAGGCAAAGATGGTGCACAAATCCGCTTAGGTGACGTGGCAGACGTTCAGGATTCGCAGAAAGAAACAGAGAAACTGGCACGTATTGACCGTAAAGCATCTATCGCTATCCAGATCATTAAACAAAGTGATGCGAATGCTGTGGAGGTAAGTAAAGGTGTACACGCCATTATTGCCAAACTTAAAACAGAATATGCAGCCAATAAATTAGACATGAGGATTGTAAACGATAGTTCAATCTTCACCTTAGAGTCTGCTGATGCGGTAATTCACGATTTAATCTTAGCGGTTATCCTGGTAGCCTTCGTGATGCTTTTCTTCCTGCACAGTTTACGTAATGCTTTAATTGTAATGGTATCAATTCCGGTTTCGCTAATCGCTACATTTATCGGTATCAGCTTATTTGGCTTTACCTTAAACTTAATGTCACTGCTCGGACTATCACTCGTGGTAGGTATCCTGGTGGATGATGCGATTGTGGTACTGGAGAATATCCAGCGACACATGGAGATGGGCAAAAACAAAGTAAGGGCAGCATCTGATGCGACAAGAGAGATTGGTTTTACGGTTGTATCCATTACTTTCGTAATTGTGGTGGTGTTCTTCCCGATCGCAGTAAGTACCGGTTTAGTATCTAATATTTTACGTCAGTTCTGTATCGTGGTAATTATTGCAACATTACTATCATTGTTAGCTTCATTTACCATTGTACCACTTATCTTCTCCCGTTTCGGTAAGTTAGAACACATTGAAGGCAAAAATATATTTGGCCGTTTTATTCTCTGGTTCGAAAAACAATTGAAGAAATTTACACTTTGGATTACCAGCATTTTAACATGGTCTTTAAATCATAAAGCGTTAACTTTAGTTGCCGTGGTGGTGATGTTCTTAAGTTCATGCGGTTTATTAGCAGGCGGTTTTATAGGGTCAGAATTCTTCCCTAAATCAGATAAAGGTGAATTCCTGGTGCAATTGGAATTGCCAAAAGATGCTTCTTTAGAGCAAACCAACTTCCTTACTCAAAAAGCAGAAGCTTTCTTGGATAAACAACCGGAAATTACGCAGTTAATTACTACTGTGGGACAATCGACCGGTGATTTCGGTGGTACACAAGCTACAGCCTATAAATCGGAAATTAACGTAAAACTGGTTGAACGCGATCAGCGTAAAGGTGTTTCTTCAGATATTTTCGCCACAAAAATGAGCCGTGCACTGGCTAAAGAACTGGTAGGCGCAAAAGTAAAAACTGTGCCGATCAGTATTTTGGGTATCGCGGAAAACGCACCCATTCAGTTGGTGGTAATGGGTTCTGATTTAGACAGCGCCCTGAAATATGCTGAAGGGGCACAAAAGGTTCTTGCCTCTATTCCTGGTGCTACTGAGATTAAATTATCGGTAGAGAAAGGAACACCGGAAATTAACGTTCAGGTAGACCGTGATAAGATGTCGGCTGTAGGCTTGACCTTGCAAACCGTAGGATCAACTATGCAGACTGCTTTCGCCGGTAACACCGATGGTAAATACCGTAAAGGAGAGTACGAATACGACATTAACATCCAGTATCAAAACTTTAACCGCCAGAACATTGACGATGTACGTAACCTTATTTTTGTAAATAATGAGGGTAAACAGATTAAGTTATCACAGTTTGCAACCATTACGGAAGGTTCGGGTCCAAGTCAGCTGGAGCGTTTGAATAAATCAACTTCAGTATCGGTTAAAGCACAATCAATTGGTAGACCAACAGGTACCGTAGTTGCAGAGTTTCAGGCTAAACTGGAAGAGCTGCAGGAAAATGGCAAGCTTAAGGCACCAGTTGGTGTAAGTTATAGCTGGGCAGGAGATCAGGAAAACCAGAGCGAAGGTTTTGGAACTTTGGGTATTGCTTTATTGGCTTCAATCATTTTGGTTTACCTGATTATGGTTGCACTTTATGATAGTTTTATCTATCCCCTTGTAGTCATGTTTTCACTTCCTTTAGCGGTAATCGGAGCATTATTAGCGCTGGCTTTAACCAATAACTCAATCGGTATCTTCACCATTTTAGGATTAATTATGCTGATGGGTCTGGTAGCAAAAAATGCGATTATCCTGGTCGATTTTACCAACCACTTAAAAGCTGAAGGTAAAGAAACCAAAGAAGCGCTTGTATTGGCCAACCATGCACGTTTACGACCAATCTTAATGACAACCATCGCCATGGTATTCGGTATGCTACCAATTGCATTGGCCAGCGGAGCGGGTGCTGAGTGGAAAAATGGCCTGGCATGGGTAATTGTTGGTGGATTAACCAGCTCATTGTTCCTAACTTTAATCGTGGTACCAGTAGTATACTTAATATTCGACAGGATGTTAGAGCGCTTTGGCTTCAACAAAAAAGGCAAAACCATTGATGAGTTAATGGTTGAACCATATGACCATAAAGATGTAAATGAATACGATCTAGATCACGGACATTAATTATATACCTCCAAATTAACAATCAATTAGCCCCGACCCCAAATCGGGGCTTTTTTATGGTTTCAAAACTCATCAACTATTTTTCATAAATACACGAATGCCTTCCTGTAGTTCCTTTTTTTCGAAATGGAGTTTTTAAGTCATTCTACAATACTGCGGCCAAACAAATGTTAATCAGCATTGTATATTATTGATTATGTTCAAAATCATTTTTAGCCTGTTGCTGATCTCTTCTACACTTCTCGTAAAAGCCCAACATCCACCTGTTTTTGCAGCAATGCGTACCGATTCAAACTTTGTCAAGCTGTACGATCTGGATATCACATTGGTAAAATATAGCTATAAACCCAACGGCGTAAAGTTTCTAGTGGTACATGATAATGAAGACACCGGAGTAAAGGCTGGTTTTGATTATATCCGCTGGTATGGGGGCGAACTCATAGACAGCCAGTACGGAGCGGTGAGGGATTATTATTTCACGTATATGGACGACCAGTACCGTATAGACCCTAACGCCATATATACTGAAGTCGGGGTGAATACCCGGTTAAAGAAAAACCAGTTTAGCTCTAACGAAGTTGAAAAAGCAATACTAAGCACAGGTAAACAGGTTGTAGATTTTTATGACCCAAAAACTACGGGTTATTTTTTAACCCTTCATAACAATGCTGATGGTGGTTTTGGCATCTCTTCTTATTTACCAGGTTACGATTTATCCAGTACTGCCGATTCTGTTTACATCAACTTCCAGATGGATGGCGACGACCTGATTTATGTTACCGAGCCAAGGTTGTTCAGCAGTTTAAAAAAGGCCAATGTGAATGTTATCCTTCAATCTAAATTCGCAACCAACGACGGTTCCCTTTCGGTTTATGCCATGCAAAATAATATCCCCTATATCAATGTGGAAGTACAGCATGGACACCTGGAAGAAAACTTCAGGTTAATTGAGCTTGCGGTGGCAGCCTTAAAAGAACATGGATTGATAAAGAAAGAATAGCAGGGCAAATTTAATTGAGACTCACTCGAGTAATCATCACCCTGAACCGAGCCTTAGCGAGCTCACCGAAGGTAATTTATTTCAGGATCTTAGCGAAACAGTTATGCTATCAGTTGGTGTCTCACCGACCGAAATGAATTAACATATATTGAGTATTTTAAGACTTGGAAATGAGCGTTCAGTAATTCATGGCGGTTTGTAGTCCCGCTTTCCATTAAAAGTCCTCGCTACGCTCCGGGCTTTTCATTGCTATCGGGTTTATGAACAAAGGTCTGTACACTCCCTACCATTGATGTTATTTCATCCTATCGGTTAGTGTCCCACCCACCGAAACAAATCAGGACATATTTAGTAACTTAAGAGCTGGAAATGAGCATTCACCAGTTCCTGGCAGTTCTTAGTCCTGCTTACCATTACAAGTCCTCGCTACGCCCCGGACTTTTCATTGCACCCGATGCCTATCGAACCGGGTTTACGAAGAAAGGTCGGTGCACCCTGCAACCCAAAAAATGAAACGCTGTTTTGGCCAGTTAGCTCCGGTTGGAGCTTCAAAGAAACATAGATTCGTCAGGAAAGAAGTAGGTGATAATTTATAACTATTATCTAAAATTTCACTAAATTTGGATATGAGCATATTCGTAAATACAAAAAGTGAACAGGAAGAAAAAGTGCTAATTGCTTTTTTAGATAGTTTAGATTATAAATATCAATCAGATATTAGCGAGGAGCCAGCTGAGATTGCAACGTTATTTCTAGATCAGTACAATCAGGAATTGGATCAAGCGGATAAAGAAATTGAATCGGGAAATTTTATTTCTCACGGAGCTGTAGAACAGCTTTTCCAAAAAAGGCGTAAGGCTATTTAATGTAATAGTGAAAAAAAACTTGCCAGTCCAAATAGTAACTTCGCTTAAATGAATGAAAATCAAGTGGAATAAACTTGCTGTGAAACAACTGTTGGAAATTATTCAATACCTTGAGGATAATGCTCTGATTGATTATGCTGAAAAAATAGAAGTTAAAATTTTATCAAAAATCAAGTCTCTTCCGAATCATTTAAACACATTTCAAATAGACCGGTTAAAAAAGAATAATGATGGCAGTTTCTTTGCTTTTGAAATTGACAGATATAGGATATCATTCAGAAAAACCGACAAAGAAATTAGAATTCTTAGGATTAGACATTCCAGCAGGCGGCCTTTTACCCGTTAAATCGCTGATTAATAAACCTAGTAATTTACCTCTCTAATTTTCGTTACCAAAAAGATAATCTGCGAAATATTACCCTATCGGTTGGTGTCTCACGGATCGAAATAAGTTAAGATATATTTAGTATCTTAAGAATTGGAAATGAGCATACACCAGTTCCTGGCAGTTAGTAGTCCTGCTTACCATTACAAGTCCTCGCTACGCTCCGGGCTTTCCATTGTATCCGACGGCTCCGAATCGGGTTTACCAACTGGTTATCTGCACCTTACCACCCTAAAATAAAATGCTGTTTTGGCCAGTTAGCCCCGATTGAAGCGGTACCCTGCAGCAACGAGGTACGAGGAAGCGAAGCGTACAAGCAAAAAGCGGGAAGAAACGCTATTTTGCGCTCAGGCACTGCGCTCAATAATAGATATATTTTTTTTATGAAATGGAAAGCCTAATTGATCTCTCTAATCTTCGTTACCAAAAAGATAATCAGCATACCAAAAACGGAAATAATTCCGAAAGAATAGCGTAAGCTGGATAGCTGCGAAATATAACCTATTAACGGCGGACCAAACAAAAAAGCGAAATAACCGATACTCGAAACCATGGTGATGGCTTTACCAGCGGGTACTTTTTTATTATTTCCAGCTATGCTATAAACCATGGGTACAATACTTGAAACTCCCAGACCAATGAGCATAAAACCGAAAATGGCAGTAATTAAATAAGGAAATATGACGGCAAGTGCCATACCTAGTGATATAATGGCACCGCTGATTTGCAGGAGATTTTTCCGCCCGAATTTACCGATTAAATATACGCCCATAAATCTTCCGCTGGCCATCATAAACATGAACGATGCATAACCAACAATAGCTTTGTTATGGGGTAATTTCACCACATCCTCAAAATAAATAGCGCTCCAATCGAACATAGTACCTTCGGTGGCCATGCTGCAAAACGCAATAACGCCCAATAATACCAAAATACCTTGTGGCATGGTAAAAAACTTCGTTTTTTCCACTACAATATCGGGCTTATTATAATTGAGTAGTTTTTTAGCATTAAATAATACATTGGTTAAAGATATTAAGGCAATCATCCAAAAATGGGTGTACATACCTAATTTTAAGTTCACTAATCCAAGCGCAATTAATGCACCGGTTAAATTCCCGATACTCCAGGCGCCATGGAAAGAACTCATAATCGGTTTGCCGTAATAGTTTTCGCCAGCAACACCCTGTGTATTTAAGGCAATATTACACAGATTGCCCGTAATGCCGAATAAAACCAAAAAAGCAGCCAATTGCCAGCCAGTAGTAGCCAATGCTAAAAAAGTTAAGGCAATGGCATAAAGCGGCGCTGTTGCCCTTAGCATTTTCTTACTGCCAAAATGTGTGGTTAGTTTTGCAGAAAAAAACATGGTTATAATCTGCCCTGCTGGTAATGCAAAAAGTATAGATCCTAATTCTGCATCATTTAAACCCATTGAGGCTTTAAAAGTTGGAATCCTGCTGGCCCAACTGGCAAAACAAACCCCTTGCATAAAGTAAAAGGCAGATATGGCTAAACGTACTTGTTTTGGAGAACTTTGCGCTAATGCAGGTTTATCTTCTTGTTTAATTAAAAATTCCTGTTCTTTCGTGCGCTCTTCCAATGTGATGTTGTAAATTATAAAACGACAAAGTTCTTTAAATCTATTGGAAATACCGACAGATTTTTAACATTTTATCAAAAAATTTTGCTGTTTATCAGGTTAGAATATTAAATTTTCCATTTTTCCGTTTCATAAGCGCTGTCCCAGAACATCCATTCTAAACGGGTTGCCATTTCAAAAGCTTCCAACATTTTTTGTTGAGTTGCAGCATTTGCCTGCGCTGCCAGTTCATCTGTAATATCAATTGCCTTTTCTACTGCAGCAGCAAATTCTACGCCCGCATACATATCGATCCACCTTTTGTAAGGATTTTCTTCTCCTTTTTGTTGGGCGAAAATGTGATCTCCTACTGCCTTATAAATCCAAAAACATGGCAAAACAGCTGCTACGGCTATTTCAACATTGGCATAGGCCGCCTGACTAAGGATATAACTGGTATATAAAAGCGTAGATGGCGTGGGCTTAACTTCGCTGGGTAAACCAAATTCTACAAAATAACTTTCATGCAAACTGCGCTCGGCAAATATAGCGCCTGTAGAAAAGCCGGCAAAAGCCATCACTAACTCTGCATTTTGCATTCGTCCGCTAATCGCGCTTAACGTCCGCCCGAATGCTAAAAGGTAATAGGCATCCTGTGCTAAATAGAAAATAAATTTTTCTTTTGGTAAGGTGCCATTGCTCAGCTCTGTATTAAAGGGCATCGCTAAAATTTTGTTATAGATGGGTTCAACCTTTTCCCATGCCTGTTCGCTCCACTTCATTGGATAATCATTTTTAAAGGTTCAAAAAAGTGATTTAAAGGTCCGTTGCCTTCTCCTGTTTTTACTTCACTACCAGCTTGTAAAGCCTGCCTGATGTACGTTTTTGCAGTTTTAATGGCATCAAGCATCATTTTGCCTTTAGCCATTTCGGCGGCTACAGCTGATGAAAGTGTACAACCGGTTCCATGCAGATTTTTAGAGGCAATAAAAGTACTTTCGAGTATAACGGGTGCATCGCTTGCGCCAATAAAAACATCATAAATTACCGGGCCTATTAAATGCCCGCCTTTGATTAAAACGGCTTTTGCACCTTTTTTGATAATTTTCCTGCCCGCGGCAACCATATCATCAAGATCATGAATGGGCTGACCGGCGAGAATAACGGCTTCATCAATATTGGGGGTAACCAGGCTTACCAATGGGAACAATTTGCCTATCAGCTGCTCAACAGTATCAGGCGCGATCAATTTATGGCCACTGGTAGCTATCATTACCGGATCTAAAATAACAGGTACATCTGCAGCGTAATTTTTAAGCCCTGTTTCAATTACATCAACTACTTCTGACCTATTAATCATGCCGATTTTAATAGCCACGGGTTTGATATCATCCAGTACGGCCTGTAACTGATCTTTAATTATCGTGGCGGGAATACCGTGAACGGAACGCACTCCTAATGTATTCTGCGCGGTGATGGCAGTTATTACAGAGGTACCAAAACAACCCAGGGCCGAAAAGGTCTTCAAATCTGCCTGAATGCCTGCACCGCCGCCGCTATCTGAGCCAGCTATTGTTAACACCTGAATATAGTTCATTGCTAAAGACTTCATTTTGTTGTACAACTTCAGGAGTCTTCAAATGCCGAAGGCATTTTTATGCAAATATTGCAGACAAACTAATTTCCTACGCCGGCATGATCCGGATCAGGTCCATTCGGGGTTGATGGCTAGAGGGTTTTAAGGTTGAAGGAAATTACCCTCTACCTTTTTACCATCAACCTTTAACCTCAAAAAGGGTATATTCTCAGCCAACTTATTTGAAGGCACCCCTAAAGTTTTTATTGTTTGCAATATAGGGCTTAATTTTAATTCTTCGTCTATTCGAAATAAATTATATAAACAAGAGCTGGCAATTCTACAGCAAATGCACATAAAAGTTGACACCAATAAAAAATCCCGATATAAATACCGGGATTGACATAAGATTAATAAAGGGATTGATAAATTATATTTTGTCGGGTTGATAGAACCGAACGGTACCATCTCCTTCATTTGAAACAATTAATAAACTTCTGCCATTGGGGCTATCTTTTGGTTTAACAAACATCAAACCTTCGGGCGCATCGCCGGTAGAAAATAACTGAACAAATTTTGGTGCTGCCGGATTGGTCACATCATAAATAGCAATTGCATCTGCACGTTCCATACCGATAAATGCCAGGATTTGTCCGTTTACCTCAGCTACGGTGATTCCTTCAACCTCAACCCCTTTTTTAGTTACTCTTTTGGGGTCGTATTTTCCTGCATCCGACACTTTTTGCGCCAGTTCTTTACCTACATTAGCTACTAACTGACCAGTATTGGCATTAATAATGCTGAAACTGCGTGTGCTAAACGAATACAGTTCATCATAATCACCATCACCATCCGTATCGCCATAATTTTTCGCAACGACAAGTTTACCCAAATTTTCATTTAACTTTAGTGTTGCCGCATTAGGGAATTTAACAGGGTCTAGGATCAGTTTACTGCTGCCCACCTCTATTTCTTCGGAGGTTTCTTTCGACCAATCGCGTGTATCGCCCTCATTGGCCAAGGCCAGATAAGCACTACCATTTGCGGTAAAATAAGATATGGCATCAGGCAGGTAAAAACCCTTAACCGGCCATGTTTTAAATTCTGGCTTACCATCTTTTACCGTAAAATCAACGGCATTTTCTGCAATACTGAAATCCATACTACCCAATGGGATGATTTTGTTGATTTTGCCTGCAACGATATCAACTTCTGCTACACCATTGTTTTCCTGCAAGGTAACGTAGGCTTTTTTAGAGTCGACACTTACGGTGATGTACTCTGGTTCTATATCCTGGGTAAAACTGGCATTGTAACCATAAATCCTGAAACCACCAGCCAGCAAAGCAGCTTTTTGTGATTCAAAAGCTGAAAAATCTATTGTTTTTACCGAATAATTATCTTTGATGTTAATGATAGAGATGGTTCCTTTTGGATCTACCGTGTAGGCCGGATTGGGCTCTCCTTCATTAGCAGATAAAATGTAGTTGCCATCCGGACTAAAAGTTACCATATCTGGCATGGCGCCCACGGTGATTTTTTTAACTTCTGATAAATCCGATGTTTTCAGCACTAAAATATCGCCATTACCTTGTTTATCAGCTCCATCTAAAGCAATTGCCAATAAACCATTATTTACAGCAACGCTGTTAATCCCGGCGTTAGCTGCATAAGTTAAGGTTTGCATTTTTGTAACTGTTGGATATTTACTCATATCCACAACATCAACTTTGGCACCTCCATCATTACTGGCTACAAACAGCTTTTTAGTTAAAGGATCATAGGCAGAAATTTCTGAAGCGAATTCACCGCCTAAATCAATAGATGCAGTTTCTTTAAAGCTGTCTATTTTTTCTGGAACGACTGCTTCGACCGGAGGATCTACAATCGGATCATCTTTTGAATCTTTTTTACAGGCAGCAAATGCCAGCGAAGCAATAAAAATTGCACCAAATAGTTTTTTACAGTTCATGGTTTGTTTAATATCTGAACCGCAAAAATAAATTCGAATCATGCTGTTTTTTAAGCCACCTATATTATGATTTAGTTAAGAAAATGTGAAGGATGTAGAAAATTCAAAACGTAATGTTCTGGATCAAAGGCATTTTCTAGATAGATCGCTGCACTCCGCTCGAAATAGCGCTATCGAGTAGGAAGATAGGGATTATTTCCCTATCTGTCCTCTCACACCACCGTACGTACCGATCGGTATACGGCGGTTTGCCAGAATAACTTCGTTTGGTGTGTCGTTTTCCAATAGTAATAATTAGCGAATCCATCTAGTCCAAGGCCAATAAAGAACTTTTTGTCGAGGGTTGTAAGTAATGTGGGGCTGTTTGCAGTTCTGCAGTACCCCTTACGGGTATTAGCCAACTGATAAGCCCTTGATTTTACCATACCCATCTTCATTAGATTCCGAGCTCTGCCAGTTATACTTTTCCATTGTTTCCATAGAACAATCCGCAGTCTGGTTCTCATCATTTCGTCCAATTTTAACATATGGCTCTTTGCTTCTGCAATAGAGAAATAGTTGACCCATCCATGGATGATTTCCTTAAGCTTTAGTATCCTTTGGTATAATGGAACTGGTTGGCTACCTTTAGTCTGCACTTTTATTTTCTCTTTGATTGCACTTAAGGC
>NZ_JBIWEB010000020.1:0-98961 GCF_044762335.1 Pedobacter suwonensis | reverse complement strand
AATAAACCAGCTGTCGCTGGTAACCTTTGCGTCGGAAAACCTGGTAAGGTTTCAAAGCGGAAATACTGGTAAACTTTTCTCGGAATATCCAGCAAATCACAAAGAAACTTATAAATTGGAAGATTGCTTGCACTTTGAAAGTTGTGAGCAGTTGTTAGCCTTGGAATAATTTGTCTGTTATGTTTTTTACTTCTGAGCAGTACTTTTCCATCATTTATACTGATCATAATATCATCAATAGGAATCTGAAATTCCTCATTGATTCCAGATTTACCCAAATAAGGAATCTCGTATTGTCTTAGACGTGGGCGTAATAATACATTCCCCAATCTATCTTCCGGTAGGTGAACGATTTCAGCGTAAATGGCCTCTTGATTTAATGCTTCTTCACTTGTGACTATTTCTGAGCATAAGCCCTTTAGTTCATTACTACTAGCGGTAAATCGACCGATTAAATTTGCCGCAGATGGCCCCCCAACTCCTAAAAGGCTAAATAAAATTGGGACATCATGATTTTCAACAATATTAAAGAGACTTCCCATTAAGTACATGCTGTCAGGAAAAACGTGTAGTTTGTTATTATCTTCGAAATTTGTTAATTCTTCGTCCAAAATTTCAATAATTGTTCTTTTACCTAAAATATAATCCTCGTACTTTTTAAGCGAGAATTCTTTAATGAAATCAAATTCATTTAAGTGATTCGACGATACACTCGGAGACGGAGTCAGCTTATCAATCCATTCAGATGGGTTTCCTGTATTATCATCTATGCCAGCATAACCGATGCCAGTATCAGAATCAAGTGCCTGAACAAGGGATACCTCGCTTCTTTCATAAATTAAATCAAATCGTTTCTTAAACTCTTCAATACTGGAGTTTTTATTTTTTCTAGCAAAGCATGATAACTTCTTAATTTGTTGAAATATGGTCTCAATCAAATCCTTATTGATTTTCCTACATTCGGTATTGAGAAACAGATCGACCTGTAGTGAGTTTTTTATTGGCTTGTCAAAGATTGTTGATAGGTAACTTTCAATTTCATTATAATGGTCAACACCGAATTTTTCACTTTTAAAAAAGGCTACAAGCGTTGAAATGTGATTTTGTATATCCGATATCCCTTTGAACCTCTTAACTTGCTCCAGTAAATTTGTTAGGGGATCTTCTCCTGTAATAGTAACCTCTAACTCAGATATCAAAACTTGAGAAGAAATGATTTCGCTTGCGAAACTTTTTGCATCGTCATCGGTAACCTTTTCCTCTTTAATCAGGATACCGCAAATGTCTTCAAAAGAGATTCCCTCTTTTGCCTCCTCCAATATTCTTTCAATGTAAGTCGTTTTTTTAATAGAAACTAGTCCATATTTTCTTCGTCCGTTAATAAAAACATATTCAGCGTATCTAAATTCACCCCCTTGTTCATATAAACTATTATTCAAAAAAAATAGAAGCTGACTTTTAATTTTTTCTTGGCTTTCGATCCACTTTATTAGCATTATAAGTGTATTCATATCCAATCTAACAGAACGTTTGTGATGGCTCCGCTCTCCTAGTACTAAACTTGAATCTCCTTCAGTTATGTCAGCTAAAAAAACCCCTGCAAATGTCCCGTAAGGAGTACATCGAGAGATACTTCTGAGCCAGTACTTATGTAACGTGTTTTCTAGTTTGCTATCTTTAGGTTTGGAGAATTTAGTATGTTTCATTATTTCCTCCAAATAACTAGGAGAGGCTAAAAAAAGCCCCTCTTCAAAAGTATCAGGAAGGTTTGTAAGTTCTGGATTTTTGCTATCTAAACTAAATGTCGGTGTTCTAATCAGAACTTTATTAAAATGTATCATGTAATTCAATTTAACATTAAAGAGTAGTCCCAATGATGTTTTCCTGTTAGATAACTTAAATAAGCCAAGCCAACACCCGCTGTTCCATCTAGAATTGCATAGCTTTTCTCATAACCATCAGACGGTAGGTACCTATCGTAAAAACAAGAATCACCTGAGAATTTAGTGTATCCAATCGTCTTTTCTAACCAAAAAAGACTTGCCTGTTCAAAAACTGTTTCATTAGTTAGCTTCCATATTCTATTGTAAATGTGAAATAAACCTGCGCTTCCGTGGCAAAGTCCAGCATCAAGGATAGAGGCTTCGTAAGAAGTTTGCAAACAGTGCTTCCTTAAGATATTTAATGAGAATTTTTGGAGCTTTTGATCCTTAAAGCTATCGCCAGCTTGGTAAAGAATTATACCAATTCCAAGATCTCCATAACACCAGCTAGGCCTTCCTGAGACCTGAGATTCACTCCCTTTTACAATTACATTTGGAAAAAAGCTAAATGACGTGTCAGAATTTACATTTAGCATCAAATAACGGATTATTTTCTGGGATAAGTCGAGTGATTGCACTTGGCAAACATTCTTATTATAACATTCTATAGAAAATTTCAAAACACTGGTGATTCCATGAGCCAGTCCCAGATTAACTTTACCATTATCTAGTTCAAAATCATCAAAATCAAAATGAGGTATCATTCCCAATTCCTCATCTATCAAACTGTTTAAACCTTGGAATACTACAGAAAAAAAAGTATGATCAATTTGATTTTCCGCATACAAAATGAAGAAAGCTATTCCTAACCCGCCATGAAGAAAGTCGTAGTTACCACTCCCTATAAAAGCTAAGCATTCCCGTTTGTAAATGTTAAAATTATGTGAAATCAAATCATACACTTCATCATCTAACACTCCAGACTTTAAAAGGTATGATAAAAGCCATAACACGCCAGAACTTCCATTACAAAAACCAGTAAGAACAGAATTCTGTAAATTTTCCAAGAGATATTCTAAATCAACTAAAAAATTTTCAGACTGCTCTAACTCCCCAATAAAATCTAGATAATGGTATTTAAATAAAAGCTTGCCTGCCTCCCCGCCTAGCAGGCCAAAATTTGAATTACGCTCGTCATCTAGCCCGTTATAAATCTTCTCAAGTATTTGAATTATTTGATGATTATCCTTCAGTATATCAGTCATAGACTATAGATTAAGGGCAAGAATTTTAAAAATTCTTGCCCTTAATAAGTTAAAAGATAGAATTTAACAGCAGGTTGCAGCGCCTCTTTGAGTGTAGATACCACCAGCAATACACGCAAAATCTAGAGTATGCGAACTTGCACACTGAGATGTTCCACTACCACCGCCGCCAACGCAGTCGCCAGGACTACATGGGGTACCTATGCTTGTTCCTGAAGGTGTATTGGTTGAACAAGCAACTGAATCATTACAAACTGTAAAGCCAGAAGCTACTGGTGTATTACCCCCTAAGAAAGATTGTAAATCTTCCTTGGTTAAATTCGCTACAGTTTTTTTCCCTAAGTCTAATTTTTTTGCGTTTAATTTGAGTTTTTTCATTTTGAAGAGATTTAATAAGTATATATTGTTTTGTAGTAATAGGCTTTTTTTTGCTTACATTAATCTGATATAATTTAGACCACGAAGTACAAATACAGCCACAATATAAATACTTCTTTTAAATCAACCAAATTTTTAGTTTAAAAAAAAGCAATCATCCCATTCTGTGTCGGAATTTATGTAAGAAAGCAAAGCGAGTCCAACTCCGGCGGAGCCAAATATGAGAGAATAGTCATCAATATTTGAGGTTTCTTTTATAGTCAATCTACTTTTAATCTGATTAAATTCCTTTAATGTTTTTTTTACACAAAAAGTACTTGCTTCCTTAAAGCTAAATCTTCCTGTCAATAACCACATTTTATTGAAAATATGTAGAATTCCAGCCCTTCCATGGCATAGCCCTATGTCATTAATCTCATTATTGTTAGCAATATTAATGGCGTGCTTTTCCAGGATTTCTACAGCGAAAGACATGAGTTCCGTATCTTTAAAACATTTACCTACCTGATACAGAATAAAGGAGATTCCCAAGTCCCCATAACACCAACTAAGCCTGCTATTGATTTCTTCACTTTTAGCTCGCGTATTTATCATTTTTGGAAAATAAGAAACACTATGGTTCTGATTTACGTTTTTCCTTAAATAGAGAACGAGTTCCTTGCAAAGTGATGCAGATTCATTTTTGCATACCCCTCTTCGCTGACATTCAATACAAAACTTTATGATTCCTGTTATCCCATGAGCTAATCCCAAATTAACTCTAGTTAAATCCTGACTCAAAATACTAAAATCAAAATGATGAACCAATCCATTGTTTTCTAAAAGATTCGTGCGGATGCGCTGAAATAAATCCACGAAAAAACTCTCATTATTAGATAGGTTTGTAGAGTTTAGTATAGCATAAGCAACACCAATAGCTCCATGGAGAAATCCATAATTCCCCATTTGGGCAAGGCGCATACACTCCATTTGGAGTTCATCATTTTTAAATCTAATGATCAAATTATCTTTTTTTTCTAGAATATTATTAAAGGTAAGATAGGAAAACAGCCAGTTTATCCCAGATCGGCCTGTACAGTGGCCAGGATAGGTGATAAAATTTAGGGATTCAGTTAACCTACCAAAAGAGTCTGAAAATTTTTGGTCTTCATTTATATTATGATAATTCAAGTAGTTACACATAAATAAAATATGCCCGGCTTTTCCGTTCATCAGCGAGTTGTCGGAAAATGAAGGTGTATCCAATGTGTCAAAAATAAATCTTAAAATGTGCTTTATTTCGGATGTTAACTGATTTTCCATTGTACTGAATTATCTAATGTTTGAAGGTTCAAAATTCTTTAGTGACTAGATCTTCAATTTGTTATTTTTTTTATGGCAAAATCTAGAACTTCGTCATTACCTTTGATGATTCCGTTAATGGTGGGACTAACCTCATAATCAATTTTAATCCCTTTTTGCTGTGTTCCAATAAGATTTGGATAATAAATACCAGTTCCCGAGATATAGGTATCTATCCGACCTGGGAGAGAGATTTTTGATATGTCCCCATCTGCGCCTGCTGTCTGACTCCCTACAACATAAGCATTTTTTGCAGATCTTAATGCCATAACCGTAAATTCAGCTTGACTTTGAGTTTCTGAATTCACTAAAAAAAATAGTTTACCCATATAATTTTTTGAAGAAAAATCACCATTTGAAAAATAGTTTGAGTATACTATTTTACCTGGCAGATTAATATCAATTTTTGATGCCCTTGCAAAAGGCGAAACATCTGCTTTTACCCATGCTCCGTAGGTATATGGCATAAAAATAGCTGGAGCTGTTCTAAAATCGAAAATTATCCCTTTTGTATCTTTCATTAATTTAATGACATTTTGCAGATCATTGTTTTTCAAATTATTAACATTGATCAAACCGATATTCTTATTGATAAGTCTATACCCTTGTACCACTGCATTTCTACTAAAATATTTACGAAGATAAACCTCTAAATCCTTGATTTTAAAACATCTAACCCTTGTTTTAAATGATTTTTTTTCTCGCTTAAAATTTAAAGAAGCGAAACCCTCATGAGATCTGGACAAAAAGCCGTCTACCGACGCTAAATTTCTTTCCTTTACGGAGATATTAGAGCCTGGGGTTAAAGGAATATATTTGTGATATAATTCATCAATGGAAATACCGTTTATATGAGTTATAATATCTCCTCTTTTTAATGGCGTTTTATTGACCTTCACATCCTCATAGCTTGATATCACAACTAATTTTTTCTCAATGAATTTCATTTCGATTGGCATGAAATTTGTCCCTTTTATCGAATCTAATAATTCATTAGGGTGGCCTATAATGGCGTGTGAATCGTTAAGGGTCGTAATTAGTTTAAGACAGCAAATAAGATACTCCTCTTTATTTCTTGCATTCAAAAATTCCGGAATGTATTTCGATAGTCTGCTGTTCCAGTCATTTATAAAAGGTCTATAAGGGTAAAAATATTGTATTTTATTCCAATAACTGAATAAGGACAGTAACCTCAATCCTGCATCGGGGTATAATTCTCTATTATACTTCAGTTCGTTTGTGAAAATCGGGTTCCCTATGCGATCGGCTTGTTTTATATAATAACTTTCTGAGGAGATCTGATAATTTTCACGAATATTTTCCAATTTTAGAGCAAGCGATTTTGGCAAGTTATGTTTAGAAAAAATATAACCGTAGTCAGGCTTAGCTTGATCATCTTTGCTATTGGTTTTATTGCTTTTACTTTTTATCGGTATTGGCCCTAAGCCATCTATCCACCTTTCGACGACAGCATATCTTGAATCATCGGATTTTAGTCTCGAAACTTTCGGGATCAATCTAAATAATGCTGCGTCCCAGTTATATTTCCCCTTTATTATGGCTGGATGATAGTACTTTAAAAATCCCCAGATCATCCCCAAATTTGCATAAAAATGGACGTCATTCTGGTTGATCTTTAAATTCTCTATACCTGATTTATCGCGAAATTCGTTATCAAAATCGGCATCAAAATGGACATTGTTTTTATTGTCCAGAATGTTAATGTCATCAACAAATAAATTTAAATTATCCGCCCAGAGCTTACCCTTGCCAGCTATTTGGGCTCCTACTAAAATCTTTTTTGCTCCTTGGGGCACAGGAAAACTAATTTTATAATCTTTCCATTTCTTGCCTATGATTTTTTCACTAATGATTGGTTTTTCAAACATTTCATCCCCAAGTTCATCCTCAAAATTGATTAAAAGACTCGCATATCCTCCTATAACATCCTCCTTAAGGGTACCCTTAAATAGGACTCGTCGCGAATTCTCTGGGATCCTAATAAACTGCTTTAGTATAATGTTATTATTATCTGCTCCACTTACTAACAAGGCAGAATATCGCCCCTTCAAACTCGATGAATCGTGCGTCACAAAGCCATTTATCTCAGTCTCTAAGCTATTTTCGACCTCCCAATTTGAAAATGTATTTTTGTTTTTTAATGTTTCAAAGTCAAAATTATAATTTGGTTTCTCTTTCTTAACAAAATCACATCCGCAAGATAAAATAACTATGAATAAAAGAAGTTTATAAAGTCTCATCTCTAAATTTATATACAGATTCAAAAATAGCCTTTAGTTTTTAATAAAAATAATTCCCGCTATTATGAGTATGAGATCAAATTTGTTCATAAGTTTTTCTGTCTCAAATAAATTAAGTATGCGCCATGCCAACAAATGGAGGTGTACGTAGACTAATTTACTTGCGCCAAATTTATCTGATTACAAATCACCCTTCGTTTACCCCCGCCTCTCCCAACAATTTTTTCTACACTATAAAAATTTTCTAAAAAATTCTGTGAGTTCAATCTCTTGCTTTAAAAAATATGTACCGCATAGTGCACCACTTGATTTTAAAAAAATTAAAACAACGATTGTATAATCATGATAATCTATTTATAAAGATGGTTCTTTTCAAATTTATGATGATTTAAATGCAGAAAAAAGTTTAATTCAATAAAAGTAATTTTTTCTTCAACTTTAAGTTCTAGTTTCGATATTGTTTATTGTAAATTGGGACACATAGTAACATTAACTTGCCTCATACCAAATGAATAAAGCTAATGTGACCTAAATAATTGAACGCACTATAGATTGACATAAACGATAATTATGAGTATTAATTATTTCAGGCCTCGTGACTGTTTTGATTTTGCGGCAGACACATTAGATGTTGGTAACCCAATTACCTGGAAGCGTTCGCATTTCCTAAAACATTTTTTCAAGAGGATTTTTGCAATACATGAAACCCGCCTAAATGAATTTTACCATCACCATCTGAATTATTATTTGGCGAACAACGCTGATGTTAATGAAGAGCTTTTCTTTAAACACCTTTGGGAGATTATCGAGCGGCAATTGAAAGTGTTAATGGGTAGAGATATCTATGGACAAAACCACGCCAGGACGCAGAGGGAAATTGAACACTTAAGAAAATTTACAATCCTCTTGATCTCGTTGGATCAATGGAATGTACACAAGTCTAATGACTCGGTGATTGCTAAACAGGAGTCTGAGATCCTCGCCCTAAAGAAACAAATAGTAAAGTTAAAGTCAGATTTACAAATAGCGACCAATCTCGAAACTAAACAATATATAAATATTCCCAAGGGCGGTCTTCTTAGCTTTCTTGATCTGTGTATCCAGATGCAGGATATCAAACTTCCTACCGGGAGGGAAATAGTTTTTACAGAGTTTCAAATTGTGTGGGTCAAACTTATATGCAGATATTTCCGGGAGGAAAATGAAGAAATCGACTTTAACCGTGTACGACGATATTTCCCAAAGGACAGACGAAATCCCGGCAGCCGTTCATCCGCCATACCTTTAGATCAACATCTATTTGAGATCAAAGGAGTAAAAAAAAGAAATTGAGAATCTTAACTCAAATAGTCAATATCAGAATGCATTAATTGGTGTAAACTAATATTGGGTAATTTTACTCCAATAAATTTTAGTCTGATACCTCACCAAATTACCATGCAGATCTGCGTGGTAATGGAAAAACATTCTATCTTCATTTCTTTGTTCCAGAAAGACTGCTAAAGCATCATGCAGTTTTCAAATTCAATTAAGGAGGAATAAAATGAATGTAGAACTTATCACAAAAGAGGATCTAAAAAACTTAAAAGCAGAAATACTAAATGAGATCAGGGAGCTTATTAGACCGGGGCAAACTGAACACAGGCAGTGGCTAAAAAGTGTTGATGTGCGAAAGCTGCTCAACATTTCACCAGGTACCCTGCAGAACCTTCGAGTAAACGGAACACTGAGGTATACTAAGATTGGCGGAATGATATATTATAAGATGGAGGATATAACCAAGCTGCTTGAGGGAAATCAATGATTGATGAAGAAACCAAAAGAAACGAAGGTTTCAGCATTTCCAGGATTGCACAATTGGAATCGGACAGCAGATTGCTATCAACCCACATCAGTATCCTCACCGCAATATTTATATGCTGGCAGCATAACGCTTTCCGAGAGCCATTTTCAGTTACAAGGAGAAAACTGATGGCTCTCTCAAAGGTAGCCTCGATTGCCACCTATCATAAATGCATGCGGGAACTGATTGCTTTTGGATATATCACCTATCAGCCATCTTTCCACCCGCAGAAAGGAAGCCTGGTCGGGTGGTCAGAACCAAAATAAAGTTTCTAAATTGATTTGTGAGATATATAGACATCAACCTATTCAAATATCTACATATCTCCGGGATAGTGTTGAATCTAAACTTTGAGGGGATTTTGGATCATGCAGAAAGGTCCTTTTTCATTTTCAGTCAAAGGAGCAAGCGGAAGTTGGGCAGAGCCCTACTTTGCTTGCCGTGTGCTACGCAAACGGGTTTAAAAGAACCCTCCAGGGGTTCTTTGCCTTTATTGAATGATCATGAGGCTTAAAAAAGGGATTCCATTAGGAGTCCAAAATAACAGGATATAAAGCTAAACAGATATACGGATATGCAGCAAAGTTTGAGAACGGTAAAATACTCGGTGCAGGATGATGCCAAATTTGAAAAGATAGCGCTTAAACTCGGGAGGTCGAAACGGCAGGTATTCTCTCAGATGATTGATTACTTCTACCGTAGCAAAAAGGATCCGCTCGATTTTAATGACGAGCTTTTAAAAAACACAATACTGAAAGGCCAAAAGGAATATATAGGATTTATCAAAACACAGGAAAAAGAGCTGCTCATACCGATAAAAAGGGATGCGGTAAGAATGATCGAAACGCTGAAAAAGATCGTGGACTGTTTTAATGGCCAGGTACTGAAACATAATGATGAGGTTATCGGAAACCAGTTGGCACAGGCGAAAAACCTGTCCGCCCTGAATATGTCAGTGGAAAGAATAGAAATTAAAATGGAAACCAAGCAGAAGTTGAAGGAAAGGTTTCTTTTTCTCCTGAACAATTACATTAAAGAAAGGGACTCTTTTAACATGATGACGTCTTCGAAGGAAAAAGAGGAACTCGCAAAACTGACACGTAAACAGATAGAACTTCTTTAAAATGTTTATTAATATCACAGATAGTGCAACGGCAAAAAATAAGGCCAGCAGCGGAGAGCTTGTTAATTATCTTGAGAAAGAAAATAGGCTCCTTAACAAGAATGAACCGGAAAACTGGTTTAACCATACCGCAGCCAACATAGAACCTTATGAGGTGAGGCGCTCTATAGACAACAATATTGCAAAACTCTGCAAGACTGATGCAAAGTTTTTTTTGATCAACATTAGCCCAAGCCAAAAGGAACTGAAACACCTTACGGATGTGTTTGGGGCATCTGGGGTAAAAGACCAGATGAAGTTCTTTGCCGAAAAGATAATGGACGAATATGCTAAAAACTTCAAACGGGACGGGATTAGTTCGGCGAAAGACCTTTTATGGTTTGGAAAAATAGAAAACAACCGCTATTACACTTATAAGGACAAAGAAGTTGTTAATGGTGATAAAAAACGTGGCGAGATTAAAGGCGGCAACCAGATGCACATACAGATAATTGTTAGCCGTAAGGATATAAATAACAAGCTAAAGCTTAGCCCGATGAACACTTCCAGGGGGAAAAACCTGGAACACTCGAAGAAGTTGGGCCAGTTTAACCGTCTAGGTTTTAAGCAGTCAGGTGAAACGCTCTTCGATCAACTGTTTGGCTTTGACAGGAAGTTAAATGAAACACTTGCCTTTGCCAATATCCAACAAAACGGAAATATTGCGCAGAGAGAGCAGCTGGATCTATTAGAATTTGGGAATGCACAAAACAACAATGCCAATTCGTTTACTAACAGACTGGCAGGGGATGTATCGTTGGGACTATTCAATAGCACAAATGATTTGCTACAGACAGTGGGAAAAACGGTTTCGGGTTTTATAGAAATCATGATGGAACCTGTTTATCCCTCTTCTCTCGGGCCAGGTTCAGTTGACCAGGCTGAAAAGAAGAGAAAGAAAAAACGCAAAGGGCAAAATCAGGGAATTAGTAGGTAACCGGACTACTATGGACAATAGATTTCCCCCCCCGCGCATCTGCGGCCTGCAAAAACCCTTGACACTTAGCCCGCCGCTGGTTTTTGCTTTTGCATTTACGGAAAAAACTTGAGGAACAGCAGCATCTCTTATATATTAGAATTGGGATGATATTTCAACATCCCGGCCGGGGTCATCCCTGCCCTACCCTATGGTTTTCAAAAAGCTCCCAATTTTTATATACGTAATCGTAAAGCTTAACTTTTTCTCTACGGTTTTATTCCATCTGTTCTAACATGAAATCCGCCATTGCATACCTTGTAATTAGGCCCATGAGTACATAGCTGTCTCACTCTACGGTTCTGCAAAAAACCTCTCTTTTTTTTATCGTAGTCTATATAATTATTTGTACCACATTATAGCTGAGCTTTCATTTATAACTAAGCGCATCATTACCAAATATACTCTAATATTTTGCTACTAACTGATAGGTAAACAGCCTGATATCAATATCGCTCTCGGTTTCTCACACGAAGCCCGCCATTGCATGCCTAGGTATTAGGCCCGTGAGTACATAGCAGTCTCACCCTACGGTTTTGCAAAAAACCTCTTTTTAATTCTATTGTCAACTATGAGCGTTCTTTTGCATTATCATAGCTGAACTTTCCTCTATAACTGACCGGGCGTTAATAGATTTATCTCGATATTTCTACAATTATCCCTCTCGATCTGGAGACCGTTTGCCATCAAAATCATTCATCATTTCTGACATGAGAGTCGCCTTTGCAATGCCCTATCTGTGGGCTTGTGAGCACTTAGAGTCCCACCCTACGGTTATGCAAACAACCTCTTCATTATCTATTCGGTGATGACCTGTATGCCTGCCAATGCTGCCTTGTAGCTAATCTTTTCCTTAAGGCTGTAATAGCTCCAATTGTGCAGCAAATAATGGTCTTCCTTTGCGAGTTCCTCTTTCTCTTCCTGGTTGAGGAGCAGAAGCGTTGCAGCGCCGTGCTTAATGCAGAAATCGATCAGCATTCGGCTATAAACATGAAGCTTCTGCTCTACGTAGCGTTTTTCCATGTGCCTATAATCTTGCACGCTTTTTATTTTCTTTTTTTTGCCGTGACCGCCACTGTTGAAGGGTACTGCCCTTTTAACCCTGTTTACTGCGGCCTGTATAGCCAGCCTGCGGTGGAGGAACTCTTCCCTATTGCCGATTACACGTTCATGTTGCCCGATCTTTACCGTTACCGGATGTTCGATGGAAAGAGAAGCTTCGGCAATGACCGCAGGGTCAAGGGAATGATGTTCTTTTTCTATCGGTACGGATGCGAGCAGAAATATTTTCCCTTTATCAAGTTGTATTTGGCTTGCACGAAGTTTTAATGTGCCGTTGATCATCCGCTCAAATATCTTCTTTTTGCCCGACCTGTCCTTTCCAAGGTATGTCTTAAACGGGATCTGGAAAAGCTTAAAGGTGAAATCACGGTTGTCGGCCGTCCTAGACAAACGGCAGATGATCTCTGCGCCAAAGGGCAGCGGTATGTTACGCTGGTAATTGCGCAGGGATTTTTCACCTCTCCAGTAGGCATCCTTTTCCTGATTAAAATAGGCAATCAGCGTATTATTGAGGTTGCTCAGTATGTTTGTTGGTATCTGCCCCTTGAAATGGTCGGAAAGCAATCGGTATGTAGTATTTTGCCGCGAGGATTTTAATATGCCGTTTTCCTCTTTTTTTGCATCGGCAATCTTTAGTTTGATCTCTTCGGTCAGGTAGAAAAAGTCCTTCACCTGTTCCTGTATAAACTGGTGGCTCATGATCATATTGGCCGCCCGGTAGCAGATCGTCTGCCAACCGTAAAGCTGTCCGAGCGTCTGCTTTACCATTTCCTTATCAACGGAATCGATCCGAAGCTGTATCTTTCGGGTTATGATCATCATGTTCTTTTCCATATTATTTGGCCCTGTTTTTTTTGATCCTGAGCGAAGCTGCGGCGAATGACCGCTGTATATGGCCTTGGTCAAGGTTTAATGCTTCTGCGATTTCGCTAAAGCTGTATTGAAGTTCATAGCGCATATTGAGGATTATGGATTCTTCTTCGCTCACCTCTCCCTCGAAACTGAATCTACTGGTATTCTCTAGTTTATTGAATTTTTCAGTATCGCTTATAAGCACTTTCAGACATTCAAGTGTGCACTCAACCTTTCTTGCCACCTGATAATCGGAAATACCACCGATATGCCAAGCAATACGTGGATAGTCAAAAGAATATTTGATGCAGAGGCGGATAAAAAGCTGTGGTCGGGGCTCAGGTTGGGCAGAATAGCCTCTACTCTCTCCCATTGTTTCTTTTCTTCTTCCCATTGCTCATGGTAATAAACGACATCAGTTTCCAAATCGTAATCCGGATTGTAACCACCAATAAAATCCTGATAATCTTCTATTCCATCCAGTCTAAGCATACTGCGCTGGAAATTGTTGGCATTGGTTTTATAATATGCCCTGCAACCATCAGCAGTAACCTTTCTCAGGAAGGTTTCGATGTGCTCGGGACAGCTAATATTTTTCCGGCATAACCAGAGCCTGAGGAAAGCTTCGCTTACGATGCAGTCCGCACTGATATCATCCTTGATGTACTTAAAGCCGTAGAAGTATACCCACGGGTATAACCGATTATAAAAGAATTCAAATCCTTTTTCATCACCTTCCTTGAATCTGTTGAAATATTTTTTCTGATCTGATACGGCTGAAACCCTAGTTGATTGCATGCTGGCCTTATTTAATGTTTATCAAATAAGCCTCAACTTAGGATTTACCAGATTAAATAGGGCTGGTAACTCACTTAGTACGCTGCAGCATGGTTCTGGTAAACCGCCAAACCTTACGGATTGGATCTCAACAACAGACATAAGCGAGCACCAGCCCTATTTTGTATAGGGTGGCATTGCTACACTTACGCTCGCTGAGATTAAATTTACCAGATTTAGCTGCGAGGCTCGTATGCAATCCTTCTAGTTCTCGGATTGCAAAAGTATAACTTTAATTTATTATCATTTTTTTCAAAACTAAAAATTAATAATGTAAAAGCAAAATTTAAAAATTTAAAAACATATTTTATTGACTTATAGCATTATTTGATGCGATTAAAACATAATTTTTCTAATCTTATATTTGTTTCACGACAGCTACAATGAGTAAAACAATCTATAATCGCATCAAATCGGTACTGGCCGAAAAGGGAAAGACAAATAAGGATTTGGCCGATGCTTTAAAGATAGCACCCGAAACTGTTTCCAGTTGGTGTACAAATTCAGCCCAACCCTCAATAAAAAGATTGTTTGAAATTGCTATATATCTAGATACTCAGGCTGGAGATTTGCTCATTTCAATCAAAAAATAGGCGAGCTATCGGTGACCTTTAACTCCATTCTGCCAACAGTGGGGATTTCGCTAAAAGTGTGCAGTTATTCTCATTTCAAACTGTAAACCCCGTTTTTTACCATCTAGTCTTAATGATATCCTAAAGACTGACCCAAAGATATCCAATCAGGCAAAATCTGATCTAGTCATTTTTGAAAAGTATTCGTAGTTGTTGGTATATTGATCCTTCGCCTGATTCCTTAGAAGGCAATATTCAGCTTCTAGAAGGTCTTTTTAGACTTGGATTAACAGAAAATAACCGTCTATAATAAATACTCCAACAATAGATTTATAAGTTCGATTTTAAGGGCTTTAGCGCATCCACAATTTAAGTTGTCGAAGAATACACTCAATGAGTCTGGTAAGGCTTCCGAAAAGGTTAAAACTGTTTAAAATAAGTCGATCGGGCATTTTGGAGCGAAATAGAGTGAACGATGTAGTCCGAAAAAACTGGCCATAATGCACGAAACAGAAGGATACTATTGCCGAAATCCCTAGTCTTCCCAAAAGCATTAAATTCAATCTGAGTAATTAAAAAAAAGAGATAGCAAAATAATAGTATATTTAGTTGAACCTTATGACTTCACAATGCCCATCGCATTTGGTCGCGCTTTTTTGAGCTGAAGGTCTTTTTAAGATATTATTATGAATATTTCTTTTGGCGACTTTTTGAAAATCGAGGCGGACATCTTCGTTATTCCGCATTCAACAGAAGGACTAATGGACGAACTGTCACGTGCCTGGCTTTCCGAACGCGACCTAGAAGGATCTATTCCCGTCAATGTCGCGCTCGGACATGTACAATATCTGCAATTATCTGATAAAAGCAAACCTAAGTTTATCGCATTTGCATGCACGATACAAAATCAGAAGAGTAGTTATTCGGCCCTGCGCCAGATTGCTCGTGACCTGATTCGCTTATGGCCAGACGCTTTATGCAAAACGATAGTTCTGCCCGTTTTGGGGGCCAGTGGAAAAAATGTAAAGGAAGTCCAGTGTTTTCAAATATTAAAAGCCGCTTTTGAGGAGTCTCAAGTACCCGGCTATAATGTCGAGATGTATTGTTTGAGTAGAGAATCTTACGAAAGTTTATCATCTTTACCGAATAAAAGCCGAGGGCCAAGCGCTCTGATTGTGCTGGAGCTACTTGCCAAGGAAGTCATGGCTGCCAAATGGGTAACCGAACTCACTCATCCGAATACATACTATTTTGAACACGCACTCAGAAAGTTCAACGACTACCTCAATTTTGACGCACCTCCGGATTTTTTTTACAGCTTACTAAATAAATTTCAAACTGCGAAAACGACTTTCAGCAAGTTCATTCAGTTTCTTCCGGCGAACGAAAAAAATACGCAGTTTCTGGTTATTTGTGGCCAACTGATCGCCTATATTGATAAACATGCCTATTTGAAAAAAGAGTGGAACGAATATGAAGATAAACGAACGATGGCTGCATCTTCAGTCAACCAAACCCGTTGGATAGAAGGCCTGATCAGATACCGCATGAACGGAAACACTTTTGAAAATATTTCTCCAAGCATTGTCCACGCGCTTAGTTATTTACAGGTTCCCGAGAGTAACTTGACCATGTTGTCTTTGACACACCGTACTCTCTGCTTCCGTGCCTTGCTGAATATCCGGTACACCACTGAAGAACTTCCGACCCTATTTGAAATGTTCGATAAATTAGGTTTCGTCTGCGAAAACCCACTAAATAAGGGGTATCTGATCAGCAGGATATTATATTCACCTGAAATTAAGGCCCTTTGGCTGGAAAAAAGTGAAGATATATCAGAAACGATAACAATCACTGAGACTACAACTACCACAATGCTGCCTCCTAACGATCCGCCGGCTGAAAAGCTACGGTTAATGGCGTTGAGCATGCACCCAGATGTTTATTCAAAGATTGATCTTTTGAATTACGAATCTTATGCTACTGTGATTGCCAGAATGATAACTTCTGGCTTATCGAAGCCTCCGTTGAACATCAGCATTATGGCTCCATGGGGAAAGGGTAAAACCACGCTCATGCGATTTATCGCGCAAAAGATTAGTCAAACCCAGGCAGAAAAAAAACGTTTTGCCGGAGAAAACACAGGCGGTCCAGTAATCAAAGAATGGCCAAAAGTTTCCGTCTGGAATTTATTTCAATGGCTCGGAAAAAAAGGTGAAAATCTTTTCACCCCCAACAAACTGAGTTACCCTGTAATATGGTTTAATGCATGGAAGTTTCAAAAAAACGAGCAGATATGGGCAGGTCTGGCACATGAGATTATTACTCAAATGGCAGACCAGTTGCCAGATCTGGAACGAGAAAAATTTTGGCTTCGGCTTAACATTAAGCGGCTTGACAGGGAAAAAATTAAACGCGAAATTATCTTCCAGGCTATCCAAAAGTCCTGGTTCCCTTTAGTGGTCACATTATTGTGCGCTGCTCTCGGGGTCGTCGGCGAACTAAAAAACTGGTTGCAATCGTTGCCCCAGGTCGCCAACTGGTTACCACTGGTGGGATCAGCGATCTGGCTAACCACCACCCAAGTGAAAAAATGGAAAGCTCCGCCAGAAATTGAGATCGGAAAATATGTATTACAACCAGAATACAAAAGCAAAATGGGCTATTACAGCGAAGTAGAAGAAGACCTACGGCATGCTTTTGAACTGCTCGCCAACCCTAAAGAACCGCCAGTGATTTTTATTGATGATCTTGACCGCTGTTCACCACCGACCGTTGCAGAGGTAGTGGAAGCAATCAATCTTTTTATCAGCGGCGATATGTCGGATTGCTATTTCATCTTGGGACAAGATGCACAGATCGTGGCCGCTGCGCTGGATGTTGCTTACGAAAATGTTGCTAAAAAAACTGTGAATATCGAAAAACACCATGGCTCGATGGGTTGGTATTTTATGGAGAAATTTATCCAATTACAACTGAATATTCCCACAATGACCTCCCAGCAGTCAAGCCAGGTACTTCAAAATCTGTTTGCGATCCGAGATGAAGAAGCATTATTGGATGAAGCCACGAAATATAAGTATTATAAAACGTATGAAGCTTTGGAAGAGCGAATAGCCAAAGACCCAGATTTGGATGAATTGTTGGATGAAGCTGAACGCGAAAACATTTATGCGAACATATTACTCATAGATGCCAAGAAAGTACAGGGATTTCAGGAAAAGATAATCGATCGGGTGATTGCTAACTGTGAAGTAGATGATAACGAACTCAAAGATATAATTACTTGGGCTGCTCCATTTTTGAGTAATTCGCTTAGGGAGATCAAACGTTTTGCAAACTTATTCACTTTTTACAGTATCCTGAAATATACTGCCAGCGGTAAAAGTTTAAGAGAATTTGAACCCGAAGTTTTAAGTAAGTGGATACTAATTATGATTCGCTGGCCCCAGTTAGTTCGCGCCATCCAGTGGGATACCGAGAAAACAATGCTTTCAGGTGAAACACCATTGGAAAGAGCAAAAGATTTTGAAACGTTAATTATAGATTGCGTAAACCTCGACTTGTGGAAAGCGAAATTAAAAACCCGTATAATGGATGAAAAAGACATCACTTGGCAACATGATGTCCAACTCGTTGAGTTTTTTAACGAAAATATTGATAAAAATTGTAACACGGTAAAAGCCGTTGAAGTCGGATTATGGTAACAAAAAAAGAATCGAAATAAAGCATTGAGTTGCTACATTTGACTAGAGGGATTTAGTCGTCAGATCTAGAAAGAAGCTTTTAAAGTTGATTATATGAGCAGATGAGTGTTTAATTGATCCTGAAACCCCATCACCTAAATCATAAATTAAATAGTTTGCGAGTTTCTGGCCTAATGGCGTTATTTGGAAAATGAGTGCTGGATGGATCAGCCAAAAAGTTATTTTGCCTAGGCTATTGAAATACTTCAAAATTGTCTTACCAATTTGGTTTAGGGTAATTTTTAGCAAGCCATCTCGTTAATCTGCCCGTATTATTATCGGCACAAAAGATACCGTCTCTGGTCACCCTAGCTTGACATTGCTTAGTGGCCAAAACAATAGTTTTTTGATCTATCAGGTAAACCAACCCAGTTGCCATGAACTCTTCAATAAACGAACCCACATCTACTTTCAAATTATAGTCATGCAGATAATTATTAACTCTATTGATTGCGAGCTTTCCATTTTCGCACAGATATTCAATGATACGGAATTGTTCTTTAGTAAGTTTCACAGGTGCCCACTCTTTATCTGCCGACACTTTTGACAATCTCTCTTTAGAAACATTTTGATATTGAAAACACCAGCCACGTTGTCCATCAATGTTTACCACGTTAGCCTTCATGAAATTATTAACACCTTTGATGGTCAGGTCTTCACCGAAGATAAGGGGATCCAGACCATACATATGGCACATTCTAGCCCAGATTACCTCAATCAAGTGCCGCATGGGATTGCCAAAGGTAGAGGTGTAAACCGTCCATTGGTCATCTTTCATTGGCATGGTGTAAGGAAGCGCATTGTTCTTAATAATAGCGGAATTACCACTGATAATCAGATTTGGAAAATGTAATGGACTGTAGCCATGAGTTCTTACCTCACCAGGGGTCTTTTTTGATGTTAGAAATTTGGTAAATGCGTCACGCAGCCCACCTTCTGTTTTATAGCCATCATAGGATAGCAATATCCTGGCAGGCATAAGCGCCTCCCATTTCATCGCATAGAATACTCCTTCCTTTGTTACGCTACTGAATTGATTACGCAGCTTATTTTTTAACACCAGGCTTTCTCCTGTAATGCCATGGTATGCACCTTTGTACATATCGAACTGATATTTTGTTGAAATGTCAAGATCTGTATGATCAAGTATTTCAAAAATACTCCTTAGGTTCAGAAAGCCCTCTTCCAACTGCTTTGGGTTTAGGGTTTTCTTGACCTGAATGATTGCAATAACCTGCAAGAATTTTACCTCGAACTGGCTTTCTGTGTGGGGTATTAGTCTGCCCTCACCCTCAATAATCATAATATCAAATTCTTTACTTCGCAATCCCTGTCCATATTCTATAAAAGAATTCTTAATCACGCTCATTCCAAGGCCATCGAAAAGGGTTTCATTCAACATCGCCTGGGTTAATCCTTCATACATCGCACCGATGGTGGGTGCGTGTTTAAAACCTTGGGCATCTATAATTGTCCTTTCTGCATCACAAATTTCAATAAGTAAATCAGCTACGGTATTGATGACCATATTATATAATTGATTAAAGCCTAAGCAACAACATATTTGTAAACTTCACAACTCATAATATAATGTGATTGCTCCATCTGAAACTCTTAAAAATCGTAGAAAGCTTAAATACCCATGTCATAATGGTCTTCTACCTTTTGACAGGTTGTTATAAAGAAAAACTATTCAGTTACAAAATAATTTGTTAATTCAGCAAGGTTTTGCATAAACTTTTCGCTGCGAAATCCAACAAGTATAGCGTTGAGGTCATTCTCGGCATCAATCGGCTCCCATTTATAATCTCTCCATGTAATTTCTGACCATAGTGGACGGCCCTCACCGTACATCCTAAGGTCTTCACCCTTATATGATTTCATTTCGACTGGGGATGTATTTGCAATTGTATAAACTTCAAATTTATCAATCACTTTTGACTCATCTTCGCCAACAATAGCCAGAACCTGTCCGGCATCTTCCCCAGTTGCTTTCCTATATAATTTATATTCCATGTAACAAATTTATTTTTTTTTAATTGGACAATCCACTAAAAGTGATATTAATTTGAGAACACTATACTCGATTCACCCTAAATTATACATTTTTTTTACTGGTGCTATTTTGTCTACCCTTCAGCGCTTTTTATCCTTTTTTTATAAATTTTCTATGCTTAAAGAATAAGTATTACTCCTGTCTGCCATCCAATCAATAAGCTTCAAGATCCCGACATAATTTAAGGCAATGCCAAGCGGAATTCGAATTAAGTAGTTATTCAAACTAATCAGACCTTCGGAATAGACAAGTGAACGGAAAAAACAAAAGTTAAATTTGATTCATTTCAGTGAAAATTGTCCCTTTGCTCTGTAAGATTCAGAGTTACTCTATATCAAGATAATGGTGAGTATTTCGGTGCGTAGAAAATCGAAAGCCATTTAAGAAGTTGAAAACCATTAGGTTAAAATAACTAGGTTATTTCCCTACGAACCATGTAAGTCAGGGAGATTCCAACGTAATCGGCAAAGCTTGCCGAACTTAAAATATTAGCAGCAGTAGCATTGCAATATCAGATTAATATTTACATATTGCGAAAGCAAGGGGTGAGAGCCTTGCATCAATCATAGATTGAGAGCGTTAATTTAGATAAAAAGGATGCAACAGCGAGTGTTACATCCTTTTTTGCTAATAGATTCTGATGGCAGATTTAAATAAAACATCGGGGAATACAGCCTTATTTGCTGAAAGCTTTAGATTACTCTACTTTTCCAATGATTTTCTGCATATCAGAACCAATCTTATGGTCCAACACCTTTGCGTAAATCTGCGTTGTTTTAATGCTGGTGTGGCCGAGCATCTTCGATACACTTTCTATAGGGACGCCATTATTCAATGTTATAGTCGTGGCAAAGGTGTGCCTAGCGATATGAAAAGTCAGCAACTTATTGATATCACATAGATCTGCTATCTCTTTTAAGTAAGCATTCATTTTCTGATTGCTCATCATGGGAAGCAGGGTATCTTTGACAATACACTGGGGATGGTTTTCATAAGTTTTGATTATGGACAGAGCTGCCGGCAACACGGGAATCCTTGAAAGTACGTCGGTTTTCTTTCTGCTTGTGTATATCCATAAATTACCATCAGCGCCCTTAACCAGTTCAGAACGTTTTAATTTACATACATCTACATAAGAAAGCCCTGTGTAACAACTGAAAACAAACATATCCCGGACTGTACCAACCCTCTCCATACTGAACTTCTTGTCCTTAATACGGCTTAGCTCTTCTTTTGTGAGAACTTCACGATGAACCGCATTCTGTTTTGGCTTGTAATTGAGATACGGGTCAATAGCCAACCATCCGTTACCTAAACATATGCGAACAATTTTGCCGAGGTTTTTGATGTATTTGATTGCAGAGTTATTGCCGCAGTTTCGGACGCTCTTAAGATAGTATTCAAAATCGACTAAGAAAGTAAAGTTGATCTTTGTAACGGGGATATCTGAAAGGTGATAATCTAACTCCATAAAGTCTTTAACATGCATTAGGCAGGTTTCATAGCGCTGAAGGGTACTTTTTTCATATTCCCTTCCGATGAGGCTTTTCATTTTTGAGTTGTGATCTTCAAAAACAGTAACAAGAGTTCGTGATTGCAGAGCTTTTCCGATAAAACGATTTTTAACCGTTTCTGCCGTTGCGGTTTCGTTTGCTATCGTCATTACCTGGTGAAGCTCCTGAGCCTTTGACTGCAACTTATCCAAATAAGCATTCAAAACCCTGGTATCTTCTTTGGTACCAGCGGCCCGCCCAGCCTGTGCGTTCCAGCGATTGGGATCACATGACTTTCCCGTTGAGATTTCTGCCCGTCTACCATTTACCGTAAACCTTAAATAGATGGTTACCGGACCGTTTTTGTAAGTGGAGCGCTTTTTTAAATAAAAAAGCAAATTCATGTTTGTTCTCATGACAAATGATTAAAATGAAACAAAATTGTTAATTCTGTCACTTACAGTCAAGATGTTTAATGATTGAACTAGCTTATAAACAACTGTTTAAGCCAAAATTGGTGAGCATTTATGTCGTTTAATGTGCTCACCGAATTGCTCACCTTTATCTTGCAAAAAAATGAACAATTTGGTGCTTCCAGAAAACGAAAAAGCCTGTAAACATATAATTTACAGGCTTTTAGTCAAATTTAAAACTATTTTTGCGGAATGGACGGGACTCGAACCCGCGACCTCCTGCGTGACAGGCAGGCATTCTAACCAGCTGAACTACCACTCCTTTTGTTCTTCTTTAAAGTTCGAACCTCTTGTCTCTTTCGAGGTTGCAAATATAGAGACTATATCTTAATTCGCAAACTTTTTTTTTAAAAAACATTTAACTCCTTAACCAACAGCACCTTCCTGCATCTTCTCTGCGTTTTCTGCAAATTGAAGCGCATCAATAATTTCCTGGATGTCGCCATCCATAATCGCCGGCAGGTTATACATCGTTAAGCCGATACGGTGTTCGGTAACACGGCCCTGAGGGTAGTTATAAGTTCTGATCTTGGCCGAACGATCTCCGGTTGATACCATTGTTTTACGCTTAGCAGCAATATCGCCATTCTTTTTCTGCAATTCGATATCGTAAAGCTTACTGCGCAGCATCTCCATTGCAATTATACGGTTACCTAGTTGCGAACGTTCACGCTGGCAAACCACTACGATACCCGATGGTTTATGTGTTAACTGCACCTTGGTCTCCACCTTGTTTACATTCTGCCCACCAGCACCACCTGAGCGTGAGGTCTGCAGTTCAATATCAGCAGGGTTAATATAAAGATCAATTTCTTCTGCTTCCGGCAAAACAGCTACCGAGGCAGCTGAAGTATGCACACGGCCCTGGGTTTCGGTATCCGGTACACGCTGCACACGGTGTACACCACTTTCGTATTTCAGTTGACCATAAACATCCTCACCGCTCACTTTTAAGATAACCTCTTTGTAACCACCCGCTGTGCCTTCAGTCACATCAACCACTTCAACATTCCAGCCTTTAGATTCGAAATATCGGGTATACATGCGGTACAAATCGCCGGCAAATAAAGCTGCTTCATCGCCACCCGTACCACCGCGGATCTCAAAAACGGCATTTTTAGCATCTTCCGGATCTTTAGGAATCAACATCAAACGGATATTACTCTCCATTTCTTCCTGTTGTTTCAACAGCAGATCGAGTTCCTCTTTTGCCATTTCGCGCATTTCGGGATCCTTTTCAGTAGCTAAAATTTCTTTGTTGGCATCGATGTTGCTCATCACATTTTTGTAGATTTTGTACTCGTCTACAATCTTGCCCAAGTCTTTATATTCTTTATTTAAAGCTGCAAAACGTTTCATATCCTGAATTACATCCGGATTGCTCAACGATTCCTCTACATCTTCCCAACGCAGCTTTATAGCTTCTAATTTATCTAACATATTTATTGTTGTTGAAATTCCTGATGGTTGGCAAAAGCCCAAAAATTCAGGAAATGCAAAAATAAGGAAAAAAGATGAATTAGTTAGTTGGAGAGAATGGTTAATTGGTTAACTGTTCAAATCGGTTAACTGTACAGGCACTCAGCAAAGGAATGGAAAAAAGGAAAGTTATTTTAAAGGTTTTGGAAATGAGCAGTTCCTCCGGCGACCAGCAATTCCGCGATCCCTTCAGGTCCTCGCTGCGCTCCGGGCTTTCCGTTCTATCCGGTTTAGAAAATACGAATGGTTCAAACAGGCACCATGCAACTCCAAATAGTAGTACTTACCCGACTAACTAAACGGGATTGCAGTGGCAGCTTCCGATTTTTCATCGGAACTATAACGGAAAGCCCGACGAACGTTAAACAATGCTGCAGACACTGCTTTCCAAAAAACACATCAGTTTTCAGTTTAAAGATCGATTAACAGGTGAGGCATTATTTTAGCAGTTTTGAAAATGGACGGTTCCGACACTATGGCGGCCAGCAGTCCCGCTATCCCTTCAAGTCCTCGCTGCGCTCCGGGCTTTCCGTTCTATCGGGTTTAGGAACAAAGTATGGTAGATTTTAGGCTTAATACAACCTCAAATAGTAGTACCAGCCTGCCTTAATAAACGGCATTGCAGTGGCAGCTCCCGATTTTTCACCTGGACTATAACGGAAAGCCCGACGAACATTAAACAATGCTGCAGACACTGCTTTCCAAAAAACACATCAGTTTTCAGTTTAAAATCGATCAACAGGTAAGACATTATTGTAGCAGTTTTGAAAATGAGCGGTTCCTCCCCTATGGCGGCCAGCAGTCCCGCTATCCCTTCAAGTCCTCGCTGCGCTGCGGGCTTTCCGTTCTATCGTGTTTAGGAACAAAGTATGGTAGATTTTAGGCTTAATACAACCTCAAATAGTAGTACCAGCCTGCCTTAATAAACGGCATTGCAGTGGCAGCTCCCGATTTTTCACCTGGACTATAAAGGAAAGCCCGACGAACATTAAACAATGCTACAGACACTGCTTTCCAAAAAAATAGAAGTCATGGTTTTGGCTTATAGTATTCAAGTTTTAAATCTACCCCATCAAACACCCCGTAAGAGTTATAATTAAGCCATTCGCCAATATTTACATACCGGCTACCATTGACTAAATCAATATCAAGCGGCAGGTGTCTGTGTCCGAAAATAAAATAATCGAAATGTGCTTTCTGGAGTTGCTCTTTAGCATAAATGGCCAACCACTCTTTATCTTCTCCTAAAAACACCTCTTTTTCCGTTTGTGCAGCCCTGCTACCCTGGCTCCACGCGCTTGCGATACCAATCCCGAGGTTTGGATGCAAACGCGCAAATAACCATTTGCAAAACCTGCTCCTGAAAATCTTTCTCAAAAATTTATATTTATGATCTCCAGGCCCTAAGCCATCGCCATGGTGAAGGTAAAACTTCTTCCCACCCCGCTCAATCACCAGTTCATCACTGATGATTTCCATGCCAATTTCCTGAGTGAAATAATTACGCACCCACATATCATGGTTACCCTTAAAAAAATAGATTTTTATTCCCGCATCAGTCATAGATGCCAATTTACCCTGTAAACGAATAAAACCCTTGGGGATGACTTTAGCATACTCGAACCAGAAATCGAAAATGTCGCCCATCAAAAACAACTCACTGCAATCTGGTTCGATAAAATTCAACCAATCTACAATCCGCGCTTCACGGGCGCGGCTTTCAGCATAATTGGGTGTTCCTAAATGAAAATCAGAAGCGAAATAAATATTTTTTGTCATGGATTCCTCAAAGTTAAGGGAAAAAGATTAAAGCGGAAAGATGAAAACCTAAAGGTACAGGATTCTGTGTGCACTTAGCCCGGTATAAATCTGTGTTTTCGTAGCTAAAAAACACCTACTTATCAGAACTAAACAATCTCAAATCCGTACCATGATTCCGAAGACAAAAAGCTTAGCTCTTAAGCTGTGTAATCTTAAAATCTGTGTAATCAACCCGAAGGAAAAAAGACATATATTAGTAAACAAATCTCGCTAAAAATGAAAAAACAAATTCTATTGAGCTTATTTGCATTAAGTATGTTTGCCTGTAACCAGGGTAAAAAACCTGCAGAAAAAATAACATTGATGAAATATCCTGAAACAAAAAAAGACAGCACAAAAGATAATTATTTCGGTACAACCATTGCCGACCCCTACAGGTGGTTAGAGAACGACACCTCGGCAGAAACAAAAGCCTGGGTAATGGCCGAAAACAAAGTCACTCAAAATTACCTGGAGCAGATTCCCTATCGTGCCGATATAAAAAAGCGGCTAACTGAATTATGGAACTACCCGAAAGAAAGCGCCCCGTTTAAAGTTGGTGAGTATTATTTTTTCACCAAAAACGATGGTCTTCAAAACCAGAGTATCTGGTTTATTAAAAAAGGGTTAGAAGGCAAAGAAGAAGTTTTTCTCGATCCTAATACACTTACCAAAGATGGTACAGCGGCCGTTTCACTACTCGGTTTCTCGCACGATAAAAAATACCTGGCCTATTCGGTTGCGCAGGCCGGATCAGACTGGAGCAAAATTTATGTAATGAATATTGCAACCAAAACCAAATTAGCCGATGAGTTAAAATGGACCAAATTCTCAGGCGCAGCCTGGAAAGGTAATGGCTTTTATTACAGTAAATTTGACGAGCCTGCCAAAGGAACCGATCTTTCTGCAGCCAACAAATCGCAAAAGGTGTATTTCCACAAACTGGGTGATGAGCAGCAGCATGATCAGTTGGTCTTTGAAGATCAAACCAATCCGAACCTCTATCTGGGTGCTAGCGTTACAGAAGACGAACGCTTTTTAATCGTTTATGCCAGTGCGGGAACCTCTGGGAATGCGCTATATTGCCAGGATTTAAAAACGCCAGATAGCAAAATTGACTTATTGATTAAAGGTTTTGAAAACAACCACAGTGTTATTGACAATGTCGGAGATAAATTATTGGTCAATACCGATCTTGGTGCTGAAAACAAACAGGTTGTTTTAGTCGATCCAAAAAATGCAGATCCTAAAAACTGGCAGAAAATTATCCCTGAATCCAAACTGGCTTTGGAAGGTGTTGGAACTGGCGGAGGGTTTCTTTGGGCAACCTATTTAAAAGATGCGAGTACCAACATTATTCAGTTTGATTTAACCGGAAAGAAAATCGGCGAAGTAAAACTACCGGCAATCGGAACCGTGGGAGGTTTTGGGGGTTACAAAGAAGATAAAGAATTTTTTTATACTTTTTCTAATTTTACCACTCCTGGCAACATTTACCGTTACGATGTAGACAAGAACGAATCAGTCTTATATAAAAAGTCAGAGCTAAACTTCAATACAGATAATTATGAAACCAAACAGGTATTTTATCCCTCGAAAGATGGCACCAAAGTACCCATGTTTATCGTGCACAAAAAAGGCATCAAACTGGATGGCAATAATCCGGTTTACCTTTATGCATATGGTGGTTTTCAGGTAAGTTTAACACCAGGATTCAGTCTCTCCAGGATGTTGTTCCTGGAACGGGGAGGCATCTACGTTCAACCTAGCTTACGTGGAGGTAGTGAATATGGCGAAGCCTGGCACAAAGGCGGCATGTTAGCTAAAAAACAAAACGTTTTCGATGACTTTATAGCCGCAGCGGAATACCTCGTAAAAGAAAAATATACCAATCCAGCCAAAATTGCGATTTCAGGCGGGTCAAATGGCGGTCTGCTGGTTGGGGCTTGCATGACCCAACGGCCTGATCTTTTCAAGGTAGCTTTACCTGCCGTTGGTGTGCTTGATATGCTTCGCTACCACAAATTTACCGTCGGCTGGGGTTGGGCAGTTGAATATGGCAGCAGCGATAAAAAAGAGGACTTTGATTACCTAATCAAATATTCGCCGTTGCATAACATCAAAAGCGGCGTTAATTATCCGGCAACTTTAATAACCACTGCGGATCATGATGACCGTGTAGTACCGGCACATTCATTTAAATTTGCAGCAACACTACAGGAAAAATATAAAGGTAAAAACCCGGTTTTAATCCGGATAGAAACCAATGCAGGACATGGGGCAGGTAAACCCACAACCAAATTGATTGAAGAAGCAACCGATGTATGGAGTTTTGTATTTCAGAATTTAGGGATGAGTTGGTAGAACTTACGAGACATCACCCTGATCCGATAGCAATCGGATTTATTTCAGGGTCCTTTCGCGAGAAGATGCGGACCAGCAACTAGCTGCAAGGCAGGTGAAAATACCAGTTCTAACTTGTGAAATAAATTTAGCATACGTTTATTGATGACAAAACATTATCCCACTAAACCTATAGACCAATTATAATTTGCTTTAAAACATCAAAAACCTTTAACTTTTGCTTTCGGTTAGCTCAAAGCATATAAAATACTGAATATAATAGGATTGCAAAATTATCTAGAATATTTCTAAATAGCTGATTTGGTAAGACTTTATTTTGTAACTTTGCGTCAAATTTTTCTTTAATGATCACTACTGATATAGCCGTAATAGGCGCTGGTCCGGTTGGTTTATTTGCCATTTTTGAAGCCGGTTTATTAAAAATGCGTTGTCATTTAATTGATTACCTTCCTCAGGTTGGTGGTCAGCTGTCTGAAATTTATCCTAAAAAACCGATTTACGATATCCCTGGTTATCCTTCTGTACTGGCACAGGAACTTATCGATAATTTAATGGAGCAGGCCAAACCTTTCCATCCTACGTTTACTTTAGGTGAGCGTATTGAAGGTTTGGAAAAGCGTGGTGAAGCTGATTTTGTTTTAACGACCAATATGGGTACCGTTATCGAAGCTAAAGTTGTAGTTATTGCAGGCGGTTTAGGTTGTTTTGAGCCGCGCAAGCCTGCTGTAGAAAATTTAGAAAACTTTGAAAATGGTAAAGGTGTAAACTACATGATCCTTGATCCGGAGAAATACCGGGATCAGAAAATGGTGATTGCCGGCGGTGGCGACTCTGCTTTAGACTGGACCATTTACCTGGCGGAAGTTTGTTCTGAACTGACTTTAGTGCACAGAAGCGAAAGTTTCCGTGGTGCCCCTGATTCGGTTGCAAAAGTAATGGCGTTGGCAGAAAGTGGAAAAATCAATCTGATTTTAAACAGCAACCTACAGGCCGTACACGGAACAGATAAATTGGAAAAAGTTGAAATTGTACAGAACCGTACCATGGAAAAAACAGTTGTTGAGGCCGATCACTTAATTCCTTTGTTTGGTTTGAGCCCTAAATTAGGTCCGATTGAAGACTGGAACTTAAACATCAGCAAAAGTGCAATTGAAGTAAATGTTGATGATTACTCGACCAATATCCCAGGTATTTACGCTATTGGTGATATCAATACCTATACCAACAAGCTCAAATTGATTCTCTGTGGTTTCCACGAGGCGGCATTAATGAGCCACAGCGCTTATTCTTACATGAATCCTGGTGTGAAATATACGATGAAATATACCACTGTAAACGGAGTTTCAGAATTTTAAGCTTTCTGTTATATTTGCGATAAGAAAGAAAGCAAAATGGAAAACAACATTAATATATATATGCAGGAGCCGGATGGCTCAGTTACAGAACACGTTGCCCCAACCGATATGGGCCTGAGTCTGATGGAGTTCTTAAAAGCATCAGAATACGATATTCTTGCTACTTGTGGCGGAATGGCTTTATGTGCAACCTGCTGTGTTGATGTATTGGAAGGCGAAGAAAAACTTAATGAAATGACAGATGATGAGTATGCCATGCTGGATACTCTACCTGACCTGTTACCAAACTCACGTTTAGCCTGCCAATTGCAATTAAACAATAATATGGATGGATTAAAAGTGAAATTGCACGGCGTAAGTTAAGTGGTAAAAATCATAACAAGAAAATGGCGATATCAAAAGTATCGCCATTTTTGTTAGCTAAAATTAGACCTCCCAGGTTTAAAAAACCTGAGAGGTCTGGAGCATTTGGTGCAGCTGCCCTTGTTGCTAAACCTGATAAAGCGAAAAGCCCGGAGTGCAGCGAGGACTTGCAGCGATAGCAGGACTATCATCCGCCAAGACACCAGAACCCATCATTTCCAAAAAACAAATCACGCTATCAACTTTGAGGATTAAAAATCTTTAAGTCTACAGCCGGGATTACAAATCCCGACTAATAGTGTACACCTACAATTCCTTACGCAAATCCAGCGCGACTTGAGTTTACAATCCCGGCCCTTCTTATTATGGAATTTTAATCCCCACGAAATACAGCAAAAGTTCTTGAGTACCGGCCTTTGTTGCTAAACCTGATAAAGCGAAAAGCCCGGAGCGCAGCGAGGACTTGCTGCGATAGCAGGACTACAATGCGCCAAGACAACAGACCCCATCATTTCCAAAAAACAAATCACGCGATCAACCTTTGAGGATTAAAAATCTTTAAGTCTACAGCCGGGATTACAAATCCCGACTAATAGTGTACACCTACAATTCCTTACGCAAATCCAGCGCGACTTGAGTTTACAATCCCGGCCCTTCTTATTATGGAATTTTAATCCCCACGAAATACAGCAAAAGTTCTTGAGTACCTGCCTTTGTTGCTAAACCTGATAAAGCGAAAAGCCCGGAGCGCAGCGAGGACTTGCAGCGATAGCAGGACTACCATCCGCCAAGACAACAGAACCCATCATTTCCAAAAAACAAATCACGCTATCAACCTTTAAGGATTAAAAATCTTTAACTCTACAGCCGGGATTACAAATCCCGACTAACGGTGTACACCTACAATTCCTTAAGCAAATCCAGCGCGACTTGAGTTTACAATCCCGTCCCTTATTATTATAGAATTTTAATCCCCACGAAATACAGCAAAAGTTCTTGAGTACCGGCCTTTGTTGCTAAACCTGATAAAGCGAAAAGCCCGGAGCGCAGCGAGGACTTGCAGCGATAGCAGGACTACCATCCGCCAAGACATCAGAACCCATCATTTCCAAAAAACAAATCACGCGATCAACCTTTGAGGATTAAAAATCTTTAACTCTACAGCCGGGATTACAAATCGCGACTAACGGTGTACACCTACAATTCCTTACGCAAATCCAGCGCGACTTGAGTTTACAATCCCGGCCCTTATTATTGTAGAATTTTAATCCCCACGAAATACAGCAAAAGTTCTTGAGTACCGGCCTTTGTTGCTAAACCTGATAAAGCGAAAAGCCCGGAGTGCAGCGAGGACTTGCAGCGACAGCAGGACTATCATCCGCCAAGACACCAGAACCCATCATTTCCCAAAAAAAAATCACGCTATCAACTTTGAGGATTAAAAATCTTTAAGTCTACAGCCGGGATTACAAATCCCGACTAATAGTGTACACCTACAATTCCTTACGCAAATCCAGCGCGACTTGAGTTTACAATCCCGGCCCTTCTTATTATGGAATTTTAATCCCCACGAAATACAGCAAAAGTTCTTGAGTACCGGCCTTTGTTGCTAAACCTGATAAAGCGAAAAGCCCGGAGCGCAGCGAGGACTTGCAGCGATAGTAGGACTACAATGCGCCAAGACACCAGAACCCATCATTTCCAAAAAACAAATCACGCGATCAACCTTTGAGGATTAAAAATCTTTAACTCTACGGCCGGGATTACAAATCCCGACTAACGGTGGGGTTCTTTGTTATTATTGAATATTTACTTTCTGCTTTTCTACATTCCAGCCATATACCTCTATCGCCAGATTACTTTGTTTACCTGCATATTCTACATTTATCGTTTTGCTTTCTCCAGGTAAAATGCTTACATAGTTATCATTATAAAATGCCGGGAGTATACGTTCGCCGGTATTCCCATTTATTAACGCAATCCGGTTAAAAAATGCTACAGGATTTCCGGCTGCATTACTTAAGGTTGCCGATACTTTTCCATTTTTCTGATGGATAGCCGCAATTTTTAAAGGCGTTCTTTTGATATTTTTCAAGCCCGAATACTCGCCATCTTTTCCGGGGAGCCAATATAAATTCTCGCTTAAAATATTTTGCTTCTGATCTAAAATTCTTAATGAAACAAATACACCCTCCTTTTTATCCAGTTTGGTTAAAAACTCATTCATAGGAAAAAGTCTTCTTACTGAAGATGGACCAACGGAATTAAAGACCTGAGAATAAAAATAATCTTTGCCGTCCATATCGTAAGCTTTTGCCTGGACCATCAGGTTATTTCTTGTAGAAAACCCATTATTCACAATCGTAACCATGCTATCCAAAGGGTTCATCATCACGTGCAAAGGCTCACTTCCTTTCCTTAAGCCATATAAACACGCATTAGGATCAAGGTAATAATCATACATCTGCCCGCGCATGGCCGTCCATGGGTTTTGTGTTTTCCAGATGATGGAGCCGGTATACCAATCCCACATTTTGTTAGAGAAACCTTCCATCAAAGCCCGGTATTGATCGTAATTAGCCAGTTGCGCCTTCATTGCAAAATCTTCGGCACTTTTTGGCTTACCATATGGGTTCAGGTATTGCTCATATGAGATATATTTATGATAATCCCACACCGAATCGGGTTTAGATTTGTATTGTGGTGCAATCAGGTTTTCCTCTGGAATAAAACGGAGCAAGGAAGCATAATCACCCACCCCTACAGAACCGACCTCCGAGTTGTAAGGAAAAGTTCGCGTTCCCCAGAAAGTTTTAATATCCTGAATACCGTACGGACCATCGCCGTTTCCGCCAATGGAATTATACGACATTTCATCACTGTTAGAAAAATCGAAAAATTTCCTGGTACCATCCAGGCGTGGCAGTATATCGTTTTTCAATGGCTCTAAAATATCTTCGGGTGGGGTAATTTCATTCCCTCCGCACCAAAAAGCAAGGGAGGCATGATTTCGGATCATTTTGATCTGATCTTCCATAGCAGCTAAGGTTAGATGATGGTCATCCGGATAATTTCTGCGTGTCCACTGGTCTTCCTTTTTCATTGGGTCTACCCAGCGGCCGTTACAATCGCCACTAAACCAGAAATCTTGAAAAACCAGCAAGCCATACTTATCACATGCATTGTAAAACTCAGGTCTTTCAAGAATCGCCCCACCCCAGATTCTGATCAGGTTAAGATTCATATCTTTATGGTAACGCACTTCTGCATCGTAACGGGCATCGCTAAAGCGTAACATGGCATCACTAATGATCCAGTTACCACCTTTAATAAAAATTTTTTGTCCGTTTACAAAAGCACCCATACTCCCGGTATGCTCATTCCAGATGTTATCAATCTGGCGGACCCCAACTTTAAGCTGATCCTGATCCAATACCTGATTGGACGCTATAAATTCAATTTTCACATCATACAGATTCTGCGGTCCATATCCGCTCGGCCACCATAATTTCGGATTTTCGAGCTGTAAATCAGGAAATTTAACCGCTGTAGTTTTATTTGCGGCAATAGTTGCACGCTGTTTAACCAATTTTCCAGCAATCTGGTATTGTAAAATACCTGAAACAGATTGATTGGTTGGGTTTTCTACTTCAACCGAAACTTTAATCGTGGCAGGGCTTTGCTTGCCTTCCGGCAAACGTTTACCCGGCACCAAAGTGATTACCTGCGGATTTTGAATGTTGATGCTTTTGGTTTTCTCGATGGTTACCTTATCCCAGATGCCCGTGTTGCGATCTCGGGTAGGCCGAATCCAGTCCCAGCCTGCAGTATATTGGGTGGTTAAACCCTTGGCAATCATTCCATCGCCCCCCTGGCCACCATTCGGGTTGCCGGGAAAATCTGGCGGGTAAACAATTACAGCAAGCCTGTTTTTTCCATTGGGAGATAACAATCTGGTAATATTATACTGCGCCCTGAGGTGCATGCCCACCTGCGTTTTCGGATTGACCTTTTTCCCGTTTAAATAGATTTCGGCTTTATAATTTATCCCCCTGAACTGTAACCAAACCTGTTCATTCCCGATTGCGCGCTCCTGAAAATCTTTTACAAACCAATAGGTATAATAGTCGTTGCCTGTGTGATATACATCAGGAATCTTTTCGTTATTCATTCCATAAAATGGATCAGGCACTTTTTTATTGTTCAACAAAGTGGTTAAAACCGTTCCAGGCACCGTTGCGGGCATCCAGCTGTTAAGCGAAAAACTAGTCTTAGAAATTTCCAGACCGCTGGATTGGGTATTTTTGATGTTGGCACAAACCCAGCCCGAGTTTAACTCGTATCGTTGCTGTGCATTGACTAAAAAGGCTGAACAACATATGAACAGTAGAAATATATTTTTCATTTATTTAAAGTAGAATCGATAATGTTTTTTGAATTGATGTATGCTTATGGTTTCCAATAACAGATTAACGCGCTAAAAATAAAACGTTTTACCTTTATTTTAACTTAAAAGGATCAAAAATTGTGGGTTTTACTTAAAAGCCTTGGTTCTTAACCCTTTTTGAAAGAAAAAGATTATTAACTGCAGGCGACTACTATTAATAAAACGATTGATTTAAAATTGAATGCCATATTTTACGATATGAAAATATTTAAGCTGGCTGGCCGTTAAAAATATTGGTAAAAAGATCCTTCACTATGTTCAACGATTACAAATGCCTTACTCAATATCCAAAACAATCACCTGATCTGGTGCATCTGTATTTGGTACCGTATCAATAGTGAGTTTCGATTTTTTGAAAACAAAGTTTACTCCGCTTTTATCTTTTAGCAAATATGCTTTTTTTATTTTCTTTACCGGAATGTTTTCCAAATCAAGCCTGGTGGTTTTGCCATCCAGAATGTGGATATAAATTTTCTTATTGGTTTGCGTAATGCTTCCCCAGTTCTGAGGTTTAATATACCCTGCTTTTGTCCCATAAATGCTTTCACCGTAAATTTTAAGCCAGGCACCTAAGCCCGCCAAACGGTCTTGAAATTCCGGCTGGATTTTGCCACTCGGCATCGGGCCGATGTTCAGTAAAAGATTGGAACCCAAACCGGCTGCTTTAACCAACATATGCACCAGCTCTCTATCGGATTTGTAGTAGGTATCGCTCAAATTATAACCCCACGAATTTGAAATGGTTTCACAGGTTTCTAATGGCAGCTTATCTGATGCTTTTTGAAAACTTAGCCCGGATTTATTCTCGCCTGGAAGATCGCGTTCAAACATCTGGAAATCCTCACCTGGAAATGGCGTTAAGTGGTGGTTATTACCGATCATGCACTGTGGCTGAAGTTTGTGGATCAAACCATAGATCTCATTGTATTTCCAATCAATCCTGGAGGTTCTGTCTTTCGATCCTTCTGGTTCGGTCTGATCCCAGTGCCCATCAAACCAGATCCCCCCTATTTCGCCGTAATTGGTCAAGAGCTCGGTTAACTGGTTTTTCATAAACTGCAAATAACTGGCGTAATCTCCTTTACCGGTCCGGCCTGAATGCTGCCCTGTACGTCCGGTTTCATGCGGATAATCGTCTCTGCGCCAATCTAGAAGCGAATAGTATAAATACAATTGTACACCTTGCTTATGGCATTCATCAGCCATCATTTTAACAATATCTTTTTTATAAGGGGTATTCATGATATTGAAATCAGAATATTTCGTATCCCACATGCTAAAGCCATCGTGGTGACGGGTAATTAATGTAATGTACTTCATTCCGGCATTTTTTGCCATGCTTACCCATTCTGCCGCATTAAATTCTACAGGGTTAAAAAAATCTTTAAGGTTGGTATAATTATGAACGGTAAGCTTTCGATCATTCATTACCCATTCGCCACTTCCGGGTATACTAAAAGGTCCCCAGTGGATGAATAAGCCGAACCGGGCTTCATTAAACCACGCTCTTTGTTTTAAATTAGCGGCTGTTGGTGTATAATCCTGCGCATTTAACTGTAATGCAATAAATAGCACAAGGCCCAATAAGGTCAATTTCTTCATAAGAAATGGTATAGGTTTTTAGGTTTAATCTATTGACGCAGTGGCTCTGGTTGGTTTTCCGATCACCTTATAGTTCCCATCGCCTTTCAAAATGGCCAGCATTTGCGATTGATTAGCAAAAAGATTCTTCGCCGCAGCCAATTCTTTATCGTATTGAAAGCTCTGCTCAATCCTTCCTTTCTCGTAAAAATAACGACTTACGATCTGTGTTTCCAAAACCCGCTTAATTTCTGCTTTATGGCTTACGAGGTCGGTTTTTTTAGACGAAGTAAGTTTATATTTAAGATTTTCGAGATCGGTTTTTACTTCTTCAGATTTATTTTCTTTTTCAGCCTCTGCACGCAGATCGGATAGTAACCGCTCGGTCCGGCTTTGGTAAGACAGGTCTTTATCGGCAAGGCTACTGGAGAAGGCGGCATAATCTGCATCCGACAACCGGAAGGTTTTGGCCGAAGCTAATGTTGGTTTTTCTTTCCTGTATTGATTGGCATAATTAAAGAAAAGGCTTTTATTGATCATCGAAATGGTAATTGGGCTTAACTTGGCAGCATCCACCACAATATCCGGGTAAACGCCATTGCCGCTATATACATTTCTACCTGCTTTAGTTGGATACATTACCATGGTAGAATCGGCAAAACGCTCCGCTACACCGTCGGCATTTTTATGTGCATAATCCAACTTTTGAATGCACCTGCCGGAAGGTGTATAATATTTGGCAACCGTTACTTTAACCAGGCTGTTGTAAGGGAGATTAAATGTTTGCTGAACCAGGCCTTTACCATAGCTCCGCTGCCCGATCACGATGGCACGGTCTAAATCCTGCAGAGAACCCGCCACAATTTCTGACGCTGAGGCAGAATTTCCGTTTACGAGCACCACCAATGGAACTGACGTTGAAACCGGGGTTGAAAGTGTTCTGTAGGCAATGGTTTTCTCAGCATTTTTACCCTTTTGGGTTACAATAAGCTGATCTTTATCTACAAAAAGGTTCACAATTTTAACTGCTTCCTGCAAAATGCCACCTCCATTGTTTCTTAAATCTAAAACAACTCCTTTTGGATTTTCTTTTTGAATGGCTAACAAAGCATCTTTAACCTCTTGTCCGGAATTTTCCAAAAATTTATCAAGTTTGATATAACCGATTCCATCACCTACCATTCCTGAATAAGAAACATTGGGCTGTTTGATTTCCTCTCTTACCAGTTTTTTCGTTATTTCCTTACCCTCTCTAACCACCAGCAAATCTACCGCTGTGCCTTTGGGGCCACGTAAAAGCTGACTAATTTCCTGACGGTTTTTGCCCTTTACCGGGATTCCGTTAATGCTCACCAGCTGGTCGCCTGCTTTAAGCTCGCTTTTATTAGCCGGATAACCTTCACTGATATCGTTAATAAAAAGCTTCCCATCAATAAAAACAGTACTGGCACCAATACCACCATACTGCGTGCTTACATATTTCAGCTTATAATCTTCAATTTCAGATTCAGGCACATATTCGGTATAAGGATCCAAACTATCCAACATGGCATCGATACCGGTTTTCATCAGTTGAGGAGCATTGGTATCATCAACGTAGTTGATATTGATTTCTTTGTAGAGCGAAGCAAAAATATCGAGGTTTTTAGATACCAGAAATAAATCTTCTTTAAACGAAAAAGATAAAACAGCCACCCCAAAACCTGCTGCTAAAAGACCGTATTTTAGTTTCTTCATTCCCCTTTTATTTAATTTCGCTGATGCGGGCCAATAATCTACCGCCTTTTTGAAAGATATTTAGTGTTATATACAATGTAAATGTACAAAAAGCGATAAATATAAAAAACGACCGCTAGAGGGCAAAGCGTAAATTGAGCGTTACGCAACAGGCCATTTAAATACCAGCTTCAAGGCCAAGGCAGTGTATTCTATTGATGCTGGGAAAACAACCAGGCCGGTATTTGAGGTGTAAGCAATAATGGAATTGTAATCAGGTTATGATCTAACTTATTATAAGTCGTAAACAATAGATTACGATTGCCTTTTAAAGCGCGATATAAATACTCGCTCCCCTCATAAGGATTGTCATAATCCTGCCTGCCATGAATTAACCAGATCGGCTTCTGACCTATTGCTTTTATATTAACAAAATCGGGAACTGCAGCAATTGAAAGCATGGCGGCAAAAGTTTCAGGAGCCATGTTCATCAGGTTCTGTGCCGTAGATGCCCCCATAGAATAACCGACCAGATAAATACGGTTAGTATCTATCTGAGGATATTTATTTTTTACCTCACGGATCAAATCCAATAATAAATGTACATCGTCAGATGGCTTCGAGATTAAGCAATTTCTTACAGAATCCGGATAATAATTTGATGACCGTGTTTGAAACTGCGGAGCAATTACAAATGCCTGGTACCTCCGGCGTATGTCTGGCCGTAACCAGATCCTGGCTAATGGTTCTAATTGCTTTTCATTATCTGTCCCTATCCGTGTTGAGTTGTGAAACGTAATCACCAGTGGATACTTCTTCTGATTGCTGTTCTTCGCCGGCAATAGCAATCTGTAATTAATCGATTGCTTTCCTTTTCTTAAAGTTTGCTTAAGGTAGTCATTGGCAGATAAATTATTTAATTCTTTTCTTGTCTGCGCTGAGGTTAAACTATCTGTGAAAGCATCGTTAAACACCTGTTTTTGTGCGGTTGCTGTAAACGCCACTAACCAAAGTAAGAATGCTAATGTTAAAGTACTTCGTTGTATAACAAGGGCAAAATACATGGAGCGGCTTACGTGTTAAATGGCCAACAGAAAGTTTAAACAAAAATGAGATGCTGAAAAAATGAAAATCTTAAAGCCTGTTTCCTTTAGTATCGGCAAGTGCTTTTTGGATGGTAAATTCGATGTAGGTACGGTCGCGTTTTACCAAACGCATTAAATCTTCAACCAATTGATCTTCTTTGCCAGGTGTAAATTCCAAAGGCTCATTTGCCAGATCGCGGTATTTTCTTAAAAATTTAGTTTTTACCTTAAATGCGGTTTCGGGAGTAAGTTGAAAATTAGCCATGGCATATTTTGTTTGATGCAAAAGTAAAAATTATTTTTTCAGGTTGATACCTTTTTATGTAACGGAATAAAAAAAGTAGCTATCCGCAAAAAAAAATTGCACGATAATTGTGTTAAATGCGCGTTATAAAACCAAATCCCGGAACAGAAAACAGCAAGGATATAAAAGAAACCATGAGCGCAAACACACATAAAATCTCTTGAACACTGTTTTGGTATCACAACTAAAAAACAAATTAACAACATGAAAAAAATCATTTTCTCCATTGTTTTCCTAACCCTGGGTTGGGCAACATCAAAGGCACAAACTTTTAACCTTGGGGTTAAAGCAGGTGTAAATCTGGCTAAGTTAAATGCAGATTTCGCAAGTGAAGAAAACCGCTTAGGTTATCAGATCGGTGCCTGGGCGCGTATTGGTGGCGCCAGTTTTTATGTACAGCCTGAGGCTTATATTGGCAGCAAAGGCAATAAATTTATCAGCATTCAACAGGATAATGGCAATGAGGTATCTGCAGAAGGGAAAGTAAAATTCACGACTTTGGATATCCCTGTTTTATTGGGAACAAAATTTGGCGCTAAAAATTTAAATTTCCGTTTAATGGCCGGTCCGGTTATTTCATTTGTTCTGGATGAAAATTCTTCTTTTAGTTCTGCCTATCAGCAAGCCACAGATTTTAGCAATTATAAAAACCAGGCATTGGGTTTACAAGCTGGTGCAGGTGTAGATGTGGGTAGCATTTCGGTTGATTTACGCTACGAGGCTGGTTTATCAAACATCAGCAAAAGCGAAAAATACAGCCAAAAACCAAACCTTTTTCAATTGAGTTTAGGGTTTAAGATTTTGTAGTTTTTACAAGAGAACAAGTAATAATAGGCGGCTAAGGGCTGCCTTTTTTATTGCAAAATGGTCAAACTGCCGCTAATGATGCCACAATCTGTTTTCAAATCAATTACATAGTAGTATACGCCAACAGCAAGTAGCTGATTTTGATAAACCCCATCAAAAGGTTTAGGATATCCTTTAGAATAAAATATCCGCATTCCTAATCTGTTATAAATAGAGAATTCAGCGTTTGGATAATTATCTGATCCGGTGATCTGCCAGGTATCGTTTATACCGTCTCCGTTAGGTGTTATAGCATTCGGTATCTGAAGCGGTATATTTTTAATCTGGTTAAAATCAATAAACCTACTCCTTACTTCGCAACCAAATTTATCGGCTACAAGAAGCTGGTATTTACCGATTTTCAATCCCTTAAAGAGGAGTTCAATAGAAACAACGTCATTATTTTCATCAATCCACCTGTAATGATATGGTGCCGTAGTGCCATTTACCTCTATTCCCGTTATACTTAGATTTTTTCCATCGCAGCTATTGTGAGACTGTAAGTTCGTTAAATCAATAATTGGCAATATTTCATCCCCCACCGTAAAAGTACCTGCAATGTCAGCGCAATTATTGCCATCAGAAACATTTAAAGTATACGTACCCGGAAGAACATCAATTAAATTTTCATCATTTCCAACAAGTTCTCCGCTTTGACTGGTCCACTCAAATTTCGTTGGTATATCAGCTTGATAGTTGCTGATTATTATTTTCCCATTTTTTTTACCACAACTAGACGGAACTATTTCAAAATTTTTAACCTTAAAGTTTTTAATGGTGTTTTTAACCATGTATACTTCCGAAGTAATCTCACAAACACCAACGCCTGCTTTAAAATAATAACTGCCTGCCGGCACATTTTCAAGATCGTCAGCTGTAGTCAGAAAATTTCCAGAAGCACTATACCACCTTTTTGGAAGATCGTTAACTATACCAATTCCTTTGATACTTCCATTTGATGCACCACAAAGTTCATCAGTAATTATTTTCTTCGTATCATCTATCCCATTATCTTTCGCATCAATGGTATACGACGCCGATGTTACATCGCAAGCCCCGTCTTGTCCTGCTTTCAAGTAATATGTACCGGCAGTAACACCTTCCAAATTTTTTGAAACACCAACCAAATTGCCAGCTGCATCGTACCATCTGAAAATGTTTGCATCATATACTTCTAAATTTTTAATAGCTGCCGTTGATAAACCACAATAAGTGCCAAATTTCTGAACTCCGCTATCATTGATAAAAGGCTTTGAAAAAGTAGAAGTTGCACCGTCCTGATTGGTTCCTGTACTCGTAACTTTACCCGTTATTGAACCGCTGTAAGCCCATTTGCCTACATTATCTGTCGCGATGGTGGCAATCCATGTCTTACCTTCGCAATCGCCACAATCATCAACATAAAATAATTCAATTTTCGAATTAGGCAGGTAAGTCCCGCTAACAGTTGTAGCATTTATCGTTGTAATCCTCGACCGGGTAACTACCTTACCCAAAGGGAGGTTTTTTAAAGTAATGGCTGCATCATTACAATATATACTATTTTTTAAAATGGAAATAGGATACGATATCTCAACTATCACAGCTGTTTTATTAAAGGCAATTGTATTTGCATCCGAATTATTTAATCCGCCAATCGTTCCAGCTAAACAAAAATTAATATGAATACCAATTTCATTAGGGTAGCTTTCTGTACCTAATAACCCGGTCCCAATATGATTATCAACGATGGTGAAACCTCCATTTACATAATCAAGTAAAATACCCTTTGCCTGACCTGCAATTGTATTGTTAAAAATATTGGGAATACAGGTTGAACCATTGACATAAATTCCATTTGCTGCCATTGATGCTTTGAGTACAAGGTTTTTATCCAGCCCAACAATATTATTGGCTATTTTAATTGTTCCGTCTGCACCTCCAAGTGCAATGCCGTTTCGGAGATTGTTCGCAATCAGATTACCTTCTTGTGGGCTATCTCCACCAATCACGCTGTTTTTTAAAAAACTGACATCAATTCCTGATTCGTTGGCCACATTATTGATCCCATTTTCCCCTAAACCGAAGATATTGGAAGATATTTTAATCCGCTGAACATCTTTACGTGGAATAACAAAGGGAGACAGAATTCCGGCATAATTTCCCCCAAAGCAATTTGGTTTACCGGGCGCGCCGATAATGATATCTGCCGAATTGTAAAGATAAATTGCACCTTTTTTTTCCTCGATAGGACCCAAAGGATCAGCTCTGAAATTACTGAAGCTAATTCCGTATATTTCTACATGATTGGCATTATCCAGTCTTAAACCATTAAAGTAAGGGTCAACAACCCTCAACAAAGCAATTTTAATATTCGGATTCAAAAATGCAGAAAAAGGCTGAGAAGTGCCGTCAATAATCAGGTTAGAACTCAATATAGGAAGTTCGCTCTCTAAGGTGATGGTTACATCTGATGCATTGTTTCCAGACAAATTAAAATGGATATAATCGGTAACAGTTGTTCCATTTGCATTTGCCAGACTAATCGCTTCACGCAGGCTTCCTGCACCGTCATCTGCATTAGAGACCACAGTGAAAACGGCAGCATTTAAGCTTTTGCTAAAAATAATCAGAAGGAAAATCAGCAATAGTTTTCTCATGTAATCATAACCTTATACAAAAAAACCAAGACGATAATCGACTTGGTTTAAAACAGAGACAGTTTTAACTAATAAAATGTGGTGTAACTGGTAATGGTTGGCGGAAAAGCTGTATTACCAACTACTCCTTTTAGATACAGTGTATAAGCTCGCCCCTTTGATAAAGACAGGGTAAATGTACCTGCAATAACCGCTCCTCCCGTTGCGGTGTTATATAAAAGATATTTAATGCTTGGTGCCGTGCCAGAACCTGGGTTAGGTACTTCTGCCCAGCCAGAAGATGTTCCATAAGCCACGTTTGAAATAATTTTTGGTCCGGTAGGAACATCACCTTTAATCAGATCAACATTGGGGCTACCATCATATAAGTTAATAACACGAACAAAAACCTTCGAGGTATCCAAAGCTGGCTTGATATCTTCAACTACCAGCGATGACGGTATTTGCTTTGTGGTGGTATTGTATTGCCCTGTAGTAAAAATTGTATAATATTTTCCTGCCTGCGGATTTATCGAGGTATTAAAAACCTCCAATCCTGCATCGGTTTTTGCCGAAGCTATGATTTTTGCTGTTAACTTGTGTGATCCTGGAGTGGTAGTTGCGTAACCAAGATCTGGAAATAAGGACGTAGCTGTTGCGTAATTATACCCTGCATTTTCGACACCCAAAGATGAAAGTCCTGCAGAAAACTTGGTCCCATCTACAAAAAAGTTAACGGTTGGGCTATTTGGCGTTACATTCAAAATTTTTATGTAAGAATATTTCGGATCACCCGGCTGGATTTTTTCGTATACGGTATTTTCAACTAAAGCCTGCTTTTTACATGCGGCACATAATAATGTAGAAACCGCAATTAAGTATAATATTTTTTTCATTTTCTTTTATTTATGATCCGTTACGGTTGAGAAAACCACATTTTAAAAGTGTGATAATTAGGTTGGTCGCCCCCTATTTTTTTAAGCGCCTCTAAATTCCAGATGTACTCCGAATTGTAACGTGGGCGGTAGCGCTGAATTGGCTTACCTCCGTTATCAGCATAAAACGAAGCAGGAAAAAAGAAGGTGCCTAAATATGGATTATTTCCTTTAGAATCACCATCAAAATAGTTGTACTTACGCAGATCGCTCCACGTTTCGACGAAACCATAAGCATAAAGTGCCAAATATTTCTGCAACATGATATCCTTTAATGTCAATGTTGCTGCCGTTTGTTTTACCGCCGCGCTGGTTAAATAAGCCGTTTTATCAGCAGAAGTAATTGGTGTACCCAACGCGCTAACAAAATCTATACTGGCCGAAATCCCTTTGGTATAAGCATCTAACGCTAAGCTTGTATTTCCACTTCTGAATGCAGCCTCTGCCTTAATAAACTGCATTTCCGAATAGGTCATGATTGGAAAGCCTGCATTATCTTTAAACAGGTATTTACCAAAAGTAGGACCAGGATTAGCCGAGCCTAAACTACCCCAGGGATTAGGAATTTGGTTTTTAGCAGCAGCAGTTCCAGGATCTGAAGTATTTGGTGCAGTACCCCTGAAAACACCATCAGCAGAAGCGGTAATCATATTGTTTCTACGTGGATCAATCACGGCGCCCGGTGTTCCAACCAGATAGGTTCCATCTAACAAACCAACAATAATTCTCGTTTGGCGGTATGATGCTAAATTCGCTCTTAATGGGCCAAAGAAATTACCATTTGTGGCTGTTGTGCCCAAATTCGGAACGATAAAATTATCTGCATTGCTCGTTAGGGATTTATCTACATACTCAATAACCTTAGCTGGATCATAACTTGCTTTATTAATAAGGTTGTTGGCGTTTCTTGCCAAAATACCGTAATTAAACCTGATCCATTTGGCGTTGTCTCCTGCATATATTAAATCAGCTGGCGCCAATTTAGCTACAGTTCCAGCGCCATCCGTTCTGCTAAAATTAGCAATTGATAGATTAGCTAATCTTACCACTTCAGCGTACACATCAGATTGTGGGTCGTAATCAAACACATAACGGTTTGGCTCGTAAGCCTCTTTCAGGATAATATCGCCATGGTAATCAGTTGTAATCTGCCAACTCCAGGCTTTAAGGGCCTGAGCCAAGCCTACGTAGTTCCACTCTGTTTTAGCCGTTGATTTATCAATAATCAGGTTTAAATTAGCGCCTAAACCATAATAATTTGTCCGCCAGATTTCGCCTGCAGCATCACTCGATGGGATCCACCCGTGAGATTCTCCAACATTTACAGCGCCACCGAAGTACTGGATAACGCCTCCCAGATACCTGGAGTCGAACTGAACCCCTCTTTCCATCTGCGCAAATAACGGTGGCGTCAATGTCCTGCTTTCAGGATCCTGTGGTGTTGCCGGATCGGTGTTAATATCCAAATACTTTTTACAACCCGAGCCGATCATGATTGCGGTAGCGACAAATAATATATATATCTTTTTCATTTTAATTCGAATTAAAAACCAAGTCTAAGACCAAAATTATAACCTCTTGGCTGACCTGCAGAACCATAATCGATTCCCGATCCACCTAAACCACCTGAAGATGCATTGAGCCCGTTTACCTGAGGATCTACTCCATTATAATTAGTGATTAAAAGCAAGTCCGTACCCGTAAAGAAAACACTTGCATTTTTAACTACTTTACTTTTTGTAAATAAGCTTTTAGGAAGGTTGTAGCTCAAGGTAATATCTTTTAATCTGATCCAATTCACATCTTTTTGAAGAAAATCGGCAGTATTAAAGTAGGTAGAATAGTAAGAGGTAGTGATATAAGGAATTACCACTATATTATTTTTTGTTGGATTAGCGCTATTTTCTAAACCATCTCTGAAAACCCCTTCAATAATGCGTGGCGTTTCGCGATCTAAACTTAACTTAGACAAGCCTCTTTGATAGAGATATTCTTCTGTCGCATTATAAATATCACCGCCTTTCCTGATGTCGAGCAGAAATGATAAGTTAAAGTTTTTATAAGTGAAGCTATTGGTGACACCAGCACCAAAATCAGGAGCCCGATCGCCAATAGGTGTAAAATTGGTATCGCGTATCGGCATACCGTTACTCGGATTGATCAGCACCTGACCGGCATTATTACGAAGATAATTCTGACCTGCAAATGCTGAAATTGAAGAGCCTACCGTGTATTGCGCCCTAACGTCATCTGTTAGCCAGGTATCTGATAGGTAGAAAACATCCTGGCCAGCTGGAAGAGACAGAATATAACCGCGGTTACGTGAAATATTTGCAGAAATATCCCAGGTAAAATCTTCGGTTTTAATAGGTGTTCCTTTAATCAGTAGTTCGAATCCCCTATTCCTGATTTTCCCACTATTGATATAGCCTAAAATTGCACCTGTTGCATAACTTAAACGTGGTGCAGTAATTTGCTTATCAGAAAGGTTTTCATACAATGAAAAATCGAACGACAATCTATTATTAAAAAAGCCCAATTCCATACCCACCTCTTTTGAGGTGGTAAATTCTGCAACCAAATCAGGGTTGCCTGCCGTTACATCTGTAGCGAAACCACCGCCAGTTGTGGTTTGTGCAATAAGCTTGGTTTTGGTAATGTAGGCTGTTCTGGCATCTTTGCCAGACTGACCCCACGAAGCTCTTAATTTACCAAAGGATAGCCAGTTTAATTTTTTTACGGCAGGCAGCTCTGTAAAGACAAAACTTAAAGATGTTGCCGGATAAAAGAAACTATTGTTTTTAACCGGAAGTGTTGATGAAACATCTTCACGACCAGTGAATGTTAAGTAAAGAAATTCATCATAACCCAACTCTGCCTGTGCAAAACCTCCAAATTTACGTTTAACAAAATCAGAATAGGCTACACGCTGGGTTGTTGGATCGGTATTATTGATACTGTAATAATCCTGTTCAAAAAATCTTGTTCCAAACTGAGCGTTGGTAGCATCGTCATCATCGGTTAAATCCCCCCCTATCCTCAGAATAGGTTTAAACTTACCGAAATCCTTTCTAAAGGTACCAACAACTGACGCGTTAAATAAACGCTTGATATTCTGATAAGTGTTAATACCTCCTCCAGAATAGACCGTACCACTCACATTAGATGCGTAGGATTGCGGGTGATAAGCAGATAAACCTGTCTGGGCATACATATCTGCGCCAACCCTACCTGTAACTGAAACCCATTTGGCTGGTGTATAATCTAAACTCACATTGGTTAAAACGCGGTTTAATTTGTCGTAATTAGGATTTTTATTTACGCCCCAGTAAGGATTATCCAATTCAGCACCTAAGCTTGTACCTAAAATTCTCCTACCTCCGGTTTGAGGATCGATATAATTGCGCATATCATCAACCCTGGGCCATGATAATGAACTTAACATCGGGCTACCTGCCCCCCTATATGTTTTATCTGTTTTGGACGAGATGAAATTTAAAGATGCATTAAGGCTTAATTTATCACTGATTTTCGAAACACCACTTAACTTAAAGTTCAAACTGTTAAAACCGGTACCAGGAATATATCCTTTCTGATCTGTATAACCTAAACTGGTTCTTACAGATAGTTTTTCTGATCCACCTTCTACAGAGGCATTGTGTTTTTGCGTGAAGCCTGTTTGGTAAAAATTTTGAAGGTTATCATAGGTCGGCAGCTTTTCTGGATATTTTGCTCCAAAATAAGTTCGTGTCCTTACTTCTTCATCAAATATACCACCAGCACCGCCGCCATAAACTGTTTGATAATCAGGAAAACGATAGATATTTTCTACCCTGAACGAGTTGCTATATGTAGCCCTCGCAGTACCCGCTTTAGCTTTTTTTGTGGTAATCACAACTGCACCTGAAGCCCCTTCCGTACCGTACAATGCAGCCGCTTCAGGTCCCTTCAAAATGGTTATGGATTCAATTTCTTCCGGGTTAATATCCATTACACGGTTACCGTAATCATTAGTACGGTTAAAACTACCTTGTCCAACCAAACTGTAATCAGAAAACGTTTTGTTAGAGATTGGTAGCCCATCTACCACAAACAAAGGTTGATTATCGCCATCCAGTGAAACACCTCCCCTGATGATAATCTGCGAAGAAGATCCCGGCAAACCGGTTGTAGGTGTGATAATCGCACCAGCAACCCGTCCCTGCAACGCATTAAGAAAGTTGTCGCGTTGTGTATCAGCAATTTCAGCCCCCTTGAGTATCTGAGCAGAATAACCCAACGCCTTTTTGTTACGGGTAATTCCCTGACCAGTAACCACCACCTCTTCAAGGTTGCTGGCATCGCTGGCCATCACTATATTGATGGAAGCATTTCCCCCAACCGCTTTCTCCTGTGTTTTAAAACCTATGTAAGAGAAAACAAGTACATCGGTTTTTGACGCTTTAATGGAATAATTTCCATCTGCATTGGTTTGTGCAACCACAGTGCTTCCTTTCACACGTATAGAAACACCAGGTATAGGCCCGTCAGTAGACGTAACCTTACCGGTAACGGTTATTTGTTGCGCGAAAGCATGGGCCAGCAACAAAAACGTACCAATAAAAATTAGTAGTAATTTTTTTTTCATAAACTGCCTGTTTAAGGAATGATTGATTTGTTAGTTGTAGTTAGTTAAATAGTTGTTTGCCAAACACGCATAATAACGCATTTTTATGCTAATATCATAAATGTTTTGGAATAAAAAAACAATTTAACAAACTATTTACCAGCACCTAATCCCATTAACACGCATCAACACGCAAAAACGCGCAGCATGTAGAAAATCTAAAAATCTTTTATACTTTCGCTTAAGCCAAACATCACTATGCTAAAAAAAGAACGCCACGACTTCATCATGCGACAGATTAATTTGCACAACCGCGTGTTAACCTCCGATCTGGTGCAGCAGCTTAATGTTTCAGAAGATACCATCAGAAGGGATTTACAGGAACTTGTTGACGAAAACCTGCTCTATAAGGTTCATGGAGGTGCATTATCCAAGTCGTATCATAGTTCTTTTGATGACAGTACGGTATATGCCCGCGATAGCAAAATTGCTATCGGCAAAAAAGCTGCTCGCCTGATCAAGGATGGAATGGTGATTTTAACCGGTGGCGGAACAACAATTCTGGAGTTTGTAAAGCTGCTTCCGCAGGGATTATCAGCCACTTTCTTTACCATTAGTCCGCTGGTTGCTGTAGAACTGGCGAAATACAACAATATTGAAGTGATTTTGATTGGCGGCCTGTTTTCAAAAAATTCACAAATAACTTACGGCGGACAAGTAATTACTCAACTATCGGAAATTAAAGCCGATTTATGCCTGATGGGAACAAGTGCCATCCATCCTGAAGAGGGCTTAACCGACACCTACTGGGAAATTAACCAACTTAAAAAAGCCATGTTGGCCTGCGCAAAAAAAACAGTAGTACTTTGCATTTCAGAAAAACTCAATATTGCTTTACGCTTAAGAGTTTGTCCGATAGAAAGCATTAGTTATTTAATTACCGAGCTGGATATAGATCATGAATCGCTTTCGGCCTACCGCCAAAAGGAGCTGAATATTTTATAAACTTAATTTTCCATCTTTTACTGATCTACCGATAGTTGAAATGATTGAAAAGTCAAAACAGCTGAAAGTACGAGGTGCCAATCTGAGTGTCAGCTCAACTTTCGAATGAACACTAAGATACTGAAAACTAGTCCACAAACCTACTTTGGCAAACTGATTTTACCCATGCAAACCGATGGCACACCTTGCCGGTTGCCGAAATCAATCGGCTCACCGCATAGCGTTTCATTGGCCAGAACAGCGAATAAAACAGCCTCTTTTGCATCAGGATTAACATTAAGATCTTCAGTGCTTAAGAATCTGCAAAATGGCAGCTTGATTTGAAGAAGCTGAATAAGCAGCGGATTGTGCATCCCGCCCCCGCTCATAAAGACCTGCAACGTGGCGTCGTCTCCAAAACAACGTTTTATCGCATTGGAAATAGCTTCTGCGGAAAAATGACATAGGGTGGCCATTACATCCTCCTGACCTAAATGCGTTGTTGCAGATTTTTCTTGCGCCTTTACCAAATATTCCAGGTTAAATAATTCCGGCCCGGTAGTTTTCGGAAAATCCAACATGAGGAATTCACAATCGAGCAATGCCGCCAATAGGCCGGGATTTGAATGACCGCTCCGGGCAACAGCCGCATGCTTATCATAAAATTGATTAAACTGTTGTTGCATATACTGATCCATCAACGTATTACCTGGCCCAACATCTGTCGAAAAAATTTCGCTGGCATCGGTGCTCCCGGGCAGGTAAGTGAAATTTGCTATTCCTCCAATATTTAACATTACCCGATCTTCCCCCGCTTTTGAAAACATCAGATAATCACCATAAACAGCTAAAGGAGCACCTTCACCACCTGCAGCCAAATGTTTCTGCCTAAAATCAGATAAGGTTATTATTCCGGTTTTAACAGCCATGTGGTCGCCATCTCCAATCTGTAACGTACCATTAGGATAATCGGCCAGTTGGTGCAAAGATTTTGGTGCGTGGAAAATAGTTTGTCCGTGGCTGGCAATAAAATCGATGTCATCACTTTTATACCCCCATTCCTTTAGGGCTTCATTGATTAATTGGGCATGGGTGTTTGCAATGTACTCGTTCATCAGGCAAACCAATTGTAGATCAACTTCCTTTTTAGAGAATATGGCTTTTATTTTCGCCCTGAAATCAGCTGTATAATCACCTGTTTTAAATTTTAAAACCCTGATATCGGTTTCGGCACCACTTTTCTTAACCGAACAAAGGGCAATATCCAGCCCATCCATAGAAGTTCCACTCATCAACCCGATAATCAGCCGTTCCGGCTTGCCTGCTTTAGAATATAACTTTTGGATCTGTGCGTTCATATTGATTTTATCGTAAAAAGATCAAACGTTTGTGTAACCCCATTAATGGATTTTATGCAAATACTCGCAATAAATGTAAATAACCTTTATTATAAATTGGGCATAACTCTTTATATTTACTGCTCCGTACATTAAAATCCATATAAAAAAAATGGCTAGATTAAATCTACTGGAGGAGACACGTTTTGAGAAATTACCCGTAAGCGTGTTCGAAAATCCAAAAATTGCTTCAATTAATGTTGCACATCGCATTGCCGGGCTCATTAAATCAAAACAAGCAAACAACGCACCTGCAGTACTGGGCTTAGCAACAGGTGTTACCCCAATTGCAGTTTATGCCGAACTGGTTAGACTGCACAAAGAAGAGGGCTTGAGTTTTAAAAACGTAATCACTTTTAACCTGGATGAATATTATCCAATGGCGCCAACTGCGGCACAGAGTTATGTGACGTTTATGAACGAAAACCTTTTCAATCATATCGATATTGACAAAAAAAATGTCCACATCCCTGATGGTACGCTTGCACTGGAAGATATTCCGGCTTTCTGCGTGGAATATGAAAAGAAAATAGGCGATCTTGGCGGCCTTGACATCCAGATTTTAGGAATCGGCCGTACTGGTCACATCGGGTTTAACGAGCCAGGTTCTGCACCAAATTCTGGCACCCGTTTAGTTACTTTAGATGACTTGACACGCCGGGATGCGGCACGCGATTTTGGTGGAAAAACTTTTGTACCAACAAAGGCTATTACCATGGGTATCGGTACAATTTTCAAAGCAAGAGAAATTATATTAATGGCCTGGAGCCGTAAAAAAGCTTCCATTATCAAAAAAGCTGTTGAAGGCGAAATTTCGGGTGAAGTTCCGGCAACATACCTTCAGCTTTCTGATCATGTAGAATTTATACTTGATGCTCCCGCAGCTTCAGAACTTACCCGTTTTGATACCCCATGGCTCGTTAAAGATTGTATATGGACAGATGCTTTGATCCGAAAGGCAGTAATCTGGCTGGCCAATACATTAAAAAAACCTATCTTAAAATTAACTGAAGACGATTATAACAATAATGGTATGGCGCAACTGGCTACTGAAAAAGGACCGGTTTATAACATCAACATCCATATCTTTAATAAGTTACAACACACCATAACCGGGTGGCCGGGAGGCAAACCAAATGCCGACGACTCCCAACGTCCGGAAAGAGCCATACCTGCTCAAAAAAATGTGATTATATTCTCTCCTCACCCGGATGACGATGTGATTTCGATGGGCGGTACTTTTTTACGCCTGGTTGATCAGGGGCATAATGTACATGTAGCATACCAAACTTCAGGCAATACTGCCGTATGGGATGACGATGCACTTCGTTTTGTGGAATTTAATGTAGATTTTACAGAGAAAATGGGCATGGACAATACGCAGTTAAAGGAGCTTTATAACAATATGAGAACCTTTATTGAGCAGAAAAAACCAAACCAGATCGACACTCCTGAGATCCAGACGGTTAAAGGGCTTATCAGAAAAGGTGAAGCAATTGCCGGGGCAAGATATTGCGGCTTGGAAGATGATCACATCCACTTTCAGGCACTTCCTTTTTATGAAAGCGGAAAAGTTCAGAAAAACCCGGTAACCGACGCCGATATCGAACTTACAATAGCCCTGTTGCAGCAGGTAAAACCTCACCAGATTTATGCTGCCGGTGATTTTGAAGATCCTCACGGAACACATATTGTTTGTTTCAAAATTGTTTTAGAAGCCCTGAAACGCTTACGTAAAACCGAAGCCTGGGCGCAGGATTGCTGGCTATGGATGTATCGCGGTGCATGGCATGAATTTGAAACCCATGAAATCGAAATGGCTGTTCCAATCTCTCCGCAAGAGCTTGAGCGCAAAAAATATGCGATTTTTAAACACCAGAGCCAGAAAGACAGGGCGGTTTTCCCTGGCGATGACGCAAGAGAGTTCTGGCAACGGGCTGAAGACCGTAACCGGGATACGGCAAAAGCTTATGACGAGCTTGGACTAGCAGAATACGAAGCGATGGAAGCTTTTGTTCGCTGGAAATTTGAAGATTAATAAAAAATAATTCAATCCTGCTTTGTTAGCTCAAAGCAGGATTTTTTTATCCTCCGAAGTTTCAAAGACCGTGGACGGGGAAAGACTTCGAAAATTTTTCATAGACTTACGAAGTTTACTGCTCACTGCTGTCCGCCTAAAGTTTGCAAGTAATTTCTCATTCTAAGAACAATAGTCTAAATTAGTTTGCTAAACCAAACCCAGCTAATCATGACTGAACCTAAACAACGCTTGCTATCTCTGGATTTTTTTAGAGGTTTAACCGTAGCCGCGATGATCTTAGTGAATAACCCTGGTAGTTGGGGCCACATTTATGCACCTTTGGAGCATGCAGAATGGAACGGCTGCACACCTACCGATTTAATTTTTCCGTTCTTTTTATGGATTGTTGGTGTTTCCATCGCTTTTGCCATGAGCAACAGTAAAGCAGATCACTCTACACATCAAAAAACAATCATAAAAGCGGTTAAGCGTGGTATTATCCTATATTTACTGGGCTTCTTTCTAGCTATCTTCGGGAAAATCATCGGTGCATTAACAACCGATAGTACCATTGTCGAAGCTTTTAAGACGGTTAGGTTACTGGGTGTTTTACAAAGAATAGGAATTGTTTTCATAATCAGCAGTATCATTTTCATTAAATTTTCGAACAAAACAATATTTAAAACATTAATTGTGGTACTTGCCGTTTACTGGGCATTAATGACTTTTATCCCAGTACCGGGAGTTGGATACCCGAATTTGGAAAAAGAAACAAATTTAGCAGCCTGGATTGATCGTGGAATTTTAACAGAGGCACATACCTGGGCTTCATCTAAAACCTGGGACCCTGAAGGAATTCTAAGCACATTGCCGGCAACAGGTACCTGTTTATTTGGCATTCTGGTTGGCGTTTGGATGCGCAGAAAAGATGTAGATAATCCAACAAAAGTGGCCTGGTTGTTTACCACTGGAATTGTTGCAGTTATTTTAGGCTTACTCTGGGACCTCCAGTTTCCGATTAACAAATCGTTATGGACCAGTTCTTTTGTGTTATATACAGGTGGCCTGGCCTCTATTGGATTGGCGCTCTGCTACTGGATCATTGATGTGCAGGGTTACAAAAAATTCACTACCCCTTTTGTTGTGTATGGTGTAAATGCCATTACAGTTTTCTTTCTGGCCGGATTAATGCCCAGAGTATTAAACCTCATTCGGATTACCAAGACAGATGGCACCAAAAAAGGCATCCTGGTTTGGGTTTACGAGACTTGTTATACACCATTTTTCAGCCCGATAAATGCTTCACTGGTTTGGGCCATAACCTATATACTTGGTTTTTATGTATTATTATATTTTATGTACAAAAAAAACATTATCATTAAGGTTTAGTAAAAAAATGCTATAATTGATTGTCCCTCTCTTACCCAATTGAAAAAGAAAACTACCATATACGACATTGCCAAGGCGCTTGACATTACAGTGTCAACTGTTTCCCGGGCGCTCAGTGGCTTTCCGGCGATAAGTGATACGACCAGAAAAGCCGTTGTTGAAATGGCTAAAAAATTAAATTATAGCCCGAATAAACTCGCATCGGCATTAAAATCCGGCAAAACCCATATTATTGGTGTAATTGTGCCAAGTGTACAGGCACATTTTTTTGCATCCATTATCCACTGCATAGAGGATGGCCTGAAAGACAGCGGCTACCGCGTGATTATCTACCAGTCTAATGAATCAGTTGAAAATGAAATTAATGGCGTAAGAACTTTATTAGAAGCACAGGTAGATGGTATTATGGCTTCAATGTCTTTAGAAACAGAAGATACGGCCCACTTTAGCGAAATTATCAAGCAAAACAAGCCCCTGATTTTATTTGACCGCGTAAACACCGATTTAAAAGTACCAACCGTTACACTCGATGATTTTAAGGCCGGTTATATTGCTACAAAACACTTAATAGATCAGGGTTATCAAAAAATTGCGTTTGTAACCACTGTTCACCAGATTAAAATATTTAACGATCGGTTAGAAGGGTACAAAGCAGCTTTGGCAGACCATAACCTTCCGGTAATAAAAAACCATATTATTTTTGGCGGTTTATCTATCAAAGATGGTCGGTTTGGCGCAGGAAAATTAATGCGCAGCAGTGATAAACCCGATGCAATTATTGCGGGTGATGATTTTACGGCTTTAGGCGTAATTAAAAAGTTGAAAGAAATAAATGAAACTCCACCTCAAATAGGGGTAATCGGTTTCGCAAATGAAGCATTTTCCGCTTACATTACACCCAACCTGTCCACTATTGATCAGCATGCCTCAAAAATCGGCCAGGAATGTGCTAAAATGTTTCTGAAAATGATTAATCAGGAAAGCCCATACGCCAACATGGAACATATTGTGCTCGATCCGGGTGTTGTAGAAAGAGAATCGACCAATAAAAAAAACTAAGAGCTTTTATTCCTTTGCCAGCGGAATTTCTACACCAACAGGCCCACTCGGCTCGCTTTCATTCTTTAACCGATCTAATGCCGTTACAAGATAGCTGTACCGTTTTCCGCTTTCTACACTCGTATCAATAAATGAAAGATAATCTTCAAAGCTTATTTTAACAATGTTCTTCGGGTCGAGTATCGAAATTTTCTCTCCTTCATCAAATCTGTAAATCACAAATCCCGAAGCTGTTTCTCCATCCTTTGCCTTCAATGGAAGCTGCCATTTTAAATGTACGCCATCTCTCAATGCATCGGCAGTTAAAACCTGAGGTTCGTTTGGCGGCACTTCATCCAGCCATGGCATTTGCGGCGGCAAAGCAGGGTATTTATAAAAGTCGTTCTTTAACGAATCCCCAACTGCCTTAGCAACTGTACTTAATGATTTTGAACTGAAAAATACGCTGCCCTGAATGCGGCTATTCTCTCTCAGATATCTAATCTGTCTCGGTATTTCGCTCAGGTTTCTCCACGCGGCTTCTGCCCTTGAGTTTACCAGGTAAGCGCCCTGCCCGATATAAACATGTCTGCCAAAAGTATTATTGCTCCACCAGTCAACCAAAACGCCATAAGGCGCCACTCTTCTGGTGAACGTAAAGTAAATCTGAGGATTAATGTAATCCACCCAACCTTCTCTCACCCATTTACGGCTATCGGCAAAAAGTTCAGCATAGTTAGATAGCCCGCTGGTAGCAGAGCCTTCGGGATCCTCATTTTTATTTTTCCAGATACCAAACGGACTGATCCCAAATTTTACCCATTTTTTATAGTGGTGGATACTATCATCAAGTTGTTTGATAAGCAGATCGACATTATTGCGCCTCCAATCTTTTATGTCTGAGAAATTATTAAGGTATTTGTTAAAAGTATTGTTATCATTAATGGTTTGCCCTTCTAATTTATATGGATAAAAGTAATCGTCGAAGTGAATACCATCAATGTCATAGCCTTTTACTACATCTAAAATTACCTGTACGATATATTCCCTCACTTCCGGAATACCCGGATCGAACTGCTTTTTACCACCATAGGTAAAAAACCACTCGGGGTGTTTACGATAAGCATGGTTTTCGCTTAACACGGCCGAGCTACTCATGCTGGCTCTGTAAGGGTTAAACCAGGCATGCAGCTCCATTCCCCTGAAATGGGCTTCTTTGATGGCAAAAGCCAGAGGATCATAACCAGGTGCCGGCGCCAAGCCCTGCCTACCCATTAACCATTGGCTCCAGGGCTCTCTGGATTTCGCGTAAAATGCATCGGCTGCGGGTCTGACCTGCAATATAATGGCATTCATTCCCTGGCTTTTATGTCTTTCTAAAATACCAATCAACTCCTGCTTCTGCTGATCAATGGTCAACCCAGGCCTAGACGGCCAGTCTATATTGGTAACAGTAGCCACCCAAACGCCTCTAAATTCCCTTTTTGGTGCAATTTTTGATAAAGGTTGTGCATTTAATATATATGGTATTACAGTTAGCGATAAAAGTGCGTATAGGAAGTTTTTAAGCATTATTTCTTATCTTATTTTTTTCAGGTTGTGTGTTTGTGTAGATTTGTATACAAATTGAACATTAGCAAGTAAACGATTTTTTTTAAAAACTCTTATAACTTTATTAAAAATTTTAATTTGCGCCTTGATAAAATTAATTGTGTACCCCCATTTACCTATGGAGAACAAAAGTATATTAATTTATAGAAGATACAGTGTTATTAAATGGAACCACAAAAGATTAATAAGGGTGATAGAAACAAAATTTACTTCCTTGTCATCGTTATTGCCGCTCTAATTGGCACAAATGCTTACTTGTTTTTTAAAGACCGAAAGCAAAGTGAAAGATTTGTTACCGTTAGTGCAGAAAAAGATAAACTCCGGCTTGAAGTAGAAAAGATTGAGGTTGAACTTGATAAGGTTAATGCTTTGAATCTTGATTTGAACGAAAAACTCATTGAGGAGCAGAAGCTTGCGCGAACAAAAATAGAAGAGTTAAAGAAAGCTTTAGAAAAGAATCAGATTACCCAGGCCGAAATCGACAGGGCCAATGCAAAGATTAATGAACTGAAAACATTTGTAAAAAACTACAACGATCAGATTATTCAGCTACAGAAAGATAATATCTTCCTAAAAAACAGCCGCGATAGCTTACAAAATACGCTCAGAAACATCAGTAACAAGGCGGCGAACTTAGAGAGCGAAAACTCCAATTTAAATGCAAAAGTTAAAACGGCCGCAGCATTAAAGTTACAATGGGCCGAAATTATTGCTTTCAGAACAAAATCAAGCGGCAAAAAAGTTGAGGTTACCAAATCATCTACTGCCCAAAAGTTAAGCGTACGTTTTAACATTGTACCTAATCAGTTGGCAGAAAAAGGGCATCATAACATTTATCTTCGGGTATTTGATCCGGCAGGAAACCTGCTTGCCAACGAGGAAAACCATTTTGAGGCTGACGGACAGGATATGCAGTTCAGCCATTCTATTTTTATCAATTACAATAATGACGATAGCACCTACGTTATCGATTGGACAAATCCCAAGCCATTTATAAAGGGGATATATACCGTTATTTTATATGCTGATGGCAATACCATGGGCAAAGCGCAAGTGGAGTTGAAATAACATATCCACCATCAGATTAATCCATCTACCTTATTTTAACTTAAATCAAAGGAAAGTTCAGATAGAATGTTGTTCCTAAACCGTTTATTGAGGTAAACTTAACTGAACCGCCAGCATTTTCTACAGCCTGCTTAACAAAAGCCAAGCCTAAGCCTGTACCCGATGTCTTAGTCGTGAAATTCGGCACAAATATTTTATCTTGCAGTGAAGGTGGTATGCCTTTCCCATTGTCCTTTATTTCTATATATGCATTTTTCATATCGGCATATATAATGATGGTAATGCAGCATAACGATTCTTCGTCTATAGCTTCTATCGCATTTTTAAGCAGGTTGTTAAATGTTCTTAGCAGCTGATCATGGTCTGCCAGGATCATGATATCCTTTTCGCTCTTGTTCTGCACGTCGATAGTTACATTTTCAGTACTTTTAAATACTTCTCTTGCCTGTTCGATAATTGGAAGTAAAGAAAGTCGTTCCAGATTGGTATCGGGCATTTTGGCGAAATTAGAAAACTCGGAAGCAATTTTAGAAAGGCTGTCAATCTGTTCTATAAATGATTTGCTGAACTTATTAAACTTTTGTTCGAAATTTGGATCTTTCTCTCTCCATGATTTTTCCAACAACTGAACACCTAACTTTAACGGGGTTAGCGGATTCTTGATTTCATGAGCCACTTGTTTGGCCATTTCACGCCAGGCACTCTCTCTTTCTGATCTGGCCAGTTTGATTGCACTCTCTTCCAAAGCAGCAATCATATGGTTGTATTCCTTTATTAAAGACCCGATTTCATCATGCCTCCGCCAAACAATGGGCTCGTTCTTCTGCCCTATTTTGGTCTTACTGATACTCTCCTGAATGAAGGTTAAAGGATTAGTAATCTGATTAGCTAAAAATACAGCCAATACGCCAATAGCTACAAATACCAGCGCGTACAGATTAATCAGGTTACTTACAAAAAGTGCCAGTTTATCGCTATACTCCTCTTCGTTAGAATAGTTCGGCAAACCGATATAAGCAATCGTTTTGTTCTGGGCATTCCTGATGGGGGCATAGGCGGCAGCATAAATTAAGCTTCCAATGTTCTCCTTAGGGTTAATATATTCTGAACGGTGCAGACCACTTAATGAAAAGAACGCTTTTGGTCCCATTTTCTTACCAATAATTTTATAATTATACAGCTTGGGATAAGTGGTCATGATCAGGTTTCCCCTCAGATCGTACAAGTTTAAATCAGCATTATTGATATCGGCAAAATTATTAAAATCTGCTGCGGCATTCTCATCGTTTGCAATAATACCATTGCTGAACACCTGCTTTTCAAAATTCTGCTGAACTTTTCTTATCTTATCTTTTAATATCGTGTCTTGCTGTCCGCGATATTCATTGTTCATATAGTAGTAGGTTCCCCAACCCACAATAACCAATGTGGCCACTACAGCCAATACAATAGATACCTGGATTCTGGTTTTATACAAAATCTTATTGGCATTAATCATTAAAGACCTGTTGATGCTAAACCAGCCTACTTTATCATCATCGAGATTTTTGATTAACCATATTAAACCATAGAGCACCAGGGAGAAAATGATAAATATCAAAAAGAAAAACGACAGGGCGGCCAAACGTTCTACATAATCTACTTTCTCTTTGCTAATCACAACCATTTTGCTTTCAGTAGGCTTATAGATCAAATGGCTGTAATGCTGCTCATCATCATTATTAATGATGAAATCGTCCTTTTTACCTTTAAATATGCTTCCATCTAAAGGATAGGTATAGTTTCCCGACTGATTCAGCAATTTATTATTGCTGTATAAAGCAATAGAATAACCTTTAAAATCTTCGTCTTTGATCATTTTCTGATCTCCGAGAAGATCGGGTAGCCGGTTATTATAATTATATGGTTTGGACCTGAGTTCGATAACCAGTGTACCCAGTAAACTACCATTGTTTACCACTGAGATGATTCCAAAATAATCCTGATAACCAAATGTATTGTTTACCTGATAAAAAAAGTTAGATCCATCTATTTTAACTGAACCAGCCTCCACTAGCTTTTTATACTTATCGATCGGGGGTGTATCAGCGTTTTCGATTGCTGCCCCCAGTTTGTTATAGGGATAGATCTGATAGTCGTAGCGGCTTAAATAGCCATCTAAATAATCTTTAATGTGATTTTTGAGCACAGCATAATTACCTTCCCTATTTTGACTAAAGTAGCTCGTCAGAAAGCTATCTTTAACAATTTCATTGCCTAAAGTACCTAAAGCAACAATAGCATTCGGATCTTCAGAAGATTGTACTTTTCTGGCCAGAGGTTCACGTAAACTTCTTTCTTTAATGTCTTTATACTTGGTATACTTAATAGATGTATTGAAAGCGAGACAGAAAAACACAATGGCAAACATGCCGATTGAAAAGTTCTTCTCCTTTAAATAAACAGCCCTCGCCACAATAAATAATACGAGTGAAAAAACGATAAAAAATGCATTGAAACCTACCACTAACTTGTAGATAAAAACGCCAGTAAAGCCGAACAGGAAGATAATTACGCGCATCCTGTTGCTTACGTTTAACTGGCTGCTTACCGTTGCTGAGATAGCGGTGATCAGGTAAATCTGAAACCATGCCAAACATAAAATCACAATACCTACCCAGCTTGTTCCGCTAAGCTTAAGGATATTAACGATATCAAAATTAATTTTCGAGTTAAATATCAATCCAAAAAAGATATCATCTGTATCCCAAACAATTCGCCCTATCAATACCATTAACACAGCCTGGATAATAATTCCGATTGTTTTACTCCGCTTAATCCATTCCGGAAATTTGTATTGTTCCTTATGATTATACATAAAAAGGAGTAGCCAGGTGAGCGCGATAACGTTTAAGAGAAAATCGCCTAAAGAAGGCATCAGAAAATTATCTGCATATATCCTCGGATCAAACAGATCCAAGGTAAACCGGTGGTTGAACCATCCATAATACAGATCTGTTAACCGAAAAGCCAAAAAGAAAAACAACAGCAAAAACGTACCCCAAACAATATGGCCACGCCTGGCAATGAATGAACTTAAAGAATTGAAGAACATGCAGATGCACAACATGCCCGCAACAAACAACCACAATTGTGTACCTGAATAATGGGTTTCAGCATAACCAGGTTTTACCTTTAATCCGAATAAAAACTTATTTTCCAGATTTTTGATAACATAAACATCCTTATCTGTAAAAGAGGCAAAGGTTAGTATTTTTGTTTTGGATAAAATAGGGTCAATATCACTCTTAAAATACTTGGTTTCTTTAAAAGGATATTGTGATTGAATGGAAATCAGGAAAACAAGACTGAAATTGCCCTGCGTACTTTTAATGACCTCATACCAGCCATTATAAAAAAACAGTACCGAACTGCCTTCCTTTAAAGTAGCCGGGTCTATTTCAGAAACTTTATAAGTACTCCAGAACTTGAGCTGGTTATTTTCAAAGGTCAATAAATTTATTCCATTACTCTCGCGATAGGTTGTAATGAAATCAATGGCATCTTTAGGGTTCAGATGAAACTGTTTGGCTTTAGCCACTTCCTGCTTATTGGCCAAAAATGTTTGTACGGCTTTTTCTTTAAGCAAAAGGTTTTGCTGGATTTCCGCTCCATCGTGTTCTAACAGTTCACTTTTAGTGGTAAACCTGCTCAGCGAAATAGAGGTTACAATAAGGCAACAGCCCAAAACAAGCAATAGAAATCTTATTTTTATACCAAAGCTCATTTTCATCTACGGATAAAGATATTAAATATTGATAAAAAACAACGCCATAAACTTCTCGTTTATGGCGTTGGCACTATTCATTCTATTTGAATAAATTAAGCTAAAACAGCACTGCTTGTCTGTACTTCGCGGCTTACTTTTTTAACCAATCCCTGCAATACATTGCCCGGACCAACCTCTACAAATTCAGTTGCGCCATCTGCAAGCATGTTGCCTGCTGTTTGTGTCCAACGCACAGCACCGGTTAATTGTTTAATTAAATTGGCTTTTATTTCAGCGGGGTCTGTATATGGCCTGGCATCAACATTCTGATAAACCGGGCAGATTGGAGATGCGATGTTAGTGGCTTCAATAGCAGCCTGTAATTCAATTTTTGCCGGTTCCATTAAAGGGGAGTGAAATGCACCGCCAACATTCAACTTTAACGCTCTTTTTGCTCCTGCTTCCGTTAATTTGGCACAAGCCAAATCAATACCTTCAATACTCCCTGAAATAACCAATTGGCCAGGGCAGTTATAATTTGCTGGCACTACCACGGCATCAATCTCTGCGCAGATTTTTTCAACCACCTCATCAGCTAAACCCAAAATTGCCGCCATGGTTGATGGTTGTGCCTCACATGCTTTTTGCATAGCATTTGCACGTGCAATAACCAATTTTAATCCATCTTCAAAGCTCAATGCATTTGCAGCAACCAAAGCCGAAAATTCGCCTAGAGAGTGACCCGCAACCATATCCGGTTTAAAATCATCACCTAAAACCTTGGCTAAAATAACCGAATGCAAAAAAATTGCCGGTTGGGTTACATTTGTTTGTTTAAGTTCTTCATCTGTTCCGCTAAACATAATGTCGCTAATGCGGAAACCAATAATTTCGTTGGCCTGTTCAAATAATGCTGCAGCTTTTGGGTTTTCATAAAGATCTTTACCCATACCTACAAACTGTGCTCCCTGTCCGGGAAAAATGTATGCTTTCATACCCTTAATCCCCTAAAGGGGAAATTAAATATTTAATTAAAATTACTGTTAAATCCATACCCCTCTATGGGGATGGGGGTTAATCTAAACTCGCGGTAATTAACCTCAAAAACTCGGCTCTTGTTTTATCGTTACTTAAAAAGGTGCCCGTAAAGGCCGATGTTGTGGTGACCGAATTTTGCTTTTGCACTCCACGCATAGACATGCATAAGTGCCTGCACTCCATCACTACCGCCACACCCATCGGGCTAAGGGTATTCTGGATACAATCTCTGATTTCATTCGTTAAGCGTTCCTGTACCTGTAAACGACGTGCAAAAGCATCAACCACACGAGGAATTTTACTTAAACCAACAATATGCCCGTTAGGGATATAAGCAATATGTGCTTTGCCAAAAAATGGCAGCATGTGGTGTTCGCACATCGAATAAACCTCAATATCCTTAACCACCACCATTTGGCTGTAATCCTCTTCAAACATGGCTGACCTTAGGATTTCATCTGGCTTTAAATCGTAGCCATGTGTTAAATACTGCAATGCTTTAGCTACACGCTCAGGCGTTTTTAGTAAACCTTCGCGCTCCGGATTTTCGCCCAACTGACTAAGAATATCTTTATAATGTGAGGCTACCGCTTCAATTTTATTTTCGTTATAGCGGTCTATTTTTACATAGCCGTCTCTCGATTCGCCTTTTAATATGTCTTTACTGCTCATTAATTTGGGTTTTTAACCAAAGTATTCAACAAAATTATTTTCGGTTTCATAGATTTTTACGCAATGCAGAACTGCGCCGCTAGCTTCGATCGGCCCCCAAAGCTGTTTCCAGATTTCGATGGCCAGATTTTCGGTCGAAGCCAGTTTGCCTTTCATAAAATCCACATCAAGATTTAAATTTTTATGATCAACCTTGTCTACCACATAGTCATTCATTACGTCTTTCAGCCATTTTAAATCAACCAGAAAACCTGTTTCCGGATTTACTTCGCCCTTAACGGTAACATATAACCAGTAATTATGGCCATGCCAGTTCGGGTTGGCACATTTACCAAAAACTTCATTGTTTCTATCATCATCCCAATCGGTACGCGCCAATTTGTGCGCCGCATTAAATGATGCTTTTCTCGTTATGTAAATCATTACTATAAAATAAAATACAAATATACGGATAAAATGGATGATGTTTGGCGGATAATGGATGATGTAGATGTGTCTTGCCGAAATTCATCCTAGATCTGTTCACATTCCATCTTCCATCTTACATTTTACATTTTTTATCACAGGTTATACTGGTCCTGTTTTCCTCATCCATCTTACATTCCACTTATTTCGTTAACTTTACTTAATGAAAACCTTAGTTGTTGCGGCTACAAAAGCTGAACTTACCTTCTTATACCAGCACTTTAATTTACCCGACACTGATTTTGTTGAAAGTAAAAATTTTGACCTGCTGATTACCGGAGTTGGAATGGTAGCAACAGCCTTTGCCTTGGGAAGATATCTTTCATCTAAATATAGCCTGGTGGTCAATTTAGGCATCGCCGGCAGCTTCAACCGTGATATCGCCTTAGGTACCGTACTAAATATTACTGAAGATACCTTTGCTGAATTGGGTGCAGAGAATGAAGATGAATTTCTGACCATCGTAGATTTAGGTTTTGGGGAGAACCACTATACTTCAACAACAACAGAAAACATTAGCCTGCCCACTGTTAGCGGCATTACCGTAAACTGTGTAACAGGAAGTGAGAAAAGCATCAAAAATTTGATAAACCGGTTAAATCCAACTACTGAAAGCATGGAAGGTGCTGCTGTTTTTTATGCCTGTAAACAGTTAAACATTAAAAGTTTGCAGATCAGAAGCATCTCTAATTATGTAGAACCCAGAAATAAAGACAATTGGAAAATTGGCTTGGCCATTAAGAACTTAAACGACTGGGCCATCGCGTTTATTGGAGAAATGAACTGATTATGACCAATTAGTTTGCCGCAGTACTTAATTTTGGTTTATGAACCAAACACAATTGAAATAATTATTTTAATTGTGTTTGGTTCCATCTAACAACTGAAAACAAAAAAATAAATAGATGAAACTTACACTTGGATTTTCTCCCTGCCCTAACGATACATTTATTTTCGATGCGCTCATTCACCATAAAATTGATACGGAAGGATTAACATTTGAGGTTTACTATGATGATGTTGAAACCCTAAACCAAAAGGCACTTAGGGGCGAATTAGATATTACCAAGTTAAGTTTCCATGCATTTGCCTACGTAGCTAATCAGTACGCTTTATTAGATGCCGGCAGCGCCCTGGGCTTCGGTGTCGGCCCCTTACTGATCAGCAAAAAACAATTTGAAGGTCCAGATGATCCTCAACTCCAAACGCTAAACAATAAACTCAAAATCGGGATACCCGGAAAATATACTACCGCCAATTTCTTATTGGGAATTGCCTATCCACACTTGCAAAACAAACAAGAACTTGTATTTTCAGAAATTGAATCAGCCTTGATTAATGAGCAGATTGATTTAGGCCTGATCATCCACGAAAACAGGTTTACCTATCAGGACAAGGGTTTGACCAGGATTGTTGATCTGGGTGATTATTGGGAAAAACTTACCGGTTGCGCTATTCCATTAGGGGGAATTGTGATTAACCGCAATTTAGACCGCGAGGTACAGCTAAAAGTTAACCGCCTGATCCGCCAATCCGTTGAGTTTGCTTTTGCCCATCCAAAATCAGGTATCGATTTTATCCGCCAGCATGCGCAGGCCATGGAAGAAAGCGTGATGTACAAACACATCGAACTGTATGTAAATAAATACAGCATCAACCTTGGCGAAGAAGGCCGTAAAGCAGTTGATACCTTGTTTAAACTGGCACAGGAACGTGGCATGATTCCGGCTATTCAGGAGAACCTGTATATTTAAGAGGAGTAAAAAGTTGTAAGGTTTAATGTTTGGAAAGTTGATTTTGGCGCCAAGAACATGTTAACTTTACAACATTCCAACATTTAACACTGATCTAACTCACCAGCAACTTATAACCTTTTCCGTGTACGTTAATAATTTCAACCGAAGGATCGGCCTTGAGATACTTACGCAGTTTACTTAAAAATACATCCATGCTTCTTCCGTTAAAGTAATTGTCATCGTGCCAAATGCTTAACAGGGCTTCCTCACGGGTTAAAACGGTATTCTTTTTCAAACACAGTAGCCGTAAAAGCTCAGCCTCTTTGGTAGATAGTTTTTGCTGATGATCATTATCGGTGATAATCTGAGTGGTATAATCGAAATGATACCGACCAATAGAAAACTGCGTTTCGGCCACCTCATCATTGTTATCTGTTTTATTTGCTATCCGCTTAAACATCGCGTTAATGCGCAATAAAAGCTCCTCAATTCGAAAAGGCTTGGTAATGTAATCATCTCCACCTAGATCATAAGCAGCAGATTTATCTTCTAACATGGTTTTAGCCGTTGCAAAAATAATAGGCACCTGTGTGTTTACCTTTCTTATATCTTTACCTAAGGTAAAGCCATCTTTTTTAGGCATCATCACGTCCAGAATGCATAAGTCAAAATTTTGCTTATTAAATGCTTTTAACCCATCTTCCCCATCAGTACAAAGCACCACATCAAACTTACCTTTCAGCTGCAGATAGTCTTGTAACAATAAACCTAAATTTGGGTCGTCTTCTACCAGAAGTATTTTTTTCATTTTCTTGTTTTTATTACATAAATGGCTTTAAAGCCAAATTAGTATTGGATTGAGGATATGTGATGGTTTTACCATTATGATCAGATTAATACGCCACTATATAGCCTCCTTCATTTTTGCTGTACCTATAAACTTAGCCTTCGTATCAACATTTCTGTGTTATAAAGGTAAAGATATTTCGAACGTTGTTCCTTTATCCTTTTCACTACTAACCTTAACCGTCCCGTTCAGTTTTTTAATAATATCGTGAACATAATTTAAACCCAGGCCAAAGCCTTTAACATCATGTAAATTACCGGTTGGCACCCGATAAAACTGATCAAAAATCCTTTTTGACTGCTCTTTGGTCATGCCAATGCCTTTATCCGTTATTTCGATAACTAAATTATTACCAGCATTACGGGTAGTAATGGTAATCTCAGGGGTATCACGACTGTATTTGTTCGCATTATCAATCAGGTTATAAATGACATTAGATAAATGAAGCTCGTCACCATATACCACAGCATTTTCTGCATCGGTATGCACATTAATTATGGCATTCCTTTTCTGTAGCTGCAACTCCATGCTATCCAATACAATCACAATCAAGTCGTTTACGTCTACTTCTGTATTCTCCATTTTAAGCTCTCCCTTCTCTAAACGGGCAATGCTTAAAACACGCTCAATATGGCTTCCCAGGCGAACATTCTCGTCATAAATGATCCCGGCCAAACGTTTCAACCGTGCCTTATCTTCTGTCACTTCCGGATCTTTTAAGGCCTCACTGGCAATCATAATCGTTGCTACAGGCGTTTTAAACTCATGCGTCATGTTATTAATGAAATCCGTTTTCATTTCCGACAGTTTCTTCTGCTTCAAAATAGCATAAAGGGTATAAGAAAAGATGAAAACCAGCACCAACAACAAACCAATTGACGATGCAAGCGTAGCACTCAAATTAGCGATAATAGCTGAATTTTTGTTTGGAAAACTGACGACTAGCATGCCGGGATCGCGAAAAATATCATTTCCGAACAAAGGCGTTTTATACGTATTTTCCGGCAAAAACGCTCCTTTAACATGAGATGCCATCATAAAAATGGTTGAATCTTTCCGGGCAAGCGAAATCCGGTAAGAAGGCACTAACGTAATGTTATTGGCTAAGAGTTCCTGTTTTAATAAACGGCCCAAAGCGCTAAAATTAATGCGCTTATAAATAGGCACATTGGTTTCCTGCATTTCTTTGGATACATCCTCAACTACACTTGAACGGGTATACGAGAAAGTATCCTTACCTAGCGCTGCAATTTTAAGCGCCAATTTTTTACGTTCAATTTCATCCTCACGTTGAAATTTTTTCTGTAAATCGTTCGGAATTTTTGGAACGTTTGCAAAACCCGGGCTACCATCCCTCGGATCAAAAACCAGATATCTCAATGTATCAGGTAAACTCTGTAGACTTTTAAACTCGAATGTTTTGGGTGGCGCGGTGAAAGGCTTGGTACGCATGCTATAACCCTTCAAGATCAGGCTCTTAATGTCAATGATGGCATCCATCTGCAAATCCAGTTTATCGCCGTTTTCCGAACTCAATGAGGTATATTCCCGTTCAGAAATCACATTTGGTGCACGATAAGATACCCGGATAATACTGTCCTGTTGGTTCAGGTAGCTCTCAATCTGGTTTTCGCGCTCCGCCTGCCGCAGTTCTGCTTCCTGCGCATACTGTTGCCGTAAATCCTTAATATCCAGTGCACGCTGTCTGGAATCCTGCAACTGCTTTAACTTATTCTCAGCATCTTTGCGGTTTAAGTGGTCGGCAACATTTCTACGCTGTAGTTTATTTACAACCGACGTTAGTGTTTGATTTACCTGTTCATCAAAAAGCTGTGATTTGAGTTTATACGATTCCCGTATGTAATACAATTGCATTACGAATACGCCAAGCAGCGCAACCGTCATTAAAACCGTAATTAGCCAAAAACTTCTTTTCTTCATAAACCAGATCGGTTTTTAAAAACAAAAAAACCGGGCATAATCTTCTTAAATTTAAACAGATATCAAAAATACTGATTAGTAGAGCGAAGTGTTTGTTTTTAACATATTTTAACAGCGGGAAGACTTCCGATGTCTATCCGGCGTGGGGCATATAAACTCCGAAGGTCTGGCGGGTCAAAAAAAATGCCGAAGCTAAGCCTCGGCATGGTTCAAAATTGTTTGCTTAAAAAAGAATCTTTATTTAGAAAGGCAAATCATCATCTTCTCCTGGCGCATTGCTTACATCAACCGGAGCTGCATAAGCTGGCGTGGCTGCCGGAGCGCCTGCAGCAACTGCATTGATACGCCAAATAACCAGGCTGTTAAAATATGATGTTTTACCCGCTTTATCTGTCCACGGACGACCACGTAAATTAAAGAAAACCTCAACCTCATCGCCTGCTTTGAATGTATCTAATAATGCAGTTTTATCTTGTAAAGCCTCAAAACGGATATATTCTGGGTATGTTGGATTTTCTGCGTATTCTACTATTAAATCACGTTTTTTAAACGTTTCACTTATCTGTTGCGTGGCACCTACTTCGTGTATTTTTCCTTTAATTTCCATAACTAATACTACTTAATGTACTATAAACATCAAATCTCTATAATTTTATTGATAACTTCGCATATATTATGATGCAAGTTTTCCACAATAAAAGCAAGGTAATTATTACCTGCAATAAGCGCCTTTCGCCCTACTTACAAGAGGAAGTTACGGCTTTAGGCTACACCATTGAGCGGTCTTTTGCTACCGGCGTTGAACTCAATATCACCCTTACAGAGTGTATTAAACTAAATCTGAACCTGCGCTGCGCCAGTCAGATTCTATATGCCATAAAAAGTTTCAAAGCCATTACTCCAGATGATCTCTATAATGAAATTGCAGCCATTGAATGGGAAGAACTGATTGATTTTTCGGGTTATTTCTCCGTAACCTCAAATGTTGATAACCCCAATATTACTACACCACTTTTTGCAAACCTAAAGGTAAAGGACGCAATTGTAGACCGCATGAAAGCGAAAAAGGGCATTCGTCCGAACTCAGGATCGGATGCCAATAAAACGGTTGTGCATTTATATTGGAAAGATGCTGATGCTGATATTTTTATGGATACATCTGGCGAAACCCTTGCTAAACATGGTTATCGGAAAATACCAGGGAAAGCCCCGATGTTAGAGGCCCTGGCTGCCGGAGTTATTTTAGCAACTAAATGGGATAAAAAATCAGCATTTATAAATCCCATGTGCGGATCAGGTACTTTGGCTATTGAAGCCGCCCTTTTGGCCACCAACCGCGCTCCTGGTTTATACCGCATGAATTATGGCTTTATGCACATATTGGGTTATGATGAGGAAGTTTTTTTTGCCGAACGCAGAATCCTAAAAGATCAGGTAATTAAAAGCGTTGATTTCAAAATCGTAGCTTCCGATTTGTCGGAAGATGCGGTAGAAGTAACGCGTAGAAACGCAAAAACAGCAGGTGTTGATACATTAATTGAATTTCAGGTTTGCGATTTTGAATTAACACCTGTTCCTGAAGATGGCAAAGGTGTTGTTATTTTTAACCCCGAATATGGTGAACGTTTAGGTGTACACAGTAAGCTGGAACTGACCTATAAAAGAATGGGTGATTTTATGAAGACAAAATGTAAGGGTTACGCTGGTTATATTTTCACCGGAAATCCTGATCTTGCAAAAAAAATTGGGTTAAAAGCGGCTAAAAAAATTGAATTTTATAACGGTAAATTAGATTGCCGTTTATTAGAGTATGAATTATATGAAGGATCTCGCAGGGCACCATTAACCGATGCATAGCCTTTTTACTGGAAATTAATATATTACGCTTTGTTACGTATCAACGCAGAAATTTGACAAGTATGGAATTTGATGACATGGATCATATGCCCGAATGGGAACATTTTAGCCGATTTGGCCGGGACGATGAGGCGGATGAAAGCCTTTCAAGCGATGATGCTGAAAAGGTTAGGTTGAAAGTGACAAGGGCTAAAAGCCTTTACAATCAGGCCAGAGCCCTTTACAAATATGCTGCCCTGTTCTGCGAAACACTTGAAGGAGAAATGGCTGAAATGACTGCTAACCTGATTATGCAAAATGCCATGATGTTATGCCCCAAAATTGTTGGTGCAGAAGGTGCAGACATGTATATTTTGAGGATGGAAAATGCCTCTATCATCAGAACCAACTGCCGCGAACTGGAAACCCAGGTAAGAGCTGCAGACATGTTTGAAATATGTACCCCGGAATATAAAGACATCGTTTTAGACGAAATTGAAAAATTTCGTCTACTTTTTATAGAGTGGGTTAAATATTTTGAAAAAGATGAGTTTGAAGATGACTGGGGCTTATATTAATCCTTCATCATAACTTTATCTTTAGCTTTCCTTAATTTGTTGACCGCTTCTCACTTCATATCTTTTATTATCATACAGCTTCCATCCGGCTTCAGCAATTTCAAGAAGATTAACTTTTACAAAATCTAACCCCTGGCTAAAATAACACCAAACATTTTACGCCTGACTTTGTTACCCATACAATTCATCCCCTTTACGTGTAATTCTTAACTGCGCTAAAAGTTATGCTCTTAAAATCTATAGGAGTAAAACTTTCGTACATAAGTAAAAAATATTAAAAATTTATCCGATTTATGGAAGATGTATTAGCTTTAAAAACAAGGAATGTTGCGGGGAATATTAGAAAAATTAGAGAATACAGAGATTACACTCAAGATTATCTGGCAGCAAAACTAAAAATATCCCAAAACGCTTACAGCAAAATTGAGCTCGGTTATAGCAAATTAACTATCGACCGTTTATTTCAGATTGCAGCCATTTTGGAAGTTGATGTAGCACACTTATTGACCTTAAATCACAGTGATTTGATAAAAATCATTGCTGATGACGAGAAAAGAACAGCAAGTTAAACTTGTTGCTGTTGATATCATTTCTTGTGCCCTGCAGATAATTCCAATACCTTTGGAGCAAAATTTCAACTATGCAGGTCTCCATTCAAAAAACCATCGACTTTGTAAAAGAAACATTAGCTAATGCCGAAGCAGGTCACGATTGGTTTCATATTGAGCGTGTTTTCAAAACTGCGCAAACCATCAATCAACAGGAAAATGGCGATGAACTTGTGGTTTGTTTCGCCGCCTTACTGCATGATATTGCTGATCCTAAATTCAATAATGGTGATGAAGAAATTGGACCGAACATAGCTGCATCGTTCCTGTCGTCGATTAATATTGATGCTGATATCATTGCTCATGTTAAACTGATTATCCAGAACATGTCGTTCAAAAATAGTTTTGATGGTGCAGGTTTTATTTCGAAAGAACTGCAAATTGTACAGGATGCAGACCGTTTAGATGCCATAGGGGCTATCGGTATCGCCAGGGCTTTTACCTATGGAGGATTTAAAAACAGAGTGCTTTACGACCCTGCAATTTTACCGGAAAAACACCTCAATAAGGAAAGCTATAAAAATACAACCGCACCAACCATTAACCACTTTTATGAAAAACTGCTTTTATTAAAAGATCTGATGAACACCGGAGCAGGAAAAGCAATGGCAACAGAAAGACACGATTTTATGCTACTTTACCTGGAACACTTTTACAAAGAATGGGAAGGTAAATTACATTAACTGCATGCGATTATTCCCTATTCGAATGGATTAAACTAATTTATTTACTAATATTTTTAGTTATTAAGCTATCTTTGTTAGTAAAATATATTTTATGTTTGATCGTATCCGTGAAAAATTAAATATTCTTGCCGACGCTGCTAAATATGATGTTTCCTGTTCATCAAGCGGCGGCACGAGAAAAAATGACACCAAAGGACTCGGAGACAGCCACAGTTCGGGCATTTGCCATACCTACACAGAAGATGGCAGATGTGTTTCGCTATTAAAAATCCTGCTCACTAACCACTGCATTTACGATTGTTTATTTTGCGTTTCACGTAAAAGTAATGATATAAAGCGTGCGGCTTTTACTGTAGATGAAGTAGTGGAACTGACTATGAATTTTTATCGCCGCAACTATATAGAGGGCTTGTTTTTAAGTTCGGGGATTTTTAAAAATGCCGATTTTACCATGGAACGACTGCTTTTAGTGGTAAAAAAGTTACGTTTAGAGCAAAATTATAATGGTTACATCCATTTAAAAACCATTCCCGGCGCCAGCGATGAATTAATTAAAGAAGCGGGTTTGTATGCCGACCGGATGAGCATCAATCTGGAAATGCCTACCGAAGCCGGGCTAAAACTTCTGGCCCCTGAAAAAAACCATGCAGACGTAATTAAACCACTCGACTTTGTGCAAAAACAGATTTCCCAGTTTTCAGCAGATAAAAAACTGATCAAACATATCCCGAAATTTGTCCCTGCAGGGCAAAGCACCCAAATGGTCATTGGCGCCACACCGGAAAGTGATAAAGACATTATGTACACAGCTAATGCCTTTTACAAAAATTTTTCTTTAAAACGGGTATACTATTCCGGTTATGTACCCATTAGCAACGATACCAGAATGCCAATATTGGGTACCCAACCACCATTGTTACGGGAAAACCGTTTGTATCAAACCGATTGGCTGATGCGTTTTTACGGGTTTAAAGTACAGGAAATTTTAAACGATGCCAATCCTAACCTTGATATTGATATAGATCCAAAATTAAGCTGGGCAATCAGAAACATGCAACATTTTCCGGTGGATATCAACACCGCTGATTATAAAATGATACTGCGGGTGCCTGGAATCGGCGTAATGTCGGCAAAGAAAATTGTTCAGGCGCGTAAATTTGGTAAACTCAGGATTGATCAGCTCAGGAAAATAGGTATAGCCTACAATAAAGCCAAACATTTTATTGTTTGCTCTGATAGCCCTTATCAGTTAAAGGATTATCAAGGTACGCAGATCAAGGCTTTTATTCTGGCCGAAAGCAAAAGTAAATATCTAAAAACCGATAGTAACCAAATGATTTTGTTTTAATTGCGCTGTCCGCGCAGGGAGATGCACCAGTTCCAAATTGATCGGGAACACGACAGAGTGATCCTGAATGCCCTTGAGACAAGGGAATACTTATCAATAATCTTAAAGCTATTGCACTAATATCCCCGCTTGCGCTGGAATGACGACTGATGTAAAACCTGTAAAGAAAAATATGACCTACATTTTTGATGGTTCGCTACAAGGACTTTTAACAGCCGTTTTTGAATGGTTTGAACGCAAACCAGGCAAAGTGATGCTCAAATCAACCGAAATGTTCCAGCCGGAAGCTTTTGCAGAAAGTTTTACGGTAATTACAGATGGAGCCAAGGCCGACCGTGTTTGGGCCGGACTTCAGAAAAAATTGAAGAAAGACTGGCTCCGCAAATTTTATTGCAGCTATCTATCCGAAATTCCCGAAGCTTACAATCATCTTTTTCAATTTTCAATTTACATTTTTAGCCATGCTTCAGGTGCAGAAAGCAATTATGGAAACGAGCATATAATTGCCCTTTCTAAATATGCTAAAAGCGTAGAACGGGAAAAACACCGGATGGAGGCCTTTATCCGCTTTCAGAAAATCGGAGACGGGATATTTTATGCAGGTATCGATCCTGATTTTAATGTGCTACCTTTAATATCCAATCATTTTAAGAACCGGTATGCCGACCAACAATGGGTTATTTATGATTTAAAACGGAAATATGGTTTGCATTATAATTTAACCTCGGTTGAAGAAATTACGATCAGTTTTACCAATGGAATAAACAAACAGAGTCCGGCAACAATTTTAATGGATGATAGCGAAGCTCTGTATGCAACGCTCTGGAAAGATTATTTCAAAAGCGCCAATATTATAGCCCGTAAAAATACTAAACTGCATGTGCAACATGTACCCAAAAGGTATTGGAAATATTTAACTGAAAAGGAACTATAGATAGGATTATACTATTATTAATGCCGATTTAAGCAATGCGTGATCTCCTGCCTCATCGAACGACAGATTAGCTAAAAGCCGTAACAAACTGCCATGCTGACACACCCATAAACCATTAGCATGAAAAGATTGACAGTTTGGTGAAAATTTGTCCCTGAAAATCACTTGGCATAAAAAGTGTTAATTGTATGCATAGTTAAAAATTCAAATCAAAATAAAAAATAATAAAAGTTATGGCGTTAAACCTTAAACCAATTGCTGGCAGTTCGAACAGAGTAATCGTTGAACCGGCTGCAGCTGAAGAAAAAACTGCATCAGGTTTGTATATCCCTGATACTGCAAAAGAAAAACCATCTAAAGGAACTGTAGTTTCTGTTTCTGAAGAAGATTCTGAAGGTAAAAAAGCGAGCGTAAAAGTTGGCGATGTTGTAATTTATGGTAAATATGGTGGTACAGAGTTCCCTTATGAAGGTAAAGATTACCTGATCATGCGCGAAACCGATATTTACGCTGTTGTTGGGTAGATCAATTGAAATACTGTAACGTTGAATGTTACAATGTTGTATAAACCGGATGGATTGAAACATTTCAACCTTCCAACATTAAAACTTTAAAAACAAAATTTAAAATGTCTAAACAAGTAAAATATAACGTAGAAGCACGCGACGCCCTGAAAAGAGGTGTTGATATTCTTGCAAATGCAGTAAAAGTAACCTTAGGTCCAAAAGGACGTAACGTAATTATCGATAAAAAATTCGGATCACCAGCAATTACCAAAGATGGTGTTACGGTAGCGAAAGAAATCGAATTAAAAGACGCGGTTGAGAACATGGGGGCTCAAATGGTTAAAGAAGTAGCATCTAAAACAGCTGATATTGCGGGTGATGGTACTACTACTGCAACTGTATTGGCTCAGGCAATTATTACTACTGGTATTAAAAACGTTGCAGCTGGTGCAAACCCAATGGATTTAAAACGTGGTATCGATAAAGCGGTTGCTGCTGTTGTGGAAAATTTGAAAACACAATCACAAACTGTAGGTGAAGACAATAATAAAATTAAGCAAGTTGCGTCTATCTCTGCTAACAACGATGAAGTAATCGGTGCTTTAATTGCTGAGGCAATGGGTAAAGTTGGTAAAGATGGTGTAATTACTGTTGAAGAAGCAAAAGGTACTGAAACTGAAGTTAAAACAGTTGAAGGTATGCAATTTGACAGAGGTTACTTATCTCCATATTTTGTTACGAATGCAGATAAAATGGAAGCTGAATTAGACAGCCCTTACATTTTAATCTACGACAAAAAAATCAGCAACATGAAAGAATTGTTGCCGGTTTTAGAAAAAACTGTTCAAACAGGTAAACCATTAGTAATCATTGCTGAAGATTTAGATGGAGAAGCTTTAGCTACATTGGTAGTAAACAAAATCCGTGGGTCATTGAAAGTTGTGGCTGTTAAAGCTCCAGGATTTGGCGACAGAAGAAAAGCAATGTTAGAAGACATCGCGATCTTAACCGGAGGTACTGTTATTTCTGAAGAAAGAGGTTACAAATTAGAAAACGCTGATTTAACTTACCTAGGTTCTGCAGAGAAAGTTGTTGTTGATAAAGACAATACGACTGTAATTAACGGTTCAGGCAACACAGACGATATTAAAGCACGTGTTAACCAGATTAAAGCGCAAATTGAAACTACTACATCTGATTACGATAAAGAAAAATTACAGGAGCGTTTAGCTAAATTAGCTGGCGGTGTTGCAGTACTTTATGTTGGTGCAGCCAGTGAGGTTGAAATGAAAGAGAAAAAAGATCGTGTTGATGATGCTTTACATGCAACCCGTGCGGCTGTAGAAGAAGGTATTGTTGCAGGTGGTGGTGTGGCTTTCATCCGCGCCGTAGCTTCTATTGCTGATTTAAAAGGTGTTAACGAAGACGAAAACACAGGTATTCAGATTATCCGCCGTGCTATTGAAGAACCATTACGTCAAATTTGCGAAAACGCTGGTATTGAAGGTTCAATTGTAGTACAAAAAGTTAAGGAAGGTACTGCTGATTTTGGCTATAATGCACGTACCGGTGCTTACGAAAACTTAATTGGCGCTGGTGTTATCGATCCTACCAAAGTAAGTCGTGTAGCTTTAGAAAATGCGGCATCAATTGCAGCTATGTTATTAACTACAGAAGTTGTTTTAGCAGACGAACCTGAAGAAGGTGGTGCTCCAATGCCTCCAATGGGCGGCGGCGGTATGGGTGGTATGATGTAATACCATTCTATTGCAGCGAAATAATTTCGTGTAAAAAAAACCCTCCGGTTATAATAACCAGAGGGTTTTTTTATGCCTTATTATATCAAAAAGACGCTTTATTGCTCTTGCACCTTCAGCTCTAGCATTTTTGGTGTAAAATTTTGGAGATGTAAGGCAAAAACTACTTACTTTAATGCGAATATTTATTGATGTGTCTTAGGCCTAGTACTCATTTATGACATTGGTTAAATCAGGTAGTTAATGAAATCTTCCGGAACGCAATAAAATCAATCCTTATTATTAAATGTCTATGAAGATTCGTTGTAAAAGGAAATGGCTTTCTTTTGTCCTGTTTTTTTGGACATTTTTATCCACGTCGAACGTTTTTGCTCAGGTAACTATCGGACAGGTAGATCCGGGACCATATACCCCAGGCAGCACCATTGCTGTTCCATTTAAAGTGCCAACAAGCTGCATAGCCCAAGGCAACCAATTTCAGCTCTACTTATCAGATCCGAATGGAAATTTCGCCACAGAAACCCTTATAGGAAATTATGCAGGTTTTTATAGCACTTACATAAATGGGCTGCTTCCCAATACCCTAACGGCGGGTACGGGCTACCGGGTTCGGGTAAAAACAACCATCCCCGCTACAACGAGCATTGCCTCTTCGCCTTTTGAAGTAAAGGCGGGCGCTGCGGTAGAAGCAAAATTAACATCTACTCTATTAAATGAGAATGTGAATAATGAAACATTCGGTAACTGCACCAGCAGAGCCAACAATACTTTTTCACTAAGGAACGAATCTACTGCAAACACCTCGGTAACTGCAACAATTACCGATGAAATGAGTGGCTCTGCATCAGCCACTATTTCTTTTGCTTCACCTCTACAAACCTTTACGGCGCAGCAATCACATTATACCATTTATACAAAAGCAGTAATGCCCGATGGAACAGTTGCTACCAAGGCTTATCTTTTGATCAATAACAAAGCGATTACAGCTTTTGCTAATTCAGGAAATGACGTATTATGTCTCCCATCTGCTACTTTTAAATTTAATGTTGATGTAACTTCTGCCTCGGGCATACAAAACAACTTCCCGGGTGATATTTATACCATCGCTTGGGGAGATCAAACCACTACAACCTATACGCTCTGCGAAATTATTAATAACAATGGCTTAGTTGAACACCTCTACAAACGCTCCTCCTGCGGCAGTGTTTCCAGCTCCAGCTCGGGAACAATTTATAATGCTTTTGATGTATCCATCAAAGTGTCGAATGCATTTTGCCCAACGATGGGCACACCAGTTTCTTCTTCGGCTAAAGTGGTGACAAAACCAGTAAACTCGTTTACTTTCACTAGCCCGGGTTGCACCAATGCCAATATTGTATTTACCAATACCTCTGTTTTGGGCGAAAATCCAAACACCAACACCGCAGCCTGCGCACCAAACAATGTAACTTATAACTGGTATGTAGACGGTGTACTTAAAGAGGCAGACAAACCAAAATCTTACAACTTTCAACATGTTTTTACCAGTCATGGCGAGCATGTTATTCGATTGGAGTCAAAAAATATCACCGGTGAATGCGACGCTGATCCTGTAGAAATGAAAATATGCATTCAGGATCCTCCCAAACCGGATTTTAGTTTACCGTCAAATACAATTTGTGCCGGAACAACATTAAAAGCAACTGATCTTTCAATTTTCGATAATATCTGCGACGCCGCTAACACGTATTCATGGTCTGTAAGTCCGGCTGTAGATTTCGCAGGAGGCACAAGCGCTGCAAGCAAAGAACCTGTATTCAGCTTTCCTACGGCAGGGACATATACCATCACCTTAAGTACCGCTACTCCGTCTTGCGGTATAATTACCAGCCCGCCACAAACTGTTGTAGTAAACGAAGGTCCAAAGGCCACACTTTCGCCCGATATTACGCTCTGCAACCTGGCCACTTACGATTTTAACAATACCACCACGGGACCCACGCAAACTTTACTTACAGGTACTACACAAGATCTACCCGATACTTATACCTGGACAGTTCTTCCCTCGGGAGCTGGAACTTATAGCTTTACAGGTGGTACAACTGCCAATTCAAAGTATCCATCGATAAAATTCGATAGCTACGACTCTTATACCGTAAAAGTTGTTCATAAAAACAACTGCGGCACGGCCGAAGATACCCAGGTATTAACTTTCAGTACCGCTCCTATAGTTGATGCCGGCCCAGACCAAAACATCTGCTTTAATGATCCAAGCTTTACTTTAGGCGGCACCATAAACGGAACTACAACCACACAAACATGGATTGGGGGTGAAGGTCAATTTAATCCAAGTAGAAACGACCTGAACGCAACCTACACCCCTACTGCTGCCGAAAAAGCAGCTGGTATGGTTACCTTAACATTAAGGGTTACCACCGCATTGGCTGCTCCGTGCAACCAGATCGATGATGAGATCATCCTAAAAATCAGACCGGATATTAGCTTAACAAGTAGTGCAAGCAAAACCATTTGTACAGGGAATAGTGTGGCTTATACCCCAACCTCCGCAGTTCCAGGTGTTACCTATACCTGGACGGCCACAGGAACAGCATCTGCCACAGGCTACACGACTACAACCGGAACAGGTGATATTAATGATGTATTGACTAATAACGATATCAATGCAGATGCCAACGTTACCTATACCATCACACCTCATTTGGACGGATGCAATGGCAAACCTTTTTCACTGCTCGTTGTAATTAAACCAAATCCTATTGCAACCGCAGCGGCAGCAAAATCAACAATCTGTACCGGCACTTCATCTGCCATCACTTTATCAGCAAATCTAGCAGGCATAAATTATACTTATACCAGTACAGTTACAGGTGCAATAACGGGTAATAGCGAAAGAGCGACGGCATCTGCAGATACCGGGATTAATGATATTTTAACCAATTCGGGTACCACATCAGGTACAGTAACTTATACCATCAGCCCAATATCTACAAACGGCTGTCCCGGCACACCCACAATCATTACCATTACTGTTTTACCCAATGCAACACCAGCCAATGCGGGCCCGGATGAAGCAGTATGCAATGCCACATCTTACGCCTTAAAAGGAAACAGTCCGGTAGTGGGAACAGGTAAATGGACCGTGGTTTCTGCACCAACAACTGTAACATTCGCTGATGACACGCAGCATAATACAACAATCTCTGGATTACAGGCTGGAAACAGCTATACTTTAAAATGGACGATAAACGATACCAATTGCTCCACATCAAGCGATGATGTACAGATTACCGTAAATCCAATCAGTGTTGGTGGCACAACAACAGGCGATGTAAATGTGTGTGCGGGTGCAAACGGTGGAAATATCAATTTAAACGGGCAGGTTGGCAACATTATCCGCTGGGAAAGCTCCATAGATAATGGGACAAACTGGTCGACCATTACTTCAAATGCAAATCCCTATGTCTTTTCTAACCTTTCCACTACCACGCAGTATCGTACGGTAGTACAAAGTGGCAGTTGTGCAGAAGCCGTATCAACGGTAACTACCATCACGGTTAATCCTGGCACAGTTGTAGCAAATGCCGGCTCAGACCAAAGCTTATGCAGTGGCAATGGCATCACATTAGCCGGCAACGATCCATTGTCCAATAGTGGTATGTGGACACTGGTATCTGCACAAACTGGCGTGACCATCATTGAGCCCACACGTAGAAATACTGATGTGACGGGCCTTGTACCTGGTCAGACCTATACTTTCAGGTGGACGATTACTGGCTTTAGTGGTTGCCCCCCTTCTACCGATGATGTGGTCATCACTTATTATTCGCCGGTTACCAATAACATTTCCGCATCTGCAGCTCCGGTTTGTGCCGAACAAACGATCACTATTACAGGCGATAAACCAACCGGAGGTACAGGAACATTTGCCTACCAATGGCAAAGCAGTGCCGATGGCAATACATGGGCCAACATCCCATCGGCTATTAATAAGGACTTAACCACAACAGCCACAGTTTCTACTTATTTCAGGAGATTGGTTAACAGCACCATTTGTACTTCGATCAGCAATTCGGTACAGGTTACCGTTTTACCAGGGCTAACCAACAATACCATTTCTGCCGATCAAAACATTTGTGTAGGCACAGCTGCTGCAACATTAACAGGCTCTACACCCAGCGGCGGTAGCGGAACTTACACCTATCAATGGCAATCAAGCCTAAATGGAACTGCCTGGAGTGATGTACTGGGCGCTAACAATATAAACTTTACCCCGCCAACACCAACAGTGAGCATTTATTACCGCCGATCGGTAGCCAGTGGCGTTTGTAGCAACATTTTAAGCAACCAAATTAAGATAACGGTAAACCCAAATGCAAAAGCCGAAATAACCTACAATACTAAAACAGGTTGTGCTCCTTTTAAACTCGACGCTAACAATATTGCTGCAATCTTATATCCTGATAGAAACAATACTTATACCTGGTTTGCCAATAATGTACAAATCGGAGTAGGGCCAACATTTCCAGGTTATACCATTGCAAATGGAAACGAAAGTGTGACCATAAAACTTGTTGTTACCAGTAGCCTGGGTTGTACTTCAGATGAAAAAAGCGAGGTATTCAGCACTTTTCCTGTTGTTACCCCAGCGTTTACACAAAGCGTAACAGAAGGTTGCGGACCTCTTAGCGTTACTTTTACCAATACCACCAGTCCGCTTAATAGTGCCACCTATACGTGGGATTTTGGTAATGGACAATCTTCTAACCTCGCGCAACCTGCAGCAATAACTTTTCTGGCTGACCCTACCGGGAAAGATAAAACCTATAAAATTACGCTAACCACAACCTTACCATGCGGTCCGGCTGTGGTTACATCGGCAACGGTTATTGTACATGCCAAACCTGTTGCTATATTCTCGCCTGATAAAACAAGAGGATGCGCTGATCTCCTTGTTACTTTTGTAAATAACAGCCCGGAAAGTGCAGGCACAACATATACCTACGATTTTGGTGATGGCACTTCGTCAGGCCCCCTAACAGATAGAAGAACAATAAGTCATACCTTCAAAACGCCTGTAGTAAAGGATTTTACGGTAACCATGACCGCTAAAAGCAGTTGCGGCGAGGCAAATGCGATCCCAGTAATCATCAGGGTTTCACCGAATGATATCACTCCAGGACTCGTAGTAAACGGTAACGAGAAGGTTGGTTGCGTACCATTTACCGTTAACTTCATCAATAATACACGCGGCGCAAGCAATTTTACCTACACATTTACGAATGACGATACGGGCGAAATCAGCACAGCGTATTCCAATACTACAGGTGTTTTTCCAAAAACTTTCGACAAGCCCGGGAAATACACCATTAGATTAGATGCAGAAAACGACTGCTCAAAAAGCTCAATAAGCGAAACCGTTACAATCCTGCCGCAACCAACTGCTGGTTTTATCGCCGATAAAACAATTAGCTGTTCTAATCTTACCGTTAACTTTAAAAATACCAGCGTTGGTGCAGTTGCCTATGTATGGGATTTTGGTGACGGTTCGCCAACCTCGACAGATTTTGAGCCACAGCATACCTACACCGGTTCAGGTGTAAACTATAAGGTTACCCTTACGGCCATCAATAGCCAGCGCTGCCAAAACACATTAAGCTTGACTGATTATATTCAGCTTGTAGCTCCTCCTGTTGCTACGTTCGTAGTAGTTCCAGGCAATGAACTTTCCGCTCCAAACTATAGCTTTGGCTTTAAAGATACCAGTACAGGAGCGGTAAGCTGGGAATGGTCTTTTGGCGATGGAACTACATCTACCTTGCAAAACCCTAACCATACTTATGCCAACGAAGGCACTTATACAGTAGCCTTAAAAGTATTAAATAAGGAAAACTGTTCAGCTAACACATTTCAATCAGTAAGGATTATTAGTGTACCTGGCAACTTAAGTATTCCTAACTCTTTTATGCCGGCGAGCGCTAAAAATGAAATTAAAACCTTTATGGCCAAAGGTCGCGGCATTAAAGAATGGAACATGTCTATTTTCAACAAATGGGGCAAGTTAATCTGGGAAACACGCAAACTGGATGATGGTGCTCCTGTAGAAGGTTGGGATGGAACTTATAATGGCCAGGATCAGCCGCAGGGTATTTATTACTGGAAAGTTGACGTAAAATTTATTAATGGAAGCGATTGGAGAGGCATAAGCCACGATTCATCTCCTCCGAAAAAAACAGGTGTAATATATTTAATCAGATAGATAATGAGGAGAAGGATAATCATAATTTTATTTTGGTTACTGCCAATTGTTTCATGGGCACAAGACCATATTTACTCTCAGTTTTATAATGCGCCAATTTACTTAAATCCGGCACTTACAGGGCAGTTTGAAGGCGACATCAGGTTTAATGCGCTTTACCGTAACCAATGGACAGGCTTGGCCAGTGATTATTCGTACATGTCTGCTTCCGGAGATCTTAACCTGAGCAGCCTAAACAGTGGCGTTGGAATTATTTTTAACCGCAGCAGCGAAGGAACCGCCTACCTGGTGAAGAACAACATTGCCTTAAGCTATTCCTATATCATCGGAGGAGACGATTTTGCCCTATCATTTGGATTACAGGCAGGCATTACCAACCAAAAGCTAAATTGGGATAAACTCGTATTTGGCGATCAGATCGATGTCATTGGCTATATTCCGGGCAGTATTTCGGGTGCAGAAAGGCCAAGTGTAGATAGCCGATATTATTTCGATTCAAATGCGGGCGCCAATCTCGTGGTCGGAAAATTCATGATGGGATTAGCCATGCATCACCTTAATCGTCCGGATGAATCTTTATCTGGTTTTCAGGCTAAGTTACCCATGCGCATATCGAGTAATTTAAGTTACAAATTAACCTTGGTGCCGGATGAGTACGACCGGGATGGAAATTACCTTATCCCATCCATTATTGCTTATAAACAAGGTAACATTAAATCGTTTAGCGCGGGCATGCAATATAAGTATGCAAGTATAAATGCAGGCATCTGGTACCGCAATGATGGCAGTTCGAACGGAAATGATGCAATTGTATTTTCGGTAATCTTCGATATTTTTAACCGCAGAACCAATGGTGAAAAATTCAGGCTAGGCATCAGTCACGATGCTACAACTTCAAAAATTAATTATAGCAATACAGGAGGAACATCCGAAATTGGTGTAGGTTACGAAAAATATTTTCCAAATAGTTCAAACGGTGGCCGCGCAAACGGACTGAGATGTTATGATTTTTATTAATTTGCCGTTGATAACAAAAGGCGATGAATGAAATTATAGATCAAAACCATTTCATTACCCAAAGTGAAATCAATAAATTTTTATTGGCAACTCTACTTTGCGGTATAATTGGAGCAGAACGCGAATATAGAAGTAAATCTGCCGGATTAAAAACCATGATGATGATTGGTTTAGGCGCCACCCTGTTTACTATTTTATCCATCAAAATAGGCCCTACCAGCCAGGATAGGATTGCTTCAAATATTGTTACAGGCATTGGCTTTCTCGGTGCTGGGGTAATTTTTAAGGAAGAAAACCGCGTGAAAGGATTAACTACGGCTTGTATCATCTGGATTGTGGCGGCCATTGGCATGGCGGTAGGTTCTGGTTATTACGAACAGGCGATCGGTGTGACCGGTGTGGTAATGCTGGCTTTGATTATCTTCCCTTTTTTAGAAGAAATAGGAGACCGGCGCTTTACCAAACGCATCTACCGCATCGTTAAAAAACAGCATACAAACAGCGATTTAGAGAGTTACGAAGAAGTTTTTAAGGAGAGTAAACTGAAACCCCAGCGTGGCAAGCATCAGTTGGTCAATAACATCATTACCGGAAACTGGACGGCTACCGGCACACCGCAAAACCACCAGAAATTCGTAGAGCGGATGTTAAAAGACGATGATATTATTGAGTTTGATTTTTAACCGAATCAAACAGATCAACCCTTTGCGTTTGTAAGGACAGTTTTTTCTCGTCAACCACCATCGTGTCCGACAAGCGATCGTGCCATGGATCACAAGGACTGCTGAGGCCGCTAATGGCATTAAAAGGAATTACACGGATCATATTCCGAGTAAATGCTTTTGCGAAATTGATCTCACTACCATCCAGGTTTACAGCTTTAGTTCCGGTGATCAGCTTTCCGATTGATTTTCCACGTGAAACAGCTTCTATTAAACACATGAAAAAGCCATAAACAACCATCACAACCAACCTGTTTATAAGATCATTGATTCCGTCTAAAATTCCAGAAAATAAAATGCCGATACAGATGTAAACGCCAAAAAGAATGACGTAAAAAACAATTAAATCGATGATATAATTTGCAAGTCTTTTGCCCGAGCTGGCACGGCAGTAGCTTAAATCAATTTCTTGATAATGATTGTTTAAGTCCATTTTTGAAGCGTTTGGATTAGATTGTTCTAAAGTAAAATATTTCGGTATTCAGTCAAAATAAATTTAGCCGAAATCATAAAACAATCATAGCTTTGTATAACTAACTTTCATCATGATTAAGGAACAAATCTCGGTTTTCGATATTTTTAAAATTGGTATCGGACCATCCAGTTCACATACTTTAGGTCCGTGGCGGGCTGCCCAGCAGTTTACAGCTTCCCTTACACAGCAAAACCTGATTAACAAGGTTAAAGGTATCAAGATATTGCTATATGGCTCTCTTGCAAAAACGGGTAAAGGCCATGGAACTGATGTGGCCATTCTATTGGGTTTAACAGGCGCCGATCCGGTTACGTTTGATGTAGATGCGGTTACCCCTACCTTCGAAAGTATCCAAAGAGATAAAAAATTAAATCTTGCTGATCAATTAATTATTGATTTTGATTACGATCAAGATCTGCTTTTCCTTTTTGCCGAAAGTTTACCCTTCCATCCTAATGCGGTAACTTTTCAGGCATTTTTAAAAGATGGAAAAGCCTTTTCAGAAACTTATTACTCCATAGGCGGCGGCTTTGTGGTAAAAGAAGGCGAAGACAATAGCAAAAAAGTTCAGGTAGACCTTCCCTTTCCTGTAGATAAAGCAAAAGATCTTTTACATTGGTGTTTATCTACCGGTTTAAAGGTGAGCGAAATTGTGATGGAAAACGAACTGGCCTGGCGTACCGAAGCGGAGACAAAAAAAGGCATTTTACAGCACTTTGCCGTAATGCGCGACTGTATTTATCGTGGATGCCATACCACAGGATTTTTACCGGGAGGTTTAAATGTAGCCAGACGGGCATTTCCACTAAATAAGCGATTAATTGGCAAAAATGAATATTCAGATTATACTGGCTGGGTAACAGCCATCAGAAAAGGCGGAAACGGCTTTAATTATATTTTAGATTGGGTAAGCTGTTTTGCATTAGCCGTTAATGAAGAAAATGCTTCGTTTGGCCGTGTGGTAACTGCACCTACAAATGGTGCCGCAGGTGTAATCCCTGCAGTATTACAATATTTTATCACCTTTTGTGATGGTTATAGCGAAGAAAAAATCATCCAGTTTGTTGCCTGTGCTTCAGAAATTGGTAGTATTTTTAAAAAAGGGGCAACAATTTCAGCCGCTATGGGTGGATGTCAGGCCGAAATCGGCGTTTCTTCCGCCATGGCTGCGGCAGCCCTAACCGAGTGTTTAGGTGGTTCGCAACGTCAGGTCTTAATGGCCGCAGAAATTGCTATGGAACATCACCTGGGCTTAACCTGCGATCCGATTGGAGGTCTGGTACAGATTCCTTGCATCGAAAGAAATACAATGGGAGCCATTAAAGCAATTACCGCCAGCCAATTGGCACTACAAAGTAATCCTGACAAGGCAAAGGTAAGTTTAGATGCCGTAGTAAACACCATGTGGGAAACGGCTTTAGATATGAATGCGAAATACAAAGAAACCTCTGATGGCGGGTTAGCAACGAACATCCCAATCAGTTTACCAGAATGTTAATTCAACATTGTTGCAATAAAATGACCGATGTTATTGATTTATTACAAAAACTCTTGGTACTAAATCGACAAGTATTTTTACATTCGCTCAATTATTAATTATTCATAAAAAATGATCAACTACACCAAAATCAGTGTGATTGGTTTGGCTTTGTCGTTATCTATATCGGCGACTTATGCGCAAGACAATCTCGTTAATTCGTTAAAAAACAACCAAAGTGAAAACAGTGCAGCTTCTTTTAAATTTACAGAAGTTATTAACCTGGCCAATACCCCGGTTCAAAATCAGGGGTCTTCAGGTACGTGCTGGAGCTATTCTACCAACTCATTTTTAGAATCAGAAATGATCAAAGCGGGCAAGCAGCCTGTAACCCTATCTCCGCTTTTTTCGGCCCGTAATGCTTATGTAGAAAAAGGTAAAAATTACGTGCGCATGCATGGTGCGGTTTCATTAGGAGATGGCGGTGCTTTGCACGATGTAATCAACATGTACAGAAAATATGGTGCAGTTCCACAAGAAGTATACACCGGGTTAAACTATGGTACTAAAATCAATAAAACTGCAGAACTTGGCGATATTGAAAAAGGCGTTTTAGAAGCTGTCGTAAAAAATGCAAACGGAGAATTGACACCAAACTGGTTAAAGGCTTATACAGGTGTAATTGATGCTTATTTAGGCACTGTGCCAGAAAACTTTACTTATAATGGCAAAAAGTACACCCCAAAAACTTTCGCTCAGGAAGTGGTGGGCTTAAATCCAGATAACTATGTAGAACTTTCATCGTTCAATGACCATCCTTTTTATAGCAAATTTACCCTATTGGTGCCTGATAACTGGTCTTTCGATCAGGTTTATAATGTAAAAGTGAATGAACTAACAGACATTATTGATAACGCTTTGAAAGGTGGTTATACAGTAGCCTGGGCTACAGATGTTAGCGAAAAAAACTTCAGCTGGAAAAATGGTGTAGCCTTTGTACCGCAAACGCCTTTCGCTGAAATGACTGCAAAACAAAAAGCAGAAATGTTTAATGGTCCGCAACCGGAGATGGAAATTACGCAGGAAAACCGTCAGCTTGCTTTCGATAACTATCAAACAACTGATGATCATGGTATGCACATTGTTGGTTTAGCTAAAGATCAGACCGGAAAAGAATATTATATCGTTAAAAACTCCTGGGGTGCCAGCAACGATTACAAAGGATATTTATACGTAACTAAAAACTATGTGAAATATAAAACAACAGCAATTTTATTAAACAAAGCAGGTATGCCATCTGCAATTGCCAAGAAATTAGCTTTGTAATTCAATCAAAATCATTTAAGGAGCCGCAGAAGAAATTTTGCGGCTTTTTTGTTAACCACAGAGTTCACCGAGTTTTACACAGAGGAACACTGAGAAACCCTGTGAAGTAGCCTACTTCTCTCACTTTGACGTCTATAATAAATTAGAGTTTCTATCTGTGTCCATCCTTTCTATCTGTGGTTAAAATATATAAACCTCTGTGATCTTCGTGCCTTTTCTCTTCAGCCTCTGTGGTAAAAAAGTAAATATTAAACTACCCCTGAATAATTCAGCACCAGCCACCATAAACCCGTGGTAATAAACGAGAGCAATATCCCGATCCCCACCACCAAATTGGAAAGTTTTGGATTAAGATTGTACTGATCGGCTACTACGCCTGCCGTTAATAAAGTAGGCATGGCCATCTCGAAAATGGTTATTCTTGTAATGGTGCCACTCATTCCTAAAATTATTGCAACCAGCATCACCACCAAAGGGGCTAAAATCAGTTTATATAATAAAGCAAAACTAATATGTTTCCATTCACTAAACCAACCTCCAAACTTTAACTGTAAACCTATTGAAAATAAAGCCAGTGGGCCAACTGTAGCTGCTAGCTTTTCGAATAATGGATCTAGTGACGTAATATCTATGAAACCCGGCAGCGTTAGCGCCAGCACACAGCCAATAAGCGGCGGAAAGGTTAATACCTTTTTCAACACCATTTTTGCGCTTAATTCTTGATTTTGTGACGACCGGATGGCCACAATAATGCCGATGGTAGATAGCAGCGTAAAAGTAACCTGATCGCAGATAATGGCGATACCCAATTCCTTTTCACTAAAATAGGCTACAATTAAAGGGAAACCCACAAATGAAGTATTGCTTAAAGAACTGGTTAATTTTAAACCTCCGGAGCTTGCTTTGCTGATATTCCGGATGTGGCTGTAAACGGTGATGAATAACCATCCAAATAGCCAGATACAAACAGGAGCCAAAGCTGGAAAAAGCAGGTCTTTGGTCCAGGCAATGTGTGGCAGGTATTTAAATGAAACTGCTGGCAGCGCAACGTAAATAATCCAGGCATTGATGCCTTTGTGTGCATCTTTGGGCAACGATTTACTTTTTCTGAAAAGAATGCCCGCCAAAATGCATAAACCGATGAGAATAAAATTTGCCATTTAATAGCGCAAAAATAATCTATAAAAGAAAAACGCCAATAAGAACAGTCTTATGGCGTTTTAGATACTTTAAACTGAGGGTTTCGGCTTTTTCTTTTTGTGCCAAACCTTTTTCTTTCCTTTATGCGGCGCCTTTTTTTCCTCTACATGTGTAATTTCTATTGCAGCTATACTTTCTGGCAGTGGCATACGCGGAACCGCTTTCTCAATTAACTGTTCAATATTATCAAACTTGCGCTTATCCCTTCCGTTAACCAACGTAATGGCTGTACCTTTTGTTGCCGCTCTTGCGGTACGGCCTATACGGTGTACGTAATCTGCAGGGTCTCCAGGAACATCATAATTGATCACCAGATCGATTCCCTCTACATCAATACCGCGCGACAATACATCCGTTCCGATCAAAATAGGCAATCTACGGTTTTTAAAGGCCAAGAGAATATCTTCGCGTTCTTTTTGCCCCAAATCGGAGTGAAAAGCTTCAGCCTTAATGCCTAAACCCTTAAAAGCTTTATACAATGCCTTTACCTTTTCTTTTGTGGAGGCAAAAATAATACTACTCTTGTATTGGTCGCTTTTGAAAATTTCCGTTAATAAAGCCTGTTTTTGCTGATCATGAATGTTATAGGCCTGTTGATCAATCCCTTCAGCCGGTTTAGCAATTGAAATGGTAATCTGTTTCGGTTCGTGCAATATCTTACCTGCCATGGTCCTTATCTTCGGTGCCATTGTAGCGGAGAACAAAAGCGTTTGCCTTTTCTTCGGCAGATAGCTAATGATGCGGATAATATCATCGTAAAAGCCCATATCCAACATCCTATCTGCTTCATCCAAAATCAAATGCTGTAAATGTTCCAGTTTTAATACACCTGAAGATAGATGTGCCATTAACCTCCCCGGAGTGGCAATAATAATATCTACACCTTCGCGCATCGAGCGTTTTTGCTGTTCGTAAGCAATACCATCTCCCCCACCGTAAACCGCCAATGAACTGATATTGGTAAAATAAGCTAAGGCTTCTACCTGTAAATCAATTTGTTGCGCAAGTTCTCTGGTTGGCGCCAAAATTAAGGTATTGTTGTGTCTAACAGCAGCTTTACTGATTTTATCCATTACGGGCAAGAGGTAGCTGGCCGTTTTTCCTGTACCCGTTTGCGCGCAGGCAATCAGATCATGATGATCTAAAATTACCGGAATGGCCTGTTCTTGTATTGGAGTCGCGCTTTTATACCCCATGGCCATTAAGCCTTCGTATAAATCGGGGTTGAAATTAAAGTCGTTAAAATTCAATCTATTGTGTTTATGTCTTTTAGCAAAAGTACCTTAAAATACCGCCAATAACAAACCTACATTTAATTTCTGCCTTCTTAATTACAACCAGGCATGATCTGGTAATTTCTTATCTCCGTTTCAGCAAACAAAATAGCCCCAATTGTGCTAAACAATCGGGGCCTGAAATTATAATAGACGAAACTTAGTCTACCAGAATATCTTTCTCCGGTGTATTCGTTTCGGGGTTTTTAGGTAGGGTAACCTTTAAAATTCCATCAGTGTAACTGGCCGAGATATTTTCGACCAAAACTTTTCCGTTTAAGCTGAAAGCCCTTTCGAAAGTGCCGTTGCTATATTCTCTACGATTATACTTTTTACTGGAATCGGCATCTTCTTTAGGTTGGTAAGAAATGGTCAATATGTCATCCTTGGTTACTACCTTTAAGTTTTCTTTTACCAAAGCAGGCGCAAAAAGCTCAATAATAAAGCTACTTTCGGTTTCTTCTATATTGGCAGGTACCTTTCTAAAGCCCTGATTAAACATGCTATGTTTGTGTTGACCAAATGGACCGCCAGAGTGTCCGCTAAACCTGTTAGCTCCCCGGGCAAAACGGCCATGCATCTTGTCTGAATGGCATCTATGTTCGTTGTACATTTTATTTATGTTAATTGTTTATTATTCTGTTAATTCGTCGGCCTGAGCCAATATTAATGGCAGGCTATCTGTTCTGTTTTCGGGATATCCAACAACCGTGTAATGATATTTGCATATGGATAAGAGGGTGAGAAAACGGCATAATCAAATTTCAAGCCCCTTAACTGAACCAAAATGTCATCGATAAATTTCATCGGTTCCAGCAATGCACTGATCAATCCTGATTTAGGATTTTCTTCATTAAGAGCCCTGCTTGCCCGAAAAATATTCAACTCCTGATTATAAGCCTTAAAGTCTGCGCCGATTTGTTCTATAGGCTCCTTAAATTCATCTGAACTGAAGAAAGTGACTTGCTCTCCCTTAGTAATCATTTCATTTGCCATACCCAAAATCGGATTAACATCGGCTTGAGATGGATCGCTTAAAAAAAGTATTTTTGACATCAGCTTATCTATCTAAATTATTTGTACTATCTGTCTGGACGATGGTATCGGCCATTGGCATGCGATGATGGCTGAAGCTACGCTTGCTGTGTTGCCCGTGATTACAATCCCCATGGTAATGCCTGTTTTTAAAATCTAACCGATCTCGGTATCCATATTGAACAGCCAGTGCATTTAAGCTGTAAAAAGTTCCTGCGGCAACAGCCAATGCCAGTAATATTCTAAATGTTCTCATGGCGGTTAATCATTTATATTAATGTGGTTAACTATTCCGTTACCTTGTACATTTGGCCTGTACCATTGGTTATCGATTGGCACAATCGGACTGTAATGATTCTCGAAACCGTTATATCGGCTGTGGAAATAATGACGTCTTCTACTGGTAAATGTCCTGAACATTAAACCGATCAGCATAATGGCCAATATAAATTTAAACACCAATGGGGTGAAGAAAGCAACCGCTCCAAGTACTATCCCGAATCCTATCGTTTTTATTATTTTTTTCATCTGTTGTATATGTTTTTATTTGTGATCAAGCTATCATGATTTTTCTGGTTATTTTGGCTTTTGAAAATCATGATGGTTTCATTTTATTATAATTATCAAACGTTGTAACCGATTCGCGTTAAGCGATTTGATATACAAATACTGTTGTTTTGGTTAATTATTTAGGAAGACGGAGCAGCTTTGTTTTTACTTTAAATTATTTTGATTTTTTATTAGGTATTTTATCATCCGGAATGCGATGAAGGATCTTTTTAGTAGATTAACTCGTTGGTCGGAAAGACACCAACAAATAGAGTAAGTAGAAAGTCGTTATTAGTATGACGGTTAAAAAAATCGCCTTCATTTCGACTGAAGCGCAGTCCCGAACGTTCGGGCGAGAAATCTGTCTTGATAGATCTATATACTCCGCGTTTCTGCGGTCGAGGACGGTTCACGGAAAGGCTTTCCAGATGTTCAAAATAACGGAGAAATAGATAAAACAAAAAGCCCCGAATTTATTTCGAGGCTTTCAAACTATTCTTTATTGCGGTAGTGGCCCCATCCGCCACATCTCCGCTTATACTCATCTTTAAATTTTGCCCGTTCCTCTTCGTTCATTGAATCCCATTTAGCACGCATCTTTTGCGCACGCTCACGGAAGCCGCCTCCCCGGTGTCCTCCTTTATTAAAATTTCCGAACAGTATTCTACAAAGCACAAGCAAACCGAGGGCCTGCCAATAACTCAATCGCCCCGTGTGGGCAACTTCCGGCAAAATCGAGTTCCACAAATACATAACTACATAACCCAGAATAGCTGCAATAAGCACCGCTACAGGGAAAAAGAACATGAATTTCTTACCACGATTAAAATTTCTATTCATCATGTCTGTAAATTTAATAGTTAATAAACTCCTGATATAAATTTTGTAAACGGTTACGCAGGTGTTTTACCGCATAACCTTTTCTTGATATTAATGTTTTGATGTTTTCGCCGCTTTCATCGGCCAGTTCCTGAAAAGTACGTTCCTCCAATTCATTCTGAACAAATACATAGCGCTGATTTTCAGGTAATTCCTGCAGAGCCAAAAACAATTGGTCCCAGAACAGCTTCTTTAAACTTTCTTCCTCCGGCGAGTAAGCCTCCGCCAGTAAAATTTCTTTAAAATTAATTTCTCCATCTTCGCCTTCAAAGCTGAAGTCTTCCAACGATTCTTCCTTTTGCTTGCGGTATTTATCGGTAATCTTATTTCTCGCTACCCGATACAGCCAACCGCTAATCTGCTCAATGGCCCCAGCTTCTGGCTGATTGCTGAGTTGAAACCAAACATCCTGTAAAATATCTTCCGCATCCTCATCCGTATTCACCCGGCCGCGGATGAAACTAAATAAGCGCTTACCATAATTGGCAACCGTTGAAATGATATTTTGAGGTTCGTTTGTTGGCACTAAATTTCGCTTGATAACCCAGTAAACGGATGAAACTCAATATTACTTTAAATTTCTTTAATTTTTTGTGCAACCGTTTAAGTGTAGTATTGGAAATGCGTCGCGCAAAATCAACAGGCTAAAAAACTGCGGGTACAGAAAATAAGTGATATCTTTTTTTGAAAAGAAACAGAGAAAGCTCTTGACTGCCGGCAGCCCCGCTTTTCATTTCAAGTCCGCACTCGTTCCTCGTTTACGGGCTTTTCATTACATCAGATAGCTGTCGGATCGGGTTTAGGCACAAAGCTAGTGAACATTTTACCGCTGAAATGAAATGTTATTTTTGCCACTTAGCCCTGGGTGAAGCGGTACCCTGAAAGACGCAGGAACGGAGTCTGAAGTGTATAAGCGGAACACGGGAACCAACTTATTTTCTTGTACTGGCATTGCGCTCCAAAAAAACTAACCATCAATTTCTATGCAGCCTTAAGAAGGTTTCCGACACATGTGGCAACACTAAGATTTCGTAAGTCTCTCCTACTCCGATCTGGTCTTAACATCTCGCTTAGACCTTAAACCTAACATAGCGAACTATCCGCCAGGGCTTGTGTCCTCATGAAAATACACTAAACTAATTCTTTTTCCTGTCTGCGTATCCAAATACCTTTTGGAGCAATGTGGTGCTTCTTGAACTCAGGTTACTTCTGATTTTCAACTCTTCCTTGGCTATTTCAATAAACAAGCCATCAATCGCTTTCTGCGTAACATATTCGGTTAAGTTAGTATTAACCGGCTTTACTAAGGGCAAGCGATTGTATTGCGTTGTTAAATCACTATAATATTTAGTGGCATTTACTTTATTCAAGCTAGCCGCTACAATCGGGCTAAACTTCTGCATTAATTGAGTAGTAGTTACCCTTTTAAAATATTCGGTGGCTGCATCTTTGCTACCCAAAAGAATATTTGTTGCATCGGTTAAGGTCATCTGTTTAATGGCCGATATAAAAATAGGTTTTGCTTCGGTAGCGGCATCTTCAGCAGCACGGTTTAAACTTACAATTACATTATCACACAGTTTGTTCAAACCTATGCTACGCAATGTTCTTTCAACCTTTTGCGCTTCAGGAGGCATCAGTATTTTAACGGCCAGATTGCCTAAAAAGCCATCTTTAACCGAAAGCCTGTCTGCACCGGCAGAAACACCGATCTGTAGCGCTTCTTTAATTCCCTGTCCGATTTCGAAAGTGGATGGTGTTCCGGTAGCGGCTGTTGTGGTACCTTGCTTCCCGGTAACCTTTTTAAATATATCGCTCAGTTTAATCTGTGCGCCAGCATTTAGGCTTGTTAATAATATTAATACCAGGGCTGCAGATACAACATTAATTTTTTTCATTCATGATGAGTTTATCTTTTATGCTTAGCAAATCTTTGGCCATTAATTTCGCAGATTTTACTATGCTTAAAAATTCTGAGCGATACCCCTCTTTGTCTTTACCTTTTGCTGTTTCTGCCAAAGCGATTACCTGCTCAAAACTAGCCTTTTGTTTGAATGCTGAACCTTTTAAAATCATACCAAATTCGGCAACTGCAGCAGCAAACCTGAAATTATCGCTTGTTGAATCAATGCCTGATGTATTGGTGGTTACTGCTTTCATCAATAACCTACTTCTACCACCAGAAGGTTCTTTATAACGAAGTTTAATGGTAAGCAGTTCATTTGAGTTGCGGGTGTTTGACGGCATTATTTTTTGATATTTCAAATCGTCTACACTTGTTGTAAAGCTGTCTTTAACTCCTGTCGGAATAATTTCGTAGAGTGCAGTAACACTATGGCCTGAGCCTATTTCGCCGGCGTCCTTTTCATCGTTATTAAAATCTTCTTTAGCAAGGAGCCTGTTTTCATATCCAATTAAACGGTAAGCCTGAACCTCAGCCGGATTAAATTCAATTTGTAATTTAACATCTTTGGCTACTGTAAATAAGGTTCCGCCAAACTCATTTACCAATACTTTTCGTGCTTCAGTTAAATTATCAATGTAGGCGTAATTACCGTTTCCTTTATCGGCAAGTATTTCCATTTTACTATCCTTATAGTTACCCATACCGTAACCCAAAACGGTTAAAAATACACCACTTTTTCTCTTGCTTTCAATCAGTTTTTCCATATCCGAATCACTGCTTGCCCCAACATTAAAGTCACCATCGGTAGCTAAAATTACCCGGTTGTTTCCCCCTTTAATAAAGTTTTCTGAAGCAATTTTGTAGGCAAGCTCAATGCCCTGTCCACCGGCGGTAGAACCGCCGGCGCTTAATTTATCAAGGGCATCTTTAATCCTGATTTTTTCATTTCCATGTGTTGCAGGTAAAACCACGCCAGAATTTCCGGCATAAACCACAATTGCAACTTTATCTTTTTCTCTAAGCTGATTTGTTAGTAATTTGAATGAGGAAACCAATAAGGGCAGTTTATTAGCCGCATTCATTGAACCGGAAACATCAATCAGAAAAACTAAATTGGATGCCGGTAACTTTTCAGTCGCAACAGTTTTAGCCTGTAAACCAATTTGCACCAGTTTATGGGTGTTGTTCCAGGGCGCAGGGGCCATTTCGGTGATGATATGAACAGGATCTTTGCCTTTTGGTAGCTCATAGTCGTAATCAAAATAGTTGATCATTTCCTCAATCCTAACCGCATCCGTTTCGGGCAGGCTACCTCCGTTGATGAACCGCCTTACATTGCTATACGATGCCGCGTCAACATCAATTGAAAAGGTAGACAATGGGTCGTTTTTTGCTTTATGGAAGGTATTTTCAGTAATACCTTTATAACTTTCTTCGCTTCTGTACGCCATACCTTTTTTCCCATGCGAAACCATTACTCCCGCAACTTTTCCGGCTAAAAACCGATTGGAAAGCACAGCAATAGATGACGTCGTCATACTTTTTGGTTGCATTCCATAACCAACAACCGCTACCTCATTTAAAGTAGTCGTATCTGCAACCATTATGATGTTTATCGTTTTGCGTTTTCCAATTTTTATGGTTTGGGGCTTATAACCAATGTATAAGATCTTGAGCTCCGTATCTTTCTCAGTTACCTGGATGCTGTATCTGCCTTTCAAATCAGCGGCAACCACCTGTTTACTATAATTTGTAGTAACTGATGCCCCCGGTAAAATAGATGTTGCATCAGTAATTACACCGGTAATCGTTCGGCCATCAAACTGTTTAAAACTCATCAGCAAAAAAATTGCAATAAGAGAGAATAGAAGCTTTTTCATAGTCTTAATTTTTTAAGGATGATGTAGTTCTTCAGGGTTTTCCATATCGATACTCAGAAATATTTTTTATACTTGGAAGATAATTCGAAATAGCGACCATTTTTGAGGTTTATAAAAAACACAGCTGGAAATGCCCAGCACGACGATGCTAAATTAATTGCCGATTATAAAAATACGGGCAATTTGGACGCGTTGGGTACGCTTTACAATAAGTATATGCATTTGGTGTTCGGGGTTTGCCTAAACTACTTTAAAGATGAAGAGCAAAGCAAGGATGCGGTGATGCAGATTTTTGAAGAACTGGTAACAAAGTTAAAAGTACATGAAGTACAGAACTTTAAGAGCTGGCTTCATGTTTTAACGCGCAACCATTGTTTAATGGCCTTACGAAAATCGGCAAAGCAAAATAATGTTTCCATAGACGATACTTTTGTGGAAAATACTGATTTTGTGCATCTTGATATTGACAACACAAAAGAAACGCAGCTTACCATTATGGAAAAGTGTATGGAAACTTTGCCTGAAGAACAGCGAAAAAGCGTAGATTTATTTTATTTACAAGAAAAATGCTATAAAGAAGTAGCCGATATTACGGGTTACGATATGCTTAAAGTGAAGAGTTACATCCAAAATGGCAAGCGGAATTTAAAGATTTGTATAGAGAAAAACAGTAGTGAATAACGATTGGTTAGATATTGATGTACTGGAAGATTACCTGGATGGTAAACTTGATGCCAAGGCTATGCATTTTGTAGAAAAACAGGCGCTGGACGATCCTTTTGTTGCCGAGGCGTTGGAAGGTCTAAAGCAATCGCCGAAACGCAGACAGACGCTGTCTCTTTTACAAAAACAACTCTATGATCGCGTATCAGAAAAGCCTGTAAAGCGCAAGCTTTGGAGCGTTACTACCCAGAGGTTAAGTATTGCCGCAACTGCAACTGTAGCTTTTATTGCGGTAAGTATCTTATTCTTTATGCGCGAAACCAACCGCAGGAATGCAGAACTCGCTTCACATAAAAAGGAAGGGGTAATGGTTCACTTAGATAGTACCACGGGCATAGCTTCTGCCCAATCAAAAGCTAAAGCAGAGACCATTACCCGGATCGCTACTCAAAGAGCTTTGATTGATAAAGCAATTACAGCTTCAAAAACAGTAGATCTTGCAAAAAACACCAAAACTAATATTGTTTCGAAGACTGCAGCAGCACCAATTACCGAAGTAAAAGCGGCCAAAATCGCATCTGATAATAGTCGCACAAAAGCAATGAGCCGTGTAAGCCTTAACGATTACAAATCGGGCGGAGTGATGTTAAATGAGGTTGCGTTGGCAGCAGAACCGGCAGTAGGCTCGAACAAAATTGCATTTAGTGGTAATGTGGTAAACCAAAGTGACGGACAGCCTGTTCAGGGAGCAGTGGTAAAGTTAGCCGGCTCTAAAAATGTAACGGCTACTGATGCCAAAGGCTATTTTTATTTACCTGCTGACAGCAATGCTAAAGATAAGGACTTACTGATTAATGCTATCGGCTTTAAGGAATTACCTGTAGCTGGTCTGCAGGATCCTAATGCGATCCGAAATGCATTGAGTGGCGATAAATCATTGAATGAGATTGCGTTGATTACAGGTTCGAACGGGCGTAAAAAAGAAAACATTGCCGCGCCAAAAATTACATTGCGTGCAGAACAAAACCTGGATGGAAAATCGGCCGATGAAATTACGAAGCCCATTCCGGTTTCTACCGTTAACTATAACCAGTACTTAGTACACAACAATAAACTTTATAATCCTAAAGGACCGGAGCAATTTGTGATTTTGAGTTTCAAAGTTAAAAGCAACGGACGGCCAACCAATATCACGGTTATAAAATCGCTGAATAAAAAAGCTGATGCAGAAGCGAAACGGTTGATTCAGGAAGGTCCGGATTGGGTATTGCCTAAAAAAGGCACGGATTCGGTAGAGATCAGCGTTAAATTTTAGGTTCCTTCAGCCGCCAAGTACGCAAAAAATACACTGAGATTAAGGAGATAGGCGTACAAATACTATTATAATTCTTCAAATTTACGTGTAGAACTCAATGGCTTCTTTATTAAAAAGCATCATTCATGTACAGAACAGCATATTCTAAAGCAGGCAATCAAGATGAAATTCTTGAATTTATGCAACAAAATAACTTTATCACACTCATTGGTTTTGATGGCGAGTATCCGGTTGTTACGCAGGTACCGGTTCAAACCATAACCGATGGCGACTCAATCAAACTTATCGGCCACATTATGACGAAAACCGATCATTGTATGGCCTTTGAGCAAAATCCAAACGTAATGGCTGTTTTTACTGGTGCGCATGCTTATATCAGTGCTTCAGTTTACGAAAAACCAGCTTCAGTATCTACCTGGAATTATAAAACGGTTCAGGCCAAAGGCAAAATCAGGCTGATGAATCCGGAAGAAACTTACCAGGTGATCAAAGAACTGACGGATCATTATGAGCACCCTGAAACAAGTCCTGCTGCATTTAATAAAATGGATGAAGCATATATCCAGAAGCATTTAAAAGCAATTACAGGATTCGAGGTTTCGGTAAAGCATCTCGACCATGTTTTTAAAATGAGCCAGAACCATTCCACAAAAAATCAGGAAAGTATTGTAGCGAACCTGGAAAAAAGTGAAGATCCGGTTGCAAAAGAAGTAGCGAAGGAAATGAAGGGGAATTTCTAAAACATCACCTGTTTTTTACCACAGCGTGCGCAGAGAAAATATGCAGAGGATACGGAGTGGCTTTTAGTCAGTCTGAGCGGAGTTGAAGACTTGCCACGAAAACACAGATTATCACAGCGTATTTTACTTATAGCGCGCTCCCCAAAGTTCGGGATTGTGACTACATCTGATAGCTATCTGATCATGATGACCTTCTCTCTGTTGCTCCTTGCAAACTCAATTCCCTCTGTGGTAAAACAAAACATCGCTTTGCGAAAACTTAGCGTTCTTTGCGGTAAAAAAGATATCGAGTAGGAAGATAGGGATTATTTCCCTATCTGTCCTCTCACACCACCGTACGTACCGATCGGTATACGGCGGTTTGCTAGAATAACTTCGTTTGGTGTGTCGTTTTCCAATAGTAATAATTAGCGAATCCATCTAGTCCAAGGCCAATAAAGAACTTTTTGTCGAGGGTTGTA
>NZ_JBIWEB010000019.1:0-99974 GCF_044762335.1 Pedobacter suwonensis | reverse complement strand
TACGAATTGAATACGTTAAGGTAGATTACAAGGTAAATCCGAACCATAATACGTACAAGAGCGATGGATACAAGTATTTCAGGCCATTTCCCAACCTGAGATTTGCTTACAAAATTAACGAGGGCAATAGGTTATCTGCATTTTACAGTCAAAGGGTTGATAGGCCAAATGAGGTAGACATCAGAATATTTCCTAAGTATGATGAGCCTGAACTTTTAAAGGTTGGAAACCCAACCTTAAGACCCCAATTTACCCACATGGTGGAACTGGGCTATAAAAACATTTGGGAAAAGGGTTATTTCTATCTCTCCGGATTTCATAAAATTGTAAATGGAACAATTACCAGAATAGCGACAATTGTCCCCGGTAATACCATTATTTATAACATTTTCCAAAATGCCGGAAGAAGCTACAATACTGGAGGCGAACTCTTAATTCAGCAGGAATTGGCACCGTGGCTTTCGATGAATATTAGCAGTACCATTTACCAAAATACCATCAATGCTTTTACAGTTCAGAACCAATATCCAGTACCTACAATTTATACCATGCGAAAAGAATCTATCTTATCTGGAAACCTGAAGTGGAATGCGCAATTGAAACTCGCCAAGAAAACGGATATCCAACTTTCGGCTACCTACCTAGCTCCCGACCTGATTCCACAAGGGAAAATTGGTTCAAGATTTTCAGCTGATTTAGGCATAAAAAAACAGATCCAAAATGGAAAAGGCGAGCTATTTATAAATGGCAACGATATTTTTAACACACTTAAAATTAAAAGGGATGTCAACGGAAATGGGTTTCGTTTAACAAGTACCGATTATTATGAAACGCAGATATTTAGATTAGGTTACAGTTATAAATTTTAAAGGTCTGCTTTTTATCTGCTAATAATTATGAACGCCAAAAACTTAGATGGTGCGGTCAATTAAATTAGCACCTGAAATCAAGGAAGTCAAAATCCTTATTCAAGGATGAGATTACCTATCCCGTCAATATCCCATGCATAGAATGATAGGTTTTTCTTTCTTTAAGTATTGATGATGGGCCTTTTATGAGGATTATTGAGTGTTCAGTATGAACTTTTTTATAATACAGCACATATTCAATGCTTTTCCATTAAATGGATCAAACGGCAAAAATAAGAAAACAATATCTTGATTACATTATTAAGCGATAATGACAAGATATTAAATGTTATGATGAAAGTTACAAAAGATGAATTGACACATGCGCGGATTCGTAGGAGAAACAAAATGCATATATATTACAGTAGTTTTTTTAAATTTTTTCCAGTAAAACTTATTTAAGCAAAAGAAGTATTTATATCTACCTTTTGCTACATATGTAATGCATTGATATTGTATTTATAGATAATGGTTGATAATTAAAAACTGAATTTTGACTATTCCCAAAAAGCGGTACTTCCCGAAAATCTAATTCTTCAATTAAACGCAGGTCATATTTACGCTTTGCTAGAAAAAAAAGAATTGGCGAATTCAAATTTTTAACAACATTAAGGACCTGGCTTTTCCTACTAGGAATTAGTGACAGAGGCGATAGTCCACTGAGGCCAACAAAAATGAAAGCGTCAACTTCTTAATTAAGACACGGCGTAACTAAAAAAGTAAGGGTGATCCAGTGCTACCATCTGGTTTTTAAATATTTTTTTTTCTAAAAAAACCTTCGAATATATTGGCTCTGAATGCTGGCGCTATAAATAATTGAAAACAAAGAGCCTTTAGCCGAAGCTTATCCTTTATGATTAATCTGGAAATCTCAAATAAATTAAGCTCATTGTTATAGGACCTTTTGCATTTGGTTTTGTCTCTAGAGTAAGTCGAAAACAAAACCCATGAAAATGTTATTGCTGATTAAAGAAAAATTAACAGTATTATGCTTATTGATTTTTACGTTTTTATCGCCATTACTTGCCTTTGGCCAAAAAACTACAATTAGCGGCTAGGTTAAAGATGCAAATTCTAAAGAAGCACTTATTGGTGCGTCAGTTACAATCTCCAACTTCAAAACTGGTAGCCCCACCAACCAATACGGATATTTTACGGTCACGCTGCCGAATGTCGACACCTCAACGGTTGTATTCTCCTTTAATGGTTATCAACCGGTTGTTAAGAAGTTTTTTGGCGCAAAGAATATCCAGCTAAATATTTTTTTAAAGCCCGAAACCAATACCTTAAATGAAGTAGTTGTTAACTCTAACAGAAATCCGGACAATGTTGAAAAAACCCAAATGGGCGTAATTGACTTAACTATCAAATCTATAAAAGAGTTACCCGTACTTTTAGGAGAACATGATATCCTAAAAACAATCCAGCTTTTGCCTGGCGTACAAAGCGGACAAGAGGGAACTACTGGGTTTTATGTGAGAGGCGGTAACTCAGATCAAAACCTGATACAGATGGATGAGGCAACAGTTTACAATCCAAGCCATTTGTTTGGGCTTTTTAGCACCTTTAACGTCAACGCAGTAAATAGTGTAAAATTGATCAAGGGCGGATTCCCCTCACAATATGGCGGGAGATTAAGCTCCATCTTAGATATTAAAATGAAAGAGGGGAACAAGGAACATTTTCAGGCAGAAGGTGGCCTAGGACTTATTTCAGGCAATCTTACGTTACAGGGGCCAATAAAAAAAGACAAATCTTCGTTCATAATATCTGTCAGAAGAAGTTACGTTGGCATCTTTTTAAAGCTCATCTCAAAATCAACTTCTTATCGGTTTTATGATGTCAACGCAAAGGTAAACTATGAGCTGGGTATCAAAGATCACCTTTTTTTAAGCGTTTTTAGGGGCAATGACAATGCTGAATATACCGCTGCAAACAGTTTAAACTATGGTATAAACTTTGGAAATAGCACGGGAACCCTACGCTGGAACCATTTATATGGGAGTAAAATCTTTTCCAATACTTCAATTATTTATAATGATTATCACTTACAGCTAGGTACTTCACAAAACATCTATTATCAGGTTCTATATACCGGAGTTAAGGACATTACAGCTAAAACCGATTTTACGGTAATACCAAATACAAGCCACAACATTAAATTTGGGCTGACGTATACTTACCATACACTTTACCCAGGAGCCATCTCGGCTAAAATCCCAAAAAAGGGCAACAAAATAGCCATCAATCCAGATAGCTTGACAAAAAGATATTCTAATGAAGCAGCTTTTTACGTTAACGATGATTATAGAATTGCCAATAATTTTTCGATTAATTATGGAGTAAGGCTTCCTTTTTTTAGTGGTGGCGGAGGAAATTATGTTTTTATAGAACCTCGGATAACTGCTCGTTTGTCTTTGGACAATTCAACTTCAATTAAAGCTTCCTACACTCAAATGAACCAGTTTGTACACTTGGTGCCAAGCAGTACCGCCTCTCTACCTGCAGATATTTGGTTAACAAGTTCTAAAAACATCAGACCTCAAGAGAGTAACCAAGTTTCAATCGGTCTGTTTAAAAACTTTAAAGAGAACGAAATAGAAACAAGTGTAGAGGTTTATTATAAGACGATGAAAAACCAGGTGTTGTTTAAAGAAGGTACGCAAATCTTATTGAATACGAACTTAGATAATGTACTGAGTTTCGGTAAAGGCAAATCCTATGGTATTGAATTTTTTGCCCAGAAAAACTTTGGCATGCTAACGGGTTGGGCGAGCTATACCCTATCCAAATCTACCCAGCAATTTCCCGATATTAATTTCGGCTCTAGTTTTCCAGCATCTTTTGATCGTACTCACAACCTCTCTTTAGCCGCAAGCTATGCTTTAACAAGAAACTGGACCTTATCTGCAGATTTCGTTTATTCTACAGGGAAACCATACACCATACCTGCCGGTAAAGTTATTGTTTACGGAGATGGTTCACTATATGACAACTATTACTATGATTACACAAATAGAAACAACAGTAGATTGAGTGCGTATAACAGACTGGATATTAGCGCATCAAACAAAAAGAAGTTCAAAATATTTGGAAAAGAGCTATACGAAAGAGAATGGGTATTTGGATTTTACAATGTCTACAGCAGAGCCAACCCCTATTTTGTTTATCTGGAAACAGATCCTGCTTCAAAGAGGCCACTTGCAAAACAAATTTCCCTACTTCCAATTGTTCCCAGCGTAAGCTTTAATTTTAAATTTTAATCATGAAAAAGATTCTCATTTTATTAACCTGCATATCTCTCACACTAATTTTGGCCTGTCAAAAAACCATTACAGTGATACCGCCCTCCTATACCAACAAAGTGAGTATCCAGTGTTTCATAGAGCCAGATTCTGTGCCCATTCTTTATTTCAATAAAACAGTGCCGTACTTTGGAAAAGAAATTAAAAAAAATCAACTGATCGTAAGAAACGCGATCATTAAAATAATTGGACAAAGCAGTTCTGATCTACTATCTTTAGATAGTGTTTTTGATAAGATTGACTGCCAATACAGTTATTTTTACAGAGGTAGGCAGAAAATTCAAACAAACCAGGCTTATGAGCTTAGTATAATTTCTGATGGAAAAAGTTACACTGCAAAAGCAACTACCAACTTATCAGCTCCGCTAATAGATAGCGTTTCTTATGTGGCCAACTATAGTGATATTTATGGTGAACATGAAGGTGTTATTGTTTACTTTGAAGATCTGCACAATCAAACTAATTTTTACCGCTACGAGATGAAGCGTTTTGCGGATACTGCCACCAAAAAAGCCGAGGAGCCTATATTAAGTGCATGTTTGGGAAACGACAGCATAAGGGTAACTGAGATTGGAAGAGCTGTGTTTGATGATGTTGGTAATGAAGGTAAGCAAATTAAGATTGTAATCGAACCTGCTTATTCACATAAAAAAGGAACAAAGGGAGATATTTACATTCAGAGTTTTGACAAAAGCGCCTATGATTTTTTTACTCAGTTAGACCGACAAAAATTGGCGCAATTTAATCCGTTTGTAGAACCCGTATTTTTGCAGCCTGGCCAATTTGGCGTTGCGGCAATTGGTTTTTTTGCTGCAAAGAAAAACAGCCAGAAAGTAAAATTTGTTTATCCTGAATAGCATATTGTGAGCCAACTTTTCCCCATTCATTTTTTTAATCCAGAGTTTTATATCGCTGATGGCGGTTTATGGCTGGCGTTATTTATTATTTTTGCAGAAACAAGGTAGATTTGAAAAAACCTATAAGAAGCTTATACTGGCAAAGGTTCTCTAACCTGAAAAATATAATTCTGAAAAGAAAAAAGAATGGCCCAAATATCCATCCGGGCCGAGACTATAACAAATCTAATAATCTTTGGTCAAGATAGATAAATCTAGAAAACCAATATTAGCTGAAGATTACCTTACTGTTACGATTTATCCTTCATAGGCAGGCAATAATGATGTTTTTTACAATTTGTCCAGCCAGAATAAACATTAAACCAACATAAACAATGTTTATTTGTAGAATATCGAAAGGCGCTTTCAGGCATTTTAATTTAATTCCTTTTAATGTTAATGAATATCGTAGTCCCTCTTATAGGTAGCCTTGAACTGAGCGGTTTACTTTTTTTATCTTTATACTCTGTCTGCTTGCGGTAGTTGGCTTTAAGTTTGTTAACTGATTTCATGATACTGCTAACGCAGTTGCAACTGTCATCTATACAAAAGCGCTCAGACCGGTCATCGCAATTCCCTGGTCAGGACTCTGGAACTTCCTTGGGGTATTTACCGGTGGCATCGCAGTTGCGATGGGCATATTGAAGCTTGTCCCGCTCGATAAGCTTATGTCACTGCCCGCCGAAGTAGGTGCTTACATGGTACTTACAGTGCTTCTGGCCTCCATTGCATGGAACCTTGGAACCTGGTATATTGGAATTCCCTGCTCAAGCTCTCATACTATGATAGGCGCTATGATCGGTGCCGGTCTGGCTTTTACCTGGTACTATGGAGGTAGCGGGGTAAATTGGGGTAAGGCAGAAGAAATCGGAATTTCGCTTGTTATCTCGCCGGTAATCGGCTTGCCCTGGCCGCAATAATAGTGTACCTGCTGAGACGCCTGGCTAGCCGTAGCACCCTTTTTGATATTCCAAAGGGCGAGATTGACCGTCCTCCGCTTAAGATCCGCGGCATGCTGATTGTGACCTGTACCTTGGTAAGTTTCTTTCATGGAAGCAACGATGGACAAAAAGGTGTGGGGCTTTTTATGCTGATACTAATTGCCTTTTTGCCTTCACGATATGCTGTAAACCATGATATCCCTGATATGACAATCCTCAAGGAGCTGAACATGACGGAGCATATTCTAAATAGGGCGATAACATCCGACAGGAACAATAGCCAGGACTATCAAAAGCTGATCAACGAGATTGAAGCGGGAAAGTCAGGTCTTGCAGAAAAGAACCCTTTAGAAAAAAATCAGACTTATGGATTTAGGAGAAGAGTCGAAGGGATCGTTTCTTCGCTGAAGCAAATCCACAAAAATCCTAAATACAATCCTGGTACCAGTGCGCTGAAGTTACTGGAAATAAGCAGCAAAAATCTTTCAAAAATAGTCGATTTTGCTCCTTTATGGGTGATTATGGTCATATCACTATCCCTTGGGCTGGGTACGATGATCGGCTGGAAACGGATCGTTGTAACGATAGGTGAGAAAATAGGAAATGAGCATCTGAACTATGCCCACGGTGCTACCTCCGAGGTCGTTGCAGCCTCAACGATTGGACTGAGCACGGCTTTTGGACTACCTGTCAGTACCACGCATGTACTCTCAAGCGGCATTGCCGGCGCCATGATAGCCTCTGGCGGCAAAGGAAACCTTAACAAATCAACCCTAAAAAACATCGGCATGGCCTGGGTTTTAACCCTACCGGTATCCATTGCCCTTGCTTTTGGGCTGTTTATGCTACTTCACCTATTTGTCTAAACAGAAACAGACTTAAATTTGATTAGAAAAATTATTAAACGATGAAACAGATACTTGTTGCAACAGATTTTTCTCAAAGCGCAGGCAACGCTCTGGCATATGCTTTCTCAATGGCCGGCCCCCTTGAAATGGAAGTTGTTGCCATCCATGCCATTTACCCGACCGAGGGAATAAACAAAAGTACCTACAATGCAATATTTATAGAGGATTATTATAGCAAAAAGCGCTCTTAGCTTGAAGAATGGTCTTCAAAAAAAGCAGAAATGCACCACTTCGACAAAGACAAGCTCAGTACACTTTGCGATGTCGGTTTTCTTAAGACAGTAATTAACCGCTATGCAGCAAAATACAACGTTGAACTTTTGGTTCTTGGCATTACGGGCTCAACTGGAATAATTGGCATCGTGGGTAGCAATGCAAGCTCCGTTGTCTCTTCGATGCGTATTCCCACACTGATTATTCCACCCGAGAGCCGTTTTCCATCCCATCCGGCGATTACCCTTGCGACCGATTACCAGACCAGGCTTTCCTCTCAGGACCTTGGTGCGCTCGATGAACTGATCAGATGTTCCGGTCAGCAAAAACTCGGAGTGGTCTACATTGGAGTAAAGCCCGATAGTGCACAGGTGGTAAGTGGCGAGATTCAGCTTAGGGCACTATTGCCGCAGGTCAAAATAGACTTCAACTATCTTAAGGGTAAAGATGCAACCAAAGGGATAACCGACTTTATCAAAGAAAACCACACTGATATCATCTGCCTTGTAAAACACCACCACAACATGATATACAGCTTATTTACAGGTAGTATGGTAAACCGCATGATAAGCAAGTCAGTAAGGGCAATATTGATCCTGCATGATTAGACAGCGCCCGTCGCTTTCCTAATATTCCGGTCTAAAACTTTCTGCAAGCATGGCGATCTCCGAACTGCTGATACCTTCGGGATTTATAAGCTGCCGCTGGAGAAAAAAAACAGGGATATGCACCGTTCCACTGGTCGTTCTTACAATACAATCATCTGCAGCTATAGTTCTTGAGATATACTCCCCAATGATCACTTCGTATTCTGAGAGCCTGATGAGCATTTCGACATAAACGTAGGTTGGAAGCTCCATTATTCAAATGTAGAAAATTTAACCGAGAAACTAAGCGCTCAGATGGTCATAGAATGAATAAAGGCTGTACTTTCAATCCGGATGCGGATTTAACCTGTATAGGCCTACCAGTATGCCATCGCATTGGAAACTTGTCGCGTTTTAGCAAATATTTTAATTTCAATCAAAAAAATATTAATTTAGTAACCAGATTCCAAAACTAGGAACTGCTACAATCCCAAACAAAGTATTTATAAATGGCGACAAATGATAAGTTCAGGCTTGCATCAAACATGGTGCTTTTCAGCCTACTGCTGGGCGTATCAAATATCTTCTTTCAGGGTATTGAGGAAACTGCAGATCTTGTCATCTCCATATTGGTTCTGATGTTCAGGTACTTTGCGTCAACAGCAATCCTGCGCAGGTTTAGCTGGGCGAAATACCTTTTACTGCTTTTGATATTACGCAGCGTATTCAGGCTTACAGAATCAGAAAATATTGGTGTTTCCGAAGTATTCTATAAAGTCTTCCCCATTATTCTTCAGATGGTACTTGTCAGCTTTGCCTTCATACTTATGCTCAAGCTGCCGGATGGGATTCTGCAGAAAAAGTCCGGCAACGAAAAATAATATAAAGACTATATGCCGGCCACTTGCTTTCTGTGTTTTGAGCGTATTACCCATATCCCGATAATTGCGCAGATGAGCATACCAATCGATAAAAGTTGCGCCTGGCTAAGATCTATACCAAAAATACGGTAGCGGATATTCACCCTAATGATCTCAATGGCAAATCTTTCAAGGGCTGCAAATACTATGTAAACACAAAAGAGCATGCCGGGGTGAATCATTTTTTTCCGCAGATTCCACAAGAGTCCAAAAAGGGCCAAGCACATCAATGTCTCATAAAATGCAGTAGGATAGACAGGAAGGGGAAGCTCCGCACAGAATCTACCGGTACAGCCCGGTATGGGAATGCCCTCCCCTACGACATTATGCGGAAACCTGAAAGACCACATCCAGTCGGGCAGTACGGACATAGCGCTTGGCTTGGGAGCTGTATTGGCGATTCCCCAATCCCCGTCACCAGCCATCTGGCAACCGATGCGGCCAATGGCATAAGCCATCATCATCCCCGGTGCGCCGACATCCAGCATTTGTAGGGGACTGATTCCGTTTCGTCTGGCAATGATCAGCACTGCAGCACCACCAAAGAGCAGTCCACCATAAAAGGTTAGTCCGCTGAAAGAGAGCAGGCTTTCAACCGGATGTTTTATAAAAACATCCCAATGTTCCAGGTTATCAAAAAGCTTAGCACCAAGTAGCCCGAACAGGGCAGCCCAGGTGATCAGCTCAGGCATAATCTGGTAAGGGTGCCTTAAAATATGAACCGGCCTATGGTCCGACAGAGAAAGCCTGCGTTTTTTAAGGTAGACGGTAAAAAGAAGAATTGCGCAAAGCAGCAACCCTCCCGGTAAGCTTCCCCTTGGCGAGAAGATGATTTGTCCAGGTTCAGCAGCAAAAGCAGCATAGTTCCCTGCAGCATAAACCAGTTTATACCCGATAAGAAAACCTAAAAATCCATTGGTTATCCATTCCCATAACAAAATCTTCTTCTTAGGCTGTATAATAATCTCAACAGGTGCTATATGTCCTGCAGCCTCCTTTCTTTTAAGCTCAGCAGAAAACAGCAGGTAACCAGAAATAAATGCCAGGGCCACAAAGAAACCGAAAGTCTGAACGGGAAGCGGAATATATATTCCAAATAGGTATTCAATAAGATGGGTCAGGGTTGGGAACATAGGCAGAAACTGAAAAACCGCAAAGTAAAAAAATATATTAGCCGCCATCAGGAAATTGCCCCAAGTAGTCCATAAAGTGGGGACCCTTTAAAAAGCAGATCCCCACTGATCCTATTTGGATAACAATAAGTCTTAAGCCAGCAAGCGTTTGAGCCACTTTAATTCAATATATAAAATTAAATGCCCAAAGGCTAGTAAGCCACGCCTCAGAAGCTAATTATAACCTCATTGTTACGATTCATAGTTATGGTGGTACCTTTAAAAAGTCGCACTGATCGGGCTATTTCTTTCCGGGTCGATCAAAAAACATAAAGATTAACAGGGGATAAAAAATAAAAAACAATATGTGATTTTTGTCAGCTTTATCCCTGGACGAAGTGTTAGGTTTACTTTGGAAGAAACGCGCTGCATGTTTTAATTAGGGAACCATAGAGAGTTTCTTTGTAAATTTATTATACCCTTTATTCTATATCCAAAAAATGTATTCCAATATTTTAAAGAATTTTGGCGCAGGCCTGCAGTATAGTTATCTTTAAAATCCAAAACAGCTAAAATGAAGACATGACCATTGCGGAATACATCGAAAGACTTTTTCCCCAGTTTGAACCTGCCCTTAAGACCATCCTTATCGAGAATGCGACGCTTAGGGATTTTCAGGGAGGTGATATGCTCATGCAAACCGGGCAGAATATGCGCTCCACGGTGCTTATCGTAGAAGGCATGGTAAAGCTTTACAGGGAGGGAGAAGATGGACAGGAATTCTTTATGTATTATCTCCAGCCAGGAAATGCGTGTGCACTTTCCATGATATGCGCAACCAAACAGGAAACCAGTCAGGTAATGGCAAAGGCCATTGAACAGACCAAGGTACTCATGATTCCGATTGCCCTGATGGATAAGCTGATGCGGGATTACAGAACATGGTATTACTTTGTCATTGAAACATACCGTATGCGCTTTGAAGAACTCCTCTTTGTCATCGATAATATCGCCTTTAAGGCAATGGATAAGCGGCTGGCCTTTTACCTGAAAAAGCGAGCTGGAGATTTAAACACAAAAGAACTGCACCTTACCCACAGTGAAATTGCATCTGATTTGAACACCTCCCGGGAAGTAATTTCAAGGCTGCTTAAGAAAATGGAGCAGGCAGGAGAAATTAAGATGTACCGTAATTACATCGAATATTTAGCCTAAGCCCATAAAAAGAATAAAGTTATTTTTACTGCGAAAGGCATCACTTCTTGAAAATATAATGAGTGTGACAAAAGTCACCAACATTGGTAGATTATAACTCGATTTTTGTTAAAAAATAACAGAAATGGAAATCATTGCATACGTTGCATCTGCCTTAATTGGAATTTCGCTTGGATTGATCGGCGGTGGCGGTTCTATCCTCACCATGCCGGTACTGGTTTACCTATTTGGGGTTAATCCGCTATTGGCTACTTCTTATTCATTGTTCATCGTTGGCTCTACAAGTTTAGCAGGTACAGTCGGGAATTTTAAGCGTGGGCTGGTGAATATTAAAACAGCTTTGCTGTTTGGTAGTGCATCCATCTCAACTGTATTCTTAACCCGCAAATTCATTATCCCCCTTATACCCAAGATAATAATAAAAATCGGCGATTTTGAGTTAACAGAAAACATGCTCATGATGGTACTCTTTGCAGTTTTGATGGTAGCGGCTGCAACAGCGATGATTAAAGGTGCAAGAGAAGAAAGCAGCACCCGAATAGAGAAGCCCCCACTTCACATCGGTAAACTGTTTTTATACGGCATTGCCATCGGCCTCGCTACTGGTTTTTTGGGTGCTGGTGGTGGCTTTCTACTTATTCCTACACTTGTTATTTTAGTGGGCTTACCCATGAAAGAGGCCGTAGGTACTTCACTTTTCATCATAGCGCTTAATTCGCTCATCGGTTTCACCGGCGATCTTGGACATTTCCATATCGACTGGATCTTTCTCGCCAAAATTACTACCGTTGCCATCGCCGGTATCGTGGTAGGTGGAATGATAAACAAAAAAATAGATGGAGGAAAACTGAAGAAAGGTTTCGGGTGGTTTGTACTGGTTATGGGTTGCTACATCATTCTAAAAGAGGTAATATTTAAGTAACCTTCAGAAACAAACTCCTTGTGTGACAAAAGTCACCAACGACCATATCGTTAAGGATTAATTTTGACATACTAATTTAATCATCATGATTATAGAACAAATTTACACCGGATGTCTGGCACAAGGTGCCTATTATATAGAAAGCAACGGAGAGGCGGCCATTATCGATCCGCTTCGAGAGGTTAGTCCGTATATGGAACGTGCACGGAAGAACAACGCAAAAATAAAATACGTGCTCGAAACACATTTCCATGCCGATTTTGTATCCGGACACATTGATCTGGCTAAAGAAAGCGGCGCAGAAATCGTTTACGGGCCGAATGCAAAACCTGACTTCGATTTTTACCGGGCGAAAGACGGAGAAGTGTTGCAACTTGGTGAGGCAAAGATTAAAGTGTTGCACACCCCCGGACACACCATGGAAAGCACCTGTTTCCTAATTAGTGATGAGCAAGGGAAGGAAATAGCACTGTTCTCCGGCGATACGCTTTTTATTGGCGATGTGGGAAGGCCGGATCTGGCACAGAAACTGGTCAGTGAGCTTACAAGTGAGATGCTAGCAGGTTATCTCTTTGATTCTTTACGAAATAAGATCATGCCTTTAAGCGATGATATTATGGTTTATCCTCCACATGGTGCGGGTAGCGCATGCGGAAAAAATATGAGCAAAGAGACCACCGATCTTTTGGGAAATCAAAAGAAGACCAATTATGCGCTAAGGGCAGACATGTCCAAAGACGAATTCATTAAAGAGGTTACTGATGGTCTTTTACCGCCTCCTTCATATTTCCTGAAAACGTCATGATGAACATCCATGGATATGAAAGTTTTGAAAAAGTGATGGAACGAGGCATGCAAGCCCTCAACCCCGATGCTTTTGAGCGGGTTGCAAATGAAACAGGAGCGGTAATTCTCGACACAAGAGCTCCAGAGGATTTTATAAAAGGCTTTCTCCCAAACTCGGTAAATATTGGCATCGATGGAAATTTCGCCCCCTGGGTAGGAACTTTAATCCCGGACATTAAACATCCTATTTTACTTATTACAGATGAGGGTAGAATTGAAGAAGTGCTCACCCGTTTATCAAGAGTAGGATTTGATGGTGCAGTAGGTTACCTAGATGGCGGCGTCGTTGCCTGGAAAAAAGCTGGTCAGGAAACCGACGAGATAAAATCGGTTTGTGTAGCCCGGCTGGCCGAAATCGGCAAAAAAGCGGAGGTAAATATTCTGGACGTCAGAAAAACAAAGGAATACTTAAGCGAGCATGTCGAGGGTGCTGTCAACCTTCCACTGGATTATATCAACGAAAACCTCGGCACCGTCGATAAAACCAAGACCTACTTTGTTCACTGCGCAGGTGGTTACCGTTCTGTTATTTTCAATTCCATCATGCGCTCACGCGGGTACCACAACCTCATCGATGTGGCTGGTGGTTTTAAGGCCATACAGGAAAACGGATGTATTCCGACTACAGCATTTGTATGTCCAAGTACCTTAATATAAAAGGGATATGAAAAATGAGAAAAAATCGCACTGGGAAAAGGTGTATTTAGAAAAAAGTCCTGACCAGGTCAGCTGGACGCAGGTCTACCCCACAGTTTCAATGGAGATGATAACGGGGTTCAATCTGGATAAATCTGCTCCCGATAATCGATATTGGCGGGGGAGACAGTCTGCTTGTGGATTTTTTGCTTCAGGAAGGCTACAGCGATATTACCGTAGTGGATATATCTTCCCGGGCATTGGAAAAGGCAAAGGCAAGGCTTGGAGAACTGTCTGGCAGGATACACTGGATCGAGACAGACATCAGGGATTTTGTGCCGCAAAGAAGTTATGCAGTCTGGCATGACCGGGCCACTTTTCATTTCCTTCATTCATCAGAGGAAATCCATAGTTATGCAAACACGGCAGGTCAGTTTACCGGAGAATACTTGGTCATGGCGACTTTTTCGCTCACCGGACCAGAAAAATGCAGTGGCCTGCCCGTTTCAAGATACAGTGAAAGAACGCTACGCGAGATATTTAGAGAAGGGTTTACCGAAATAGAGTGCAGGCCGCAAGAGCACACTACCCCAATGCAAAGCACGCAGGATTTTCTGTTCTGCAGCTTTAAAAAAAATACAGAGCAATAAGAAACGAATAAATACAATGAATAAACTACTTCAAATGATCAGCAGTTTTTTTTCAAAAGGTGCGTACAACCTCGATGGCTACCACTTCAAAAACGACTTTACAAAAAGCAGTGACGCAGTCCTCTTAGATGTAAGGACAAAGCCTGAATATGCCCCAGGCGCGCTTCCTTCAGCCATACATATCGATTTCCTGGGTTCTGCCTTTTCTTTAGAACTTGCAAAGCTGGATAAGGCCAAGCGGTATTTCCTCTATTGCAGAAGTGGAAAGCGTTCCTCCTCAGCGGTATCGGAGATGAGAAAACTTGGGGTGGAAGCATTCAACCTGGTTGGAGGTATCGGTACCTGGCCAAAATGAAGAAATATATTCAAGAAATATTGATCTATTCAACGCTGCCGGCCGGATTTCTTCGGGATGGCAGTTTGCTAAAATGATTCAGCACTTACTTGCTCAAACCGCCACAGGCATTACCTTTTAACAACAACAAAAACACCCATATTAACATTTCATTTAAAAAAACATGATTGATTTTATCAAACAACCCTGGCCCTGGTATTTTTCGGGCAGCATGATCGTACTCATTATGCTCATCCTACTTTTTTTCGGGAAGTCTTTTGGCTTTTCATCAAACCTGCGAACGATGTGTAGCATAGCCGGAGCCGGCAGAAAAGTAAAGTTTTTTGATTTTAAATGGAAAGACCAGACCTGGAACCTCATGTTCCTTATCGGCTCGGTAATAGGTGGATTTGTTGCTACAAATTACCTTAGCAGTCCATCTCCCGTAAAATTATCATCCGCCACAATCTCCGATTTAAATCAATTGGGCATTAAGTTCGATGGTGGGTTAAATCCAACCGGCCTGTTTTCACTGGAAGCAATGAAAGATTTAAAAACGCTGGCTATTTTACTCATCGGTGGTTTATTAGTCGGTTTTGGATCTCGTTATGCAGGCGGTTGTACTTCTGGTCACGCCATATCCGGGCTTTCGAATCTGCAAGTACCATCACTAGTAGCCGTAATCGGTTTCTTTGTTGGTGGCCTGATCATGACTTTCCTCATCATGCCCCTTATCTTTTAAATCTATAAAACATGAAATTCATAAAATATATTCTTGCCGGAATACTTTTCGGAATCATTATGACCAAGTCTGAGGCTGTTTCCTGGTACAGGATTCAGGAAATGTTCCGTTTCCGGTCTTTCCATATGTATGGAATTATTGGTACGGCCGTTGTACTTGGCGTAATTGCAGTATGGCTGATCAAAAAATTCAAAGCCAAGGATCTGGCCGGAAATCCGATTGTCTTCCACGATAAGGACAAGGCCTATATAAAATACCTACTAGGCGGCACCATTTTCGGCCTGGGCTGGGCACTCACCGGCGCCTGTCCCGGCCCCATGTTCGTCAACCTTGGGAGCGGATATGCCGGTATGGCGGTGGTCATCCTTGGTGCGCTCCTGGGCACCTATCTATACGGAGCGATGAAAAGCAAGCTCCCTCATTAATAAAATAGAATCTGATGAGCAAACTAAGGGCTATAATAGACCATAGATGTCCCAGGTGCCGAAAGGGAAAATTATATACCCATTCCATGTTCCATTGGAAATATGATCAGATGAATAAAAAATTTGCCTGCTGCAACCTGAACTATGAGATAGAGCCGGGCTTCTTTATCGGAGCGATGTATGTGAGCTATGTTTTCATTGTCGCAGAACTTGTCAATGCGGGCATTCTGGCATTCATGATCTTTGGCGAAGAAGAGCAGTGGGCAATCATCGCAACCACTATTTCTCCGGTCATCCTACTGTTCACCTTCAACTACCGCTATGCCAGGACCCTTTTGCTCCATATCCTCTCTCCGATCAAATATGATGAAAGTGCAGGCAGAAACTGCTGAGAAGATTTTGGGGCGCTGTGACAAAAGTTACAGTGCGAAGAACCGCTAAAGGGTAAATTTGATGTAAACCTGGCAAAGGCAGGAATCATACCGTTAAACACATTAATCAAAAATAAAAACACATGAAAATAGAACAATTTGAAGACAAGCACCTCTCCCATTACAGCTATGCGGTACTGAGCGAATGCCGGAATGAAATCATATTGATCGATCCCTCCAGGGATCCGTCTGCATATTACCATTTTGCCGAAAAACACCAGGCCAAAATAGTTGGTGTTATCGAGACGCACCCGCATGCGGATTTTGTGAGTGCTCATCTTGAAATCCATCATAAGACCGGCGCAACAATATATTGCAGCAAACTCAATACGCCGTCCTACCTGTTTTCCCCATTTGATGAAGACCAGACGATAACCCTGGGAAAGATCACCTTAAGGGCAATCAACACCCCGGGGCACTCTCCGGATAGTATCAGTATTTTGCTCGAACACGATGGGAAACAAAAAGCGCTATTTTCCGGAGACACCCTTTTTATCGGTGACTGCGGAAGGCCGGATTTAAGGGAAAGCGGAGGTGATTCAATGGCGGAACGCAATTTCCTTGCCGCCCAAATGTACCATTCATTAAGGGACAAACTGATGAAACTCTCAGATGAAGTGATTCTGTATCCGGCACACGGTGCAGGTACGCTCTGCGGAAAAGCGTTGAGCGAGGCCAATAGCAGTACCATTGGTGCTGAAAAAAGAAGTAACTGGTCACTGCAGGAAATGACTGAGGCCGATTTTGTGAGCGCATTAAATGAAAACCAGCCATTCATTCCATTTTACTTCCCTTTTGATGTGGCCTTGAACAAGAAAGGCGCAGCACCGTTTGAAGATTCGGTAAGTGCGGTTCAGATCATGGAATCCGGTGAAAACTTAAAACCAAATGCCCTAATTATCGATACGCGAAGGGAAGATGTTTTTAAGGGGGGTCATATTGAAGGCGCTATTAACATCATGGATGGAAATAAATTCGAAACCTGGCTGGGCAGCATTGTGAAGCCTGAAGAACCCTATTATCTTATGGCAGAAAATCTTGCTACATTGCATAGTCTTATCGCGAGGACCGCATCCATTGGATATGAGACGCAGCTTGCCGGCGGTTTTGTAAGCGCTGTAGCAACTGTCCGGGATGAGGTTATCGATATCCAAAATTTTAAAGAGAACCAAAATGGATATACCATTGTGGATGTTAGGAACAAAACAGAGCGGATGGAAAACAGTATTTTTGAAAACAGCATAAATATTCCACTGGGAAATTTAAGGGAAAGGGTAAACGAAATTCCGCTGGATCAACCCATAGCGGTACATTGCGCCGGTGGATACAGAAGTGCGGCTGCAGGCTCACTGATTGCATCCATTATTGATGGCAAGCAAAAGGTGCTTGATATTGGTGAGGCCATTAAGGATTTTCAGAATTAATATTTTAAAAGGGTGAAAACAGAAAGAAACAACGAAGATAAACTGGCAGTATTTGCCAGGTTCGGGAAATATCTCGCATGGACGTCATTCCTATTCGTTGCAATAATGTTTTCTCTTGTTTTAGCGCTCAGCGGATTTCATCTTCCAAAAAATTTCTATGCGGATAAGCCCAATCCCTCCATTAAAAAGAGTCAAATAAAACCTTTAGAGCGCCGTGTTCCCAAACCCGAATATTGGAAGGCACCTAATACCATGCAGCTTCAGGGCAAAGCCGATGCTGATCTGATCAGGTATGGCAGGAATTTGATTGTCCGTACGGCATACTATTTCGGGCCGCAGGGCATCGTAGGAAAGCTGACTAATGGTATGAATTGTCAGAACTGCCATTTGGATGCAGGAACCAGGCCCTTTGCGAATAATTTCTCCATCTTTTATGCAGGTTTTCCAAAAATGAGCGCAAGAAGCGGGAGAAAGGAAGAAGCCTTTGAACGGATTGATGAGTGCTTCGAGCGAAGCATGAACGGCAAAGCTCCGGGAAGAAATTCCAGGGAAATGCTGGCCATGCTCGCCTATTTAAAATGGGTTGGAAAAAAACAGGACGCCGCACATTCCATTGCGGATAATTCGGTAAAAAAAATCCCATATCTGGATGTGCCTGCAGATCCCCTGAAGGGGAAAACGGTATATGCCTCCAAATGCAGCAGCTGTCATGGAGAAACGGGCAAAGGCGTTGCCTCACCTGATGGAAAAGGATATATGTACCCTCCCCTTTGGGGCAGGGACAGCTATAACGATGGTGCAGGAATGTTCAGGCTTGGAAATTTTGCAGGATTTGTCAAAAACAACATGCCTTATGGCGCCACCTACAAAGATCCGAACTTAACGGATGCGGAAGCCTGGGACGTAGCCGCTTTTGTGAATGCGCAGCCCAGACCGCACCTGGATTCCAAAAACGACTATAAAAACCTGTACACAAAGCCAATAGATTATCCCTTCGGGCCATATGCAGATCACTTTAGCGAAAAGCAGCATAAATATGGTCCGTTTATTGACATGGCTGAACAGCACGCAACTATAAAACAGAAAAAATAGAAACATGAAAAAATTACTGATCTTACTCCAGCTTGTCATCATGATGGTCATCACCACCAATGTATCTGCACAGGAGACAAAAAAACCGTTTAGGGGTGCTGTTGCAAAAAAGAAATCATATAAAGCGCTATATGTACTTAACAGTGCCGAGGAAAAACATATTTCGGGAACACTCAGGAACATCAACAATGCTTTGGAGGATCCAAGATTGAAGGGAAAACTGGAGGTTGAGCTTATCGCCTTCGGGGATGGCGTGGCGGTTTATCGCAAGGATGGAAAGTTCCTTGAGCAGCTTAATTTGCTAAAGTCAAAGGGCGTAATTCTGGCGCAGTGCGAGAATACCGTTCGCGAGCGGAAAATCGATAAGTCAGATCTCTTCGATTTCATCAGCTATGTGCCAAGCGGCAACGGAGAGATCATCATCCGTTCGGCGGAAGGATGGGTAATCGTTCATCCCTAATGTAAAAACCAAAACGGCAGTGAATCTTTAAAAGGTGCAAATTGGTATTTCGATACGATGCAAAGATTAGGATCAGTTGTGCCGGATCCATTTCACCCGGGGTCGCAAACGCCGAAAATTATTGTCATGTTTAAATATCAATGGCTTATACCGGCAACACTAAAATTCAAAAGGTTCGACAAAATTGTCTATCATCGTATGTGCTGTGCGGAGTAACGCATTTAAAAATGCTAGGGAATTTATCGAAAAGCTACACAATTAAAACAGTACTCGCCCAAACAGCATTGATAAAATTTTGTTAATCAGGCATGCGGTGATCCGTCAACCAATATTATCAATAATGGAAAAAGAAGAACAAGCCATTCCTAAATCAAACACTGGTGACCATCTGGCCAACGAACGGACTTTTCTTGCCTGGATAAGAACTAGCATAGGAATTATGGGCTTTGGTTTTGTGGTGGTAAAGTTTTCACTTTTTATCAAGCAGATCACTCTCGCTCTTGGGGCCAAAGCCGTCGTACACCAAACCGGCAACTCACAGAGGATAGGAATACTTCTTGTCGGGGTAGGCGCACTGACCATCATCCTGGCATTTATGCGCTATCAAAAAACTCATACACTTATTAATCAAGGCAGTTATTACCATTCCTCTACACTCATCAAAGTCCTTACCGTGGTTATTTTCATTTCAAGCATGCTTTTGTTGATATATCTTGTAAGAACGACTTAGCGGATCTCTGTCATGGAAACACTGATTGTGAGCACGAATACCAAACTTGAGAGAACCCGTACTTTATCACCGGTCAAATATGTTTCGCTACCAAACGCAGCAGGTCGTGAATATCGAAAGGCTTTTTAATAAAATTCTCTGCAGCGCAGCCCCTTCTGATGTCATAACGGTCCGCATGAGCACTCATCATGATAATCGGAACATTCCGGGTTTTCTCTAAGGACTTCAGGTAACTGCAGACTTCAATGCCGTTTCCATCGGGGAGCATAACATCCAGCAGAAAAAGATCTGCAACATGCTCACTTAGCCCTGCCATAAACGAGCTTACCGAAGAAAACGCGGAAACCCCGTACCCCTCACTGTTAAAAAGAAGCTGTAATACTTCGGTTATACCCTCATCATTTTCCAAAAGATATATCATCTTTTCCATTTGTCATGCATATTGTGGGTTGCCCATGGTTATAATAAATCTGATTTGCCATTCCTACGAATGTTTTTTTAAAGGTCTAAAAAGGCCCCTACTTCCTCAATTTTCGCTTCTCATTGAGATGGCCGGTTTCCAGGTTCAACCGCTCCAGCAGGTAACGCAATAAAACCTCTCTATCTTGGTTTGCGGGGTGATATGCGTTATCTCCACCCTTTGCTGAGGATTTATTATGGTCAAAAGTTTCAAATGGTTGTGAAATATTTTTCTCTGTCATAATTTAAATTTTAGGTTAAATATTTTGCCTATTATTTTTTAGTTCCTGAAATTGCCAGAGCCAAACGAAGTCCAAAAAAGGAAACCTGCCCTCCGCTGCTTTTCCAACCCTCATAACGAAGGCCGAGATCTGCACTATAATGCTTGGAAATTGGAATGCTGGCACCCAAAGTCGGTCCGTAGGCAAAAGAGGTATTGAGTCGGTCTCCAAGGGTATTTGCTGCACCAAGCTCAAGGGCAGCGTAATAGATACCTTCAAAGTAATATTTTGCTCCGACTTTAATTGGAACAACACCATTCATGCTTGTTGGCTCTCCTAAATAATCGAGACGTTTTTTTACCTCATCCCTGTAGCGGAAAGTCATATAGCCCGCAGATCCGGTTAGGTTGAGGTGCTCCGAAACCTTGAATTCCACTTTTGTTGATGCCCCGTATCCGTTGACATAAGTTTTAGCCGTCTTTCCGGTCGGAAAGCCCATGACAAAGCCTACCGATATCCTGGGGACGGCAGTTTGATCTTGCGCCTTTACCTTTACAGTCATCAATAACAGGAAACAGATCAGAAAAGATTGAAATGTCCATCCGGCATAGGCACTCATAGGGAGGTCCTGTAAAAAATGTTTAACTCGGCCGCAATGCTTTCCAGGTAAGGGGCAAGCTTAAAATCTCTTGATACAAAGGATATTACCCCTTGTTTTTTACATTCCCAGACCGTCCCAACCAGCTCTCCCTCGATGTAGACCTGGTTGCATCTTTCTTTTGGGACATCTATGCAAATGTGTTTTCCCGCAATTTCAAACTCATGGTTAAATTCTAAATCTTTCATATTTTCCTTTTTTCTTATCTGACTAATAAAAAGATTTGCCGGGCGGCTAATATCCGCCCGGCAATGTTTTATAGCGCCTGACCGCTTTTGATCTCATCGTTCGCGGGCGAAATAATCTCTGTCCCGGCTTTGATGGAACCAAAAATCTCGGTCATCTCTTTTCCCTTCATCCCTTCCTTAATGTCAACGAGCTTGGCTTTACCATTTGCAATTTCCACTACGTACTTCCGTTCTGTAGAACGCACGATAGCAGAATTAGGCACAAGAAGCGAAGTCGCACCGGATTTAAGCGGGATTTCAACCTCGGCATACATGCCGGCCTTCAACCTGTTATCTTTATTGGCCATGTCAACCTCGACGATTTCCTGGCGCATGTTGCCCAGTGAATTTGCAGACCGGCTGATCTTGGCCTGGCGCTGTTCCCCCGGCAGCGCATTGAAGCGGAACTTGACCATCTGGCTTAGGTCCACTTTGTCTACATAATCCTCAGGTATAGAAACTTCAAGCCTCATGTGGGTCAGGTCCTGCAATACCAGCATGGGTAGGTCCGAAGATTTGCCCGCCGACACCAGTGCTCCCGGTGATACATTCCTGTCAACGATCACCCCGTCAAAAGGCGCATATACTTTCAAGTAGTCCTGCATGGTACGTACGGAGGATACATTTGACCGCTCAGCCTCAGCTATGGCCTTATCTCCTTTCATCCTGGAAAGCGCATTATCAAGTTCTAGCGGAGATACCGAACCTTCCTCTTTTGCTGCTTCTTTCAGACGTCTGTATTTCTCACTGCTCGCCGATGCGGTCTCCCGTGCCTGCAGGTAACGGGAATTTGCCGATTGCAATTGTGATTCGAGTTCCGGTGCTTCCAGGGTCATCAGCAGCTGGCCTTTGGTCACCTTAGAACCCAAATCGACCAGTATAGCCTTTACAAAGCCGTTGGCCTTTGGAAAAATATTTACCTGGTTGAAAGGCTTGAGCACGCCCGGAATGCGGGTAAAACTCGATAGGGCCTCTTCTTCAACCTTAGCCGTTTCATATTTGGCTTCCTTACCGTTTTTTTCCGGACTGATGTCCACAGGTTTCTGGTTTCCGCCACAGGCGGCCAGAGTACTTATAATTATTATGATGGGAATGAATCTGGTTTTCATGTTGTTTATCTTTTAAATTCTTGTTTTTCTAGGCATTAGGTTTGGTTCTTTTAAACTGCTTTTTTTCTGTACCCAAGCGAAAACCTGCGGAAGGATGAAGAGCGCGGCAAGGGTTGAAAAGAATAGCCCGCCAATAACAGCCCTGCCGAGCGGCGCGGTCTGTTCACCGGATTCGCCCATACCGGAGGCCATCGGGATCATCCCGGCTATCATCGCAAAACTGGTCATCAGGATCGGCCTTAAACGAATCCCGGCACTCACCACTGCCGCCCGGGTAGAATCCTTGTAATCCAGCCTGAGTTTTTCGGCGTTGGTCACGATAAGTATCGCATTGGCCACTGACACCCCGGTGGACATGATCATCCCCATGTAGCTCTGCAGGTTAAGCGTAGAACCTGTAAGCAATAATGCGGTAAGCGACCCAAGGATTACAGCAGGAACGGTCGAAAGAACCGTCAGTGAAAGCTTGAAAGACTGGTAATTGGCCGCAAGCAGCAGGAAGATCACCAATATCGCAAAAGCAAGTCCGCCCTGAAGAGAAGATAGTGTTTCAGTCAACAGGCTCGACATACCTTTCACTTCAGCAGTTAGTCCCTTAGGAGGCGTGCCTACGGACTTTAGTGCCTTTTCTACATCAGCAGTTGCCGTTCCAAGATCCTTTTTATAAATGTTTGCGCTCACGGTCAGAAAGCGTCTTGGCCCGGAGCGGTCATATTCTCCTGGAAGGTAACTGGTATTGAAAGTAGCGATGTCGCCCAGTACCGGACTGCTCTGCCCTTTAACCAAAGGAATTTCTTTGAGCTCATCCATTGTATTCATGACATACTCTGGAACCTGTACCTGTACCTGGTAGGTATAGGCGGTTTTTTCATCGAGCCATTGGTTCTTCTCAGTAAATCGGCTGGATGAGGTACTTGCAGTAACTGACCTTGCGATATCAACCACGTTCAGCCCAAACTGCGCCGCCTTTAATCTATCAAGGGTAATAGAAACCACGGGAATGTGCAGGGGCTGGGCAATCTGGATATCACGGAGGTAATCTATTTTTTTAAGTTTAGAGAGCACCTTATTAGAGTAAGACTCGATCTGGTCCATATCTTTTCCTGCTACTCTGATCTCAATAGGAGTTGCAGCGCCTTGGCTCATAATCTTTTCGGTCATGTCAATCGGCTCAAAGGTGATACGTAGGTCAGGAAGTTTATAAGCGATGTTCTTTCTCAGCGCATCTTTCAGCTCATCCATATTTACCTTATAATCTTCATCAAGGTTCACCTGAAGCACAGCCTCATGGGTACCGGTATTGAAGATATATAAGTTACTTGTTCCGTAACTACTCGGAATAAGCCCAACGTATCCCGAACTAACAGCGATATGGTTATCTACTGTCTGATTGATAATGGAAAGTACCTGCTTAAATTTCTCCTCGGTGCGCTCTAATCTGGTACCGTCCGGCGCTTTTATGCGGATCTGGAACTGTCCGTTGTTGAGTTTGGGCATCATGTCCTTGCCGATAAATACAAAGCCCAATCCCGCGAGAGCAATGACCAGAACTAAATAAATCCCGACAATACCTTTTTTCATCGGCATCCACCGCTGGATGATTGCCATAAACCGCACCTTCACCCTTTCAAAGAAATCATTTTTTTCCGGTTCATCCTTTTCATTTTGCAGATGCTTTTCTACCTGCTCTCCTTGCCTCTCGTCCAGGGCCTCTCCTGCATGAGCATGGATCTTACCATGGTCATAGTGCTGGTAACGTTCTTCCTTTATCATCCAGTTGGATAGAATGGGAACCAGGGTCTGGGCCACGATGAAAGATACAATCATGGTAAAACCGATTGAAAGGGACAATGGAAGGAACATCGCCTTTGGTATCCCGTTCATCATAAAAGATGGTGCAAATACGGCCAGAATACACAGCAGGATGAGCAGCAGCGGGAATGCGATTTCTTCACAGGCATCGTAAATGGCTTCGCGTTTGGGCTTGCCCATTTCCAGGTGCTGATGGATATTTTCGATCGTCACCGTTGCCTGATCGACCAGGATCCCTATTGCAAGTGCCAGACCGCTCAAGGTCATGATATTTATGGTCTGACCGAACATGCCTAGTAAAAGCACCCCAATTAAAATCGATACCGGAATGGTGATCACCACGATAAGACTGCTTCGCAGATCACGCAGGAATAGCAATACCATTAGGCCCGTTAATAGTGCACCAAGACCACCTTCAGTGATCAGGCTTTTTACCGAGTTGATAACGGCAACAGACTGGTCAAATTCATAAGAGATGTGGACATCGTCCGGCAAGAGGCTCTGCATTTCGGGGATTTTGGCCTTTAAGGACTTTACCACTGACCAAGTCGAGGCGTCTGCTGTTTTGACCACAGGAATATACACAGACCGTTTCCCGTTGATCAATGCATAATCCACGGTAACATCCGCTGCATCGGCAACCCTTGCCACATCCCTTACCAATATTGAAACGCCGTTTTTTGTAGCTATTGGAATGTTGTTGAATTCATCGACCGTTTTAACCAGGGAGTTCATAGAGGTCACCATCATGGTATTGTCCAACCTTAGATTTCCCGAAGGAGACATGACATTGAACTTGGATAAAGCCCCTACCACCTCGTCCGGAGTCAGATTATAACTCCTTAATTTGCTCGGATCTACACTAATGGTAATCGAGCGGGAATTGGCACCGAATGGCGGTGGCGCTGAAAGCCCTGCGACAGAGGAAAACATGGGCCTGATACGCGTTGCCGCCATATCATAGATTTCTTTCAGACTGCGGGATTTGGCCGAGAGTACAAGCTGGCCTACTGGCAGTGAAGAGGCATCAAAGCGGACCACCTGCGGAGGCAAAGCGCCTGGAGGGAAGAACTTCATGGCCCGGTTAACCTGCAAGGCAACTTGGGCAGAAGCCTCTGCCATATTGGTGCTTTCATAAAAACTCAGCTTTAGCATCGTCAAACCCTGAATGTTTTTGGCGGTAATATTCTTAACGCCATTAACATAAAGAAACTGATCCTGTAGACGAGTGGAGAAGAAGCCCTCCATCTGTTGTGGAGACATACCTCCGTAGGATTCAATAACATATATTGTCGGCGAATTAAGCTGGGGGAAAATATCTATTGGGATCTTCAGCGCACTGAGAACTGCAAAGAGCAGTAAACTCGCGGTGATCACCACTGTTGTAATCGGCTTTTTCAGGGCCGAGGTAACCATTGACATATCTTTATTATTTTAATGTGTTTAACAGTGAATCTACTTGGTTGGTGGCGATAGCCTTTTGAAAAAGCGCCCGGATGTACAGATATTTTGCGTTGACAAAATCGGTTTCTGCACGATAAAGGATGGTTAGGGCTGCATTGAGCTCAATGATGTCGGTCAGCCCGTTCTTGTAAAGCGAGAGCTTCTGGCGATACCCTGCGGCCGCTGCCTTTAGCTGGTTTGGTATTTCATCGAGTCTCTTATGCGCGGTACTGATCTCAAGTCCTGCTTGAAGGGCGGCATTTGATAACATTAACCTTTCCTGCTGTAGTTCCTTTAAGTAAAAATTGCTACTGGCCTTTTGGGTCCTAAACTTCAACTGACGCCTGCGCAGATCAAATAAGTTATAACTGATCCCTACGCCCACGAGGTAATTTTCCCGTTGCCATTCCAAGCCATTCGAGAGACTGTTGAAATTGTCATTGGCATCAATGCTTGATCCCCTTGACCAGGCAGCAGCTTGCAGGCTTACCTTTGGATTATAGGCTTTTTTGACCAGGTTTTCCTTCTCAACGCTGCTTAGATAATTGCTTTTGTAGAAATCAAGCAGCGGATGACTTGAACTGTCAGTCAGTTTTACCGATAGGTTTACCTCAAGCGATTTTAGCCGATCCAGGATCGTACTGTCAGCGACAATACTTTCCGGATTTAGCCCGCTGATTGCTGCAATGTCGAGCTGAACCTGTCTGTAGGTATTGTCCATTTCAATATAGTTCAACCTTGATTTGGAGAGTTCGGCCCCTGCGATACTGGTATCCACACCCGGACGCACACCGCTTCTGGCAAGGGATAAAATCGAACGGTTGATCTGCTCATTGCGACTGATATTGCTTGCTTGAATGGATAGCATGTCCTGAAGCTTTAGTAGACTCAGGTAATCATCAATAGCGATGGCCCTTGTCTGGTATCGGCGCTGGGCAAACTTGGATCGTTCAGCGACAAGTTCTGATTTGGCGACTGCATTCTGAGCTTTATAGGCACCAAAATTATAGACCTCCCAATCAAGGGAGACAATACCAAGATTAGTAAGTGTAGCCTTGGTAGTGCTTTCAGTCCTAACACCTCTGGAATTGGAGGGAACTATACCAAAGGCCATATAAGGTCCTGCCACGTTATTGTTTGAGCCCAGATCTGCCTGATAATTAAGCTTCAGATTTGGAAGGGCATTCGCCGCGGTCTCTCTTAACTGGGCGGCACGAATATCAACTGCTGCTGAATCAGCGGCCAGTGAAGGTGAAAAAGCGGTCACGTGATCGATCAGATCAACGATCCCGATGGGCTTTGGGGAGGTTTGGGCATGGCTTTCCAGCCCCATATATAAAAGTGGGAACAAACAGAAAATCTGTTTAATACGGATCATGTCTTTAAATTAAAATTTAAGGAAAAAGATTTGACGGACGTCTTGGACAGGAAACACGGTGATTAACCGGCCGTCGTCACTTCATCATATGAAGGACCTGTCAATAAAAGAAAATTGAGATAAATCTCAGATCCGAAAGACCTGGTTGGAAATATAAATTGGGACTGATCCGGCAATCCTGTATCTGATCTCAAGAAAATACCTGTTTAGGTTAGAGGCTAAAAGCGAAAGCCCCAAAAATAAGATGACGCCGATAAGAAAAGCTTCCAAAACAGGAAGCACGGTTTTCTTGCGTTCATCAAGGATACACTTAAATTGTCTGGTAATTTTTGAATCCTTTCCAAGCGGAGAAAAGCTACCTTTGTACTGCGCAGCTGATTTTATTCCCCGGGCGGACTCTAAAAGGGAGAGGTTGGATAAAAAAAAGATATTGCCCAAAGAGATAATCAGGTACAGCAAGACGACTCCAATTATAGAGCAATTTGGTACCTGCTTAACTTTCAAACCCTTCAATTTTAACAACCTAAATATATAGGCGCTAAAATCTGCATTAATCTAAAAAGATGAGAGGATAAACCGCAACAAAACCGTTACAAAATATCAACAAATATTAGGTTACGATATTTCTCACCCTACTTTCGATTGTCATCGAATAATTTCTTTTTCCTATACTGTCCCTCCATCTTGTTGTTCAAAACTTTATCAAAATTAACCACAGCTTCACAATGCTCAAAAAGGGTCGAACTTCCGCGGGTTGACCCTACTTAAGGAAACAACCTATACCAGTTGTTTCCTTTTTTTATGACCATAAGAATTTGTTAACCAAGTCATTACAACCTCACTTAAAGCAGTTCGATAATTAAGAAACTTTCTTGGATTATTTTGGCTTTCAGATTGAAAATCAAATATTAATGCAACTGAGAGGCTTTTTTCCAGTTCGACGTTTCCTTAAGGATATAAGGCAGTCAAGAAAAAATAAAAATCATCAAGGTTAAAAAGTGGTTTATCTATTATTCCAAAACGACTTTGAGCTTATCAGCCCTGAGCCTTGCCTTAAGCCATTTTCCCATCTTGGTTTTATCTGAATCCGACATCTTCCCTGTAAGTGTTGCAGTAAACTGAAGAATGGTATCTCTTTTAAGGGTATCGGTATTCATGAAGACGGTATTAGCTACACTATAACTTTTTATGGCTGGAAACAAACTCTTGATCTCTTCACGGATTTCTGGAATGCTGCTCTCGTCTTTGTTTCCCGTCACTACCTTTTTTGCCAGTGAATCCCGGTTGAACACATCCTCCATAATACTGGCTTTGATCTGCGAAAAATCCACATTTGCCCTGGCATCGAGCCCCTGGCGGATAATGAGCTTAGTACCCTGAAGTTTATAAACGGTTAGTTTTGAACGGATGCTGTCGACCGTTGGTTCGGAGAGTTCCGCACCAATCAATAGTAAATCGATTTCTCTTGAATTCCTTGAATACTTAAAACTCTTATTGACTACCTGGGTATTACTGAAATTAAACTCCTCACGAATGAATCGCTGCGCACTATTTTCAAAGATACTTTTCTGTACAATTCCGTAAGCTAGATAAATGCTTGGCAGGATGGTTACTAAAACGGTAATGAGAACATATCTCGACACCTTTTTCTCCGTATTTCTGTCCTCAAAATACTTTTTATTGAATTTAAGAAAGCGAACAATTAGGTAAGTGGAAATGCAAATGAACAGACTGTTGATAAAGAAAAGATAAATCGCTCCTGCAAAAAAAAGCAAGTTGCCCGAGGCGAGCCCAAATCCCGCTGTACAAAGCGGCGGCATCAGGGCAGTCGCAATGGCTACCCCAGGGATGACATTGCTTTTTTCTTTTCTGGTCACCGCGATTGCTCCTGCCAAACCGCCAACGAAAGCGATGAATACATCCCATATAGAAGGCGTTGTCCTGGCGAGTAGTTCACTTTGCGCATCATGCAGAGGCGTGATGTAAAAGTAAAGTGTTGAGGTAGCGATACTAATTATTGTCGCAATCAGCAGGTTCCTCCCGCCCTGGCGTACCAGTGCAAGGTCATTGGTACCGATGCCCAGTCCAATCCCAATGATCGGCCCCATGAGCGGCGAGATGAGCATCGCCCCTATGATTACCGCCGTCGAGTTTACATTCAGACCGATGGAAGCGATAAATATCGCAAAAATAAGCGTCCATAAACTTGGACCGACAAAAACCGTATTGGTCTTTATGGCCGTCACTACCTCTTCTTCATTGGCCTTATCCAAGTGCAGGTTGAACCTGCGCTGAAAAAATAATTTGATGTAAGCACCCAGGCCTGATTCGTGTTCTTTCATACAATTATTTTTTTAATTCAATATGATTTGGCGCAGTTCCTCTTAATACCAAAGTTCCCAGTATGCCTGCCAGAACAGAGGCAATCAGTATCCCATACTTTGCCTGTTCGACATATTGCGGATTTGAAAAGGCAAGGCCGCTAATAAAAAGCGACATGGTAAAGCCTATTCCGGCAAGCAGCGCAACCCCAATCATGTGTTTCCAGGTTCCGCCCTCAGGCAATTTGGCAATGCCCAGCTTAACCATTACAAAGCAAAACAGCAATATGCCGGTAAACTTGCCCAGCACAAGGCCCGCTGTCACCCCTATCGAAACCGGGTTAAGAATCGCCGAAAAAAAATCAGCACCAATGATTATTCCGGAATTGGCCAGAGCGAAAAGTGGCATAATCAGAAAGGCCACATAGGGATGTAGCGCATGCTCAATCTTCTGGAGCGGCGTTTCCGCAGCAAGACTGAGGTGCTTCACCTGTTGAATCGTACGGTGCTGGTCAGGCGTGGTCAGTGTACTATTGCTTGGAATCTCACGATCAAAATCATCTGTTAGTTTACGAAGGTTATTGGAATAGACCTGCTCATCAATTCTCGTCCTTGCCGGAATGGTAAAAGCAACCAGTACCCCCGCGAGGGTGGCGTGAACACCTGAGAGCAAAAACCCGATCCATACGGCAATGCCAATGATGAGGTAAAATGCACTGCTTCTAATCCCCATTGTGTTGCCAATAATCAGTACAAGCAAAAATATTCCGGCAATACCAAGTGCTACAAAGTTGACCTGCCCGGTATAAAAAAATGCGATCACCAGTACTGCGCCGAGGTCGTCCGCAACAGCCAGTGCCGATAGAAAAACTTTAATACTACCGGGAATGTGCTTACCCGCCATGGAAAGCAGAGCCAGTGCAAAAGCAATATCGGTGGCCATGGGAATACCCCAGCCATGGTCAGCACTCGTACCGCGGTTGATAAAAAAGTAGATGCCTGCAGGAACGAGCATTCCTCCCAATGCTGCAGTCATAGGTAGCAAGGCTTTGGAAAAGGTGGAAAGCTCACCCTCCATAAATTCGCGCTTGAGCTCCAGACCAATAACAAAAAAGAAAAGCGCCATAAGCCCATCATTTATCCATATATGTAGCGGCTTATCCAAAAGATGTTTCCCCATACCGACCATGAAATGTGTATCCCATAAATGATGATAGGATTCACCAAAAGCAGAATTCGCCCAAATGATCGCAAGAACAACGCTTATAAGTAAAACAATCCCGCTGGTATATTCCAGGTGAACAAAACGACTGACAGGGGCTATTATTTTTTCAATTGGGCTTTTCGGTAGGGAATTCATCACAGGAACTTTTTATACTATTACAAACTGCTAAAATACTTTTTTAGGCTGATTAAGCTGTTGCAAAAGACAATAAATCATCTCAGAAGATTTAAGTAAATTCTAACACACATTCTGACGCCAAACTCCTTTTCTTATGCGATCTATCTTGGACTTTTTAAGAACTTCATATGCGGAAATTGATTATCAATTTTGAAATAAACCTTTGATTATCTGACACACCCAACTTGAAAATTACCTCCCCATTATGGATGGCTGCACGCAACTTCTAAATTTAGAATAAAAAATAAACACCTGACTGTAAGTTATTTGCATAAAAATAAAGTTATCGGAATGATTTTGGCAAAATGATCGCAAATAGAGAACATGAAACGATCTTATAGTATTAACGAAAAAAGAAGTCTGCTGATCAGACTCGGTAAGGTCAAACCTTTCCATTACTTAGTAATTTTTTATGCAACAATCATCCTTATAGGAATCCCTATCCGTATGTTAAAAATTGATGCGCTGACAGTGATTTGTTCAATAATATCCCTAATTATGGTCATTATCGGATGTGCATTTTTTGCAGGCAGAAGAAAACTACCCCGATCACAGCCATGCGCAATAAAAAGATAGACTACAAATATAATTGTTAATCTATCAAAGACGAAGCCTGGTAGAAAAAGAGCAAAAAAAGATAGAGCGGCCTGGAATAATTTATCCCTGCTGACTAATTGGGTAAAGAAAAAAAACCTCTCAGAATTAATACAGCCTGCCTAATGGATGTTTTTACACTGCCAAGAGGCATATTTAATTCCTCAGCAATTTCAATGTGGGTATAGCCCTGATAGTAGCAGAGTTCGAGTATCGTTCGATGTCTCTAATTAAGTCCAAGCACAAGTTTTTTTAGGCCGATGGTATCCGTATTTACACTATGGCTAAAACTTTCCAGTTCAGAATGATGGCCATCAATTTCGACGGTAGACTTGCTCTGCTTGCTGGATTTCAATCTAAGATAATCAAAGGCCGTGTTTCTGGTAATATTGAGCATCCAGGTAAACAGTCTGGCTTTTTTATCATCATATAATGGTAAATATCTTTTGATTTTTAAAAATACTTCCTGTAATAAATCCTCTGCGGTTTCCTGTTGGTTTAGAATTTTCATCAATACACCCAAGAGGTTCGGCGCATACATTTCATAAAGTTGACTAAACGATCCTTCCTTGTTATCTAGTATGTTGCCCACTAATAGCTGCTCAGGTGTTTTGCGTTTTAATTGTAAACCTTTTTGATTCGAAGAATGAGTAAGTATAAATGCATGCATAGGCTTGTTTTGATTTGGTAACACTGTCCATGTCTCTTTGTTTTAGTTATTCCTTGGAGCTATGAATCATTTGTTCGGAAGCAAAATAGAAAAGCCACTCCATAGCTGAAGCGGCTTTTACTAAATCCTATTTATAAACCTATTTTGGCATTAATACAGTATCTACTACATGTATTACACCATTTTTCTGATTTACATCGGCAATGGTCACTGTGCTCATTCCACCTTTTTCATCTTTCAGAACCAGTTTTTTGCCTTCCATCCATGCCCAAAGCTTTCCTCCTTGAACAGTTACCAGTTCCGCTTTCCCATTTCCTTTTTTAATGGCAGCTGCAATTGCTTTGCTGTCCATTTTACCGGCAACAACGTGGTAAGTTAAAATTTTGGTTAAAGTAGCTTTGTTAGCCGGTTTAACTAAATTTTCTACAGTACCTTTTGGCAGTTTGTTGAAAGCTGCATTGGTTGGTGCAAACACTGTAAAAGGCCCTTTACCTTTTAAGGTTTCTACAAGACCTGCAGCCTTTACAGCTGCTACCAATGTAGTGTGGTCTTTTGAGTTTACAGCATTATCGATAATATCTTTTGTTGGATACATTTTAGCACCACCAACCATTTTGGTGCCATCCATTTTAGATCCAGACATTTTATCTTGTGCCTGTACTGTTGTATTTACTGAGAATGCGATAGCTACTAAGGCAAATGCAGTTAAAAGAATTTTTTTCATTGTATTTGTTTTTTGTATATATACATGTACGTAAATAAAGCGGGCCGTGGTTTTTGTCTTACGAATTAGCTTTTTGTTAAGCAATACTATTTCTTATACCCACCTACAGGACAGGCTGAATGTGTTTTATAGACTAATTTTTTAACTAAGTATACGGGTAAATCGACACTTATCCTTTTATTCTTTTGCTGATTTTTCTTCTGTTACAGGGCTTGTAATAATTTTACCACCCCTTAAAGTAGCACCAATTACAATGCCTGCCGATATGAGTACAAAGTTTTTAATAATGTATTGACCCAGTAAAGTGGGTACAAGCAAGGAATGGTTAAAGGTTTCAAGCGGAAAGAACAATAGGGGTAAGAAAGTACCCGCCATCTGTAAATAGAGTAAAATCAGGGTCAGCCTCAGCCAGGCTTTGGATATCAGCCCTAGCCCAATGATACATTCCCATATTGCCAGAACTGGCATAGATATTTCTGGCTTAACTAATCCAAAGGTTAGTTTTAATATGGTACGACCAGCAATCTCTTCCGCAGAACTTACTCCTGGAAAGAACTTAAGCATACCAAACCATATAAATATAATGCCCAGACATATCCGAAGAATATTCATGCCATTTCTTGCCTTCCAGGCTACAATTCTATTTTCTGTTAATGACTTGATTCCTAGCATTTCTATTTCTTTATTACAGTTTCATATACGTGTATTGACCACTGATAGTTTAGTCCCAAAAGTTGTTATTAATCAATTTTGATAAAACATATTTTAAAATGCAACAATGAAGTAGTTTTGGAAACAATCCATCTTTTTGTTGATCGAGCACGAACCCCAATTATTGAAACTACCTTATAAAGAATAACTTGATGGTAGCGGTGACAGATGGATACTGAAGCACGATATAATCAAATTAAGTATTGTATTCATACGCAGAGTTTGAAGACGACCTTAAGTATCAGTCTCAATTCAAAGTTTCCAATGTTTTTATTCTTTGGCGTTGAACACATTTGTTTTTGTAATGATGCTTACCGGCCAAGTCTGGGTATGAATGGCAAACATCCCGCGGCAGGAAAAAGCGTGGCAGCTATCTGGCCGGAAATATGGCTGAGTATTAAGCTACTCATCGATTTGGCGCTTTGTGGTGGAAAAGAGACCTGGAATGAAGATTTACTGCTTCCGATTTACCGCAACGGGAATGGAGGACGTCTACTTCTTCACTGGAAAAATTCCGGTAGGCAACCTGTACCCCAATTTCTCTTTAAGTTATTCGGAATAATCAAATCTTGCGATCCCATCTTCTTTCATTGGCAGCAAAGGGATTACCCAAAAACTGTAAAGCTATAAACTTATAAGACCCAGTTGCGGGCCGTCAATTGGTGGCGCATAACGGTTTAGGTATTTGCATTTGTTTTTTTTCAATTCCATTCCGTCTTCACTTTTTCACGATGTAATAGTCCCCACTCTCTCAATGCCACAATTACCGCACCAAGCGAATTTGTATATTCTGTTAGTTCGTATTCGATGCCAACAGGTTTCGTGTCATAAACGCGTCGGGTTATAAAACCGTTTAATTCTAATTCTCTTAATTCGTGTGAAAGCACTTTTCCAGAAATTTTACTCATTGTCCTTTGAATCTCACCAAAATGCTTGTTGCCTTCAAGCATTGCAACCAAAATTGGAATCCTCCATTTTCCACCTAATACATATAATGCATCTTGTATTGGGCCTAATGAGGATTTGCATTCCGTAAGATTAGGAAATAGCTCGACAGATTCCTTTAGTTGTTTTGTTATCTCAATCATAAGGTTAATTACTTAAAGGTAACTAGTTACATTCGGGTAACTAGTTACATTTTGTAAGCAATTTAGATATTTTTGGGATACTAAAAATAAAAAGTAAGTAAATGGGAAAAACTATTGTAATAATTGGTGCTGGTCCAGGTGTTGGATTTGCTGTGGCACAACGTTTTGGGAAAGAAGGCTATAACGTAGCTCTTTTGGCAAGAAGTGAAGAAAAATTAGATAATTTGGTTAAACAGCTTGAAGCACAAGAAATTTCGGTTGCTTCGTTTTATGCTGATGTTTTGGATAGAAATTCTTTAAAAGCTGCTTTGTCTGCTGTAAAAAAACACTTTGGTTCTATTGATGTTATTGAGTTTAGCCCAACTCCTTCAATGGAAACCATGCGTACGCCAAGAAATATTGATGTTGAAAATGCAGCATTCCATTTAGATTTTCAATTGTTAAGCGCAATTACTGTGGTTCAAGCGGTGCTGCCTGATATGCTATCTAAAAAAGAGGGAAGTTTGTTATTTACAACTGCTTCGTCTGCACAAAAACCAACTTCTATGACGGCAAGTTTCGGAATTGCTGCTGGTGCTTTGTTAAATTATATCCGTGTGCTGAACAACGATTTGTCAGCAGAAAATATTTTTGCAGGGATTGTATCAATTGGTGGGTTGGTATATAATACCAGCGAACCCGATCAAGAATTATTAAAACATTTCCCTCAAGGAATGCCTGCTATTTCATCAAGAGAGGTTGCGGAAACACATTGGAAAATGCACTCTGAAAAGAAAGAAAACGAAATGATACTCGGAAAAACTTTTTCGTTTTAAGTGTCTCTCATGGAACATATCAAATGGCTTCATTTTGAGTTCGAAAATTGTCCAGTAACCTACCTTTAAATTTTAAAATGATTCGCAACTTTAGCCAATTCCTGCAAATCAGGCAAGAAAAAGTTCGAAATTTGCCCAGTAAGGGCTACCAAGACGGCAAAAAGCCTTGAAGTTCGAACCTTTTATTTGAAAGGAGCTCAAATTCAAGGCTTTTTCTTTTTATGATGGTTTCTCAAGAAAATCAAAAAATATTTATAAACGCTTAATTTACTGAAAATCAAGCGATTGTTCGTTCGATTCTGCTCGGGTTAAACCAACCGGCGAAAGTTGTTTTAGGCACTGATTTACAGATGTTTATGGTTCGAACTAATAAATCGCTATGTTCGCTTTCCTTGATTTTCTTCCTCAAAATGATCTTCAACGATTATCTCTGAAAACCTTTTTAATGTTCTAATTAGCTCATTTACCTCCGCGTCAGAAAAATGTTTGAACAGAGGTAATCCTTAACTTCCTTAATCGTTATATCAGTTAAGCGACTGAAATTTAGGTAATCTAGATTTTCAATACTATATCTAGAATTGAGTCCATAGAAAACAGCTTAATAAATAGATAATTGAATTATGGTTGCGGAATCGATTCAAGTACATCCTTCACGAATTAATGATCTGGCAAAAGACTTCTCACAATTAAAGTCAATCGAAAATGAAATAAAAATTAAATGTTATTTCATCCAATACTAATAAGCTTGCATTTAACCCTCATTTTCATACAATTCGAATTATCAAAAACTCATCATCAAAAACTAAAATTCTGATTTGAATAATGGAATGAGTTTATGAGAATAACGTAAAAAAAACCCATTGTTTTTAAAGGATATAGAAAGGACATACCCCAAAACAAATTCAAACCTTGCTGACTATCAAAAAAGGAAGGAATAATGAAAATAAAATGAATGGAATAAATTTGCCTATTTATAAAAATGAAAGGGCAACTAGAATGCTGCCCTTAATCAATTAATGCTCACGGTGATTGGCATCTTAAGCAGCTACTCCTGTCATTCTTCTGCATTCTTCCGCACAAGCCTTACAAGCATCTGCACATTCCTGACAATGCTGGGTATGATGATTACTACACTCATCTCCGCATTGCTGGCAAATATCTGCGCAAATACGGCAAATGTCTTGAGCAAAAGAGCTACCCATACTCATCAATTGAGCGGCAGAGTAGCAGATGGCTGCACATTGCATATCAAGCTCAATACACCGCGCCATCATTTTCACGTCTTCTTCCTGAGTGCATGAACTTGCACAATGATTGCAAATTGAAGCACACTTTAAGCATGCATCAATACAGTTTTTCCATTCATGGTATCCCATAACTTTAATTTTTTAGGGTTATAAAAAAAATTCCTATATAGATAACATGTTTATTTCCAGGCGGTTTCATTTTGTTTAAGAAAAGCTTTAATCCCGTGATATGATGCTTGTTTAAACGGTAGAAGAATAAGAAACTGGTTCTCGTATTCAAATAAGGAGGAATAGTGATAAATTAAATTCTCAACACCTACTTTAAGATTTTGCACATCATTTTATTAGTATTATATTTGCAATACGGAAATGGTGTCCTTCCGATTCAACCGCTTTTTTCAAAAGCTGATGGCGCCTACAATAGAAATTCCAGCAGGTAATAAAATCTGCCGGTCAAAGTATTGTAGGTGAAAAAATTAAAAATAAATTCTCAACTCTTATTGCTGGCAGCTATCTTAATTGCGCTTGTCTTACTTTGTCTGTCTGCCAAAGTGAGATCAGTGTTAGCAATGGTCCTGCCGGTTGAAACTGAATGGTTCTTGTGGATAAATCAGCACCATAATGCATTCTGGGATACGATCATGTACTGGGCCAGTGATAAGCGTTTTTGGCTTCCTTTTTATGCCTTCATTATTTATTGCCTCTTCCAGAATTTCTGCAAAAAAATTTGGCAGGTTCTTATTACCATTGCGCTACTAGTTGCTAGTGCAGATCAGATTGCTTCAGGACTGATTAAAAACACCGTTAAGCGTCTACGCCCTTCCCATGAACCGAATCTAACTACGATCATTCATTTAAGTAAAGCAGGTGCGGGTGGGATGTATGGATGGCCATCCGCTCTTTCATCACCTATCTTCAAAAGCATTCTTTCCGCTGGTTCGGCATTTACCGGATCATTGCCGGAGCAACGGTTCTTGTACTCATTTACTTTGGAATTATTCAATAACGGAAAATTAACATAAAACTATGTGGTGGATCTACGCGCTATTATCAGCTTTCTTTGCTTCCCTTACGGCCATCTTTGCAAAAGTCGGCGTAACCAATGTCAATTCTGATTTGGCTACTGCCATACGAACGGTGGTAATACTGATTGTAGCCTGGGGGATCGTAATGGCCAGAGGCGAACTTAAAGGAATTACGGAACTGTCAAAGCATAACCTGCTATTTCTTTTTTTATCTGGCCTTGCCACCGGCTTGTCCTGGATATTCTACTACAAGGCTTTGCAGATCGGGAAAGTGTCCCAGGTCGCCCCTGTTGATAAGTTGAGTGTTGCCCTAACTATTATACTTGCAATGGTGTTCCTGAAAGAAGCTCTTACCCTGAAAGTATTCTTTGGTGCCCTACTGATCATTGGGGGAACACTGGTTTTGATCTTTTGAGAAACTCAATTATTTGTAAGCAACCGAAATACTAAAAATCAATATAAAACAAAAAACTATGAAATTAACTAAAATTCATGCCCGTGAAATTTTGGATTCCAGGGGCAATCCGACAGTAGAAGTAGAAGTCACTCTTAACGGAACAACAGCAAGGGGTATTTCTCCATCCGGGGCAAGTACGGGTGAAAAAGAAGCCGTAGAGCTTAGAGATGGTGATCCAGAGCGCTATAATGGTAAAGGCGTGGAAAAAGCAGTAAAAGGGATTAACGTCGAAGTCGGCAAATCAGTCACCGGCTTATCCTTTGAGGGTCAGCAGGCCTTCGATGATCATATAATTGGTCTGGATGGAACCGAGAATAAATCAAGGCTCGGCGCAAATGCGATGCTTGCGGCCTCAATCGCCTTCGCCCGGGCTTCGGCCGTTGCAAAAGGGATTCCCTTGTATAGGCAGCTAGTGGAAAGGGAAGGTTACGTAATGCCCGTACCGTGCATGAATGTCATTAATGGGGGAAGGCATTCTGATAACAACATCGATTTTCAGGAATTTATGATTGCCCCTCATAACGCCCCCTCGTTTAAGGAAAGTATCCGTATGGGCGAAGCTGTTTTTCATTCCTTGAGAAGTCTGCTAAAAGCGAAAGGCTATTATACCGGAGTTGGTGACGAAGGTGGGTTTGCGCCAAATCTGAGTTCTAATGAGGAAGCCGTCCAAATCATCATGGAAGCGATACATATTGCCGGTTTTGCTCCAGGCAAGGATATTTCCCTTTGTCTTGACCCAGCGACCAGCGAAATGTGGAATAATGGAAAATATGAATTTTATAAAAGTTCTAAAGAACGGATCACAACAGATGAAATGATTGGCTTTTGGGAAGGATGGTTAAAAGAGTACCCAATTATCCTGTTGGAAGACGGGTTGGGCGAAAACGATTGGGAGGGATGGAAAAAGCTGACCAGCCTTTTGGGAGACAAAGTGGAATTGGTTGGAGATGATATATTCTGCACCAACCCGAGTATTATCCAGCAGGGAATCGACCAGGGCATTGCAAACAGCGTACTGATTAAATTGAACCAGATCGGTACAGTTTCCGAAACGCTAAAGGCCGTAGAACTAGCCCAAAAAAACGGTTACAATTGCTTTATTTCTCACCGCAGTGGTGAAACTGAAGACACGACAATTGCGGATCTGGTTGTCGCTACCGGTGCGGGGCACATCAAAACAGGAAGTGGCTGCCGCTCTGAAAGGGTATCTAAATTTAACCAGTTGCTTCGGATAGAAGAAGAACTTGGTGATAGGGCATCATTTGCAGGAATCAATACTTTTTATAAAAAATTATAAATCAGCCGCTAACCTACAATGAAACATAATAAATTTTTATTTGAACACCTTTCGGTTTTTAAATATGCGGTTCGATGGACGCTGCTTATACTTCCTGTTGCCATTGCAATAGGAAGTATGGTTGCCTTGTTCCTTTGGCTGCTAGGCTGGGCCATTCACTTTCGCTTTCAGCATACCTGTCTCATTTTTCTGCTACCTTTAGCAGGTATTGTGATCCACCTGATTTATCAGTCAGTTGGTAGGTCCTCAGAAAAAGGAAATAACCTGATCATGGATGAAATCCATAGGCCGGGTGGTGGAGTGCCCAGGCAGATGGCGCCAGTAATCTTAATAACTACAGTGATTACCCATTTGTTTGGCGGATCGGCTGGAAGAGAGGGAACCGCGGTACAAATCGGAGGAAGCATCGCAGGAATGTTTAGCCGCTGGTTTAAGCTAAATGAGGTAGACACCAAGATGCTCCTTACCGCGGGAATTGCAGCCGGGTTTGGGGCGGTGTTCGGAACACCGCTCACCGGTGCCATATTTGCAATGGAAGTTCTGGCCATTGGAAGAATAGAGTACAAGGCTTTACTTCCCGCATTAATTGCCAGCGTGCTTGGTGATCTTACTGTCTCTGCCTGGGGCATCCATCATACCGCTTATCACATCGATCTCATAGAGAAAAGTGCCTACTTTCTATCTGAATACCTGCCGGTAAACCTACTCCTGCTTAGTAAGGTTATTCTAGCATCCACATTGTTTGGTCTGGCCAGCTACCTGTTTGCTGTAATGGTGCATGAGATCAAGGCCTTTTTTTCTAAAGTATGTAAGATCCAGTGGCTTATTCCTGTTATCGGTGGTCTGATTATTATAGGCTTGACTTACGCCATCGGGAAACCGGATTACTTAAGTTTGGGCGTGGATAGCGAATACCAAGGAGCCGTTACAATTCCCTCTGCTTTTCAGCCTGGTGGAGCAGATACTTGGAGCTGGTTATGGAAGACCATTTACACAACTTTAACATTAGGAACTGGATTTAAAGGTGGTGAGGTAACGCCTTTGTTTTATATTGGCGCAACATTAGGCAATGCACTTTCGACCTTATTAAATGCTCCAGTTAGTTTGTTTGCTGCCCTTGGATTTATTGCTGTTTTTGCTGGTGCAACGAATACACCCCTTGCCTGTACGATTATGGGTATAGAACTTTTTGGTAGTGAATACACCATGTTTTTTGCGGTAGCCTGTTTTACAGCCTATTTTTTCAGTGGCCATTCAGGTATATATTCTTCACAGCGTATTGCGGTACCCAAAATATTTACGGGAACATAAAATATTGACTTATCCTGTTCCTGTGGATTATCATAAAGAGGTGAAATTTTTATAAGATCCTTGACCAATGCAATCAGCAATTTATATCAAAAAACAACGCTATATCGACCGCTTTCCTTCCTCTCTTTTCTAAAGCATCAAGTACAGATGATTTAACTGCCTATGTTGTTTTAATAAGGTAGAGCAGTAAAAGTATACTAGCTATGAAAACTAAAGCGGTTAAAACTTTAACAAAAAGTGTTGAATGGTAATACACCCCCTGATTCAATTGTTCTTTCGTTGAATTATATCTTAAGTAAGAACAAATGATAGTAATTGCTCCCAGGGCAACTAGAAAAATCCCGATAATGCGGGAATCTCCGGTTTGGTGCAGGGGCACTTTACTCCCCAGTGCGGCACTGATCTGCTTGATAAATAGCGAGAATTTCATCACCACGAAGCCAAATCCCATGATACCAATACTGGTTCTGATCCAGGCCAAAAATGTTCTTTCATTAGCCAAATGGTCTCCTGCATGCTGTTTGGTGTTTTCCTGATCTTGAATTTTCATCTTGTTCTGTATCGGTATATTACAGCAATATATTTGCATGTTATGTCAATATCGATGCCAGTTTGGAGATGATAACCCTGGTATCCCGGATGCAAGTAAGCCTGTTTGATTCAGTGCCGGCAGGATAGCAGGTAACTGCAATTTCTTCGATAAACGATAAGCCTGATAGGTCAATAGATTCTTTAACCTCTTGTTCAATGCTTTTCATTAGGATCATGATTAATCGGGGTTGATATGTTCTGATTTTATGAGCTAATTGCTCTATTCCCCCCTGCCTCTGGTTTTTTCTGATTTTAACTGACGATTTATCAATAGGTGTACAAGTTAGATGTTCCAAAAAGCATCCCGTGCCTTTAAAGAACTGCAAAAAATCTTCTACAGATTTAAAATCGCCAAATACCTCACTAAATGCAAGATAAATTGTTCGAAACAGATTAGTATTTCCCAGGTAAAAATGTTTATCGTCACCTCCAGGAGCTTCAGAAACAAAGAGCAGCAGCACTTTAGCTGGCTGATATTGCCTCGAAATTTCGGTAACACTATACATTATAGTTGTAGCTTTTAGCGAAGCGCATAAATAGTTCCGCCAGAGCGTCCTGCTGACCATGAAGCTGAATGAAATGAAACGGCCTTTCGATAACCATATCCTTGATATCTATGATGCGGCATTCATTATTCTTGAGCTCTTTCAATATGGAGTGGATAGATAAAAAAGCCAGGCATTTGCTGTGAATCAAATAGGATTTAATGCTTTCGGTACTACCTAACTGCATTTCTATATTTAAGTCCCCCACCTTTATCTGGTGTGCTTTTAAAGCATATGCAATAACATCTAGTGTACCAGAACCAGGTTCACGAAGTAATAAATCATAATCCTTCAACTCATTCGGTTTGATCATTTCCTTTTTCATGGCATAATTGTGACCAGAACACACCAGCACCAGCTCGTCTTTTAGATATTGTTCGTATTTAATCTGTGGGTTCCGGGAGATGCCTTCAATGATTCCAAAATCTATTTCCTTAGCAATCAAACGCTGCTCTACATCTTCTGTGTTTCCGGTAACCAGTTGAATTTGTATATCCTTAAACTTATTGTGAAACTGTGCCAATACAGGTGGAATGATATATTGTGCCACAGTACTGCTGGCACCAATCCTCAATATTCCTTTATGCTGTTTAGTAAGTAGATTCATATCATATTCCAGTTCCCGGTAAGTTCCAAAAATCTGTTCTGCGTAATGCAACAATAATTCGCCGGCTGGGGTGAGGCTGATTTTTTTGTTTCCACTGCGTTCAAATAATGACATTTTGAACTCCTGCTCTAATTCTTTAATGTGTTTGGTTACAGCAGGCTGACTGATAAATAACTCTGCCGAGGCCTTTGTAAAATTCAGCCTTTTAGCGACAGCATAAAATACTTGCAAACGGAAATCTATCATACACGGTTTTAGTAGATAACCTAAGATACAAACAATTTGTTTCAACGGGTACTGACATCATAACCTTACGTTATCATCAATAACTTTTTATGCTTTTTCTGATGAGTAGAATAAATGCACATTTGTAACAGAAAAATATTGGTTATGAATAAGGAATCAACAGAAAAAGAAATCAGACAAGCACTTATATATACAGCCAGGACAACGGCTATCATTGCGTTTCTATTTGTTGCTTGTGGAACCATTTTCATCTGCACTTTATTTTTTAATGGGCAGCCAGATGTAGTGACAGCAAAAACCAAACAGGATGTGGAAACCGGTATAGCTGCTGTTAACGTCAAAAGCCAGGTTGTACCTGCTGATGCCTGGAAAGCGCCTGATGAAAATACGATTCCTGCGGACACCAAGTACGGCCAGATGATCAGGTATGGCAAAGAATTAATAGCACATACGAGCAAATATTTTGGGCCAAATGGATCCATAGCCCGTATTACAAATGGTATGAATTGTCAGAATTGTCACCTCGAGGGTGGAACCAAACTGTTCGGAAATAATTATGCTGGTTTTATTTCCAGTTTTCCTAAAATGAGTGGCAGATCAGGAAAGGTTGAACCTGCATCGGCACGTATTGCAGAGTGCTTCAATCGAAGTCTTGCAGGCAAAGTACCAGACGAATCTAGTAAAGAGATACAGGCAATGCTGGCTTATATGAAATGGCTTGGAACAGGTGTAAAAAAAGGGGAGAAAGTGTTTGGAACGGGAACCGAAAAATTAAAATTCCTGGATAGGGCAGCGAATGTCAAACATGGAGCGATTTTATATACCAGTAAATGTCAAAGTTGTCATGGTGCAAATGGTGAGGGAATACTCGATGAAGACAAACTAACTTATGTTTATCCGCCATTATGGGGCAAACACAGCTACAATGATGGCGCAGGGATGTATAGACTCAGTAACTTTGCGGGGTTCGTAAAGAACAATATGCCATATGGTGCCAGATATGGAGATGCGCAGTTAAGTGATGAGGAGGCCTGGGATCTCGCTGCTTTTGTGAACTCACAGCCAAGACCACATAAAGATCAGGGAAAAGATTACCCTGATTTGTTAAAAAAACCTTTTGATGCGCCATACGGACCATATGCCGACAAATTTTCTGAAAATCAACATAAGTATGGTCCATTTGCACCAATTGTAACCTCCGAAAAACAAGTAAAACTAACAACTAAATAAATCATCAAAATCTAAAATCATGAAAAAAATAACCTTAATCTGTACATTATTTTTGCTGATCGCAGCAACCTCGGCCACTTTTGCCCAAGCTACACCTGCTAATTTTACAGGGGCAAAAGCCACCCTGAAAAATTATAAGGCACTGTATGTAATCAATAACGGTGATGAGAAAAAGATTGCAGGAACACTTCGAAACCTAAAAAATGCACTCGACGATCCCAGGTTAAAAGGGAAAATCAATGCAGAACTTATTGCCTTTGGAGATGGCGTAGCTGTTTACCAGAAGAACGGATCTTTTGAAAAAACATTGTTAGAACTGCAATCCAGAGGAGTAATTCTTGCACAATGTGAAAATACCGTCAGAGAAAGGAAAATCGAAAAAAATACCTTATTTGATTTTATCAGTTATGTACCCAGCGGCAATGGTGAAATCATCATCCGTCAATATCAGGGATGGGCAGTTGTACATCCTTAAACCAAATAATTAGAAAATCATGAAATATATAAATCACACCTTTTTAGCCACAGTTGCATTTTTATTGCTTTGTGGAAATGTTAAGGCCCAGGATCATCGCTTTGATCCGCCCTGGAATACTCCACCTGAAAGTAAAGTTCAGTTCACAGTACCTGGAGTAGACAATGTGCCTGATCTTTTTGGAGACATTAATGATCCCCAACTGGTGGTTTTCTTTGCCGGTAACCAGTTTATGTGCATTGACGAATTAATTGCAGCCTTTAAAAAGTCATATCCACATTATCAGCGGGTATTTGCCGAAACGCTTCCCCCAGGCATTTTAGCCCAACAAATAAAAACCGGTAGCATTGTGGTGGGCAACATGAGAATTACCTTAAAGCCGGATGTTTATACAGCTGGTAAGAACCGGATAGACATGACCCCTGAATGGTTTAGCAAAACGACTTTATATGCTAGAAACAGGTTGGCAATCATGGTCCAAAAGGGAAATCCGAAGGCATTGAAGTCACTCAAAGATTTAGCAAATAAAGAGCTGAGGATCAGTATGCCCAATCCAGAGAATGAAGGGATCGGTAAACGTATTGAAGAAGCCTATGTGAAAGCTGGAGGGGAAACATTAAAATCTACCATCATGGAAGATAAAGTTAAAGATAAGACTACTTATCTTACCATGATCCATCATCGCCAATCACCAATGAGGATCCTATACAACGAAAGTGACGCCGCTCCAGTATGGTATACTGAGGCCTACTATCAGAAAATGATTGGCCATCCTGTTGAGCTCATTGAAATTCCTGAAAAAGAGAATATCCATGCGCAATATATAGCGGGACAGTTAAAAGATGCGCCACATCCGGCCGCTGCAAAAGATTTTATGGATTTTTTGATCAGTCCGCAGGCTGCTGCCATCTACAAAAAGTTTGGTTTTGATTTACCTTAAACATAAACACAATGAAAAATATATTTTTAACCATATTGTCAGTCGTTGCTGTAGTGACCATTGGGAATGCACAAATCCCAAACGATACTTTATATGTCTATGGTCCCGGTGGGCCGCTCGGACCGATCAATGAATGTGCGAAGGTTTTTGGAAAGCAGCATGATATCGTAATTAAAGTCACTGCCGGGCCAGATAATGAATGGATGCCGGATGCAATGAAACATGCAGATCTGTTCTTTGGAGGAGCAGAATACATGCTTTCAAAATTCATGTCTGACCACCCAAACATGATAGTGGCGAACTCTCGGACAGAGTTATATAAACGTGCGGCAGCGATCCTGGTACGGCCCGGCAATCCTAAAAACATCAAAAATCTGGGCGATCTCTGTAAACCAGGTGTGAAAATTCTTGATGTGAATGGGGCTGGGCAAATGGGGCTTTGGGAAGATTTGGCAGGTCGACAAGATCTGATTGCAAACATACAGCAGCGTATAGCAGGTACATTTGCAAATTCGGCATTGGGTATTGCTGCATGGAAAAATGATCCTCAATATGATGCCTGGATAACATTTGGCTCCTGGCATAACCGTTTACCAGACCTCACCTCAATGGTTAGGATTCCTGTTACACAAACAGTCTATAGAGGTACACCTGTAGTGAGGGGTAGCACTGGTACGCATAAGTCGGAAACTGAGGATTTTATCAAGTTTATGCAATCCGATAAAGGACATCTCATTTTCAAAAAATGGGGTTGGGAATAAATAATGTCTAAAAACTTATCTTCTATAACATGAAGTTATGGAAGATAAGTTTTAATGATTTGATCGGGGTTTATTAGTTATGGATCTTTGAATTAGAAAATAAAGACAATCAAAATTATGACACAAATCAAAGACAATTCAAATTCTTCTAAAATAAAGGCGGGTAACCTGCTAAACTTAAATTTAAACACCCGTAAAATTATCTTCATCCTGGCAGTTTTGCTGTGCCTCTTTCCATTTATGTCGCCTCCTTTAGCCTTATTGCTAGGATTAGTATTGGCGCAACTAATGGAACATCCCTATCTGCATTTAAATCACAAGGCCACAAACCTGCTGCTAAAAATTTCTGTTGTCGGGCTAGGATTTGGAATGAATGTATTCAGTGCAATGAAAGCAGGAAAAGAAGGCGTACTGTTTACCGTAGTTTCTATTTTCGGAGTGCTTATCATTGGTTTTATCCTGGGAAAAGTATTTAAAATAGAACGTAAAACATCTTTTTTGATATCAGCTGGAACGGCGATCTGTGGTGGAAGTGCTATTGCTGCATTGTCGCCTGTAATGAACGCAGAAGAAAAACAGATCTCCGTTGCAATGGGTACTGTTTTTATACTCAACTCGGTGGCCTTATTTCTTTTCCCCGCTATCGGACATGCGCTTAACTTGTCACAGTCACAATTTGGTATGTGGTGTGCCATTGCTATTCACGATACCAGTTCTGTTGTTGGGGCAGCCAGTAAATATGGTGAACAAGCACTACAGATAGCCACAACTGTTAAGTTAGCCAGAGCACTATGGATTGTTCCCGTAGCGTTTGGTACATCTTTCCTGTTCAAAAGCAACAATAGCAAAGTTAGTATACCCTATTTTATAGGGCTATTTATCCTGGCAATGATCGCCAACACCTACTTACCTTTTATTAAGCCTTTTGCGCCCTACTTTGTAGCATTAGCAAAAGCAGGCTTAACTTTAACCTTGTTCCTGATAGGAAGCGGACTCTCATTTACTATCTTGAAAGCAGTGGGGATAATGCCACTGTTACAAGGCGTAATTTTATGGATAGTAATTTCAAGTGCTGCATTATGGGCAGTTATATCTTTGGTTTAAAATACATTAGTTACTGATCATCACCAGCTTTTTTGAAAGATCATCAATAAGAACCACATGTTTATAATCGGCGCCACCTGTTCCTACACTCTTAATTATCCCCGAGGATTGACCGCTAAAAGCTCCTTTTTCATCGGTCTTAAAAGAATTGATGACATAATCTGCGTTAAACGTATCATTTGAGGAGTTGGTTAACGCTAAAGTATACGAAGTATTTGGCTCGAGTTTTTTAAAGTCCTGTTGGACAAGATCAGTCAAGCCTACGCTTCTTACGTTTAGCATGCCTGATGACATTGAATTATCCTTATTCATCAATTTAATCACCTGACTTTTGTCTGCAAGATTAAGCGGGGTTAAATTTTCTTTTGAGGCATTTGCAGGGCTGGCATTAGCGGCGTACAACAATGCTTGCGGACATTGTCCAATAGCAATGGTTTTTACAACGGCCATTTTTACCAGATCAACCACTTGTACCTGGTCATCATTTTCTAATCCGACATATGCAAATTTACCATCTGCCGAAGTCCAGACGCCATGTGGCAATGATCCTGTCGCAACGCTATCAGTAAGCTTGAAATCTTGTGAAACACTAAATACTTTTAAGCTGTTTTCTCCGCCAATGGTTGCCAGCATCACAGGTGAATCATTAACTAAAGTAAAAGTGACATGGTTGGTAATTGGACCTGTATTTAGTACTGTATGTATCGTATTTGTCTCCGTGCTGATGACAGTGATCTTCCCTACATCCTTATGTGTCAATGCAATCCATTTCCCATCAGGACTACAGAATATATTTGGAGAAAATGGACTAACTACTGGAATACGCTTTACAATAGCATAAGAAGTTGCATTCACTACATCCACTTCTGCAGTAAAGCTGGAACAAATATAAGCCCATTTTCCATCTGGAGTAAAAGCAACCATTCCCGGGCCGTCGGCTACTGGAATTTGCTTGATTTCAATCAGTTTATTTGCATCAATTACGCTGATATACGATTCTCCTCTTACCGATATCCATGCCTGTGATCCTGAAGGGTTAAAGGTTGCCTCATGCGGTGAACGTCCGATATAAACAGTTTTTAAAACTTTATTTTTTGCTGTTGAAATAAAGGTTACTGAATTTGATCCAATGGAAACCGCTGCTAGTAATTGCCTTTTAGGGGAATAACCCAGGCCATGAACCAGGGCCTGTCCCTTATATAGAGGACTTAAGATATCAGGTTGGGGTTTACCAAGAACAATATTTCCTAATAGCGTTTGTGTTGAGGGATCTAAGACAGAAACCGTATTAGATATCTGATTGCCTGTATAAACCCTGTCTTGGGCATAGATTGATTGTGCTTTTGATTGTAGGGCAAAACTGAATATTAATAGCGTAAACAAGGATATCTTTTTCATATGTTAATGGGAGTTTGTAAATGTCTTCATTTGTTGGATTTCTATCTGTTCATCTGAGATAATATTCTCGGCCAGTCTTTTTACATTTTTATTTTTTCCATACCGCAACTCAACTTTAGCCATGTCGATGGCAGCCTGATGGTGAGGAAGCATTATCCTTGCAAAGGACAGATCAGTATCAGACAATTGTTTTTCTTCAGGCATTTGTTCCATCATCACTTTCATCATCTTCTGGTTAGCGTTTTGATGTTGGTTGCCTGTAGCGATAAATCCTTCAGGATGGCTGAGCAGGAGTCGCATTTGCTGAATCTGGGTTTGTTGCTCAGCTTTGATACTTTTAGCTAGCTGAATCATTTCTTTATTTTTTCCGGTCTTAATCTCTTCTTCTGCCATATCAATAGCACCCTGGTGATGTGGGATCATCATTTGTATGAAATCTCTGTCTGCAGATGTGGTAGCTGATATTTCATCCATCTTCATCATCATATGAGCCATTTGCCCAAGGAAGACATTTTTTTTAGTTGCCATTTGCATGTGTTCATGTTGTGCTCGTGCAGAGAAACTAGCAAATAGTAGAAGTATAGACGTGAATCTGATCATGGTTTGATGTAGAATATTAATTGTGATAAACTGTTTATGCCAAACAAGCCTTATGCGATAACCGCAAGATCCTGAAATTTGTTCTTATTGAGCTATATTACATCTACATCAATTGGCGAGATAAAATTAACCATGTAAGTTCTTCTGTCTAAATCATGCTCCATGGGTTGCGTTTTGCCATTTTGATCTGTCGCTCTAGCCATTAAACTATATCTTCCAGTCTTAGCAGGAACCACCCATTCAAATTCAAATAGCTGCCAGGCGAAAGGGATAGCAGGACCAATTAATTTTGCTGGTTGCCATGAATTTCCTTTATCCGTGCTTATTTCTACTTTCGATAGGTTACTATCACCTGACCATCCTGCACCCCTTACTTGATAAGGTTTTCCAGCCGGCACCGCTTCAAACAATACCGGCCTTGATATTTCAGACTTAACCAATGTAGTGGTTACGGGCGTCAAGGTAGGTAGTCCTTCAACACGCTTCCAGTAAGCATATTCAATCGTCTGCCAATAGCCATCAAACGGCTTTTCAGATGCAGTAATTTTCATCAGCCATTTCACAGATGCCATACCATACCATCCTGGAATAATTGCCCTTGCCGGGAAACCATGTTCAGCACTCAATGGTTTTCCATTCATTTCATAGGCGATGATGATGTGATCCTGCATTGCTATATTTAACGGAATGCTTCGGGCGAATTTGATTTTTCCTGGTGATTTCGGCTCTTCTGTAATCATCCCCTCATCATTCCCTTCCAAAATAATGTCTACCGTACCCACCTTTATGCCAGCCTTCTTTAACAATACGGATAAAGGTACTCCTGTCCATTCAGCATTGCTGATCCCACCTTGTTCCCATCCTAAACCCTTCACTTTTGGGGCGAGGTTAGCACGTCCGTTTCCGGCACATTCTATAGTAGCCATTACCTTTTTTGCAGGAAGCTTTTTAAGTTCGCTCAGATTGATCTTTATGACATGATTGGTGTTGCCGCCAATCTCTAATTCCCAATTTGTAGCATCAATATTGGGAATATTAAAATGACTCCTGATGAAGAACTGGTTATTTGGAGTAATCCTGTTTTTTAACGTAGGAAATGGAAACTCCATATTTAATGGCTTTTTCTCTCGCGTAATAAGTCCTGGAAAGTCATTGTCTTCTCTGGTTTGTTGAATCTCCTTCGCCGAAGCCCAGGATGGTATTGTTGCGCCAGCTATCACCGGGATAATTCCAGTAACAAAATTACGTCTGTTTAACGTGTAGTTTTGTGATGTTTTGTCGTTTTTCATTTCAATAAATGTAGGTGATTACAATATAGCCAAAAATCTCTCATAGGATAACTTGTATTCTTCCTTTTTCTTGATGGTTGAAAGGAAACAACTGTAGACTTTACTTCATCGCTGGCCTGCTAGAAAAGACACAATAGTTCTATAACTGTTTATCAAATACTCATCTCAATTTCTATCAAAAAACGGTCGTTTCTTGATAATACAAAAATGGGCGAAACAATTCATTGAAGAAGCTATTGGAATAGATTTCAAAATGATAAATTCCTTGGTAAAACTTATAGTAATTTCTTTTTACGATACTGCCCTTCCACCTTATTGTTTAACAAATTCTCAAAATCAACTATCGCTTCGCAATGCTCATAAAAGTTCGAACTTCCGCGGATTGACTACCATAAGGAAACAGCATATATTTGTTGTTTCCTTTTTTTATACCCCTAAAAATCTAGCTTACAATTAGTTGCACCTCCCCCAATACCGGTTCGACATTTTCCAACTAGTTAACCTATACCAAAACAAATTTGGGCCTAAAAAAACCTATCAAGGCTATGCTAGGTAACTATTTGACTTGTTCGACTTTTCCTTACGGATCTCGACATCCTCCCGTACTATTTTTCTGTTATGGATCTTGGCAACGAGGTATAAAAAACTCATTATTACCATAGCCTCTTCATCATCAACCTCTAATCCATTTTTGGCAAGCAATGCAATAGCCTTACTACCAGAAACCTTTCTGTCTATAAAATCCATCTAATTTTCCCATTATGTTATTTACGAACTATTACCTTTGAAAGCGTAACATTATAGCCAATAGACACCTCGCTGTTATTTAAGTCTATGTCTACTGGAGGAAAAAAGCTGACCAAATGCTTTTTATCGGCAGTATCTAGACTATCAAAACCCTTAAATACATCTATTGAAGCCCGGAAGTCAAGCTTTCTCTGTTCTTCGATTATCTTCAGTTTTGTCGCAACATCACAAAGCTCCTTCTTTATAACCCCAGTAATCCTACGAAATTCATTTTTCATTTCGCTATAGTCGTCGTATTTAAATATGTTCTCCACAAACAGTTTCCTCGCTCTGGATAGCATTGTCTCCTGCTCGACTAACTGACGCCGAAGTGCTTGTCTTTCGTAAAGTAATCCCGTCTTCTGCGTATCCACGTTCCAATCTGCAAGAATGGCAACGAACAATTCACCTACCATTTCCGATAACTGCAATTTCTGGAGCTGATCCCTATAACTGTCATTTAGCTTATCCGCCCTGACCCGTGCCTTACACCCCTTACGACAATGATAATAGGCATACTTTCTCGTATTGCCCTGAGAAAAACTTCCGGTAAGTCTCTTGCCGCATAGCGGACAGGCCAGAAAACCTGTAAGAAAAAAAGTGGATCTGAAATTGGTTCTTATCGTACTGACCTTTCTTTTGGTATTGATGACATCCTGCACTTCATAAAAAAGTGCTTCTGGTATCAGTGGTTCGTGTATTCCTTTTATCATAACAATATCCCCATTCCCGAGCTTCAGCGGTATCAAGCCACAGTAAACTGGATTACGGATAAGTTTGGAAAAATTTGAACGTGTACTTCTCAGGCCTTTGTTCACCGCCATCTCACTTAAGTGCCCAATCTTATAGATATTCTTCGCAAGCTGACGGAACACCCATCTTATAATCCCGCTTTCTGGCTGTTTTGGCAATATGATCTTGCGGCCATCCAATGATGCCGTGTTCACATATCCCACAGGAGCTTTATTGGGATACCGACCCATCTCCTTGGCCTTTCTAATTCCATTTAAGGTATTCATCGCACGTCTCGTGTTTTCCGCCTCTGGGACTGAGAGATAGATGGCCAACATCACCGAGCTCTCGGGAACGGAAAGGTCTATCTGCTGATCGATGGCCATTGCAGACACATTGAGCTTTCTGAGGATGCCCAACATTTCATACGCATATTGGATATTACGGCTGAACCTGTCCCACTTGATGAAAAGGATATTGTTTTCTTCCTTTCCCCTGCCCTTTCTCAATTCGGAAACTAGCTTCTTCCATTCTGGTCGGTTGAAGTCTTTGGCGGAGAAGTCCTCCCGGTAGACACCCTTTACGCAGATATTGTTCGATTCACAGTATTTGATCAATCGATCTTCCTGTTCGGGCAGAGAATAGCCCCTTCTTTTTTGTTCATCAGTGCTTACACGGACGTATAGATAAGCTGATTTCATAATGTTGGAACATTTGTTTCAACTATATAACGGCTAAAAGATCGCTATGAAATAAAAAAAAACTAGATTATTGGAATTTACAAGGTTCGTTTACGTGCTCTTAGCAATATCAAATTTCGGACATTTGGAATGTTCACATCGAAAAAATAAATTTGGGACACCAGCAAAAAAGCAAACTTTATGCAATTTCTCCATGTAACAGGTTATGCAGAGGCATATTGTGAGCCTATCCCCAAAGACACCCTTTCTTTTGTATCGGGCTATTCAACGGATACATTACTAATGAGGCTTTCTAAAATCAATGCCATGCTATTCCAGCAAATGGATAACCGGATGATCGATCCAGAGATACTCAGGGAGGCAGTTTTTTGCGACGTCCTAGGTTTCGAGCAGGTCACGGAATTTCGCCCACTATTTACGGATGAGAGAAGATGGTTTGCCGAAGGTCCGATTGGTTTGCTGATTATGGATCTGCTCCAGAACTTTAAGATGATTGAAACGCCGGCTTCTAGCGACCCCTTGGAGTTTGCCCATAACCTGTTCAAGACCATATTAGTCTATAACGATCTTTATTACGGAAGGCCAAGGGGAATCGCACTGGAATCACTGGAAGGCATCTTCATGATGGAAACGATGCAGCAGGGATATCTGAGGGCAAAGGGGGTAATGAAAGTTGATACCTTTGGAAGATTCCTCTTCCTGAGCAAATTTCTTGATAGTGACGAACTGCTACGGGAAGAAGCGGATATGTACTGCGAGAAGATGAAGATTCAAAACCCTTGGACATTTGCCAAGTTCTTCCTCGCTATACTGGCATCGGCCATACATCCCCAAAACTGGGGCAACCATATGTTGGATCTTTCACATCTTTGGCCGGAAAAGCTGATGAGGGAATTTGGGACAGACCCTACGGAATTGGCTGGTAAGGAAAAGGTTTCGCTAAATATGGATGTGGTCACCAAGCCTTTTCTGTTCCTGACACCCGAAAAGATCCTCGTTCTGGACTACAACTTTTTCCAGTATGCGCTTGAAAACGGTTTCCTGTACTCTTTCTATCGCCACAGCTCTATAAAATTGCAGTCCAAGTTTAAAACCTACGAAAATTTTAAGGCCTATATTGCACTGGAATTCTTTGAAAAATACCTTGTTGGAAGCCTTCTCGGTGAAATTTTCCACAAAAAGAGTCAGCGGCTAATCTCCACAGAAAAGTATCAGGATTTTATCATCCGCGCTTCTAGCTGTGATGTTTTCGTATTTGAGGTGAAGATGAACGATCTACATCCAAATACCTTCGAAAATTTGGATTACAAGGCATTTACCGAAGAATTTTTGGACAAGCGGTTCCTTTCGGATAAGGGAAATGGGGCAAAGGATAAAGGGGTAGGTCAGATCGTCAGACAGCTCGGCCATCTTTCAGAACCCAATATTGAACTTAGGGAAAAGCTCGGTATCAAGCACTCAGAAAAAATGAACATCTATCCCGTGATCATCTGTTCGGAGCACCATATGAATATCGCGGGGGTGAACCACTATCTAAATGATGGTTTTGAACAAAGGAGCAAGAATCTGAAGGGCAGCTTCCAATCTATTAAGCCGCTTACTATTATCCATATCGATTTTCTGATCAAATATTTTGGACCGCTCAAGCGTAACCCTGCACTTTTTGCTGAATGGTTGAGCGGTTATCATCGCAGCAAAAAGGGGCTTGAAAAACTGTATGATGAGAAGGGAGGGCCGATAACCTACCTTCTATCCAAAAGGTCGCTTTTTGGCTATATGGAAATGAAAAAGGACTTCCCGAACCCATACCAAGCAACTGTGGACGAGATAGAAAAGTGCTTTGATTTGGAGACAAATGGGGTTTGGAATGCACTGGGCATTCGAGTTTGAAGTGCGTAAACACTTGGCTTGGTATAATTTATCCATAACTGGACAAACCAATTTATCTAACCCCTTCCACCAAATGCTATTACAAAAAGAACCAATGATTTAGGACAAGTTTATTTCGGGTGAACTGGGGTTAAACCTCATCATATATACACTTGGAAAAGTAAAAACTCGAATTCACAATGCGAGATAGCCATTGGAAAAAATACTTAAAACTGTATGCGCGGTTGCTGATTGCATCCTACGTTTTCTGATTTTTCTTTACGACGTCTCTACTCTTAAATAAAAATGAATAGGAACTCACCCCTATTTCCTTTTATAATCCTTTTTTTTCCGATAATATCCTTCAACCTTATTCTTCAATACTTTTTCAAAATTAACCACTGCTTCACAGTCATCATAAAAGTTAGACCTACTGAAGCTTAACTTTACTGATTAAAAGCTCATCGAAAGATGGGTTTTTTTTGTTTAAGGTATTTTGATCATAATTTTGTTTTTAGACTTAGCGAGACGCTAAGACTAGATGAAGCCTTTTCTTAGTTCGCCATTCTCAAGATGGGCAAATCCTTAGGTGCACAGTTTGGAACTGTCTCGTGTTTACTATTGCCGAAATCACCAGCATATGGCTTAAAGGTTTTCACCATTTTGAAAATTCTCCATCTCTTTGCTAACCTCATCAAGTAATTGCTTTTCTGTTGGCAAATAAAGTTTGTACTGGCTCGCAATAATTTGTTTTTGTTCGTCAGGCAGGGTAAATTTTACAACTGCATCATTTTTATCGGCACAGAGCAAAATCCCAATAGTTGGGTTTTCATGAGATAGTTTTTCAATGCGGTCATAGTAATTGACATACATTTGCAACTGACCGATATCTTGATGGGTTAATTTATGTGTTTTGATTTCAATGATTACAAAACATTGTAGCAAACGGTTATAAAATACCAGATCTACAAAAAATTCATCGCCCTCGATATGGATTCTCTTTTGCCTTGATACGAAAGAGAATCCATTGCCCAGTTCGAGTAAAAAGTCCTGTAAATGTGTGATAATGGCACTTTCTAAATCCTTTTCATAATAAGAGGACTCCCTTTTTAATCCGAGAAATTCCAGAAGCATCGGATCCTTAATTATTTCTTTGGCATCAGCAGGCTGTTTTTCGTTTTTGGCAACAGCTAAAACACTTTCTTTATCATTGCTTAATAAAAGTCTCTCATAAAGATTACTATAAACCTGCCTTTCCAGTTGCCGCGACGTCCAGTTGTTCTTTTTTGTTTCAGCAACATAAAACTCTCTTTTTTCCTCATTGTCAACACTAAGGAGTAATTTATACTGTGTCCAACTCAATTGTGCATGCAGTGCATGCACAATCGGAAAAGTACGATAAAATTGGCGATAGAGATTCATCTGACGAACAGAAAAGCCACTTCCAAATTCAGGTTGCAACTTTTCTGAAAGGTATTTGATCAAAAAACTTCCATAATCTGCTCGGTCTTTACTCTGCTGTTCTTCTTCAAAAATCCGTTTGCCGATATGCCAGTACATTAGCGTCCTTTGGTGATCGACAGCTCGCACCGCCCTATCATTGGATTGAGCTATGATCGCTTTCAGGTCTGATATTATAGATTGGTTTACAAGCATTTTAGGCTATAAATAAATTTACCTTCTAATCAGTAAAGTTACGAAAAACAGGCAATTTAGTTGGTATCAGACAGACTTTTGATTCCGAATAAAATGTGAATTATCACGCTAATTGAGGGAAACACTTACAACTTTTTCTTTTTCCTATACTGCCCCTCAATCTTGTTATTGACCACTTTATCAAAATTTACTACTGCTTCACAATGCTCATAAAAGTTCGAACTTCCGCGGATTGACTCTACTAATTAAAAGCTCATCGAAAGATGGGCTTTTTTATTTAGATCTATTTATAATTAATTGGCTTTAACCTTCGCGAGACGCTAAGAGTAGATGGGGCAAAATATTCTTCACATGGCAAAAAGTGATTCAAGGATTACTGATTAATGTTAATATCTAAACATCCAAGCATTGGTCACAAAGTCAAATTTATGATAGTACTTTCTCTGACATAACATTTCGTAAAAAGCTTTCAAGATCAACGTTACTAAAGTTGGGTATTAAACTGAAATTAAATCATTAAGGCTCAATCAATTCGAAAAAGATTAAGGACAGAAGCTTGATAACCCAATCTAGCAGGAGATGGAATATATTGGCTATAAATTTATTAAAATGCTATAAGTGATCCTTATTTAACAGCTTATACAGTTGTGAATATAAGGTTTCTGGTTCAATCGGCTTCTGGATATAGGCATCTATCCCAACATGGTCCCCAGCTATCCTGTCTTCATCCTTGATAAATGCAGAGAATGCCATAATAGGGATGTACCTATTGTGTTCAGATAATTCATTTCTGATTTTTCGTGTAGTCTCTACACCGTTCATCACAGGCATATTGATATCCATTAGTATCACATCATACTGTTTTGATTTAGCTTTAATATAAGCATCCAGTCCATTTTCAGCCTCATCAACCTGAATATTCCATTCTGATAATATCTGTTTAGTCACGAACCGGTTAATTTCGTCATCATCAGCAAGTAACAAGGAAATATTGCTGAAAGATTTTAAAAACCGCTCTTTACTTTCAGCTAATTTAGCTACTTCAACTTTGTTATTCACTTTGTACCAGTTCGTAAAGGTAAAAGTTGTACCCACGCCAACGCTGCTTTCCACATTCAGGGTACCTCCTTTAAGTTCAACCAGTTTTTTAACAATTGGTAAGCCTAAACCAGTAGAGCCGAATTTATCAGCCATGGGGCATTCCAGCCGCTCATACCGGTTAAAGATCTGACCAATTAATTCATTAGGAATACCGATTCCGGTGTCAGAAACAGAAAAGTTCAATAATATCTGCGATTCTCTGACTTCGGAGATGGTAACCTTCACATTTACACCACCGTATTCGGTAAATTTAATCGCGTTATTGACCAGGTTAATTAAAATCTGATTGAGCCTTAAGGTGTCCGCCATCACAACTTCTGGTATGTTTTTATCAACAGAACATGATAAAACAAGATTTTTGCTTTCTGCCAGGGGCCGGGTCAGCTCACATATATCATTAACCAGTCTGCTCAAATCGGTTTCTACCTTATTCAGTTTCACTTTCCCGGCATCAATTTTTGATATATCCAAAATGTCGTTCACTAACTGAAGTAGAAGCTTAGAGGAATAAGTCAACATTCCCAGAAGTTTAGCTTGGTCGGCGTCTAACCTGGTGGTTTCCAAAATGTGTATCAGCCCCAAAATAGCGTTTAATGGTGTCCGTATTTCGTGGCTCATATTGGCCAGGAAGTTTTCTTTTGCCAGTTTACTCTTTTCTGCAATAGAAACCATCTCTAACAGTTCTTTCTTATACTTTTCCAGCTGATGGTTTTTATTATTGATTTCCCGCTGTTGAAGGATTAGCTTGGTAATGGAATCTACTTTTGCCACGGTGACATGTAAATCAAGAGGCTTAAAGAGATAATCAACAGCCCCAAGCGTTAAACCCTTCACCACATCGTCGGTATCCATGGAGTAGCCTGTAATCAAAATCACCATTACCCCGCGTGTTAATGGATTACTCTTTATAGACTCGAGTAGTTCATACCCCGATAGTTCTGGCATATTCACATCTATCAATGCAATATCAATAGAATGATCGATACACATTTGCAAACCTTGTTTTGGAGATGTAGTAACGTAGCATACAATATCGTCTCGTTTTAGCGCAGTTGCCAAGATCTTAACATTATTAAAATGGTCGTCTACTATCAGGATATTTATCATTCGAAAGCATATTAAGCTTTTTAAACAATCTTTTTGTTACATTGTTTCAGATAAGTTACACATCTCACTATAACAGATTCATCCTACATCGTATATATTTAATTCAAAATATAAATAGTACAGAATGAGAATTTTTAACCCTAAGATCAGCTTCGGATATGTGTGATTCAAACAATGTCGATAAACCATTAAACCTTTCCTATCTTGAAAAAATTTCAGGAACCAATACGAAGTTTATCATTACCACAATTGATCTTTTCAATTCGCATATACCACAGCTAATGGAGGAAATAGAGGATGCAATTGCATTACAAAACTGGGATAGAATTGCGTTTCTCATACATAAAATGAAGACTTCATTTGGCTACCTGGGTAGAGAAGATATTATTGAAGACCTTTTAGAAATAGAACAATTTGCGCTTAATAAGGTAGGTGTGGCAAATATAGTATTCTGCTTTGGACACGTAAAAGCATCCATTAATAAACTGAGAGCACAATTGATTCATTACAAGAACCAACTCGCAAATTAATGCTTAAGCAGGAAAATGGATAAGTTGGCAAGTAACTAAGAAGCTTATATAGCGTATATCATTTGTACTGTAAACACAGGAAATATAAGTTGATATCCCGCCATTGTGATCTGTGTTAGAAAATGTATTTGCAGTTTCTTATATCATTAGCGGTCATCTGTAAATTTGATTTCCATTATCTTTTGCTCAAACTGTTCCGGAGCAACCAAAGCTTTTGCCTTCATACGGGCCTTATAGGTATAAACGGTATTTACGGTATAATCCAATATACGGGCAATGGTTTCCGTATCGCTAACTCCTAAGCGGATCAATGCAAAAATACGAAGTGAGGCAGTGAGCATTTCACCCTCTTTTAGCTCAATCTGTTCATCAGGCCTTAAAAGCGCATTGAACGAGGAAACAAAGTTGGGGAAAAGGGTTAAAAAAACCCTATCCAGGGTATTAAACAATTGATATTTCTCTTTCTGTATATGAACATTCCCCAGTACCTGGGTTGCATCCTGATATTTCCCTAATTTAATATTGTGCTGAGCTTTGCGTTTAACCTTATCAAGCGTTTCGATATAAGATGAGCAGGTTTTAAAAAACAGGCCGATGAGTTCTTCCTTGATCCGGGACGATTCCCAGAGTTTGCTGTTCACGTCTTCAAGTTCTGTATTCTTTTCTGTAATGATCAGATCGTTTTTTTTGATATGAATTACCTGTTTCCGGAAAAGTACCAACTGGAACAGCAAAACCACCGCCACCAACACAAAAATCACAATTCCAATCCAAAGCATTTCCTTCTCATGCTGCTTTTCTTCTATCAGTCGGCTTGCGATTAAGGGCAATACAGATTCTATTTGTGCCGCCCTGTTTCTGGTTCCATAAAAAGCAGCATTGCCGAGCGCCTCCTGCATACAGATATAAGCATCATCATTCCGGTTCATTTTAAAAAGCTCCTGTCCCAGTAAAAATATCGCGAAAGTTTCTTTAGTAGCCGACCGGATATCGTTGATTGCCGCAAGGGTGAGCAACATCAGCTTATCATCACCTTTGTAGGCATGGCTAATTCTGGTAGCGACTATGGCAATCTGATGCTCAGATAAACCATGAGTCAGTAGATATCGGTAATAAAACGCTGCGTCTGGTTTTTTATCCTGCTCAGCCGGGGGTAGAAAAGCAAGGCTAATGGTTTTTTCAAGTTCACCAGGATTGATCAAAGTCCCCGCCTTTTCGAATGCTGCCTGGGCGGCTTTGCGGTAGCCCACAGCATAATATGCGTCATTGTCGTAAGCGCCGATTTCATCGAAAAGCATACCACGTAAATTAAGGTAGTCGTAACGTAACCTGCCCGGGAGGCCAGCCGTGTCGATCTCTGCAATTGTTTCAAAAGCCTCCTTATAAAAGCCCGACTTCACCAAAACCGTAGCTAGGCCCATCTGGCTTTGAATGAGGTAGTGCTTACCGCTTAACCTTTTTGAAAGGGCAATCAATTTCTTACCGTTGGTAATTGCAGAATCAAAACGAAAAGAACTGTACTCATTGAACAATCCTGACAACAATTTGTAACGATCAAGATAATCCTCAGCAGGAACATTTGCGAGCTGCGTACGCAACCTTTCAATCTTTTGTTCTTTCTGCCGGATATAATTATTTTCTGCTGAGAGTTCTCTTCTCAGTAATTTCCATAAACTGTCCACTTTCGATGTTTGCGCACTAACTGCCAGAACATGGACCAGCAATATAATTATTACAAAAATTTTCTTTATCATTAATATTTCGGATAGCCGCCAGCCTGTTACATAAACATACAGCAATTCTGATCTCTGCTGATATGGTATTACAATATTAGGGTTTAAAATTAAAATGACAGCACTCTATTACCTAAAACGGTCTGAAAACAGTTTTGATTTTCAAGCGATGAAACGAACACAAAACACTGTTTTACAGATGTTTAAAAATTATACAATCTTGATTTGCGGTCGACCAGTCTTTGGAGCTGAACGATACCGTTTTTCGATCGCTACTTTTGGTCAACCAAATAATCAACCATTCCAAGCTTTATGAGGAACAAATTTCTTATTTTGATGACTGCGGGACTTCCCTTATTATCCACAGCCTGTCAGAAAAGTTCTCAGGGAGATACGACGATCAACACCGAACAAGGTGCCCTTGTAAAATACTTTCAAAACCCATTGATAAATGGCGATCATGCCGATCCTTTTGTTGCCCAAAAAGATGGAAACTATTATTTTCTATCTACCAAAGGTAACCGTGTGGCCATAGCCAAAACGAAAGCGATGTCGCAACTGGCCAATGCAATTGAAACTACGGTTTGGACACCGCCTGAAAATACCGATCATTCAACTGACCTTTGGGCCCCGGAACTGCATTTCTTAGCGGGAAAATGGTATATTTATGTTGCCGCGGCACAAAAGGGGGTAGATGACAGCAACCGCATGTTTGTATTGGAAAATGAAAACGCAGACCCAACCCAGGGAATCTGGAATTTCAAAGGCAAAATCGCCGATTCAGGAAATGATCAATGGGCGATAGATGGTTCTGTTGCTACCATAGGCGATAAAAACTATTTCGTGTGGTCAGGCTGGGAAAATCCTACCGAAAAATATAAACAATATATTTACCTAGCCCCCATGTCAAACCCCTGGACGATCAGCGGGCCACGAATTAAGATATCATCACCAACAAATGACTGGGAAAAATGGGAGCCCACTTTTCTTGGCGCAGGTGTAAACGAAGGGCCGATTATGCTGCAACGCGATGCCAACAGCCCCGTATTTATCATCTTCTCTGCCAGCCGTTACAGTAGTGATAATTACTGTTTAGCACAGATTCAGTTGAAGACCGGCAGCGACCCGGCAATAGCAGAAAACTGGATCAACAAAAAACAGGTATTTGTGAAGAGCGATAAAAATTCAGTTTATGGTCCCGGACACAACGGTTTTTTTACCAGTAGCATCACCGATCAGAACGGTGTGGTGAAATCTGCAAATTGGTTTATCTATCACGCCCGCAGCACACCAAATAACCCGGGTCAGGCCAGAACTACAAGAATGCAACAGCTTAGCTGGAAAGCAGATGGATCACCCGATTTTGGAACCGCCCTTAGTACCGGGATTAACCTTCCCTGCCCCATTAACGAACAATAAGCCAATCAACGAGCAATTAGCACTGTGCCATTAAACATGGCAAGATGGCCTGCCTATAACTTTTTTTTATTAGATAAACGATTTATAAACCCTAAAAATGCTTCTACTGTACAGGAGTATGATCGCATTAACTATGCTAATTCAGATCATTTAATTAAGCAAATCCTTTTAAACCAGTTATGAGAAAACTTTTACATTACAACAAAGCAGGAACTGCTGCCAGGACCATTAGTCTTGCTAAGCTGTTTATTATTTTCATTTTATTCCTTTATTCCCCGGCCTACGCAAATGCCAGGTCTGATAGCGGAAAAAAAAACGATCCCGCGATGTTTTCAGCAAACACCATGTTGAAAGATATTGAGGTCCGCGGAAGTGTAACTGACACCAGCGGAGTTGGTTTGCCTGGCGTAGTGGTCAGCGTAAAAGGCCGCAACGGTTATGGTGTAGTAACCGACGTTAATGGCAGCTATATGATCAAAGTTCCGGAAGATGCAATCCTGGTATTCAGTATGGTGGGTTTTATAAGGCAGGAGGTGGCAGTTGGTTCGAGGGAATTTATTGCGGTCAGGCTACGCCAGAACCAGGCCATGTTAGAAGACGTGGTAGTAGTGGGCTATGGTACACAACAGAAGAATAATGTTACCGGCGCCCTTACTTCGGTTACCTCAAAGGAACTATTACGAACTCCAACCGCCAGTTTAACCAACAGTCTTGCAGGGCGTTTACCGGGACTGTTAACCATACAAAGCAGCGGCGAGCCCGGAGCCGATGGGTCTGCACTTTACATCCGTGGATTTGGCACTTACCAGGGCAAAAGCCCATTGGTTCTGGTTGATGGTATAGAGAACAGCATTGATGGTATTGATGCCAATGATGTAGAAACCGTGAGCGTTTTGAAAGATGCAGCGGCTACGGCTGTTTATGGTATGAAAGGCGCTAATGGCGTTGTGCTGGTAACTACAAAAAGAGGTAAGACAGGTAAACCGCTAATTTCACTCACCGCACAGACTTCACAACAGCGCCCTTTTAATATGCCAGAATACCTCGATTCATTCGATGCGCTCAGCTTATTCAGGGAAGCACTTAATAATGACGGGCTGAATGCCAACCTTTACACGGATGCATACCTCAATAAATTCCGCGACCGCAGTAATCCTACTTATCAGTACCTCTATCCAAATGTTAACTGGACAGAAGAATTGATTAAACCTTCATCAATGATGAGCCAGGCCAATCTAAATGTTAACGGCGGATCCTCAACAGCCAGGTATTTTGTATCGATGGCCTACCTGAAACAGGATGGGTTATACAAATATGATGATTTGAATGCCTACAATATCAATGCGGTGATGAACAAGTATAACTTCAGGAGTAATATTGATATTGATCTTTTGCCTACACTGAAGCTTGAGCTGAATCTTTCAGACATTGTTCGCGATAGAAACTATCCAACTGAAACCGCAGGCGCATTCTGGTCTGAGATACGCAATACACCTGCATATATCTATCCTTTAAAAAATCCTAATGGTTCAGTATCCGGACAAAAAGACTCTCCGGCCAATCCTTACGGCCGTTTAACGCAATTCGGGTACGGGCGTTTTTTCGAAAATACATTAAGTTCCATTATCGGCTTTACATTAAAACTGCCTTTTGTTACTGAAGGATTGAGCTTCAGAACACGGTTCGCTTACGATGCTCAGAACTTTAGGAACATTACCCGCCAACGGAATTATTCTACCTATCGTTTTATCACAAACGAAAATGAAACGGACCTGAGCAAAGGACGTTACGAAGAACTGACCACTGGCGATGGTCTGCTCGGCTTTAATATTGCGGCCAATGGCAGCCGCAAATCGACCTTTGAAAGTTATCTGAACTACGACAGGACGTTTGCCCAAAAACATGTTGTTTCGGGTATGCTGCGTTATAATCAGTCACAGAGTTTTCTGGCGACCGCCACTGCTGATGGCGCTATTGCCGCGCTGCCTTACAAACAGCTGGGCCTGGTAGGCAGGATCAATTATTCATTTGACAGGCGTTATGTACTGGAATTCGATGCCGGTTATAACGGTTCTGAGAACTTTATGAAGGGACGGCGTATGGGCTTTTTCCCTGCGGCATCTGCTGGTTGGATACTATCTAATGAAAACTTCCTGAAAGATTCTAAACTGGTGAGCCTGTTAAAATTAAGAGGTTCTTATGGTATTGTTGGCGTAGATAACAGTGTTGGCCGTTTTGCCTATTTAAGTACCTGGCAAACCGGAAACGGAAGCGGCTACCGATTTGGCCTGGCAGCCGATGGAGATGGTTATTCAGGTGCCCAGGAAAGTGCCACTGGAAATTCATTCTTAACATGGGAACAGTCAAAGAAAACCAATATTGGCTTGGATTTCGAACTATTTAAAGGGCAGATCGCTTTTACAGGTGACGTTTTTACTGAAAGGCGCTCACAGATCCTGACCACAGCAGCCATCATTCCAAATGTAACAGGTGTTCAAAATCTACCGGCCATAAATGCAGGTATTGTAGATAACAAGGGTTTTGAAGGAGAACTTACCTTCCGCAAACGTTTCGGCAATCATAACCTGATGCTCCGGGGTTCTTATTCGTATGCCACAAACCGCATACAGTATGCTGCTGAACCAGTATATGCATTGCCTTACCGCGGATTGAAAGGCACACAGATTAACGAAGCTTATGGCTTAACTGCAATTGGCCTGTTTAAGGATGCGGCAGATATTGCTGCAAGCCCGACTCAGCAATTCGGTGCTGTGCGTCCTGGTGATATCAAATATCTTGACCGTAACGGGGATGGTGTGATTAACAGTCAGGACGAAGGTTACCTTGGTCAGGTAACCACCCCTAAATCGATTCTGGGTTTAACCCTATCCTATACTTACAAAAACTTTGACCTTAATGTTCTTTTTCAGGGTTCCGGCGGGGGAAAAGTTTGGCTAACTGGCACTTCTGCATGGGCTTTCTCAAATAACAGCTCAGTATTGGCAGACTATATGGATAACCGCTGGACAACGCAAAATCCTGATCCAAATGCGAAATGGCCAAGATTATCATCATCTAATAATGTAAACAACAATCAAAATTCAACATTTTGGCTAAGATCATCCAACTATGTGCGGCTTAAAAATGTGGAGGTAGGTTACACGCTTCCTAAAAACTGGGTTAACAAAATCGGTCTGACCAATATCAGGGCTTTTGCCACCGGATCAAATATTTTTACCTGGTCTGAGATGAAGATTTTCGATCCGGAACGCACCAATGGCTTTGGAGACTACCCTCAAATGCGTGTAATCAACTTAGGAATAAATGCTTCAATGTAACCCCATGAAAAATATAACCAAGCTGCTGTTGGCAGCACTATTGATCAGTAGCACATCCTGTAAAAAATATCTGGATGTTGTTCCGGCAGAATATTCAAGTGAGAATGATGTTTATAACAACATCAACCTGACAGAGCAGGCCCTGGCGCGCCTGTACAATGCCCTTCCCAATGAGTTAACCTCGCCTCTAACGGCTGCAACTGACGAAACTTACCATCATTGGTTCGACAATGGAGAAGCGGTAGATGCTTACAAATATAATCTTGGCGCCTGGAGTACCAATGATAATCCATACGGAAACTGGTCGGGGAAATATCAGGATATCCGCAGGGCGAACATATTCATCAAGCGCATAGATGCTGTTCCGGTACCGCTCGACCGGGAAAGTTATTATGCGATCTGGAAACCCCGTTATAAAGCCGAGGCACGTTTTCTTCGCGCCCAGTTTTACTTTGAACTTTTTAAACGCTACGGAGCAGTTCCGCTGATTACGAGTGCTAATGATGTGGATCCTCAAAACCTGGAAGATACGCAGGTATCACGCAATTCGGTGGATGAGGTAGTTAATTTCATTACCTCAGAATGTGACGAAATTGCGAATGTGCTGCCCCTTGTGCAGGAAGCCGCACAAACCGGCCGCATTACCAGGGGCGCAGCACTGGCATTAAAAGCCCGCACCCTGTTATATGCCGCAAGTCCACTATTTAATGGCAACCCTCTTTACTCCAATGTGCAAAATAAAGATGGTAAAGTTCTTTTTAACCGCAGCTATGATAAAGAGAAGTGGAAAAGAGCTGCTGATGCCGCGAAAGCAGTTATTGACCTGGGTATTTACAAATTGTACAGTCCTTTTCCTGACAACCCTGTTCAGAATTATGCTGCACAATTTTATACCCGAGATTACACCGAGACTATTCTGCAGCGGATTCTCGGCAACTCAACAGATATTGATGGCAACTATCTGCCAAACGGCGCTCCCTTTAAAGGAAACGGGAAATTAACGCCCTTACAGCAATTTGTTGATGCTTATGAGATGAAAAACGGTTATCCCATAAACCAAACCGGTTCTGGCTATACTACAGCCGGTGTTTGGAGCGGACAGCTATGGGATGGCCTGAAATTTCAGACGGTAAGTAATATATCGAACATGTACAAAGATCGCGACCCGCGGTTCTATGCGAGTGTGTTTTTTCAGTACGACGTATGGAGGTTCGATGCAACCAAACGCCCGGTACGACTAGCCTGGTATGGTGCGGGCAACGGAATAACCGATGGTTGGGCTACTGGTAAACCGGGTACTAACCCATGGGGTTATAATGTGCGGAAGTTTTTATCGCCTAGTTACGACAGAAATGCGAATTCAGGTACCGGAACGCGAAATTTCCCACTTTTCCGCCTGGCAGAAATTTACCTGAATTATGCAGAAGCCATGAATGAATACCTGGATGCGCCAGATCCATCCGTTTATCAATACCTCAATCTGGTTCGGAACCGGGTGGCCATGCCAAACTTACCGATCCTGGCAGCCGACAATACTAAAGCGGGCATGCGAAACCGTATCCAAAATGAGCGAAGGGTAGAACTGGCATTTGAAAGCCACCGGTTCTGGGATGTAAGACGATGGCTGATCGCCAAAACTGTGGATAATGTACCAGCGCTGGGACTAAATGCACGTCCTTCGGCAGCTGAACTCAGCAGTACAGGGCTTGATGTATCCAGCGAAGCGGCGGGAGTGGCGGTATTTTATAAGACTGTTGTTTTACAAAACCGCGTCTTTGCAGATAAGCACTACCTGATGCCCATACCACAGGCAGAAATTGACAAAGATCCTAACCTGGTACAAAACTATGGCTGGTAAGCCTACAGAAAAACCGAAATGTAATGCATCCAGAATATTCCTAAATCTGGATGCATTTTTATTGGACACATATATTACTATTACCAAAAGCACCTAAACAGAAAGTTGTGCTTAAAGCTGAAGCTATTCATTTCAGCTGCTTACCACTTTCAACTGCCCTGAAAATCTTTGCATATCGCTCTCCTTAGCTCATTTAACGCCAACTAAATAGCGGGAATTATAACGACTCCAAAACTGCTGCAAACCCACCATTCCTACTCAATTTCACGGGCATAACCGATTTGGAGTCGATTCTGATGGTCTGGGTCACATAATCCATGGCCTGGCGATTTGCATTGATTCCATCAGAAAAGTATGTCATTTTATAAGATTTATTTTTAGGCAGAAAATTGAGATTGAGGCTTATCTCCCTGGATTGATCATTCGTAATCCCGCCAATAAACCATTTCTGCCCACTTCTTTTGGCCACTACTGCTACCTCCCCCAATTTTGCAACAAGCGCGATGGTTTCATCCCACTGAACCGGTACTTGTGTGATAAAATCAGTGCAATCCTGATTTTTCTTATACATCGTAGGGTTATCACAAAGCATTTGTAAGCCACTTTCAAACAATACAAATAATGCCAATTGATACGATCTTGTACCAATGCTTGCAGAATTTGGCCTTTTGCCCCCATAAACTTCCGGCTGCATGTTAATCATTGCTCCCGGCGTAAAATCCATTGGCCCAACAACATTTCTTATAAACGGCAGATAAATCGTATTTTCAGGCCTGCAGCCTTCCATCTGTTCCAGGCCCCTAACGCCTTCATAGGATATTACATTCGGGTACTTGTGTTCCAATCCTTTAGGTGTAAATGAGCCATGGAAGTCGACCATTATATTATACTTTGCCGCTTCCTTTGCAACACGCTCATAATAGTTTACCATCCACTGGTCATTTCGATCCATAAAATCTATCTTAACGCCCTTTATTCCCCATTCTGAAAATTTTTTAAATAAACCCATATTTCTTTCTACACTAAGCCATGTGAGCCAAAGAATAATATCAACTTTCCTTTTCTTCCCATAGTCAATCAGCTCATGGAGGTTTACTTTTTTATTGGGCGTATACGGATCATCCACACTTTCGGCCCAGCCTTCGTCCATGATAATATAAGGTATACGATTCTTCGAAGCAAAGTCTATAAAATACTGATAAGTTTCGAGATTGAAACCAGACTCAAATTTCACATCAGGGCCATAAGGAGATGCCCCATTCCACCATTCCCAGCTTACTTGCCCGGGTTTTATCCAGCTGGTATTTTCGAGGTTAGATTTTGGAGCCAGTTTAACCGGTAGTGTACTTTGCAGTAGTTCGCGGTCGTCATCTGCTAAGATAAAATACCGCCAGGGATAGCTTCGTTTTACGTTTGTTTTAGCAATGTAATCTGCTGATTCGGTAATCCGGATGAAACGATCGCCTTCCTGACGTTCTTTCAATGCAACAGGAGAAAAAGCCGAGATATTTCGATGATCTTTTTCACTTTTCAGAAAAAGGCAAGGGTAATCGCTAAGATCAGTTTCAGCAAATAAAATTTTAACACCCTTTTTTGTTTCGATTAAGGCTGGCAAGGTTACCATCTGACCTGAATTCTTCCATGCCCTGGCTGACAAGTGAATATAATTGGTTTCATAATTAGATGTAAAATCTTTAGCAGGCTGCAAATGCAATTGGTAATCATCCGGAATTGCAAGAGATACATCTTCATCCTGCACCAGGATAGCGCTGTTTTTCGGGCCCGGGAAGTCAGTAATAATGCGATACGCAAACCCCTCATTATAAGCCCTAAATTCTACAGCGTACCCCTTGCCAACATGCATCAGAAGTACATTACATGCATCTTGGATTTTTGAGTATTTGATTGGTATCACCGGCATCAGCTGACGGTCAATTTTCCAGGATTTAGTGTTTTTTCCGTTTAATTTTCCGACTAAAGATTGATCTGCGAATGTCATCCCAAGACTGCAGTTTTCGAGTAGAATATTTCCGTTTTTGATGATGTCGTATGAAATTTTTTCTGAGATGCGGATCTTAATTTTAACCGCACCATTGGGCGAGACTAGTTCGGCACTGTTCACAATTGAGTAATTGAGTAAGACAGCCAGTAAAACAATTATAATTTTTTTCATAGAAAGGTAAAGCATAGGATTGATTAATTCTGATCAACAATAATCTCAATATTAGTCATATTTTACATCTGAACGAAATAAAACGATTTACCAAAATTGATTTTCAGCAATTGAATGCTCTTTGCATATATGCATTTGAGTCTGAACGACACAATGGAACTGATCATGCTCCATGTCATATTTCGTTGGACTGTTGAAATCAAATGCAGCCCTTAAGCATATAGGTTCGATCTTGGACTTTTCTGATATCGCTCCTGAGGGCATGATTTAAACGATTACAGATTGATGTTGGGATGAGCCGGGAATTGGCCTTTGTTATGCTTAATCTCAATATATAAGAAAATACATTTCTTGTTTAAGGATAATTTGATCATGATGGTAAAGCGATTTAATGTACCAAAATTTTTACAATATGAATAGTTTTACATACATGGTGATGACAGGGAAAGAACACTAAAGAATGAGACACTGGAAATACTTAAAAATTTAATTACCAAGCACTTAAAATAAAATTAACAATTACAACCAGCACTAAGGCATTCGTTTTGAAAGTATTGAAAAAATTAAATTACTAAATCATGAAACTTAAAACTAATTCTCTGTTCATCCGGTTTGCGGTAGCCGCAACGGTGGTGCTTTCGATTTCATCCTGCAAGAAAGATAACAACAACGATCTGAGTGCTAATGCCAGAATATCTTTCGTGAATTCTGTAGAAGGATCTGCTGCGCAGGATGCTTATATTAATGATGTTAAGGTAAGTGCATCGGCTATAGCCTATTCCAATACTGCAACGGATATCTCTACCGCGGCAGGCAGTAAAACCATTTCATTTAAAAACTCAGGGTCAGCAACAGTAACCGCGTCTGCAAATGTAAATGCAAGTGAAAATTCTTCGCAAACTGCTTTGTTGGTAAAACAAGCTGATGGTACAATGGCCATTAATACCTATGCCAATGATGATAATACCGTGAGCGGCAAAGCGAAAGTTCGTTTTATCAATGTGGCGCCGATATTAAGCAACACCATTAATGTGACAACATCTACCGGTACCGGTATTATTTCTGCTTTAGCTTTTAAAGCAGCTTCAGCTTATCAAACGATTGATGCCAACACCAACTTAAACGTTAACATGTCTGGTTCACTGGAAACCACAACCATCGCAGGTTCAGAGTTACAAGCCGGAAAAATATATACCATCTGGTTTGATAGCTCAACAAGTACCAAAGCTAAATACCATATCATTGTGCAGAAATAAAAGAAGCGGCCAGGCCAGGCCTGGCCGCTTCTTTTATGATGTATAGTTAATTTAAAAACCAGTCTTAGCGATTATCAAAGTCTGTTGCTGACAAAATCATTATTGAACTCTATTACCCATTAAAGCCGTTGCTTAAGCCGTTAATCTAACCTTTTTCCCTGTTTTTACGGCTTCATAAATGGCATCAATAATTTTAAGGTCTTTTAAGCCTTCCTCTCCATCTGCAGAAACTACCGGCCTCTTATCTTCAAAAATAATGCTTGACATTTCATCCATCTGTACCGTTTGATGCGTGGTTATCGGCTGCGTAAGTTCGCCCCGATGGGTTCTGCCTTTGATTGGACCATAGCCGGTAGAAGGTTGCATTTCTGCAAATCCCTTGTCGCCACTCATAAAAAATCTGTCCAGGTGGTTGATGTTATAACTGGATAAGCAGGACGCCACTGCTCCGCCGGGAAAACCCAGCTGAAATTGAATGGTTTCATCCACACCTTCTTTAAACTTTACCGGATCGGTTTTGGTTTCCTGGGCTGTTACCCAAATCGGCTCTTCGCCAACCATATACCTTGCCCCATTAATCGCATAAATCCCAATATCCATCATGGATCCGCCGCCTGCAAGCGCTTTATTTAATCGCCACTGCGTAGGGTCGCCTATTTTAAAGCCACATTGCCCCTGGAAAAACATAATCTTGCCGAAGTCGCCCGCGTTTCTCATTCGGATCACTTCAAGCGTACGGGGCTCAAAATGCATCCTGTAACCAACCAGTAACTTCACATTTGCCTTTTTACAGGCATTAACCATCTCTTCACCTTCTTTGGCATTTAATGCCATCGGCTTTTCGCATATCGCGTGTTTTCCGGCTTTTGCTATACGAATAACCTGACCATGGTGCAGGGCATTTGGTGTAGTTACATAAATGGCATCTATATCCGGATTATTTTTTACTTCATCAAAGTTCTGGTAGTGATAACAATTCTTTTCCGGAATGTTGTACTTGGCTTGCCAATCTTTAATTTTTGAAGGCGTACCACTAATTACACCTACCAGTTTAGCTTTGGCACAAGTTTTCATCGCCTCCGCAACACGGGTGCCATACCCGCCTAATCCCATAATGGCTACTCGGAGTACCCTACCCTCATATGGCTGATTGATTTCTTCGGGAGCTTCAGCAAATGCCGATATGGAACTTAATTGCAACATCAATGCTGATGCGCCCATTTTTTGTAGAAAGTCTCTTCTGGTATTCATATTTATCCTGTGGCTATGTAACTTATTTGGCAAAGCATCAACCCATATATTCATCTGAAATATCCAACCCTTAAGGAATTGATTTACTTCATGATAGGTAACACTAAAAGGTTACTTTTGGTTTTAAGGATGTGGTTTGAAGCTTTATTTGAAGGACGAATCTCTCCGTAGAGTTAAGCAAAGCGTCTCTACGGAGCAGGATTAGTGTTGAGCTTCCAGACTCAAGAACAACCCAATCAAATTAGTTCAGCAGTCTTCCTGATTCCTCAACTAGCCAAAGATTTGATTAAACCTATTAGGCTTTCTTTTACCATTCTATATCCCAACCATCTGGTCTATCTTCCATATCCAGAATATCTAATCCATTTATTAAAGAAAAAAGTGGCTCGTCTGGAAAGTTGTTTATTCTTAATAAAACAATTTGATTTTCTTGTTTTACATAGAAAAATCGTTCATTAACTGGATGCTTTTTCCAGACTATATTTGATTTCAAGAGAATTTTAGTGTCCATGCTTGTTATTATAAGTTGACAACACATCCCATCTCTCCGTAGAGTTAAGCAAAGCGTCTCTACGGAGCAGAAATAGTGTTGAGTCTCCAGACTCAAGAGCAGCCAACCAAATTAGATCGGCACTCTTCCTGATTCAAACTCCAGGAGCAAGGCTACGAACATACTGAGGTGTTTATTTTTTATATAAACGTGCAGTATCTATTGCTTTAATCCTGATTAGTTCTTCAATATCTTTGTCATCTACTTTCTTTCCGCTATCCAGGATATGAAAAGACAGATGATTAAAAGAGTAAGCATCTTCTGATGTAGTTGCAGATGCACCCTTGCCATACTCTTTTATTTGTTTGGTTATATCATTCCCTGCCTGGATGATTTTTGGATAAAAACCATCATTGAAAGTTCTCATATCAATATAACCGATACCGTATTCATTGATGGAAAAATCATTTTTATTGGACAGAAACAATCTAACTTCTCCAACATAGTTTTTTGGAACAATAATAATATAAACTGGCTTATGTTCACTTATGTAAAATATAGAACAAAATATGATTACAAATATGGAAGTAAATATTGAGGTCTGCCATTTTGAATTTAGCAGCTTTTTCAATATAAAACCGAAAGCAAAAGATAAAAGTAGCGTGCCAGGTAAGGAAATCGCAACCAAAAACCAGGAAGGAAGAATCATTGTTTTCGTTTGCAACATTTGCCATATACCAATACCCAATGAAAAAATAGCGGCGATTGGTAATATGATCTCTAAAATACGCTTCAAGCTTATAATTTAAATTAATTTAGAAAGATAATAAAGAATCGCCTCTTTTCCCAATCTCTCCGTAGAGTTAAGCAAAGCATCTCGACGGAGCAGGAATAGTGTTGAGTCTCCAGACTCAACTAAGCCAAAATTTATTAAACATAAAACATCTTAATAAAAAAAGCAATTTTTTGGTTTAAATTTAATGTTCCTCTTCCTCTTCGGTATTTTTCACCTTACTTAACAAATCATAGGCGCCTTTGATCACTACTTTCGCATTATCAATCTGTTCTGCAAAAGAAATTTGGGTATAACCATTTTCGGCAACACCTGTTTTTACTTCCATCATCCTGTAGCAATAAGTTTTATTATTCCTGCTAGTTGGCTGTTCGATAAAGACGAACTTTTTACCTTCAAATTCAACAATTGCTGCATCGGGTAATGCTTCAACCTTGCTCACGCCGCTTTCTACATAGGCTTTAAGATACATGCCCGGAAGCAATTGCGTATCTTCCTGATCCAGGTGACAGTGGATTTGTACGGTACGCTCTTTGCTAATTTCCCTACCAATGAGGTAAACCGTGGCCATACGCTCTTTTTCTTCGTTAGCGAGTACAAAGCGAACTTTCTGCCCCAATTTAAGCTTGGGTACATCTTTTTCAAACACAGTAAGCTCTGCATGTAAGTGTTCGGTATCGGCGATTTTAAACAGTACATCGGTTGTACTGGCAAAAGCACCTATATTGGTATTAACCTGCGTAACATAGCCTGAAATTGGGGTATATAAATTAAAGGTTTTTTGAATCTGTCCTTTCTCCAATGCCGAAAAACTAATATTCAACAGGGAGAGTTTTGACCGTTGCCCCAGCAACCTTGCACTCACACTTTGGTATTCGCTTCTTGCTTTCTGCAATGCTTTTTTAGAATTCACGTTTTCTTTTGCCAATTCTTCCTGGCGGTTTAACTCCTCCTTCAGGAACTGCAGTTGACTTCTATAATCCAGATAATCTTGTTGCATCTGAATAAATTCCGGATTTTGCATAACCGCTACAAGCGCCCCTTTGGCTACACGTTTTCCCTGCAACATATTGGTGCTTTTCAAAATTCCTTCCAGCGGTGTAGATATTGATACCAGGCTTTGTGGAGGGAGGTCGAGCATGCCGTTTACTTTTGTTGTTCCACTTAATTCTTTCCGCTCAATTTCGCCAAGGGTAATTTCGGATAGCTTTTGCTGTTCTGGGGTAAGCGTTACAATATCGCTCTTTTCATGAACGGTTTCTTTTTCAGGTTCTTTTTCTGCGCTTTGACGACTACAGCCAGCCAAATAAAACAGAAAGGACGCCAGGATAAGAAATTTATATATGGATCTCATGATATTTATGTTTAAAATGATTGGTGGTTACCGGTTAAAAATTCAATTTGACTGATGCTCTGGCTTAACTGGAGCAAGGCCATCAGCCGGCCTTCGTAAATACCATTTGCCTGTTTAAGGTTCATCAGGTATTCCGAATAGCCTATTTCTCCGTTTTGATAAGCAATGCGGCTGTTTTTTAATATTAAGGCAGCATTGGCTAAGGCTGAAGTGACAAAATAGTCGTAACGTTTCCTGTTTTTCAGGTATTCGCTTAAAGCCTGCTGATATTGGCCGGTCAATTTACGTTGCTGAAGTTCCAGATCGTTCGAGGCAATATCCTTATTAATCGATGCTGCCTTTGCCTTTACGGCATAAGCTCTATAAAATAAAGGAACGGAAAGGCCTATCTGAAAGCCCTGGAAACGTTTGTCGCGACCTAAAAAAACCTCGTTTCCATTAATGTTTTGAAAACCGGTTAGCGATTGGTTGAAATAGCCAAGTGTAAAGTCAGGTAGGGCTTTTGCCAATTCTACTTTGCGTTGCTTTTCGGCGATTACAACCTGCTGTCTGAAATAGGCTATGGCAGGATTTTCATGTAGGAGCGCAGTGTCTCCGATAGAAATTTCGGGTGTTTCTGTTAAAAACCTGTCGGCAATTGAGGGTAGGTTACCCCCACCAAGAAGCGTAGCCAGCTGCGCTTTATAAATTTCAATATCAGATCCATTTTGGTCGAGCAGGCTCTGTACGTCCTTAAGCTGTGTTTCCGCAGCAACCTTTTCAAGCAGATTACCCTCACCTGTTTTATACTTGAGCGCCGCCGATTTTAAAAAACCCTTATAAATGCTATCCTGCTCATTCAGTAGTTTCTCCTTTGAATACAGATACTGAAGATTAGTATAAACCGTTTTCACCTGAAATATAAGTTCGTTTTTACTGGAAGCCACCTGAAGCTGGCCCGCTTTGATCCGTTCATTACCCAACGCTGCATTTGCCGCGAAAAGCGTTGGAAAAGGAATGGTCTGAGAAACGGTAATGTTGTTATCATTTTTAACCAGACTATTATATTGGCCGTAAAGCATGGATATTTCCGTTTTAGGCAGTTCGAAAGTGCCTTTTCTAAGTGTCTGTTGCAAGGCTACATCAAGGTTAGCCCCGTTTATTATCCGGTTGTTTTCCAGCGCTGCAGATACGGCCTGTTTAAGGGTTAACACCGTTTGCGCTTTAGCAGGTGGCAATCCAAAAAACACAATAAATACGACAATAATGCCTGCTATCGGTGATATTTTTACTTTGTTACTGCCCATTTTTTCAATCCAGATATAAAGCACCGGAAGTACCAAAAGGGTTAGCAGTGTTGCAGAGATTAGTCCGCCGATAACAACCGTAGCCAGCGGTCGCTGCACTTCAGCACCGCTTCCGCCAGAGATGGCCATTGGAAGAAAACCGAGAGAGGCTACAAGGGCCGTCATAATAACCGGGCGCAGCCTAACCGAGGTTCCTTTTCTGATAATTTCCTGTATATCTTTCATTCCTTCTTTTTTTAACCTGTTAAATTCACTGATAAGTACAATACCATTAAGTACCGCAACGCCAAATAGCGCAATAAAGCCTATGCCGGCAGAGATACTAAAGGGCATACCACGTGCCCAAAGGGCGAATACCCCACCAATAGCCGATAAAGGGATAGCAGTAAAAATTAACAGTGCATGTTTAATGGATGAAAAAGTTAGATAAAGTAATAGTAAGATGAGCAATAAGGCCAGCGGCACAGCAATACTTAATCTTTTATTGGCTGCCTGCAGGTTCTCAAAAGTACCGCCAAAGGTGGGGTAATATCCTGGTGAAAACTTAACTTCAGCATCAACCTTTTGCTGAATTTCCTTTACGATACTTTTGACATCCCTTCCCCGCACATTAAAACCGACAGTAATCCGTCGCTTTGCATCATCGCGCTGAATCTGGTTAGGTCCTTCCTTATACTCGATATCGGCCAGTTGTTCCAGCGGAATCTGGTTGCCATTAGGTGCTGTAACAAAAAGATTTTTCACGTCATCAAGCGACTGCCTGTTTTCCTTTTCCAGGCGGACAACCATATCGAACCGTTTTTCGCCTTCGAATACCAAACCAGCCACTTCTCCCGCAAATCCCGAACGGATAGCCGTATTCACATCTTCAATATTCAATCCGAACTGTGCAATCTTTTCTCTATGAAATTTGATGATCACCTGTGGAAGTCCCGAAGCCTGTTCCACATAAATATCCTGTGCCCCTTTTATTTTCCCGGCTATAGCACCAACCTGCGCTGCGTAGGTACTGAGCTTAGAAAAATCTTCTCCGTAAATTTTGATTACCACATCTTGCCTTGCGCCAGTCATAAGTTCATTAAAACGCATTTGTATAGGCTGTTGGAAACCGAAAGTAACTCCCGGGATATACTGTTCGAGCTTGCTTTGCATTTTTTCTGCCAGTTCATCTCTCGTTGAAGCAGTTGTCCAATCGCGCTTATCTTTGAGGATAATGATCAGGTCACAGGCTTCTACCGGCATAGGGTCGGTAGGAATTTCGCTGGAGCCAATCTTTCCGATAACCTCCTTTACCTCCGGAAAATTTGCCTTTAACACTTTCGCAGCACGTGTTGAGGCTTCGATGGTTTGCGAAAGGCTGCTTCCGGTAAGCACCCTGGTTTCTACGGCAAAATCGCCCTCTTCCAATGTAGGAATAAATTCGGCCCCAAGGTAATTGAAAATGACCAGGCCAAGCACAAATAATCCAACTGCAATACCCACAACTGCCACTCTTGCCCGCAATGCAAAGTTGAGCATCGGCGTATATACGCATTGAAAAAAAGACATGATGCGGTCTGAAACATTTCTTTTTGTGCTAATGGTTTTACTTAGAAAAAGTGCACTCATCATCGGTACATAAGTTAATGATAAGATAAAAGCGCCTAAAATAGCAAAGGCTACTGTTTGCGCCATTGGCCTGAACATTTTTCCTTCTATGCCTACCAGAGCCAGAATCGGGAGATAAACAATCAGGATAATGATTTCGCCAAAAGCGGCACTGTTACGGATTTTGGAAGCAGATTCAAAAATTTCTGCGTCCATTTCCTGCTGGCTTAACTTGTTTTTGTTTTGGCGAAGCCCAAGATGATGAAGTGAGGCTTCTACAATAATAACCGCGCCATCTACAATGAGTCCAAAGTCTATCGCACCCAGGCTCATCAGGTTTCCACTGACGCCAAAAAGGTTCATCAAACAGATGGCAAAAAGCATGGCAAGCGGAATCACCGAAGCCACAATCAATCCGGCGCGGAAATTCCCTAAAAGCAGCACCAATACAAAAATCACAATTAATGCACCTTCTGCCAGGTTTTTGGTTACTGTGCCAATGGCGCTGTCTACCAATTTGGTACGATCAAGGAATGGCTCAATGACAACCCCCTCCGGAAGATTTTTGGCTATCTGATCCATCCGGGTTTTTACGTTTTTGATAACCTTTGATGAGTTGGCACCCTTTAACATCATCACTACCGCGCCTACTACCTCGCCCTGATCGTTCCTGGTCATGGCACCATATCTGGTGGCCGCTCCGATCCTCACTTCAGCTACATTTCTGATCAGCACAGGGGTACTGTTTTCATTTGTCCTAACCACAATATTCTCAATATCGTCAATACTGTTAATCAGTCCCTCGCTCCGGATAAAATAGGCATTAGGCTTTTTATCAATGTATGATCCGCCGGTATTCTGGTTGTTTTTCTCAAGCGCATTAAAAATGTCGCTAATGGAGATATTCATGCTTCTCAGTTTATCCGGATTAATGGCAATCTCGTACTGCTTGAGGTAGCCGCCAAAGCTGCTCACATCTGCTATACCCTCCACACCTAAAAGCTGGCGGCGAACAATCCAGTCTTGAATGGTGCGAAGCTCGGTGGCATCGTATTTCTTTTCATATCCTTTTTTAGGGTGGATAACATATTGGTAGATCTCTCCAAGCCCGGTAGTTAAAGGTGCAATTTCTGGTGTGCCGATCCCCTTTGGAATAGCTCTTTCTACTTCAGTAAGCCTTTCGCTCACTTGTTGACGGGCCCAGTAAATTTCTATATTTTCCTTGAACACAACCGTTACAACTGAAAGACCGAACCGGCTAAAGGAACGGACTTCTTCTATTCCGGGAATAGTGGCCATGGTCTGCTCTACCGGATAAGTTACAAAACGCTCGATATCTTCTGCGCCATTGCTTGGAGACGAAGTAATAATCTGGACCTGGTTATTGGTAATATCCGGAAGCGCATCTATAGGAAGTTGCTTCAGGGAGTAGATTCCCCAGGCAATGAGCGCCAGCATCAAAATTCCCACCAGCAGTTTTTGCCTGATGGAGAATTGTATTATTCTGTTCAACATGGTTGTTTAAATCAAAAATCAATAAATAGCAGGGCATTATTGCGCTGTGTAGCACAAGATATGCAGGCAAGAAACTGTCTTTTCACGGACAGCAATAAGATAAATTGATTAAACGAGTTTAGGCGGTTGCCAGATATCGATGGGTTGCTTTTTCAATGCAGAGCATTTGAAAACTGGGTATGGTTTCCGGAATGCAGGAATGATAAGATTGGTAGGCTTATCTGAAAGGAAGTGCTGACCAACCGAGCAGCAGGCACAGCTACAGATTGGCGGACAGGCTTCTCCATCTGCATGTTCAGCTTTAGTATGACCACTTTGTACCATGCTTTCGGTTTGAAACTTTGAAACCATGTCTTCCTTGTCCTGGCAGGGCATAAGGCCCAGAAGGATCAAATAAAGAGAAAAAAGGAATACAAAGTTTTTCACCAAAGGCAAATGTAATGATTTAAGTTTTTAATTTACAAAGCTGGTTTTAATTAAATCTATATCCTGTTTTGATCGTTAAAAATGATAATCTTTTCATTGACTACATACGTTACGTATCATTATAGATGCAAAGTGATGCGGCAAGGAATGTTGGTTATTTATGGCTTGCCCTTTTTTTAAAGCCTTTACATGAATATTAAACCGGGTAATGAGTTGATTAACAAGCCGCACTACCCTATACTGGATGGTCTGAGCGGTGTTGCCGCTATAATCGTTGTCACCTTCCATTTGACCTGAGTATCATTCTTTGAATCTTGTTACCAAAAGCCGTAACGTTAGGTAAAGTTTTAAAATTACGTTTTTGGATAAGTGATTTCCCAATTTTTTAAAACGCAAATCAGGATGCTTGTGGCACCAATTATTTATATTTGGCATATTGACCGGAATCATTAACTAAAAAACGTACTAACTCACCAAAATGGAAACGAAAAAACTATCAGAATTAACGGACCACGAATTACTGCAGGAAGCAAAGAAAAAAAAATCGGCAGCCGTGATGAATGCATTGTTAATAGGATTTCTGGCTGGCATTATATTTTTTAGCGTGGCAAAAAATACATTAGGCTTTTTAACACTCATCCCTTTGTTTTTCATCTATAAACTGGTTAATAATTCTAAATATGATAACAGCGAATTAGAAAACCTTTTAAAAGAAAGAGGACTGAAATAACTGGATGGAGAATTAAACCCCATATCTTGATCATATCCTGAAAGCTTTAAATTCATAATGAGGGTTTAATGGTAGATACCGCTCTGTATAGTGACAACAAGCTTGACACTACTAAACGGAGGGAAAACATCCATTTGGCACAGCTATCGCTTTAGTATGATTATAAAAAAAATATATCTTGTTGTAACCTTATCGGTAATGCTGCTTTCCAGTGCCTGTTATAGCACAAGAACAGCCGGCAACAGCGGAAAAGTGCCGCCTGGGCAGGCTAAAAAAGGTACGGCTTCCAAATCGGCCAGACCATTTGCTCCGGGGCAATAAAAAAGAAATTAAAAATGAAATATTTAATCTTTTTTGAGTGACAGGCTGTTGTCATAGGCTGGTTTTAGTTTTGTTCTATAAAATAATATAACAAAATGTCAGCAGTTATGATTACCAAAAGCGAATTACTACAACACTGGTTAGGTCACCGAAAGCTAACCCGAAAAACCATTGAAAAATTTCCGGAAAAAGAATTATTCGAATTCTCAATCGGTGGAATGAGACCATTTTCAGCATTGATTAAAGAATTGCTATCGATTGATGTTCCTGGTTTAAAGGAAATAGTAACGGGAGAAACTTCACCTTTTAGTCATGATCTTCCGTTGCATACCAAAGAAGAGTTACTAACGAGCTGGGATGAGGATACTACCAAAATTGTAGCATACTTTAATCAAATAAATGAAGAACAGCTTCACGACACCATCAAATTGTTTGGAATGTATGAGTTTACCGTCATTAGTCACCTCTTATATTTCATCGATAACGAAATACACCACCGTGGGCAGGGCTTTGTTTATTTGAGGGCATTAGGTATTGAGCCTCCATTTTTCTGGGATAGGTATTAAATTAAAAACTGTATCAGTGTCATCCTGAGCTTTTCGAAGGACTTCTTTTAGATTTCTAATAAAGTGTTTCGACAGGCTCAACGTGACAAATTCCAAGCGAATTATAATTTATAAGATAGCCCCTTTGTTTTTTATCCTTTTTAAACCAGCTTCCATAATCTCAGCCAGCTCATGATTTAAATGGGCTGGTTCTATAATTTCAGCTACATCTACGAATTTAATAAACCAGCGTACAAAAGAAACAACAGAGAGGGAACAATCGAAATACATCAACACAAAATCATCCGAAATTTTCTCTTCCCTGAATCCGAAAATCTGGCGGTCCCAGTATAGGTAGTGGGCGTACTTCCGATCCACCCTGAGTTCGATTTTCGTTTTGTTTTCAGATAATCCTTTATCACGGAATTCATGAATTGGCGGGTGTGAAATGGTAAATTTTTTTTCAAGTATCGAAACTTTTTTAATCCTGTCCAGCCTAAAATTTCGGTAATCTTTCCTTAAATGGCAATAGGCCAAAAGATACCAGAAACCATGCTCATAAAATATACCTATAGGTTCTACAGATCTGGCAACCGGATAAACATCACTACTTTTGAGGTAATCGATGTGGGTTATCTGCTTCTTTAAAGTGCTATTGAGCAATACATCGATAATGTTGGGCAGGTAATCATTGGATTTAAAATCGTTTTTAAGATGTACGGTATCTTCTAAATGCAGAAAATCTTTTTTTTGATGCACCTGAAAAGAGCTTTTTATTTTAATGAGTGCAGCATCAAAATGTTTTTTAACAAATTCTGTTTCATGTTTCTGCATCACTTTTTCAGCAACCATTAAACTGAGAATTTCTTCCTGGCTAAACCTGGATGGCTGTAACCTAAAACCTTCCATAATCGAATAACCACTTCCCGGTTCATTTACGATCGGTATTCCGGCCATCTCCAAGGCCTTTAAATCCCTGTAAATTGTCCTCAAACTGATTTCGAACCGTTTTTGTAATTCTTCCGCAGTAACTACAGATTTAGATTGTAAAAGAAAAAATAGCTGTAATATCCGATCAAATCTTTTGGTAATATCCATTCCTTAAAAATGCAGTTTAAATTTCACAGCTAATTTAATCTGTTTGCCACTTTGGCAGGAATCCAGATTAATTTAGCCACATTGCAAATTTAGGAAATATGATGACAGCCTTATGGCAGTAGCAACTTATGTTTTATAGATTAAGATAGGTTATCCAAGCCTTATCGAATATAAGTAGATCAAAAACAATTGCAATTTATACGGTTTTACCGCATTTGCGAATGTTCTTTTGCCTATTTTAAAACTATTGAATAAAACGATGTTACTGATTAATCATCATTTTTGCTGCTTTAAGTTGCGTAGCCAATAACACGCCGCCAAGTGCCGCCGTTAAGAAAATACCTTCATAAATCCATAAGGTTTTTTTCTTTTTAAAACCCTTGTAAAAAGTGTGCGCAGCTATTACCCCAAGACCAACAAACTCAATATTGCGCTGCACTTGCTTTGATGCATCTTTGTTTTTAATTAAAGCAAGACGCAACAGCTCATCTATTAAACTGATGTTTTTGGAAACACCTTTCCTGATCTGTCTTTTACTTGCCGGAGCCCCTAATTTCTTTGCTGCACTTTGTAAACCTGTAGTGGTAATCTCATTAATCAACCGTGTTTTCGTATCATTATTTTCCATATCGCTTTTCATAGGTTCTATTATTTTAACCCCACTCAAAAGATATAGTTTTGATAAAGTTATTTTTATGATAAAATCACCAGATCAATATCCTTCATGGCCAGGTTTTTCAACAGTCCATTAAAAACCGCTGTACGTAAAATAACCTGAAAAATATTAAGATGGGGTTTGCCGATGCATATCGTGGTAACTTCTTTTTCAGTGGCGATATCGATAATGGTTTTGGTAATGGCATTACTTTTTATTTTAATTACTTCTGCACCCAGTTCGGTAGCCAGTTTAAAATGGTTAATCAGATGGCGTTGCTTATCCAGTTTAATGCGTTCCATGCTTTCACTATCGCTTTGCACATACAGCACCATCCATGGCGACCGGTAATAGGAAGCCAGTCTGGCTGTTTTCCTGATCACTACTCCTGCGGTTTCGGCATTGGAAGAAATACAGGCCAAAAAACGTTCAGGCCTGAGCTTAATTGATTTGGGAATTTCAGTCTGGATTTTCCGTTCTACCTGATGCACCACCTCTTTTAGCGCCAACTCGCGCAGCTGAAGAATTTTATCGGATTGGAAAAAATTACTTAATGCCCTTTCAATTTTTGATTGATCATAAATTTTGCCTTCTTTAAGACGGGTAACCAGTTCATCAGCCGTAAGGTCGATATTTACAATTTCATCAGCTATTTCCAGTATTTTATCCGGGATCCGTTCGGTAACAGCTATACCTGTAATCTGCTCGATTTCTTCATTGATGCTTTCCAGGTGCTGGATGTTTACCGCAGAGATTACACTGATTCCAGCCTCGAGCAGATCGAAAACATCCTGCCAGCGTTTAGTGTTTTTACTGCCCTCAACATTGTTATGGGCAAGTTCATCCACAATTACAATTTCAGGATGGCGGTTCAAGATCCCCTTGAGATCCATTTCCTCGATTTCTTTGCCCCGGTAAAAGATTTTCCGCCTTGGAATAATCGGCAAGCCTGCAACAAGTGCTTCTGTTTCCGCCCTTTTGTGGGTCTCAACATACCCAATGCAAATATCTACGCCATTTCGCAGTAATGCATGCGATTCCTGAAGCATACGGTAAGTTTTACCCACGCCAGCACTCATGCCAATATAGATTTTGAGCTTTCCGCGCCTGGATTTTTTAACCAGATCTAAAAAGTGCCTGACCGATTCTTCTTTTTGTTCTTCTTCCATCGTTTTTACCAGGTAACATTCATTACTCCTTTTTCGATCAATATCGTAATCGCAACAATCATAACCAACGTAAATAATAAGATCATAAACCTGAAAGAGATTTTATGATAAAGCAGTTTAAAATATTTTTCTGTGGCATAACTTCTTTTTTTTGCACCTGTTTTATTCCTTTTTAACGAATTCAATTTTCGCATCATTAATATTCCTAAGAACGCTAAAAACAGGCTGAATATGATTTCTATGTAGGGATGCATTGTTTTATTTTAGAGTACTTTTAAAAGAGTGGTCGTCATCTCGACTGGAGTGCAACGGAATGGAGAGATCTTCGGACTGAGTTAAAAGATTTCTCGACTGCGCTTCGCTCCGCTCATAATGACGAAAACTGGGGAGATTAAAACGATACTGCAATACTCGCCGTTAAACTTGCATTGCCGTTAACCGCAGCACCTTCTCTTGCAAATATTTTGTCTTTGCTATCATAGGCTTTTCCCTCCAGCCTTACAACAGCATTGGCAATTGGCGAATAATCAAGATTTAAAGAATAACCTTTGGTTTTAAAACCCTGTGATGTGCCCGTTGGAATAAAAATACCGTTTTTATCCTCATAATATTCAAACCTTCCGGCAACCGCCCATTTTGGTGCAAACTTGTATTGTGCAATAGCTACAGGAGAAATGACTTCGTTTTTATCGCTGCTGCCTTTCTGCTTTTGTTGCGTACCATAATCAAATCCAAGGGTGATGCCAAATTTATCGGTTAGCTGGAAGATGCCATAAACGTTGTGGTAAAAGCGATTCACCCTAACTGAATCAGCACCCTCCGTTCCAAGATAATTGCTGTAATTTACCGTAATTTTATCTGTTGGTTTCCAGGTAAACTGCAGTCCACCGGCAGGTTTATTGTTTCCATTCTGGCGGGTAATGCGCTGCCATCCGTTAAGGTACAGTGCGCTAGCCGTAAATTTACCATCTTTGGTTCCATAGGTAATTTTTGCACCCGATTCATAATAAGGTGTATTTTCTGAAGAAATATTTCTGGTGAGTACCCAGCAATCTTTTGAAACTGCGCTTTCGAAACCGATGTGCGAAGAAAAGATTCCGGCATCGACCCAAAGATTTTCTGTTTTGGATAATTTCACACCTGCATTGGCCTCCAGGATATTTTTTAATACGCCAGGCTCGGCAGCCAGGTTGGCATTGGCATAAGTTCCGGCCATTACCGCTAAATTAGCCCTGATCATTCCGCTGTCATAAGCAGCTTTGATGAAACCAAGGTTCAGGTTTACTTCATTTGTGCGGTTATGCGAATATATAAAACCAAGACGGTTATGGTCTGCAGGTTTGTTAAAATCATATCCGTAATAAGCTTCAAGATAACCGCTTACTTTAATTTTAGGTTCTTCCTGTGCTTTTGCAATAAATCCTGTAGTGAGTGTAGCAGCAAGTAATAGTAATTTTTTCATTTTATCTGATTGTTTTGTATTGGGCAAAGCTTAAGGCCCAGACTAAGTAGCACAAGACCTTGAAGCATTACCGTTGTTATTGTTTTGGGAAATTGTTTAAATAATTGTTGTGAGTCTAAACCTGTCGACAACGTGTCAATTGTTGAAATAACAACTTTTCGTTATTCGATAAGTTCAGGATAACAGACACCCAAGAAATGTAGTCATTGCGAGGAGGAATGACGAAGCAATCTTTCATGCTAGCGACCGTCGCAATAAAGATTGCTTCGCCGGCTGAAAAAGCCTTATCGCAATGACGATTTCTGCTAACTAAAGCGCATCAAGGGCAAGATTTAATTTCAGAACATTTACTGACGACGGGCCAAATACCCCCATAAATGGTTTCAGTGTATTCATGGCCACCAGTTCTTTTACCTTTTTCACATCGATTTTACGTGCTGCAGCAACTCTGTCAACCTGAATCGCAGCGCCTTGTTCCGAAATATTTGGATCAAGTCCGCTTCCTGATGCAGTAACCATATCAGCGGGTATATCAGATTTTTTGATACCAGGGTTATATTTCAATAAAGTATCGATACGGGATTGCACTTCTTTTAAATAATCAGGATTTGATGGTCCTTTGTTGGAACCTGCAGAACCCGCTGCATTGTAGGCCACAGCTGATGGTCTTCCCCAGAAATATTGCGGTTTGGTAAACGACTGGCCCAACAATGCGTAACCTACTGTTTTACCATTTTTGGTGATTTTTTCTCCACCACCATTTCCTTTAGACATTTTTCCAATAAAGGCAACAGTAACAGGGTATATTATGCATAACAGTACTAATAATACAAGTGTTAAGCGGATAGATTGAATGATGTACTTTTTCATCTTTTTATTTTTTTAAATTCTTATTCGATTCGTCATTCCCAACTCGATTGGGAATCTTAAAGCGCTTGCATTACGATTCCCGCATACGCGGGAATGACGGAAACTTCTACACAAACAGGCCAACCAATAGATCAATTATTTTAATCCCGATAAACGGGGCTACTACCCCACCAATACCGTATATAAAAAGGTTTCTCCGCAATAAGGCAGTTGCACCGATCGGTTTATAAGCCACGCCTTTTAAAGCTAATGGGATCAGGATCGGGATAATGATGGCGTTAAAAATTACTGCCGACATGATTGCCGATTCTGGCGAATGCAAGCCCATGATATTTAGGCTTTGCAGCGCAGGGATGGATGCGATAAATAAAGCCGGAACAATGGCAAAATACTTGGCCACATCATTTGCAATGGAAAAAGTGGTTAATGTACCGCGGGTAATCAACAATTGTTTACCGATTTCTACAATCTCAATCAGTTTGGTAGGATCGTTATCCAAATCAACCATGTTACCAGCTTCCTTAGCGGCTTGTGTTCCGCTGTTCATGGCAACACCCACATCGGCCTGTGCCAAAGCAGGTGCATCATTGGTACCATCACCCATCATCGCTACCAGCTTACCAAGGGTTTGTTCATCTTTAATGTAATTCATTTTATCCTCAGGTTTGGCCTCAGCAATAAAGTCATCAACACCCGCTTTCTCTGCAATATATTTAGCGGTCAATGGGTTATCTCCGGTTACCATCACTGTTTTTACACCCATTTTCCTTAAGCGTTCAAAACGTTCGCTGATGCCGGGTTTAATAATATCCTGTAATTCAATTACGCCAAGGGCCTTTTCATTCTCAGCTACCACTAAAGGTGTTCCGCCATTGGTGGCTATAGTTTTTACATGGTTTTCAATATCAGAAGGAAAATGATTTCCAGCTTTTTGCACCATGTTCCTGATCGAATCAAAAGCACCTTTTCTGATCCTTTTACCATCGGCAGTATCTAGTCCGCTCGAACGGGTTTCGGCAGTAAACTTGATGAAGACTGATCCCTCTGGTATTCCGGCAGATTTAACACCCTGCTCAGCAGCCAGTTCAATGATCGATTTTCCCTCCGGAGTTTCATCTGCCAGAGAGCTTAAAACACAGGCATCGGTAAAAGCTTTAATGTTTACGCCTGCAGTTGGATAAAAATTAGTGGCTTTACGGTTACCGATGGTAATGGTTCCGGTTTTGTCTAATAGCAATACATCAATATCGCCTGCTGTTTCAACCGCTTTACCCGATTTCGTAATGACGTTGGCCCTAAGCGCCCTGTCCATCCCTGCGATACCAATGGCCGATAAAAGTCCGCCGATGGTGGTTGGAATTAAACATACGAACAGGGAGATCAATGCGGCAATGGTTATTGGTGTATTGGCATAATCAGCAAAAGGTTTCAGGGTTACGCAAACAATGATGAATACCAGGGTAAAACTGGCCAGCAGAATAGTTAGGGCAATCTCATTTGGTGTTTTCTGACGTGATGCACCTTCAACCAAGGCAATCATCTTATCTAAAAAGCTTTCTCCCGGAGCTGTACTTACCTGAACTTTAATCTCATCAGATAAAACTTTTGTTCCGCCTGTTACCGAAGACTTATCACCTCCTGATTCGCGGATTACCGGAGCAGACTCACCCGTAATGGCCGATTCGTCAATAGTAGCAATACCTTCAATAATCTCTCCATCCGTTGGAATCGTATCGCCTGCTTCACATATAAATACATCACCTTTTTTTAACTGGTTAGATGAACGGATTTCGATCTTTCCATTATCCAGAAGCACTTTTGCAGGTGTTTCTTCTCTTGTTTTACGAAGGCTGTCGGCCTGTGCCTTACCTCTTGCCTCTGCAATGGCTTCAGCGAAGTTTGCAAACAGAACGGTAAGCAATAAAACTAAAAAGATGAAGAAGTTATATAAGGGCGCTCCTTGTCCGTTATGGCTGAAAGAGTATACCGTAACATAAGCCATGATCAGGGTTCCGATTTCAACGGTAAACATGACGGGGTTCCGTACCATTACCCTTGGATCAAGCTTGATGAAAGATTGTTTTAGCGCGGTCTGCACCAAGGCAGGTTCGAACAATTTATTATTGGGTTTCATTTTTTTATTTGTTATGTGATTTCACAGATTTAATTGATTTCACAGATTATCGTGTGGTTTGTCATCCTGAGCCTGTCGAAAGACCTTTGATAATTTAATTTCATCAGGCTCAATGTGACAACTCTCATTTATTTAAGCATGGTAAAATATTCTGCCAACGGGCCCAAAGCAAGGGCAGGGAAATAAGAAAGTGCGTTTAAAACAATGATAACCGCAAAAGTCATTAGTGCAAAGGTTTTGGTATCTGTTTTAAGTGTACCGGCCGATTCAGGGATAAATTTTTTGCTCCCCAGTAATCCAGCGATGGCAACCGGACCGATAATTGGCAGGAAACGCCCCAGGAAGATCACTATACCGGTAGATAGATTCCAGAATATATTGTTATCTCCCAGCCCTTCAAATCCGGAACCGTTGTTGGCATTAGATGAAGTCATTTCATACAGCATTTCAGAGAAGCCATGGAAACCGGGATTATTGAGCCAGTTTTTAGGTTGAACAGCCCATGGAGCATTGCCATAATTGGTGAAGATATAACTTGCGATTGCTGTTCCGGCAAGGATTAAAAACGGACTCAACAGTGTTATAATGGCCGCGATTTTAATTTCTCTGGCTTCTACCTTATGGCCCAGAAATTCCGGCGTTCTGCCCACCATCAGGCCTGAAATAAACACGGCAACAATCAGGTAAATAAAGTAATTTAATAAACCAACACCACAACCTCCGTAGAATGAGTTGATCATCATTCCCAATAACTGCCAGGTGCCCGACATTGGCATGGTACTATCGTGCATGCTGTTTACGGAACCGGTAGAAATAATTGTCGTAACAGTTGCCCAGTAAGCGGAGGCTGCGGGGCCGAAACGGACCTCTTTTCCTTCCATCGCCCCGGTTGTTTGTGAAATACCCATTTTGGCTAAGGCTGGATTCCCGCCTAGTTCTGAACTAAGCATAGGAAGCAGCAGCATAAGTAAACCGATGGTCATCACCCCAAAAATGGTCCAGGCTAGTTTTTTCCTGCGGATAAAATAACCGAAGGCAATTACCATGGCAATCGGAATGATGACCTGCGCAATCAGCTCAACCATGTTGGTAAAGTAGCTTGGATTTTCAAAAGGATGTGCTGAATTGGCACCAAAATAACCTCCACCATTTGTACCTAAATGTTTAATGGCAATCATTTGAGCAGCTGGTCCCCTCGAAACATGCACGGTGTCTCCCTGTAGGGAGATAAATTGATCTTTACCCTCATAACTTGCAGGTGTACCGCTAAAAGTTAAGATTAGGGCCATTACAAAAGATAAAGGCAATAATAACCGGGTAATTGATTTTACAAAAAATTCCCAGAAATTGCCAAGCTCGGTTGTCGTTTTATCTCTAAATGCTTTAAAAAGCACTACAGCAGCAGCAATACCTGTTGCCGCGCTTACAAACTGAAGAAACATCAGCACATATTGCTGGGTAAGGTAACTTACGCCACTCTCGCCCGAATAATGCTGCAGGTTACAGTTGGCAACAAAGCTGATAATGGTATTAAAAGCCAGATCGGGTGTCATTGCAGGATTCCCATCCGGGTTGAACGGAAGTTTATCCTGAAAAATAAGTACAAAAAATCCATAGAACAACCATAAGACATTAATGGTAAGCAGTGCTTTTAACTGCTGTTTCCAGTTCATCTGTTCTTTAATATTGATTCCGGAAAGCTTGTAAATACCAGTTTCCAGTGGTTTTAAAAAATCTGTCCAGACTTTTTCTCCTGCAAAAACCTTGGCCAGGTATTTACCTAAAGGTATGGCAATAACCAGGGTGAGCAGAAATGTGGCAATAATGCCTGTTAATTCAGTATTCATTTTTTTAATTTGTTAAATACTCCATTGACGGAGGAAGGATTAAAATTTTTCGGGTTTGATCAGCACGTATATCATATAGATAAATACGGCGACGGCGATCATAAATAATGCGATCATAGTGTTAGATTTTTTCGAACCAGTTTATTGATTTGTAAGTAGCCCAGCAGAGCAGCACCAGGATTAAGAAAAGTAATATTGTCATGATTGTAATGATTTTACAGGCCAGTAGCCAACTCTTATACCAGAAAAGATAAAACATACTCAAATAATTGACAGTCAAAACATTAAATAAAAATCATCTGTTACAACCTTAAGCAGGCATTAAAAAACCCTTCCATTTTGGAAAGGTTTTTTTCACATTGGTATCGGTTATAAGCGCTTACTAAAGTATTTCTCTGTAAGAGAATCAAAATAATAATCGTTATAATGACGATTATTATTTAATTTAGAAAAAATTCTAACCAAAATCATCACTCCTGAGCAAGCCCGAATCGTTTTGCTGTTGATGCATTGTTGAATTTAATGACTAAATTTTAACAGAAAATGAAAAGAAAGTTTTGGCTTTTTGCCGCATTCATCTTCATGGCTGCAAATGTATTGGCCATCAACAAAAAAACAGCCAACGAGCCTGATTCGGCTTATTTATTTGCTTACAATGCCAACGGACTCCGGTTTGCCTGGAGTTTGGATAAACAGAACTGGACTCCGATAGGAAATGATTATACCTTTTTAAAGAGTGATTATGGCCGATGGGGAAGCGAGAAAAGAATGATAACACCTTTCCTTATTCAGGGTAAAAATGGACTGTGGGTATGTATCTGGAGCCTGAATAACCATACATTACAATTTGCAACTTCAACTTCTGAAGATCTGATCAGCTGGAACCCGCAAAGCTACCCCTATGTAAATCAGGGTAAGAATGTTTTACGTCCAGTTATTGCCTATAACCGTAACCTTAATGAATATACCGTAACCTATGCGGATGCAGACGAAAAGTATTTTCAAACCAAAACCAAAGATTTAAGCCATTACAGCCCTATAAAAGAAGTGCCCGCATCAGCTTATCATGATCTGCGTACTACTGTTAATCTACCCCATGCCGGTAAGGGTCAGGTGTACCATTTGCCGTGGAAAGTCATTTTGGGTTTGAAAAAAACATATGAGTTAAAAGATTACGAAAATAAACAGAATGGAGAGACAACTAAAGATGATGCTCTGCGTTTTGCAGGTCTTAAAAATGTGGAGGCCAGGATAACTTTCCAACCTGATCAGACAAAGCCGATCAGCAACATCCTAACAGGTGTCTTTTTCGAAGATTTAAATTATGCGGCTGATGGAGGATTGTATGCAGAACTGATTCAAAACCGGGATTTCGAATATCACCTTCGTGATAAAGAGTATAATGACCAAAACTGGAACAGCAGTTACGCCTGGACATTGAAAGGCGACCGTGCAACAATGAAAATAGATTCGGTTTCGCCAATCCATCCCAATAATCCGCACTATGCAGTTTTGGATATTCCTGTTGCAGGGGCATCTATCCTAAATAGCGGTTTTGATGGAATAACACTGAAAAAAGGCGAAACTTACGATTTTTCACTATCAGCGAAATTACTAGATACAAAAAGGATGAATCTTGAGGTAAGGCTGGTAAGTGACAAACTAGGAATTTTGGCCAAATCAAATTTAAATATTACTTCAAACAACTGGAAAACAGCAGCTTTAAGTTTAGTGCCTGCTGCGGATGCGAGCGATGCAAAACTCGAAATCGTGATGGCTAATCAAGGGCGTATTGCAATTGATATGGTTTCATTATTTCCAAAAAATACATTTAAAGGCCGCAAAAATGGCTTGAGGTCGGATTTGGCACAAGCCATTGGAGATATACATCCGCGTTTTGTACGTTTTCCGGGAGGTTGCCTTGCCCACGGAGATGGTATTGCCAATATTTACAAATGGAAAAACTCCATCGGATCTTTAGCGGCACGCAAACCAGACCGAAACCTTTGGGGCTATCATCAAACCATGGGGCTTGGTTATTATGAATATTTCCAGTTTTGCGAAGATATTGGTGCTGCACCTGTTCCCGTTATAGCTGCTGGTGTACCTTGCCAAAATTCGGCCACAGGTGGCGGTGGCCAGCAGGGTGGTATACCTATGAGTGAAATGGGGCAATATATAAAGGATATTATAGATTTAATTGAATACGCCAATGGCGATATAAAAACTGAATGGGGGAAAAAACGTGCCGACGCAGGGCACCCTAAACCATTTAACCTGAAATATATTGGCATTGGTAATGAAGACCAGATTACAGAGGTATTTGCTGAACGGTTTACGATGATTTACAATGCCTTAAAAAAATCTCACCCCGAAATTACAGTTATCGGCACTGCAGGTCCATTTTTTGAAGGAACTGACTATGAAGCCGGCTGGCAAATTGCATCAAACCTTAACGTACCGATAATTGACGAACATTATTACCAGTCGCCAGGCTGGTTTATCAATAATCAAAACTTTTACGACAGTTATGATCGCTCTAAATCTAAAGTTTACCTGGGCGAATATGCGGCAAGTTTACCAGTTGGTAACAGGACAAACCTGGAAACCTCTCTTGCCGAGGCCTTGTATCTCCTTTCACTTGAACGCAATGGTGATGTGGTGAGCATGGCCTCTTACGCCCCGCTTTTAGCAAAAGAGGGCCATACGCAATGGGATCCTGATCTGATTTATTTTAACAATACAGAAGTAAAACCTACTATAGGATATTTTGTACAACAACTATATGGACAGAATGCCGGAGATGAATATATTCCATCAACTGTGGTACTCTCTTCGAATCAAGAAAACGTGAGGAAACGGATAGCCTGTTCAATGGTTAAAGATGCTAAAACCGGAGATTTAGTTGTTAAAATGGTCAACCTCCTTCCGGTAACTGTAAACACCTCATTTGATTTCAATCAGCAACAGCTTGGGAGAAATGCGTTTAAAACCGTACTTTCTGGCAACCCGAATGATAAAAAAGCTGTTCCGGTTGTGACAAAAATTGATTCTGAAGCAATCAGACAACTGGAGCTGCCGGCTTATTCTTTTACCGTTTTAAGATTTAAAGCAAAGTAGAATAATAGAAAATATCCCCTCCTTTACGATTTTGGTGATGTAAAATACTATTTCATTAAGGATGCACTTTATCTAGTTAGACTGTGCATCCTTTTTAAGTAAAACTGAACCATTAAATCGCTGCGTTAATATTAGAAATTGGTATTAACAATTGACTGGCTTCTGCCAGAATCAATAAAGTCAAGTGCAACAATTCCGAATTTCCCATGGGTATTGTTGGCAAAAAATGTGGTAATTTTTGGATTAATAAAATTCGATACCGTTGTAATACTTGGGATACTGAATATACCTGCCTTATAACCACTCGCATAGTTGAGATAAAGCCTGTTAGCGGCATCATTTTTTGCTTCATTTAATACCGTTTCTACTTTTGTCCATTTGGTATTCACATCGTTCACATTGTAAAAATCCTGAACTTTTAAATTTGCCGCGTTATTGATCTCAAATGTAGTATTATCGGCCCAGACCGTAGCGTCAATTCCTTTTGGCGATGATCCGGAAAACCTTCGCAAAAGTCTGATTTTCCCACGGATACTGCCCAAAGTAGGAATGTTGTTTCCTAAATCCCACTTGCCGGGATTTTGCTGTACATAACTGTCGAATGTTTGTTCAAAAGAACGGCTATTGTTTGATGGGGTATGTTCTTCTTTTACGCTCATAATAATGGCTTCTGTTGGGTGACTGTTCAGGAAATTGATACAGGCATTCAGCACGTCATTAAAATTAAGATTTTGATAAATGGCTCCATGATGAATGGCAAAAGCGTTGTCTATGTGCCTGCAGCGGATATCCAGATAACGAACGCCAGCATTTAACTGATCGGTAATGCTCAGGTTCTGGCATTTAGCCGTACCTGAAACAGGTTCGATCGTAGCGCCTGAATCGTGCGTACCCGGGATAGAAATGAGTGCTATGCTGTTTTGATCGGCAAGTACGCTCATCCAGTTATTAAGCGAAAAACTTGATAAAGCCGAATTTGGATTTACATTTTCTTTGAGTTTTGGTCCGGAAAATTTTTCAGTTTCTTGTTGTTCTTTTTTACAGGCGCTAAAGGTAAGCACCAAGGCCACAAAAAGTGGTAGTTGTAATTTTCTCATAGTTTTTTAAGATTGATGATTTATTTGGTTCAGCTTAATAAAACTAGTAAAATGATTTACTAAATCGATATTCCATTAATAATTTCATAATTAATTAATATTGGCTTGCTGGTTCCGACGATCTATTTCGTATTGACGTAACGAAATAGTTATATTGCGGCATCAAATCATAATGAACATTTTCACAAAAAATAACCTCAGCAAACTGTCTTCGTTACTTTTAAAAAAGCAATGTGTATTTGCTGTTTATCTTATACTGGCTTTGGTAGCCGGTTTTAAACAATACCACCACCATTCTTACAATAATTATCTGATCTTCAAGTATGTTTACTGGCATACTGTAGACTTGCAGAATCTATATAATAATTATCCCGAATACCAGGACAGTAACCATTATGGGCCTGTATTTTCTGTTTTCATAGCGCCTTTTGCCTTATTGACTGACGGCCTGGGTTGTATATTGTGGAACATCGCTAATGTAACTATATTACTTTGGGGCATTTACAGCCTCCCCATATCCCTTAGCAAGCGAACAATAATAGCATGGATCTGTGCGCATGAAACCTTAACCGCGCTCTTCAGTTTCCAGTTTAACATCGCCCTGACTGGATTAATATTGCTTAGTTTCTCTTATCTGATTAAAAAGAAAGAAGTACAATCTGCTTTTTTTATTGCCTTAGGCACACTGATTAAACTTTACGGGATTGTTGGACTGGCATTTTTCTTTTTCACCAAAAATAAGTTAAAATTTATTTTAGGCTGCTTTATTGCATTTGCGGGGTTGTTTGCCTTGCCAATGGTTATTTCCTCGCCGGCTTTTGTCATGCAATCCTATAGCAACTGGTATCTTTCTTTAGCCCATAAAAATGATTTAAATGCCTCGTTAACATCTTTTCAGGATATTTCTTTAATGGGAATTGTGAGGCGTATAACCGGTAATATCAACATTCCGAATACCCCTTTTTTGCTAGGTGGATTAATATTATTTGGTTTGCCTTATGTCCGTATCAATCAGTATAAACATCTAGGTTTTAGGTTAATGTTATTGGCTTCGACATTGATTTTTACGGTGATATTTAGCAGCGGTTCCGAATCGCCAACTTATATTATTGCTTTTGCAGGGGTTGCCATTTGGTTCATGCTGCAGCAGAACCCAAAAAAAGGATGGACCATTGGATTATTTATCTTTGCGTTTATATTAACCAGCCTGTCGCCAACGGATATTTTCCCACGGCCGGTTAAAGAATTTATTCGTCTATATTCGCTTAAAGCCCTACCTTGCGTCATCATTTGGCTAACTATAATCTACCAAATGATGAAAGAAGATTTTGAGTCTTATCTGATTACCGATAAATGAACAAGTTAGTTTCTATAGTAATTCCTGCTTACAACGAAGCCGATAATATTTTTGTCATTGCAGAAAGTATTAAACAAGTTTTTTCAACCATCAATTATGATTACGAAATAATATTGGTAGATGATGGTAGTGCCGATCATACGCTCGAAAAGATTAAAGATTATGCCTCAACAGCAAGTAATATATTTTTCCTTGAATTTTCTAAAAATTTTGGTCATCAACTGGCTGTTAAGGCAGGCATGGATCATGCTTTTGGCGATTGTGTAATTTCGATGGATTGCGATATGCAACACCCCGCAGAACTGATTCCTGATATGATTGCAAAATGGGAAGCGGGTTATGAAGTGGTTTACACCATTCGTGAAGAAGATAAAAATCTATCGAAAGGTAAGAGAAGTTCATCAAGCCTGTTTTATAAAGTATTAAACTGGCTTTCTGATATCGATTTAGAGCCTGGGGCAGCAGATTTCCGTCTGCTCGATCAGCGGGTGGTTAATGTTTTCCGTAATTTTCATGAAAATGAGCCATTTCTTCGAGGCCTGGTAAAATGGCTGGGTTTTAAGCAATATGCTATTAAATACAATCCGGCGGCACGTTTTTCAGGTAAAAGTAAATACACCCTTAAAAAAATGCTTAGGTTAGCCTTGCACGGCGTTACTTCTTTTAGCATCAAGCCGCTCTACACCGCAGTTTACCTGGGTTTTATCCTATCTTTTGCCTCTGTGCTTTATGTGCCTTATATTATCTACGCCTTTGTAAACCACGTAGAAGTTTCTGGCTGGGCATCCGTAATTATGACGATTGTTTTTTTTGGAGGTCTGCAGCTCATCATCTTAGGTATTATAGGCATTTACGTAGGCAAAATGTTTATGCAAACTAAAAACCGCCCTAATTACATTATTCGTTCAACCAATATTCAACAAAAATAAATGGTACTGTTAAGTTTTGATATCGAAGAATTTGATATGCCTTTCGAGTATGGAAAAGATATTTCTTTTGAAGATCAGATTGCCATTTCGAGAGCAGGTACCATTGCCATTTTAGATATTTTGGATAAATACAGGGTAAAGGCTACTTTTTTCTGTACCGTTACCTTTGCAGAAAATATTCCCGATCTGATTAAACGGATTATCGAAACCGGACACGAACTCGCTTCGCACGGGTATTATCATTCCGATTTTAAACCCGAACATTTGCTTCAGTCAAAGCTAAAGCTCGAAGAACTTTCAGGTAAAGAAATTATCGGTTACCGCATGGCGAGAATGATGCCAGTTGATGAAAAGGAGATTGAGAAGGCAGGATACACCTACAATACATCCATCAATCCAACTTACCTGCCCGGACGCTACAATAATTTCAATATTTCGCGAACACACTTTATCAAAGATAACGTTTTGCAGATTCCTGCTTCTGTTAGCCCGATGGTTCGCTTCCCGCTATTCTGGCTTTCTTTCCACAATCTGCCTTTAAGCATTTACAAAACATTAGCCAGCTGGACTTATAAAAAGGATAAATACCTGAATATCTATTTCCATCCCTGGGAGTTTACCGACTTAAATGATTTTGAACGCTTTGGTTTCCCCGGTTATGTCAGGAAGAATACAGGCGTGAAAATGATTAAGCGCATGGAAGCGCTTATTTCATGGATGAAAGCAAAAAACTACCCATTTGGCACCTTCCAGGAATTTATTAAAACTCTGAATTCTTAGATTTTAAGGGTATTTTCATTTCATTCAGGGCAGCAAGCAGCGTGTTTAGCCCCGGGCGAAGCGACATCCCCGAACGCGCAGCGAAGGGATGCAGCGGAGCACGGGAACAAGCCTACATAGCTGCAATAACCCTGCGCTCCACAAACTAAAAACCTATCTTATTTATAAGTCTCTGCCAATTTCAGTGCGTTATAGGCATTAACAATCCCACCACTGACACAAATTTCACTAAAAGGTACACGGGTGTTTTCGCCTCTTTCATTCTTATACTTCACCTTATGGGTCACTTTAGAAACCGATTTCATAATAATTTCCCGTACCTGTGCCGGCTTTAAATCCGGATAATAACTTAAGATCAGTGCCGCCAAGCCGGCCACCACAGGAGAAGCCATACTCGTCCCATCAGCCTCTTCATATTTATTATCAGGAATCGTTGAATTAATTAAAAATCCGGGAGCAAACACATCTACAGTATATTTACCATAATTCGAAAAACTGGCTTTCAGATTATCATCATCTTTATAAGCACTTGCACCTACTTCAATCCAATTATTGGCATGAGGAAGATTAAACTTTGCAGAGTCTATTGGTATAGGTTTTACGAATGTAGATCGGTTATAAGGTGGCCTCATACCCATTCCATTATTTTGTGCCATAGGTTTCGGTGGCGTAAAATCTGGCTTGCCCGGCTTTTTATTGGCTTCTTTATAGGCATCTGCCTCTTTACTGTCAAAAAATTTATTGGGAAAATTTTCTTCCAGATCGTTATTCTGATTATCGTTCCCTGCGGCATGCACTAGCAATACCCCCTTAAGTTCAGCATATTTTACCGCAGAATCTACCGCTTTCTTATCCCACTTATAACTTTTCCCAAAGCTCATGTTAATTACTTTCGCACCATTATCTACGGCATATCTGATGCCGTTGGCTACATCTTTATCACGTTCGTCGCCCGTAGGTACTACCCTGATGGCCATGATACTGACATGATTGGCTACCCCCATGACACCTAAGGAATTGGTACGATCGGCACCAATAATCCCTGAAACGTGCGTACCGTGAAAAGCATCCGGACCTTTTACATCATTATTTCCATAATCCTTTTGGTAAGCATTGCCGTAGTCATCTCCAACCAGTTCTGCGCGCATGTCATATTTAGGATTTAAGTTATACTTCAACATCGCATCGTATTGCTTATACCCCTCTTTAATACTCTTATAAAATTTCTCGAAACTTCCATCTTCCCTTGCACCTTTCCTGATAATTGTTTTTACCTGCTCTTCAGTTTCATCATCAGCTTTGTAACGATCCACATCATCCATCGTTGGGATTTCCTTTTTACTGACTTTAGCTACCGTATCCAAAACTTTGTTAATGGCAATCAATACTGAAAAGGTATTACTGGCATCTTCATATTTTTTACCAAAATCGCCAACCATTTTCTTATACAGTTTAAATTCTTCCTTTTGTGTGCTGTCTAATGGTGTTAAATTGGTTGTCGACTGATATTTTGGCGTATAAATTCTTAACAAGCGAACGAGTTCTAAATTATCGAACTCCAGGTTACCTTTTTTAGAACCGATAAAATTCCAGCCATGAATATCATCAATATAACCATTGCCGTCATCGTCTATTCCATTTCCAGGAATCTCCTTTTTATTGGTCCATAATACACTTTGCAAATCCGGATGATTGATATCTACACCACCATCAATTACCGCCACAATAACATTTTGTTTTGGTTTTTTATCCTTTAGGAGTTCACGATAAGCTTTCTCCGTACTAATACCAAAAAATCCATTCTCCTGTAAATCGAGGTTAAACCAATTTGCGGGGAGTTGTACATTTTTACTTTGTGCAAAAACATTAAAATTTAAGCTCAAAATAATAGAGAGAAAAGTTAATTTCTTAAGGTTCACATTCATTATCATTATATGTACGTATTATTACAATAATACGGTTTTATTACTTTCAGGATGAAAGTTTTCACATCTTTTAACAAGAGTATTCTTCTGTTTTTGAAGCGCAGTTTCCTGTGTGTATGGGCTAGGTACTGTCCTGCTGTACGCTTTATCCTTTTGGGAAACCTGATCTGTTAGGCAGATTAACCCGTCCAAAAGGGATGCCGCTCCCATCAGGGCTATTTAACCCGGGACCGAAGAAGAATAGCAACTTAAGATGGATAAACGATGATGGATGGTCTCTGCGGATATCGGTGTGTTCGGCAGATACAGCTAAATTGACCTTCCTTAACCCCTCAATGGTGTGAAACCGCCCTATGCCCCATGCGCTTCGCCCGCTGCCCAAACCCCTGTAAACGAAGAAAACCCTTCAACATTTCTGCTGAAGGGTTTCTCTTTAAGATCTGGCACCGACCTACTCTCCCACGTGTTACCGCAGTACCATCGGCTCTGGTGGGCTTAACTTCTCTGTTCGGAATGGGAAGA
>NZ_JBIWEB010000018.1:0-101973 GCF_044762335.1 Pedobacter suwonensis | reverse complement strand
ACCCGCGACACCCTTGTCTCTGGCTAGCACTTCCTACTGCAGAGCGTGTTCGGGACTCTAACCCTATAGTCGATTGCCATGCCCGGCGCACCAAAAAACAAAAAGGCGAATATTTCCATTCACCTTTTCAATATAATTTTAAGAATCACCTATCTGTGTAATCCAATAATTTGTGCAATCATTTATTAGCAATATTGTTCAAAAGCACCGATCAGGTTGTCAGCAATCATTTGTGCTGGTCTGCCCTCAATCTGGTGACGTTCAATCATGTGTACCAATTTACCATCTTTAAACAAAGCCATTGCTGGAGAAGACGGAGGGAAAGGCATCATATAATTTCTAGCCTGATCTACTGCTTCTTTTTCCATACCTGCAAAAACAGTAACCAATTTATCAGGATGTTTTTCGTGTGCTGCTGCTGCGCGGGCTGCCGGACGTGCGTTTGCTGCTGCACAACCACAAACAGAATTTACAACCACCAATACAGTTCCTTCGCCTTTAATCGCCTGATCTACGTCTGCTGCATTTTTTAACTCTTGAAAACCAACGTTGGTTAATTCCTTACGCATTGGCTCTACTAAATATTCTGGATACATTATCTTAGTTTTTTATTTACAATATCAATAGTACAAAAATAAGAAAATCGAATGGCATGCACCATCCGATTTATATTTTTAAGGTAAAATTAATAACCTATTTCATTCCTTTGATAAAATTATCAAACATTTCAGGGTTGGTAATCGCTCCCGCTATAATCAATATAAAGATCACAATAAATAATGCACTTAAAATAGTCGCAATCATTCCGCAGATCTTGCCTGCTTTTGCGTTTTTATATGACGACTCGGTATATAAACCCGGATTAAACTGATATTTCTTCATATCACCAGCACCTAATATCCAGGCAATTACACCAAATATCAACCCAAATATGCCGTAAAAACAACATGCGGGGATAGCTATAATACCCAATACAAGTGCAGCTGTAGCATTTGGCAAATTCTGCTGACCAAAACCTCCGCCTCCAAACTGTCCAAATGGTGGTGGCTGTTGAAAAGGCGGCGGGGTTACCGGCCCGTTCCCCAGGGGCTGAAATGGTGCAGGTTCTGACTGTTGACCTTTAGAAAGATCAATAGGTTTATTTTCTTGAGGGGTTTCCTGTTCTTCTGACATATATGTTTAGATCAATTGGTGAGTGTATATTTTGTAAATGTAATTGATTAAAATAATTACTGCAACCCCTGCAAAAACGATTTTGATCAGCTGCGCCCCAAATTTAAAGTCCAATTTTAAGTGAATCAAAGTAAATAATACCAGAAAAATAAGCGGGATTGTTGCAGGATAAAACTTAAATGATGCGGATAAATCACCTTGAAACAAAGCCAAAACGGAGCGCTGCAGGCCACAGCCCGGACAGTCAATCCCGAAATGAGTTTTAAATGGACAACTAAAAAGATGTTCGCCCAACCATTCTAAAAAGGTTTTATGCGGTCGGGCCATTTAGGTCAATTATTTTTCCTTGGCCATCTTTCCAGGCTTTATATCTTTCCAGATCTTTAAGCACCTGCCTGTATACCAGATTTAGAACGTATATGTCATCAATGAATCCCAGAACAGGCACAAAATCAGGAATTACATCAATTGGGGATAGGAAATAAATCAATCCTCCTAAAATGGCAATGATCGATCTTTTAGGGATTTCGGTATAATCGCCATTTACATAATCTTTAGATACCGCAAAAAGCAGAACCAGTTTAGTCCAAACACCTTCTAAATCTCCCTTATTGGTAACCGCCTTACCTAAAGCATCTTTGATGGTATTGCTAGCTTTGGTTTTATCACTTAAAATCACTGAGGCTTTGCTTTGCGATTTCTTAAAGAAACCTAATATTTTTTCCCTGTTCAACTTCATGGTTTAGCATATTACAAATTAACGGCCAAAAGCATCATAGTTGTGTTCCGCATATCTGGTACACGGCCTGATACTTTTTCATCTAGTTTTATTAAAGCGCTTCAATAACTTTTTGTCAAAAGCGATGGCTATCAGTTTATCATTTAGTACATCCTCCTCGTAAAGCTGTTTCTTTTTTGGATCAAATACAAACCGGGCTAGAATAGGCATTCTATCTGCATAACTTTCGTGGAGGTTAAAATTAAAAGTTTTGGAGTATCCCTGTGATGGGTCGGTTTTAGGATTGGGGCTGCTCTCAAGCATAACACCATAAGAGGTACCACCATTTTTAACAACTCTTTCGTAGAGCCCTTTGGTAAGCTGTTTACAACGAGGAGAGGTTTCTACAATTTTATAGGCAATCTGTGCTTTGTAGCTTTCTTTTACCTGGGCTTTTGATTGGTATATTGATGATCCTACAATAAAAATAAGAAGTAAAATATTTTTCATAATTGAGTAGCGTTATTCTTCGATTACTGATAAAAATTCATCGATTGTTAGCACATTAACTTTAGGAAATTCTATTTGCTTCAAGATTTTAAAGTGATGGTCATTTGTTATAATATAATCAACGTTACTACACACATAAGCATCAACATATTTATTATCATCTAAATCAGATAAAATTAGTTTCCACTCAAAATAGATGTCAACTTTTTCTACATTCTTAAGATTTAGCAACAACTCTGCAACATTACTTGCTATGAGAAAATTTGTTTTTTGTTCTAAAATTTCGACGTATTCTGAAAGAATGTTATTACTGAATGAAAATATCCACTAATTAAAGCATCAAAAATCGGCCTATATTTTGATTTTTTAGGAATTGAGACAAGAAGTACATTGATATCTAGTACAACTTTCATTAATGTTATTTTTTTCTCAAATGTTCATTCTTCCAAGATTCAATTGTACTTTCATCCCAATTGTTATCATCCCAGAGTTTATCCATCTCGTCGGATGCGGATTTAGCAAAGTATTTTGCCAACATCTCTTTAATATCATTTAGTTGAGCATCAGGCAAATTATACTGAAATAATTTCAATAGCTCTAACTGAACATTTGTTAATTTACCTGTAGCTTCCATACTTTTATTATGACCTAAAACAAATATAATCAATATATGCTAAGAAGATTTCATCATCTCCAAAATATCATCTACATACTTACGCTCATTTGCTAATCGGGGAACTTTATGCTGCCCACCTAATTTATCTTTCGCTTTTAACCAGTTGTAAAAAGTATTGGCGGGGGCATTATGTACTTTAGGACGGGCCAGTGCCATATCTTTAAACCGTTTGGCATCGTAATCTGAGTTTACCTCGCGCAGGGTTTGGTCCATCACATCCACAAATTTTTCAAAATCATCGGGCTGCTTATCAAATTCTATGATCCATTCGTGTCCGCCCGCCTTTTCATCCTTAAAGTAAATCGGCCCTGCGGTATAATCTTTTATTTCAGCACGTGTTTGCTGGCAGGCTTTAGTTAAGGCCTGTTCTGCATTGTCAATAATTACTTCTTCGCCAAAGGCATTGATGAAATGTTTGGTACGCCCGGTAATTTTTATCCGGTAAGGGGAAAGGGAGGTAAACTGAATGGTGTCGCCGATCATGTATCGCCATAAACCACCGTTTGTAGAAATAACTATTGCGTAATTTTTATGCAATTCTACCTCTCCTAGCAACAGCGCCCTAGGATTTTCGTCTCCTATATTTTCCATCGGCACAAATTCATAGAAAATCCCATAATCAAGCATCAGCAACATTTCTTCCGAATAATCCTGATCCTGAATGCCGAAAAATCCTTCTGATGCGTTATAAGTTTCCAGATAATACATTTCAGCGGAAGGAATCAACTGTTTAAACTGTTCGCGATAAGGCGCAAAATTTACTGCCCCGTGAATATATAATTCAAGGTTAGGCCAAACTTCCAATAAATTTTGCTTTCCGGTAAGTTCGAGTACTTTTTTAGCCAATACGATGGTCCAGGTTGGTACGCCTGAAATACTGGTTACGTTTTCATTAATGGTGGCTTCTGCCATTCTATCCATCTTGATTTCGTAATTGTCCATCAAAGCGATAGACATGTCGGGTGTGCGGTAATATTCTGCCCAGATAGGAAGGTTTTTGATCAGCACAGCAGATAAATCACCATAAAAACAATCTTCGTTTAACTGGTTAACCTGATGGCTCCCACCCAAAACCAAACCTTTTCCGGTAAACATCTGGTTATCGGGACGGTTATTACAATAGATGGAAAGCATATCCTTTCCCCCTTTAAAGTGGCATTCTTCCAATGACTCCTCAGAGACAGGGATAAACTTACTCCTGTCGCTGGTGGTACCCGATGATTTTGCAAACCATTTAATATCAGACGGCCAAAGGATGTTCTGTTCGCCATTAAGCATACGCTCAATGTAAGGTTTTAGGGTATCGTAGTTCTGGATCGGAACGCGCTGCTGGTATTGTTGCGGCGTTAAAATTGATTTATAATCGTACAGTTTGCCCCATTCCGTATTTTCAGCACTGTCAATCAAACTGTGGAACCACTCTTCCTGAACATCGTGCGGATATTTCATAAAAAGCTCGATCTGGTGAATCCGCTTTTTCATTAACCAGGTAAAAATTGAATTTACAATTGCCATTTTTAAATGCTAAAATTAACGGGCACGAAGCTGCCACAGATTTGCACACCTGCCCCTTGGTTAAATGGGAATACACGGAGATTTTTATACACAGTAAGCTTTATAGTTTTTGGTTTAACATTGCGATTATGCAACATGTTAATTTAAATTTTGTTTGCTGAATCTTATTAAACATCAAATTTCTTACGTTTCAATACAAAATTCGATCCCAAATATACTTTTCTCACCATTTCATTTTCAGCAAGCACTTCAGGAACGCCCTGCTCCAGGATTTTCCCCTCAAAAAGCAAATAAGCCCTATCGGTAATGGACAGTGTTTCCTGCACGTTGTGATCGGTAATTAAGATCCCTATATTTTTATGTTTTAATTTAGCTACAATGCTTTGGATTTCCTCTACCGCAATGGGATCTACCCCGGCAAATGGCTCATCCAATAAAATAAAATTAGGATTAGCGGCCAAAGCGCGTGCAATTTCAGTACGGCGGCGCTCACCTCCTGACAATAGATCGCCACGGTTTTTACGTACTTTGTGTAAGCTAAATTCGTTAATCAGTTCTTCAAGTTTATCGCGTTGCTCTTCCTTTGTCAATTTGCTCATTTCCAAAATGGCCAGGATATTATCTTCTACGGTAAGTTTTCTAAAAACAGATGCTTCCTGGGCTAAATAACCAATTCCTTTTTGCGCCCTGCGGTACATCGGATCTTCAGTAATATCTTCTTCTTCTAAAAAGATACGCCCCTCATTCGGTTTAATTAAACCAACGATCATGTAAAAAGAAGTTGTTTTCCCTGCCCCGTTCGGACCTAAAAGCCCCACAATTTCCCCTTGGCTTACGTTAAAGGAAACGTTGTTTACAACAGTACGCTGTTTATATTTTTTAACCAGATTTTCGGCTTTTAGTATCATACTTATTAGCTAAACCTTACAGGTTTTTAAAACCTGTAAGGTTTCAATTAATTAACTTTTATTCCTTTAATATTTAACTGCAAGCGTTTTTTATCACGCCACACATTTTCTTCTAACGTATAACAAACGGAAAACGGCACCCTGGGTTGTAAAAGATTTTGAAATTCTGCCAATCCAAATGCAATGCCCTCAAAAATAGGCGAATTTTGTTGTTTTATATTAATTTTTAGATGATTTTGGCCAACAGCCATGGCATGCTGTGCAAGATATACATTATGGGTAACAAATATTGGCGCCATATTTTCCGGCCCGAAAGGCCCCATCTGCGATAAAACCCGAAAGAATTTACCGTCGATCTGTGCCAGTTCAATTTCGGCATCAATCCTGATCATGGGTGTCAGCAACTCTTCTGTAATACTCGCCGATACAATTTCTTCAAATTTATCGGCAAAGGCATTTACATTTTGTTCCTGCATGGTTAAACCAGCAGCAAATTTATGTCCGCCATACTGATCTAATAAATGTGCACAACCGCTTAAAGCTTCATACAAATCAAAACCTACTACCGATCGGCACGAGCCAGCTACATGTCCGTTAGACTTGGTAAGGACAATGGTCGGACGGTAATATTTTTCTGTCAGGCGCGAAGCTACTATTCCAATGACGCCCTTGTGCCAGTTTTCGTTAAATACTACCGTGGTTTTTCTATTGATGAGGATTTCACTTTCCCCAATTAAAGCCAAAGCCTCGCGGGTAATGTCTTGATCATAGGTTTTGCGTTCGGTATTTTTAAGGTTGATGAGTTCACTTTGTTCTAGGGAATTGCTATCTACCTGGCAAAGCAGCATGGCAACGGCATGTTTGGCATGATCGATCCTTCCGGCAGCATTAATCCGCGGACCTAATGTAAAAACCACATCGGTAATAGTGTAATTTTCGGTTTTGCCCGAAACCTCCATCAAAGCCCGTAAACCTTCGCAAGGATTAGCGTTCAATTTTTTCAGCCCGTAATAAGCTAAGATTCGGTTCTCGCCTACTACAGGCACAATATCTGCCGCAATACTTACCATCACCAGATCTAAATATTGCAGATAAGTTTCTTTTGGAAGCTGATGTTTTTGTGCATAAGCCTGCGCCAGTTTAAAACCAATTCCACAGCCGGCTAGTTCTTTAAAAGGATATGCGCAGTCAGAACGTTTAGGGTCCAAAACGGCTATGGCCTGTGGAAGTTCATCTCCGGGTAAATGGTGATCGCAGATAATGAAATCGATCCCCAGGCTATTGGCATAATCAATTTTATCGGTCGATTTTATACCGCAGTCTAATGCAATGATAAGGGAGAACCCATTTTCATTGGCATAATCAATTCCGGCAGTTGAAATGCCATAACCTTCCAGATAACGATCTGGAATGTAATATTCTAAATTTTTAGTGAGCTTTGAGAAGAAACTATAAGCGAGTGCAACCGAAGTGGTGCCATCCACATCATAATCTCCATAAATCAATATCTTTTCGTGGCTGGCCAATGCGGTTTCGATACGGGCAATAGCAACATCCATATCCTTCATTAAAAAAGGATCATGAAGATGATTAAGATCTGGTCTGAAGAAACTTTTCGCCTGATCAAAATCACAGATATTCCGCTGCACAAGAATCTGTGCCAATGAACGGTCTATGTTAAGTTGTTCTGCTACTTTTGCTACTGTATCATCATCACAATCTGATGCCAGCACCCATCTTTTTTCCATTTTATACTGTCTCCGAACAGTAAATATACATTTTAATTGGATATGATGGCGCTAAACTTGAGTGCGATGCCTTACAAATCATTTAAATACAAAAAGTTAGATTTCACTTCAAATAGTGAAGATTGTTTAATCATGTCATGCTGAAAAGCCCTATCAAAATTGATTAGACCTGCCCTTATGATAAATACTAATGTTTAGATTGTTACCTTTGTACACACATCTAAAAGATTTATATTTTGCAAGTTCACACCCTATTCGAAGGAACCTATTCTGTTGACGCATCAAAGAAATTTTTGCCTTTCGATTCTGCTATACACAGTTTTAAAGACAGGCCTGCTTCATTATTCATTAATGTTCAGCCTTTTTTAGTTGAACTGAAAAACGACCTCGTACTTTTCGATACAGGTTTAGGTTTTAGTGATGACCATGGCGAACTGATTTTACACAAAAATATCCGCAATGCAGGTTTCGATCCAACTGATGTGACCAAAGTTTTAATGTCGCACTTGCATTACGACCATTCTGGCGGGATGATCCACAAACAAAGCAATGATAAAATAGAACTGAGTTTTCCTGATGCTGAATATGTAATTAACCGGGGCGAATGGGAAACGGCTTTCAGCAGCACTTCGTCATCTTACCATACCGATATTTTCGATTTCGTACAACGTAATGCACAATTGAAATTTGTGGAGGTGGATGGCGCTTTGGATGAAACTATTGCATACGAATTTACCGGTGCCCACTGTCCGAACCACCACGTTTTTCTTTTAACAGAAGGTAATCAAAAAGTATTTTTTGGCGGTGATGTTTTACCTGAACCAGAAGAGCTGGTTAAAAATTTTATCGCCAAATACGATTTCGACGGTCGCAAGGCAATGGAATTACGGAAAGAGTTTGGTAAAAGAGCAGCTGAAGAGCATTGGGAATGTTTATTCTATCATGGCAAAAGTGCAGCAACTGGTTTTGTGGATGTTATTGAAGGTGGATTTCGGATAAGATAGGTCTATTCGTTTTTACCGCAAAGCACGCAAAGAAGGAAGCGCTAAGCGCGCAGAGTTAACTTTTTACCACAAAGGGCCATGGAGAAAGACACAAAGTAAACAGAGTTAGGTGCATATTTAGTATTATTAATAAACTCTGCGCTTCTCTGTGCAAAACTCAGCGTCCTCTGTGGTTAACCTTAGCGTGATTTGCGGTTAACAAAAAAAGCCCCGGCAATCGCCGAGGCTTTCCTTTTTCCGAGACCGGAAATTATTTTTTAGCTACCAATTTAACAGACAATTCGAAGTTATCGTCAATTGCTTTGTCGCCAATGCTATCGAAGAATGATTTTGAACCGTATTTGATATCGTATTTAGTTCTGTCTACAATGATTTTACCAGCTAAAGCTGAAGCTGTTCCGTCTGCATTAACAGATACAGTTGCAGGGAAATTTAATGGTTTAGTGATACCTTTGATGGTTAAATTACCGGTTACGGTTACGTTAGCACCTGAACCTGCAACTTTAGTAATAACGAAAGTTGAAGTTGGGAATTTAGTTGTACCAAAGAAATCATCTGCTTTTAAGTGACCTTCTAATTTAGCACTGCCATCAGCATCTTTAATTGAAGTCATATCGATCACAAAAGTACCACCAGTTACGCTTTTACCGTTAACGGCTAATGTACCTGACTGTAAAGCCACTGTTCCGTTGTGAGAACCGGTTACTTTTTTACCAATCCAGGTAATGGTTGATTTTGCTACATCTACAGTATAAGTTACTGGTTTAATAGTTGTAAAAGCTGATAAAGAAACAACTGCAACTAATAAAAAAATTGAAGAGATTTTTAATTTCATTTTCTGGTTTTTTAAAATTTGATACAAATATAGATGAACAACCCATCTCTTGTTGTTGACCTATGTTAAGTTTTTTCAGTAATAATCGTATTATTTAAATCATGCTATTGACCCCGGTTATCTTTAAGGGTTTAATCGATCAAGAAAAAGTGGAAATGGACGATCCAGGCCACCACTATTCACTCTAAACCTGACAGCAGCGAAAATCCTTTTTTTTGGCACTTACCGTGAAAGATTGCTTCGTCGTTCCTTCTCGCAATGACGACAAAGAAGAGCAAACACCACAAAAAGATTGAAGTGAATGGCAGAGCTGCAGCCGCCGATGGAAAACCGACATTCATTTCCCAAAAAAAATCTGCAAGCTTTATGAAAAAAATTCATAGAACTTGCAGATGATTTATCTCAATAGAGCGCTTCGTTGCCCCTCCTCGCAATTAAGATCGGGAGTAAGTAAGGTGATGGAAAGGAAAACCTTTAACCCTCTACCTTCCCGCCTTCTACCTCACTAAGGAACTATTTCTTCCAAATAACTCTCCACCGGAGGACATGCGCAGATCAATGATCTATCACCATGGCTATCGTTAACCCGACCAACCGATGGCCAGAACTTGCGTTCTAACACATAAGGAAGCGGGAACGCAGCAACTTGACGGCTATAAGCATGCTCCCAATTGTCAGCAGTAATTACTGAAACAGTGTGAGGTGCATTTTTTAGCGGGTTATCCGTTTTATCGAAAGTTAAATTCTCTACCTGATCTATTTCATTTTTAATCGCGATCAATGCATCACAAAAACGGTCTAACTCATGTTTAGGTTCCGATTCTGTAGGCTCAACCATTAAAGTACCCGCAACCGGAAACGAAACCGTTGGTGCGTGGAACCCATAATCCATTAAACGTTTTGCAATGTCAGTTACTTCAATTCCAAAAGCTTTGAAAGCACGGCAATCTAGAATCATCTCATGTGCGCAACGGCCCTGAGCGCCTGAATAAAGCACCGGATAGTGCTGCTCTAAACGTGCTTTCATGTAGTTCGCATTTAAAATGGCATATTTGGTAGCATTCGTTAAACCTTCAGCACCCATCATCGCAATATAGGCGTGAGAAATGATCAGGATAGAAGCCGAACCCCATGGCGCAGACGAAACTGCAGAAATAGATTTTCCTTTGTCGATATCAACCACAGCATGACCTGGAAGATAAGGAACCAGGTGTTTAGCCACACCGATTGGGCCCATACCAGGACCACCACCACCGTGAGGGATACAGAACGTTTTGTGCAGGTTTAAGTGACAAACATCGGCACCAATATTGGCCGGACTTGTTAAACCCACCTGCGCATTCATATTAGCACCATCCATATAAACCTGTCCGCCGTTAGCGTGAATGGTTTCGCAGATTTCGATTATGCTTTCTTCAAACACGCCATGAGTAGATGGATAAGTTACCATTAAACATGATAAGTTGTCTTTATGTAATTCTGCCTTAGCTTTTAAATCTTCAACATCGATGTTACCATTTTCTAAAGATTTAACCACCACAATTTTCATATCGGCCATTGCAGCGGAAGCAGGGTTTGTTCCATGTGCCGAAGCCGGGATTAACGCCACATTACGGTGAAAATCGCCCCTATCGTGGTGGTAAGCGCGGATAACCATTAAACCAGCATACTCACCCTGGGCACCCGCATTTGGCTGTAAGCTCATAGCCGCGAAACCGGTAATTTCACTTAACCACTTATCCAGTTCGTTAAAAACAGAATAATAACCCAATACCTGATCGGCCGGGGCAAATGGATGAATGCGACCGAAGTGAGACCAGGTAACCGGAATCATCTCTGCCGTAGCATTTAATTTCATGGTACAGCTACCCAAAGCGATCATCGAGTGGCAAAGCGATAAATCTTTTGCTTCTAACGATTTGATATAACGCAACATTTCATGTTCAGAGTGGTGCGAGTTAAAAATCGGGTGTGTTAAATAAGCAGAAGTACGTTGCAGAGGGGCTGGAATAACCGTTTCTACATTCTCAACAACCTCTACCTGATCTCCAGCAATGCCTTTTGCTCTTGCAAAGATTTTAGCAATTAAAGTAATGTCTTGAAAAGTAGTGGTTTCATCAACCGAAATGGTCACCGTATTACCCACATAATTTAAGTTGATTTCGTTATCTAAACAATAAGCATGGATACCACCTTTTAAATCGCCCAAATCGAAACGGATGGTATCGAAATAAGCTGAATTTAGTTGCTCATAACCTAAATTTTTAAGGGTTGATGCCAAACTGATGGCTAAACCGTGTGTGCGCTCGGCAATGGCTTTTAATCCTTTCGGACCATGGTAAGCGGCATAGAAACCGGCCATGATAGCCAATAATGCCTGTGCGGTACAAATGTTTGAAGTAGCTTTATCTCTACGGATGTGCTGCTCGCGCGTTTGCAAGGCCATACGTAAGGCATAATCGCCATGGCTATCGATGGTTACACCGATAATACGACCAGGGATATTACGCTTGTATTCTTCTTTAGTTGCAAAAAATGCAGCGTGCGGTCCACCAAAACCCATTGGTATACCTAAACGCTGTGTTGTACCCACTACTACGTCAGCACCCCACTCGCCCGGAGGCGTTAATAAGGTTAAGCTTAAGATATCGGCAACTACGGTTAATTTAATATTTCGACCGTGTAAAGCTGATGCGAAAGCTTCATAATTGAAAACTTCGCCATTTCCTGCCGGATACTGAACAATTGCACCGAAAAATTCTTCGGAAGCAGTGAAATCTAGATGGCTGCCGATTACCAGCTCGATACCATAAGGATTGGCACGTGTTTTTAAAATATCGATGGTTTGAGGGAAAAGTAATTCAGAAACGAAAAACTTTTTCGCTGCCTGGTTTTTGCGCAAGCTGTATTGCATAAACATGGCTTCAGCTGCAGCTGTACCTTCATCCAGTAAAGATGCATTCGCAATTTCCATCCCGGTTAAATCGATAACCATGGTTTGGAAATTTAATAAGGCCTGCAAACGACCCTGTGCAATTTCTGCCTGATATGGCGTGTATTGTGTATACCATCCCGGGTTTTCGAATACGTTACGTAAAATTACACCTGGAGTAATGGTATCGTAATAACCCTGACCGATAAAGCTTTTGAAAACTTTATTCAACAATGAAGTTTGTTTTAAAGCACCAAGATATTCAGTTTCTGATTTCGCTGCCGGCAAATTTAGAGGCTGTTTTAACCTGATTGCCGTGGGAACAGTCTGTTCAATCAGCTCGTCGATAGAATTTACGCCAACAGTTTGCAACATTTCGGCTGTATCAGCCTCATTAGGAGCAATATGACGATTTTGAAAATCTTCCTTGTAGTGGATATTTAAGCTCATGCGGTATGAATAATAAATTTGCGTGCAAAGGTAGCAAAAATGAAGCTGTATTTCACTATCAATCAGTGTAAAAAAGGCGTCTTATTTACACCTAAAAGCGACAAAACAGATAGGATTTATAAGTAAAAAACCAGACGAAATGCATATTCAGTTTTAAGCTGTTTTTTTGATTATTTGGAAAGCGATGGCTGTGCTAAATTTATTTTGTTCCCGCCATCCGCTACAATCTTTTTGCTGCTTTTTCTTGCTGAAGTAAAGCATCTGAAGCAAAAAGGATTTCCACTACTGTTGGGTTTACAAATAAAAGGAACTGCAAAAAAAAGCCAACATGCTGGGCTAAAATTTCAAACTAACTATAGAAAACAAAAATTAAAATACTCATTTTCAACTATTTAATAAAAAAACCAAATGTAATTCATATATACATTGTTATACTATGTACTTTGTTATACCTTTACATTATGAACGAAGATTTTATTCATAAATGGATATCTCAGGTTAAAAAGGGAACCCTATCCTTTATTGTGCTCAATGTTTTAAAGGGCGGAAAGGCTTATTACGGCTATGATCTGATCAATGAGATAAAAAAGATTACGGAAATTGAAATTGCCGAAGGAACCCTATATCCGCTTATGAACCGACTTAAAGATGAAAAACTGATCATCTCGGAATGGGTTGAGCAAGAATCGGGCATCCCCAGAAAATATTACAGCATTACACCAGAAGGAAAAAACACAGTAACCAAAATGGCAGAATATTGGCATAACCTGAACAACGCTGTTTTAAAAATTACGATATGAAATTAAAAGAAATAGAATTTAACGATCAATCGGCAGAGCGGATTTATAAAGATTATCTGTATAGAATAAGAAAAGAGGTTAAAGGCCTTAATCAGCAAAACCAGGATGAAATATTGATGGAGCTGAATAGCCATATTTACGAAAACCTACAGGAACATTCCACCGGAAATGAAGTAGAAAAACTACTTAATATCCTTGAAAAATTAGGAAGACCCGAGGAAATACTCAAACCGTTGGTGGCTGACAAAAAATTGGCAGAAGCCACTAAAACATTTAATCCCATACATGTTTTTAAAGCTTTATTGCTCAATTTAACCAATGGCATATCGTACATCATATTTTTTATCCTGTACCTGTTTCTGTCTGGTTTTGTGTTTTTAATCGGTGCTAAAATATGGAACCCATCACAGGTAGGCTTTTTCTATAAACCAGGTAAGGTTTTTATAATTGGGCTTTCAAAAGGTTTGGTAAACCCTGTCGATGAGCTTCTAGGCAACTGGTTTATTCCAGCAATGGTTGTCTCCGCCGTTGCGCTTTACCTTATTATCACTCTACTCCTTAAATTAAAAAGAACCATTAACAAATAATATCATGATCAAAAAATTACCACTCTTTATATTTCTGATAATCCTAACCCATTTCAGCTTTTCACAATCATTTGATAAAGCCAAACTGGATGCTTATTTCGACACGCTTGGCAAATACAACAAGTTTATGGGAAGTGTAGCCATTGCTCAAAACGGCCATTTGATTTATAACCGCACGATGGGTTTTGCAAACATTGAAGAAAAGCAAAAAGCTAACGAGAACACAAAATATAGAATCGGATCTATTTCTAAAACCTTTACCGCGACGCTGATTTTTAAAGCCATTGACGAAAAGAAGCTCAGCCTTGATCAAACTATTCAGAAGTTTTTCCCAGACATAAAAAATCTCGATAAAATCACCATTGCGCACTTACTTTATCACCGGAGCGGTATACATGATTTTACAGATGATCAGGAGGAATTTTTGAAATGGCATACACAAGCCAAAACCGAAAAAGAAATGCTTGCCATGATCAGCAAGGGTGGTATTGATTTTGAGCCGGACACTCAATCTGATTACTGCAATTCGAACTATTTACTGCTATCTTATATTCTTGAAAAAACGTTTAAAATGCCTTATGCCCAAATATTGGACAAGTACATCGTTAAACCCCTCGCCCTGACCAACACTTTTTTAGGCAAAAAGATCAATTCTAAAAATAACGAAGCCAGCTCGTACCGTTTTGAAGGGGATTGGAAATTAGCAGATGAAACTGATATTTCGATTCCACTCGGTGCCGGAGGGATTGTTTCAACCCCGATTGATCTGGTAAAATTCAGCACAGCATTATTTGAAGGAAAAGTGATTTCTCAAAATAGTTTAGTTCAGATGAAAACCGTTAACGGCAAATACGGCATGGGTATTTTGGCTATTCCGTTTTACGATAAGGCAGGTTTTGGTCATTCGGGCAGTATAGATGGTTTCAGCGCTACATTTTCATATTTCAGCGATGGAAATATAGCCTATTCTTTAACCAGTAATGGTACGAACTTCAACAATAATTCCATTTCACTGGCCGTGTTAAGTGCTGTTTTTAATAAGGATTATCAAATTCCCGATTTTAAACCAGTTAAGCAAAGCACTACAGAATTAAATAAATATTTAGGCACCTGGGCATCAACGGCAATCCCGATAAAAATCACCATTACGAAAGACAATACAACTTTAATCGCGCAGGCCGCAGGCCAACCTGCAATAAGATTAAGCTCCAAAGGTAACCATGAGTTTATATTCGAAGATGCAGGCATCATCCTATCTTTCAACCCTACAGAAAACCAAATGATCCTGAAACAGGGTGGCAAAGAATTTAAGTTCACAAAAGAATAGATAGATTACCCCATCAATAGGCAGGTTAGTTTAATGCGGACTAATCTGCTTATTTCTGCACTTTCCATCCTTCATCTTTACTTAACTTTAATTTATAGGTTTTGGTAATGAAGTTGCTGTTTTTGTTTGCATCCTTATCAAAAGGTTCGAAATCAGTAGTGGTCATTTTAAGTGATACTGTCACCTTTGCTGTGCTGGAGTTTACCTGCGCAAAATCAACCGGTTTCTCGTCAGATAAAACATATTCTACCACTTTTACCGTTGCCCTGTCGCGATCCTGTTTCAACACCAGTGGACTCGCTTTATCGGTTAAGGTAATCTGGTAAACAAAACTGCTGTCTTTAGAAAGAAATTTCTTTTTGGCTTCTTTTAAGCTTAAGGTAACCAACCCTTTGCTGGCCAAAGATTTATATTTCCCCAGTTCGAACATATCGTTCGTACTGTTAAATTTCATCTCACCAAATTTAAACCTGGTGGTTTTATATTCCGGATTGGCTTTTAAGTAATTGGTAATGACTTCAGCTGCCTCATCCTGGTTAATGGTGGTTTTGGTTTTACACCCAGCCATGCCGATAATGATAAGGGATAAGATATAAATGGTTGTTTTTTTCATATGTAAATGCTATATGCTTTTTAAAGGTATTTATTTTTTTGCAATACAACTAATATAAACTATAGAGCAAACCAAGTGCTCACAGAGAGAAGAGTGCTCATTAAGCAATCTATATATACATAAACATTCAAAGTTTGTTTTTTGTTACTATCCTGGCCTTAGCTTTGTGTCCTCTGTGCCTAACTCCATGTTCTTTGTGGTAAAAAATAAAATTACTTCTTTTTCAAATAAATCAGGTTTGGCAAAACCATTGCCGATAAAATGACCACAACGCCAACCCACCTTAAAAATGAAACCTGCTCCTGCAATACAAAACCGGCCATCATTACGGCGACTGGTAATTCTGCCGCACTCAAAATAGAACTAATAGCAGTACCAATTCTCGGCACTCCTTCGGCATAAAACAGGGGCGGGATTACGGTGCCAAAAACAGAAATAATCAATCCCCATTTCAGTAAGCTTCCACTCAAAGCTCCATTAAACAAAAATGCAGGAGGAAAGATGATGAAAATCAAAATACAGGCACCAGTAATCATCAGCGCACTTTTCTTTAGCGGCACATATTCATTACCGATCCTACCACTCAACAACAAAAAGCCGGCATAACATAATGCAGCCAGTAAACCGAAACCAATCCCTTTTAAATCCATGCTACCCATACTGGTTTCTGCCATTCCACTGGCTAAAACTGTACCTCCCAGAACCAAAAAAATAGCAACCAATTGCAAATTAGTGGGTTTCTTTTTAAAAATGAGGTATTCCATTAAAATACTCATCCAGATAAACTGCATCAATAAAATAATGGCCACTGAATTAGGCACCAGCTTTACACATTGATAGTAAAAAATACTAACCATACCCGTACAGGTTCCTGCAATGACCATTTGCCACCAGGGTGTTTTAGCGGGCAAAGCCTTAGCTTTATAAGCTGCTGTTTGACTTTGAAAGAAAAATAACACCCATAAAATTACCGCTCCGAAAAAAGCCTGGGCACCGGTAACATCACCCAAAGTATAACCTTCGTGATAAGCCAGTTTAACAAAAGTAGAAAGGATACCAAAACTACAGGCACCCAAAAAAACAAGGAGAATTCCTTTAAGCATTATATATTTTTTATTTCAACCACAGAGGAAAAAGAGTTTTACACCGAGTTCACAGAAGCTCTGTTTGCGCTGTGTACATCTTTGTGCGCTTTGTGGTTAAACCTTAAGCGAGCTGTTGTAAGTATTTCTGAATGGTTGTTTCTAAACCTAAATAAAGGGCATCACTAATTAAAGCGTGACCGATAGAAACTTCCAACAAACCAGGAATACTTTGTGCGAAATAATGCAGGTTGTGCAGATCCAGGTCGTGGCCGGCATTTATGCCTAAGCCTAATTTATTGGCATGATGTGCTGCAGCAATATAACTCACTACTGCCTTTTCGCGATCTTCAAAATAATTATGTGCATAGGCTTCGGTATATAATTCGATCCGATCTGTTCCGGTTTCAGCTGCCCCTTCAACCATTTCTACCACCGGATCAACAAAAATAGAAACGCGGATGCCTTCCTTTTGAAAAACAGCAACCATTTCTTTCAGGTAATCTTGATGTTTGATGGTATCCCAACCATGGTTAGAGGTAATCTGACCTTCGGCATCGGGCACTAAAGTAACCTGGGCAGGTTTATTGGCCAAAACCAGGTCAACAAATTTATCTTCCTTACAATTTCCTTCAATATTAAACTCGGTAGCAATAACCGCCTTTAGATCGTAAACATCCTGGTAACGGATGTGGCGTTCATCAGGGCGCGGATGTACCGTAATTCCCTGCGCACCGAAACGTTCGCAGTCTAATGCAACCTTTACCAAATCAGGATTATTGCCTCCGCGACTGTTGCGGAGTGTAGCAATTTTATTGATGTTAACCGATAACTTTGTCATAAAGCAAAGATAAGGCTTTGCCCCTGTTAATCTTAAACCTTAAAAAAATTTGACTTTTTTTTGCTCATATTTGCTTCCTGTAAATGAACTTAAAAGAGACCACACTGTATAAAATTTTAATCGCTCTGGTTGCACTGGTTAGTGTACCTGCTCTTTTTGGGGGTATAATGGAACCAGATTCTGCACTTTATGCCTCCATAGCCAAAAACATGGTGCTACGCAACGATTGGGTGAATATTTATGTCCGTGGTGCAGATTGGTTAGACAAACCACATTTAACTTTTTGGCTGGCCGCTACTTCATTTAAAGCTTTTGGAATCACAGCCTTTGCCTATAAACTTCCTTCTTTCTTATTTGGACTATTAGGCGCATGGTATCTTTATAAACTGGCAAAAGACATTTACAATGAAAAAACAGGATTAATCAGTGCATTGATTTTTTTAAGTTCGCTGCACATCCTCATTTCTACTTTCGATGTTCGTGCTGAGGTTTATATCACCACATTTACGTTCGCAGCCATTTATCATTATTATAAAGCTCATCAGGGTTCTATCTGGCATATTGTTACAGGCTCTTTTTTCGCTGCATGCGCCATCATGATTAAAGGCATATTTGTACTCATCCCCGTTTTTGGTGGCTTTATCATTTACTGGTTGCTCACCAGACAATGGAAACAGTTGCTAAAACTCAAATGGTGGGTTGCCATCGCATTGATTTTTATTTTTATTGTCCCGGAATTATATACTTTATATACACAGTTCGACTTGCATCCCGAAAAGGTAGTATTTGGAAAAACCGGCGTATCCGGTTTAAAGTTTTTCTTTTGGGACAGCCAGTTCGGTCGCTTCTTTAACAACGGACCAATAAAAGGCAAAGGCGATCTTTCATTCTTTTTGCATACCACGCTGTGGGCTTTTTTACCCTGGTCTATCTTGTTTTACACCGCCGTGGTTAACCTTTTCAAAAAGAAAAATAGAGTAATGTTACCTGCAGCAAGCATCATGATCTGGACGAGTGCAGCCATTACCTTCTTATTGTTTTCTCTTTCGAAATTCCAATTGCCGCATTACATCCTGATTATTTTGCCACAATTCGCCATCATTACGGCTTTATATATGCAGAAATTAGAAGGTGAGCGCCTGAAAGTATTCATCACCATCCAAAATGCGCTGGCAGTTTTAATCGTGTTAATTTTATCTGCTATCGCCATCTTTTTTGGGTTCACAAATAATTATATCGCAATTGCGGTTTTGGTTATTTTATTAGCCATTTCTTTTTTAATGTTCAAAGGGCTAAAAACTGAAAACTTACTGGCCAGAAGTGCGATGATTTCTGTTGGCTTGATGATTTTTCTATCGGTATTTTTCTATCCGTCGGTGCTGAAATATGAATCGGGTATGGAAGCTGCAAATTGGCTAAAAAAGCATTATCCGGAGGCCAAAGCTTCGGTTTTAATGTACCCTGACGCTTATTCATTCGATTTTTATGCCAGCGGGGAACCGAAATACTTTTGGAGTTATGAGGAACTGGATAAATCAAAGGATATAAAAGACCTCGTGATTTACACGCCAGAATCGGAATTGGCAAAACTGAAAAATGAATATGGCGCCCAAGTGCTAAAATCGTTCGATTACTATCACATCACCAAGCTCAGCCCAAAATTTATCAATGCGCAAACGCGTTCTCAGCTATTAGAACATTTTTACCTGGTTAAATTGCATTAAAATGGATTTATTCTTCCGCATTATAAAATTTGGATTGACGGGCCTGCTCGGAATGGCCATCGATTTTGGAGCAACCTGGCTGTGCAAAGAGAAAATCAAAATCAATAAATACATCGCCAATGCCATTGGGTTTACTTTAGCCGTAACCAATAATTACCTGATTAACAGGATATGGACATTCCAGAGTACCAACAGCCACTGGGGAACTGAATTCACTAAGTTTTTAATAGTGAGTTTAATCGGCCTAGGTTTAAATACCTTTATCATCTATCTTTTCCACCAACGGAAAAACGGAACCAATTTTTATGTGGCGAAATTTTTTGCGATTGTAATCGTATTTGTCTGGAATTTTTTGGCCAATATGTTGTTTACATTTAAGTAGTTGTTAGAATATTTACCAGAAAGATCATGAAACAAATCCGATAGCAATTGGATCAGGATCAGGTCGGCTAAAGATTTTACACCACTGGCACAAACCAATGAACGAATGGCCAGTGACCTAATGAACTACCTAACTCACATTTTTGCCGATAAAGTAGAATACAACAAGCCATATTAATCCTTTAATCAGGAAGAATAAAAAACCAATCAGCCCTACCCGCTTAAACCATAATTTTAATTTTTCTTTGTTCATGGCGACGTTTGTAAAGATAATGGATTTGGCTTAAATTAGAAAGATTTTAAATAAGGAAATATGAAGTTATCTAAACCCGTGTTGCTCAGCCTTTTTTGTATCTGCTTTTTCTGCACTGAAATCTTTGCGCAAAATTTTGAAAATATTAAAAGCTATAAAGTAAATTTTGCCCTGGCAAAGCATGACAATGAGCGGTTGATTGCGCTTAGAAGCTTTTCTGCAAATAACCAAAAATACTTACTGCTGGTAAACCCTGAAACTTTGGATACCAAGGTAGATCTGGCCAGTAATTATAGCACCAGAGGTCTACAATATTCCAACGTATTTGCCATTTTTAAAAACACAGCTTATATCAAATCAATTGAAGCCGCAGCAGCCAGAGATTTGCAACTTCAGAATGCTGGCATCGATCATGCCATTCCAAAGGAAAAGGGCATCACACTAACCATCGATCTTTGTCCTTCGCATAAGGCTTTAGACAGGATTATTTTTCAATCTGTTTTCGATGAATTTAAAAAAACAGAACAGCCTGCACCATTAGCGATTTCTGTTTCCGGTAAATGGATGTTAAAACACCAGGATGATTTAAATTGGTTAAAAAGTTTAGTAAAGAATAAGGAACTGGATATTACCTGGGTCAATCATACCTACAATCACGAGGTAAATAAATTGCCATTGGCTGAGAATTTCCTGTTGGCACCCGGAACCAACCTAGATGTAGAGGTATTGGAAAACGAAAAACTGATGTTAAAAAATGGGCTAACCCCTTCAGTATTTTTCCGCTTTCCTGGACTGGTATCTGATCAAAAAATTGTTGAAAGAATCGAAACTTACGGATTAATACCTGTTGGAAGCGATGCCTGGTTAGCCAAAGGGCAACAACCTAACGCCGGCAGCATTGTCCTGATCCATGGCAATGGCAATGAAGAAATTGGAGTGAAAGATTTTATCCAGTTGCTAAAAACGAAACAGGCTGATGTGAAGAATAAGCAGTGGCTACTTTTTGATTTGAGAGAAGGCCTAGAGAAAGAATTTGAATAATACTGTGTTTAACCACAGAGGACACGAAGAAAGCACAAAGCTAGTCATTTTTCGTCATTGCGAGGAGGAACGACAAAGCAATCTTACGATTGCTAGAACTTAAGAAATAGATTGCTTCGTCAGCTGAAAAGCTTCCTCGCAATTACGAATTTACCTAACTACTACTACTTCTTAACCGGCAATAACTTTATTTCTTTTGCTTTAAAGCGGTTGTTCACAATCTCGCCGGTCACTTCTGCTTTACTTACGGCATTGCAGAAACCATGTTCGCCATGGGCGTCACCAAAATCATCGATTCCTTTTCCATCCACAAAATAAGGTTTGCCATCAATTTTAACCGCCAGTTCACAGTCTTTACCTTTCATTTTAAACTGACATTCGCCACAGGCAATATCGACCACCTGTTTGGTAATTACTTTTGCGGTTACAGCTTTTTGAGGTGCAGTTTGGGCGTTTACAGCAACTGAAAATAGACCAAGAATAAGCGCAAATATTAACTTTTTCATTGTTTTTATTTTTTCAAATGTAAGTTTTCAATAGCAAAAGAATCACAGCCCGCTGTAAAATAAACCTGATAGAAATGGAAATCCTTTTTGTGTCATTCTGAGCGTAGTCGAAGAAAAACAAAAAGATTGGAATGAATAGCAGGGCTGAAACATCCTAAAAGCACTGAACGTACGTTTTCAAAAAAATAAAGACTCATTTAACCTTTTATGGCACATCAACTTACAGTTAGCGACAACCGGTCCTGCGCCGCCCCTCTTGAAGAGGGGAATAAAAAAAGGGACATGCAATCTGCACATCCCTCTTCTTTATATCGACTTCAGACTTTCGACTGAAGACTCAGGACTAATACCTGTAAGTATCTGCTTTGAAAGGACCTTCAACCGGCACGCCGATATAATCAGCCTGGTGCTGATCTAAAACATCTAATTCTACACCGATTTTTTCTAAGTGTAAACGGGCAACTTTTTCATCTAAATGTTTAGGCAAAGTATATACTTTGTTTTCATACTTGTCAGTATTGGTCCAAAGTTCGATCTGCGCTAAAGTTTGGTTGGTAAAAGAATTACTCATTACAAAACTTGGGTGGCCAGTTGCACAACCTAAGTTAACCAAACGACCTTCGGCCAAGATGATTACATCTTTACCATCAATGGTATATTTATCAACCTGAGGTTTAATTTCCACTTTGGTATCGCCATAAGCACCGTTTAACCAGGCCATATCGATTTCGTTATCGAAGTGACCGATGTTACAAACAATCGCTTTATCTTTTAACGCCCTGAAGTGTTGCTCGCGAACGATATCACAGTTACCAGTTGTAGTTACCACAATATCAGCTTCTTTAATGGCGTTAGCTAGTTTTTTCACTTCGTAACCTTCCATTGCCGCCTGTAAAGCACAGATTGGGTCAATTTCAGTTACAATAACACGTACACCTTGTGAGCTTAATGATTCTGCAGAACCTTTACCCACATCGCCATAACCGCAAACAACAGCTACTTTACCAGCCATCATGACATCAGTAGCGCGACGGATCGCATCAACCAATGATTCGCGGCAACCGTATTTGTTATCGAATTTAGATTTGGTAACTGAATCATTAACGTTGATTGCAGGTAAATGCAACGTTCCGTTTTTCATTCTTTCGTATAAACGGTGAACACCAGTTGTGGTTTCTTCTGATAATCCTTTAATACCAGCAATCAGCTCAGGGTATTTATCGAAAACCATATTGGTTAAATCGCCACCATCATCCAAAATCATGTTTAATGGCTGTTGCTCCGGACCGAAGTGTAAAGTTTGCTCAATACACCAGTCGAATTCTTCTTCGTTTAAACCTTTCCAGGCATAAACCTGGATACCCGCAGCAGCAATTGCAGCAGCAGCGTGATCTTGTGTTGAGAAAATATTGCAAGATGACCAGGTCACTTCAGCACCCAGGGCCACCAATGTTTCGATTAATACAGCCGTTTGGATGGTCATGTGCAGACAGCCTGCAATACGCGCGCCTTTTAACGGTTGTGATGGACCGAATTCTTTACGTAAACTCATTAAACCTGGCATTTCTGCTTCGGCTAATTCAATTTCTTTACGGCCCCATTCTGCCAGTGAAATGTCCTTAACTTTGTAAGGGATGTAAGTTGTCTCTACTGATGACATAATATATTTATTTAATTGTTTTTAATCAAGAAGTTACAGGCAATGAATTTTTGTTTTGTATGCCATTTGCACACCTTTTTAAATTCCCTTTATTTCTGGCACAAAATTACATAATAGTTTGGCCATTACCAATGTCCTGAAAATTAATCGCTCACTTGAAAGTAATATTAATATCCCACATCCAAGTGACCAACAAAAAATCACGTTTATCTTTACAATGTTTCATAAAACTATGGGATAGGTGTCAGCCAGCCAAAATTCACTTTTATGTCAGAAATGTCAACCTTTATGATAGGCTCAAATGTTGGCTATCATGAAATCATATTAGCATTTACGCCTATAATTGACCCGTATTGGAAACTTGTATTTCTTTGAAATGGTAATTTTTTGCCGTAACCGACCGCGGAAGCTGAAATTAAGCGTTGAAAGCCTGATTTGTAAAAGAGCCGAAATGAAGTATACGTATACCCCAGCTCTACTAAATTAATTGTTATCCAAACCCCGCCCTGTTTTGTGTTGTAATTCATCAATACGTTTAGATGCTTCGGATTTGCTCAAACTGTCATCGAATTCCTCACCTGCTTCATCTGATAGTGTTTTAAGATATGAACCCTGGGCTCCAGTCATCGGCTCATCACCTGTAGTCCAGTCATCTGGATTTTTAACCGTATTATCTCCTTTTAAGCCGTTGGCATTTTCTTGATCGTTATTCATGTCATTGAGGTTTTAGTATTAAACTTCAACAAATGCAATTCCATCAAAGTTTGAATTATTCCGCGAAGGAATTGATTTATTGAAATATCAAAGGCGATCAATGACCAATAAATAGTAAAGAAGATGATCATTTCAGTATTACAACTAAAATCATCAATGGTTTTGGCTAGTCATTATTACATTTACAGCATTTTCAACCTTCTACGCATTACCACACTAATTTTTTTAAACTTTTTGCTCAATTCAAAAACTTGAATTCTTTCGGAGATTTCAAAACAAAACTTTGATTTACAGACAATTACTTCTTAAATTGTTGTAACCAAATTAACAGTTATGAAAAGCGTGAAACAATTACTGGACAACAAACAGGCCATCATTATTTCTGTACCCGAAAACATTTCTGTTCTGGATGCCTTAAAAGTAATGACAGAAAAAAATATCAGTGCCGTATTGGTAATGGAAGACGAACAACTTCGTGGCATTTTTACTGAACGCGATTATGCCCGCAAAATCATCCTGCAAGGGAAATCATCAAGAGATACGCTCATTAAAGAAGTCATGACCGCTAACCCTATCACCATCAGGTTGAGCGATAGTATTGATCATTGCATGGAACTGATGACCGATAAACACATCCGCCATTTACCGGTTGTAGAAAACGATGAGGTAAAAGGAATGGTATCCATCGGCGATGTGGTAAAGTTTATCATTGCCGACCAAAAACAGACCATTTCGCAATTGGAAAGTTATATTAGCGGATAGTGCTGATTTAGGTATGCGCTTGTATTAGGTCTTTTACGTTGGGCTTCAATCGGCACAACTCCGTGAATAAATTTATTTCCGTCATTTCGAGCGGAGCACAGCGGAGTCGAGAAATCTTTTAAGGCAGTTCTCCAAAGATTTCTCCACCACGGTCGAAATTACGAATTACGTTAAGCGGATTAACTATATAAAAGTCGGTGTACCCCCAATATCTGTGTAATCAACCGCGAAGCGAAAAAAAGCAACAAATCAAACCGTAGGTTACTTCCATCTCCAATCGCCAGCAATAGTGAGGGGTTCTTTTAAATTCTGTGATTCCAGGAAAGCCCTCAACTCCTCTTCGCCCTGAACACCTACCGGGATTTTCGGTGTATTGGCTAAAGCGTAAGTCAACATGGCACTATACCGTACCGTATTTTTGAGCTCCTGCTCATCAACCAGTTTGAAACTATCGCCATCTGAATGGTAAAAAGGTCCTGAGTTATTGGGCAGCTTACCACCAAAACCACCACCTGTAGGAATACCTTCCAGCATAAATGGCTGATGATCGCTGTGCAAACCTGCGCCTGCATTAAACAGATTTTTAAATCCGGTATCAATTTTTACGATAGCAGCTCCCCAGGATGTAAAAAGATCTTTCATTTCAGCTCGTGAAGTAGAAAAACCTTTCGGATCGTTAGTCATATCGTAGTTGAGCATAAACTTTACCTGGTTTAAGGTTCCGTCTTTTTTGGCCTGTTCGATATAAGCTTTAGAGCCTAACAAACCTTGCTCCTCGCCCATAAACAATACAAATTCTACCGTACGTTTGGTTTTTAGATTTAGCTTTTTAAAAGTCCGGGCCATATCCATAATGGCGAACGATCCTATTCCATTGTCGATGGCACCAGTTGCCAAATCCCAGCTATCTAAATGTCCGCCAACTACAATTTTATCTTTAGGCAACGCTGTTCCTTTAAAAGTAGCGATTACGTTTCGGGCTTTGATCAAACCTGAGAAATTCGTCATCGCGATATGCGCAATCTGCGTCTGCGATTTAATTTTCTCCTTTAAAGCCATTCCATCCTCCAAACCAATACAAACTGCAGGGATTGGAATTAATTTACCTGTCACTGATGCCGTTCCGGTTAAAAGCACCCCATCTTTTATCGTATTAATAATGATTACACCTATAGCGCCATATTTGGTAGCAATTGCGGTTTTTTCTGAGCGGTGCAAGGATTTTGTTCCGGCCGGAGAACCTGGAAGGACACCCAGATAAATCAGTGCGATTTTACCTTTAAACTTTTCCGGGTTAGCCTGATAATCTGCTTCCAAGCCATTACCTGCATCAACAATTTCACCTGTAATATCCGCACTCACCGGCGAATGCGCCAGCGTAACGGCTTTCATTTTGGTCAGGTTATTTTTATCTGCTCCAACTTCCAGGCTAATGGTTTTTCGTGCCCAGCTTTCGACTTCAAAAGGCTGAAATTTTACTTCACATCCGTATGACTTTAATAAGTCGAAGGCATATTGCTCTGCCTTTGCTCCATTTTCCGAACCTGTTAAACGGTGACCGATCGTCTCGGTTTCATATTTAAGGGTTTGATAAGCTTTTGAGTTTTGTTGTACATCAGCATTGATTTTGGTAAAAACAGCTCCAAATTTATCTTGTGCATGGGCAAATAATGTGGTGCAAAGAAGCGCGGTGGAGAAAAGGTATTTCATTAGGTTTAGTTATATCTGCTGAAAGTACAAATTTTCAATAGAGATTACCAGCTGTAACGTTTATTTTGCTTTTCTCGCATGCTTGTCATTTCGAGCGGAGTGCAATGCAGTCGAGAACGCGAAGGATCTGCGAAGCAAAATCTGTCTCGATAGATCTCTCCATTTCGCTGCACTACAGTCGAGATGACATATTTATTAATTGGAAAAATTAATTTTTAATATGATTCACTTTCTTCGGAAAAACCAAGGAAGCGACAATACTGATCACCAGAATGCTTAAAATCACTATCAGTGAATGCTCGGTGGTAAAACCCCATTTTTCCAGATAGGTATGCCCCAACATTTTCACGCCGATAAAAGCCAGTAAAAAAGCTAAACCTGTTTTTAAATAATGGAATTTATGAATAATATTTACCAATAAAAAGAACATAGACCGCAAGCCCATGATGGCAAAAATATTAGAGAAAAATACAATATAGGGATCTTTGGTTACCGCAAAAATAGCCGGAATAGAATCCACCGCAAATAAAAGATCGGTGAACTCTACAATCAATAACACCAGAAACAATGGTGTAACCATTCTTTTATGATTGATCTTAACAAAGAAGTTTTTCCCCTCGTATTTCGGATGAATGGAAAATATTTTTGAAGCCCATTTTACTACAGGATGGTTTTCGGGATCAATTTTATCGTCTTCATCCTTGCTGAAAAACATTTTAACCCCGGTAAATACCAAAAAGGCCCCAAAAACATACAGGATCCATGCAAATTTGGTAATTAATGCCGCCCCGACAAAAATGAAGATAAAGCGCATAATAATAGCGCCCAATATCCCCCAGAACAATACTCTGTGATAATATTTTTCCTCAACCGCAAATGCCGAGAAGATGAGGACAATTACAAAGATATTATCTACCGAAAGGGCGTATTCAATAACATAACCCGTTAAAAATTCGAGCCCAAGATTTTGCTTGTAAATTGCTAAACTGGCATCAAAATCATCAGGGACTAATTTAATATGGTGTTGGTGCAACGTTACAATTTCCTGCAGATGGGCAAAGTCCTTTATTCCATGTAACTGATGCCCCTCAACCAGCAGGATAAAATAAAACCCTATGGCCAGGGCCACCATAATCACGCTCATGATCCCTGCCTGTTTTAAGCTTACCACATGATCTTTCCTGCTGAATAAACCCAGGTCTAGAGCCAGAATCAATACAATAAAAAGTAGAAAACCTAAGCTAAAAAGTAATTCGTTACCCATCATTTTTTACGTTCAGTGGTATAGAGTACAAGTTGTTCTAAACCCGTTCTGGCTTCGCCTGCATCAAACCCGTGCAGTAGCTCAAATGCTTCATTTTGGTAATCCAACATTTTTTGGTTTGCATAATAAACGCCCTTATGGTTGTTTACGAAATCAATAATCTGCTGTATTTTAACCGGATCATCCTGATGATTTTTCACCAGGTTGATCATTTTTTTACGTTCTGCTTTCTCCGCCTTGTTTAAGGCATAAATCAGAGGTAGCGTTACTTTCTTCTCTTTAATATCAATTCCCAAAGGTTTTCCTACGTCATCGGTCCCAAAATCGAAAGTATCATCTTTAATCTGAAAAGCAATGCCAACTTTTTCGCCAAACAGGCGCATTTTTTCTATCGTTTCATTATCAGCACCTGCTGAAGCTGCCCCAGCAGCACAACAGGAAGCAATCAGAGAAGCGGTTTTCTGGCGGATCACATCAAAATATAAATCTTCCGATATGTCCATTCTCCGTACTTTTTCCACCTGCAACAACTCACCCTCACTCATCTGTTTTACAGCTTCTGATACAATCTGTAACAAACGGTGTTCATTATTGTTTACCGAGAGCAATAATCCTTTCGCCAGCAAGTAATCACCAACTAAAACGGCAATTTTATTTTTCCATAAAGCATTAATAGAGAAAAAGCCGCGACGCTCATAAGCATTATCCACTACATCATCATGCACTAAAGTGGCGGTATGTAAAAGCTCAACCAAAGCCGCCCCACGGTGGGTCGAATCTGTAATTCCACCGCATAATTTAGCGGCAAAAAACACGAACATCGGCCGCATTTGTTTGCCTTTTTGTTTTACAATATAATGGGTAATCCTATCCAGCAACGGTGCGTCGCTATGCATCGATTCCTTAAAGGTTTTTTCAAACGCTTTTATATCAGCAGCTATAGGTGTTTTTATCTGTTCGATCCCCGGCATTAAGTCGAAAAATTTTGATTGCAAACTTAAGCTAATTTCCCATAAAAAGGTAATCTATAGTCTTATTATTAAGGATTTGGAAAGCCACGGACAGCGATATTTAACATCTTCCCCCCTGCTATTGCCTATAGTCCTCACCCTCATGCTTCGGGCTGCGGGCTATTTGGCGCTATCAGGTTTAACGTGATGGGTAAAGTGCAGGTAAAAAACACCTCAAAGCGACAATTAATTCAGCTAAAAATTAGCTTTATTTAAATTCATATTTTACATTTAAACCAATATTTAATGGCATGAAAAAACGCTACAAAGTAATTATTGGTCTTTCGGCATTTATTATCGCAGCTTATTTGTCAGGTCCAAAACCCAAAAAACCTTTATTCAGCGAGGAGTTGACAAAAGTGCCCGATCTTGCTGATCTGGACAATTACGTAGCCAGCATCGAATCCATGCATAAAATAAAACCGGGCAACGAAGCTGAAATTGTTTGGGCCGATAAACCCCACCAACAAACCGAATATGCCGTTGTGTATTTACATGGTTTTTCAGCCTCAAAAACAGAAGGCAATCCGGTACATTTAAACTTGGCTAAAGCGCTCCATGCTAATTTATACCTTGCCCGCCTGGCCGACCATGGCATTGATACTTTGGCGCCAATGCAATATTTTACGGCCGACCGTCTTTGGGAATCCAGCAAACAGGCTTATGCCATTGGCAAAAAACTGGGCAAAAAAGTAATTTTAGTCGGCACTTCTACCGGTGGAACGGTGGCTTTAAAACTAGCGTCGACTTATCCTGAAATTAACAGCCTGATTTTAATGTCGCCAAATGTGGCCATCAATGATAAAAACGCCTGGCTTTTGAATAATCCCTGGGGTTTACAAATTGCCAGAAAAGTAGTGGGTGGCGATGAACGTAAAGTAGACGACCGCACCGACGAATACAAAAAATACTGGTACACCAATTACCGGCTAGAATCGCTGGTAGAACTGGAAGAATTTATTGAAAGCACTATGGTAAAAAGAACGTTCCAAAAGGTAAAGCAACCTGTTTTACTCCTTTATTATTATAAAAGTGAACTAGAACAGGATCCTGTAGTAAGGGTTGATGCCATGCTGAAAATGTTCGATGAACTGGGCACGCCAAATCACTTAAAAAGAAAAGTAGCTATACCCAATGCAGGGAATCATGTAATGGGCTCTTATATTACTTCGAAAGATTTGTCGGGTGTGGAAAAGGCAATTGAGAGCTTTGTAGAGCGTATGCTGAAGGTCTTCGTTCAGTAAAAAACATCATCCTGACTGTAACGCCGTGGAATGGAGAAATCCATCTAATAGATTCCCTACCGAAATTTCGGGATTGCGCTTCAGTAGAGAAGACGACCGCCCTAATTAATACAACGATATAATAAAAATTTATCTGAATCTCTCTCATCATGAAGATCAAACCAATACTACAAGAAACTTTATGGCTTGCATGCTGTATCTCATTTACAATCATTATCGGGCTACTTTTTTTTGGAAAAGCTATTTTCGAGAAAGATATAGACATTAACCTGCATGATACCTATTTTGTTATTGCGAATCAGCATCTTATTCTATGTTTTTTCACGATTTTTTCCTTTATAATCTATTTTATTAAAGAAAAAATGCATGACTTTAATCGGAAATTACCACTCGGTATCTTTTTACTCTTGGGTTTAGGCTTTAATGTATTATTAGTCAAACTGAGTTTAATTGCCACATTTTTTAATCCCTGGAAAAGTGGATGGACAGTCTATCCTCCACTATCAGTAAAAGCCAAACCAACCGAAGTTAATGCAATAACAGGATTTGCTACAACCGTTTTTACTCCATTTAATGGCCTATTGGTCATCCAAATTTTGATAATCGCATTAATGTTGCGTGCAGTCTATAAATATGGAAAATCGAAGAAAATGATTGCAGAAATTTAGCTCTATAGACTTATGAGATCCTGCCTTTTACGGCTATTGCGAAACATTATAAGATAAGTTTCTCCCCTAACTCAAAATATTCTTTACAATCATTTCAGCATGTACCCTGGAGTTTTCGATAAAAAGTTTGTGCGTATCTAAACCTCCGCAAACTACACCTGCCAGGTATAAACCCTTAACGTTGGTTTCCATGGTTTCTTCGTTGTAGGATGGACAAAGGCTTTCAGGAAGGTCGATACCGAATTTCTTCAACATCGAAAAATCTGGCTGGTAGCCCGTCATCGCAATTACAAAATCATTTGGGATGGTTTTTATTCCTTCAGGCGTTTTAATATCAACCTCACCCTCGCGTATCTCAACCAATTCCGAATGGAAAAACGCCGTAATTTCGCCCTCTTTAATCCTGTTCTGTATATCCGGGCGCACCCAATATTTAACATGTGGACCAAGTTCACCACTCCTCACCACCATGGTTACGTTTGCACCTTTACGATAGGTTTCTAAAGCCGCATCAACTCCAGAATTATTGGCACCAACCACCACTACATTCTGAAAGGCATACAAATGCGGATCTTTATAGTAGTGCGTTACTGTTGGCAGATCCTCGCCCGGCACATTCATTAACAAAGGCACATCATAAAATCCTGTGGCAACAATTACATTCTTTGCAGTATAACCTGTTTTAGAAGTCTTGATTTCAAAAACATCAGATTCGTTTTTGACCACCTGTTGCACACGTTCAAAAAGATTGATCTTTAAATCAAATTTTTCGGCCACACGACGATAATATTCTACGGCTTCGTTACGATTTGGTTTCGGGCTAATGGTTACAAAAGGCACGCCCCCTATCTCTAATTTCTGTGAAGTAGAAAAGAAGGTCATAAATACCGGATAGTTGAACAAACTGTTTACCAAGGCACCTTTCTCTATAATTACGTAACTTAAGTTTGCTCTCTTAGCTTCAATTGCACAGGCCATCCCTATCGGGCCGGCACCGATAATTAATACGTCGTAATGATTCTGATTCTTGGTCATTGTTTTATGCCTAAAAATGCAATTTGCTAATGTGGTAAATCAAAATAGTGTATTCCCCATTTATTAGGATGAGAGTTAAAGAATAGGAACTAAATCAACTCTTGCAAAAATAGACAATACAGGGTAATGACAATGCAATTTTTTATCGGGGTTGATGCTTTCAACCGCTTTACCACAACGGATTTATGCCTGTTGCAAACCATTTTAAATAAAATATACAGACATTAACATTTTGATAATAAGTATATTTGAGATATAAAACCAAATATTATGAAATTTCGTTTCAGCCTGCTGTTATTCTTCACATTAAATATGTCGGCATTTGCCCAGAAGAGCCTTTTTAACGGCAAAAATTTAGATGGCTGGCACACAGACGTTCCTGCAATGGACAGCAAGCCAGACACCATCAACCCATTTATTGTTCGTAATGGCATGTTAGTGAGTTTAGGCACTCCTGGCGGACATTTGATAACCGATAAAATTTATAAAAATTATCAATTAACCTTACAGTACCGTTTTGCCGGCAAGCCAGGCAACTGTGGCGTTTTAGTACACGTCTCAACCCCACGCGTACTTTATGGAATGTTTCCAAAATCCATGGAGGTACAGATGCAACATAAAGATGCGGGCGATTTTTGGTGCATTGAGGAAGATATCACCGTACCGGACATGGTAAACAGGCGTGGACCAAAAGAAAACTGGGGTATAAATGGCGACAAGCTACGCCGTATAAAAAACTTAACAGACGATAGTGAAAAACCAGCTGGCGAATGGAATACCATGATTATCCAATGTTTAAACAATGAAGTAAAGGTTTGGGTAAACGGCATTCTGGTAAACCATGGCACCAATTGTACTGCAAGTAGTGGTCAAATTGCTTTACAGGCAGAAGGTAGCGAAGTAGAATTTAAACAACTGGATCTGAACCCCATTAAAGCACTCTCTAAATAAGAAAAGTAATTTATCTTAATCCTTAAAACACAAACAGATCAGATAGCCAATAAAGTAAGCAAGCAGGTCATAAACAGAAAAGTAAGTCCCTAAAACAATACTCCAGAACTTATTATCCTTTAGGCCAAGCCAGTTTACATAATGAACGGCCTGTAAGAATTCGATTATAAAAGAAAAAATCAATACACCTAAAGCAAGTCTTTTGTTATTGGTTACTAAAAATATTCTGAAGAATGCATAAATTAATACCACCACCAACACATCACCGCCAAAAGGCCTGATAAAAGCATCGTGAAGATATTTAGCGATTAGAACTTCAATCAGGAATATCGCTAAAAAAATGAAGAGAAATTTTAAGTTGAACGTTAATTTCATTTATGGTCATAAAAAAGAAGTCAAGTTTTTTATCGCACAATGGCTAATAAAACTTGACTTCCTATATTAATACCGATTAATCGGGTTTTGGATTAAACACCTAGTAACAATCTTGCCGGGTCTTCTAATAATTGTTTCACACGAACCAGAAAACCAACAGACTCACGTCCGTCTATAATTCTGTGGTCGTAAGATAAAGCAACATACATCATCGGACGGATCACCACTTCACCTTTTTCAGCTACCGGACGCTCAACAATGTTGTGCATACCTAAAATAGCCGATTGTGGTGCATTAATAATCGGAGTAGACATCATTGAGCCAAATACACCACCATTTGTGATGGTGAATGTTCCACCGGTCATTTCTTCAATGGTTAATTTGCTATCGCGCGCTTTTAAAGCCAATTCCAATACCGATTTTTCAATCTGAGCCAATGTCATGCTTTCTGCATTACGGATAACGGGTACCACCAAACCTTTTGGTGCAGAGACGGCGATAGAAATATCAGCGAAATCATTATATACCAATTCATCACCTTCTATACGACCATTTACAGCAGGGAAATCTTTCAGTGCTTCGGTAACAGCCTTGGTGAAAAAGCTCATAAAACCCAAACCAACTCCAAATTTCTCTTTAAACTGATCTTTATATTTTCCGCGTAAATCCATAATCGGTTTCATGTTAACCTCATTGAAAGTGGTTAACATCGCGGTTTCATTTTTAACAGCAACCAAACGTTTTGCAACGGTTCTACGCAATGGCGACATTTTTTCACGGCGCTCTCCGCGGCTTCCTGCAGGGGCAGCAGCTGCAACCGGAGTACTGGCTTTTGGTGCTTCAGCTTTTTTACCCGCTTCTGCCTTTACAGCATCATCTTTGGTAATGCGCCCATCAACACCGGTACCTTTTACTGCAGCAGCATCAATACCTTTTTCAGCAAGAATTTTACCTGCAGCAGGCGAAGGCGTACCTGTAGCATAAGAATCTTTAGAAGTAGCTGTATCCTGAGCCTTAAGTGCTTCAGCTACCGCTGCGGGAGCCTGTGCATCAGCTTTCGGACTTTCCACTTCGGCTTTCGGACTGGCAGCTGCACCACCATCTTCAATTTTACAAACTACTGCGCCAATGGCTAAAGTATCGCCTTCGGCGGCTATGGTTTTTAAAGTTCCAGCTTGTTCTGCGGTTAATTCGAATGTTGCTTTATCCGATTCTAATTCGGCGATCACTTCATCCATTTCAACCACATCTCCGTCGTTTTTTATCCATCTTGATAAAACAACCTCGGTGATCGATTCACCAACAGGTGGAACTTTTATCTCTAAACTCATATTTTTAAAATTGTAATTTTTGTTGTTATTATGTTTTAAGATTGAAAGTTTAAAATTGTGAATTACTTAAATCCGCTACTTTAACCCCTCGGTACCTTCCTTTAATCTGCTTCTGCCATTTTTTTAGTGGCTTTTTTGGTCGCTTCCTTTACTTCTTCCTGTTTAACAGGAAGCTCAAGAGCCTTGGCTAAAATATAAGTTTGTTGGTTGGCATGTTGTTTTGCAAAACCAGTAGCTGTACTACTGCTTTCTCTTCTCGAAATTACATCAATGCCTTTTAAACCTGTTTTATACAGCTTGCGGAACAAATATGGCCATGCACCCATGTTTTCCGGTTCTTCCTGTACCCAGAAAATTTCTTTTGCATTTTTATATTTCTTCTGAATGGCTTCCATCTGATCAACCGGAGTTGGATATAACTGCTCTACACGAACCAGGGCTACATGGTTAATTTTGTCAGCCTGTTGTTTCTCCAACAATTCATAATAAATTTTACCGCTACAGAAAACAATACGCGTTACATCTGCAACTTTAGCATTTGTATCGTCAATTATTTCTTTAAAACCACCTTCGGTAAATTCTTCTAATTTAGAAACACAGGCCGGGTGACGTAATAAACTTTTTGGCGTAAATACAACCAAAGGTTTACGGAAATCGCGTTTAAACTGGCGACGTAAAACATGGAAGAAGTTTGCCGGAGTGGTACAGTTGGTTACCTGCATATTGTAATCTGCACAAAGCTCCATAAAACGCTCAATACGCGCTGACGAATGTTCTGGTCCCTGCCCTTCATAACCGTGAGGCAACAACATCACCAAACCATTTTCACGTTGCCACTTGGTTTCAGCACTTGCAATATACTGATCGACAACAATCTGCGCACCGTTAAAGAAATCACCAAACTGTGCTTCCCAAATGGTTAAGGCGTTTGGATTGGCCATGGCATACCCATATTCAAAACCTAAAACACCATACTCTGATAAGTGTGAATTGTAAATATCAAATGAAGCCTGTTGATCTGAGATATTAGCCAATGGCACATATTCTTCCTCGCTGTCTTCAAGTGTTAATACGGCATGACGGTGAGAGAAAGTACCTCGCTCCACATCCTGACCACTTAAACGAACGCGTTTACCTTCTGATAACAAAGTACCATATGCAAGCTGCTCGCCCATTGCCCAATCGAAAACTAGCGTTTCGTTTACCATTTTGGTACGCTCGGCAAATAGTTTTTCGATTTTCTTGAAGAATTTTTTATTTGAAGGTAAAGTGGTAATGCGTTTACCGATTTCCAATAACGTACTTTTTTTAACGGCTGTAACAGGTGAGGCTTCGAAATCTTTAGGTGTAGCCATCCGCAAATCCGCCCATGCACCCCCAAATTTAACTTCGCTGTTGCTGGCCACATATTCTTTAGCTTCATTTAAACGTTCCTGCAAAATGCCACGGAAATCTTTTTCCATCTCTTTTGCCAAACCAGCTTCCAGCTTACCTTCCTTCGTTAGCTGATCAATATATATTTCCCTTGGGTTAGGGTGTTTTTCGATCGTTTTATATAGTAACGGCTGCGTAAATTTAGGTTCATCAGACTCGTTGTGCCCGAAGCGACGATAACAAAGAATATCAATAAAAACATCGTTTTTATATTTCTGACGGTATTCCATGGCTAAATTAATGGCATAAACCAGAGCTTCAGGATCATCACCATTCACATGAAAAACGGGAGATAACGTTACTTTAGCAATATCGGTACAGTAAGTACTGGTACGGGCATCTTTATAGTTGGTGGTAAAACCAATCTGGTTATTGATTACCAGGTGAATGGTACCTCCTGTTTTGTAACCTTCCAAACCAGCCATCTGGATTACTTCATAAACAATACCCTGTCCGGCAACTGATGCATCACCGTGAATCAAAATCGGTGCTAAACGGCTGTTGTCGCCACCATATTTAAAATCTATTTTAGAGCGGCTCATGCCTTCTACCACGCCATCAACCGTTTCTAAGTGCGATGGGTTAGGACATAAACTTAAGTGAACGCTTTTGCCCGAAACGGTTGCAACATCTGTAGAATAACCCAAATGGTATTTAACGTCACCACCGTATGGGGTATCAGGGCTGTAACTTTTGCCTTCAAACTCGGCAAAAATATCTTTGTATGTTTTTTGCATGATATTGGCCAGTACGTTCAAACGACCGCGGTGTGCCATACCAATTACAAATTCTTCAATTCCCAGTTCAGCACCTTTTTCAATTACCGAATCTAAAGCAGGGATTAAAGCTTCTGCACCTTCTAATGAAAAACGTTTTTGACCCAAGAATTTTGTACCCAGGAAATTTTCGAAACTTACCGCTTCGTTTAATTTCCGGAGAATACGTTTTTTCTCATCAATAGAGAAGTTAGGCGTATTACGTGCACTTTCCATTTTTTGCTGAATCCAGTTCAACACTTCTGGTGTACGTAAAAATTTAAATTCGGCTCCGATAGAACCAGCATATGTTTGTTTTAAAAAGGCTACAATGTCCTTCAATTTTGCTGCACCGATACCAATCTCCACGCCAGAGTTGAAAACAGTTTCCAGGTCGGCATCTGATAATCCAAAATTTGCCAGATCCAGGGTTGGTAAATGTTTACGCCGTTCGCGCACAGGATTGGTGTGCGTGAATAAGTGACCGCGGCTACGATAGCCATCAATGAGATTTAAAACATTAACCTCTTTTAAAAAGTGTTCCGGTGTTTCTGCGGTTCCTGCAGGTGCCTCAGATCCCCTTCCAAAATCAAAACCTTCGAAAAATTTCTGCCAACCAAACTCAACAGATGATGGATCTTGCTGGTAGGATTGATATAAAGACTCTATATATTCGGCGTTTGCGCCGTTAAGATAAGATAATTTATCCATTATTAACTATTTACTATAAGCATTACAAAATTAGAATTTTACCTTATATAAACGGCAAAAATCTCGATTAAAATAAATGAGCGGGCTTTAAATTTGCAAGTGCGTAAATGAACCAGCCAGTTATACAAAATATGGGCAGAATCTGTTAAAATTCAATTACCCAAATGCGATCATTTAACAGCCAGCAATTTTAAATTCAATCCTCACAACTATGATGCCCAAGTTATGGAGTAGTTGCCTTTTGGGTCGAGATTTTTGATATTTTTATCCAGATCGAAAACACTTTTAGATTTTTGATCATTACCTACACCGGCAACATTGGCCCAATTGCCCCAATTACTCGCAGGATTATAATCAATCAATTTTTCTTCAAAATAGGCAGCACCTAAAACCCAGCTTACCTCTAAATTATTAATCAGGTAAAGCGCTGCTGTCTGGCGGGCTATGTTCGAAATAAAACCCGTTTGGTTTAATTCGGTCATCACTGCATCTACTACTGCAAAGCCAGTTTGCGCATTGCGCCATTTATTAAAATTCTCCTGTTCATTTTCAACATCAACCAAGCCCTGGCTGCCAAATCCATCAGGGCTAAAGAACGTATTGCCATACTTTTTGAACATGAAACGGAAATAATCTCTCCACAGCAGGCCTAATAAAATATGATTAAACATGGCTTTAGTATTGGGCACACTTTCCATCTTTTTAATTTCCCAGTAAACTTTGCGCGGCGACAGGCTTCCAATGGCCAACCAAGCGGAAAGTTTAGAAGCAAGAATTAAATTCTTTGTTGTTGCAGCTTGTTGCATAGCCAAAATTACCTTTTGAAGATGAACCAAACCTTCAGCTTCCCCACCTTTAAACTCAAAATCAGCACGCTGGTCCTTTTGCTGTGGCAGAAGATTGAGATCTTCCAAAGCCGGTAATGTACCCCAGTCAATCACTTCTGCTACATTGATCCGATCTGGCGCCGCAAAACAGGGTTTGATCATCGAATCACGCTCAATTTTCTTTTTAAACTGGTTAAAAGCATCAGGAATATCCTTAATAGGAAAAGGCAAATCTTCTTTATTATATAAGGTATGACCAATAAAATGTTTCAGGTTGACACGTAATTTCCAGAGTGCATTTTCTACAAGTGTAGAAATATGTGTTTCTTCCCGTGCTACTTCGCGGTGATGGTAAACTTCAGTAATCTCATATTCCTGAACAAGCTGAGGAATAATATCTTCGGGCTTACCTTCAGCAATCAGTAAATTTCCGCCAATCTGTTTTAAAGCATTGCGCAAGCCCAAAACACTTTCTAAAATAAACTGCGCTCTGATATTACCTGTTTTTAAACTCCCGTACTTGGTTTCGCCAAAAGAACGGTGATCTAGAATGTAAACAGGTAAAATCGCATCAGATTTAGCAATCGCTTCCACCAGCATTTCGTTATCATGCAAGCGAAGATCATTTCTAAACCAGACTAAAATTTTTTTGGACATCTTTTATCGAAAAGGGTATAAGAACGCTTTACAAATTTATCTTATTTTTATTCTTCATCCAACGGCTAAGTAATTCTTTACAAATAGGAAACAAAAGAATTAGAACCAGCTTAATGCATTTTAGGCGCCTCAACCAAACCCTTTTGTATCTTTGGTGTTTAAAAAATATGGCAAAAAAGATTCTGATTACCGGCGCTACAGGGCTTGTGGGCACTGAACTGAAAAGACGCTTGCTAAACAAGGCTTATGTGGTGAATACGCTTTCGCGGAAGAAAGATAACGATGCAAACAATTTTGTATGGGATGTTTATAAGGGAACTATTGAGGCTGACTGTTTAAATGGTGTAGATGCCATTATCCATTTAGCGGGCGAGCCGGTTGCCGATAAAAAATGGACCGATGAACGCAAAAAACAGATTATCGACAGCCGTGTAAAATCGACAGAATTACTCTTTGAAACCATAAAATCTAAACCAGGTCTTCAGTTGAAATCGTTTATCTCTGCTTCAGCAGTTGGTTTTTATGGCGATTGCGGGGATGAGATTTTGACGGAAGAAAGTCCGAAAGGATATGGCTTTTTAGCAGATTGTTGTAAGCTTTGGGAAGATGCCGTAGATGAAGGCAAAAAACTGAGCCTTCGGATTGTAAAACTTCGTACCGGGATTGTGTTGAGCAATGATGGAGGTGCATTACCCCAATTGGACAAACCCGTAAAATTATTTGTTGGAGCCGGTTTAGGCACCGGAAAACAATGGACACCCTGGATACACATCGACGACATGGTTGAAATGTATATCGAAGCCATCGAAAACCTGAAAATGGAAGGATGCTACAATGCCTGCGCACCTTTTCCGGTAACCAATGCCGCCTTAACCAAAGCCATTGCCAATCAGCTCCACCGCCCGTTCTGGCCAATAAAAGTCCCTAAAAAAGCATTGGAATTATTATTGGGCGAACGCGTAGATGCCGTTTTGATGAGCAATAACACCTCCGCACAGAAGATTTTGGACGCAGGATTCAAATTTAAATTTACACATTTGGAAGATGCTTTGAAGGAGCTGTATAGTTAAATTAGCGGACTATAATTGTTCGAATGGATTAATTGTTTTATTATTAACTGCGGGTTGCCGATTGAAAATTCTATTAATGGTTAATCCGTCAACCGCCCATCTCTAAACGCTCAGACATCCAGATTCTATTAATAGCTTATAATAAATGACTCCAATATCTATTCACTGGTTCCGCCGCGATCTACGTTTAGCAGACAATGCTGCTTTATATCATGCGCTGAAAGGCGATCATCCGGTTTTGCCACTTTTTATTTTTGACAAGAACATCCTGGAAAAACTACCAAAAGATGATGCACGTGTAACCTTCATTTATGAAACCATTGAAGCACTAAAAAAAGAACTTCAGCAGCAGGGATCGGATTTACTAGTAAAATACGGGAAACCCGAGAAAATATGGCCGGAAATTTTAAAGGAATACCAGGTTAAAGAAGTGTATACCAATCATGATTATGAACCCTATGCCCGAGAACGTGATGATAACATGGCCGAGTTTTTAACCAGCGAAGAAATTGTGTTTAAAACCTATAAAGACCAGGTTATTTTTGAAAAAAACGAAATCTTAAAAGCTGATAAAACACCTTACACCGTTTTTACCCCTTTTTATAAACAGTGGCATGCCAAACTGAATGACTTTTATATAAAGCCTTATCCAACTAAAAAGTATTTTAAAAACCTGCTACAAACCAGGCACCTGTCAAGCCCGGGCTTAAAAGAAATGGGCTTTGAAAAGAGCAAGTTTGATTTTCCGAAATTAAATTATAAAAAGAAGCTTGATGATTATGCAAAAGAACGCGATTTCCCTGCACTTGATGGCACTACACACATTGGCCTGCATCTGCGTTTTGGAACCTTAAGCATCCGCAAGGCCGTTAAAGATGCATTGGAAGCAAAATCGAATGTCTGGCTGTCGGAACTGGCCTGGCGGGAATTTTACATGACTATAATCTGGCACTTTCCCTACGCTGCTTTCGATTCGTTTAAAAAACAATACGATAAAATTAAGTGGCGCAACAACGAGGATGAATTTAAGGCCTGGCGCGAGGGCAATACAGGCTACCCGATTGTTGATGCAGGCATGCGCCAGCTGAACCAGACCGGATGGATGCACAATCGTGTACGGATGATTGTGGGCAGTTTTCTAAGCAAACATTTACTGATCGACTGGCGCTGGGGAGAAGCCTACTTTGCCGAAAAATTACTGGATTATGAAATGGCCAGTAATGTTGGTGGCTGGCAATGGGCCGCAGGATCAGGGAACGATGCAGCACCTTATTTCAGGGTGTTTAACCCCGAACTGCAAACCAAAAAATTTGACCCTAAACTGGAATATATTAAAAAGTGGGTGCCAGAATTCGGCACAAAAAAATATGCCCAACCAATAGTTGAGCATACTTTTGCAAGGGAAAGGGTTTTAAAAGTTTTTAAAGAAGCGTTGGGTTAATAATAAATAGTTGGTGCATCAGGAACACCACCAGTAGTAAACCGGGCAGTGCCAACAACTGCGCTACATTCATCTAGGAAAGACGGCATGTTATATATTATAGGACCGGTTACACCTTGGAGAGCCTGAAAACTACCATTAAATCCAACTGGCACAGTATTGAACCTAGTACCAAATGACAAATTACATCCATTTGAATAATAATCTGTTTCATTTGATCTCCAACCTCCAAAAGTTTTTTTTAGTTCCTGGAGTACGACAAAATACAAACGTGATGAGCCATACGTTATTACATGTTCTGATGGGGTATATTCATACCACAATTCAACATATAAACGTCTTTTATTATCGCCATTATAAAATAGTTTCTGGGATAACATGCCATTATTAAAGGTTTGTCCTGGTGGCGGTGCAAGAGAAAGCGCATTCTTAGTAGCCATCAGCATTCTTTTTATAGGAACAACTGTTACATTGGAAGTACTTTTCAGTTCAGATTCATTTTTTTGCACGCCTGTATAAAGCATTAGACTGTTTTCTTTCGTATACTTCCGAAATTGATCTCCAACTTTAAATTCGCCCTTTGTGTTCATAAAAATGGCAGAATATGGTGTCCCAAATTTAAAAGTAATTGAGCTGTCCGCCTTTATCGTGATCATTTCAGAATACTTTTTTTGAAATAATCTAAAGGCATCAGAATCATTTACTGTTGCGTACTCTTCTTGAATTTTATTGTACAAATTTCTATAAGAGGTAAACCCCTTGAATGAATTTTCCCATTCATCTAATTGTTTGGGACTATAATTCGAAACGATAGTTCCGATTGAATCAAAAGCTTTTTGATCTCTGAACTTTAAATATCCGTTTTCAATACTTACAGCATTTGTTGAAAGGTTTTCTTCTTGATATCCGACATTAGCATCCTTTTTACAGGAAACTATTGAGATACTAGCCAGCATAGGTAGTATTAAGTAGTGTAAATTAAATTTATTTATCATAATTAGATTGTATATTTTCCCTTACATACCAAACATACACCTAAAAAATAAGTCAAGAAAATTAAAAGCAAAAAAAAATGCCCGACCAATGGTTGGGCACTTCATAATAACTAATAGGTTATCTAATTCGTAACCTTTACAATTTCTATATCGAAATCTAAAGGTCTCCCATTAGCTAAATCAGAAGGTATAATCAGACGAAGTTTTCCACCAGCCGTCACCTTACCAGGTAAAATTATTTGCCATCCTTTATATAAGTCGCTTAAAACACTGCTAAAACTTCCATCTGTAATAGTCTGCAACACCGTTCCATCAAGATATCTTACTGTATAATTGGCAACTATTGTAGATGTCAGGCTAATGGCATCCGTTCCAGTTCCAGGTGTAATAATGCTATAACGAGCTCTTGAAGGGCCTTTAATTAGCGTCAAATTATTATTAGCAATAAATTTGTTGATTTCCAATTCATCAATCTCATGTCTCTTCGATTCGTTGTACATCACTAAATCAACTATAATATTTTCATTTGAACCTATATTTAAAGCGCTCAATCCATTTTTACCAAAAGCTAAATGCGATGGCATAATTAAAGTAGCTTTCCCACCTCGATTCAATTTTGACAATACTTCTCTTACAGGGGCAAAAACATAATTTACAGTATTACTATTGATCATGAATTGATCCGTATATCCTAAATAAGTACCTAGGATCATTAAATCAGAGGTTTGCTGTAAAACTTGCCCTGATAATGTTTTGAAAGTATAAGTATAATAAACCGAATCCTGATTTGCGACCTTACTGCCCGTACCCTGTGTATTGATTTTAAAATAATAACCTTTAGTCGGATCTTTATCGAAATTAAGATTATTTTTTTTCAAGTAGGCTTGAATAGCTGCATCATCTGTGCTTTCAATAGACTCATATTCTTTTTTGCATGAGCTGAAAACGACGGTTACCAGTAAAATTGCGAATAGGCCAAGTTTAGTAAATTTGTTCATTTATTATTGTACGTCTGTAAGTGTTATAGTCAAGTATATCATAGAAGAATATGCTTAAACTTAACCATCATCCGCAAAAATAAGCTTTTAATGTGGTTGCAACAATTTTTAACCTATTTTAACAATTGTTGCACTTAAAAAACAGACTTATCGTGAAAATCAAAATCGCTGCTTTGGTCTTTCGCCTTTAATCTTATGCTTATTGTACGTTTGATAGTTGGATGTTAAAATCCAACACCGAATTTCCGGGGATAGGGCCTACCGAACTACTGCCATAGCCCAAACCCGGTGGAACAATCAATCTGATTTCGCCACCTTTCTGGATTTTAGGAATGCCTATTCTCCAGCCCTGGATTAATTCTGCCAGATTAAAGGTCTGTTCTTTTCCGCCGCCATTATCAAATACACTTCCATCTAACAACCTGCCTTCGTATTTAATGGTGATTTTGGTATTACCCGGATAAGTAAACGAACCCGAACCAGGTTTAATGATCTGATAATATAAGCCAGAGTTATCTCTAACGGCATTTATATTATTTTTTTTGATGAAATCGGTAATCTGTTTTTCCGGATCTTCATCCTTTTTACAAGATGAAACTGCAGCTACACATAAAAAGAGTATGGTGAGGAATCTAAATTTAATCATATGCGAAAATATGATTTTTATACCATAAAGCTATTTTTATGTTTTTTTGATGTATCGTCTTTTAGGCTTCATTTTTATGAAAGAGACATCCTAATAGAGAGATCGTCATTGCGAGGAGGCTTCTTCAGCCGACGAAGCAATCTTTAAGAAAGCATCATTAATTAGCATGATAGATTGCTTCGTCGTGCCTCCTTGCAACTACGATTTTTCTGGAGTCTGTGAAAATGTTGGGATAGGTATTTGCACCCAAACAGAATAGATGTTTCTTGCCAAAGCATGTTATGGATCGCTGCAAAATAAAAAAGGGTTTAAGGTTCAGGTGATGTACCCAATCCTTAAACCCTCCGCCTTTCAGCCTTCTAACTTAAAAGGTATATTTATTTGCCTCAATCAGTTGTTGCGCAACTCTTTGACGGGCATCTTTAACATTAAAAGGTTCAACTTTGGTAAAACGGCGTAAACCAACCTGCATCATGCGCAGTTCATCGCCTTCTGCAAAAGCCCAAAGCGCTTCTTTTCCTGCTTTGGCTATACCATCTACAGCTTCTACCATGTAAATCCGCAATAAATCCAGCTGACCTGCACATGCTTCTTCACCACGTATATGCACTAATTTTTCCGTCCTCAGCAAAGCTGATTCCAGTACATAGACATAACTGGCCATATCGGCAATGTTCATTAAAATTTCCTGTTCTTTACTCAGGGTCATCATCAATTTTTGAACCGCAGCACCAGCTACCATTAACGTTGCTTTTTTCAGATTAGAAAGTACTTTTTTCTCTGCAGCAAATAAGGTGTCATCTTCTTCACCAAAATCAGGTATACTCATCAGCTCGGCGGCAACTGCTGTAGCAGGCGTCATCAAATCCAGCTCACCTTTCATGGCTCGTTTCAGCATCATATCAACCGTTAACAAGCGGTTAATTTCGTTTGTACCTTCAAAAATACGGTTGATGCGGGCATCGCGGTAGGCCCTATCCATAGGTGCATCGGCACTAAAACCCATACCCCCATAAATCTGCACACCTTCATCTACCGTGTAATCTAAAGCTTCAGAACCCCAAACCTTTAAAATGGCACACTCTACTGCAAATTGTTCAACAGACTTTAATCTAGCTTTGCCAGATTCCATTCCACCTGCAACCAATTGATCATAAGTATCATCAATATTCTGCCCTGCACGATAATTTGCCGCATCAACCGCATAAAGCTTAGATGCGATTTCTGCAATTTTAAAACGAATGGCACCGTACTTCGAAATCGGGCGGCCAAACTGAATCCGTTCGTTAGAATAATTAATGGCAATATTTAAAGTTGCCTTCGATGCTCCGATAGCTGCCGCAGATAATTTAATACGGCCAATGTTTAGAATATTTACTGCGATTTTAAATCCGTTTTCGCGCTCGCTTAACATGTTCTCAACAGGTACCGGGCAATCGTTAAAGAAAACCTGACGTGTTGAAGAACCCTTAATCCCCATTTTATGTTCTTCCGGGTTCATGGTAATGCCGCCGAAATCTTTCTCTACAATAAATGCAGTTAAGTTTTTATCGTCGTCTATCTTAGCAAAAACGATAAAAACATCAGCAAAACCACCATTAGTGATCCACATTTTCTGACCATTGATAATGTAGTGTTTACCATCATCGCTCAATTTAGCCTTTGTTTTTCCTGAGTTTGCATCCGAACCTGAGTTTGGTTCCGTTAAGCAATAAGCTGCCTTCCATTCACCCGAACCAAGTTTAGGAATATACTTTGATTTTTGTTCTTCGTTGCCATAATATAAAATCGGTAATGTACCAATTCCAGTATGGGCAGAAAGTGCAACGGCAAAAGAATGGCCTGCACCTACCACATCCGCAACCAACATGGAAGTATTGAAATTTTTTCCGAAACCGCCATATTCTTCCGGTACGGAAACACCAAGAATACCCAGCTCGCCGGCTTTGGTTAACAGTGTTGGCATGAGTTCAGGATCTTCCTGCTTGTCGATTTTTTCTAAATTGGGATAAACCTCAGCTGCCAGAAAATCGCGACAAGTTTGTGCAATCATCTGCTGCTCTTCGTCAAATTCTTCAGGTATAAATACTTCCTGATAAGTGGTATCCTTAATTAAGAATTCGCCACCTTTAATTGTCTTTTTTTCAGTTGTTTCCATTGTTATGAGATTTGAGAAATGAGATTTGAGATTTGAGACCTGCTCAAATTCAAACTCAAATCATTTTTGTATGAGTTTTGAGATATTAGATGTGAGATTTGAGATTTTTTGATCGAACCGCATTGTCTCAAATCTCATATCTAGCTTCTCACGTCTATAAAAGTTCAAAAATTCCTGCGGCCCCTTGCCCGGTTCCTACGCACATGGTTACCATTCCGTATTTTTTGTTCTGCCTCTTCAACTCGTTCATGATCTGCACAGTGAGTTTTGCTCCCGTACAACCAAGTGGATGCCCCAGGGCAATTGCTCCACCGTTTACATTAATCACATCTGGGTTTAAATCCAATGTCCTGATTACCGCTAACGATTGTGAGGCAAAGGCTTCATTCAGTTCGATTAAATCAATATCTTCCTTTTTCAATCCGGCTTGCTTCAAAGCTTTTGGAATCGCCTCAATAGGACCAATGCCCATAATACGTGGTGGAACGCCTGCAATACCATAACTAACCAACCTCGCAATTGGTTCGGCATTTAATTCTTTCATTTTCTTTTCAGACACGACAAGAACGAATGCAGCACCATCTGATGTTTGCGAGGAATTACCTGCAGTTACACTACCTACTGCGTCAAATACAGGTTTCAGTTTCGCTAACTTTTCCAGCGTTGTATCTGCACGTGGCCCTTCATCAGTATCAACCACGTAAGATCGGGTTTTCTTTTTAAGGTTGTCATCCAGATAGTTTTCATTTACCGTTATCGGCAGGATTCCATCTTTTAAATGACCATTTTTTATGGCATGAATCGCTTTTTCGTGAGATTTTAACGAAAAGGCATCCTGATCTTCGCGGCTTACATTATATTCTTTAGCTACGGCTTCGGCGGTTAAACCCATTCCCCAATACCAGTCTGGATTGTTTTTGGCCACCTCTGCATTTGGCACCAGTTTCCAGCCACCAAAAGGCATTCCACTCATCACCTCTACACCCCCGGCAATTATACAATCGGCCATACCAGCTTTAATTTTGGCAACTGCAGTAGCAATCGTATCTAACCCCGAGGCACAGTAACGGTTTACGGTGACACCCGGTACCTTATCGGTATCCAGTCCCATTAGCGAAATCATACGGCCAATATTTAGCCCTTGTTCTGCCTCTGGCGTAGCATTACCCACTATTACATCGTCAATCTGTTCTTTATCTAAATTTGGGACTGATGCCACCAAAGCCCTGATTACTTCTGCGGCCAAATCATCAGCTCTTGTAAAACGGAATACGCCACGGGGTGCTTTACCCACTGCTGTACGGTATCCGGCTATAATATATGCTTCCATTTTTTTGAGATTTGAGACTTGAGATATTAGATTTGAGCCCTGTCCAAACCAATAATTCAAATCGATTATTATTTTTTGAGATACTAGATGTGAGACATTAGATTTGAGACCGATACCTTCTAAAATCTAGTGTCTCATATCTCATGTCCTTTTATTAATTTTCTTATTCAGCATCTGCTGAAAACCATAAGTCATTTTTTGTAGTTCATCAATTTGATCAAGTAAAGGATTCAAAATTTCAGATTCGAGAATAGCAAGTTTGTTAGCGATTACCAATTGAGTTTGCAATTCATAAGAAGATCCATTAGCTATCCCTAAAAAATTATTAAATTCTTTGACTGAATTTCTTCCGGCACCTTCGGCAATGTTAGATGGAATTGAGATAGCTGCCCTTCGAGATTGACTGGTTAAGCCAAAGCGCTCATCAGTTGGAAAGGTTGATGTTGCTTTGTAAACATCAACAGCTAAATTAATAGCCTTATTCCAAATTTTTAACTCTTTTAAATTATTCATATTCTATTATTGCTGATGCTATGAACGATGCAAACTGTCTCAAATCTAATGTCTACTGTCTCAAATCTAATGTCTCCTATCTCACATCTAATTCCTCAATGGTTTCCCTTTTGTAATGATACTCTGAATCCGTTCTAACGACTTCCTTTCTCCTGCGAGGGATAAAAACGCCTCTCTTTCCAAATCTAACAGATACTGTTCGGTTACTTCTGTTGGTGCAGATAAATCACCACCACACATTACATAGCCCAGTTTCTCAGAGATTTTTTTATCGTGTTCGGAGATGAAATGCCCTGCGTACATACTATTTGCACCAGCATAAACAATTCCCAATCCCTGCTTTCCTAATACTTTAATATCGTTCCGTTGTACTGGTTTGGTATAACCGGCATCTGCAAGCTCAATCGCTTTTGCTTTTGCATCGGCCAGTAAACGGTTGCGGTTCATTGAGATCGAGAATTTATCTTTTTGCAGATAGCCCAATTCATAAGCTTCGTAACCTGAAGTGGAGACTTTGGCCATACCGATAGTCAGGAAACGATCTTTCAGGGCATTCTGCACAATCTGATCGTCTTTAAACTCATCAGAAGCACGCAAAGCAAACTCTTTGGTACCGCCACCGCCAGGAATTACACCTACCCCAAATTCAACCAGGCCCATATAGGTTTCGGCAGAAAGCTGAACATGGTCAGCATGTAAACTAAATTCACAGCCTCCGCCCAGGGTTAAATTATGCGGGGCTACCACAACCGGAATAGAAGAATATCGGATGCGCATTGACGTATTCTGGAACATTTTGATCGCCATGTTTAATTCATCCCACTCCTGTTCTACCGCCATCATAAAAATCATCCCTACGTTGGCACCGGCAGAAAAATTTGCGCCATCATTGCCGATAACTAAACCACGGTAATCTTTTTCTGCCATATCAATGGCCTTATTGATTCCCGAAATCACGTCACCGCCAATGGTATTCATTTTAGTATGAAATTCTACATTCAGAATGCCATCACCGAGATCAATAATGGAAACACCAGAGTTTTTCCAAAGCGTTTTATTTTCGCGCAGGTTATCCAGAATGATAAACTCTTCTGTTCCTGGTAGCGCTTTATAACTTTTGGAAGGGATATCGTAATATTTTTTAACCCCGTTTTCTACTTTATAAAATGACGTATTTCCAGCGTCCAGCATTTCCTGTACCCAGGCTGCCGCTTTATTGCCATATTGATTCATCCCCTCGATGGCTTCTTTTACGCCAACGGCATCCCACAATTCGAAAGGACCGAGTTCCCAGCCAAAACCAGCCCGCATCGCATCATCAATACGATACAATTCATCAGAAATTTCCGGGATTCTATCTGATACATATTCAAATAAACCAAATGAAGAATGGCGGAACAATTCGCCTGCCTTATCTTTTCCTTTAGCAAAAATCTTCATGCGCTCACGAAGGTTTTCCACCGGCTTGGTCATTTCCAAAGTCGCCGATTTGACCTTCTGCTGAGGCTTATATTCTAATGTTTTTAAGTCGAGTGCAAGAATTTCAGTTTTTCCGTCAGCAGTTTTGGTTTTCTTATAAAAACCCTGTTTGGTTTTATCGCCCAGCCATTTATTTTCTTCCATTTTTTGCACGTATGCAGGAAGCTTAAACAAGTCGTGTGCTTTATCATCAGGGCAGTTGTCATAAAGCCCTTTGGCCACTTTGATCATGGTATCTAAACCTACAACATCTGATGTGCGGAATGTGGCAGATTTTGGTCTGCCCAATGCCGGCCCTGTAAATTTATCAACCTCTTCTACCGTTAAATCTAATTCTTCGACCAGATGCAAAAGTGCCATAATCGAATAAACACCCACTCTATTGGCGATAAACGCCGGGGTATCCTTACATAGAACAGTTGTTTTCCCTAAAAACTTATCACCATATTGCATCAGAAAATCAACAATTTCCGGCTTTGTATGTGGCGTAGGAATAATTTCCAGTAGCTTTAAATAACGTGGCGGATTAAAAAAGTGTGTCCCGCAGAAATGCGATTTAAAATCTTCGCTTCTTCCATCAGCCATTAAATGAATTGGAATACCAGATGTATTTGATGTAACTAAGGTGCCCGGTTTACGGAATTGCTCTACCTGTTCGAAAACCTTTTTCTTAATATCCAGGTTTTCGACAACCACTTCAATTACCCAGTCGTAACCGGCGATTTTAGACATATCATCTTCGAAGTTTCCGGTTTTGATTTTATTTAAGGCTTTTTTTGAGTAGACCGGAGATGGATTTGTTTTCACGGCCGTTTGCAAAGCAGTATTTACAATCCGGTTTTTTACAATGGGGTTGTCCAATGTTAATCCTTTTGCCTGCTCCTCGGGGCTGAGTTCTTTTGGTGCGATATCCAACAACAATACCTCAACGCCAATATTGGCGAAGTGGCATGCAATACGCGAACCCATAATACCCGACCCTAAAACTGCAACTTTATTAATGCTTCGTTTCATCATCTATTTGCTTTTCATTAGTCTGACGAACCATTTTATACAGTCCTTGTCAAACAGATTTCATTAATATATTTATTAATCTACAGTATAGGCTACTGTTATGTCATTCAATTTAATCAGGAGGTTGATAAAGGTCTCTTTTTCTTTTTTTGAAAAATGCTCATCAAGATACTCATTAAATTTCCGAACAACCCCCTTGGCCAACTGTTTTTTCTCTTTACCAAAATCAGTCAAAAAAACCTTTACCGAACGTTTATCCCCTACAGATGTTTCCCGAAAAATAAGGTTTGCCTCTTCCATATTATTCAGCATACGAGATAAACTAGTTGCTTTAACCCCAAGCAAGCCAGCTAAATTTGAAACCGCAGTGCCTTCAACATCATCTATATTAATAAGCATATAACCAATAGCCTGTGTAATCCCGAAACTGGAAGCCATTTGATTATACTTATTAAACATATTTTGCCAGGCAAACTTAATATGGTAATCTATGGTTTGTTGTTGCTTCATTTTCACTAATTTATTATGCTTGCATAACAAAGCTAATGAATGTATTTTGTTAATGCAATAGAAAAATTCAAAATATTTGTCAATTTTTTCTTATCATAGCCATACACAAAATTAAACCGCAGAATATGTTTAAAGTAAAGCAAATACTCTTGTTTAGTTTTTTTATTTTATGGACCGCTATTGGAAAAAGCCAGGTTGCCTATTTTGGAAAATCTCTTCTAAACAGTCAAAAGCTAGAGGTTTTCAAAAAAACAACCACTTTATTTACCTTTCAGTATAATGACTATGCTGAATTGGAAAAATTTGAGCAGGCCATTAAAAAAAACTGGAAAATCACACCATATAAAATAATTAAACCTGAAGAGTTGGCACGTTATGATACGCTTGCCAATTATTCACTTTTTTATTTTGATGCTTATACCGAAAAGTTAGACAGCATCAACAATACAAATATTATTTATGCGCTGAAGTTAATAACACCGTCTAAAAAGCCTAAGGTAAAAGAAGAAATTTTATTGGCGGCAGTAGCGCTTTTTGCTGATCCGAGTACCAATTTCCTCGTTGAAACACAAGATCAGCAATATGGCACGAAACGAAGAATAAAAAATAATATTTTATCTCATTTCTATAATAAAGCCAGTTTCTATAATTGGTCGCCAGGCTTTTTAACCGGTTATTTAAAACAAATAAACGATGGATTGCTCGCCAGCGAAAATTGTAATTTAGATTACCAATTTTACAATAGAGTGCGTTTGCCGGAACTGGCAAAAGAAACGCTGTATGTACCCGAATATATTAAGGAGGTTTTTTCTTCGAGATTAGCTCTCTTACCACCATCAGGAATTATTGCCGAACCTTATAATTATAAACTTAAGTTTGTATCGTATGAAGCACTGGATAGTTTAATCCTAAGTAACGCTGCTCCTATTAAATATGTGGTTTATACGCAGCGCGATAACGATAAAATCATAAGTGTATACGACAGTAAAGATGATAAAATTATTTATCAACGCTTTTACCCGCAATCGCCGGATTTTGAGATGAACGATTTAAGCGAGATTAAAAAGGTGATTGTATCACTGAAATAAGTTGAGTTCAATGATCTAAGGTCGATTAACATTTATACTTTTTGATTCATTTAACCTTTTTCCAACGCAATCTTCATGCTGAACTTGTTTTAAAAGTAGCACTAGCATTTTCAATTGTCTTGTAGCTACTGCGTGGTCAGCATCCTTTTTATTTACAAGACCTGAAATAAATCCGATGGCTCGAATCAGAGTGACGACTTTGTTTAGGGATTCTTCATTTCGTTCAGAATTCTATTGCACTAAGTTAACTTAATAAAGATCCTTCACTACGTTCAGGATGACAACCCGCATTTATAGCCATTAACCAAATCAGCTAGCAACCATACATAAAACGCCATAAACAGAAAAAGTCCTGATTTTCACCAGGACTTTTTAATATTGTTTAAAAACAACTTAGTAAAGTGTAAACTCTACACGACGGTTTTGTTGACGTCCCGCTGCTGTTTTGTTAGTTGCAATCGGTTGACCCATGCCGTAACCTGTAGCTTCAATACGTGAAGCGTTGGCACCTTGAGAAACCAAGTATGCTTTAACAGATTCTGCTCTTTCTTTTGATAAACGCAGGTTTAGTTCTTTTGATCCTGTATTATCGGTATGACCAGCTAATTTTAAGCTAAAGTTTTTCTGTATCAATAATGCTGCGACCCTATTTAATGAAGCATAAGATTTAGAACGAATAGTAGCTTTACCTAAATCGAACTCTAAGTTTTTAATCGCTTCATTAACTACTTTACGGTCTTCTTCTGTTACGATAACTTTTTCTACTACTTTCTCAGGAGTTTTTAACGGGCAACCAGCACCATCCACAACGGTACCTGATGGTGTATCCGGACATTTATCCAATTTATCAGCAACGCCATCACCATCTGAATCTTTTAATACATCGTTAAGTTCTGAGCGTAGCTTTGCATTATCAGCTTTTTGGGCATTCAATTCAGACCGTAAACCTTCTGCAGTTTGTTTTGCCTTTAGGGCTTCATCATAAGTTAAAGCTACCGGATTATGGAAAGCCAGTTGTTTCCCACTACCTAAAGCAAACTCTAAACCTGCATAAGCATAGTTGTATTTATCGTTTCCATTTTTATAGTAACCATCTAAGTTATCGCCATCAACAAAGTTGATTGTCCAACCAAGATCAAAGTTTACGGCATCAGAAATTTTAAATTTCGCACCTAAACCTACAGGAATGATCAGTTCGTGGATATTATCACCACCACCAAATGTTGAAGTTCCTGCTGCTGTAGTGATGGTGGGTTTGTAAGCAGCAATACCCGCTCCTGCAGAAGCATAAAGCTGTAATGTATTTTCTTTTTTAAACATATCGATATTAAACATGTTTACAACAGCATTTAAACTTCCTGAATAAGATAAGTCTGTATCAAAAGATTTTACCGGAGCGTTGTTTACCAAACCACTTTCATAGGGTTCTGAGTTATCGCCTTTTAATTTACCGCGAACTCCATCTAAACGTAGAGAGAAATAAGGTGTAAACTGTTTTTTAATGTATAGGCCATATCCCAAACTTGATTTGTTATTACTGAAATCATTTTTTCCGCCCAGTGGTGATAATGGCGTTAGCACACCAGCGTTTACTCCAATAGACCATGTTCTTAATGTTGTAGTTGAAGTTGCCGGACTTTCCTGAGCTGAAGCAACCGACCCGATTAATAAACCAGCAATTGCAACTGGTAGGGCTTTAGATAATTGTAGTTTCATAATTTTCTGTTTAACGTTGAATAGCGTCTCATAATCTTTACAATAGCCATACCAAAAATATAACGAGGTAAAAATACTTATTAACTTATCAACAGAAATTTGCGCAAACGAAACCTCTGTTAAATAATGTGAACTATGAATCTAAAAGATCATTTGCGATAATAACAACTGTGTTTTTATGTTAATTGAGCATTCTATTTGTCCTGGCCGGATGGGCTTCTTTCTTTTTGAAAGAAACAAAAAACGCCAGCTGAAAATTTGTCTGTTAAAGGCAGGGAGTGGGCTTTGATTGTGCTTCCCGAATCCCGATAGCAAGCAATCGGGATGTTAGGCTGGTGATGCTGAGAACGAAGATTTTCTACTTTGGCTTAGCGAAACGTTCATGCATGTCGGCAAAATTAAGACCCACAGCTCACGTTAAAATAGTCAAAGGCAATTATGAGGTCCATTGTTGAGTATTACCATTATTGATCATATCATGCACCAGATTATGCCCAGTTAATACGTAGATAATTTGATACAATAGAAAATTAATGAATAGAGCCGAAATGGCTACCAGCCAATGGCTTTATCATCACCCCTTGGGTCGGCACCACCCTGATAATTCCCCCATTTGGTCCTTAAGATGGCATCAACTCTGCCAATTGGGTCTCGCTGTAAAATTTTATAACCTTTTGCCTTCAACTTCGATATTGATAAGCTGTCAATAGCATCTTTTTCTACATACACTTCATCCGGCAACCACTGGTGATGAAACTTTTTAGCATTAACGGCCGATTGCATAGACATATCGAAATCGATTACATTAATAATGGTTTGGAATACAGAAGTAATAATGGTGGAACCTCCAGGTGTACCTACCACCATAAATAATTTTCCGTCTTTCTCCACAATGCTCGGCGTCATGGAGCTCAACATTCTTTTATTCGGGGCTATCGCATTGGCTTCGCCGCCAACCAAGCCGTACATATTTGGTGCGCCTGGTTTAACTGAAAAATCGTCCATTTCGTTGTTCAACAAAAAACCTGCTCCTTTTACGGCCACCAACGATCCATAAGAACCGTTTAAAGTGGTGGTAATGGAAACGGCATTTCCATCACGGTCTATAATAGAGAAATGCGTGGTTTCTTCATGTTCTTTGCCATTTATTTCACCGGCTGACACAACACTACTTGAAGTTGCAGAGGCCCAGCTAAAGTTTGCCATCCGGTTTTTATTATACGCAGCATCTAATAACTGCTGTTGCGGAACGGCATAAAAATCAGGATCGCCCAAATGCTTTGCGCGATCGGCGTATACCCTTCTTTCTGCCTCGACCATTACCTGTATGGTTGAATCGGCATTATGTCCCCATTTTTTAAGCGGATAAGGTTCTACAGATTGAAGCAACTGGATCAGGGCAATACCTCCGCTGGAAGGAGGTGGCATGGTAATAATTTTGTAGCCCCTGTAATTCCCGGTTATAGGTTTGCGCCAAATGGCGTGATAATTTTTTAAATCTTCTTTTGTAATAAGCCCTTTTCCGCGCTGCATTTCGGCTGCAAGCGAATCGGCCACAGCCCCTTCATAAAAACCGGCTCTGCCTTTCTCCTGGATCAGTTTTAAAGTATTGGCCAGCTCTTTTTGTACCAACACATCATTTTCCTGCCAGGTGCTTTCCAAATTTACAAATGCCGTTCCATTTGGGTTAAACTCCATAAACTTTCTATGCAAACCGTTCAATTCACCGGCCTGCCGTTTGGTAATTTTAAAACCAAGTTGAGCCAGATCTATTGCTGGCTGTATTACCTGCACCCAGGAAAGCTTTCCATATTTCTTATGCGCCTCTACCATACCATCTACCGATCCTGGTACCCCCGCAGCTAAATGGCCGTAAAGGCTTTTATCTACAATTGGATTGCCGGTTGCATCCAGATACATATCTCGGGCAGCTGCCTTCGCTGCTTTTTCCCTGAAATCCAGGGCATTTATTTCTCCGGTTGAACTGCGGTAAACCATAAAACCGCCTCCCCCGATATTTCCCGCATTAGGATAAACCACTGCCAGGGCAAACTGAACAGCAACAGCCGCATCAACTGCATTTCCTCCCTTTTTTAAGATATCTATACCTACCTGAGATGCTTCCGGATGGGCTGAAACCACCATGCCGTTTTTATATTCGCCACTATTATTTTTACCCAATTGTCCGGTTACACAACCAGCCAATAAAAACATCATGCTTAGGTATATTGCTGATTTTTTATAATTAGTGAGGGGCTTTATAGTTTTCTGCATCCCGATAGATTTTTTCAATTATTTCACTGTTTTTTTCGGTAATCACTTTTCTTTTCAAACTTAATTTTGGCGTTAGCTCGCCCCCATCTATGCTCCACTCTTTAGGTAATAGTGCAAATCGCTTTACCTGTTCCCATTTACCAAAATCCACATTTGCCGCTTCAATAACCTCGTTATATTTAGCGAGCACCTGCTCGTTTTTAATGATCTCTTCGTTTGAGCTGAAATTAATGCCCTTTCTTCCTGCCCAGGTTTTTAAGGTTTCGAAATTAGGAACAATCAGTGCAGAAGGAAATTTTCTATTTTCGCCCAGAACCATAATCTGCTCGATAAAAATCGATTCTTTATATTTATTCTCCAGCATTTGCGGGGCAACATATTTACCACCAGCTGTTTTAAACATCTCTTTTTTACGGTCGGTAATTCTTAAAAAGCGGCCATCAACCAACTCACCAATATCTCCGGTATGAAACCATCCATCCTGATCTATAGCCTCCTGAGTTAAGTCGGGACGGTTATAATAACCTTTCATCACCTGGTGTCCGCGGGTCAATACTTCCCCATCAGGGGCAATTTTAACTTCCACACCTTTAATTACCTCACCAACGGTACCAAACATGGTTCCGCCGAAATGATTAACGGTAATTACAGGCGAGGTTTCGGTCAATCCATAACCCTCAAACACAGGCATACCAGCTGCCCAGAAAATCCTCGCCAATCGCGGATTGAGGGCGGCACCTCCAGATACGATGACCACGATTTCTCTACCCAGAGCTTCTTTCCATTTTTTGAACACCAGTTTACGGGCAATACCCAGCTTGAAATTGTACCAGGCACCTGCATTGATGGTATATTTTTCGGCCAAGGCTACCGACCAAAAGAAAATTCCTTTTTTTATCCCGGTTAATGCCTTTCCTTTTTCCATGATCTTATCGTACACTTTTTCAAGAAGCCTTGGAACAGTAGAAAAGGCATTAGGTTTTACATGCTGGATATCGGCAACAATAGTTTCCATACTTTCTGCATAATAGATCCCTGTATAATTAAACAGGTATAGATAAATGATCATCCGCTCAAAAATGTGCGATAAAGGCAGAAAACTTAAACTTTTGTTAACCCCCTCGGGCATAACTACAGCCGAGTTTACAAAATTTGCGACTAAGTTATTATGCGTTAGCATTACTCCCTTGGGCGTTCCTGTTGTACCTGAAGTATAAATTAAGGTCAAAACATCATCTGGCTCCACATTTGAATGATAGGCTTCCAGGTCAATATCCGTACTTGCCTTACCGAGTTCGATTAAGGTATTCCAGTTTTCGGTTGCTGTAACTTCGTTAAAAGTATAAATCCTAATATCAGGATTTATGGCATCGGCACAAGGTTTAATTTTTTTATACAATTCTTCGTCAGCTACAAAAATTATGGCTATTTCTGCATCTTTTAGGATAAATTGAATATCATGCTCGGCTAAAGTTGGATATAAGGGGATCTGGTAAGCCCCGATCTGGCTGGCAGCAAAATCAGCAATATTCCATTCAGGCCGGTTGTGAGACATTACAGCAACCCTGCCCCCTTTCCCAATACCTTGTTTAATTAGTCCACGGCTTAAGTTATCTACAGCATTGCAAAAATCTACTGTACTATAATTTATCCATTTCCCGTTAATTTTTCCGCTGATAAATTCCTGCTTAGGATTTTCGAGGCTATACTTTAAAAGATCAAAAACCCGTTTAATTTCTGCCGCCATATGAACTGTATATTATTTGGTTAAATTAAAAAAATCAAACATAAAGATGATTACTTTATGTGTATTTATTAATGAAAATAATACTTGGCAATGAGTGAAATGCCGTATTTACTTTCCGTTAAAATATTTTTAATAAACTTAGCGATTACAAAATTACTATGCAAGCATTGTTTTTTATCAGGTTAAAATTTTTACCGAAAAAACAGAAACGGCATTAAAGTTGTTAGGCTGATAATTATTTACAAAACATTTAAATTATGAAAAAGTTATTTACAATTTTAGGATGCATTGCATTATTTGCCCTTAGTACAACAAACGTTAAAGCCCAAAACTACAAAACCGGATTAGGCTTAGGTATTGACTTCGGAGACGGCGCTACATTGGTAGGTCCTTCAATCAGACACCATTTCAGCCCTAAGGCGGCCATTCAGGGAGATGTATTGTTTGGTGGAAATTCAACCGTTATTCAAGGTTTCATTCAATACAATTCATCTATCCGCGGTGCAAAAGGTTTAGACTGGTATTTAGGTGGTGGTCCGTCTGTTCAATTGTATGATGGCGGTTCTAGTTTTTACCTTGTTCCAATGGTTGGTTTAGACTATAAATTCTCTGGTGCACCATTGGCATTGGCTTTAGATTGGAGACCTAGACTTTACATTGGCGACAACAACAGCGATTTTAATGCTGGAAGATTTGGTCTAGGATTTAGATATACTTTCTAGGTATAACGTTTAGCGCTAAGCGCATGACGTTAAGCTTTGTATAGTAAAGCATTTAACATAAAAATCCCGTAAGATGAATTCCTTACGGGATTTTTTGTGCTTTATATATAGACTAAAGATTCTCGATTAAAAATTAAACTCCTGTCCATTTTTTAAGTACTGCTTTTTGCGCAGGTGTGGCATTTTCATTAACAGTTGCTTTTAGGCGTACATTTGGATTCTCTTTCAGGGTTAACGAAATTTCTTTCTCTAATCCATCACGTCTAACCTTAAGTTTCAATACATCACCAATATTCTTTTTGCCTACCAACGGGATAACATCCAACGAAATCATCGGGCTTTTCAACCTCACTGTTGCTAGCGCATCACCTAACGAGGTATCATCTAAACTGAGTACAACGTCATTTACGTTCAATCCGCTGATCCAGGCCGCAGAATTTCTTGTCGTTGAAGTAATTACCAGACCATCATTGGTCAACTGTCCGGCAGCACCGGTAACCGGCTTGCCTGGAGTTGCATTTTCTGTCAAAACATCTACACCGGCATAACCGAAGTACTTCACATATTCTACATCATCTACCCCATTTACATATTTAGCCCAAAAATTGGTAAAGCTGATTCCGGATATTTTCTCCACCATGGCTTTAAATTCGGCATCAGTATAACCTCGCTTTAACGTTTTGCACTGCAGATACATCGCTTTCATAACATCATCCAGGCTTTTAGCACCTTTGGTGGCATTGATAATTTCCAGATCCATTAAAATACCAATTACCTCGCCTTTATTGTAATAAGAGATTGAATTGTTTTTCGAATTTTCATTCGGGCGGTAACCAATAATCCAGGCATCATAACTAGACGCAGCTGCAGACTGGTATTTGGCACCTGGGGTATTTAAGACTGTGCCCACGCCGCCAACTAAATCTTTCAAAAATTCGTTCACATCGGTAAAACCTGCACGGTGCAGGTATTTGTTCTCATAATATGAGGTAAAACCTTCAGCCACCCAAAGGTTGGTGGTGTAATTTTCGTTATCATAATCAAAAGGGCCTAAAGCAATAGGGCGCAAACGTTTCACATTCCACAGGTGATGATACTCATGCGCAACCAGGCTTAAAAAGCCTTTATAACCTTCAGGTGTGTTGTAAGCATTTCTAGTAGCACCTAAAGTAGTGGAGTTGAGGTGTTCCAGACCACCGCCCCCTTTTAAGAAATTGTGAACAATAAACAGGTAATATTTATTAGGATTTTCGCCATAAACTGCAGTTTCCTTTTCTACAATTTTGGCCATATCAACTTTTAGTTTTTCTTTATCATAATTACCGCCTCCATACATAGCCACTTCATGGCGAACACCGGCAGCTGTAAATTCAAAGGTGTCCTGATTGCCTACCTCAATAGGGCTATCATACAGAATATCGAAATCGCTGGCCTTGTAAGTAAACTGCTCGCCAGCAACAGGAGCTAAGCCGGTAGAAACCTTACTCCAGGTATTAAACGGAACGATTTTTACCGTACTTGCCGATTTGATCATGCCGTCAGGGTGCATAAAAATACCTGTTGGTGATAAGAAAGCATGAGATTCATCAATAAATGGTGTACGCACTGAAATTTCAAATGCATAAACCCGGTAATTGACTTGAATGTTAGGAGCCTTGGCCGAGAAAATCCTCCAGGTGTTTTTGCTAACCTTTTCAACCTTTGCCGCTTTACCGCCCGCAGTAGCCTTAAATTCTTCAACACTTTTTTCAAACTCACGCACTAAATAAGAACCTGGTGTCCATACAGGCATTTTTACATCTACATAATCTTTTGTCAGTCCAGAAATATTCATCTGCACTTCTGCATAATGCGCTTGCGGTTCTTTAAAAGAAACCTCGAAGCCTATTTTTACCTGCGCCTTCGCTGCCATAATACACGTTAGTAGTAAAACTAAACTTAAAACTGATTTTTTATTAAACATATTTACTGTGTTTTGCTACAAATTTAGATTTATTGATGGGGTTTTAATATAAAATAGCTCAATGTGGTGTAAAATAATCAATACTTAGCCTGGATAGTCTTGAGTCCAAAGTCTTGAGTCTTTAGTCTTTAGTCGATTTGGACTCAGGACTTGAGACTTTGGACTTTTGACTGGAAAAAACGCTGTAACATCCTTAATACAACAAAATTAGGACTAAACTATTTGAATATTTTTACGCTCTAATTCCAAACATTAATATCATTTTTAACGTTGGAATACGCACTACACAAATCATAACATGAAGAAAAGGTATATTATCTATGCTGTTTTAGCAATAGGCCTGGCTTATCTGGTATATTACAGAATTAATGCAAATAAAAAACTAGAAGGAAAAGGTGGTGCATCTGCTGGTGCCGGAAAGGGTAAAGAGGCTGGTAAGGGAGGCGCCTCTGCTCCACTGGCAGTGGATGGAATTATTGTAAAGCCGGTATCGTTTGACAATGACCTGGAAATAACCGGTGCTATTGACGCAAACGAATCGGTTGTATTAAAAAGCGAAGTATCGGGACTGGTGACCGGAATTTATTTTAAGGAAGGCACTATGGTATCAAAAGGAAGTGTACTGGTTAAAGTAAATGACCGGGATATACAAGCGCAATTGCAGGATGCACTGACGAAACAAAAACTTTCGGGTACAAATGAGAACAGGGCAAAACAATTGCTTACAAAAGGGGCAATCAGTCAGGAAGAATACGATACTTCCTTAGCAGATTTAAAGTCGTTGCAGGCCCAGGCACAATTAGTACGGGCGCAATTGGCCAAAACCACTATCCGCGCACCTTTTACTGGCCGTATAGGTTTACGTAACATTTCTATAGGCACTTATTTAACGCCCACCACAGTGATTGCCAACCTGGTGAGTACAAATCCTGTTAAAGTTACTTTCTCGGTTCCGGAGAAATATGCAGGGCAGATCAAAGTGAACTCCGAAATCATATTTACTACTGATGGCTCTTCAAAAGAAAACAAGGGAAGAGTTTACGCGATTGAACCGGGGATTAATTCCGCTACCAGAACCTTACAAATTAGGGCTTTAGCTCCCAATGCAGACAACGCTTTGTTACCAGGTTCATTTGCGAAAATCAAACTGGCTTTAAGTACCCTTCAAAATGCTATTCTGATTCCTAACGAGGCAGTTATCCCGGTTTTAAAAGGTAAGATCGTTTATATCCAAAAAGATGGTAAAGCACAAGAGGTTAAGGTAGAAGCGGGTACGCGTACCGATGAAAACATTGTGATTACATCGGGATTAAAAGCTGGCGACACGGTATTAACCACTGGATCAATGGCTTTGAAAAAAGGTGCACCGGTTAAAGTTCATTTGCTTAAGGAATAATTATGAGTATCTCTACCACGAGTATAAAGAGGCCGGTGCTGGCCATTGTGATGAACCTGTTAATTGTTCTTTTCGGGATTATAGGTTACACTTTTCTGGGTGTCCGCGAGTATCCTTCCATTGATCCGACCGTAGTTTCGGTAAGAACCTCCTATCCTGGGGCCAACGCCGATATTATTGAATCACAAATTACCGAACCTTTAGAAAAATCGATCAATTCTATTGATGGGATCAGAAATATCTCTTCATCAAGTAACCAGGGAGCGAGTAATATTACCATAGAGTTTAACCTTGACAAAAACATTGAAGAGGCCGCAAATGATGTGCGTGATAAAGTATCGCAAGCGGCCAGAACTTTACCGAAAGATATTGATGGTTTACCGGTGGTAAGTAAAGCCGATGCCAACTCCGATCCGATTTTATCGATGACGATCCAGAGTGATAAGCGCAATACGCTCGAATTAAGTGATTTTGCCGAAAACGTAATTGCCGACCGTATCCAAACCATTCCGGGGGTAAGTAGTGTACAAATCCAAGGGCAAAGGAAATATGCCATGCGTATCTGGATGGACCCAAATAAGCTCAGTGCTTATGGCTTAACCTCACAAGATATTGTTACGGCCTTAGATAATGAAAACGTAGAACTCCCATCAGGAAAAATTACCGGTGCTACCACTGAGCTAACGGTTAAAACCTTAGGGAAACTCACCAACGAAAGTCAGTTTAATAACCTAATCTTAAAAGCCGACAGCAACCAGGTGGTTAAACTGAAAGACGTGGGTTTTGCAGTTTTGGGACCAGAAAACGAAGAAACCATTTTACGCGAATCGGGCAAACCGATGGTGGCCATCGCTATTATCCCTCAGCCGGGCGCTAATTACCTTGACATCAGTAAAGAGTTTTACAAACGTTTTGATAAGTTAAAAGCCGATATACCGCAGGATATTAAACTAAAAGTGGCACTAGATAATACGCTTTTTATCAAACGTTCGGTAACCGAAGTAGCTGAAACGATTGGCTTATCGCTGGTATTGGTAATTTTAATCATCTATCTCTTTTTCAGGGACTGGGCCATCGCCTTCAGGCCATTGATTGATATCCCTGTATCATTGGTTTTTACTTTCTTTATCATGTATGCCTTTGGCTTTTCTATAAACGTACTAAGTTTATTGGCTATTGTACTGGCTACGGGCCTGGTGGTAGATGATGGTATTGTAGTTACCGAGAATATCTTTAAAAAGGTTGAAGAAGGTATGTCGCCATTTGAGGCAGCCATTAAAGGATCCAATGAAATCTTTTTCGCGGTAATTTCGATTTCCATTACCCTTGCAGCCGTATTCTTACCTGTAATCTTCTTACAAGGCTTTGTTGGTCGCTTATTTAGGGAGTTCGGTGTAGTAATTGGCGCTGCAGTATTGATATCTGCCTTTGTATCACTTACCCTAACACCGATGTTAAATGCGTACCTGATGAAAAAAGGGGGGCATAAGCCATCTAGATTTTACAACTGGACAGAACCTTATTTTGTAAAACTGAATGATGCATACGGATCGAACCTGAATAAATTTTTGGCTAAAAGATGGCTTTCTGTACCGATTATATTAGTTTGTATGGGGCTTATTTTCCTTTTCTGGAAGATATTACCGAAAGAAACTGCCCCATATGATGACAGGAGTGCCATCAATATCAACGTATCTACACCGGAAGGCGCTTCATTTGCCTACACGGATAAGTTTATCATGAAGCTGAATCAGTTGGTGATTGATTCTGTTCCGGAAAAAAATGTGAACATTACCATCACTTCGCCGAGTTTTGGTGGCTCTGGTGCAGTAAACTCTGGTTATGTACGGATGGGCCTTACCGATCCGGAAACCCGTGAGCGTTCGCAAAAGGAGATTGCAGATATGCTTACCCGCGTAACTAAAAAATATACCGAAGGCAAAACCATTGTGAACCAACAACCTACCATATCAGTAGGACGCCGTGGTGGCTTACCCATCAGCTACATTATCCAGGCTCAAAATTTTGAAAAGCTACGTGAGAAAATTCCATTGTTTATGGATGCTGTAGCCAAAGACCCCACATTTACCGTTTCGGATGTGAACCTTAAATTTAACAAACCCGAAATTAACCTGACCATCGACAGGGACAAGGCCAAAAATTTAGGTGTTTCTATTTCGGCCATTGCCCAAACCCTGAACTTAGGGTTGAGCGGACAAAGGTTCTCGTACTTTTTTATGAATGGAAAACAGTATCAGGTAATTGGGCAGTTTGACCGGGGTGATAGAAAAGATCCGTTGGATTTAAGTTCAGTTTACGTACGTAACGACAAAGGAGAATTGGTGCAGCTTGATAACCTGGTAACCGCCAAAGAAGAAAGCAGTCCGCCACAGCTGTACCGTAATAACCGCTTTATTGCCGCTACCGTTTCGGCAGGTTTAGCACAGGGCAAAAGTATTGGTGAAGGTATAGAGGCGATGGATGCCATTTCAAAAAAAGTATTGGATGAGACTTTCTCTACTGACTTAGGAGGAGAATCGCGCGATTTTAAGGAGAGTTCTTCCAATACCGTTTTCGCGTTTGGTTTGGCCCTGCTTTTGGTTTATTTAATTCTTTCTGCGCAGTTTGAAAGTTTTAAAGACCCGGTTATTATAATTTTAACTGTACCAATGGCAGTTGCAGGGGCATTTTTATCGCTCTGGTTGTGTGGCCAAAGCTGGAATATCTTCAGTCAGATCGGTACCATTATGCTGATCGGTTTGGTAACTAAAAACGGAATTTTAATTGTAGAGTTTGCCAACCAGCTTAAAGAAAAAGGCATTCCCATCCCAGAGGCCATCAGGGAAGCTGCGGTTTCGAGGTTACGCCCGATATTAATGACCAGTTTGGCCATTGCCATTGGTGCCTTACCTATTGCGCTCGCATTGGGTGCTGCGGCAAAAAGCAGAATGAGCATGGGAACCGTTATTGTAGGCGGAACTTTATTCTCTTTGGTATTAACCCTATTCGTAATACCGGCCATTTACTCTTATTGGGCAAAACCTTACCGGCCCAATCAAGAATTAAAAGAAGCACATCGTTTTGAACAGGAAGCTTTACATACAGAAGAATAAGATGAGCAAGAAATTAAAAATATTTATCATGCTGATAAGCTTATCGTTTTCAGGTTTTGCACAAGAAAAATTAAGCCTGAAAGAAGCCATCACTATTGCATTACAGCATAATTACGACATCAAAATCAGCAAAAACCAGATCGATATAGCAAAGAACAATGCCAATATTGGCAATGCCGGTATGCTACCTGGTGTAACCGGAAATTACACTAATGGCGGAAGTATCCAAAATACCAGGCAAAGTCCTGTAACTGGTCCTGATCGGGTGATTACCGGGGCTAAGAGTACCAATAACAGTTATGGTGCAGAATTAAACTGGACTATTTTCGACGGCTTTCGCATGTTTGCCAATTACGATCGTTTAAAGGAATTACAAAAACAGGGTGAATTAAATTCGCGCTTAACCATTTTAACTACTGTTGCTGATGTAATTGCGGCCTATTATGATATTGTAAGACAACAACAACTGGTTAAAGCAGCGGATAGCGCCATGGATGTTTCGGTATTGCGCACTAATATTGCCAAAACGAAATTACAGCTCGGACGTGGTTCTAAACTGGACGTGCTGACGGCACAGGTTGATTACAATACGGATACCTCAAATTACCTGCAAACCAAAAATGCGCTGCAGATCGCTAAAGTTCGCTTAAACCAATTAATGGTTAGGGACATTGGAACCACTTTTTCTGTTGCTGATAGTATTGATGTAGACAAAGGTATCTTATTTAGCAAAATGGCCGAAATGGCTGAAAAGCAGAACCCTGACTTGCAGAATGCATTTATCAATCAACGCATTGCTTCTTTGAATTTAAAGTCTATCCGTGGGGCCCGTTATCCGGCAGTTAGCCTGAACTCGGGTTACAGCAGGGCAAACAGTACCAGCCCCACGGGTTTTAACCAAAAATTTGCGGCCAATGGTTTTACCTATGGCGTTACAGCAAGTATCAATTTATTTAATGGCTTTTTACAGCGTCAGCAAGAGCGCAATGCCAAAATCGAGATCGATAATTCGATTCTTAACCTAAACAAAACCAGATTGGATGTGAATGCGCAGTTACTTGCTGCCTATGAAAATTATAGTACTTATCTTGATCTGATTAGATTAGAACAGCGGAATGTAGATATAGCGAAACAGAATTTAGATATCACTCTGGCAAAATACCGTTTGGGCAGCATAGCTCCGTTAGAACTGAGAGAAGCACAGCGTAATGCCATCGACGCTCAAAACCGTTTTATCGAAATGCAATATCAGGCAAAAATAGCCGAAAACACTTTAAAAACAATTAGCGGAAGTGTTGATTTGCTGAACTAAATAGTTTCAATCCCTGGCCAAGAGCAATCAGACATAAGGCATACTATCAAACTTTCTAAAAATACATCCATATCTAAAACGGCGTCACTAAGCTTTAAAAGAAGTAACGAAATTATTTCAAATATAAAATGCTATAATTAATTTTTATATTTAGGGCCATGATACTTGTTGCAGATAGTGGCTCATCAAAAACCGATTGGATGGGTTATCATAATGGCGAAACCATTAAATTTAATACCCCTGGAATAAACCCATATTTTTTAAGTGAACAAGAAATTACCAAGCTGATTTCCAAAAACGAATCCTTATTGCAATACGCCGGTGAGGTGAAAGAGATTTACTTTTTTGGAGCTGGTTGTTCTTCGCCAGATAAACATGAGGTGGTTTCAAACGGTTTATCAGCTGTTTTTAGCCGTGCTTTTATTTCTGTAGACCACGACCTTCTGGGTTCAGTATACGCTACCTGTGGAAGCGCCGAAGGATTAAACTGTATTTTAGGTACCGGATCTAATATCTGCTACTTTGATGGCAAAAAAATTCATGATGGTCACCATGGTTTGGGTTATGTTTTAGGTGATGAGGGTTCTGGTACCTTCTTTGGAAAAAAGGTGCTCCTAAGCTATCTGTACGGAAAAATGCCATCAACATTGGCAGCAGAATTTAAAAAATCCTTCCCTGCCGAAAAAGAGCAGATTATTACCAATGTTTATCAGAAACCTTTCCCCAACATCTACCTGGCAAGCTTTAGCCGCTTCATGGCCAGCCACAAAGACCACCCTTTTATTCAGGAAATATTAAGAAATGGCTTTCAGGAATTTGTAGATACGAACGTTAAAGACTATCACAGATACAAAAACGTACCTTGCCATTTCGTAGGCTCCATTGCCTATTATTATCAGGATGAACTCATTTCGGTATTACAGGAAAACGGCATTGAGGCTGGCAAAATTTTACAAAAACCAATAGATGAGCTGTTTAGTTTCATCTTAAACAAAGAGGGCATTGCACAACAGGCCAGTTAAGTTAAAATATACATTTACATCATAATTTGTTAAAATGTGCTTAATATGGTAAACATATCCGCTCAAACTTTTGTTATACTTTTAAAAGCATATAATTGCACACACATATGAAGAGAATATTGGTAGTAGATGATGATATTGAGGTTTTAGAAACCATACAATTAATCCTGGAAATTGGAGGGTTTAAAGTTTCGGCACTAAATGATGGTGAGGAAATTTTTAACAGAATTGAAAAATTCAGTCCTGATTTAATCTTACTTGATATTTCTTTAGGGCATATTGATGGCCGTGTGTTATGTGAACAGCTAAAATCTATTGAAAGCACTTCTAAAATACCTATCCTTCTTATCTCCGGCTTATACGATCAAAAAGATTTTACAACCTTAAATTATGGTCAGGATGATTTTTTATCAAAACCTTTCCAAATGGATGTATTGCTAAAAAAAATCACTAAAATCTTATCGCTGGAAGAAGATAAGCCAAGTTTTCTTTTAAATTAAACTCATTCAGATTTAAATATTCAGCCAAGAAGATCTTAAATTTTCTTGGCTTCTTTATTTATAGCACACAAAAATCATATTTCAAAAAAATTAACCGGATCTTAATGATACCAAGCAATGAATGGTTAAAAACCTGGAACGAGAAACGCGCATTATTAACCTGCCCCAACAACCTGAACGATTATTTTGAAGAAACAGCTGTGGCTGGCAAAAAGATAGATCGCCTTGAACTGGGAAGTGTATCTATCCCTACAGGAGAAATTCTGGTGAGAGATCCCCTGGTATATATCCAAAAAAATGCCGAGCCATATTTGATCAAGGTTCCTATTGGTGAATTTCCGGTAACGGCGGCTGTTATTATTCCTGACGATGAGGATTGCGCGCGGTATGCTGCCGTTAAAGTGCAGTTTACAGCTTATGATGCCATTCGCTTTGAAGAAGCATTAATTGGCACAGAAAACCTGCTTGATTTTAATGAAGGTGAATTTTTCGGTTTTAATGTGGATGCAGGCTTGGCTTGTGTACTGGATAAAGAAACTTTAAAACATTTTTGTACGTTTCAGGATAAATTTCATAGCGAACATCCAGGTAAAAACCTCTATGATGATTATTTCGCTGCACTTTTTGTAGCCAGCTATACTGAGAACCCTGATTACCAACGTAAAGATGGTGATTGGATTAACTGGAAAATACCAGGGACTAATTATCATATTCCCTTTTTCAAAGTGGCTTTGGTGATGGTACTTACCCCGTTTATTATGGTTTTGATATAGAAGGGAATGTTTGTTCACTGATTATTCAATTTATAGATATTGAATTGGCCTATAGTGAAGAAGAGCAGTAATAAATACTTGTTGTTTGTGGGGGTAAAAACCACGGCACTAAAATGACAAAGGCTACGCTTAACTTAAAATATATGAAAAATTAAGACTATAAAGTAGGCGCCTTGAGTGGAAACCGCTCCTATTAGCATAACACCAAATGATCTAAACCCGATGGCACGAATGCCCCAGATTTTTCATCGGGGCAGAAGGTACATCGGGATTAACATTAATTTAAATACAGTTTTTGCTTTCTAAATCATAGTTTAAATTGTATAACAATAAAAACAACTAGTGTTCTGTGAGGACACAGACCACGGAATCAGAAATAAAGACTATAGAATCGGCGCCCTGAGTAGAAACCGTTCCTATTAGCACAACACCAAATGATCTAAACCCGATGGCACGAATGCCCCGATTTTTCAGCGGGGCAGAATGTACAGCGGGGTTAACGTGAATTGAAATACAGGCTTTGCTTTCCAAATCATAGTTTAAACTGTATAACAATAAAAACGACTAGTGTTCTGTGAGGACACAGACCACGGAATAAAAACATATAGAAAATAAAGACTATAGAATCGGCGCCTTGAGTGGAAACCGCTCCTATTAGCACAACACCAAATGATCTAAACCCGATGGCACGAATGCCCCAGATTTTTCATCGGGGGCAGAAGGTACAGCGGGGCTAACGTGAATTGAAATACAGGTTTTGCTTTCCAAATCATCGTTTAAACTGTATAACAATAAAACGACCAGTGTTCTGTGAGGACACAGAACACGGAATCACATTAACTTTCTACTACGTTGCACTCCAATCGAAGTGACGATCGTTTTGAATCTTTACTAAAGAAATTAATCGTTCTTTCTCCATCTCCCGTTTTCCATCTTACATCTTACATCTTACATCTTACTGTCATTTTGGCAAACAAATTCTTTTGGAACAACCCTTGATATGCAGGATGTAGATTAAACAATTTATTTACATATGAGCATACAGGAAAAAGGAAATATTTCTATACATACTGAAAATATTTTCCCGATAATTAAAAAGTTTTTATACTCTGATAACGAAATTTTTCTTCGTGAATTGGTTTCTAACGCAATAGATGCTGTTCAGAAAATTAAAAGACTTGCTTCATTAGGCCAGTTTAATGGCGAAGTTGGCGCACCGTTAGTAAAAGTTGCGGTTGATAAGGATGCAAAAACCATTACCATTAGCGATAATGGTTTGGGAATGACGGCAGAGGAAATTAAAAAGTACATTAACCAGGTTGCTTTTTCTGGCGCAAGTGAGTTTGTAGAGAAATTTAAAGATGCGAAAGATGCCAACGAAATTATCGGTAAATTCGGTTTAGGGTTCTATTCAGCCTTTATGGTTGCTGATTTGGTTGAAATTCAAACTTTATCGTACCAGGATGGCGCCGAGCCAGCACGTTGGGTTTGCGATGGAAGTACAGAATTTGAGATTACTGAAGGTACTAAAACTACCCGTGGTACCGATATTATCCTCCATGTCAACAAAGATTCGGAAGAATTTTTAGCAGAAAGTAAACTGCAGGAAATCCTTAATAAATATGCTAAATTTTTACCAGTTCCAATTAAATTCGGCACTAAAACCGAATCGGTAGAAGATGGTACCGATGAAGAAGGCAAAACTAAGTATAAGGATGTTGAAGTTGATAACATCATCAATACCACCAACCCGATCTGGACAAAGGCGCCTGCAGATTTGTCAGATGAGGATTATTTAAAATTCTACCGTGAATTATACCCATTTAGCGAGGAACCATTATTCTGGATCCACCTGAATGTTGATTATCCGTTTAATTTAACCGGTGTATTGTATTTCCCTAAGTTGAAAAACGATTTTGAAATGCAACGCAACAAAATTAAATTATACTCCCGCCAGGTATTTATTACCGACGAGGTTAAAGATATTGTTCCCGAGTTTTTGATGTTATTGCACGGCGTAATCGATTCTCCTGATATCCCTTTAAATGTATCACGGAGTTTCTTGCAGGCCGACAGCAACGTTAAAAAAATCAATAACTACATTACTAAAAAAGTTGCTGATAAATTAAGTGAATTATTCGCTAAAGATCGCAAAGCCTACGAAGATAAATGGAAAGATATTGGTCTTTTTGTTAAATACGGCATGATCAGCGAAGAGAAATTTTACGATAAAGCCAAGGACTTTGCTTTAGTTGGCAATACTAAAAATGAGCTTTATACACTTCCTGAATATAAAGAAAAAGTAACAGCCTTACAAACGGATAAAAATGGAAATGTTGTGTATTTATACACTAACGACGCTGCAAAACAGGATGCATTTATCCAATCAGCCAATAAAAAAGATTATGATGTTTTGGTGTTAGATTCGCCGATTGACAATCATTTTATTAATCAACTGGAGCAAAAATTAGAAAAAACATCAATTAAACGGGTTGACTCCAGTGTGGTGGATAAATTAATTGAGAAAGATGAGCAGAACGAGCATGTTTTAAGTGAGGATCAGGTGAAAGAGGTAACCGCTATTTTTGAAAAAGCCATTACCAAACCTGGCATGCATGTAGAAGTTGTAGCTTTACATCCGGATGAGTTACCAGTTACAATTACCATGGATGAATTTATGCGCAGGATGAAGGATATGGCTGCAATGGGAGGCGGAATGAGCTTTTATGGTCAAATGCCCGACAATTACAAAGTTGCCATTAACGGAAACCATAAATTGGTAGGAAAAATTTTAAATGCTGAAGGAGAAGAGCAGCAAAACCTGGCTAAACAAGCGGTAGATTTAGCGCTTTTGGCGCAAGGTATGTTAACCGGAGCAGAGTTAACTGCTTTTGTAAGCAGAAGTGTAGAATTAATATAGCTTTATTATACTATCAATTTTAAGGGAGAAATCGGATCGGTTTCTCCCTTCTTTATGATATAAAGAGCCAAAAAAAAGTCCTGATCAGATCAAGACTTTAAAAGCATTTTCGAGAACGCCTAAAATGGTTTTAATAAGCTTAGCCAGCTGTTACAACATTTACTTTTTGATCTACATTAAAATAATCTTTGTGATCTTCGATCATTTTTGCAATGATAGCCGCTTTGGTATCGGTTATTTTAAACTCGAACAAAGGCTCTTGATTTTTCTTTGATCTCACCATTTTCTCCGTATAGAAGCGGTATACCAAACCATTGGTCAATAAACCATATTTGGCTTTTGTTTTACGGAAGTATTTAGATAAGCGCGAATCGTGAATATCCAAATTGTCATTATGGTGTTTACATTCAACCAGAATTGTTGGCTCACCATCTTTCATAATGGTATAATCAACTTTTTTACTCTTTTTAACTCCGAAGTCTAGAACAGCGTCAGATTGAACCTCAGAAGGATCAAATCCTAAGATTTGGATAAAAGGCATAACCAACGCATTCCTGGTTAAATCCTCAGATTGAACTTGCGGAAGCATTTTCTTAATTCTTACGGCAAATTGCCCGATTTCGTCTTTCAATTCCATATTGTTACCTATTATAGATAGTTAATTTTTTAAATGATACTGGTTGAATACCGAATTTGCTGTAGCGATAATCTGATCTAAGCTTTGTTTATCAAAAAAGTTTCTGTCCAACATATCAACCATATAAGTCAATTTATTGATGTCATTTGTTTCCATCTTAAACTGAAAACTTCTCATACCATCTTTTATTGCCTGTTGTACATAATTACGTACAACCAGGAAAGATTTCCTGAAGGCATATTCACGCTCTAATTTGCCTCTAGCAGGCTGCTGTCCGTTGAGATTGCTATATTCATTTTGCATTCTCTGGTACATGTCTGAGTTAATTCCTTGATTTTTCAGAATTCCCTTATAGTAGATATTATTAAGTAAATATTCGTATTCGTTGTTTTTCATTTGGAGGATGGGTAGATGTAGGGAATATTTATTTGGTTTTCCGGTATTTCTCTTTTTTAGGTTTTCACTATCAAACCCAGTATTGTATGGCCTGTTTTTAATATTATTATCTACAGGCTACACAAGATTGGGCAGGCAGATGTTTTTGCAATTAGTAACTTTTAACTACTAATCATTTGTTTTTGGCAAACAGTATAAAGATTATAAAAAGAAAAAGCGCTGTTAATTTTTTTACATCAACCACCCGGAATATTACACGAAACCCTGGTTTTCAATAGACAAAACCGGGAGATAAGTTTTTTTAAGGCGCAATTGTTAATTCAACTCATTTTTATTTAACTTGCATTCAAATCAAATAAACCCACAAATTCTACACATGAATCTAAAATGCGTTGTTATAGACGACGAGCAACATGCAATTGAAGTATTAACTGACCACATTGCAGAAATGCCTGGTTTAACTGTTTTTAAAACTTTTACCAGTCCTGTCCAGGCACTTACCGAAATAAGTATCGAAGACGAAATTGATTTATTATTTATGGATATTGATATGCCAGGAATAAACGGATTAGAACTGGCCAAAAATATCAGGGAAAAGGCGAAGTATCTTGTTTTTACAACTGCGCATCCCGATTATGCCCTGCAAGCATTTGATGTACAATCAGATCAGTACTTATTAAAACCTATTTCGTTTGCAAAATTTGCATTAGGTATTGATCGGATATTAAAGAAGGAATCAAACAATAGCAGCAAGGCTACAACAAAAGAAGCTGATCAGGTTGCCGCCCTTTATATTAAAGGCGACCACAAATATGCTTTTTCAAATATTGCTATTGATGAAATACTTTATATCAAAGCACTACAGAATTACATACAGATTATTACAAAATCTGAGATCCACACCACTTACCTTACGCTTAAGGAAATTGAAAAGGCCCTGGAAAATCATGCATTTATCCGTGTCAATAAATCAAATATTGTTGCCAAGGCAGCAATTAAGAAAGTTGACGGAAATATAATCCGGCTCATCAATAACGAGATGATACAAATAGGAGAAGGTTACAAAGAGGCTTTCTTTGCCTATGTACAGAGTAGTTTACTAAAATCGAACCGAAATTAATACCCTTTTGGTTTCTCATTATAGGATTAGTGATGAGGTTAAGAAACTACAATCCAAATATGAAGCTAGTCATTAAGGTGTGACTTTGGTCTCCTGTTGGGTTAGTGGAAAAGTTGTTTTTGGATTTAACGTTTTTATAAACAAAAACAGTCTTTTTAGCAAGTTTACCTGTGTGTTGAGCTTTCATGGTAACGATGTTTAAATATGATGATATAATATTGAATATCTTACTAAGAATTAAAATTCTATAATAAAGCTGGTCATTACCGTGTGGCTTTGATCTCCTGTTGGATTAGTAGAGAAGTTGTTTTTTACTTTAACATTTTTATAAACAAAAACAGTTTTTTTGGCAAGTTTTGTAGCAGAGTCAGTGTGTTGAACTTTCATGATGATGATGTTAAAAATGATGAGTTAACTATTAAAATGAGTTATTTTGAATTAAAATTCGATAATAAAACTGGTCATTACCGTGTGGCTTTGATCTCCTGTCGGGTTAGTAGAGAAATTGTTTTTTGCTTTAACATTTTTATAAACAAAAACAGTTTTTTTAGCAAGTTTTGCAGAAGGATTGGTATGTTGAGCTTTCATAATATATAGTATTTAAATTTTTGTTATTATCGTTGTGATTAATTTTCTGTAAAGATGCACCGCAAAATTAGCCCCAACTACTTTTTTACACCAACCCCTGTTTTTGGGAGATAAAAACCCCATTTTAATAGATTAAAAGAAAAAAATGAGCTTTTTACATTTAAAAAAATTCTACGAAAAGTATAAGTTTCACTTATTGGTATGGAGTCTTTATATCATTTATGAAGTATTTATTTTGGGTTTAGCTACCCATAGATTTAGAGAACCCGGAGCTTACCTGTTAGTTTATATTGTTAATATTTTTACCTTTTACGTGTACGGTTTTTTTCTAAAAAAAATGCTCAAAACCGGATCCTTTCCCATAAAACTTCTTAAGATTGCCGCCCTTATTACCATAATCATTTTTGCATACGTTGTTTCTACCTTTCTCCTTATTATTTTGTTTGAGCAGATCGGGTTAATTGAAATAAATCCATCTAGATCGTTTAACAGGGAATTTATACTTCCATGCATTTATCGCTCCATATTATATATTGGTTATTCTACCGGCTACATTTACGTTGTTAAATCATTTCAGGATCAGAAAAAAGTAGAAGCCTTAGAACGGCAGAATCTGGTTACACAGATAGAAAAGCAGGCTTTGGAAAATGATCTTGTTCAATCGCAAAACAATTATCTGCGTAGCCAGATCAATCCACACTTCCTGTTTAATACCTTAAACTTCATTTATAACGATGCCCGAAAAAAGGCGCCTATGGCGGCTGATGCCATTATGAACCTGGCAGAAATGATGCGTTATGCGCTAAAACGCCCATCAGCATCAGAGATGGTTCCGCTGAGTGAAGAAATCGAACAGATCGAACACCTGATCAATCTCCACAAGCTCCGCACAGCTAATACCATTAATCTGGAACTTAAAGTAACAGGCGATATGTTTGGGCTAAGATTTCCTCCGCTTATTTTATTGACACTGGTCGAAAATATATTTAAGCACGGAAATGTTTCACACTCTACCCAACCTGCAATTATTAAAATTGCCTACGAAAATGACAAGTTGAATATCAGTACCATCAACATGATTAATGATAATAATGGCAAACAGACAGAAAGCCATCATGTAGGTATTGAAAATGTTGGCAAACGTTTAAGTAATTTTTATGGCAATGATTATGTATTCAAGTATTACCAAGATCCGCTTAACCGTTATATTACTGAAATAGAGGTAACGGTCAATAATCCATTGGCCAGGCTAAACCGTTAAGTTCTTGTCGCATTTTGGCGCTGGATATCCTTTAGCAGAAAATAGTACATCACCATTTCATGTGTTCGCTGATCTTTGTTGAAAAGCCGGTTTACGTGCATATGCATTAAATCGGTCAATAACTTTGGTGCGTTTTCCGCGCCACATTGTTCAAGGGTTTTGATAAACGAATCAGAAAAAGCAATAAACCACCGCTCCTGTTCTACAGTTAATGCTGTCCATTCGGTTTTCCGAAATTCCTGGTAATGAATATTTAGTTGCTTAAAATCAGCTGCATCCAACCTATGCTCTTCATTAAAGTTATCAGACATTAACCTAACGATCTTACTGATGGCAGAATTATCGATGATGCTAGATTTAATAACCTTAGAAAACAAAACAGTACATAATCTATATTTATTAAAATCATCGGTCTGCGTTTCTAAAAGCGATAACACAAATCTACTATCTATACCAAAGTGTTTCTCTACATTTTCGATTATATTACTGCCATAACGCTCCAGTTCGCGCTTATATGTTTTAAGTTGCACATCTGACACGAAACCCGAATTTACAAACACTTCCAGCTCATCCATCAACTTTGATATCAACAACTGCCCACCATTTGGATCGTTGAGTTGAACCCTAAACCTAATGTGGTTTCCATTTTCGTTGTAACGGATAAAAAACCATGATTTCACCTGATCTGCATAAGTAATCAGGAAGGGGTTAATTACTTCCATCAAAATCTCATCGCTCCTTTGCTGGTGGCAATAAATTTCGAAATACAGCCATTCTTTACCTGGCAGAAAAAAACGGGTAACACCTTCATCTGCGGATGTTTTAGCCAAACGCCTATAAATTTGTTCGCCATGGCTGATGCTTAAAACGAACTGTGCGAAATAGGGCTTAGCGGCTTCATCAACCACAATACTATTTTTAGGCATTATCACTTCTTCAACGTAAGTATTGCCCTGTTTTTGCACATACTGCAAAAAAGCATTTATATCATCGTCGTTGTTTAAGGCAAAGCACAAGGTCTGATCAGACATACCGGCTTTAAAATATTCACTTATGCCTAAATTTTTGAGGTATGATCTACACTCGGTGATGGAAAGCAATTTTTGACCGGTACCCAACAGCGCTTCTTTTTTAATTTTCCATTTGTTGCTGCTTAAAACAATATTCTGATATTGCAACCTTGGGTAGTAGTCTAGATCAGGAATAATGGCATCAAGCGGAAAGGAAAGACTGGTTTGTAAGCCCTGATGCTGCAAATCGCATAATAGCCTAAATACAGAAAGGTCTGAACGGATATAATTATAGGCAGAGGCCATTCTTGGCACTAACCTTTTATTTAATTGCCCGGAGCGAAGGATAATCTCCGTACCCTGAACTGATATTTGTATATCATTTAATGCAAGTGGAGCGGATGAGGTATCGAAATTTAATATAGACAACTGATGCCCATAGATTAATTTCCGCCGGTTTACATTATCTACATTAGCTTCTACCATATAAGCCACATCAAAAAACAAAACATCGGGATTTGCCTCTTGTTCTGCAGCGGCAATGGCTTTTGCATAATTTGCTGCACTTTCATCAGCCATCGTAAATCTTCCGCTTAAGGCGTTGGATGTAACTCCACCAATCTGTTCTACAAAAATCAGGTCATCATGAACCGACATGACCATGCTAAATGAGTTAGGTAAGGGCACCAGCTTCTGATGCTGTGGTAAATCAAGTTTGTTCAGATAAATAGTTTTATCTTTTTCAAATCTCTGTCCGGCAAGATAACTTTTTAATGCTGTTTTCAGATTTTCTGTTTCTTCTTTTTTAGCCGGCTTATTAATGAAACGTGTTATAAAACCGCTGTTTTGACCGGCTTGCTCCAATTCGTCATAACCTACGCCCATCTCAGGGTCTAGCGCCAATAACAACGGTACTTCCTGATCTTCGAATTTCTTCTTAAACCTATTCCGAAACTGATCAAGGGCACCATGACCTTTTACCGGCATGATGTTATGTAACATACTGATCAAACCCGGAACAGACTGAAGCAAACGGTTATTGATGCATCCGGATACAGCTTTACGTTGTGCAATAAGGTATTTTGGCAGATCTTCGGTGGCGGTTAGTCCCAAACGTTCAAAATAATCATCTCCTATAATATTGGGGTCGTAGTTGGTAAAAATAAGCTGCAAATCGTGCATATCCTGAAGCAAGCCAAAGAAATTTTGCGTTTCAGTATCAGTTAAGCTTAGTTGGCTTAGTAAATCATTAAGTCGGATCGGCTTTAGGCAGGCAGCCAATATCTGTTGTACAAATTCGTTCTGATCCAACTCAGCCAGTTCAAAAACCCCATCAGTGCAGGCAATATAACGGATACTATCCGTTGTTAAATAATAGCTGCTGTTACTAAATAGCAGACAGTTCTTCTGCAACAAATCTTGCAATGGCAGTTGAATATTATTCTTGTATGGCCAATCAATCAGCTCACGTATTTTCTGGTCTTCATCAATTATGATTCTGCTTTCAGATGGCTTAATGGCATCGTTTAACAAACTAAAACCAGCAAAAGTTCCATAAGGAGTCGACCGGAATTTTGCACGGTTAAAATACTTCCAAATGGTAAAATAAACCTTAGGCGGAAGATCATGAAGTTCGTTTGCCTTTACTTCTTTGATGGTTTCGTAAAAAGTAGCTGACGATATGGAGATGGCAGACTTTAATGCCTCCCAACAATCTACCAGCTCGGATTGATATGAAAATTTCGGGGTTCTAAAAATTATCGTTGGTTGAATAGTCAGCTTCATTGCGTTAAAAGATAAGCCGAAAATTACAAAGATTAATTCAATTATTAATTTTCAGTGTCGAATTGGAGACGATCTGTTCAATTATTGACCTCAAAAACAACATATGCAGGGATAATGAGCATTGAGTTTATAATTATTTTTTGTTCATGGCGGCTCGAGACTGAAACAACTTGGTGGCAAAATGGTAATCGGAAACTGTAACTTTTCTAAATAGTAAATTAAAGATCCTACGCATAATTGCGTGGCTTACCAATAAATCAGGTGGCATAAAAAAGCCATCTCCATTTCAGGAAGATGGCTCAATTGGGATGATAACAAATATTATTTTTTAATTACTTTAAACGCTGTTCTTCTGTTTTTTGCCCTTCCTTCAGGATTATCTTTTTTCTTGCGCTTTACAATAATTTCGTTCGGCTCAATAGGCATCGATTCTCCATAACCTTTAGAAGTCATTCTAGCCGCAGCTATTCCTTTACTTTCCAAATAATCTGTACATGATTTTGCTCTTCTGTTTGATAATTCCAGGTTGTATTCTTCTGTTCCGATATTATCGGTATGGGAACCCAATTCGATTTCCATTTGCGGATTATCTTCCATAATCGGAATGAGGAAGTCTAATACTTTTTTGGAAGGCTCTGTAAGTTCTGCACTGTTAAATTCATAATAAATATTCTCCAAGGTTATAGGTATGCCCAGTTTAAAAGGACTCAAACAATATTCTTTATCAAGCAGGGTATCTGCTTTTGCCAACTCCTCATAAAGATAGTTTTTAGTAACAGCGAAATAATTATCTTTTGCAAAAAGTAACTTGACCGGTCTTTTAGAATCTACTTTAAACGTATAAATACCGTCAGAACCTGTAATCATCTTTTGTGATCCTTCTACATTGGTCAAAGTTACATCGGCATCTGCCAGCGGTAACTTGGTTTTACAATCAGTTAAAAGACCAGCTATAGAAAGGTGTTCTTTTTTCACTTCAAATACTTCCAGACAACAAGATGATTCGCGATCAGAACTAATGTAGCCTTTGGTTCCTTGATCATCACTAGCGGTAAAGTAAAGATCATCTTTTGACGAATTGAATGGATAACCCAGGTTTTTTGGCTTAGACCAATTTACCAGATCTCCTTCTGACTCAAAGAAATCGAGGCCACCAAAACCAACACGCCCATCGGTACTGAACAATAATTTTTTAGTTAGCGTATTATAATATGGCGCACGTTCATCGTCTGCAGTATTAATGTCTGGTCCAAAATTTACCGCCTGACCTAACGAACCATCTTCGCGGATGGCACAATACCAAAGATCGAATTTACCGTAACCGCCACTTCTATCAGATGAAAAAAGCAGGAATTTACCATCGCTGGTAACAAAAGGCTGTGAAGAGTTGAAGTCTTTGCTATTTACCTGTAAACCAACCGGCTGTGGATCTGACCATTTTTCACCGGCTTTTCTTGACGAATAGATAGCATATTTTTCTTTATCCTTCCAGGCGGTAAAGTACATGGTATTTCCGTCAGGTGTAAAAGCAGCTGCAGCGATTTCAATATTTTTAGGAAAATTGATATCTACTTTTTTTACGTCAATATCAGCCGAATTGAGTTCTCCTTTAGTCGTATAAATGTTATTCATAAATGGATTGGCTTTAGTTGATACCTGAACTTCCCCGGTAGCTGTTTTAACCATATCTCTTTTACTTCCTACTGTAACCGGGCGGGATGAGGTGAAATATAATTCGCTGTTGATTTTAACAGGTGCATAATTAGATCCCAGGCCATTTATACCAGCTGGAACTTTCTTAACCTGTATCATACGTGGGAAACGCATTTCTTCAATCGCAAACTTGCATGATTCTATTTCCTTTTTAGCATCTTTAGCTAAAGGATCGCCAGGGTTTTTCTGGATAAACTGCTGAAAGGCATCAATAGCCTGGTTAAATTTTTTATTTGCCCTTAAGCTCTCGGCATAATAAAATAATGCCTTTCTGTAACGTGTATTGGTAAAGGTTATGGCAATAGCATAATATTTTTCAGCCTCGTTAAATTCCCTGTAAAGCCTGCTGGATTCTGCAAGATTATATATCGATCCTTCATAATCTTCTATCACCTTATCATCAGTTGCCGATTTTCTTTCCTTGCCATAAGGCAAAACAATCTGACTGCTATCTCCAGTAATTTTCAATGCTTTTTTATAAAAGGTAGCTGCAGCATAATAATCCTTATTCTCGAAATAAGTATCTGCTACCTTTTTATAATTTACCACATACTGTGCGTTTGCAAAACCGCCAAATGCCAATAAAAAAAAGAATAATATTTTTCTCATCTTTCTAAACTTGTTTTCAATAGTGATAAAACCGTCATGATTTCCAAGTCATAACCATATTACCCTGAATAATTATAAACGTGGACAAAAGAAGTTCGGACCAATTATACCATTACGGCCTATAAGAGATATCGAGAGTTCTAAACCACCATTACTGTTTGATGCACGATTAAAAGAAGAGGTATTTACGTCGTAACTTAACCCGAAAACCATGTTTTTTAACTGTAAACCAACAAAAGCAATGGCTGCGTCTTTAATACGGTAGTTACCTCCGAACAAAATATTAGCGGATGGATTAACATTAAGTTGTGCATAAGCACCTAAAGAAACTTCGTTTGTATTACCCTGATACATGAACAAGGCATTAGGTACAATATCCAATAGCTCTGACGCCCTGATGCGCGCACCACCATGTCCGGTAAAACGTACCGGAACGCGTGAGTTTGTCCCAGAGAAACGATCCATAGGACGGGTTAAATGTGCCGCACTTGCACCCAGGAAAACGTTAATATTTTTGTTGGGATCGCCATCAAAAAACATGATACCGGCGTTTACGTCAGGAACCAAAGATGATTGAGATGAAAGTGTTTCTCCACTCATCATGCCACCATCGTAACCCGTAATCGGATTAAACTGGTTACCAAACCTGGCCTGGGAGAAATCGAAACTACGGTTAATGATACCAGCCTGTAAGCCAAAGCTCACCATCTGCAGTCCTTCGGCACCAAACCTTAAACGGTACGAACCTGATACCAAAGCAGATAAATAGTTAAAATCCAACTCTCCCGCCCTTTGATTTAAAATGGTTGCACCAAATGCGAAGTTCTTTTTGGGAGCCATATCGAAAGATGCGCCGCCGGTTAAAAAAGAGCTGTTTAGTGCACTCCATTGTTGTTTAAAATTTACAGTTGCACGGTAATCGCCATCTATTACCCCGGTTAATGCAGGGTTTAGGTATAATGGGTTTGCATAATATTGTGAAAAATGCGGATCAGTTTGTGCAAAGGACTTAGCTGTAAACAGCAACGATACCAGTACTGCAACATATATTTTTAAAGCCGATAGTATTTTCATGGTCTTTGATTTTATCTGTTTATTATTAATCCTCTTACTTATCTAATCAGCGTTACTGTACCTTTTCTCATTGATGTTGTTCCGTTACTGAAGGTAATATCAACCATGTACACGTAAACGCCATTCGGTTGATTTACCCCTTTGAAGGTTCCGTCCCATCCGTTTGCAACGTTATCTGACTGAAATATCAACTGACCCCATTGTGTGTAAATACTCATTTTCGCGCTTGATATGGTATTACCGTAAATTAGGAATACATCGTTTTTACCGTCGTTATTTGGCGTAAATGCATTCGGTATATAAACCTGATCGCCAAAAGGATTAGCGGCTTTGCCGGTTGCCGAACCATTTTGGCTGGTCTGGCATTCGATCTGACCTTTAGCCCTTACCAAGATACTTACACTTTGATCTGGTTTCAGGCCTGCTATAAGGTAAGTTGTTCCGCTTGATCCGCCCGTTGGGTTAACCCAGCTTAAACCATTATTTAGTGAAACCTCGTATGCTGTAGCACCTGCTACCGCGGTCCATGCAAACGTTACACTATTAGCTGTTGTAGTTTGTACGGCTACGGTTGGTTTTGCTAATACCGGCAACACAGTTATTGTAACAGCTGTTCTTGTTGCGCTTGCACAACCACCTGCTGCAATTGCTTCTACATAGTAGATTGTAGTCACATTTAAGTTTGGTGTGGTAAAAGCTGTGCCTTCTGCCAGCACTGTTCCGCCCGAGCTTGCAGCATACCATCTGTATGCTAATCCTGCTACCGGATTATTCACTGTTAATATCGTTGAGCTACCTGAGCAAAGTGTTCCATTTGCTGCTGTTACCGATGCCGGCGCAACCGGTACCGGTAGTGCAATTACATTCACGGCTGTTCTGGATGATGATATACAAGTTCCATTTCCACCTTCAACATAGTAAGTAGTATTTGCATTGACCGCTGGTGTTGTAAAGTTTATACCTGTTCCAGCTACCGTTCCACCTGCCGATGTAGTATACCAATTGTAGGTAACACCTGTTTGGGGATTCGTAACGGTTAATATTGCTGTACTTCCTGTACAAACGCTAACTGATATAGCAGCCACCGTTGGCACCGCAGGTTTTGTATTGACGGCGACCGTTACTTTAACGCGGCCACCGTTGTTGGTACAACCGCCTGTTCCAATAGCTAAAACATAGTAATCTGTTGTTGCCGTTAAGGCTGTTACATTGAATGTTGCACCAGTAAACAGTAAATTACCCCCAACTGCTGCATTGTACCACTCGTAAGTAACACCTGCCTGAGCATTGGTTACGGTAAGTGTTGCTCCATCACCTGCGCATACCCCGCCATTTGGCACTGATACTACCGGATTATCTGGCGACGCATTTACCGTAATCGCTGCGGCCCTTGCTGTTGCAGCCGTATTTTCACATCTGTTATCACCTTTAACAGTTACGTAATATGTTGTATTTGCCACTAATACCGGTGTCGTAAATAATGCCCCTGTAAATACCACCGTATTTAAAGTAGCATCGCTATACCAGGTAAATACCGGGTTCGTTACGGTTGTGCTTGTTGCAGCTAATGTTGCTGCAGTATTGCTACAAACTGAGGTTGATCCATTTACCGTAATATCCGCTGCTAAAGCATTTGGGTTAACCGTTACGGTTAAGGGTTTTGCATTAGCTGCTGTATTTTCACACTTATTGGTTCCTTTAACAGTTACATAATAAGTGGTAGTAGCGGTTAATACCGGTGTGTTAAATGTTGGCCCGGTAAAGGCTACACTGGTTAATGAGGCATCGTTGTACCAGGTAAATACCGGATTGGTTACCGTTGTAGAACTTGCATTGATTACGGCGGAACCAGAACCACACAGCTTGGCCGGTACAGATAAGGCAATATCTGCAGCTGTTGCACCTTCGTTAACAGTTACCATTACCACTTTAGCGGTGATTGATGAGTTTTCACATTTGTTATCGCCTTTAACCGTTACATAATAATTAGTTGTTGCCGTTAATGCCGGCGTGGCAAATGATGCACCTACATAAGCTATCGAAGTTAAAGCCGCATCGTTGTACCAGGTAAAGACTGGGTTGGTTACGGTTGTTGTACTTGCTACTAAAGTTGTACCAGCCCCAGAGCATATTCTCGCATCAGCGGTAGCAACATCAGCAGCAGTAGCAACCGGGCTAACATTAATGGTAACTACTCTGGCTGTACCAGGCGCATTCTCACATTTATTATCACCTTTAACGGTTACATAATAAGTAGTGGTGGCAGTTAATGGTGGAGTGGTGAATGTTGCGCCAATAAAACTTACATTAGTTAAAGCTGCATCACTGTACCAGGTAAATACGGGATTAGTTACTGATGGAGATGTTGCGCTCAATACCGCTGATGATCCTGCACAGGCGATGGTGCTTCCGTTGAGGATTATATCAGTAGTAGTAGCCAGTGGATTAACTGTTACGGTTACCGCTTTGGCATCTGCAGCAGTGTTTTCACATTTATTAGCCCCCTTAACACTCACATAATAAGTAGTAGTGGCAGTTAAACCCGCTACCGTAAAAGTTGGCCCGGTAAATACTGCGTTCGTTAATGAAGCATCGCTATACCAAGTAAATACGGGTTGAGTAACCGTAGTACTTGAAGCCATTAACATCACGGTAGAACCTGAACAGATTTGGGCATTGCTTACTGCAATATCAGCAGCTGTAGCAAATTCTTTAACAATTACCGTAACAATCTTAGCGCTTGCAGCTAAATTCTCGCATTTATTATCCCCCTTTACAGTTACATAATAGTTAGTAGTTGCATTAAGCGCAGGAGTTGTAACGCTAGCACCTACATGAGCTACTGTAGTTAAATTAGCATCGCTATACCAGGTAAATACAGGATTGATCACCGATGTTGTTGAGGCAGATAGTGCAGCTGTAGATCCTTTACAGATTGGAGTAACCCCGCTAATGGAAATGTCTGAGTCAGTGGCTGAAGGGTTAACGGTAATGGTGATTGATTTTGCATTAGCCGCTATATTTTCACATTTATTATCTCCTTTAACCGTTACATAATAGGTTGTTGTTGCAGTAAGTACTGGAGTAACGAAATTAGCACCGGTAAATGCTACTGTAGTTAAAGCTGCATCGATATACCAGGTAAATATCGGATTAATTACCGTTGTACTCGTTGCATTTAAGGTAACTGAAGCACCACCGCAAACAGTACCTGTTCCGGCCAGGTTAATGTCAGTTTGGGTAGCTGCAGGGTTTACGGTTATCGTAACCTCTTTTGCGTTACCTGCAGTGTTTGCACATTTATTTGTTCCGCTAACCGTAACATAGTATTTGGTGGTTGTGGTAAGCGCTGGCGTATTGAATACCTCCCCTACATAAGCAACCTGTGTTAATGCCGCATCAGAATACCAGGTAAATACCGGATTGGTTACAGTTGTACTGGTAGCCGTAAGCACTGCAGCACCAGCAGCACATAGTGATGTCGTTCCGTTTACGTTTAAATCAGTAGCTAATGCTGATGGATTAACTGTAATGGAAACTTTTGTACGCGTTGCGTTTGAACAACCTGTTTCACTTACCGCTTCAACATAATAATCATATGTTCCTGCTGCAAGAGATGCAGATGTAGTAAAACTACTGTTGTTTGTTACCAGCAAATTTCCAGCTACCGTGGCATCGTACCAGTTATAAGTTACCCCTGCAACGGCCTGTACGCTTAAAGTAGCAGATGAACCGATACAGGTTGAGGTAGGATTGGTAGTTGATGGAACCGGTGGTGCCGGTGGCGTTACAATGGTTACAGTTACTTTGGTTCCGGGGGTTTCACAGCCATTAGCCGTAGCGGTTACCGAATAAACATAAGTTCCCGCAGCCAAAGCAGGGTCTGTTATAAAAGTTGCACCATCTTTGCCTGCCTGATAAGTGGTTCCCAGGTACCATTTATACACCACACCTGCCTGTGGGTTCTGCACACTTAAAGTTGCTGATGACCCTTGACAAGCACTAGCATTAGCTGCTGTGATGGTTGGCGCAGTGATTACCCTTTGGGCGTAATCTAGATTAACAGAAGTTAATGCACCAAGAAGTCCGGAGTTTAACCTCAGTTCCAAGCCGTCAAATCTGCTGGTTGGTACGAAAGTTAATATCGCCGATGTTCCGCCAGATAATAATTGTAAGTTGATTAATGGGCTAGCTATTGAAACCGCATCATTATTGCTGACTGAACCCTGGAAAGTGGTTACCGTTAAATTAGATAATATACCTGCTGAAAGCAATGTACCAGGAGTGGTAATTTTCACTCTTAGTGTATCGCCAATGTTTGATAATCCTGTAAAACCAACCTGATGATAAACAGAAGCACCTAAGAATCCCGCTGGAATAACCAGGCTGGATCCGGTATTGATGTCGTTATCGACCGCAAAGGTTGGGTTGAAAACTCCCGCCGATACGGCTACACCTGTTACACCAGTTGCAACTGTTGTTGTAGCTACCCCACAAGGAGTAGTTATCGGGTTACCGTTAGGAATTACCGTAACCGTTACAGTTGCCCTGCTGGTCGCAGTACAGCCACCCGGAATAGTTGCTTCTACATAATAGGTAGTGGTTGTGCTTAATTGTGGTGTTACATAGGTTTCGCCAGTAAATACCGGAACTGTTCCGTTTGCTGTAGTATACCAGTTAATGGTTGCTCCGGCTGTACTTGATGTTGCCTTTAATACGGCTACAGCACCTTCACTAATGGTAATTGATGGAGGTGTAATTACCGGAACATCAATGGTTCCCAAAATAATTTTGGCTTCAGTTCTTGCTGATGAACTTCCACAGGCATTTACTGCGGCAACAAAATAACTTCTATCAGCTGCAATTAATGGCGTTGTAAAATTGTCGCCAGTAAATAAGACGGTAGCAGATGTGGCAGTATCGTACCAGTTATAGGTTGTACCTGCAATCGGATTTTTAACCTGAAGCATAACCGAAGTATTCGGACAAGTATTAACAGATGCTGAAAGTAGATCTGGTGCTACCGGTGCCGGATTTGTAACTACATTAACCGCTGTTTTGTAACTCACACAACCAGTGGCAGAAACTGCGGCAACGTAGAATTTAGTATCGCCTGTTAGTATTGGCGTAGTGAATATGATACCATCTTTACCGGTTAAATAGGTACCTGTGGCATCGTACCATCTGTAAGTTAAACTTGCCGATGGGTTGCTTACTTCAAGCTGTGCAGTTTGACCAACACAAGCTGTAACGTTACCTGATGCTACAGTAGGTGCAACCAAAATTCGCTGCGCGTAATTTAAGTTGATTGATGTCAGGGCTCCCAATACACCTGAGTTTAACCTAACCTCTACCCCGTCGAAAACATTCGTTGGAACAAAAGTAATTAAGGCCTGGGTATTACCACTCAACAATTGAATATTGAGCAGGTTATCATTTAACAATTTTGAATCGCCATTGCTGTTGGCGCCGACATAAGAAGTAATTGAAGCGTTTCCTAAGAGCGAAAGTGATAACAGTTTTCCTGGTGATGAGACCAAAACGCGTACCGTATCTCCAACTTTGGATAATGAACCAAAACCAACTCTTTGATAAACAGAGGCACCAACTGCTCCAACTGGCATCACCAAAGAAGAAGCGGTTTGCGTATCGTTATCAATAGCCAATGTTGGGTTAAACACACCTGCTAACAAAGCTACACCTGTAACACCACCAACCTGTGTTGTTGCGGCCTCGCATGGTACAGGGTTTGGAGATCCGTTTCCATCAACAATAATGGTAACCTGAACACGGCTTGCCGAAGTACATCCGTTAGTAGAAACCGATTCTACATAGTAAGTTGTAGTAGCCAATAAAGGCGGTGTAACATAAGTAGCACCTATATAAACAGGCGTAGTGGAGGTATTTGAAGTATACCAATTGAAAGTATGTGTAGGATCTGCAGAACTGGCTGTTAAAATTGCAGTTTGTCCTGCGCTCACTGTTGATAAACTTGCGGTCACACCAGGTAAAGCCGGGCGAGGATTTACCGATACAGCTGCGGCAGCACGTGCGGTGCTTGTACAGTTCCCTTGCGCAGCCTCTACATAATAATTAGTAGCAGCTGTTAATGCCGGTGTTGAAAATACTGCACCTGTAAAAATCAGGTTTCCTCCTGTTGCAGCATCATACCATCTGTAGGTTATTGAAGCATCTGGATTAGCAACCGCTAACGTTGCTGACGAACCCTCACAAACATCTGCAATGGTTGCCAGCACCGGTGTTGGTAATGCCGGTGTTACCGTTACAGTTACCGGAATTCTTATGGTATTCGGACAACCAGCTTTGCTTACCTGAATATAATAGGTTGTGGTAGCTGTTAAAGCTGGAGTGGTAAATGTTTCGCCAGTGGCCAGTTGTGTACCACCTGTTGCTGCATCGTACCAGGCTAATGTTGTACCGCCATTTGCCGTTGCAGTTAATGTTGCCGTACTTCCTGCACAAATAGTTTGAGCACCGGCGGTTACTGTCGGACCAGGATAAATCACAGTTGCCCCATAAATATCCAGGCTGGTTAAGACGGTAGCTAATGCACCGAAACTAACCTGTATCCTATCGTATGCGCCACCTGCCAATACAGTTGCTGCAAAACGGTTACCAGATAAAAGTCGGAGATTTAACAATCCACCATTTAATTGTGTCGTTTTTACAACCGTAGTACCATTTAATACCGTAACAGTTACGTTATTTAATAAGCCTACATCTGCCAAACCGGTAGGCAAGGCTAAATCTAAACGAATACTATCTGTAGCTGTTCCTACCGTAGGGAAAATTAATTGCTGGTAACCCGATCCACCGACACCTGCTGCCAGCGATATCCTGGTAAAGTTGGTAGGATCAGCATCAGTAGAATTTCCTGCACCAGTTATACCGCATAATAAACAGATTCCGTTAATTCCGGAATTTTGCGCATTGGCCGCATTACATGCAGTACCGCCGCCATTATTTAGTACAGTAACCGTTACAGGTACGCGGCTTGCACTTTTACAACCGCTGGCATTTGTAGTTTCGACATAATAAGTGGTAGTAGCAGATAGTATTGGTGTAGTAAATGAATTACCTGCACCTACCTGTGTTCCTCCCGTAGCAGCATCATACCATTGAATGGTATTTCCGGTATCGGCCGTGGCCATTAAAGTAGTAGACTGGCCGGCATTAATTACCTGGCTGTTAGTGGTTACCGTCGCTGCAGTAGCTGCTGGGTTAACCGAAACATTAACGGCAGTTCTCGGGCTTACTGCAGTTCCGGATACTGCCTCAACATAAAATACCGTAGGAGCGTTTACCGCAGGTGTGACGAAAACGCCTGTATTATTGGTAACCAATGGTGTACTTCCGGTAGAAGCATACCAGTTATAAGTTACACCACCCTGCAAGTTACTAACGCTTAAAGTGGCTGAACTTCCGGCACAAACTGTTGCTGAAGCAACTACAGGAGCATCAACCGTTACGGTTAAACTGTACGCAGTTGTAGCTTTGTTTCCGTTAGCATCTGTTGCCGTTAAAGAGATGGTAAAAGTTCCGCCTAAAGCTGGTATTCCTGTGATTTCCCTTGTTGCAGTATTAAAACTTAAGCCCGGGGGAAGGTTCGTAGCCAGGTAAGTATATGGCGCTGTTCCACCTGTTACTGCTGGCAAAGTTTGTGTTGGATAAGGGGTACCGACAATACCATTTGGTAAAGTTGCACCTGGTAATGATAATATGCCTATTATTTTGAGTGAATAATTATTACTTGCTGTTCTGCCTTCACTATCTGTTGCAGTTACACCGATCGTATAATTTCCGGCCTGTGTAGGTGTTCCGGAAATTTGTCTTGTTGTCGGATTAAAGGTTAATCCTGCCGGCAGATTGCTGGCCACATAAGTGTACGGACCAACGCCACCAGTCGCAGATGGCAATGTTTGTGTAGCATATACTGTTCCTTCTGTTCCATCAGGCAAAGTTGCTGCTGGCAATAATAGCGGATCAGCCACTACTATTGCATAATTAGTGGTTACTGTTTTTCCATCAGCATCGGTTACCGTTACGGGTACCGAAAAAGTTCCTGATTGTGTTGGTGTCCCGGTAATTTCTCTTGTAGCGGGATTAAAAGTTAATCCTGGCGGAACACCGGTAGCGGAATAAGTATAAGGACCGGTTCCCCCTGTTGCAGATGGAATAGTTTGAGTAGGGTAAACGGTACCGGTAGCTCCATTGGCTAAAGTTGCCGCAGGTAAAACCAATGGGTCGGTTATTTTAATTGTGTAGCTCGCCGTAACCGTATTGCCATTGACATCGGTTACCGTAACCGGAATGGTAAAAGTTCCGATCTGGGTTGGCGTACCTGTAATTTCTCTTGTTGCAGGATTAAAGGTTAATCCTGGCGGAACACCGGTAGCGGAATAAGTATAAGGGCCTGTTCCTCCGGTTGCAGCAGGAATCCCATTGGTGGTATAAGCTGTACCTGTTACGCCGTTAGGCAATGCACCCGGAGCTAACGCCAATGCAGGGGTTACGGTTAGCGTAAATGTTGCTGTTGTGCTACAACCTTTTGTATCTGTTACTACAACATCGAATGTTGGGTTACCTGTTGCAGTTGGCGTGCCGCTTAACAGGCCATTAGCTGATAAAGTTAAACCTGCTGGTAACGAACTACCTGCTGCCAAAGCATAAGTATAACCTGGTGTTCCGCCGGTAGCTATCGGAAGTTGCTTACTATAGGGCGAGGCAATTGTTGCATTGGTTAAAGCAGTACCAGTAAATACAATTGCCGGATTAACAGTAATAACCACCGGAACCCTTGTGGTATTTGAACAATTGCCCTTACTGACCTGAACATAATAAGTTGTCGTAGCGGTTAATGCAGGCGTGGTGAAGTTTGCGCCTGTACCCACCTGGTTGCCGCCTGTCGCAGCATCAAACCAGGCTAAAGCAGTGCCACCATTTGCAGTTGCGCTAATTGTTGCCATACTACCTGCACAAATAGATTGTGCGCCGGCTATAAATGTTGGATTGGGATAAACTACTGTCGCTCCATAAATATCCAGGCTGGTTAAAGCGGATGCAAGTGCACCAAAGCTTACCTGAACCCTATCGTAAGCCCCACCTGCTAAAACAGTTGCCGTAAAACGGTTACCTGATAACAGTTGAAGACTCAGCAATGCACCATTTAATTGAACTGTTTTTACAACCGTGTTCCCATTTAATATGGTAACGGTTATGTTATTTAAAAGACCAACATCAGCTAAACCTGTTGGTAAAGCCAGATCTAAACGGATACTATCCGTAGCAATCCCGGCAGTTGGGAAAATTAATTGTTGGTAGCCCGTTGCCGTAACCCCCACAGCAAGAGAAATTCTGGTGAAGTTATTGGCATCAGCGTCAGTAGAGTTACCTGCACCATTTACAGCACATAATAAACAGATACCATTAATACCCGTATTTTGACTGTTTGCTACGTTACAAGCTGTTGCGCCACCACCGTTAATTACCGTTACAGTAACGGGAACACGGACTGCACTTTTACAGCCATTGCTACTTGTGGTTTCTATGTAATAGGTTTTCGTTGCCGTTAAAGCTGGCGTTGTGAATGAAGGCCCCGTTCCAACCTGCGTACCTGCTGATGGAGCATCAAACCAGGCAATGGTATTTCCGGCGTCAGCGGTAGCTGTTAAAGTGGTGGTTTGTCCGGAGTTGATGACCTGGTTATTTGTAGTTACGGTTGCTAAAGTTGCAGGTGGATTAACGGAAACGGTAACCGATGTTCTCGAACTGGTTGCCGTTCCGGAAACGGCTTCTACATAAAATACTGTAGCTGCGTTTACTGTTGGCGTTACATAAGTACCGTTATTGCCAGTTACCAATGGTGTACTTCCTGTTGATGCATACCAGTTATAAGTTACACCTGCCTGCAGGTTACTCACTATTAAGGTAGCCATGCTTCCGGTACATACGGTAGCTGAAGCCACAACCGGTGCATTTACCGTTACAGTTAGGGTATAAGTAGTTGTTGCCTTATTATTGTTAGCATCTGTAACGGTTAAAGAAATATTGTAAGTACCGCCTTGTGTTGGTGTTCCGGAAATCTCCCTTGTAGCTGGGTTAAACGATAACCCCGGCGGAAGACTTGTTGCTGCATAGGTATATGGAGACGTTGCTCCTGTTACAGCCGGTAAAGTTTGTGGTAAATAAGAAGCGCCAACAATCCCGTTAGGTAAAGTTTTGGTTGGTAAGCTTAAGGTACCGTTTACTTTAACAGGATAATTGTCACTGGCTGTTTTACCCTGGCTATCAGTGACGGTAATGGCAATAACGTAATTACCTGCCTGTGTTGGTGTACCTGTAACCTCCCTGGTGCTTGCGTTAAAAGATAGTCCGTCAGGAAGATTGGTACCAGCATAAGTATAAGGTCCCACACCACCGGTGGCGGCCGGTAAAGTCTGCGTCGCATAAACTGCGCCCTCTGTTCCATCTGGCAGGGTTGCAGCAGGCAAAAGAAGCGGATTGTTAATATTAATCGTATAATTGGTGGTCACCGTTTTTCCGTCAGCATCAGTTACCGTAACGGGTACAGTATAAGAACCAATAGTTGTTGGCGTACCGGTAATGGCCCTGGTTGATGAATTGAAAGTTAAACCCGGAGGGACACCGGTTGCCGAATAAGTATAAGGTGTGGTTCCACCGGTTGCGCCTGGTATAATTTGCGTAGTATAAATTGTTCCGGTAGTACCATCAGCTAAAGTTGCTGCTGATAGTAATAATGGATCAGTTATCTTTACGGCATAATTAGATGTTAGTGTATTACCGTTTGCATCAACAACTGTAAATGATATGGTGTATGTTCCAGGCTGGCCTGGTGTTCCGGTAATTTCTCTTGTTGTTGGATTAAAAGTTAAGCCTGGAGGAACCCCTGCTGCGGTATAAATATACGGTCCCGTTCCACCGGTTGCAGCGGGAACGGTTTGTGTTGGATAGACAGTTCCTGTTAAACCATCTGGCAATGCACCTGGGGTAAGAACCAATGCAGCCGTAACTGTTAAATTATACGTTGCAGTTGCTTTACAGCCTTTGGCATCAGTAGCAACTACAGAAAAACTATAGGTATTTGCTACCGTTGGGGTTCCGGTAATTGCGCCGACCGATGATAAACTTAAACCTGCCGGCAACGTACTGCCTGGCGCCAAGGCATAAGTATAGCCTGCAGTTCCACCTGTGGCGGCATCCAATTGTTTAGAATAGGCGAAACCTGGCGTGGCATTGGTTAAGGTAGCGCCATTGAAAATAATTTGTGGATTTACGGTAATCGCAACCGGTATCCTTGCCGATTCGGCTGTACAGCCTACCCTTCTGGCAGCGACATAATAAGTTTTATTAGCGTTCAGCGCAGGTGTAGTAAAAGTGCCATTAAAAGCAACCGTTTGTAATGCCGTTCCGCCTTCTATTGCTTCATACCACCTCAATTCGTTAATATTGGGCGTAGTAGCATTTAATGCCACAGTATTATTGTAGCATGCACCAATCGCTGTGCTTACTGGCGTTGGCCTGCCTGCAGAGCGGATTACACCATATAAATTGATGGTTTGTGTGAGGTTTAAAGCAACTACTGAACCGAGCGTAACCTTCACCCTATCGTAAACTACATTGGCACCTGGAGAAAAAGGTATTGATACTGGCTGCCCACTATTGAGTAAGCCCAATAAATCCAGGTTTAATAAACTTGCGGCTGAACCGGTATATACCTGAGTACCGCCATTGTAGGCTGTTATAGAAATATTTTGTAGCAGCCCCGCTGTTAACAATGCAGGTGAAGCACTGATCCTCAGGTTAATATCATCGCCAGGATTTGACGGTGTTGCAAAATAGAAATTCTGGCTAATGGATGATCCCACGCCAAGTAGCCCTAAACTCAGTTGAGAAAAATTCTCTGAATCTGAATCAATTGCCCTTTCACTATTGGTTACGCCTGAGCTGCCTAACTGTAAGGCATCTAGTGTAATTCCGGTTCCTTCAAATCCTGTAGCAAATGCCTGTGCACAGGGATCGGTACCTGAAGTATAAAAAGCATAATAAACCTTTGTATTATTAGCCACCGAAACCAGAAGTGCATTGGTTACATCTTTAACAAATACCCGATCATAAGCCTGTGTAGGCGTTATTGCAACGTAAAAGAAACCATTTGCATCTTTTACCAGCCGCAAGTTATCCGAGGAAAATCCGTCAGCACTGTTACTACCTGTTGGGGGAACAGCCAAAGCACCATTTCTCGCACCTACCTGGAAGGAATGGTTTCCCAAAACCACCGTTCCGCCGACGTTAGCCAGCAAGGCTCCTAAACTACCACCTAACAACCTGTTCAGCACATCTGCATCAAAATCTATCCTGATATAAGATGTAGTTCCCGCAGCAACAGCAGCCGGATATTTTAATTCCAACTCGCCACTATATGAGCCAATTCCAACCGCAATTCCACCATATGAATTAACGCTAGCGAAAGTGTTATTGTCTAAAGTTGCGTTGATTGCATTATCTACCCTGCTTTGAGCAGATACGGTATTTGCAAAAATTTTAGTTTGCGCATACGATTGAGTAGAGAAGAGCGTTAATACAATGATGACTGCAATATATACATTGCGGATTATCCCTATTCGGGACGATAAAGTAAAGATTTTCATCATATCAGGCGTTATTTAGGAGACTTACTAATGTGATCAATGCCCTTGTGTGGTTGTTTTTACTAAGTGCATTATATAATCATGACAAATCTAATTTTAGAATAGCTACCTCCCTTATCCATTGCTATTCATTTTTATTGTGTCTCATTTATTCATTTTATTCATACAGGGCTTTCTTCGTGAATAGATTTCTTCAATTGTGAAATTATGATGACATTAGCAAAAGTCATCCTATAAGATAGTTCATGAATGCTAACGATCTCCTTATCGAACTCCGGAAGTTTGTTCTTCTAAAATCTGGTTTGAGAAACATCGACCCGGCTCATTGTAAGATAATTTCTGAATATGTATATCAGGAAACTAAGAATTATGTAAGTGAAACAACGATCAAACGTTTTTTTGGCTTTGCAAACACCTTACATAAATTTTCTTTGTTCACTTTAAACAGCCTTTCGCAGTATGTAGGTTATAATGATTGGGATGCATTCTGTAAGGATAAGGAAAACCAGACCAGTTCAGCTCAAAGTATCTGGCAGGATTTAAAGTTAAAGGCACACGCCATTACCGAAGTGTCATTAATTGCCAAGAAAAATAATTCCGGTGTTCCCTTTAATGCCACGGCCAACAGAAGTTTTTTTTATCCGGACTTTGACTATTTCTTAAAAAACAACTATCAGTTTACCACCGTAAGCGCACAACCCGGACAAGGAAAATCAATACTGCTTGCCCACATGGTAGAGTATTTTTTCTTTTCAGAAAACGCCATTTACAAAAACGATATTGTTTTGCTGGTTAATTCTACCAGTCTCAATACCATCATCCAAAACAGTGATACTTTAAAAGAGTGGTTTTTAAAAGAATTCAAATTCAGAAACCTTAGTGAATTGATCAGTTTTTTCAAAAAAAACCCTGAAAAACGCGAAGGTCGTTTTGTTATTATTGTTGACGGTATAGATGAATATCTAGCCAAGAGCAATTATTTCAAAATATTTATAGACTTTTTATACAGCATAGAAGAAAACAGTTTTGTTAAGCTCATATTTGGCCTGCGAACAGATACCTGGATCAATATCCAGCCGGCCATTTATGGTTCCGCATCCCTAACTAAAGCCTGGTATACCGGATTATTTTATGATGAGGAAACACTCAGTAATGTACCATCGTTAAATGTTGATGAGATTCTCTACACCTTAAGCCATTTAGAAAATAAAATTATCAATCGAGCTGACGTAAGTCTGCCGCTGTTAACCCAGTTTAAAACGCCTTTCTGGTTACAGGTTTATTTCAAACTCAAAGATGAAAATCAACAGCTCGAACTGAACAATCCATTATTATGTTATGAACTGATCCATTATTTTTTAGAAAAGCGTGTATTCCTCGCAAAAAAAAGCACCGAAAAGATATTTCTGCTTAAAAAGATCAGTGATTGCATTTCAGAAGGAAACAAGAAATTAAGAGTTTCCAAAGAAAAGATCTTAAGCTACATCAATTGTTATCCTGATACCTATGAAGAACTTTTGCACGCTGGGATTATTATTGAGGAGAAAAGATTAAGTACAACCATCCCTACAGAGATCGTCCGCTTTATAAGCGACAATATTTATACTTATTTCCTGTTTATACAGATTACCGATAAATTTGAATATAAACCTGATAAACCTTTTTTTGAATACATCCTGAAAAATTTCCGCCATCAAAGCTATCAAAGGGATCATATTCTTAACTGGTCAATCAGATTTTGTATCAACCGAAACGAAATTGCCGCTTTAAAAAACATATTCAAACTGCCATTTTCCAACTGTGAAAAAAATAATGCATTCGATTTTATTTGTTATGTATCCAAATATGAGTTGAGCAAACCCAATGCAAACTTTAACAAATTAAGTGTGGATACAGATTTTATTGATATTATGACTACCGGACGTACTACGGGCAACCTATATAAAGAAACGATCAGAACAATATCAAAAAACGTACTGAATGAAGACATTCAACTTTTACTGCATGTAATAGAATGCAACGTTAATATTATCGATGTTGATAAATTGGCTTTAGCTAATTCAATGCAGCTATTAAAAAGGAATTATAAAAGATTGAACGAACTTTTTCCAATCAACCCTTACGATCTGATACTTTATTTCCATAACAACCTGATTAACAAACCCAATGAAAGCAAAAGCCTTGAAGATAAAATCATTAAACTCTGCCAACAGATAGATCAGAGTAAACCAAAGAAAAATGAAGAAATTACCTCCGCTGAGATACTTTCTTATAGACTGGTGTTAATGGTATTATTTTCTCAGAAAAATTATGCAGAATGTCACCGTTTTATTATGGCTATACTCCATAAATATCCCAATATTTTTTACGTCAGATATTCGGTATTCTCTCCTTTTTTGTTGCTTAAGTTAGGGCAAACCTATGTTAAATTAAATTATTTTAAAAAGGCGCAGCGTATTATACATTTTGTAGATAAAATTATAAGCAGCGATTATACCTATTATACCAATTTTGTACTGGCCAGCTTTAATGTTTTTAAAGCAAATTTTTACAATGCCACACATCATTATGAACAAGCACTTTTAGAAACCAATACAGGCTTGAATATTACCAAGAAAAATAATTTCAAGATGTATGAAATAACCTTACTGTTAAGTAAGATCGATACCCTGAAACATACCGAGGAATCGGAAGAAGTCTCAAATGTAATTAAAGAATTGCTCAACTTTTTAACGGTTTATAAAATCTCTATGCCCGATTATGCGAATTTGAGCAGCTACGAATTTGAGCATACTTTCAAGATTTTAAAATCTTATCGCCGACACCAAAATCTATAATACAGGTGGTATTTAACCATCTGTTTCGCATCTCTTATACGGGAGCGCAAGGCCAATACTAGACACTAAATTTCGTCCCGTTTTCCGCTTTTACGCTTCGCTGCCTCTTACCTCGTTGATGCAGGGTAACCGCTTCAACCGGGGCTAAGTGGCAAGGGCAGTATTTCATTTTGAGCGTTTGCAGGGCGCCAACCTTTGTTCCTAAACCCGACAGTAGCGGCAGCCTCCGATTTTTCATCGGAGCTATAGCGAATGGCGGGACAGCGGGCCGCCAAGAACCACAGACCTATCGTTTCCTAATCTTAAAACAAAATTATTTTTCTATCTGGAGCGCAGGGCCTGTGCAAATCACCAAATTCGTCCCGTTTTCCGCTTTTACGCTTCGCTGCCTCGTACCCCATTGCTGCAGGGTAACCGCTTCAACCGGGGCTATGTGGCAAGGGCAGTATTTCATTTTGAGCGTTTGCAGGGCGCCAACCTTTGTTCCTAAACCCGACAGTAGCGGCAGCCTCCGATTTTTCATCGGAGCTATAGCGCATGGCGGGACTGCGAGCCGCCAAGAACCACAGACCTATCGTTTCCGAATCTTAAAACAAAATTATTTTTTTATCTGGGGCGCAAGGCCTGTGCAAATCACCAAATTTCGTCCCGTTTTCCGCTTTTACGCTTCGCTGCCTCTTACCTCGTTGATGCAGGGTAACCGCTTAAACCGGGGCTAAGTGGCAAGGGCAGTATTTCATTTTGAGCGTTTGCAGGGCGCCAACCTTTGTTCCTAAACCCGACAGTAGCGGCAGCCTCCGATTTTTCATCGGAGCTATAGCGAATGGCGGGACAGCGGGCCGCCAAGAACCACAGACCTATCGTTTCCTAATCTTAAAACAAAATTATTTTTTGACGAAACGCACACACATGGCAAAACACCGGGATTGCTCCAGTTTTCCGCTTATCATCTCCTGATCCTAAAATTGATCTTTAATTTGAAAACAAGGAACCTTTTAGTCCGTCCCATTAATTCCCTACTATTATTTTATCAAATTGTAAAGCTCATCCAGCTTAGGCGAAAGTACAATCTCTATCCTTCTGTTTTTGCTTCTTCCATCAGCACTTGCGTTAGAGCCCAGGGGCTGAAACTCGCCTTTACCTGTAGCCGTCATCCTTACACTTTCTACCTTCTCGTTCTCTGTTAAATAACGTACTACAGAAGTAGCTCTTAATACACTTAAATCCCAGTTATCTTTAATCTGCCCCAGGTTATTTATTTTCTGGTTATCGGTATGGCCTTCAACTGCAATATTAATTTCTGGCTGTTGTTTTAATACATTGGCCAATTGTGTTAAAGCCTGCTTACCTTTTTCATCAATAATAATACTTCCTGAAGGAAATAAAAGCTTATCGGTTAGTGAAACATATACTTTACCATTTTTAATTTCGACCGTTAAACCACTTTTGGTGAAGCCTAACAGGGCCTGCTGCAATTTTTCTTTGAGCGAGTTGGTGGCTTCATCTCGTTTGCGCAGCACCTCTTCCACCTCTTTCAAACGTTTCTCGCGGGCAGCCAGATCACCTGATAACTTGGTGATTTCGCTGGAGGAATTACTTTTAAGCTTTTTGTAATTGGCATCAACAGTATTGTAGCTATTTTGCAGATCGCGAAGCTCTTCAGCCATCAATGTGGTATCCTTTTTTAATCCTGCCATTTCTTTTTCAAGATTTTCTATTTTGATCAAACCTTCATTAAAAGCGGTGTAAAGCGAATCTTTAGTCCCTAGTAAAGCTTTATACTTTTTAGGGGATAACACTACGCAAGAAGTTAATGAAGAAATAAAAAGGAGAACGGCAAAGGCAAAAAAAGTATTTTTCATGTTTAAAGTTTCAAGAGTTTAGTTTTTAGTAGCAAGTAGCGGGTATTAAGTAGCAAGACTGGTAATTAGTTTTTGGTTATTGACAACTGCTAACTGTCTACTGCTCTATCGCATTCCGTAAAAATGCAACTAATGGTTGTATTGTTTTGAAAGAACTTATCAACTTATTAACGAGGTTTGGTTTTAAAAATTCTTCGTCATCGATTTTCTGTGTGGCTTCGAAACTTTTCAGCTTCAAAAATTCGATGTTCGGATCTGCAAGATCATAACCTTTAGGCGCATTTTTAAGGGCATTATCAAATCCCAGTTTAAAATTTCTCTTAAAATCCGTTTGGTTTATAATTTCTTTAAAATCGCCTATATTGTAATCAATCTCCTGCCTGATCAATTTTAAATGCGGTGCATCAGGCATCCAGTAGCCGCCGGCAAGAAAACTCTTTCCTGGCTGGATATGCAGATAATAACCCGGCTCGTTGCCCCCTTTACTTTTTGCCGAAAACCAGACACCGAAGTTATTTTTATAGGGATCTTTATTTTTACTGAAACGCACATCGCGATAAATGCGCAACAGGCTTTTTTTAGGATCAGCCTCTGCTGAAAGCAAGGGGTCTACCTTGGCCAGTTCGGGAATAAGCTTACCTACCAATGCCAAAACATCAGCTTTGGCCGCTTCGTACACATCTTTATTAGCAGCGAACCATTCGCGGTTGTTATTTTCCGTAACATCCTTTATAAAGTTCAGGGTTTCTTTTTTAAGCATCATTCAGGGTTCATTGGTCATCAGTTCAGTAGCCATTGGTTTAAATGGCCCCTACATTTATGTTGTTAAATCTTCGCCAAACGCTTATCACTAACCGCTAAACCAACAATTAACCAGTTTATACGATTTAAACGATTATCCCATACTACTTATCGTAATACGGCTTGTACTTAATATTTGGCGACAGAACATGAAGCAATATAATCCTGGAATAACGGTAATTAAAGGGATACAGTACAAAACAACCGGTAAAAATAACAATCAGGTATGGCCAGAAAGTTTCATCGGTAAGCGGACCAAAAATTAAATAGGTAAGAAAACTGGCGATCAGCATTTCAATCACATTCATGGCATAGCTTACATACATAGCTGCATAAAAGTAACCAGGTTCAATTTCTATCCGCTGTGCGCAATGTCCGCAGATTTCTTTAGTGTGCTGAATGTTCCAGCCATACATACTGCCTGTAAAAATATCTCCCCTACGGCAATGCGGGCATTTACAATGTACAATGGCGTAGAGTTTTGAGGTCGTTTGATCAGACATACTTTTAATTTAAGTTAAAAGGTTCCTTTTTCATGTGGAGCTGGATATTTTTTTTTCGGTATTTTTTATACCACACCACGCCCACAATTACCGCCATTAAATAAGGAAGAGACAAAAGGTACAACACACCTGTATTTAAACCGGCGGTTTGTGTATTGCCATTTTTCACCCCCTGTTCGGCATTAATGGTACACATAGAACATTGTGCGTTAACATTGGGACTTACAGCAAAGCTAAATACCAATACAAACAGGATAAAAATGGCTTTCTTCTTCATGGTTTACAAATATAGGAATAAACGCATGGAGGGGTTTAAAAATTATGTCATAAAAAAAACTCACTTTTTTAGGGTGAGGTTTTGAAGATATGGCAATTTCAGTTTATATTGATTCGATTGTATATGCAGCGATGCTTACCCCATCAACAATTCTATAAATAATAAAACCAGAAGTATTATTACAAATAGAATAATAACCATCTGGCACAAATGTGGTATAACTACTATCTGCGTAATATTTATTATTTGCAGAGTTTTGAAAAATAGTAGTGTTTAACCAAAGATTATTTACGGTATCTAAAACAGCTTCCGGACTTGTACAATATAATTGTACCGGATTAAGTGGCAATGGTAATAGATAAGAATCTAATTGCTTAGCAACTAGCTGTCTTGGGATCCCTTCATCTGAATTAACACATTCTATGAACTCATAAACAGCGACAGCAAGAGCAATGTATCCTAAATATTTCACACCAACAAATTTCAATGCTTGAAGTGCTGTTGTAGCTGTCATTCCTGTAGTAAATGCACTCGAAAACAAGGTATAGGCTTGGTTAAAGCCAAGTGCAGCCAATGCACAATGCACAATGCACCCATTTAGGAGTACCTCCTGTTGCTGCAGAATTATTTGCTGCTTCGTATAATATGGCCAACATTGCTTTTTGCTGTGGAGTAAAATTTAGAATATAAGTTTGCTCTTCATAAGTAAGCGTATTCCACTCTTGAGTTCCAACAATCTGATCAATCAAATTATTATATAGTGTAGTTCCTGATTCAACTGTGGACTGTAGTAACTGGCTCGCTTGTAGTTCGTCTAAATTCTGAACATCAGTTGGAGTTAAATCATCGAAAGGTTGCAGATTCAAACTTAAATTTGATAGAGCTAAAGTAATCCTTGTATTATCTTTAATTGATAAATCATTATTGTGTGCAGACGTTTTATTATTAATGATTTATTCTTTTTTACAACCATTAATAATTATTAAAGTAAATAAAAGCGTTAGATAGATTAGTTTTTTCATTTTTTTGATTTTTAGATAGTGAAATAATAGTTTAATTTATGTCATACCAATTATAATTATTACTAATTATTTTGATTTTTAATTATTGTTAATATTTATGCCAAATAAAGCTCATCATTTCAAATGACCTTTATTAGTTTTATACTATCATTTTAATATTCTTCTCAATTTAACGGGGGTGTCTAAAAAGGCTCCCTCTTTTTGTTTATAGCAAAAGTTGATTTTTTTCAGCTTCTTATGAATAGCTTTAATTTATGCTTAGTTAAATTGCTTGCTGGATCAGATTCTGTTGAAATTGGTTTATCATGATGATTCGGATTGGTTTGACGCGGCTTTTATGCTGCTTTTGCAGCCATT
>NZ_JBIWEB010000017.1:0-102148 GCF_044762335.1 Pedobacter suwonensis | reverse complement strand
CGCGACACCCTTGTCTCTGGCTAGCACTTCCTACTGCAGAGCGTGTTCGGGACTCTAACCCTATAGTCGATTGCCATGCCCGGCGCACCAAAAAAAAGACCAAAGCTTAATGCCTTGGTCTTCTGAAATATTAAAGGATTTTCTTTTTATTTTAAATAGTAAATCACGGCATAAATAATGGCTGCCAATGTAGCCGAAACCGGAATGGTTAAAATCCATGCCCAGATTAAGTTGACGGTGACCCCCCAACGTACAGCCGAAACACTTTTTACCACCCCCACACCCACAATAGAACCTGTAATGGTATGTGTTGTAGAAACTGGGATTGCAAAATGCTCTGTTATGCCTAATGTAACTGCTCCAGCTGTTTCTGCAGCAACACCTTCCAAAGCCGTCACTTTTGTGATTTTAGAGCCCATTGTTTTCACGATTTTCCAGCCGCCACTCATCGTTCCTAACGAAATTGCAGAATAACAGGCAATTGGTACCCAAGCCGGCAATGCCTCAAAATTTGGGATAACTTTAGATGCAATTAATGCGGTTGCGATAATTCCCATTACCTTTTGGGCATCGTTACCACCATGGAAAAAACTTAATGCCGCGGACGATAACAGCTGCAAACGTTTGAACCATTTCTCTGCTGTAGCAGGTTTTGCATACCTGCATATATTGATAATAATTAATGTAATTATAACAGAAATTACCATACCAATAACAGGCGCAAGTACTATAAAAGAGACAATTTTTATAACGTAAGACATGTTTACAGCATCAAGCGGACTAGCGCCTGTAAGTAAAGCATGTGTCATACCTGCACCGGCAAAACCACCGATTAAAGTGTGTGATGAACTTGAAGGAATACCATACCACCAGGTTAGAAGGTTCCAGATAATTGCAGCAACTAAACCTGCCAGAATAACTTCTAAAGTGATATAATTTTCGATTACCGTTTTAGCAACAGTATTGGCCACTTTGTGGTCGGTAAAATAAAAGTAGGCAGCGAAATTGAATAACGCAGCCCATAAAACCGCCTGAAAAGGCGTAAGAACTTTTGTAGAAACAACTGTTGCAATCGAGTTAGCGGCATCGTGAAAGCCGTTAATGTAATCGAAAGCAATAGCCAGAATTACAACAACAACCAATAAGGTAGTTACCATGTTTGTTTTTTATTAAGCGTTTTTAACCAAGATCGTTTCAAGCACATTCGCCACATCCTCACACTTATCTGTCGCTTTTTCGATCGTTTGTAAAACCTCTTTTTGTTTAATTAATTCAATCGCATTGGTTTCATATTCGAATAAACGAGCTACCGCTAATGTAAATACATAATCGGCCTGGTTTTCGCCACTGTTGATACGGATACAGGCATCAGCAATTACGCGGATGTTTTTAAAACTGCGTAGTTCTTTAATTGCTTTGTCAATATCGGTACACATTTCTACCAAAAGCTCGGCAATTTTAACAATCGGCTCATTAATGGCAATCATGTTATACATCTGCATGCGGTTTGCAGTACCATAAATATAGTCGGCAACATCATCTACGGCAGTAGCCAATGCATGAATATCTTCTCTATCAAATGGTGTAATAAAGTTCCTGCTCAGTTCAAGAAAAATGGAATGGGTAATATCATCACCTACATGCTCTAAGCGTTCAATTTCTTTAAAAATTGTTTTTCTGCTTTCCGCATCACCCGTGCTAACCATTTCTAAAAGGGTTTCAGCAATTTTTAATGCATTGCTACCAGCTTGTTCGAAAAGCGGATGAAACTTTTTGTCTTGAGGTGTAAAGAACTTAAAAATATTGTTCATGTTAATTTTTAATATGTTGCAAAGCTACAAGCCCAATGTTAAGTTAATGTTAATTTATTAATTATATTAACGAATTACGACATTGTTTCTGCTGAGGTAGTTTATTTATGTAGCTTTTAACTCACTGATCATGAATATTTAAACAACATTTAAGCCATCAGCAAGCTATTACATGCGCATTTTGCCCCGATATCATCAGTTTATCGAAAAAAAAGGGTGTTAAATCTACCCGCCTTTTTGTAATGTAAAAGCAAAGGTAGTTCCAATACCTGGTGTACTTCTCACTGAAATGGTTTGTTGGTGCGCTTCCAAAATATGTTTTACAATAGCCAGACCTAAACCCGTACCGCCAACTTCTCTCGCCCGGTGGGTATCAATGCGATAAAAACGTTCAAACAGGCGCGAGAGGTGTTTTTCTTCTATACCAATACCATTATCGGTAACTTCGATCAAAACCTGGTCATGCAGCTCGAAAATTTTAATGGCGGTTTCACCTCCATCAATACCATACTTAATGCTATTGACCATTAAGTTAATTAACACCTGCCTGATCTTCTCTCGATCGGCAGAAACCGGTGTGATGGCAGTATACTTTTCTTTAAAAAACAGTTTAATTTTTTTTGCTTTGGCGCGGTCTTCAAGGTTTTCCATTACCTCTTTCGCCAGTTGTACAAAATCGAATTTTTGGAAGTTAATTGGCGACTCTCCCGTTTCCAGCTTTGAAATAACATCCAGATCATTAATCAGATAACTCAATCTTTCTACATTGTTCTCTGCTTTCTTCAGAAATAAAACGGCCTGATCGGGATCATCTACAAAGCAATCCTGTAAAGTTTCGATATAACCTTGAATGGCAAAAAGCGGGGTTTTAAACTCATGCGAAACATTTGAAAGAAACTCTCTTCTAAACTGCTCCTGTTTTTTTAATAAATCGATTTCTTTTTTCTTTGCGCCTGCCCATTCCTTTACTTCCTGCTCTACATCATTAATCGGATCGGAACTCACATATTCCCCAAGCGCATCTTTTAAATCTTTGCCCAGTTTAAGGTTATGGATCAGTTTGTAGATGAGTTTAATTTTGGTGTAGATGTATTTCTCCAGCAGATAATAAAAAACCAAAAAACTACACAAAAACGATACGCCAAAAGAAATGGCCATATAGTACAGGCTATGCTGAAAGTAAAAATTAACCATTCCTATAGAAAGGCCTACAGCAAGCGCAGTAAATAAAACCAGCACACTTAATTTCATGCGGCAATTTAAAGCTTTTTATGTTAAATGTGTGTTAAGAGGCAAAGGCTGTTCATTTTTATGGAATGCTAAAAACAAAAAAGCTTTCCCTTTTGAGGAAAGCTTTGTAAAATATGGATAAGTATTACCTATTTCTTAGTCGAGTCGGCTTTAGCCGGAGTTGAAGTTGCCGGTTGGGTGCTGTTTAAATTGCCACCGATTGGAGAAGGTGATGGTGTTTTATCTAAACGCTCCTGAATAGCTGAATTTCCTACTGCAGCACTGCCACCGCTGGTTTTGGCAATTGTAGTAACCGCCAGGGTTAACACCACAATCAGGGTTAACAGTACCCACGATCCTTTTTCTAAAACATCGCCGGTACGTTGTACACCAAACATGTTACTGCCGCCACCGCCTGTAGCTAAACCGCCACCTTTAGGATTTTGTACCAAAACAAATAAGCCTAAGGCTACACACGCAATAATTAATAAAATGATTAAAAAGGTTACCATGGTAATATTATATTTTAAAATTTCTTTTCTATAGATTGGATAAGGTCGGCAAAGTAACGGCTTTTTTCCGGATATTTCAAACTTAATTTTTTATAAGTATCTATGGCTTTGTGATAAAGCATTTGCTCGATATAAATTTTAGCTAAAGTCTCTGAAACAAGGTCATAATTGTCCTCTGCACTTTTCTTGGCCTTATTTTCATTATCAATCTGTTCGGGCTTAGGCGGCTTGATGGTTGGATCTTCTTTTAAGAATTTCTCGATAATTTTGGCGCCCTTTGCATCTTTAATTTCAGCAGCAGGATATTCAGCCAAATGATCGGCTACCTCAAAAGGGGTTTGAATATGAAAAATGTGCTCTACATACTGTTGCTGAAACTCAGCACCTCCCTGAGTTTGCTTATTTTGCGGCTGCTGTTTGTTATTATGAGTAGCACTAGGGTGTGCATAAGGCTGAAAAATCTGCTCATGCTCTTTACGGGTTTTAGCCAACCACCATAAAAAAGTATATGGAAGCTTATCATCATTATACTGCGAAACAAAATTCCTTTCCGGCTCATCTGGTACCACCGTTTCAATTTCCGGCGCAGCACGCACTACATCGGTACTTAATTTCTGCTCAAATGCAAAAAAATCAGTAGCCGCCACACTTTCGATAAAAGAATCGTTATCTGATGGCAAATCCATCAAATGCCTGTCCGTACCCGGCAGGTTGTTCGGTGTTTCAATATTCACCTCCTGATTTGCAACTAATATGCTATTCGTAAATTCAGTTGCTTGCGCTAAAACTTCCTGCTCATCTTGCTTAGGTTCGGTAACCGGAACATCAATATCGGCTTTCTCTTCCAGTCCTGCCTCTTCAACCGGAACCATATTAAGTACATGAAACAATACATGGCCCTGACCATATAATGCGGCCTTTGGAATAAATGAGGCATTGGCCTTGGCTAATAGTAAATGAATGGGTTGTGCATATGGAAATTGCCGAACCATCTCCTGTAACATGGATGCATGCTCTGGCCTAACCTTTCCAGGTTGCGCAATTAAATCTGCCAGTAGCCTTTTGTTATCCATTATCGGGGTTTGCCGCTAAGTTAAAAAAATGTAAACGGGTTTTGAAAAATTTGTCTTTTCGAGTGCTGCTTTATTTACCACTGTGCAAATGCACGGTTAAAAATATCTTCTGATAATTGTTTGTTGATATTTTCGATAGCTCCTGGCAATAAGGTTTGGATGGGTGCCCCGTTAACCGGAAAATCAAAATATTTGGTAAAGCTCTCTTCAAAACTCTCTTTTTCGTGCTCTTTTATATTATTCTTATATTTTACAGAAACGGTAATGGTTAATCTGTTTGCACCTGCAGTAGGTGTGGCACTATTTTGAAGTGCAACCGGTTTAATATCATAACCTGTTATCCTGCCTTCAAAGGATGCGTCTCCCTCACCTGTCGGAGAAATAATCAGTTTGGTCTGGTTACGGATCCGGCTTTTTAACGATTCCGTAATCTGATTACTTAAAGTTGGCACCACTAAAGGCGCGTTATTTTCGAATACCCGAACAACCACCGTTTTTAATCCTGTTGTTGATGCTCCGCTGAATTTATAAGAGCAAGCGCTAAAAACCGAAGCGAGCAGAATTAAGGCAAATATTTTAATTTTCATCATTATCTAAAATGTTGTCTGATTTTTAGAAACTTGCTTTACAGGGATTAAATACAAGTAATTGAGTTTATAGGTTTAATTCTTTAATCTTCCTATACAGGGTCCGTTCTGAAATACCCAATTCCTGTGCAGCAAACTTACGTTTACCCTTATGTTTCTTTAATGCTTTTTTAATCAGGTCTGATTCCTTATCCACCAGCGATAAAGATTCTTCTACTTCTTCGGCGTCGTGTGCAAAATAATCAGCGTTGTTATTGTTGTTTACGTTGTTATTGCCTGGTGCAGGATGCTGGATGGTAAAGGCATGCTCTTGCCCCGCAGGCAATTCTACATCACGGTACAGCTGATTGATATACTGCGGATTATCTGCCAAAACCGATGCAGTGTTTCCACCATGCTGAATAATTTCGGCAACCAGTTTTTTAAGCTCAACCATATCCTTTTTCATATCAAAAAGAACCTTATACAGAATATCTCTTTCTGTAAAATCTTCTTTCGATTGCGAATTGATTGCCATTGGCAAATTACTGCCGGCTTCGTTCGGGATATAGTTCAAAATGGCCTGGCCACTTACATTCCGATCTTTTTCTAACACACAGATCTGCTCAGCAATGTTCTTTAACTGACGGACATTACCCGGCCAGCTGTAATTGGTTAAGACCTGAATGGCATCTGGCTCCAGGTGTAATGCCGGGCTACGGTATTTATCACTAAAATCAGCCGCAAATTTTCTGAATAATAAGTAAATATCTTCCTTACGTTCGTGCAAAGCCGGTATGCGCAATGGAACTGTATTTAACCTATAATATAAATCCTCACGGAACTTTCCATTTTTAACGCGGTTGTATACGTCCACATTAGTGGCAGCGATGATGCGAACATCTGTTTTCTGCACTTTAGAAGAACCTACCCGTAAGTATTCGCCGCTTTCTAAAATACGCAATAAACGGGCCTGTGTACCTAAAGGCAGCTCCGCAACCTCGTCTAAAAAGATGGTTCCGCCATTGGCCACCTCAAAATATCCTTTACGGGCTTCATGTGCCCCGGTAAACGATCCTTTTTCATGACCAAAAAGTTCAGAATCTATTGTGCCCTCGGGGATGGCACCACAGTTTACCGCGATAAAAGTACCATGCTTACGCGCACTCATTTGATGGATAATCTGCGAGAACACCTCTTTACCGCTACCACTTTCGCCGGTAATTAACACCGACATATCAGTTGGTGCTACCTGGCTTGCTATATCTATGGCACGGTTTAATAATGGCGAGTTACCAATAATACCGAAACGCTGCTTAATATTTTGTGTATCCATTCTTTAGATTTGAGTATTGAGATATAAGATATGAGACCGTACGACCTTCTTCCTTCTACCCTCAACCTTTTTAAACTATTTTCCCAATTAACGTAGCAGATGTACATTTTTCAATATACACATTTGCATACTCACCTGGTTTAACGCCTTCAATGGCAGGAAAAATAGCCATTGCTCCGCTATCTCCCCTTCCGCAATAATCCAAATCAGATTTTTTTGAAGTTCCTTCAATCAAAACCCGAATGGTTTTTCCTACCCATTCTTGCAAACGCATTAATGAATGTGCCTGTTGTTTGGCTAAAATTTCGGCCAGACGGCGTTTTTTCACTTCTTCCGGAATATCATCTTCCAGTTTACGGGCAGCTAAAGTCCCCGGTCTTTCAGAGTAGGTGAAATTATAAGCAAAATCATATTGCACGTAATCCATCATGCTCAGGGTTTCCTGGTGCTCTTCTTCTGTCTCTGTACAAAAACCGGCAATGATATCAGTAGAAATTGCACAACCCGGAATAATGTTGCGGATGGCATCAATACGATTGATATACCATTCGCGGGTGTAAGTCCTGTTCATGAGTTCCAATATGCGGGTATTTCCCGATTGAACAGGCAAGTGGATATAGTTACAGATATTATCGTATTTGGCAATGGTATATAAAACCTCATCGGTAATATCTTTTGGATGTGAAGTAGAGAAACGCACCCTTAAATCCGGACTAACCAATGCGGTTTGCTCCAAAAGCTGTGCAAAATTAACCGTTTCAGTGCCATCTTCCGACGTCCAGGTATAAGAATCTACATTTTGGCCTAAAAGCGTAACCTCCCGGTAACCTGCCTCAAATAAAGCCTTTGCTTCTTCTACAATAGAATGTGCATCACGGCTACGTTCGCGGCCACGGGTAAAAGGCACCACGCAGAAAGAACACATATTATTACAACCACGGGTAATGGATATAAAAGCGGTTATTCCGTTGCTGTTTAACCGAACCGGACTGATATCAGCATAAGTTTCTTCACGCGATAATAAAACGTTTACAGCTTTGTGTCCGCTTTCTACCTGCTCAATTAAGTTAGGCAGATCGCGATAAGCATCTGGCCCAACCACTACATCAACCAAACGTTCTTCTTCCAGAAATTTAGATTTCAAACGCTCGGCCATGCAGCCCAAAACCCCAACAATTAATTTGGGGTTACGTCGTTTTTCAACACCGAACTGAGATAGCCGGTTTCTGACCCTGGTTTCAGCATTTTCGCGAATAGAGCAAGTATTGATGAAAATTACATCAGCCTGGTGATAATCCCCTGTGGTTTCAAATCCAGTTTCCGATAAAATAGAGGCCACAATTTCACTATCAGCAAAATTCATGGCACAACCGTAACTTTCGATATATAATTTACGGGCATCAGCTTTAACCGGTGTATCTAAAATTAAAGCTTCACCTTGTCTGGCTTCATCATGCGTTTTATCCTGTACTTGTAAATCAATCATTATTTAAAAACATTTTGGGGATTACAAAAATACATAAATAAAATTAAAAGTGACAATTTGACATATTTAGTTTAAATTCTTACAGTACGATTATGAAGAACAGGCCGGTCGGGATCTGTAATCCGCTACCAAGCATAAAAAACTGATAATTTCTGATAAAACGCATTAGCGTGTGTTTTTTGGAAATGACGGCTTCAATGTCAATGGCCGCATGCAGCCCCGCTGCTGCTCCTATGAGAAATTTCAAACCACTGCCCTAACGATCCTAGCCCTTGGCGAAGCGGTACCCTGCAGGCCCGGAGGTACGACGGCCGAAGCGTACAAGCGAAGCAAAGGAACAAACGATGTTGCTTACGCTTTCCTTGCGCTTCAAAAAATTGATAGTTTCTAATGAAACGAATAAAATATTTTTGGAAATGGAGACTTTGGTGTCAATCGCAGAATGCAGCCCCGCCCCCGCTTCTGCCACAATTGAAAAAATTGTGGCATCCCGCTACGGTCGGGTTTAGGATACATCCGTCCCTGCTGCTATGACGGGTTTCCCCCCACTGCCCTAACGATCCTAGCCCTTGGCGAAGCGGTACCCTGCAGGCCGGGAGGTACGACGGCCAAAGCGTAAAAGCGTAGCAAAGGAACAAACGATGTTGCTTACGCGGTCCATGCGCTCCTCAAATTGATAGATTCTAATTATATAACGAGTCATAATTTTTTTTGGAAATGGAGGCTTCGGTGTCAATCGCAAAATGCAGCCCCGCCCCCGCTTCTGCCCCAATTGAAAAAATTGTGGCATCCCGCTACGGTCGGGTTTAGGATACATCCGTCCCTGCTGCTATGACGGGTTCCCCCCCACTGCCCTAATGATCCTAGCCCTTGGCGAAGCGGTACCCTGCAGGCCCGGAGGTACGACGGCCAAAGCGTACAAGCGAAGCAAAGGAACAAACGATGTTGCTTACGCGGCCCTTGCGCTTCAAAACCACTTGATAATGGAACATCCCACTATATCTTTTTCCTTTGGATCTTGACACGAAAAAAACCTTTCGCGCTCTTAGCTGTTACGTATCGATAAGCCACAATAAATGACAGCGCAGCATAAAAGTAAAATTTGGGCCTGGATAGGAAGCATATTCGGCGTATTGGTTTTGATAGTTGCATTTGGTGCCATGTTCCTAAGCGCCCGGTGGAAGCCGATATTGACTGAAAAAATTAAAGCAGGTGTTTATAATGGTTCCCATCACTTATATCGGATAGATTTTAAAAGCATTAACTTAAACGTGATTACGGGCAGCATGGCCTTGCGCGATGTTACACTAATACCAGATGAATCGGTTTTTGATAGCCTGAAGAAAAAACAACTGGCCCCTTCGCATGTTTTCGAACTCAGATTAAAGAAACTACAGATTAGCCGTGTTGGCATACTAACCGCTTACTTTAAAAAGCGTATCGAGGTAAATGAAATCCTTTTACAAAAACCATCTATCAATATGTCTTTTAATAAGGTAACCAAAAAAACCGACAGTATAAAAGACGAAAAATCACTTTATGAACAGCTTTCTAAAAACTTTAGATCCGTACACGTAAAAAGCATCAAAATTGTAGATGCAGATTTCGATTACATCAACAAAACCGCTTCTACAAAAACCAAAAATTCGATCAAACACCTGGATATTAATATCAATGATTTTTTACTGGATTCGCTCTCAGGAAATGATACCACACGGTTTTACTATACAAAAGATGTATCATTCCAGATTGCAGGCTACAAATCGGTAACGAAAGATAAAATGTACACCATGAAAGTAGATACCGTTAAAGGCTCTACCTCATCGAAAAAGATAATGGTTAAAGGATTTAAACTTATACCATTATATAATGAACTAACTTTTGCAAGAAAATACAAGGTCCAGAAAGACCGATACAATTTAAGCTTTGATCAGGTAGAATTTAGTGGTGTAGACTTTATTGGCCTGAATACCGACCAAAAATTATATGCCAAATCGTTGAGAATTGGACCCGCCAACGTTGAAGTGTTTATGAGCCGCGAATCGCCGCCGCCACCAGGTTTTGATAAAGGCCGCAACTATCCAAATATGGCGCTGAAGAGACTAAACATGCCTGTACTGATCGATACGGTAAGGCTGAAAAAAATTGATGTTAAATACGCCGAGTTTAATCCCGCCAGTAAAAAAACCGGAACAGTAACCTTTAAAGCACTAAATGGAAATATTTTAAATGTGACCAATGATAGTTTGCAATTGAGCAAAAATAATCATGCGCTGGCGGATTTGAATACACTTTTAATGGGCACAGGCAGGCTGGACGTAAACATCGATTTCAACTTAACCGATAACAATGGTGCTTTTACCTATAGTGGCAGCTTGGGTAAATTTGACATGAAAAATTTAAATCCATTATCCAAAGCACTGGGTTTAGTAGAAATAGAAAGCGGAAACATACAGCATGTTGATTTTAAGGCTCAGGGAAATTTAAGATCGGCAACAGGTACCATGAACATGCTGTACACCAATCTGAAAGTAAAGCTACTATCAGACAATATTGATGGTGAGGGAACTAAGGAAAAAGGCTTTTTGTCTTTTCTGGCCAATACCATTTTGGTTAAAGATGAAAATCCACAAAAAGGCGAAGCACCGAGAACAGCCAGCATGACGAATACCAGGATCAACTCTGCCTCATTTTTTAACCTGATGTGGAAAACTGTGTTCGTAGGCATAAAAGATATTGTAGGTGTCGGCATTGTGCCTGAAAAGAACCCTGTAAAACAGCAAAAAGTAATAGCTAAAAAAATAAGGGAGCAAAAAAGGGCCGACAGAAAAGCTGCAAGAAAAGCCCGCAGGGAAAAAAATTGATCTTACGTTTTTCAAATATATGTTTATACCGTATATTGCTGATAAAACACTATCTCTCTTTTTTTAATGCCTGATACCAAAAGATACCGTTACAAAGTTTTTAAATGGGTTACGTGTACACTACTCGGCATTTTTATCGTACTTGCTGGTATAGCCTGGTTGCTAAATGTAAAGTCTCGTCCTATTTTAACAGACAGGATTAAAACATTGCTTTATAAATCAACTGATAGTTTATATACCATCACCTTTACCAAAGTATCTACAAACGTTTTTACGGGGAATGCTACTTTACAAAACGTAAGAATAACGCCTGACACTAATCGGTTCAGGCAACTTATCGCCTTAAAAAGAGCGCCAAACAATTTATATACGGTTTCTTTAAAAAAGCTGGTGGTAAAACGCTTCCACCCCTTAACCTTGTACCGCGAAAAAAAACTGCAGCTGGAAGAAATTATATTTGATAAGCCTGAAGTAGTCATGGTTAATCAGCAATTTGATTTTAACGAGGGGCGGGCACCAAGACCCATTAAATCGCCTTATGATATCATTTCCAAAAACCTGAAGGAATTTAGCATCAAAACCATTCGTTTTAAAGGCATAAGCTTTAAATATGTAAATAAAAACATACCAAATTCAGTCCCTTTTAATATTGACGACCTTAACATTACGCTAACGGATTTACTGGTTGACTCTACCTCTGCTGATGACCCCAGCCGATTTTACTTGTTGAAAGATATTGTGATCAACTTAAATAACTATGTTTATCATACACCTGATAAAATGTACGACATTAAGCTTGATCAGCTTGATTTTAGGGCTACAACGGGTAAATTAAGGATAAATAGCTTTGCATTGGTTCCGCTTTATGATGAAATGAAATTCGGCAAAATTGCAGGTTATGCAAGGGAACGTTTCGACATTGCCATGCGTGATATTATGCTCAACGGCATAGACCTGCCGCTTTACATTAGTAAGCAGGAGCTTTGGGCAAAAGAAATGGCCATTGCTAATGGTTCTGTATCTGTTTTTAACCAAAATGGGCTCCCATCAAAGCCGCAGGAAAATAAAATTGGTAAATTTCCACATCAGCTTTTGCAGCTTTTAAGGGCACCTATACTGGTACAGAAAATCCAGTTGAAAGATGTAAATATCAATTATTCAGTTTTTAACAGTGAAAGTAACCAAAGAGGGCGTATCAGTTTTGAAAATACCTCAGGAATTATAAAAAATGCCACCAACCTGGATAATATTAAGGCCATAAACCCGACCATGGAAGTTAACTTAAATACGTATTTATTTGGACAGGGAAAGCTTAACGTAAATTTTATGTTCAACCTTACTGCCAAAGATGGTGCATTTTCCTACCGCGGCGTTTTACACAATTTTAATGCAAGGATTTTAAACCAGATTACCAAACCCCTCGGCCTGGTTCGCATTAACCGCGGCAGTGTAGATCAGTTGAAATTCAATTTTAAAGCAAACGATTTGGGTACAAAAGGAACGGTAGCATTCTCTTATTACGACCTTTCTGTTGCCCTGATGAAAAACGATCCCGAAAAGGATCACCTGGTAACGCGCGGTTTTCTCTCTTTTTTAGCCAATGCCTTAATTATCAAATCTGAAAACCCCGGTGCAGACGGCAAGCTGGTACCTGTAAACGTAAATTATAGCCGGCCATCCAATGCTTCTTTCTTCCACATGATCTGGAAGGGCCTTTTTACTGGGATAAAATACAGTATAGGAATTACCGAAGAAAAGCAAAATGAAGTACGAGAACATATTGCAAATTTCAAGGCCATGCGAGCCAATCATTTAAAAAGGAAACAAAAACGGTTAGAGCGAAGGATAAAACGGGAACGCGAGCAGAATGAAAAGCGATAACATGTTGTAACCTTTTTTTATCTTTATGCTCTAAACCTTAAACTGAAATTATGATTATTGCCCTCGTTATTATCGGATTTATCTTTCTTACCGGAATTTTTTCTTACAATTCACTTATCGGGAAGAAAAACCAGGTAACAAATGCTTTCTCGGCCATTGATGTCATGCTAAAAAAACGTTTCGACCTTATTCCAAACCTGGTTGAAGTGGTAAAACAGTACACAACTTATGAGCAGGGAACTTTAACCAGAATAGTCGAACTGAGAGCGAAGGCAGGAGCTGCGAATATCAGCAACGCCGAAAAAGCAGATTTAGATGCGCAACTAAGCAGCAATGTAAGAGGCTTAATGGTAAACGTTGAAAATTACCCTGATTTAAAGGCCAACACCAATTTTATTAACCTGCAAACCACCTGGACCGAGAGCGAAGAACAGATCGCCGCTGCCAGGAGGACCTATAATGCTTCAGTAACCGATTACAATAATTCGATTATGATGTTTCCGGGCAATTTGTTTGCCGGGATGTTAAACTTTCATCCGATTCCAGTTTTGGAAACCGCAGCTGAAGAGCGCAAAAACATTAGTGCAAAAGAACTATTTAATCATTAATGTTGTTCGATATAGCCAATAATGTAGCTTTACAACAAGTGTTGGCTACTATGGAGGTAACACGCAAAAGAATTGCTGCTACCCAAACCAGAGGTTATATTTTTATTGCAGCAGGTATTTTAATTTGTTTTTTAGGTTTTGTGCTGGGCTTTCCTGTTCCTGGTGTAATTATTGGTTTAATCCCTTTAATATATGGCAGCGTTCTGTCGTTTAAAATCAACGATTCTTTAACAGCTTACCGAAATGAATATAAAACCAATGTAATTGGCGCTGCACTTAAATTTTTAGACGAAAGCTTGTCAATTAGTCCTTACCAGGGAATTGCGGCTTCGGAGTTTATGTACACTCAATTGTTTACCCAAGAACCTGATCGTTATAAAACAGAGGATCTCGTAACCGGATGTGCGGATAGAACCCGGTTTTATTTTGCCGAGGTACATGCTGAATACAAGACGGTCACCCAAACCAAAAACGGAACGCGAACAGAGTGGCACGACATTTTTAGAGGAATTATATTTGCTGCTGATTTTAACAAAAACTTCAATGGCATAACCATAGTACGCCCTAAGGGCTTTGCCAATGCACTAGGGGCCTGGTTTTCAAAAAATGTGTTCTCTTTCGGTGGAAACGATGTGGTAAAGCTGGAAAATTCTGATTTTGACAAAACTTTCATCACTTATGGTTCTGACCAGGTAGAGTCGCGTTATATATTAACACCGGCACTGATGGAACGTATCTTAAACCTCAATCATCAAACCAAATATGATATTAGTTTATCATTCATCGAATCGAGGATGTATATCGCTTTCCCTTTGAACCGTAATTATTTTGAAGCCCCGGTTTTCAAATCTTTAATTAATGCCGAAGCCTTAAACAATGATATTACCACGATAAAATTTATGTATGATATTGTTAAGGAACTGGATCTGAATACCAGGATTTGGGGGAAGGCTTAAATATATGCAGAGAACGCTAAGCATTATAAAAACAGATTACTTAGCGCCCTTTGCGATTTTCTTTTGCAGCCTTTGCGGTTATTAACAAGGCTTAACTCAAATGCTTTTTAACAATCTCTTCTAATGCAGCAATATCAAATGGTTTTGAAAGGTAACTATCTGCACCAGCTTCATCGGCTAAGGAAGATATATCATTATTAGCCGAAAAATAAATAACAGGAATATGTTTTAAATCAGGATGACTTTTTAAAGCCCTGGTGGCCTGTATTCCTCCCAGATCAGGTAACCAGTTATCCATGAAAATTAAATCAGGCATATAAGCCGCTACCTGTTCTTCTATGTTATTGGCGCTTTCGGATGTTTTTATTTCATACCCGGCATCTTCCAAAATAAATGTACAGAGATCAAGGATGTCCCTATTATCATCAAAAACAAATACTTTTTTTGCAACTATCATTTTAACCTCCGAAAGTTATTAATCATTTAATTTATTTATATAATCAGCCATATCGCCGCTATCCAATATTATATTTGGAACCACATTCAGCGCCGCCTGCTGTGGCATATATGGCATGATGGCCGTATCAGGATTCTGTATAACCACTTTACCTCCAAAGCTGTTTACGCATTTTAATCCCTCTACCCCATCTGAATTAGATCCTGAAAGCAATATACAGACTAATTTTTCTTTAAAAACTTCAGCTGCAGACTGAAAGGTGACATCAATGGATGGCCTGGAATAATTAATCTTTTCAGAATAATCCAAAGATATGCTCCGATCCTCCTCTATCAGCATATGATAATCCGCCGGCGCGATAAAAACCTTACCAGGTGCTAAAAACTCCTTTTCTTCCGCTTCGCCAACGGCCAACGTAATACGCGATTTCAATAAATCGGTTAAAAGAGATTCGTTACTTGGCTTACGATGAACCACCAATACAATAGGAAAACGGATATCTTTCCGTAATGCCGGAAAGATTTCGAGCAAAACATCTAAACTACCGGCAGAGCCGCCAATAATCAATGCCTCACAAGATGCAGAACCTATAGTTTGCGCCATATTTTCTCCATTTTAACCCTTTTATATTCTCTTGCTTTTGGCCAAAACTCCAAACTTTCTTTACTTCCAAGAGCAAGATAACCCAATTTTTCGATACTGCTGTCGAATAGGTTGAAAACTTTATGTTGTAACCCCTTATCAAAATAGATTAATACATTTCTACATAAAATGAGCTGAAACTCATTAAAAGAATGATCTGATACCAGGTTATGTGTAGAAAAGATCATCTTACTGCTTAAACTTTCATCAAATTTTGCCAATGAGTAGTTAGCCGTATAATAAGCCGAGAAATCTTTTAAGCCTCCTGACTGCAGGTAATTTTCAGAATACTGTTTCAGATAACTTAAAGGAAATATGCCTTTTTTTGCTTTTTCTAAAACAGATGGATTGATATCTGTAGCGTAAATAAGCGACTTATGCAGTAAATTAAGTTCTTTTAGAACAATAGCCAGCGAATAAGCTTCTTCACCGGTAGAACAACCAGCAACCCAGATCCGGATAAATGGATAGGTGCCCAGCACCGGCAATACATCATTGCGTAATGATTTGTAAAAAGATGGATCGCGGAACATTTCGGTAACATTAACCGTTATTTCTTCCAAAAAACGCTTAAAGTATTGTTTATCCGTTTTAACTGTGTAACGAAATTCGGCGAAACTCACAAAATTATCCAGACCGTAAAGGCGTATAATCCTTCTTTTTATTGATGCAGGAGAGTATTCCAGAAAATCGTAACCATGATTTTCCAAAACATCATTCAACAGGATTTCTACCTGTTCGTTATCTATCACATCACTTATCACCTGCTATTTCGTAAAATTTTCTATTTGCTTTAATAATTCGTCAACGTTTATGGGTTTGGAAACATAACCTGATGCACCCGCACTCAGGCAGCGCTCTTTATCGCCAACCATGGCCTGTGCAGTTACTGCCAATACAGGTATATCCTTCATTTTAGCTGATTTTTTCATGACTGCAATTGCCTGATAACCATCCATATCCGGCATCATCATATCCATTAGCACAATGTCCACATGATCATGCTTCTCTAAAACAGAAAAGCCATCCTGTGCACTTATTGCAGATAAACATTCAAAACCTTTGGCCTTTAAAACAGCTTTTAAAGCAAAAATGTTTCGGTTATCATCATCAATGATGAGAATTAATTTTTGAGGCATATTTACAATGGTTTACGATGTATGATGATTTTCGTATAGCCAAACCCTTAATAACGATATCAACTGATCCATATCTACCGGTTTGCTGATGTAATCGGATGCACCGGCAGCAATGCATTTTTCACGATCACCCATCATCGCCTTTGCGGTAACGGCTAAAATTGGCAGGTTGCGGTATTTGATATTCTGCCTGATGGCTGTCGTAGTTTCGTAACCATCCATTTCCGGCATCATCATATCCATTAGAACCACATCAATTTCGGGATTTTCATTTAAAAGTTTAAGGGCTTCTTTCCCATCAATGGCCGCTACCACTTTCATCTGGTGCTGCTCTAACATTTTGGTTAAGGAAAATATATTACGCACATCATCATCCGCGATCAGAACGGTTTTACCAACCAGTACATCCTGCAGTTCAGAAAACTTTTTAGGGGCTTTATTTTTATCTTTACTTTTTTCTTCTACCAAATGAAGAAACAGACCAGCCTCATCCAAAATACGCTGATAGGAATGCGCCGTTTTTACCACGATTGAATCAGCATATTGTTTGATCCGGTTTTCCTCCCCTTTTGACAGGTTTTTGCCGGTAAAAATGATAATAGGCAAATTTTCCAGGCCAGGCGTTTGCTTCACCACTTCAAGTGTTTCGTAAGCATGTTTATCTGGAATGCCCATATCCAGAATCACACAGTTGACCTCTGGCTTATGCAAAGCAGAAACGCCATCGTTTACCTGGTTAACTATCTCCGTTTGGATATTGAAATTGCTTAGAAAATAACTCAGTGCTTTGGCATGCTGTTCATTTTCTTCTACAATAAGTACTTTTTTAGGATAACGGGTTAAAGCGTGCTCCAATTTTGAAAATATCTCTTGCATGTGTTCAAACGCAAAAGGTTTATTGATAAAATCTACCGCACCTTTTAACAAACTTTCTTTCTTCACCTGCAAAGAAGACATGATATGCACCGGAATCGGGCGTGTATCAGGATCTGATTTAAGCTCCTCCATTACCTGCCAGCCATCTTTAACAGGCAGTTGAATATCAAGTAAAATGGCCAGCGGTTTAAATGTTTTTGCCATTTCAATGCCTTGGTCGCCACGAACGGCAACCAGCCCCTTATAGTTTCGTTTCCTTGTGAAATCTAAAAGTGTTTTGGCAAAAGGAGTGTCGTCTTCCACAATTAAAATCACTTTATCATCCGGCCCTATATCATTACGGTCATCCTCAATCTCTTGCGGAATATTTCCAACCGTTAAATGGGTTACTTTTTTTACCGGAGTTTCCAAAGCCGTTACCGGTTTCTCAGTTTGGGGTACTACTCCTTCAAAGCCTTTATTTTTATCAATTGGCAGCGTAAGGGTAAAAACACTTCCTTCGCCTTCTGCACTCTTTAAATCGATGTATCCGCCCAACAGCTTAGCCAGCTCTCTGCTGATGGAAAGCCCAAGCCCTGTACCACCAAACTTACGGCGCGTAGAACCATCGGCCTGTTGAAAAGCTTCGAATATCATACCCTGCTTTTCGGGTGCAATGCCTACACCGGTATCAGTAACTTTAAATACCAGTGCGCCTAATTTTTCATTCGTATTAATATTTAAAGTTACCGAACCTGCTGTAGTGAATTTGATGGCATTTGAAAGCAGGTTTTTAATGATCTGCTCTAAGCGCATTCTATCGGTATGGAAAAATTCAGGAACCTCGGCCGATTTTTCAATAATGAAGTTCAGGTTTTTATCCCTGGCCACGGGATTAAACAATGAACGCATACCGGAAACGATATCATCAACCTTAACATTGGTACGATCGAGTTCCATTTTGCCTGCCTCAATTTTAGAAAGGTCTAAAATTTCGTCTATTAAACTTAACAGCCCTTGACCAGAGCTTTGAATAACCGATGCATATTCCTGATGTTCAGGATCCATAGCCTCATTTTCGGACATTAGTCTTGATAACAACAATATTGAGTTGAGCGGTGTTCTTAACTCGTGAGACATGTTGGCCAGGAACTCTGATTTATACCTTGTACTTAGCTCTAAAGCTTCTGCTTTTTGCTGGATCTCAATATTCCGTTCTTCAATCAGTTCGTTTTTTTCCTCTAGTAGACTACTTCGTTCCTCAAGTTCCTGATTACTCTGCAAAAGTTCTTCCTGCTGTACACGCAATTCTTCCTCGCTGGCCTGAAGTTTCTGTGCCTGCGCTTCGAGTTCTGCATTTAAACCTTCCAGCTCGTTGTGCTGCACCTGCAACTCTTCTGATTGTGCCTGCGTTTCTTCCAATAATTGTTGTAATTTAAACCTGTTTTGGGCACCCAGTAAAGCGGTACCTATATCCGATAAAATCGAATTCAGGAAGTGCAGCTGCAACTTACTGTATTGACCAATGGTACCGAGTTCTAATCCACCTATGGAAATTTCGTTTCTAATGATAGGCAATACGATCAACTGCGCAGGTTTGATTTTCCCTGTTGCATGAGTAATAGTTAATTCGTTTTGCGGAACCTCATTCAAAAATATGGGCTTACCAGATTTTACCACCTGGCCAATTAAACCCTGGCCAAGCTCTAAGGTTTTAGCTAAGTTTTGTCCCTGTAGCGCATATTGTCCCTTTAAATGCAGGTATCCGTCATCTTTAAATAAATAGATGGCACCGATCTGGCTATTGGTATAAGTGGCTAAAAATTCAACAATGTCTTCTGCCAGATGAAAAACGTCTTTTTCGCCAACCATTTTCACGTTTAAGTTAGCTACCCCCGTTTGCAACCACTCATTTTCTTCCAGGGCATCAAAAGATTTTTTTAACGACAATGACATGGTATTCAACGATTCGGAAAGTTCGCCAATATCATCCTGGCTTTGACTATCAAGCTTTACGCCATAATTACCGTTAGAAATCTGAACCGCAATTTCCTTAATGGCGGTTATGCGTTTCTCCATCTCGTATTTTTTATCTTCAATTTCCTGCTGAAGTTTAACACGTTCATCAAAGTCAATTGATACCCTCCGGTAGAAAAACAAGGTGATCAAAATGGCAAGAAGCGCCGCAATTAAAATTAGGATGGGCGTATATGAGGTAAGTTTATTCAGTTCGTTGGTTCTTTGTTCCAGTAATCTTTTCTCTTCGGCAACCATTTTGCTTACAATGGCCCTGGCATCATCCATATAAAATTTGCCCTGAAACAAAACTGTTGGATCAATAGCACCGCCTAAAGTTTTAATTTCTATAGTGGATTTAATGATCCCCATTCGCTTGAAAAGGATGTTTTTTAGTGCGGCTATGTTCTTTTGCTGAACTCGATTATCTCTGGTGATAAATTCAACTTTTTTTAATAATGATGCAGCCGAATCACTTGCGCCATAATATGGCGTTAAAAAAACCTTATTTCCTGTTAATAAAAAGCCCCGCTGGCCAGTTTCGGCATCTTTTAAATACGATATAATACTTTCAGCATTCAGAATTACCTCATCACTGCGTTTAACCAGTTCAGTGCTTTTAATCAGGTTGCCAATGCTTATGTAAGAGGCCAGAGAACTGATAAATAGAATAATGAGCGATAAGCCGAGACCTAAACGCAAATTACTTTTAAGAGTTGTTTTCATTAATATGGATTAAGGATATTTAGATTTGATTTTTGAGGATTTCTTCTTCTGTAGTCGGAATGATGAAATAAAATTCAGAACCTTCATCCGGCACACTGTTTACACCTATAGTGCCGCCATGGCGGTTTATGATTTCTGAACAGATGTATAAGCCAATCCCCAGCCCGTTAAACCTGTTGCTGTTTTCTTCTACCCGATAAAATTTATCAAAAATCTTTTGTTGCTGTTCTTTTGAAATACCGATCCCAAAATCTTTTACAGCCACGTAAAGTTTCTCATCTTTGATATTCACGGTTACATTAACCTGGTCGGTTCCGGGAGCATATTTAATCGCATTGGTAATAAAATTGATCACAACCTGTTCCAGCCGCATTTCATCACCGAAAATCATTTCATCAGTTCTGCCCAGTTTGCTGATTTTAAAGTCGGGATTAGATTGCTGCAACATCTCAATGGCATTATTTACCATATTATCTGCACAAAAAGGTTTCATATTAAACTTCATCTTTCCACTTTCGATTTTCGAGATATCGAGCAGATCGACAATTAATTCGTTCAACTTTTCGAGCTGGATACTGGCTTTTTCGAGATGGTTTTGCGCAACAGCTTTATCATCCCTCTTAAGGCTCCTCTGCAGTAGCTGGATATAGCCCTTTACACTGGTTAAAGGTGTTTTTAGTTCGTGGCTGGCAATACTAATGAATTCGTCTTTTTTATGTTCGGCCTGCTTTCTGAATTCAATTTCTTCAAGCAGCTTTTCCTGCACCTCATTAAGCTTTCTATTCTGTTCGTAAATACGGTAAAACGTTTTTATTTTCAGGAGCAGCACATTAATATCAACCGGCTTGGTAATATAATCCAATCCGCCGCTAAGATATCCCTTTGTAATGAATTTCAACTCTGTATTTACGGCCGAGAGAAATATGATGGCCGTATCTTTTGCCTTGCTAAAACCCGAAATAGCTTCAGCTACCTCGAAGCCGTCCATATCTGGCATTTGCACATCTAAAATAATCAGGACATAGTTGTTCTTTAAAACTTTTTTAAGCGCCTCCTCACCAGATGATGCGGTATCAACCTCAAAATTGTGTGCCTGTAGTACTTTCTGTAAGGAGATCAGGTTTTCTGGCCTGTCATCAACTATAAGGATCATCTTGATTAAAAAAAATAAGAAGCCGGGATAATTATGTTTGGTTTAAAGATAAAGTCTCTATAACTGTAAACAAACAGCCAGTTTTTAAAAAAGTTTTAATTTTTATAAATTATTTGAATTAAAGGTATCCCCCTGTTTTATATCTCCTGTTTCGAAACCCTTTTTAAACCAATACATCCGCTGGGCAGAGGTACCGTGCGTAAAAGAATCAGGCTTCACTTCGCCGGTAGCCTGTTTTTGCAACTTATCATCGCCAATGGCATTGGCGGCCGTTAATGCTTCCTCTATATCGCCCTCTTCCAATTTAAAATCTTTAAGGTTTTGAGCATGATGTGCCCAAAGTCCGGCGAAAAAATCGGCCTGCAATTCTAATTTTACCGATAAGCGGTTATACTCCTTTTCGCTAACCTGGCCACGCGCCTGGTCTAGTTTCTCCGAAATCCCCAATAAATTCTGAACATGATGGCCAACCTCATGCGCAATTACATAAGCTTGTGCAAAATCTCCGGCAGCGCCAAAACGGTTCTTTAAATCATCGTAAAATGATAAATCAATATACACTTTATGGTCGCCCGGGCAATAAAATGGTCCAACATTAGCACTGGCATTTCCGCAGGCTGTTTGCACTGCATCTCTAAACAACCTAAGCTTAGGATATTCATATTGCCTGCCCATTGCCTGAAATTCTTTATCCCATACCTGCTCTGTTGATTCTAACACACCTGCTACAAACTGTGCCTGTGGATCGTTTGCAGGCACACCCTGCTTAACTTCTTCAGTACCTGTGGTAGCGGGAATCTGGCCCACCAAGCCGGTTAGATCTTTACCAAAAATCAGGCCTAGCACCACAATTATGATACCTACACCACCGCCGAGGATGGTTTTTCCTCCACCGCCACTCCTGCCGTCTTCTACATTATTACTGCCTTTACCAAACCATTGCATAGTCTATCTTTTAGTTTTCTGAATAAACCTTAATTGTGGGCGAATTGTTATGCTAAAGTATAAATTATTTTTTTGATTATTCTTTGGGGTTGTGGCGATAACAGAAGTCCGCTTTCTAGATTGGAACAAAGTAAATGGTTTTATCTTATAGACATCGCCAGGTTGCTGTAGAATATAAAAAAGAAGTCAAGTTTCAAAAAACTCGACTTCTCTGGATATACTAATAATATTATGCGTTAAAAACAGCTATCGCTTTAGCTATTCTTGCCTGAGTTTCGTAAACGCCCAACAATACTGCAATATCAAAAACGCCCGGACCAAATTTACCACCAACCAACATAATACGGAATGGAAGCATCAATTCTCCCGGTTTAAAGCCTTTTTCTTCAGCAAGGGCTTTAAAGGCTGCTTCTGCAGAGCCGGCATCGGTTAAAGTTAAACCGGCAGCGAAACTATTAAAGAACTCGGCCTTTTCAGCTGTCCATTTAGGTTTAACTGAATTCACATCATATTCTGCAGGTGAAACAAAAAAGTAACCGCTCTGCGCTAAAAAATCAGGCAATAAAGTACAGCGATCTTTAATCAGGTTGATAATAGTATGTAAAAAAGCATCATCTTTAATTTCGATACCTGCCTTTTGGAGTTCCGTTTTTACGCTTGGTGCTAAGCGTTCAGCGTTCTCCGCTTTAATCCACTCATGGTTATACCATTTGGCTTTTTCAAAATCGAATTTAGCGCCTGCTTTACTAATTCTTTCTATCGAGAATTTTTCTTCCAGTTCTTTTAACGAAAATAGTTCCTGATCCGTACCATCATTCCAGCCTAAAAGGGCCAGCATATTAATGAAAGCTTCGGGCATAAAACCCATTTCTTTAAATCCCCTGGTTACATCACCGGTTTTAGGATCGGTCCAGTTCATGGCATAAACCGGGAAACCCAACCGGTCCCCATCGCGTTTGCTTAATTTTCCATGTCCATCTGGCTTTAAGATCAAAGGCAAGTGTGCCCATTCCGGCATATCGGTTTCCCAACCTAAATATTTCCAAAGTAGGATATGTACCGGTGCAGAAGGTAACCATTCTTCTCCCCTAAAAGCATGACTGATTTCCATTGCCTTATCATCAACCACAACGGCCAGGTGATAGGTTGGCATTCCATCAGCTTTTAACAAAACTTTATCATCAACCAAAGCCGTTTCGAAACTTACGTCACCGCGGATCAAATCATTAAAATGTACTATTTCATCACCTGGCACCTTAATGCGGATAACATGCGGTGTTTTAGCTGCCAATAGTTCTTCAACCTCACTAACAGTAAGGGTTAAAGAATTACGCATTTGCATGCGTGTGGCCTGCCCATACTGGAAATTTGGAATCTCTTTGCGTTTGGCATCCAAATCTTCAGGCGTATCAAAAGCGTAGTAGGCATAACCATCACTGATCAACTGTTCTGCAAATTTGCGGTAGCTGGCTTTGCGTTCGCTTTGGCGGTACGGTCCATAAACCCCTGGATGATCTGGGCTTTCGTCTGGTGTAATGCCGCACCAATCTAAACAGTTCACAATATATTGTTCTGCGCCCTCTACAAAGCGGTTTTGATCCGTATCTTCTACTCTAAGTACAAAAGTTCCATTATTTTTTTTTGCAAACAAATAATTGAAAAGGGCAGTGCGCACACCACCTAAATGCAAACCTCCGGTTGGGCTTGGGGCAAATCTTACTCTAACTTTTTTATCCATGATTGAATTGTTGAGCGGTTGGCGCGAGGCGTAAAGCGCATAAAACGCCTATCTCCATACGCAAAACGCAAGACGATACAAAGATATGTTTTTCATCCATTTTATCGAGTTTTCATCTGTGGTTAAGCTACCAGGCGTTCGAGGTGATTGATGAAAGGTTTTGAAAAAGCATAATGGTTTGATGTTTTTTTCGTTTTGTTATTGTAATTTGGCTAGCTAAAGCATGAATCCTTATCAAAAGAAACGCCGCTGGAAGTTTTTCCTTCTCATTTTTGCCATCCTAATTGGCATTGCTTCAGTATTTTACACCGATTCTTTTGTAAAAAAAATGGAACGCGAGGAGGCAAACCAGTTTCATCTTTGGGTGAAAATCCAGGAGCGGGCCATGTTTCTTTATGATAACGATGATTACCGCGATGTGGTAGAAACCGTAAGAAAGAATACGAAAACGCCGGTAATCCTGGTAGATTCGTCAGAAACGATTACTTCTTTTTTTGGTTTAGACAGCACTAAAACCAATTATCCTGTTGCAGATACTAAACTCACTTACGATAGTTTATATTTTGTACGGCAGTTAAGGCAAATGAAAGCACAGCATCAGCCAGACGAAATGAATTTTTTGGGCAAAAAATTTAAAGCTTACTATCGCGATTCTTTCATTTTAACGCAGTTAAGGTATTTCCCATACATCCAAATGGGTGTTATTTTCCTTTTTTTGTTAACGGCCTATGCAGCATTTAGCTCGGCCAGGAGAGATGAGCAAGACCATGTTTGGGTAGGTTTAGCTAAAGAAACAGCACACCAATTAGGTACACCGATATCATCGCTTATGGCCTGGACAGAACTGATGAAATCTAAATTTGATGCCGAAGATGATCCGCTGATTGCCGAAATGGAAAACGACATTAAGCGATTGGAAATTATTACCGACCGTTTCTCCAAAATTGGTTCTAAACCTATACTTGAAGATCATACGGTTTATATTGTAGTGAGCGATTTTATCCGTTATTTTAAAGTACGCACATCAGATAAGGTTAAATTTAGCATTACCGGTGATGAACAGGTACGTGCAATGTTAAACGTTCCATTGTTTGATTGGGTAATTGAGAACCTGCTTAAAAACGCAGCGAACGCCATTGAAAATGAAGGTTCAATTTCCATCAACATTGTAGAAAATTTAGCCAAAGAACAGGTTTTTATCGATGTAAGCGATACCGGAAAAGGTATACCAAGGTCTAAGTTCGATGCGGTTTTTCAACCTGGTTATACCACCCGAAAACGTGGCTGGGGTCTGGGTTTATCGCTCACCAAACGGATCGTGGAAAATTACCACAGTGGCGAAATTTTTGTAAAAGAATCTGAACTGGGCAAAGGCACAACTTTTAGAATAATATTAAAAAGCAGCTTAAGATATGAACCGACCACAGCCTAATGAATACCCTGCTTGGGGCGAAACCTACATCAGTAAAGTTAATGGTGATATTTTCGAGATTTTAAGCGATCAGACCAAAAGTCTTCCGGCTTTGTTTAGAGCAAACGCCGATAAAGCTGATTATGCTTACGCCGAAGGTAAGTGGACGCTCAAAGAAATGTTAGGCCATATTATCGATACTGAGCGCGTTTTTGCTTACCGCATTACCTGTTTTGCGCGGAAAGAACAGCAGCCTTTACCAGGTTTCGAAGAAGATGACTATGTGCTGAATGCCCGCTTTGCCCAACGTGATCTGGAAGACCTGATCGAAGAATTTATCACACTGCGTAAAGCTAACTTATATCTTTTTAAATCTTTGAACGAAGAAGAACTGGACAGAAAAGGTATTGCCTCAGGCAGGGAAATTAATGTAAAATCGATTTTGTTTATTGCCGGTGGCCACATTATCCACCATATTTCTATTTTAAAAGAATGTTACCATGTGGTTTAAAAACTTTACAGTTGATGAGCTGAACAGCCGTCCTAAAAATCATTTAGGCGGACTGCTCGATATCCGCTTTACCGAAATCGGCGAAAACTTTATTACCGGAACTATGCCCGTTGATGAACGTACACACCAGCCTGCCGGCATTTTACATGGTGGTGCCTCAGTGGTTTTGGCAGAAACGCTGGGCAGTATTGCGTCTTATATGTGCATTAACCCTGATAAATACGTTGCTGTTGGCTTAGAAGTAAATGCCAACCATTTACGGCCGGTAAAAAGCGGTTTGGTTAAAGGTATTTGCAAACCCCTGCATATAGGAGCCAAAACCCACGTTTGGGAAATAAAAATTTACGATGAACGTGGTAAAATGAACTGCATCAGCAGGCTAACCGTAGCGATTATTAATAAACCGCAATAGGAAAGCAGCTAAACTGCCGGCAGTTGTTCCCTTTGATATGGATTTAGTTACTTTTTAATTAAATGCATGATCGCCAGGCGCGCTATATTTTCGGTAAGTAAGGTTGGCGAATTACAATCACAGTTGGTAAGCCCAACCACATAAATATCTTCACCAGGCACATAAACACCCATGCTTTTGAACCCAAATATACTTCCGCCATGTGCGGCTACCGGCAAACCTTCCAACTCCTTTAGGTGCCAGCCATAACCATAATTAAATAATGTACCGTTATTTAATTTATAGGGTGAAAAGGCCTTATTTGTTTCTGCTGTATTTAACAGTTTATTTTGGCTCAGTGCATTTTGCCATTTCAACAGATCGGCCAGGGTAGACATTAAAGCCCCCGATGCGAAGGGTACGCTAAAATTAATCACCGTTTTGTTTACATAAGCATTTTCTTTCTTCTGGTATCCATAAGCACGGTTTTTGATGATTTGCCTATCGCTGGCGTAATAAGAATGGCTCATACCGAGCTGATCAAAAATGTGATGCTGAATAAAATCTGCATATTGTTCACCGGAAATGAGTTCAATTAGGTAGCCTAGCAACACATAGCCCGAATTATTGTACTCAAAACGATCGCCGGGAGCAAAGTCAACAGGTTCATCCTTAAAAAAATCGACCATCATTTTAGGTGTCATTTCCCTTTGGGCAATACTGGCAAGCGATTTCATTTTGGTAAAATCTTTAATTCCCGAAGTATGGGTAAGTAAATGGTGTATCGTAATTTTATTTCCAGCTGGATAATCAGGTATGTATTTTGAAATGGAATCGCTTACCTTTAATTTACCCTGTTGCTCCAAAAGCAGCACTGATATCGCCGTAAACTGTTTGGTCATAGAGCCCAATTGGAAAACATTTTCAGGAGCCAGGTCTACCCCAAGTTCAATATTGGCTTTGCCAAAAGCTTTTTGATAAAGAACTTTTCCTTTCTGAGCAACCATAAATACACCTCCGGGTCCCTGCTGATCGGTTATTACCGTCTTGATCAGACTATCAATCTGACCATTCAGCTTTTGGGCATTTGTCGCTACAGGCCAGAACATGCAGGAGGTTAGTATGGATAAAAGGCCACACAGTACCCTGATATTTTTTATTTTCACGCTTAAAATTGACTAGAATTTATCTTTTTCAATCGCTTTCTTCTCCACCATGAAAGAAATAATCAAACCTAAGCCGCCAAAAACACCCAGGCAGCCAAAATAAACCGCTACAGCCTGCGAGGTTTCCGCGTCTGTCATCTCGCCGCTAAACATATTTCTCACTAGTGTAAGGGCCACGAGCAGGCCAATACCTAAGCCTACAAGCAACAAACCGAATTTTAAACTCAAATAAGGTTTGGGTGCCGATTTACCAACCCCAGGATTGATTCCACGCTCAATCATGGCCATTTTCTCCTTGTTTGATAAATAACGGATTCCAAATACCATGGCAAATCCGCCTAAAAAAAGTGAGATGGGAACTAATATACCGCTCATAATGATAATTTTTAATGTGTTAATAGGATATTATTTAAACCGAACCGTGTTCTGTGTATTATGACTACATGATTTTTAATCAGGTTACACTATAGGTTAAAAAATAATCATTAAGCAGATCTTATCATCACCAAACCTAAGGCCGCAAACTTAGAAACATTTCTATTTTTGTAATAAATCTTCTTATTTTGATTGAACAACTCAGAGATATACCACTTTTTAGCGCTTTAAGTAATGATTCGTGGCTTGAGCTCAGCCAGCACATGGCCTGCGTCCAATATCCTAAAGGTACCACAATTATTTATGCTGATAAAGTAGAACCATATTTTTATATACTTCAAAGCGGCATTGCCAGGGCCTATAGTGATGGCGAAAACCAACAGATTACCTTTTGGTTTGGCGAAAGTGGTTCGGTTCTTTTTTCGTTCAACAGTTATATCAACAATGGTCCCGGTTATGAGAATATTGAACTTTTAACCAATAGCACATTAATCAGGATTAAACTTGCCGATCTCTTTATGCTCTACAGGCAAAACATCGAGATAGCTAATTGGGGCCGAAAAATTGCCGAACAGGAACTCATTGCTACGGAAAGGAGACTCATAGACCGGGCTTTTAAAGGTGCTGCAGTACGTTACCATGAATTTGCGGCACAATCTCCAGAACTGATTAAAAGAGTGGCCTTAAAACATATTGCTTCCTATCTGGGTGTAACGCAGGTGACATTGAGCCGAATAAGGGCAACACATCAATGATTTTTTAACATTTGTAAAATGTTGTCTGCTCAACGCGACTTAAATTTGCAGAAACACATTTATCATGAACTGGATAATTCTCATTGTCGCCGGCCTTTTTGAAGTTGGCTTTACTACCTGCCTTAAATTATCGAACAATTTTTCCAGTATAAAATGGAGCGCAGCTTTTTTTGTCTGTATAACCTTAAGTTTTTTATTGCTCAATAAAGCAAGCCAAACGCTACCCATGGGAACAGCCTATGCCGTTTGGACCGGTATTGGTGCTGTAGGAACGGTCATCATCGGGATTTTATACTTCAATGAACCCGCAACCTTTTGGCGGATATTTTTTATCTGCACCCTTATTGGATCCATTGCCGGGTTAAAATTTTTCGCCTCGCATTAATACTAATATGGTGCCCCAGGTTTATTATGATTATCTAGTCAAAACACTATTTCATTCGGAGTTTTGCACACTGCACAAACTATGTTCCTAAACCTGATGGCAGCGGCAGCCCCGAAGAATGAGGGCTACAGCAAACAGCAGGACTGCTACCCCCAATGAAAAACCATCCTTTCGTTTCCAAGTAAAACCGGCGATTTAGTTTATTTTTTTTGGAGCGCAATGCTTGTGCAAGAAAATAAAGGAGTTCCTGTGTTACGCTTATACGCTTCGGGCATCGTACCTCCGCCCTGCAGGGTACCGCTACACCCAGGGCTAATTGGCGAAGACAGTATTTCATTTTTGAGCTTTCAGAGGCGCAAACGCTGTTCCTAAACGTGATGGCTGCGGCAGCCCCGAAGAATGAGGGCTACAGCAAACAGCAGAACTGCTACCCCCAATGAAAAACCATCCTTTCGTTTCCAAGTAAAACCGGCGATTTAGTTTGTTTTTTTTGGAGCACAATGCTTGTGCAAGAAAATAACGGAATTCCTGTGTTACGCTTGTACGCTTCGGGCATCGTACCTCCGCCCTGCAGGGTACCGCTGCACCCAGGGCTAATTGGCGAAGACAGTATTTCATTTTTGAGCTTTCAGAGGCGCAAACGCTGTTCGTAAACCTGATGGCAGCGGCAGCCCCGAAGAATGAGCGCTACAGCAAACAGCAGGGCTGCAATCCCCAATAAAATACTGCCCTTTCGTTTCCATTAAAAAAGTCTATTTTGATTATTTGTCTCAACCCAAAGATATAAATCTCTTTAATCATGTTTCACGTGTAACCTGATCATCCTTTGTGTAGTCTCACTACTAAACATGGAGCAAAACACTACAGATTTAGCGCTGATCCAAAAAGTATTGAACGGTGAAACCGATCAATATGCTTTATTGGTGAAACGCCATCAGCGGTTTGTGTTTACGCTTGCTTTAAGGTTTTTAAAAAACAGGGAAGATGCTGAAGAGGTTGCACAGGATTGCTTTGTAAAAGCATATAAAGCTTTGTGTACTTTTAAACAAACGGCTAAATTTAGCACCTGGCTGTATACCATTACTTACACCACGGCCATGACTTTCTTAAGGAAAAACCGGTTAGATACCACTTCAATAGATGATGAAAGCGCCGTTTTGCAACTCGAAAATCAGACCTCTGCCTTTAGTGCAAATGGGTACGAGAAGCAAGACAGCCATGCTTTTTTAAATATGGCCATTACACAGCTCTTACCGGATGATGCGGCCATTATTACCCTATTTTATAAGGGGGAACAGAGTTTGGAAGAAATTAGCGAAACGTTACACATGGAACCTAATACCATAAAGGTAAAATTGCATAGGGCCAGGCAGCGACTTAAAGAAAAATTACAATATTTGTTAAAGGATGAAGTAAAGGAGTTACTATGAATACGATAGAACAACAGCTTTGGGATTATATTGATGGGAAGCTCAACGAATCTTCGATAAAAGCTATTGAAGAGAAAATTGAATCCAATGCCGGGATTAAGGCGAAGTATGAGGAGCTGCTAAAACTTAATTCGATTTTCAATGCGCTCGATCTTGATGAGCCTTCCATGTCTTTTACCAAGAACGTGATGGAAAGTATTGCCCTGGTGCCGGCACCCGTGGCCATGAAAACCAAGGTGGATAAAAAGATAATTTACGGTATTGGCGGCTTTTTCATCCTATCATTACTATCCCTATTGGGTTATGTAATTTACAACTCTACGCTAAGTATGCCTAAATTTAGATTTAACACTAATTTAAACTTTAGGGTAGATCAATATATTACGCCAACTGTACTGTATAGCTTTCTATTTTTTGATCTGGTGATAGGACTGGTATTCCTTGATCAGTTTTTAAGGAAAAAAGTTGCCCGGAAGTAAGATAGCTTTACAGAGTTCCCGCAGATCAGAATGATTTACGCAGGCTTATGTTCATCTGCACCTTTCGCGGAATATGAGGTAACTCATCAATTTAAATTTTAACCCAAAGTTTTCAAAATCTCCAATCCCGTTGGCCATTCTCCAAATCCAGAGGCAGCATTAATATGTCCGGCATTACCAATATTGATAAATTCACTGCCCCAATTTTCGGCAAAAAACCCAGCTCTTTCTAATGTTACCCACTCATCATTTGAACTGGCTACAACAATACTTTTAAAATTGATTTTAGCTAAAGGTACATGATCAAAACCGACTGTATCAAAAGTATAACGCGGCGCTTCCAAATCGCTGGGCGCAACCAATAAGGCACCTTTTATCTTCTTTCTATATTCTTTTGCCCAATTTGCAATTGCCGCGCAACCTAAACTATGCCCAATTAAAATTACATCGGCTAGATCATAGCCAAAAAGGGCCCTATCAATCGTTTCAATCCAGTCTCTATTGTCCGGTTTATCCCAATCGAGTTGATTGATCCGGATAAAATGATCTCCGGATTTTTCAAAATGCGTCTGCCAATGATCGGGGCCTGAATTACCCAGGCCAGGAACAATAAAGTAATGGTTAATCGGGTACAATATGAATCCGCGTAAAAATGAAATAAAAAAGGCCGCCATCGCAAGAAAGCAGCCTCATGTGTAAATATGATAAATAAATTAAATTACTTTCACATTAACGGCATTTAAGCCTTTTTTACCGTTGGCAACTTCGTATTGTACTTTGTCGTTTTCACGGATTTCGTCGATAAGACCTGTTGAATGAACAAAAATTTCGCTATCGCCATTCGCAGGGATGATAAAGCCAAAACCTTTAGTTACATTGAAGAATTTTACTGTGCCTTCTTGCATTGTATTAAATATTAAAATTAAGTATGCAAGGTAAGTTTTAATTTTTAAAATCAAAATAAAATCTTAACATTTTTTAACATTAATTTTTTGTAAACAACAGATTACTAAGGCCTTTTATTTCGCTTTCCCAATCATGGTCAAAGTAATTTCGCTATTATGCGGAATCTCCAATGTTGTTCCCGGAGCAATATTAAAAAGGTTTCTGACATAGATATCAGCTATTCCCTGCGCTACCTTTTTTTTAGCTTCAGCATTTTCAGGAAGCACGTTATAAACCGTTTTTACATGTATGCCTCCCTGAAAATCAACTATAGCCGAAACCTGGTAAGCAAAATCTTTATAAGCCCGGTCTATCCTGATAATATATTGTGGAAACATGTAATCGTAAGCCTCGGTTCTGTTATTCGTCCGGTCTACCGTACTGATTTTTTCAACCTTTGCAATTTTGCTTTTAGGGATAAACTGAACCGGATTTGTAGCGGCAAAAGCCCTGTCACTACTGGCATTAACTTCGGCCGAACGTTTCTCGATAAAAGCAGTGTCGGCTTTGCTTGGTTTTTGCAGGTCTTCGGCTTTCGCTTTTAATTTATTTTTGATATAATCCTGCGCATAAAAAGTCATGTTTACATCCGAACGGACATCTGTGGCAATTACCTTTCCATCAACCTGGATTCTTTGAAAAACCAAACTGTCTTTACTGATGTGTTTTACTTTAAAAAATTCAGCTGCAAAATTATATACATTGGCATGGTCGTATTGCAGGTAAAAATTCTGCATCCTATTTTTCTGCGGGCTCCAGGCCGCCATGGTATCTTCTTTTACCACTTCGATAATCCATGATGGCTTTTGCATAAAACCTTCCCGATTGAAAGAATATCCATCTTTAAAACGCCGCTTCACTTCAACATAACGAATGCCCTTTACAGGTTCGAAAGTAAAATCCCTTAAGGTTGGATTGCTGGTTTTAGCGCCATAATTACAGGCAGAAAGCATCAGCACAAAAAAGATAAGGTATATGGTATTTTTAAACATGTTTACGAAAATATTGAGCTAAAATAGGTTTTTTTAACCAGAGGCGAACAGCATTATCAGAAGGGCAACGTTATCTATTGCCTTGTTTTTTCACCAGGATGACATTGGCAACCTTACGTTGCCCTTCGTGATCCCATTTTTTATTATCGGTTGGATAGTTAATCACTCCATGATCAGGCATTCCATTAACCCACAAGGTAGTTGAACCACCCCCATCAAAATTCAGGGCACTTGTACAGCCTAACCAACGCATCAGTTTGGTGAGCTCGAACAAATTCATGCCCGCAGCATTATCATTTCTTCCATCAACGGTCAACAAAATCACCCGCCCGTTTGGCTTTATCCCAAGGCAGCTACGCGGATGACGCAAACGACTGAAACTGGTCGTATCCAAGGTTTCATCAATATCGTTTAAAGTCAGTAAAGGTCCGTTCAACATCATATCATTGGCGGTCAGCTTTGTTTCCCAATCTGTTGTCCTATCCCACTTTTTAATCGAAATTTTTCCATTTTCAATTACAACTGCTGCTTCCTGATGCCTGGCCCTATTACCATTCTTATCTAAGTGGTTTGTGTTGATGGTTTTTCCGTTAACGCGTACAAAATCTACAGCACCTCCGTTTTTTACATCGAAAAAATTGCCGTTTATAGCTGCTATTGCCTTATCTCTTAACCCAAAATTGCTAGTGGTAAGCAACTCTCTTTCTTCTGCCCCGATAGCAAAAACGGCCCTACGACCCGTATTTTTAATTTCTAAAAATGAAATATTCTGGTTTGCGGCAAAAAGATTTTTATGATCAAAGTGATGCCTGAATAAAACCACCTGCCGGGCGATTCTGCTTTTATGCCATTTGGTTTTAACAACGGTAATGGAATCGGCATTTTGGCCAAAGGATGAGAAACTTAAAGTAAATAATGCAACAGAAAAAAATATCTTTTTAAACATAACCTTGGTTTAGGATAAAATTAAAAACTTGTCATTAAAAAACCTCGCAGGGTTTTGAAACCTGCGAGGTTTAGCCAACGCAAAATAATCATTGAATGCATGGCTACATTCAACCATGCACTTATTTATTTCTTCGGATCTAAAATATCTTTAATTCTGATATTTAAATCTTCATAATGTGCTTTGGTAATGGCATCACCGGCAGCAGCCCTGGCCTTTGTGGTGGCCAATAGGGTTTTCAACTCCGCACGAACCAATGGCCTGATATCAGATAAGCCAACGTTGATTGGCGTTAAACCATAACTTGCAGCATAATCTACAGGGAAGCCAACCGGAAGTTCATTCTCTTTAGTCATCAGATCCTGCAAACGGTCTACGTAGGCACGTTGTAAATTACGTTTAAATGCATCTGCTCTTCCAGCTACAAAAACGGATGACCTTAGATCTGTAAATAATTCAGGCAAGGTATATGCTTTAGCTTTGCTATTTTTAGTCTCATTATCTAACAAGCGGGCAATACGGGATGCTGATAGTAAATTACCTAAAGTATTTGTTTGAACGCCTTTAATGCGGTTTAACAATACACCATTATCAAATTTACTTAACTGATCATTGCTGATTAACCAAAGCGGTGTATTAAATAATTGCTGGTTAAAAAAAGCAACCGCTTCTTTTTGTTTTGACTTAGGTAAGTAGGCATAAACCGGCCCTTTTTGGTCGTAAGTTTTAAAGTTTTCGCTTAAACCACCAACATTGGTTGCTACATGCCCCATGTAACGGTTAAACTGGCCAACAATTTCGGTATATATTTCTTTTAAATCGCTGTAATCTTTTCCTTTTTGATAGGTCCACTTTTCTACATTTGGAAGAATGCGTTTTAAATTAGCAATGCCATAAGTGCTGGCTTTCATCGCGTTGTCGCCCAAATCCTCGCTTTGCAAACGAGGATCTAATGAGGTGCCCTGGCGGCCGTAAAAATATAAAGGATTACCTGCATTTTTCAACGTCCACTGGTCTAAAACTTCCTTTTCCTGCTCCGCGGTTTTGTTGCCGGGAATCCAGGAATAACCCCATTTTATAGACCATTTATCGTATTCCCCTATTTGAGGGTGAAGTTTGGTTACACCATCACCAGGCTGAGCGATGTAGTTAAAACGTGCATAATCCATGATTGATGGCGCGGTACCATGCTTATCGGTAAATGTTTTTGAACGTAAGGAATCAACAGGATAAGCATAACTTGAGCCAAAATTATGTGGCAAGCCTAAAGTATGGCCAATTTCGTGTGATGATACAAAACGGATCAGCTCGCCCATCTGTGCATCGGTAAATTGTGCTTTACGCACGTCAGGATTAATGGCTGCTGTTTGTACGAAATACCAGTTACGCAACAGGTTCATTACGTTGTGGTACCAACCAATATGCGTTTCTAAAATCTGTCCGGTCCGTGGATCGCTAATGTGGGGACCGTAAGCATTTGCAATATCTGAGGCAAAATAACGAACTACAGAGTACCTCGAGTCTTCAACACTAAACTGAGGATCCTGTTGCGGCGTCGGCGCTTCTTTACCGATAATCGCATTTTTGAAACCGGCAGCTTCGAATGCTACCTGCCAATCGTTAATTCCCTGAATTAAAAACGGCACCCATTTTTTTGGCGTTGCAGGATCGATATAAATGATAATAGGTTTTACCGGCTCTACTAATTCGCCCCGCTTATAGGCATTTGTATCTTTGGGAACTAAATTCCAGCGGTGAATATAAGCTGTACGTTCTGCTTTCTGTGCATTGCTTCCATAATCGATTTGAGATTGACCAAAATAGCCAACCCTGCTATCCATTATCCTGGCTTTCACAGGCGTTTTTGGCAATAATAACATCGATGTATTAAACTCGAAAGTAACAGCTCCATTACTGCTATCAGTAGGAGATTCCGCAGCACGGTAAGTTTTAGCTGTTTTTACTTCCACATTAATAGGAAAAGTTTTTATCGTGTCAATATAAGAGCGCGATCCATCGTACATCGTAACTTTGTATGCTTTGCGAATTTGATCCGTAGCACCGATGGCCATAATATCACCGTTATAAAAATCGGTAACATCAATCACAACGCCTGTAGTGTCTTTGTTATAGGCTTTAATTTCAAAGCTTGCCAAAATCTGCGCAAGATTAGAATTTTGTACTGATTCGTACATATCACTGTTCTGATCAGCTTTGGTTGAATAGCTAGGTACCCGAATGTAAACCTGTTTACCTCTACGCTCCCATTTCCATACCTGCTCGTTTAATTCTTCCCCACCATATTGCTGGTTACCCACTTTTACTCCTGCAGGCGCTTTTGCCAAACGGGTAACTACGAGCATTTCGCGGTTAATCATTGAATCTGGTATCTCAAAATACCATTTATCATCAACTTTATGTGTTTTAAATAAACCGTTTGTTGTTCTAGCCTTTGCAGTAATTACTTCAGCAAATGGTTTAATGCCTTCTTTTTTTTGTGCTGCCGCCGGAGCTGCCGTTGGGGTTGTTGGAGTGCTTCCTTTCGTTGTTTTGGATTTTTTCTGGGCATATACCGGACTGGTTCCGGCTATGCCAAGTGCTACGATACCTGCAAGGGCAAATACCTTAAGATTTGTATTCATGTGTATATAAAGTTAGTTTGCTTGGCAATAAGAGGTTAAAGTTAAAGCCTTGTTACACGACAAACCATTTGTAACTGTAAAATTACGCTTATCAAATCCTTTTTTCGAGTTTAACTACTTTAAAATAGGTCTGATTATCCCTGGAAATTTCGAGAATGATGGCTCTGTCCGCTTTAGATTTAAACATTTCAGAAAGATCATTTAAAGAATAGGCATCCATGCTTTTAAAGTTTACGCCAATAATTTCATCATTAGGCCGTAAACCAGCCTTTTCTGCCGGGCTATTTTCGTCTATTTCGCCAATCAATACTCTTTTATATGTCTTCTGGTCGAGATACAACACCATACCCGCCATATCATGTTCGAACGGCACTTTTCTGAATCCATTGGGTTTAACATAAATAAAGCCATCCTGATAATTAAACTGAATGTTAAATTTCCGGAGTAAATCGGCGCCTAAATTGCCATTCCGTTTAGATAGATCAATTTTATCTGCAATGCTCGTAAAATCAGGAAATCCCGAAACGACGTCTTTGAAAACATATCCTCCAATATTGAATCTCTTTACACGGCCAACATATCCTTTAATCAGCCCGCTTAAACTCATTCCCAAATTAGCTTTGATTTTTTTCTCAGGCAGAGGAAATCCTGTTCCATTCAGCATTTCGAGCGATAAAGCATGGCTGGCCCCGGTATCTATCAAAAACCTCGCTTCAACCGTTTTACCATTAGGCACATCTATTGTAGCAAATATGTAAGGCTTCTGGTTCTCAATTTCGATCGGGATTTTTTTTCCCCGGTATTTAATCTTGGTGTCCCGATCGTAAATAATCAGCCTGTTTTCACTGTATCTGATATCAACAATAAAACTGTTAAAAAAGCTATATCCCAGCAAGCCATAAATTTTCAGTCCTAAATGTCCTGACAGGTTAAACAAGTCTTCTTTTAACACCGCCGCTGGTATATATTTGATGCTGGCGCTGCCTACTTTAACATTAAGACTTTGAGAAACATAAGCATCCACGCTTTCAATACCAAGGCCAAGAACTTTAATTTTACGGAGTTTACCAAAATTCAACGAATCGATAATAGATGGATCGGTAATAATCATGGGGCCAACGCCAGTATCAAGCACAAAATCGTACGGCCCGTTTCCGTTTACAAACACCGGAATAACCATCAGGTTCTTAATGCACTTAAAAGAAATTGACTGTTTTTGCCTTTTTCTATTAAAGAGGAACTCCTGGCCATGCCCGGAAAATGTGAGCAATACAAGCAGCGTGCAAATGGTCAGTTTACGTAAACAGATTATTACACCAGGGTTATATTTGGCTAACATTAAACTAAATTTAATAAATTAGTTAATCTTTATGTATCCTAAATTTAGCACATGTTTCCTTTAAAAAATTATAATTTTATTTTTATTGCCCTTATTCTATTGCTTTGTTTGTCAACAGGATGCTCAACCGATAAGATCATTTCTAAAAAAGTAGCCAGAGAATTTAAAAATTCTCAGGTGATAAAACAATATCAGGTTGGCTTCGCACTTTATAATCCAACGGATAAAAAAATGATTTTTCAGAAAGATGCAGACCGGTATTTTACCCCTGCATCCAACACCAAACTGTATACTTTTTTCGCAAGCCTGAAAATGTTGCCCGATTTAATGCCGGCTTTAAAATATACCGAACAGAATGATTCGTTGATTTTTTGGGGAACCGGAGACCCTGCTTTTTTACAGTTTGCAATAAAAGACAAATCCGCATACAATTTTCTCCTGGCATCAGATAAAAAGCTATTCTTTTCTCCCGGTCGATATTCAGGTAATTTCTTCGGCGAAGGCTGGGCCTGGGATGATTACGACTATTATTACCAGCCGGAAATTACCGAAATGCCCATCATGGACAACATGGTTACTTCTACCTATGCCTCACCCAACAAGATCAATATTAAACCAAAGGTTTTTGCCCCTTGTTTTGAAAAAGATTCTACCCAGAAAACAGGAAACTTTCAGGTAAGAAGAGACTTCTTAAGCAACCGCTTTCACTACCCTGCAGTTGGGGTAAAGCCTGGTTATAACCAACAAAACCCCTATAAAACGTCAACGCAATTAACCGTTGAGATCCTGGCTGATACCTTACACAAACCCATTGGCATCGTAAAGCAAAAAATACCTAGGGATGCTAAAACCTTGCCTGGCGCTAAGCGGGATTCGGTTCTAAAGTACATGATGTTACCCAGCGATAATTTTATTGCAGAACACCTTTTATTGGTTTGTGCCAACCAGATTGGCGATACATTAAGTACCGCGAAAGCCATTGAATACATTACAAAAAATTACCTTTCTTTTCTGCCTGATCAGGTAAAATGGGTTGACGGATCTGGACTATCCCGCCAAAATTTATTTACACCCCGAGACAATGTGTACCTTCTTGATTCTATTTACAGGCTGGTAAATAATCCCGAAAAGCTTTTTGATCTATTTCCTGCAGGAGGTAAAAGCGGCACTTTAAAGAGTGCTTATCCCAAAACCAATGAACCTTTTGTTTTTGGTAAAACGGGTTCACTCGGGGGTGTTCATAACCAAAGCGGATATATACTCACCAAAAATGGAAAAACCTATATTTTTTCTTTCATGAACAACAACTTTGTGAAACCAACTGCCGAGGTGCGTGCGGAAATGGTGAGAATCATGACCTATATACACGATCATTTTTAAGCATACGCAACATCAAAACACCTAACCTATGAAAAAAATATACCTGCTAACTGGCATTTGTGTACTGCTTATCGTATCATCCTGCAAAAAGAATGATTCCATAACAGCGCCTTTTGAGCCACCTCTTCCTGGCGCTCCATACGTACCAGACAATAACTTTAAGGTTATAAGTTATTTCCCAAGTTACCGGGATCCGGCTGGTATTGCGGATTCGAAATTTAAAATGATTACACACCTCTTTTATGCCTTTCTAAATCCCAATCCGGACGGAAGTTTAGCGGCATTAGCACAACCTGGCCGATTTACAGCCGTAATCCAAAAAGCAAAGTCAAATGGTGTGAAAACAGGCATTTCTATTTCTGGCACAAAAAGTATTTTTGTAACCATGGCTGCATCTGCAGCTACCAGAAATTTGTTTGTAAAGAATGTGCTCACTTTTTCCAAAACAAATAACCTGGATGGCATAGATATGGACTGGGAGTATCCTAGTACCAGCGATGGGTCGGCAGACAATTATGTGCTGCTAATGAAAGAACTTTCAGATTCACTACATAAATACCATAAATTTTTAAGCGGAGCCATAACACCTGGCGTATACGCCGGCAGTATTCGTGACGGATTAAAATCTGAGGTTTTCCCTGCTGTGGATTTCTTTAATATTATGGTTTATGACGGAATTGGCTGGGATAAAAATGAGCCTATTCAACATGCATCCTATAATATGGCTGTTGCCAGTTTAAATTATTGGTTAAATACACGTGGTATGCCAAGGGAAAAAGCCGTTTTAGGCATTCCTGCTTATGGTAAAAATGCCAATAATTCAGCTAAGGCCTATCGTGATTTTGTAGCCGCTGGTGCCGATGTGAGTTTAGATAATACTTCGATTGATGGCATTCAATTTTATTTTAATGGAACGATAACCACCCGAAAAAAAGCTAAACTTGCCAAAGATATTGCAAATGGAATCATGTTCTGGGAGTTCTACCATGATGACAATGGTGATAAGTCCATTATCCGTGCTGCAAATGACGAGCTTGGCAGAAACTACAATTGATATGATGCTTGACTTTAAATCGATAAAACAACCTTTTTCAAACACCATCAACATTGGAAATACCTCCTATTTATACTTTGGCGGAACGGCTTATCTGGGCATTCCAAAAAATCAGGATTTCATCGACTTATATATTGAAGGAATTAAAAAATTTGGCTTAAATAACGGAACAAGTCGCACCAACAACATCCAGTTGGGTATTTACAGCAAGGCGGAGAAAGTAGCTGCGGCACGCTTTGGAGCTGAAGCCGCTTTGATTACTTCAAGCGGGTATTTAGCAGCGCAGCTTACCATCAAGGCTTTATCGAAACTCGGAAAGGTAATTTATGCCCCATCCACACACCCTGCACTTTGGTTAGCAGAAAATCAAACCAGAAATTTAATGGTTTTTGAAGCATGGAAACAGGAAACCATCGACAAAATAAATGCATCTGAAGAAAAAAATTGGGTTTTGATCAGCAATTCGATGAACAACCTGATGCCCGAAATTTACGATTTCGAATTTGTTAAAGAAATCCGTAATGATAGAAACATCATCCTAATTGTTGACGATTCGCACGGAATTGGTGTAAACAACAACGGTATGGGCACTATTGTAAATCTTCCCAAACAAGGGAACATCGAAAATGTAGTAGTTGCCTCAATGGCCAAAGCGTTGGGGATAGATGCGGGCATTGTTTTAGCTTCCAATAAAGTAATTGATCAACTTAAACATTCAAATACATTTATAGGCGCTTCGCCGCCTGGTCAGCCCGGACTTTATGCATTTGTCCACGCAAGTGAAATATACAGCAAGGCATTAAACAAACTCAAAAACAATATGCAGCTATTTGAAACAGCACTAAACCATACCTGGAAACACGCATCCGGCTTTCCGGTGTATTTGTCCGGTGAAATTAATTCTTCAGAAAATCTCCTGCAAAAGCAGATCTTAATTTCATCTTTCCCTTATCCAAACCCTGGCGATGCTCCTTTAGATCGCATAGTGCTTTCTTCCTGGCACGAGAAAGAAGATATCGGAAAACTGGTGGCAGCCATAAATTTTTAGCCTTTCCTGATCCAATTAATTTTTCAATATTTATGGTATGAAAAAACTTTTCGTATTACTGGCCTTAACACTGCTATTCATTAATATCGTTTCTGCGCAAACCACTACGGTTTGGGTTGTCAGGCACGCCGAGAAAGACAAATCCAATCCACAGGATAATAACCCAAGCCTCTCTGAAGAAGGAAGAATCCGGGCAGGAGATTTATCTGCATACCTTAAAAAGGTAAAGTTTGATGTTGCTTTTGCCACACCCACAAAAAGAACACACCAAACATTAGATTCACTGGTGATTCCGAAAGTGGTTAATTATAAAGACATCAAATCGCTTGTGGATAGCATTAAAACCAATTATGTTGGCAAAAACGTGATTATTGCCGGCCATTCGAACACGGTTCTTGAGATTATTGAAGCCTTTGGCGGCAAAAGACCCAAAGAAGAATTAACAGACGATGATTATGACTATATTTTTGAATTATCTGTTAAAGGAGATAAAGCGCGGGTAAAAATGGACCAATACGGCAGGCCACACCATTTGTAGTTTTTTAGTTCAGGTTATTGTGTTGTCAGGTGTTACCACCAGACAGTTGAAAATTAAATATTAAGTAATTTAGTGTAAAATGGTAACATCTTACCCCACCACGTTTGCATTAAGATTCCCGCATCCACGAGAATAACGATCACACTAGTGGAGTTTGTCAGCTTATCGAAGAACTTATAATAAGCCAATGGCAATTGAACTAGTAAACTACAGTTTCCCGAAAGGAATATCCATTAAATCATAATTTCTCCATTCCGAGAAATCATAATGCCACCATTCATTTTCCAGCACATTCATGCGGTATTTAGCCATGATGGTGATAAGAAAATCACGGTTTTTCTTTGCTTCCGGAGATACATTCTCATACTTGGCTGCAGCAGCAGCCGAAAAACTATCGTAAGGTGTTGGCATCGGAAGTTCTTTGCCCGTCTTCAAATTAATCAACGTCAAATCTACTGCACAGCCCCTATTGTGTTTCGATCCCTTTGCCGGATTGGCTACAAAATTTTTATCACTTGCTTTTTTATAAAACTCAACGGTAATGGCATATGGCCGGTAGCCATCAAATATTTTTAAGCCATAACCATTTTTATTTAATTCCCTCTGGATCTTTTTTAACAATTCTACGACTGGCTTTCGCGCAAAAGCCCTCGCCTGCTTATACATGATCTGCCGCATAAAATTATCTTTAGTGGCGTAGCGGATATCCAGTTTGATATTGGGAATGGCTTTCTTAATTTCAACCAATTCGTTGTTCGGGTCTGTTTTTATGGATGCCAGATACTGATTATAGGAACTGACCACTACAAGCTTGTTTGTGGTTGACGGTTTATTTTGCGCGCAGACGCTAACCGAGAGGAAAAGAAATAATGTAAAGAGTTTGATTTTCATGCTTTAACATCAAGATGTTTGACTGTGGCTTCAGGATACATCCGTCTTACATCATACATTTTATATCCAAATTTTATTGATTCGAAACCACTAATAATTCAAGATCCTTAAATGGCAAATTAAACATATCAGCCAGATCCTTATTGGTGCAGTTACCTTGATAAATGTAAAGTGCTTCGCGGATTCCCGGGTTATTCCAAACCATATTCATCAGACCTCCCAGTTCGCCTATATCCAATAAAATCGGTGCAAAGATATTGGTCAGCGCATACGACGCCGTTCTTGGAACGCGAGAGGCTATATTAGGCACACAATAATGAATTACATCGTACTTTCTAAAAACCGGATTGGCATGGTTGGTTACTTCAGAAGTTTCGAAACAACCACCCTGGTCAATACTAACATCAATCACCACCGAATGTGGTTTCATCCGGGCGACCGTTTCTTCCATCACTATACACGGACTACGCCCATGAGTTGCCCTAATGGCTCCAATTACCACATCGCAGGTTGTGATAGCCTTATTTAAAACGATAGGCTGCATAACCGAGGTAAATACCCTGCTGCCCAGATTATTTTGCAAACGGCGTAAGCGGTAAATAGAACTGTCAAAAACTTTTACTTCTGCACCTAATGACAAGGCAGTTCTGGCAGCATATTCACCCACCGTTCCGGCGCCTAAAATCACAATTTCTGTTGGAGGAACCCCTGTGAAGCCACCCAACATCAAGCCCTTTCCTCCGGTTACATTACTCAGATATTCTGCGGCAATTAAAATAGAGGTCGAACCTACAATTTCGCTCATCGCGCGCACTACACTCAGTGTATTGCCCTCGTCGCGAAGATTCTCAAAACATAACGCATTAATTTTTTTATGCATCAAGGCTTTCAGGTAATCTTGCTTAAGCGTTCCGGTCTGCAAGGAGGAGATAAGCGTTTGCCCCTTATGCATCATTTCAATTTCTTCCAGCATTGGGGGGGCAATCTTCACCAGGATATCAGCATCAAAAACTTCCTTTTTGTTATAGGCAATTTTTGCGCCCTGCTCCGCATATTCCGTATCAGAAAAATTAGCGGCAATGCCTGCTCCGCTTTCTAAAACAACCCGATGCCCGTTATTTACCAGCAAAGCAACAGATAAAGGGGTTAATGCAATTCTATTTTCCTGAAAAGAAATTTCTTTGGGTATTCCTATGTATAGATTGTTTTTTTTATTTCTGGTTTCTAGCGTTGCTTCTTGCGTTTGTAATAAACCCTGACGAGCTATATCGGCCATTCCTTCGCGTAATCCTGTAGCCATGTTGAATTAAAATTATGATAGTTTTAGGTTGTTCAAGGTACGCAAAATCTGTTAATTTATTGATAACGAATTGTTATACCTTCGAAAAGCGGAATAGCCTGCGGTTTTCATCCAGCACATTGATCACAACATTAATAAGATTTTCGGGCAATAATTCTTCTACCCGCTCCGGCCACTCAATTAAACAAATACCGCCACCATAAAAATACTCCTCATACCCCAAATCGTAGGCTTCGCGGATATCTTTTATCCGGTAAAAATCGAAATGAAATACCGGTCCGTTAGGGCTATCATATTCGTTAACGATAGAATAAGTTGGGCTTGAAACTACATCGGCTATGCCTAAAGCTGCACAAAAAGTTTTGATGAAGGTTGTTTTTCCAGCGCCCATATCGCCTTCAAATATGAAGACTTTCTCACTGCCTGCAAAATCTGAAAGTTGCTGAGCAACAGCAGGCAAATCGGCTAAACTATTTACTTCGATATCCATTTTGTAAAATAAAGGCAAAAGTAATACATAATTGGATTGCTTTTGCCTTACTCTTAAATTTGAATGAAACAGATTCTGAAACAAGTTCAGGATGACGATTCTATTGAATGAGACAGTCTCATATCTCCAATCTAGTATCTAAAATCTAGTATCTAAAATCTCTGAAACTACCTCGGCGAATACGTCACGACCGGAATAATCATTTCTTCTAAAGAGATCCCGCCATGCTGGAAAGTTTCGTTATAGTAATTTACAAACTGGTTGTAATTGTTCGGATAAACGAAATAGCTATCCTCTCTGGCAAAAATATAACTGCTGCTGATGTTGATCTTAGGCAATAAAGCATCATGTGGATTTTTAATCAAAAACACTTCTTTTGCATTAAAATTAAGATTCCTTCCCTGCTTATACCTCAAATTGGTGTTTGTGCTTCTATCACCGATTACTTTAACCGGTTTTTTAACCCGTATGGTCCCGTGGTCGGTAGTGATGATTACCTTAACTTTTTTCTGCGAAATTTTCTTCAATAAATCCCAAAGCGGAGAATGCTCAAACCACGATAACGTTAATGAACGGTACGCGGCATCATCATTGGCCAGCTCCCGTATCATTTGCATATCGGTACGCGCATGGCTCAACATATCAACAAAGTTGAACACAATGGCATTAAAATCGTTATGCAATAAATTATTTGTTTGCTCAACCAGGTCTTTCCCCTGCTCAAAAGTCAGGATTTTATGATAACTGAATTTACAGTCCTTTCTTAAATTACGCTTTATATTATCCGCCAGGAAAGCTTCTTCATGCATGTTCTTCCCACCTTCATCATCGTCGTTTTGCCAAAGCTGAGGAAAACGTTTTTCCATATCCAAAGGCATCATACCAGAGAAAATTGCATTACGGGCATATTGTGTTGCCGTTGGCAAAATGCTCGTATACATATCTTCCTCATCTATCCTAAAATATTCTGATATTAATGGATTGATGATTTTCCATTGATCATATCTCAGATTATCTATCAGGATGAAAAATACCGGTGTGTTATCATTAATAAGCGGAAAGGCCTTTTTCTTTAATAATTCGTTCGAAAGCAAAGGGGCTTTATCCCTGTTCTTTATCCAATCCAGGTAATTTTCCTCAATAAATTTTGTAAACTGTGTATTGGCCTCCTGTTTTTGCATGGTTAAAATTTCATGCATCTGCGGATCATCCAGTTTTTCCAACTCAAGCTCCCAAAAAACTATTTTTTTGTAAACATCAATCCACTCTTCATAATTAAGCCTATCGCCTAATGTCATTCCCAAACGGCGGAAATCCTGTTGATAGGCCATAGAGGTTTTTTCACTCACCAAACGTTTGTTGTCAATCAGCTTTTTGATGGTCAGCAAAACCTGCTTAGGATTTACAGGTTTAATCAGATAATCATCAATTTTGCTGCCTATCGCATCTTCCATCAGGTTTTCTTCTTCACTTTTTGTGATCAGCACTACCGGAACATCAGGATTTAAATTCTTAATGGCCGATAAGGTTTCGATACCGCTCATTCCAGGCATATTCTCATCCAGAAAAACCAGGTCAAAATGGGATTTCCCAAATGCCTCTAAAGCATCATTTCCATTGGTAAAAGTAGTTACGTGGTAACCCTTATCATTTAATAATAATATATGTGGTTTCAACAGGTCGATTTCATCATCGGCCCATAATATTTTAGTTTCTTGCATGTTTTTGTAAAAATAGAACAGTATTGCCGTTTAATTACGGCAGGTCATTCAAACTATAAATAAAAATAGCAATTTTTGTACCGTATCTACCTATTTAACTATTTTTAACGATTGAACAAGAAGAAAATAATAAATGATCCTGTTTACGGGTTCATCAGTATCCCGTCCGAATTCGTTTACGACGTCATCTCCCACCATTATTTCCAGCGTTTGCGCTACATTAAACAGCTCGGGATGACCCATTTGGTTTATCCAGGGGCTTTACATACGCGTTTTCACCATGCCTTAGGCGCCATGCACTTAATGAGTCTGGCCATCAACCTTTTAAAAAGTAAAGGACACACCATAACTGATGGCGAAGAGGAAGCCGCCATTTTGGCCATTTTATTACACGATATCGGCCATGGCCCTTTCTCGCATGCACTTGAACATTCTTTGGTAACCGGAATCAGGCATGAAGATATATCAGCCAAACTGATGCAGGACCTGAATACACATTTCGACGGACGTTTAACCCATGCCATTGAAATTTTTAATGGTACTTACCCGAAAAAATTTCTCCATCAATTGATTTCCGGGCAGTTAGATCTGGACAGAATGGATTATTTAAACCGCGACAGCTTTTTTACGGGCGTGAGTGAGGGCGTAATCAGTTTCGATCGGATCATTAAAATGTTTAATGTTTACGATGATGATCTGGTGATTGAAGAAAAAGGCATCTATTCTATAGAAAAATTTTTAATTGCCCGCAGGCTGATGTATTGGCAGGTTTATCTGCACAAAACAGTAATATCGGGCGAGATGATTCTGGTAAAATTACTGGAACGTGCCAAGGAGTTAGCTGCTGCTGGCGAGAATTTATTTGCTTCACCATCCTTAAATTATTTTTTAAAAAACGATATCAGCGAGGCTAATTTTTTTGAACAGCATGAAAATCTTGAGCATTTTACCAACCTTGATGATCAGGATATTTATGCTGCAGTTAAGGTTTGGACCAAACATGATGATAAAATTTTGTCTACGTTATGTAAAATGCTTACTACCCGGAACCTGTATAAAGTTGAAATGGGTAACGAGAGGGCCGATACAGATCGCGTAAACTTTTTGCAGGATGCAGCAATTAATTTATTGGGAATTAAACCAGAAGAGGCCCGTTATTTTGTTTTTACCGATTCTATCCAAAACCGTGCTTATCACGCAGGCCTCGGAAATATTAAGATTTTAATGAAAAATAACAACATTGTTGATATTGCCAAGGCTTCTGATTTGTCCAATTTAGAGTCGCTACAAAAAACTGTAGAGAAATATATCCTCTGTTACCCAAGAGGTATTTAAGTTTTTTTAACAAAATATTTGACTTTTAGTGCCGTTTTAACTCTTATTATTGTGCAAATAATACACCGTTTAACCCATGCAGGTTTTTTTGTTCATATCAATTTAACATATACCTTTGTACGATGCAATTTACTGCCACGCAGATAAGTCAGTTTCTAAACGGTTCCATTGATGGTAACCCCGATGTAGCTGTTACCGAACTTTCTAAAATAGAAGACGGGAAGGAAGGCTCCCTATCTTTTCTTTCTAACCCTAAGTATGAAAACTTTTTGTATTCTACGAAGGCTTCAGTTGTTATCGTATCTAAAGATTTTGCGCCTACCCAGCCTTATACCAGCACACTAATCCGTGTTGAAAATCCATATAGTGCATTTACGATTTTACTGGATAAATATAACGAAGCTGTCAATGCACAAACCATAAAATCCGGGATTGATCAACTGGCATTCGTTCATCCTACCGCAAAAATTGGTAATAATGTATTTATTGATGCTTTTGCTTACGTTGCCGAAAATGTAGAGATTGCGGATGGTTGTAAAATAAATGCACAAACCTTTATTGGTGCTAATTCAAAAATTGGAAAAAACAGCACCTTTTTTTCTGGTGTAAAAATATACCACAATTCTATAATCGGCAGCAGCGTGGTTATCCATGCCAATACCGTTATCGGAAGTGATGGCTTTGGTTTTGCACCACAAAAAGACGGCACTTACAATAAAATTCCACAGATCGGAAACGTGATTATTGAAGATGACGTGGAAATTGGCGCAAATACCACTGTAGATCGCGCAACAATGGGATCTACAATTGTGAAAAAAGGTGCGAAAATCGATAACCTGATCCAGATTGCCCACAATGTGGAAATCGGCGAAAATACCGTTTTAGCGGCACAGTCTGGCATATCCGGAAGTACAAAGATTGGCCCAAATAGCGTTATTGGCGGGCAGGTAGGTATAGCAGGACACTTAACCTTGGCTAAGGGAACGCAAATTGGTGCACAGGCCGGCATAAATTTTAATATTACAGAAGAGAATAAACAATGGCATGGTAGTCCGGCGCAACCGCTCCGTAACTGGATGCGGGCTTCAGTCATTTTCAAACATCTTCCCGATGTGGAAAAAAGAATAAATAAGCTCGAAGAGGAGTTGAAAAAGCTCACCGCCGAACTGGAAAAGAATACAATACACAATGAACGTTAGACAAAAAACGATTAAACAGGAAATATCAGCATCTGGTGTTGGTTTACACACTGGTGCTAATGTTACTTTAACATTTTGCCCCGCCCCCGAAAATCATGGCTTCAAATTTCAGCGTATTGATTTAGAAGGCCAGCCTATTATCGACGCTGATGCAGATAATGTTACGGATACCTCACGAGGTACTACGATAACCCAAAATGGTGCTAGCGTAAGCACCGTAGAGCATGTTATGGCATCGCTGGTGGGTATGGACCTTGACAACATACTGATTAAATTAGATGGTCCGGAAACACCGATTATGGACGGGAGTTCTATCCAGTTTATTGATTTACTGGAAGAGGTGGGTACAGTTGAGCAAAATGCAGATCGTGAGTACTTTACCATTCCACATAACATTACCTATACAGAGGAAGATAGAAAAGTAGAAATTGTGGCCATGCCATTAGACGATTACCGTTTTACCTGCATGATTGACTATAACTCTCCTGTTTTGGGCAGCCAGCACGCTGGTATTAACACCATTGCAGAGTTTAAGAAAGAAATTGCTTCATGCCGTACTTTCTGCTTTCTACATGAACTGGAATACCAGCTATCGCACAATTTAATTAAAGGCGGCGATTTAAATAACGCCATTGTGATTGTAGATAAAGAAGTTACCAAGGATGAATTGAGTCACCTGGCTAAATTATTTAACCGTAAAGATATCGATGTTGCCCCACAAGGGATTTTGAACAACATGGAACTGCGCTACCAGAATGAGCCGGCGCGACATAAACTTTTGGATATGATCGGCGATTTGGCCCTGGTTGGCATGCATTTAAAAGGCCATATCATGGCCGCCCGTCCAGGCCACGCCGCAAACGTTGCCTTTGCCAAAAAGATTAAAGCAGCGATTAAAAAAGAGAAGAACAAAAAAGTACAGAAGGTATACGATCCGAGTGCAAAACCATTGTTCGATGTAGTAAAGATCATGGAAATTTTGCCTCACCGCCAGCCATTTCTCTTCGTTGATAAAATATTAGAACTTTCTAAAAACCACGTGGTTGGGGTTAAAAACGTAACCATGAACGAAGAGTTTTTCAAAGGTCATTTTCCAGGTGCACCGGTATTTCCAGGTGTACTGCAAATAGAAGCTATGGCACAGGTTGGCGGGATTCTTGTACTTTGTACTGTACCAGACCCTGAGAATTACCTTACCTATTTCCTGAAAATAGATAATGTGCGCTTTAGGGCACAGGTACTTCCTGGCGATACCATTGTTTTCCGCTGCGATTTACTTGAGCCCATCAGAAGAGGCATTGCCCAGATGAAAGGTGTAGGTATGGTAGGTGAAAAAATCGTGGTAGAAGCCGAAATGATGGCTCAAATTTCAAAAGTTAAACAAGCAGAACCCGCTCAATAATGATACAACCTTTAGCATATATACACCCTCAGGCAAAAATCGCAGAAAACGTGGTAATTGAACCTTTTGTAGTGATACATAAAGACGTTGTAATTGGCGAGGGAACCTGGATCGGATCAAATGTGACCATTATGGATGGCGCCCGGATCGGTAAAAACTGCAGAATTTTTCCTGGTGCGGTTATTTCAGGAGAGCCGCAGGACTTAAAATTTGCCGGTGAGATTACCACCGCAGAAATTGGCGATAATACCACAATACGAGAGTGTGTTACCGTTAACCGTGGCACAAAAGATAAATGGAAAACCACTATAGGCAGCAACTGTTTAATCCAGGCCTATTCGCACATTGCACATGATTGTGAGGTTGGAAATAACTGCATATTTTCCAATAGTACCACCTTGGCGGGCCACATCACCATTGGAAACAATGTCGTTTTAGCTGGTTTGGTTGCCATACACCAATTTGTTAAAGTTGGTTCTTATGCCTTTGTAACTGGCGGTTCATTGGTACGTAAAGACGTGCCACCATATGTCAAAGCAGCTCGCGAGCCACTTTCTTATGCCGGCATCAACTCTGTGGGGTTGCGTAGAAGAGGGTTTACGAACGAGCAGATTGATGAAATTCAGGAAATCTACCGTGTACTTTTTGTAAAGCACAATAACGTAACGAAAGCTTTAGACATGATCGAAGCCGAATTTAAACCTACTGAAATACGTGATGAAATCGTAGATTTTATCCGCAATTCAAATCGTGGGGTAATGAAGGGCTTTGGCATGGGAAGCTAATAAGGTAGAAGGCTGAAGGCTTTAAGGTGGATGGCAAAACCCATTACCTTAACCGAATTTAAATAAATGCTCACGGGTGATTTAAGATGATCCGGACAGATTCAGAACATGCGGATTTTAGGATGTTAGCTGCTTTATTAGATCTGGATTTGGTTATTCGAGATGGTGATGATCATGCCTTTTATGCACAATTTAATCAGATTGAGAGCATCAAGGAGCTTGTTATCGCCTATCAGAGGAGGCTGCCGGTTGCATGCGGTGTGATAAAACCTTTCACCGCCACAGCAGCCGAAGTAAAAAGGATGTTTGTACGTCCAGATTATAAGAAGCAAAGCATCGCTGCTAAAGTTTCAAGCGAATTAGAAAACTGGGCTATTGAGCTCGGTTTTTCCTTATGCGTTTTAGAAACAGGCAAAAAACAGCCAGAAGCCATTGCACTTTATCAAAAGGCACATTATCGCATCACGGCCAGTTATGAGCAATATATCGGCATTGAAAATAGCGTTTGTATGACTAAACCGCTCATCGCTAAACCCTAAACGCTTGGTACAAATGAATATTACTTTACAAAATGTTGGCAGAAGGTTTAACAAAGAGTGGATTTTTAGAAATCTAAGCGCAGAATTTACCTCAGGAAACAGTTACGCAATACTTGGACCTAATGGTTCTGGTAAGTCCACACTACTTAGCGTTTTAAACGGCAGCCTATCCCCTTCTGAGGGCAAAATTTCCTTTTTTATAGATAAGACCGAGATCCCCGTCGAAAATATTTATAAATACACCAGCCTTGCTGCCCCCTATTTGGAACTGGTTGAAACCTTTACGCTAAAAGAGATCATTGATTTTCATTTTAAGTTTAAAGATTTTGCTATTGGTTTAGACGCAAAAAAGCTGATCAGTATTTTAGGATTAGAGAAGGCAGCAAATAAACAAATCAAGTACTTTTCTTCGGGAATGAAGCAAAGAACCAAACTGGCTTTGGCCTGTTGTGCAGATACACCCATTTTATTTTTAGATGAGCCAACAAGTAATTTAGACGTTCAGGGCATAAGTTGGTACCGCGAACTCATTGAAAATTTTGGGAAAGAGCGGCTTACCATAATCGGTTCAAATCAGACACAAGAATACGATTTCTGCTCGAAACACATACAAATATCTGATTATAAGTAGTTTAAATAGCAGCATAACGATTATAGCAAAGTCTGATTTGTCATACATTTGTATTATAAATATTTTTTTGAAAAAACATTTTGATATTCGTAGATTATACTTACCTTTGCACCACCAAAAAGAGAAACAATTATTTAATTTATCTCTTTAAGTAAAGATTATATTTTTCCATTTTTGGAATCAATTATATAGCCCATAAAAGGCAAAGAATTTTTCATAGTTTAGTTTGAGGTTTAGGTTGATTATGCCTTTGGAGTGGTTCCCAAAGGCATTTCTTTTATAAGGACTTTTTCCATCACAATGCTCACCTTTTATAAACCAGATCGCACTAAAATACTTTGGATTCTACCATCTCCGTTTTGCAACTTAGAAATGGGAAGAAGATTGAAACCAAAGTATGCCTTTCCGGTTACGATTAATGAAGGTTTTGCTTTTCAAATCTGTCTGCATTTTTTAACTTTGATTTTTAATCCTTAACAAAACAATATTCACGATTACAAAATGGCAAAGGCATCAGAAGTCAAAAGCGGAAATGTACTTCGTTTTAACGGAGAGTTGGTAAGTGTAGAAGAGTACATCCACCGTACTCCAGGAAATTTAAGGGCTTTTTATCAGGCGCGTATGCGCAATGTAAAAACCGGTAAAATTGTAGAATACCGCTTCCGTACAGATGAGGAAGTCACCATTTGCCGGGTAGAAACCAGCGATTATCAATACCTTTATGAGGATGGCGATTACCTGGTGGTGATGGATAATAACACTTATGAGCAGTACAACATCCCCAAATTACTTTTTGGCAGCTCGATTAAATTCTTAAAAGAAGGTATGAATGTTACCATTGCTTTTGAAAGTGATGAGCCGATTGTTGCCCAACTTCCTAATAGTGTAGAACTGGAAATCACCTATTCTGAACCTGCCGTTAAAGGCGACACCTCCACCAGTGCGCTAAAATATGCCACTTTAGAGACAGGCGCTGAAATCAGGGTTCCTCTATTTATCAATCAGGGAGAAAAGGTGAAGATTGATACCAAAACAGGCGAATACATGGAGCGGGTGAAATAGTTTAACGATGGTTTAAATTTTCTTAAACCATAAGCCTTATGCCTTAAACCCTTATCGTTTTTTATCAAAATAATTTTACCTTTGCCGTCACGAAAAACTGAAATACAAATCCATTTTAGGATCATACAATATGGCAAAAGCATCAGAAATTAAAACAGGTAACATTCTTCGTGTAAACAATGAGCTGGTTACTGTTGACGAATGGAATCACCGCACGCCAGGAAAAGGTGGCGCATTTTATACCGGTAAATTCCGCAACATTAAAACAGGCAGAATTGTTGAAGCCCGCATGAATACCGATGAGGCAGTAGAAATCTGCCGCGTAGAAACCAACGATTACCAATACTTATATGAGGAAGGTGATTCTTTGATCGTAATGGATAACAACACCTACGAACAGTTCAATGTTGAAAAATCCTTGTTCGGTTCGGCAATTAAATTCTTAAAAGAAGGCATGAGCATCATTGTATCAATGGAAAGCGATGAAGCCATTATGGCCCAGTTACCAAACTTCGCCGAATTTGAAATTACTTACTCAGAGCCTGCGGTGAAAGGCGATACTTCAACAAATGCGCTAAAAGCAGCAACATTGGAAAATGGCGTTGAAGTTAAAGTTCCTATGTTTGTGAACCAGGGCGATAAAATTAAAATTGATACCCGTACTGGAGAGTACGTTGAGCGTGTGAAATAATTAAATCAGCACATATAGAAGCCTCTGAAGCATTAACTTCAGAGGCTTTTTAGTTTATTAGGACCCCGAAGGCATCAAAAACCTCCGGGGTCTGTAAAAATATTTAATTTGTCATTATGTTGAAATTTCAAATCAGAAAGCAAGCATTGAAGGATCGATCATCACTATCCGACTCCGCATATAACGAGTTAAACACAGCGCTCTTAAAACAGTTTAAAACGCTGGATTTTAGCTCAATTAAAACGATCCATATCTTTTTGCCGATTAAGGAACGAAAAGAACCTGATACTTTCATGCTAATCGGATGGCTCAACAAAACCCTGCCTGATATTAAAATTATTGTACCCAGGGCAGATTTTGAAACGGCATTGATGACCAGTCATGAATACTTAGGGGTAGGCGATTTAAAACAGAACGTTTATAACATCCTTGAACCTCAAAAAGGAAGCCTGCACGAAGGCGAAGTAGATCTTGTAATTATTCCACTTTTGGCTTTCGATAAACAAGGTTATCGGGTAGGTTACGGCAAAGGTTTTTATGATCGTTTTCTTAAAGGTTTAAATGCTCAAAAAATAGGTTTATCTTTGTTTCCTGCAATCAAAAAAATCGACGACGTACATGAACATGATATCAAACTCGATTTTTGCATTACACCAACAGAAATTATAAAGTTTTAAGCTCACCGGCATGCCACAGGAAATTGTTATCAAAACCGAAAAACAGTACGAAGACAATATGATTGCCGTATTTGAACTTCAGGAAAAGGAAGATTTAACGGCCGAAGACCTGAAACAAATAGAATTAATGTTAAAGGCTGGGGAGAAATACGAAGCAGAGCATCTGTAAGGGTTCATTAGTCAATGTCCATCTGTTTATCGGTCTGGGTGCTTAATAAAACAGTCTATATCTCGCGTCATCTCGACTGGAACGCAGTGGAATGACGAGATCTACCTGGAGTTAAATTTCTTATTTGCTTTTCATCCCGTTTGATATTATGGATTTTGCGGGATAAATCAACTCGGGAACAATCCGTGTTCTCAATACAGATGTGCTTAAACCCAAGAACGATGCGCTTTTACAAAATCGCTCACCAGATACGCGATCAGCTTAGCGGTTAACCGGTTTACCCTACCATCCAGCATCCGCGTAGCTCCTTCACAAATATGTAGATAAGAAAACTTATTGGCTTTACTCAAGATTAGCTTTCTGATATCATTAACCGCAAATCCAGACGGTGTTTCCGCACTTGAAAGCACGTTTTGAATACAATCCAAGTCAATTTCCAAACCTGCTGTTGTCCCTAATGCTCCAGTTAAATGGTTATAATCCGCTCCGGTTAAAATATCCTCAAAAAATACGGCCTTTAATTTAGGATTGTTATCAATCTGGCTTAAAATAGCCTCATTGTTATAATTCTGATGCAGTCCATACATCAAATAGTTACCGAGATAATTTTCATTTAAAGCGTAAGAAAAACCATTTCCGCTATGCCGGCCTTCTAGTTCCCTTAAATCAGCATGTGCGTCAATATTTAGCACATCAATTGGGCCTCTGCAGGCTAAGGAAGAACCCTTAATCATGCCATAAGCATTGTTATGTCCGCCACCAACTACAATCGGGACTTTTCCTGCCGCTACAATTTTTTCGATGACAGGATAAACCAATTCGTCAATTTCAGCCACTTTATACCGCAGGCCTTTTATGGAAGAGTCACCCGGCTCGTCAATCTCGAAATGGCCCAAAACCATGATTTCCTTACCATCCAAAAAACGGTTACTCTGGATATTTAAAAAAGCCGTCAAAGCAGGGCGCCATGCCGATGCAGCTCCTGCAATTCCGGCGTTTGCACGTACACCAATATCTTCAGGGATGCCCAGCAAAACATATTTTGCATTGATGTTTTGCAATTCTTCCCATGATGACCAAACAGCAACTTTCTCGCCCAATTTAGTTTCACCATCACGGTGGATAGTTAACCGATCGATGTCGTGCCGTGCATAGATTTTAAGGTTATCCATTATAAATTTTACCATTTAAAATTACCTGATCTACCAGGCTTTCGCCAAAACTATACGGCAGATAAGCAATTGATGGCATCGGTTTAGTAATCATTAAATTTGCCTTTTTTCCAACTGTAATACTTCCATAATCCCCGCTCAACTCCATTGCCGCAGCACCATTTAATGTTGCAGCATTGATAGCCTGCTCCGGAAACATTTTCATTTTAATGCAGGCTAATGACACTACAAAATTCATATTTCCTGAAGGTGTTGAACCCGGATTGTAATCGGTAGCCAAAGCTAACGGCAAACCAGCTTTAATAAAACCCTTAGCATCGGCGAATGGAATCCCTAAGTAAAACGAACAGGAAGGCAGCAACGTTACAATAGTACTCGCATTTCTCAGCGTTTTAATGGTTTCTTCATTACTTTCCTCTAAATGATCGACTGAAATGGCCCCATTTTTAACAGCAACCTCTATTGCTCCTGAAACTGAGAGTTGGTTGGCATGTATTTTAGGTTTTAAACCATATTTTGCCCCTGCTTTGAGTATCTGGTCGGTTTCTTCAACAGAGAAAAAACCTTTTTCACAGAAAACATCAATATAATCGGCCAGTTTTTCTTCCTCGATCTGAGGCAGCATTTCATTAATAATCAAATCAATGTAACCCTGATGATTGTTTTTAAACCCGGCAGGAAAAGCATGCGCGGCCAAAAAAGTGGCTTTAACCGGAATCGGGAATTGATCTTTCAGCCTGCGGATTACCCGCAACATTTTGATTTCACTTTCAGTCGTCAATCCATATCCGCTTTTGATTTCAACTGCCCCTGTTCCCTGAAGAATCATCTGTTTTAACCTAAGCGCAGCACTTTGGAACAATTCATCTTCTGTTGCCATTTGAAGTTTATTGGCCGAGTTTAAAATCCCTCCACCCGCCGCCGCAATTTCTTCGTAGCTTTTGCCCTGTATTTTCATGGCAAACTCTTCCTCGCGCGACGCTGCAAAAACAATATGCGTGTGGCTATCGCACCAGGATGGGAAGACGTATCGGCCTTTCGCCGACATTTGAGATGAAAGATTTGAGATTTGAGAAGGAATTGAGCTCATTTCGCCGAAATCTTTAATAAGGCCATCTTCTATCAAAAGCCATGCATTTTCGAGAACAGGTAAATCGCCTAGTTCATTACCGCGAAGCACTAACTTCTGTTTAAGATGCAGGCCTACAAGGCCTTTTATGTTTGTGATCAGCATTTATGGGCTGTTTAATTGTTGAAACTGTATAAACTGGCTAATCAAAAAGGGTTCAGTTAACCGGTTTAAGCAATTAACCGATTAACCCAAAAACCTATTCGATCTCTAAAAGAACCGGACAATGATCAGAATGTATGGCATCAGGTAAAATCCTAACATTTTTCAGGCGGCTTTCCATGGGCCTTGTTGCAAGATGATAATCGATCCGCCAGCCCAGGTTCTTCCCTCTTGATCCTGCACGGTAACTCCACCAGGTATAATGATGTGGGTCTTTATTAAAATGGCGAAAGGTATCAATGAAACCGTTATCTAAGAATAACTGCATCCATTCCCTTTCTTCTGGCAAAAAACCAGACGAATTGGCATTGGATTTTGGGTTATGGATATCAATAGCGGTATGGCAGATATTATAATCGCCGCTCACAATTAAATTTGGAATCTCTTTACGTAATTCTCCAACGTAGGCATCAAAAAACTGCATAAATTCATATTTCTTTACCTGACGATCATCTCCACTAGATCCCGAGGGCATATAAAGGCTCATTAAAGAAAAATCATCAAAATCAGCTCTTAAAATGCGTCCTTCTTTATCAATCCACTCTTCACCGCAGCCAAATTCTACATGATTAGGTTTGATTTTAGCTAAAATGGCTACGCCACTATATCCTTTTTTCTCTGCAGGGAACCAATAATGGTGGTAACCCAACTGCTCAATCAGCGCAATAATTTCGGGGATTTGCGAAGGTAACGCCTTTACTTCCTGTAAACAGACCATGTCGGCATTGGTAGCTTGTAACCAACCAAAAAAGTTTTTGGTACTTGCAGCCCTAATCCCATTAACGTTATAAGAGATAATCTTCATTCAGTAAATTTCAATTGTTGTGGGCGGTAAATTTAGAAATTTATCAAGTAAATGCTTAGTAATTCAATCAATGATATTAATAGGCCCGTCTCGACTGAAACGCAGTGAAATGGAGAGATCTGTACCGATAAATCTCTCGACTACGTTGCACTCCGCTCGGTATGACGCCAACCAGGGAAATTATTGATCGAAATAACGATTATCTTTGATTAATCTATCAGCAACTGTTTCTCCAACTTTTTTACTTCTCTCTTTTTCAAAACGGTTACTTCCATTTTCACGTCTTGCTTTGGCCGGTCGTTTTTATTCGTTGGCAAAGCGGCAATTTTATCCACCATATCCAAACCCATCACAATTTCACCGTAAACAGTATAATTACGGTCTAAATGTGGCGTACCGCCGATCGTTTTATATATTTCCCGCTGCCATTGAGGGATTTTGAACTTCAGCCGTTTTTCTTCTAAATTATCCAATTGCTGGTCGGTAAAAACCTTACCCTGCACCAGGTAAAACTGACTACCACTCGATGCCTTGGCCGGATTAACGTCATCACCCTCCCTGGCCGCGCCCAAAACGCCTTTTTTGTGGAATAAGCTATCATTAAACTCTGCCGGGATGGTATATTTTGGCCCACCTTCGCCCAAAAGCGAATCTGGCTTTGCATTTTTAGAGTCCGGATCGCCACCCTGAATCATGAAATTATTAATTACCCTGTGAAACAACACCCCGTTATAATATCCGGATTTGACTAGTTTTAGAAAATTATCACGATGCAAAGGGGTTTGATTATATAGTTTAATAATGCATTCTCCAAATTCTGTTTTAATCCTAACATATTGATTTTTTGGCTTTGCAGCAAAAGCTGAAAGTATAGAAAAGGTACATAGGAATAATAATATTTTCTTCATTTGAATGGTGTTTAAGGCTAAAGTAAGCTAAAAAATGAAATTGAGTAAATAATTATTGGCTTTATTCGATTTTTTTTCCCTTACCTTTGTATTGATGAAGTTAAAACAAAAAATAGCACTTTCTTTGGCTGTATTCTATGCAGTTAGTGTTATGGGTTTGGCTTTAAGTCTCCATTTCTGTGGAGGCAAACTTGAAAATGTTAAACTTTTCAGCAATGAGGTTTCCTGTAAGTTCTGTAAGGATATCCCTGCAGAAAAGAAAGATGATGATTGCTGCAAAAACACCCGGGTAACAGTTAAGGTTAAAGATAGTCACCAGGCAGAGGCACAAGTAAAAATGCCTAAGCTGTTTTCTATCCAGCTTTTTCTTCACCCGCCAGTTTTAGCATTTTTAACAGATATTACCCCGAAATTTTTCAGTAAAATTTCAAATAAAGCGCCACCACTTTCCTCGCGGATTGCGCTGCATATTTTCAATTGTATTTTTAGGAATTAGGATTCTATTATTCCCGTTATGCTGATCCGATGGCTTATCGGATTCGTTTAGCATCTATTTGCTATGTAAGCGCTGATAATGCGACTTAACAATAGCTTCATTTATTCTAATTTAAAAATCATGAAAGCAGTAAAAATATTCAGCATCATTATGCTATTCTTTGCCGTTAATGTTTCGGCACAAAAAATATCCTCAGCAGATTTACAGGTAACCGGTTTAACCTGTTCTATGTGTTCAAATGCCACACAAAAGTCATTAGAAACCTTAAACTTTATCAGCAGTATAAAACCTGATTTAAATAAAAACATCTTTGTGCTTACCTTTAAGAAAGACGCAAACGTCAACCTTGATCTGGTACGCAAAAAAGTTCAGGATGCTGGTTTTTCAGTTGGTGGCTTAACAGCAAGCTTCAATTTCAACGATGTAAAGGTTGATGATAAAGGCCAGGCCGTTATTGATGGAAATGTATACCGTTTTGTAAACGCAAAAAGCAAAACACTTAACGGGACTGTAAAAGCCAGTATTGTAGATAAAGATTTTGTTTCAGGCAGCGCATTTAAAAAGCAAGCCACAAACGCTAACTCTGATGCTTATGCCAGCGGAACTGGTGTGGTTAATGGAAAAAAAACACGCATCTATCATTTAATTCTTTCTTAAGATGAGGCGAATATTCGTATTGGCGCTGATGGTGATTGGCGCCTATACAAATGGTTTTACACAGGAGTTATATGTATTTACCGAGCCGGCCAGTAACATGCCAACCAAATCGATCGGCGTGAGACTTACCAACGAGGGCATGTTTAATAATCCGGGTTTTGTAAGCAGGACCATTCCTGAGGTAATGATTGGTTTTAATAAAAACCTGATGATGCATATGCAGGGTTTTATGTCGGATATGGATGGTAAATACCGCTTAGAAGGCGGTAGTTTATATGCCAAATACCGGTTTTTATCTCTGGATGAGGCACAAAGCCATTTTAGAGCAGCGGCTTTTGGTCGGGTGAGTACCAGCAAACGTCCAACATATACAAGAGACATTAACCTGGAGGGCGACAATAGCGGCCTACAGGGCGGATTGGTTTTTACCCAGCTGCTGCACAAACTGGCATTATCATCAACACTGGGTTATGCACATGCTTTCGAAAATAGCGAAAGGCAAATTACCGGAACGCCGCAGCCAAAGAATATGTTGTCCTATAGTTTATCCTCAGGTTATTTGGTGCTACCTGTTGTTTACAAAGATTATAAGCAGCCTAACTTTAATGTCTATCTAGAGCTATTGGGTAAAACTGATCCAGGCAGCGGCCAGTCTTATCTAGACATTGCTCCCGCTATACAAGTAATTTTAAACAGTACTACCCGTATCGATTTTGGTTACCGTTTCCAGGCAGCTGGAAATTTGGATAACCGATACACCAAAAATATGTACCTGCTTCGTGCAGAATTTAATTTCTTTAACGTTTTAAAATAAAAAAAGATGAAATCATCATGGTTTCTAAATTTAAACTAAACATCAAACCATGATTGCTTCATCACCATTAAAAACAATATAAAAAAGATGAAAAAAATATTAGGATTGGTTGCCATCATGACGATCGCGACAACAGCATTCACTTACGCGCAAAGCAAAACAGACGTAGCATTAAACCAGGTATTAACGGCTTACTACGAGGTAAAAAATGCATTGGCCGCAGATAAAAAAGATGTTGCCATAGAAAAAGCAAAAGTTTTATCAGCAAAGGTAAATGCAGTTAATCATAAAGACCTGCCGGCAGAGCAGCATAAAACATTTATGGAACAGGCTGCAGTTATCAAAAGTAAATCTGCTCAACTTGCTGGCTCAAACGACATCAAAACCCAAAGAAAGGCTTTTGAAGGAATTTCTTATGCCATGATCAAAACATTGAAAAGCTTGAAATTTAACAGCCAAACCGTGTATGTTCAACACTGCCCAATGGCAAAAGCCAGCTGGTTAAATGAAAAAGAAAACATCGAAAACCCATATTACGGAAGCATGATGTTTGATTGTGGTGATGTTTCTGAGACCATAAAATCGAAATAATGCAGCTGCATATCAAAAATATGGTATGCAACCGTTGTAAAATGGTGGTTAAGGCCGAGCTGGAAAAGCTTGGCTTTAAACCCCTATCTGTTAAGCTTGGCGAGGTTACCCTTTCCGAAAACATAACAGCTGACGATAAAATTAAAATTGCGGAGCAACTAAGCCATTTTGGTTTCGGGCTGCTAGAAGATAAAAAGACCCAAATTGCAGAACAGATTAAAACTGCCATTATTAACCTGGCTCATTACACCGCAGAACCACTGAAAATCAATCTTTCCGCTTACCTCAGCGAGCAGTTGAAACAGGAATACACGGGCCTAAGCAGCATTTTTTCTGAGATCGAAAACCAAACGATTGAAAAATATTTCATTGCTCAAAAAATAGAGAAAGCAAAAGAAATGCTTACCTATGGCGAGCTTACTTTGAGCGAAATTGCCGCACAGCTTAACTATAGTAGCGTGGCGCACCTATCAGCACAGTTTAAAAAAGTTACCGGAATTACACCTTCGGTTTATAAATCCGGGTCAACAGATAGCCGGAAAATGCTGGATGAGGTTTGAGGATGTAAAATGGAAAAGGTAAGATGGAGAATGGGCTTAAGGTTTAGGGATAAATAGATTGTTTTTACTGCCTAATCATCTGTCAACCATGAACTAAAAAACCATCAAGTACTTATCTGCATTAGCCAATTCAATAGTTAACCGATTAAGTCCGCTAAACAATTTCTTACCATAAGTCAATACTGTTGGCTTAGTTATCAGCTACATTTGCGTCTAAATAAAATCACTAAATATGAAAAAATTATTCTTATTTCTGATCGCTACCTCAATCAGCGTGGCATCATTTGCGCAAACAAGTTGGAAAATCGATCCGATGCACTCATTTGTTAACTTTTCAGTTAAACATATGGGTATTTCTTTTGTTGATGGCTCATTTAAAAAATTCGATGGAACGGTTACGGCTTCTAAACCAGATTTAACCGACGCCAAAATCAGTTTTACGGTTGACGTAAATAGCATTACTACCGGTGTAGAAATGAGAGATGGCCACTTAAAAACGGATGATTTTTTTAATGCTGAGAAATTTCCAACGATGAAATTCGAAAGCACTTCTTTCAAAAAATTAAGCGGCAACAATTATGAGTTAAGTGGTAAATTAACGATTCGCGATGTAACCAAAGATGTAAAATTTGCGGTTGTTTATGGTGGTACAGCTAAAGATCAACAAGGCAATACCAAAGCTGGATTTGGCGCTACTACAACCATTAACCGTTTAGATTATAATATTAAATATGACCCAACTGGTGCAGGTGTTGCAAAAGATGTTGCAATCAAATTAAACCTGGAGTTTGTTCAGGGAAAATAATTGATAAATCGTCATTCCGGGCTTGTCCCGGAATCTTCGGTTTTAAATAGATCCTGAAACAAGTTCAGGATGACGGTTACTTAAATAAAATAACATGTCTGCACTATCCCAATTCAGAAATTTTACTCAGCTCTTGCCCCAAACGGATTTAATGCCAACGCTTTTTATTGGCCATGGCTCACCAATGAACGGCATCGAAAATAATGAGTTTAGTAAGAGTTGGGCAGATCTGGCCAGGAATATCCCTGTTCCAAAAGCAGTTTTGGTAGTATCGGCACACTGGTACACGCATGGCACTTTTGTAACTGCAATGGATTTCCCTGGTACCATTCACGATTTTGGCGGTTTCCCGCAGAAACTGTTCGACGTTCAATATCCCGCTCCGGGAGATCCGCTACTGGCGGCGGAAATCCCAAAATTAATTCATTCCACACCTGTTGGTCTTGACCACGATTGGGGTTTGGATCACGGTACCTGGACAGTTGTAAGGCACATGTACCCTAATGCTGATATCCCAGTTCTGCAATTAAGCATTGATTATACCAAATCGCCAGCCCATCACTACGAAATTGCCAAAGAAATTTATGCCCTCCGCAAAAAAGGCATACTGGTTATCGGCAGCGGTAACATGGTCCATAACCTGCGCATGCTCAGTTGGGAAATGATTAACGGCGGCGGTTACGATTGGGCAATAGAAATGAACGATAAGTTTAAAAATCTAATTGCGAACGGCGATCATCAACCTTTAATCAATTACCATAACCTAGGCACAGATGCGATGTTGTCCATTCCTACCCCAGAACACTATCTGCCACTTATTTACACCCTTGGCTTGAAAAACGAGAAAGAAGATGTTTTTTTCTTTAACGATAAAGCATTGGGAGGTTCTTTAACCATGACTTCGGTTTTGGTGGGGTAATTTTAGGGTTTAGGGTTTAGGGTTTAGGGTGAAACTGATCACTAAAAAACTTTTTTAGCTGTTGTAATCAAGTTTAGCCTTAAATGTCTTAACTTCTTGATGGTTAAAATAAATTATGATAATCTATTCTCAGAATTCATTTCATTATAAGGACTAAAGATACCTTTAAAGATTTCTCGACGACGCTTGAAGAACGGTCGCGGCGAGCATAACAGTTACTAAAATTTTATAAAACTTTATGATTATTCTGTAACGCTTTTGGCCTTAAGAAGCGGTAAATTTGCATAAAGAATTTCATCATGACACATACCTATCAACTCACAGGAATGACCTGTAGCAGTTGCGAAAATAAAGTTAAAAGTAATCTGCTTGTTTTACCAGAAATAACTGCTGTAGAAGTTTCAAAAGATAACCATTCTGCTACCATTAGCATGGATAAGCATATCGGCTTAGATACGCTCCAACAGGCTTTAGGTGGTATCGACAGTAAATACCAGATCTCGCCAGTTTCACATAACGAAATGGTTGAGGAAGCCAGATCATGGGCTGAAACCTACAAGCCCATTTTATTAATTTTTGGATATGTTACCGCGATTTCATTAGCGGTTTCGTGGCAGGACGATGCGATCAATTTCATGTTGTTTATGCGCATTTTTATGGCAGGTTTCTTCCTGACCTTTTCTTTCTTTAAAATGCTGAACTTAAAAGCCTTTGCAGAAAGTTATGCCATGTACGATATCTTGGCTAAAAAATTTAGCGCATGGGGATATATTTATGCTTTTATTGAACTCGGATTAGGGCTTTCTTTTGCTTTAAACCTTTCACCCGTTGCGGTTAATTGGGTTACGCTGATCGTCATGACGGTAAGCATTCTTGGGGTTCTGGAAAGCGTTTTAAATAAAAAGAAAATTCAATGTGCTTGTTTAGGGGCAGTGTTTAACTTACCCATGAGTACCGTAACTATTGTTGAAGACGCGATTATGATTGCCATGAGCGCAGCCATGTTGATTTTGATGTAAGCTATTGCCGCCTATACCTAAACTCTGATTTTCGGCTTTTGCCATTCAACTCGCCTTCAATCCAGGCGAGCATTTCATTTCTGCCTAAGTTTTGGTAAACTATTCTTTGCGGAAAATCATGAGCCGCATTTTCGAAAATATAAATCTGATCCTTTGTGGAAATCAGCTTAAAACATACTTCTTTACCTTCGTTCTGGTTAACAACGGTTGAACAATAGAAAACGTCTTTTCCTACTTTTCTGATCTGCAATGTCTCAGTAAGTACGCTATCTCCGCTTGCCTTGATACGGTAGCTCTTGCCTTTCAGTATTTTACCGGCACCCTGCTCCCATTGTTCCACAACTTTACCTTTGGACGTTTGCATTTCCCATGAGCCCAATACAAATGAAAAGGTTTTTGATGGATTTTTTTGTGCTTTAACATTGCTATAAAAACCGGCAAGAATTAAAATCAGGGCGTATAAATAGATTCTTTTCATTTGCTTATGGTATTGGTGAGGTGTGCAAGGTGATGTTTTCCGTGCCAAGCGTACATGCCCAGCATATTGGCCAAAGTAAGTTCTTTATTTTGAGCCGGATGAATATATTTCCTTTGGTAATCTTCAGTTTTCAATGTTTTTAAAAAAGCAACCCAACGCTGGTGTAAACCCGTTAACAGCTCAATAGACACTTTAATATCACCACTTCTGGCCTCCTCGGTTTCTGCCCAGCGTTCCTCAAAATACGGCCTGATTACCGGCACATCCTCCGTAATGGCCTGTTTAAACCGGATATAGGCATTAATATGGCTATCCGGAACATGATGAACAACCTGCCTCAATGTCCAGCCTCCGGGACGATAGGTCTGATCCAGTTCTTCATCAGTTAGATTCTCTGCAGCCTTTTTAATTTGGCCTGGTAATGCCTCTATATCAGAAATCCAGGCATCAATCTGTTTTTGATCAAAGACATCAGGCATAACAAACTGACCGATAGGGTATTTAAGCTGTTCTAAATCCATAGAACCAAAATAAGGAGAATTTTCGAGCTTTTAACCGCAAAGATCACAGAGAGGAAGGTAAAAAGGACACGAAATTGGGAGCATATTAAGCAATAAATCCACATCCATCTTCTCAGATCCGGGATATAAAATCTACATCAATTTCTTCAGCCATTTCAACAAACCCATTTTTTTGCCATAAGGAGGATAAACCATCTTGGTTACATCCAATTTTGATTGAAAAACAACCGCCCTTTCATGCGAAAAGGTTTTAAAACCGAAAATACCATGGCAACTTCCCATCCCACTGCTGTTCACACCTCCAAAAGGCAAATTCGGATTGCTGATATGCACCAACACATCATTTACGCAGGTTCCGCCGGCACTGGTCTCCTTAATAATCTTATCCTGATTTTGTTTTTTATCCGAAAAGATATAAAGCGCCAGTGGTTTGTTTTTGCTATTGACTAAATCAATAGCCTCCTGCAAACTTTTAAACGTGATCACAGGCAAAACAGGTCCGAATATCTCTTCCTGCATAATGGTACTTTTTTCGTTAACCGAAGTTAACAGTGTGGGCAGCATAGTCTGGCTCTTTTCGTCTATTTCGCCACCAAAAGCCAATCGTGCTCCATCAGCAATTGCCTGTTCTTTTAAATTATTCAACCGGCTTAAATGCTTGCCATTGATGACTTTGGCATAATCTTTTTTATTGATTCTTCCGTCTTCAAAAAACAATTTCTGAACGGCATTTTTATAATGTTCTACAAAGTCATTTAGCCTGTTTTCTTCAATCACCACATAATCCGGGGCAATACACGTCTGTCCGGCATTGACCAGTTTGCCCCAGGCAATTTTTTCTGCAGCCTTTTTAATATCAGCGGTTCCCTCTACAATAGCTGGCGATTTCCCCCTAAGTTCCAAAGTAACCGAAGTGAGGTTTTTCGCGGCAGCTTCCATCACTACTTTGCCAATGGACGTACTTCCGGTAAAAAAGATGTGGTCAAACGGGAGTGTCAACAGCGCGGCAGAAACATCAGCATTGCCTTCAAAACAGGCGATTTCTCTTGGTTCAAACGTTGCTGCAATTAATTTACTGATTACACCTGCCGTTGCTTCGCTTAATTCAGACGGTTTCAGTATGGCACAATTTCCCGCTGCTATTGCCGAAACCAAGGGACTTATGATTAACTGCAAAGGGTAATTCCATGGGGCAATAATCAAACAAACACCCTTGGGTTCGTAATATATTTTATTGCCGGCAAACAGGTTACTCATGGTTCTGCCAGCCGATTTAGGCCTCATCCAAGCCTTTATTTGTTTGATGGCATGATCTATTTCTGCATAGGTAAAATAAAGTTCAGTTACTGCGGTTTCAAAACGGTTTTTACGCAGGTCCTTTTCCAACGCGTTAAATATGGCCTCTTCAGCGTTTACTAAGGCTTGTTTTAATAATTTTAACTTGCAGATCCGGGTTCTTGCGTCTGTTTTACGTAAACTGAATTTATGCTTTTGCTGTAAATCAAAAGCTGATTTGATCTCTTGTTCCATAATTCTAACAGTTGCTGTTTTTGACCTCAAATCGGTTTACAGAAACCTCCATTTAAATTTAGTTAAAATGCTTCCATTTCATTAAAATTTCATTCATTTAAAGCATATTGCAGCAAATTTTAAAAATAAAAGATGAAAAGACTGTTTTTTGTTTTCGCATTCATAATTCCCCTGGTTATCCATGCCCAAACCTTAAAAACAGATGTGCTGGTGATCGGCAGCGGTGATGCTGCTTATACTGCATCTTTTCAATCCTTTAAGTCGGGGGTAAAAACCATACTGCTTACCCAAAAAGAACAGCTGGATATAGATAAAATAACCTCTACCCACAAAGCTTTTTATCAGGACTTTTTAAATCGCGAAACCGAAAATGCAAACAGCTTAAACATTGCCAAACCAAAACCAGATAGAAAAAAGCCGTTAAAAGTAACGGTTGATAGCACCCTGCTATTGAATGTGATCAATAATACCCCTTATACCGAAATTAAACGTTCAGGAAATGGCTGGGAGATAAAACTGGCCAAAGATAAAACTATTAAAGCCAGGATCCTGGTATTGGCAGACAATCCTGACAAGTTGATGGCCGCATTGAAAATTGCTTCGTTAAATCCGGCTTCTTCAAGTACTTTAAATTATACCGAAAATATTTACCGCACGACGGTAACAAGCGTCGCCTCAGCAGGAGCAAGCTTCCTATCATTGTATAGTTTATTGATCCCAGATCAGGAAAATTTGCTTTATATTGATAAAGATCAGTTTGAAATTGGACGAGCAGCTGGGGCAACTGCTGCTTATGCCGCATTTTTTAACACCAAAACCAGCCTTTCAAACTTAAAAAGCATACAGGGTGAATTATTGGCATACAAACATGCATTAATGCCCTTTGAAGATATAAAACCAAAAGACTTTAATTGGTTGGCCATTCAAAAAGTTGGTGTAACAGGCATCATTAAAGCCGATATAAAACAGAAAAAAGCCTATTTTAATCCTGAAGAAGAGGTGACGTATGATGAGATTAAGCAACCGGTCAAAGATTATTATTATAAAGCCCAGATCTGGTTCGACGATCATCAACATATCCCCATCAATTTAGAAAATACCATTTCACTGGTTTGTTATGTGGGCAATAAATCAGTTGAAGCTACCAAAGCGGAATTACAAAAAAGGTGGAATAAAAATTATAAGTTTAGTTCTGAATACGACCTAAAAAAGGTGTTAACCAGACGGGAATTTGCAGTAATCATAAACGAATACTTAAAGCCTTTCGATGTTGTGAATATAGATAAAACCGGTAGGGTAATCCGTTAATTGATCATCAACAGATTAAGGATATAATTTCAGATCTCATCTGTGCTTATCTTTTTTATCTTTGGTTAACTGATAAGGCTGAGGCGTTGTAACATTTCCATTTCCTTCTAAAATTAGTTTGTGCTTTACCTAAATTGCATCCAAACCTAAAATTCATGAAGAAATATTTACTTTTCCTTTTGCTTTGCACTGGAGAATATACTTTTGCGCAACAACTGGCGCCCTTAACTGTCGAAAAAATTATGCGCGACCCCAAATGGATGGGTGTTTCGCCAACTAATTTTCGCTGGACTGCAGATAGCAAAACCCTTTATTTTAACTGGAACCCTGAAAATAAAGCCAAAGAAGAATTATTTAAGGTGTCAGCAACAGCTGCCAAACCTGTTAAAGCAGCCGATAAAGAAGATGAAAAATTATTGAGTTTAAATTACGCTTATAACACCGATCGTTCCCTTGGTTTGGTCGAAAAAAGCGGGGACATTTATTTACAAAACTTTAAAACGAATAAGGAAACCCGATTAACCAGCACGCAGGAAAGGGAAAGCAGTCCGGTTTTTTTAACCAACGGCAACATCGTTTATCAACTGGGTGATAATCTATTCATGCTAGATTTAAAATCAGCAGAGACTAAACAGCTCACTAATTTTGTTAAAGGCAAAAAAGCCGGAAGAGCAGAAAGCAAAGCAACTACCGAACAGGATAAGTGGCTAAAAGCACAACAGACAGAGCTTTTTGATATTATAAAAAAACGAAATGCCGAAACCAAAAATGGTTCCCGTGGAGGAAGAGGCCGCTTTGGAGGTACTGCTTCAGATACAAAACCGTTAAAGGAACTTTATACCGAAGATAAGTTTTTAAATGGTGTGGTGATTAGTCCGGATGGACATTTTATCACTTATAAATTAACCACACCTGCACAAAACAACCACAATACCATTGTTCCAAATTATATCACTTCCTCAGGCTATACTGAAGATATTCCGGGAAGAACTAAGGTTGGAGAAAACGAAAATATCTCGCAGGGGTTTATTTATGATACACAGCGTGATACGGTATATGCCATACAAACTTCGAGCATTCCGGGGATAAAAGATTTACCTGAATACCTGAAAGATTATCCGAAAGAACTTGATACCTTAAAAAAGAAAAATGCTGATCGTCCTGTAAATTTCTTTGGTCCGTTTTGGAACGATAACGGAACTACGGCGATGGTAGTGGCCACTTCAACCGACAACAAAGACCGCTGGATTTTAAAACTGGATGCCCTAACCGGGGTTTTTTCCTTAATAGACCGTCAACGTGACGAAGCCTGGATTGGCGGACCAGGCATTAGTGGCTTTTACCAGGGCAATACCGGATGGATAGATAACAACCGTTTTTACTATCAGAGCGAAGCAACGGGATATTCGCACCTTTACGTAGCCAATGTAAACACCGGAGATAAAAAACAGCTTACTTCTGGCAAATGGGAAGTACAATCGGTACAGTTATCAAAAGATAGAAATACGTTTTATATTAAAGCGAATAAAGAGCACCCTGGTATTACCAATTTCTTTAAAATCGGCGTAAATGGTGGTGAACTTATACAGATTACCACGATGAAGGGCTTAAACGACATTACCCTTTCTCCTGATGAAAAGTACCTCGCCATTAATTATTCTTTTATCGATAAACCCGGAGAATTATACCTTCAGTCCAATAAAGCTGGTGCTAAAGCTGTTAAAATTACCCAGTCTACTTCTGCTGAATTTAATTCCTACAAGTGGCGCCAGCCAGATATGGTTTCCTTTAAAAACCGTTATGGCGCTGATGTATATGCAAGGGTCTATAAATCAGAAAATCCACATCCTAACCATCCTGCTGTGGTTTTTGTTCACGGTGCCGGTTATTTACAAAATGTACACTTTGGCTGGAGTACCTACTTCCGTGAGTTTATGTTCAATAATTTACTGGCCGATAATGGTTACACCGTAATCGATATCGATTATACCGGAAGTTCGGGCTATGGTCGCGATCACCGTACCGGTATTTACCGCCATATGGGTGGAAAAGATTTAACCGATCAGGCAGACGGAGTTAAATTTTTGGTCGAAAAATACGGTGTTAATCCAAAGCATGTAGGCTTATATGGGGGATCTTACGGCGGTTTTATCACGTTGATGGCCATGTTTAACGAACCAGATGTTTTTGCCAGCGGTGCGGCTTTGCGCTCAGTTACCGATTGGGCACACTATAATCATGGCTATACATCGAATATTTTAAACGAACCATTTAACGACCCAATTGCCTACAAAAGAAGTTCTCCGATTTATTTCGCCGATAAATTAAAAGGCAATTTATTAATGGCGCATGGTATGGTTGATGTAAATGTACACTTTCAGGACATTATACGCCTAACGCAACGTTTTATCGAATTGGGTAAAAATAACTGGGAACTTGCGGTTTATCCGGTAGAAGACCATGGTTTTGTTGAGCCAAGCAGCTGGACAGATGAATATAAAAGGATATTTAAATTGTACGAGAATACATTGAAAAAGTAGATTTTCATTTTTTTGGTCGTCATCGCGAGGAAGAACGACGAAGCAATCTTACTATAGCTACCAGCGTGCGCTTTAGGATTGCTTCGTGCCTCTCAATGACGAGTTTTTTATTGGAGCTCATTAATGGTAAGCATAAAAGCATCCTTAAGAGATTTCCCAACTTCCTGGCACTCCGCCCGAAATGAAGTAACCTTTGAAATAGAACCCTGCTATACTTCAAAAAAACATTATAGCTTTCGTCTATATCCTTATCAATAAATACAATTAACTATTAGCCTAACGTTGTTGATAGGCAACTGTTTTAGCCTTACCTTTGTGCCAACAAAAATTAAAGACAAAAAATTATGGCAATAGTAGGTAAAAAATTCCCAAGTGTTAGTATTGATGCAATGTCAGACATGGGTGATGACTTGAAAATCAACGTATTTGAAGAAGCTGTAAACAAAAATAGCAAAGTGTTATTATTCTGGTATCCAAAAGATTTTACTTTCGTTTGCCCTACAGAATTACATGCATTCCAAGCTGCTTTACCTGAGTTTGAAAAAAGAAATACAATCGTTATTGGTGCATCTTGCGATACCAACGAAGTTCACTTCGCCTGGTTAAATACACCAAAAGACAATGGTGGTATTGAAGGTGTTACTTATCCAATCTTAGCAGATACCCACAGACAACTATCAGGCATTTTAGATATTTTAGATCAGGAAGTTAACTACGACGAAGAAGGAAATGAATCTTTCTCTGGTTCTAACGTAACTTTCAGAGCGACTTACTTAATCGATGAAACCGGTAAAGTTTTCCACGAAAGTGTTAATGATATGCCACTAGGTAGAAACGTTAAAGAATATTTACGTTTAATTGATGCTTATGCTCACGTTCAGAAACACGGAGAAGTTTGTCCTGCAAACTGGGAAGAAGGAAAAGAAGCGATGAGCGCAAACAGAACTGGTGTAGCTGAATATTTAGCCGCTAACTAATTAAACAAAACGTTATGTTTTTAGAATTAACAGAAGATAATCTTCAGCAATACCTGGCCGATCACTCAAAGGTAATGGTTCAGTATGCTGCATCGTGGTGCGGAAACTGTAGAATCATGAAACCTAAGTTTAAAAAACTGGCTTCGGAGAATGAAGATGTAGCTTTCCTGATTGTTGATGCCGAAAAACTTCCAAACTCACGCAAATTTGCAAACGTTGATAATTTACCAACTTTCGCAGCTTTTGAAGGCGGAGCTTTGGTAGACCAGGTACAAACCAACAAAGCAGAAGGCTTAATTGAACTATTTAACAAGATAAAGTAATGAAGATTCCGGTTATAAGACAATTATTTCAAAACACCACTCCCGCTCAGCTGGAGACCACTTTGGAGGTTTTGGAGGCTTTCTGCGAATTTAGAGGCGTTAGCGAGCATGAAGTTGATGTGGCGGGTGAAATGATTACCAATATCTGCGGTGCATTAGAAGTACACCAGATGGTAAGTGAAGGTGCTGCCGAAAAAGATGCACTAAATGCTTTTGGCCAAAAAGTGATGGGTTCGATTGACAGATAATCGTCTTAGGCTTTAAGCTGGCTTTTTTGAATAATAGAAATCCCTCATAGATGTAAATTTATGAGGGATTTTGTTTTATTACATTCGTCATTGTAATGAGGCTTTTTCAATTCACCTACCCAGATTTCGGGGGAAGCAATTTTTTCCTGCTATTAAGATCCTAAACTGAATTCAGGGTGACGACCGAATTTGCTTCCAAAAAAAGACCTGTGAGGACACAGACCTTGGAAATAGGTTTGGCTTAACTAAGCCAAATTCCTACCTGCATTCACGATACCAAATACTGTTCTTACCGCAAGCTTTTCTAAAGCATGCTGGTCTTTCTCGTTCTGATCGTGCTGCAGTTTCTCTAAAGCAAAATGCTGGATTAGTACTAATGGCAAAATAATTTTTTCGCGTGTAGCTATCGATTTTTTATCCACCGGATAATTTGCCATTAAAGTTGGCTGTCCGGATAGTTTTAAGAGCATCTCTTTAGTTAATTTGAACTCCTCGTGTAATTGAGTCCAAAAAGCACCAAACTCTTTATCATTGGCTAAATGAGCCGTAATCACAAAGTCTGATTTACTCATACTCATCATACAGTTATCCACTATGGTTTTGAGGTAATCAGAATCCGCATAAACCTTTGCTACTTTATCCCAGTTTCCGGCATTTTCCTGATTCTTCAAAGCTGTTCCCATTCCATAGAAGCCAGGTACGTTCTGTTTTAGCATGCTCCAGGCGGTAACAAAACTAATGGCCCTTAAATCTTCAAGTTTCATCTCGCCGCCCCCGTTTCTTTTAACCGGCCGACTGCTGATATTTGCCTGAGATAATAGTTTTAAAGGAGATAATTTCTCTAAATAACTTACAAATAATGGGTGTTCGCGAAGATCAACAAAAGCTTTATAACTATCCTCGGCCATTTCATCAAGCAGGGCTTTATTGTCAGGATCAATAAGGATATTGTGTTTCTCTTTCAATCCCGACGTCAGTCCGGCATTGATTAATTGCTCAATATTGAATTCAGCACTTTCAACCGAGCCGTACTGAGAACTGATGGTTTGACCCTGCACGGTCAGCTGCATATTCTTGTTCGCAATTTCCTTCCCCATTGAAGCATAAAAACGGTGTGTTTTACCTCCACCACGTGCAGGTGGGCCACCACGACCATCAAAAAAGGACAGCTGAATGTTATGCTTTGCCGCAACAGCTGATAAGGATGTTTTACCATTAAAAATAGACCAGTTAGCCATTAAATAACCACCATCTTTGGTACTATCAGAATAACCTAACATAATGTGCTGTTTATTACCGCGTTTAGCCAGATGTGCTTTATAAAACGGATTGCTATACAGCGTTTCCATAATGGCCGCAGCACCCTTTAAATCGTTTACCGTTTCAAAAAGTGGCACGAAATCAATAGTTAACGAATCTTTGCTCCAACCGTTCCAAAGGAAAAGTTCGATCAACTGAAGGATATCGCTCGCCTGCTGACAATTGCTGATAATAAAACGGTGACAAGCCTTTTCTCCATTACGCTTTTGGATACCTTTAATTTCTTTAATTACATCAATTGTATCATTTGTTAAAGCATCAGCCTCACTGGCGTAAACAACGGTTGCTTCTTTAAATGAAATTAGGGCTAATTTTTCCGCTTCTGAAAGCTGATCATAATTGGCAGGATACAATGACGAAATTGGTTTATTTTCACGACAATAAGCATGCACCTTCCTGAGTATACGGCTATCCTGACGGATATCCAACGATGCAAAATAATTGCCGTATAAGTCTATTTTGCGGATCAGATTATTAACCAGATCAACAAACAGACCTCCATGTTCTGCCAATAAGGTTTCTTTGATTTTATTCAGGTTATCCCTTAATTCATTAGAAATATCATGAAGCTCACAGGTTTGATCGAAAGCGTTCTGATAAAGCACATCATGCAGTTTGGCAATATTTTCTTCAACACCTCTAAAAGTGATGCGACGTTTAATTACTCTGAAATCGCGGTAATAACAGCGGAACAGGATTTGACGCAACATTTTAGAAACTTCTAAGGTCGTATCAGCGTGGATATTTGGATTTCCATCGCGATCTCCCCCAGGCCAGAAACCCAGTTCTAAAATTTTCTTGGTTTCCAGATTATATTCGTCGAGGTTCTGGTCTATTTCCTGCTGGATATTGGCCGCAGCGAAATAAAAAGTATTTTCCAAGAACCAGGCCAGATTTAGGGCCTCATCGACCGGCGTAGGCGATTTTTTATTGAAAAACGGCGTTTTACCCAGCTGCTGCAGCAACGAGTTCATCAGGGTAAGATCATTATCCCTGATGGCTTTGGTTAAATCGGTAATAATAGCTAAAACACTACCAGGGTAAAACTGGGTCGGATGTGCGGTTAACACCAGGCGGAGCGAAAGTTCATCAATCAATTCTTCAATTTTTGATAACATTGGTCTGTTATCGGCATTCTTATTTAGAATAAACGATAATGTACTCTGCTCGTCAGTCGTATTTAATTTCGTAAACGAGGCATCTTCTACGGCATCAAAAAGCACCACCTGTCTTTCGATATATTGAATAAACCGAAAAAGAAGGTCAATAATATCTTTACGATCGGTATAGCTGGTATACTTAGCGAAAAATTCTTCAATAATTTGTGCAGGTTTTGCCCCGTTGGCAATGCCTTCTTCACAGCTTTTAAAAAACAAAGGAAGTAACGTCCCGGTATCCTTAATTTTGTAAAAAGGCAAGGTTAGAAATAAACTGTTGAACAGTTCAAATTTTGAGATCACCTCATTATTGAAAATAGATTCCCGTTGTGTAGTTAAACGAAGTTTCGGCATAGTTTACGCAATAGTTTTGTGTACCGTAATACTACAAAAAATGCATAAGGTATTAAAATTCTAAGGCTTACAATTTGGAAAATTGTAGAATAAATTTTATTTTTAAAATCTTATTTGGCCACTATGTGGTTAAGTAAGAACATTTGCAATGTTTAAGGGCATTGCATTGATTGTTAATTTTTTGGGTTAAAACAGCCGATGTAATAAAATACACCGGCTGTTTTTGTTTTTTGCCATTATTTTTGGCTTTTTGTTGCAAACTTTAGTGCACATCCGCAGGAATGTTTGCATTTTTCTTAAACTTTTGAAGATATAGTAAAGGTATGGAGAATAACATAATCAACCCTGCAATCCAATAGGCATCATCATAAGTAAGTAACATAGTTTGCCTGGTTACGATTCCTTCCATCGCCTTTGCTGCCATAATTTTCGCATCGAATAAAGTCTGGCCTTTAGCCATAAAACCTTTAATCAAACCATTAAAACGATCAACGAATGGTTGGTTATACTCATTAAGATTGGTTAGCAGGTTACTTCTGTGGAAACCCGAACGGATATGGATCAGGGTAGTTAAAGCTGCTATACCAAACGAACCACCCAACTGGCGCATCATGTTGTTTAAACCCGAACCCTGACCAATTTCCGGTCCTTTCAAATCCTGAATAGCCAGTGTGGTTAGCGGAACAAACAATAAGGCCATACCTATCCCTCTAATTACCAATGGTAAAAAGAAATCACCGGTACCTGACTGAAGTGTTGATTTACTCAGCATCCAACAAAAAACAAAGAACGCCAGCATACCAAAGGTAGCCATGAACTGTGCAGGAATACCTTTTTTAAGCATAATACCAATAAAAGGCATCATGATAATGGTACACAAACCACCCGGGAATAATAATTCTCCAGTTTGCAGTGCTGAAAAGCCCAGTAAATTTTGACAGAATACCGGAAAGATAAACACAGAGCCATATAAGCCAAAGCCTAGAATAAAAGAGGTAAACATACCCACAGCAAAACTTCTGTGGCGCATAATCTTAAAGTTCACAATTGGGTGGTCGGTACTCATTTCCCTCCAGATGAAAAGCAATAAGCCAAATACCGATGTTGCAGCCAAAGCTGTAATGTAAGGCGTAGCAAACCAATCTTCGCTCTCTCCTTTTTCAAGCAATGTTTGTAAACTACCTACTGCTATAGCCAGTAAGGCAATACCCCACCAATCGACAGGTTGACCCTGCCCTTCTTTCGGGGTAGCCCGTACAAAGGAATAGGTACAGTATGCCGCGAGTATTCCGACGGGAATATTCACATAAAAAATCCACGGCCATGAACTGACATCCAAAATATATCCTCCAATGGTTGGTCCAACAGTTGGTCCAACTACCGCTCCCAAACCAAACAAAGCCGTTGCGATACCCACATCTTCACGCGGCCAGGTCTCAATAAGAATAGCTTGTGCTGTTGATATTAAACCACCACCGGCCAATCCCTGAATAACCCTGAATAAAATAAGCTCGTTCAATGAGGTGGCATTTCCGCATAAAAAGGAAACGAGTGTAAAAACGATAATGGAGGTAAGAAAATAATTTTTCCTGCCGAACCGGTTACCCAGCCAGCCCGACATTGGCAATACAATAACGTTTGCTACCGCATAGCCGGTGGAAAGCCAGGCCACATCCTCAAGGGTGGCGCCCAGGTTTCCCTGTATCTGTGGAATTGCCACATTCACGATAGTCGTATCAATCAACTCCAGCAATGAAGCTGTGATTACCGTAAATGTAATAATCCACTTTTTTAAACCTACTTCGGCCATTTTTAATATTATTTAGTAGACACTGAAGCTTTAACGCTCATTCCTGGACGTAATTTAGCCAACAGCTCTTTTGATGGATGGATTTTGATTTTTACCGGAACACGTTGTACAACTTTAACAAAGTTACCTGTAGCATTATCGGGTGGCAATAAAGATCCTTTTGCACCAGTAATTGGTGAAAAATTATACACTTCACCCTCAATTTTTTCATCAGGATAAGCATCAACTTCGATTTCTACTTTAGAACCCTCTTTAATTTTTTCCAATTGGGTTTCTTTAAAGTTTGCCGTTACATAAATACTTCCGTCGTTTACGATAGAGAATAAAGACTGACCTGCCTGAACCAATTGTCCTTTTTGCACATTCTTTTTAGAAACAATACCAGTTGCAGGGGCTTTAATATCGGTATAAGATAACTGAAGCTTTGCAAAATCGATATCACTTTGGCGCTGGCTGATTACATTGCTGCTAACCGCCAGTTGCGATTGGGTGGTACCCACTTGTTTAACCGCTGCATTATACTGATCTACCGCTGCCTGGTAAGCTGCTTGTGCTGATTCTTTAGCTGCTTTTGCCTGGTCGAAAGCCTGTTGGGTGATCGATCCGTCTTTAATCAGATTGGCGTAACGGTCATAATCTTTTTGTGCAAGATTTAATTTAACTTTTGCTGCTGCTACGTTTGCTTTTGCAGTACTGGTATTGGCTTCTGTTGCAGCAATTTGAGATTGCGCCACACCCACCCCTGCAGTAGCACCTTTTTGACCGGATTGAGCCTGCTCTAATTTTACTTTATAATCGTTATCATCAAGTTTAACCAAAACCTGCCCCTCGGTTACATGCGTATTTTCTTCAAAATTAATGTCTTTTACATACCCGCCAACACGCGCAACAACAGGACTAATATCACCATCAATCTGTGCATCGTCTGTATCCACGTGTTTGCTATAATAATTCCATTCTACAATCCCGAAGATTATACCTATTACTAGTAAAACACCTAAAATGATGGGTACTACTATGTTCTTTTTTTTCTTTTCAGTTGTCATTGCCGTATTTATTGCGTTATTTTTCCTGTTGATTTTAATAAAGTGTAGTAAGCCAAACCTGCGTCTGCCTTTGCTATCTCCAAATTTATTTTTGCCTGATATAATAGAGTTTCGGCATCGATACGGTCGGTAACCGAAGCCACATTGTTTTTGTATTTAGATGCCAATAATTTATCGTTTTCAGTAGCCTGTGCAATTGAGGTTTCCAAAACCTGTATTTTGTTCATGGCCACCTGGTAATTTTGAAAGTTTTTATTGATGTCGGTTTTTACCTGATCTGATAAAATATCTTTCTGAATAGTAATTTCCTTTTGCTCAATTTTGGCTTGGCTTACTTTATTTTTGTTTGTCCATAGGTTTCCAAAATTCCATGAAACCGTTGCGCCTAATGTAATAGGCATGAGGTACTGGTTTACCGGCGGAATAAAATTACCGCTTGGATTAATGTAATATAAGTTGGCGCCAACACCAACAGTAGGTAAAGTATTTGCCTTAACGGTTTTGATATTAAAATCAGCCACTTTGTTCTGTACATCAAGTTGCTTTAGCTCCTGGCGGTTAGCCATTGCCAAGCCGATGTATTCGTTTAATGAACCTGATGTTTTTATGCCGGCAGTTGGGTCAACAATTTTAACTTCAGTATCCTCCGGTAAACCCAAAAGGATATCCAAGTTATAGTTAATTACTTTACGGTTGCTTTCAATATCCATTTGTGTAAGCGTAACATTTGCCTGTTGCAATTGAAAGCGCAACACATCATTTTTAGTTACAATGCCTTGTTCAAAGAAACGCTGCGCCTGTTTAATTTGCGCGGCAATCGATTCTAAATTCTGCTCAACTACTTTTCTACTTTGTAAAACCTTATATAAAGAATAGTAAGTATTGATCACCGCATAGGTGATTTCTTCTTTACTCTTATCGGCGTCCAGACGTGCAACTTCAGCCAATAGCTTAGTTGATTCTTTTGCGTATTTTAATTTACCACCACCATAAACGAGTTCCTGCACCGCTGCCGTACCTACAAAAGCATCGGCTCTTTTAGGCAGGCGAAAAGCTGATTCGCTACCCGGTAAAGCAAAAGTTGTGGTTGGTATTTCGGCATGATTGTACATAAAACTCGCATTCGCCGTTGGCAAGGCATTGTCTTTAACCACCTCCAGCTGAGCTGCTGCCTGGTCGATTTTGTTTTGGGAGAGTTTTAGGTTTTTACTATTGGCTATGCCAAGTTCTACTGCCTGGTTGATATTTAATTCCTTGCTATTCTGTGCAAACAAAGCAGCTGGAATTAATGATGCCGCAAGCATTAATTTTATTGATCTGGGTATCATTTTTTTGTTGTTAAATAAACTGTTGTTAGATCTTGTAAGTGAGCGATTGCCCGCTCCTTAATCATTTTTTTGTCTTTTGGGTCGTTCAGGTCGAAGTTGGAGCATGAGATCACCTTTTGGGGTGCAATAACAATATTGGTTATCGTACCCATAATGGTTGCAATTACCATCCTTACATCTACTTTATTAAAGGTACCATCTTCAATTCCGCCAGTAATAATGCGGTCAATAAGCTGCATGTTATGGCTCATGGCATCCTTAATTTTATCATACATTGCTGGTCTCTGGGTTAAAGAAAGCTCCCGGTGCATCATTTTATGAAATGCCGTGTTATTCAATATCCTGTTAACATAGCCTTCTATAACCCTGTGCAGTTTTTCTAATGCCGAAATCTTATCTTCATTGATGATTTTCAGCTGAGAAGCAAAACCAGCAATACGCTCGTTCATAATCTCTACAAAAACTCCTTCTTTAGAACCGAAATAATAATTTATCATCGCCATATTCGCTCCAGATTCCTTCGCAATCTGCCGGGTGGAGGTACCTTCATACCCGGTTTCGCAAAACAGCTTTTCAGCTGCTTCCAGAATGGCCTGTCTTTTATCTACTTTTTCTGTTTTCATTTCTTTTTAACAGCACAAAATTAATCAAACGATTGATTAACTTGCAAATGTTTCTTCACTTCTTTTACATTATCTTGATAAAACCCTGAATTATTAGGTAGAATGCTTATTGAGGGGGATTATCAGAACAGTAATTTTAAAAGCAAATTTTACTGAATTTGATCTTTAATTAGATTTGGTCAGATTGATTAAAATTTAAAATAAATATTAACTTTGCCTCCAAATAACAGAAAACATGAGTGTACAACAGAACAGCAGCAATAATTTCAACTGGTTATATTATGCTTTAGGTTTATTCTTCGGTGTGCTAACCGGAGCAATTATTACGCAAAACTATATTTTTGCTTTATTAGGTGGTGTTTTAGGTTTGTTAACAGCAGGCTTATTTTTAAATGCTATCGTAAAAGGAAGAAAATACTAGTTTTAGCCGCTTTAACCAGATCTTAAGGATCCAGAATAATTAAGCGATATAGCTTTAGTATTTTACAACAAAAGTAAAATCATAACTACTCATCGCGAATGAAAACAAAAGCCTACAAATGAGAAATATCTTCATTATTGTTTTCGCTCTTTTTTGCTTTAATGCTAAGGCCCAACAAAGTGCTTCTGCTGAAGTAAAATTTCCTGCTGCAGATCCAAGTCCGGCAGATATTGTCTATTTTCCGCTCAATGCCCCTAAAGCAAAAGCCGGAGATCCGACAAAACCAGTGATAAAAATTATTTACTCGCGTCCACAGAAAAAAGGCCGTGATATTTTTGGTGTTCTGGAGCAATATGGTAAAGTATGGCGTTTTGGAGCCAATGAAAGTACTGAAGTACGTTTCTTTAAAAAAGTAAATATTGGTGGCAAAAAAATTAAACCGGGAACCTATAGCCTGTTTGCCATTCCAAACAAAGACTCGTGGACAATTATTGTGAATAGCGAAACAGACAAATGGGGTGCGTTCACCTACAACCAGGCTAAAGATATTGTTCGCGTAAATGTTCCTGTGAAAATGTTGTCTAAGCCGATTGAATACTTCTCTTTGACCTTTACAGAAATTAACGGGGGAGCCAACCTGATTATGGGCTGGGACAGAACCCAGGTAGAATTACCAATTACTTTTTAAGTAAAAATATAAGTCCCGACAATAGCAGCCGGGACTTTTTGTTTAAGCCGGTTTTTTATCTTCCTACGATTACCAATAGCATGTAAAGGCCAATAAACATAAGTTCTACCAAAGAATACCCTTCTTTTGATCGATATTTATTTAAACGCTGCCCATGTACGGATCGGTTTGGGTAATTTCTCCGGTTTCTATTTTACCTGCATAACGGTGTTTAAATGTGGGATTTCCTTTCTGTACCATACTGAAATCGTACCAATTCGCATTCTTTGCCAGGTTAAACGAAATATTTGCATTAGATTTTGGCCTGATGTTTACTGTTTGACTTCCCGATTTATATTTGTTGTCTAAAATTTGAAGTGTAACCAGGCTGGTACCTGTATTTTCAACAGCAAAAACCAATTTACCTGTAAGCTTTTTGCTTATCAAACCAGCGTGCTCCGGGTATACCTTAACAATAATGGAAGGATTTTTTTTGCTACCTACAAAATTCCTGTAAAAACCATTCGGACCATTTACGGTAAGATCGTAAACTTCATTATCAAAATCATCCAGTTTAATGTTATCATGCAGTATATCGCCCGCTTTTACGGCATACGCCCATGTTTTACCTACAACACCTTTAAATTTGGCAATGGTATTCATATTAAAAGGTGCGCCAACAGTTTCAATCTCACTACCGAATAAGGTTTTTACCGATTGAAAAGTAAGTGCAACTTCATCATTAACTAAATTTGCATCAACTGTTAAATGATAGGGCAATGCACAGGCAGGTTTGGTGCCATTCTCCTGTTTAGGGATATGGATCGATGTTTCGCGCGAAAAAGATTCAAATTTATTGATTTTAGCCACGTCGGTTTTATTCAATCCAGTAGGGCCAACCTGGGCAGGTTTGTTTTTTGCATTACCGATATTAGCCACCACAGCATCGCGTTTTAAGGGCTCAGGAGATTTAACTTCTTCTCCATGATATGGCCTGAATACCGAGGTTAAATCACCGCAGATATTTCTTCGCCAATCGCTTATGTTATTGCTTCTTATGGTTTTTCCGGTTTTTTTTGCCAGCCATTTTTCCATAAACATGATGGATGACGTATGATCAAAAACCTGCGAGTTTACAAAACCACCTTTGCTCCATGGGGAGGCAATGATCAATGGAACACGGTAGCCCAAGCCTATCGGACTTCCTTTTCTCCCTTCAAAATCAGTAGCATAATTTATACCTTCGGATGTTTTTCCACTGCCTGGATCATCAGGATTCGGCACTACAAAAGGTGGCTGGTGATCAAAATAGCCGTCATTTTCATCGTAGGTTAAAACAAAAATTGTCTTCTTCCAAACTTCAGGGTTTTTAGTTAAGATATCCAGTGCTTCACTTACATACCAGGTTCCATACAATGGCGAACTGGTGTGGTCAGAAAAACGTTGAGGGGCTACCAACCATGAAACAGTTGGCAATTTTCCACTATCCACATCCTTTCTGAACTGGTGAAAAATATCTCCTTTTGGAATATTTATGGTTTCCGATTCTCCCTGATCGTTTTTGAATGTGAAGGGTTCGAGTTCCAAGTAATCTTTTTGAGAAATATTGGTGGTAAAGGCTTTATCAATTAGATTCTTTTCTCTTTGCGACAGCTTATCGTATTTAGCTTTTACCTCTTTTGCAGTTAACGCCGGTTTAACCGTATTATCGCCATTTTTTCTAAAATAAGCCGATAACTTAACATTGTGCCGGCTCACATATTCTACCGGATTATCACCGTAATTTCCCAACCAATCATCTATTTCACCCTCCGGAAGTTTTGATGTCCAAAGTTCATTTTGGTAAATGCGCCAATCGATGCCATTATCCTCTAACGTTTCCTGAAAAGTTGGCCAATCTACGAATACATTATTCTGAGATTCCGCCTGGTCGTTATTTACTACTGCAATCCGATTTGCACTTTTTTCCCCGCGAATAGTACCTGTAAAAAAGAATAGTCTGTTAGGCGTTGTTCCGGTCAATGATGAGCAAAAATGCTGATCACAAATGGTAAAAGCATCAGCCATGGCATAATAAAAAGGAATATCATTCCGGTCATAATATGCCAGGGTCATTGGTGTTTTAACAGGTAGCCATTTATCGTAACGGCCACCGTTGCGCGCCGCTACCTGATCGTTCCACGAATGGGGCAGCCCCCCCTGCCAGGTAATTTTTGTTTTGTTGATATCAACATGAAAGGGAGCATACGTATAGCCCTGCCCATCTTTTTGCAGCCAAACTTTGTTGCCATCAGGCTGAATGTGCGGGTGTGGATCGTTAAATCCGCGTACACCTTTCATTTTACCGAACATGTGGTCAAAAGACCGGTTCTCCTGCATCAGGAAAACAATGTGCTCTGCATCATAAAATGTACTGCCTGGTTCAGGGTTGATGGACATCGCTTTCAATACTGAACTGGGCAAAGTATTGGCTATGCCGGTAGCTCCGGCAAACAAAGCTGCTTTTTTTAGAAATTCTCTGCGTGAATCCATAAATGATACGATTTAGCTTAGATCCTGTTTTTGAAGTTTTCAGTTACCATGTTACAGTTGACAGTTCGTCATCAGTTAACCGATTTAAACAATTAACATTTAACCCAATAATAGACAATGAATGCTCGAATTACTTCTGAAATACCCTTACATAATCCACTTTCATAGTCGCAGGGAAAGCAGCATCATCCACCCCTTTTTTTCCACCCCAATCGCCACCTACCGCAACGTTTAAGATCAGATGGAAGTTTTGATCAAATGGCCAGTCGCCAGATCCCTTTTTGGTATTTTTAAAAGTGAGGTATTTTTGATCGTCGATAAAGAAATCGATATGATCTGTAAACCATTCTATTGCATAAACGTGGTATGCGGTATACGGATTATTAACCTTTAGGGCCTTACCCACCTGTGTATGAATTACATGGTTGAATTTTTCAGTGTGTACGGTTCCATGAACGCTATCAGGATCGTAACCTACATGTTCCATAATATCGATCTCGCCACTCCTGGGCCAGCTACCATATTTCGAATCCGTTGGAAGCGCCCATATGGCAGGCCACAAGCCTCTGCCCTTAGGTAACATTGCACGGACTTCAACCCTACCGTATTTAAAATCGAATTTATTTTTGGTTACCAACCTGGCTGAAGTGTAGTTCCTGTTTTCCTTATCAGCTTTTAGCGCTATAATATTCAGGTTTCCTTTTTTAACAACTGCATTTGCAGTATCGGCATCGGTATAATATTGCAGCTCGTTATTCCCCCAACCTCTGCCACCTACATCGTAGCCCCAGTTTTTAGTTAACGGCAATCCGGCATCGTCAAATTCATCTGCCCATTTTAACTTCCATCCCTGGGCAACCGGTGTTTTTTTAATCTCGTCAAAAAGCAATTCAGGCTCGTTTGTGGTAATGTATTCTACATTGTGGGCCAATAACCACTGCATTTCAGGCACCGTATTTACCGTCCATGCATTTACCGTTAAACCTAATTTTTGCGCATTTTCAATCCAATTATCTTTTTGGTAAACACTGTAATGGTAATCAACACCCGTTAATTTATCTGCCTTCATCTGCTCAGCACTAATTTCACCTTTTAAATAAGCAACTTTTGCATTTGGCAATAAAGTTAAAATGCGTTTGCAGTAATCGTAATCAAAGCTGATGTATTCAACCCAGTCAGTTACTTTTAGTTTCTTAACCATTTCTATGCATTTATTAGTTACCTCGATACCACGTTCTTTGCTGATCAATGAGGGTTTTATTTCCAAAATCAGTTTGGTGGTTTTCTGTTTTTTACCTGCTAATAAATAAGCTTCCAATGTTGGAATTTTTTCACCATTGCTCATGGTTTTGGTCAACAAATCTGCATAATTTACCTTCTCTATGGTTAAACCCTGAAACTCGGGATCGTGGTTAACCACCAGAATATTATCTGTCGTCATCCATACGTCGAATTCCGAACCATAACAACCCAGTTTTACGGCTTCATTTAATGAAGCAATGGAATTTTGAGGAAAATTGTTTTTCTTCCACGCACCACGGTGAGCAATTACCTGATTTTTATTCCAGTTAAATTTCTGGCCGAAAGAAGCAGTAAAAAAGAATAACATTAGTGTAGAAATAAGAATTCGTTTCATATGGGCATGATTATACAAAAAGCCAAAAGTAGATTTTTATCAGGTTACTCGTTTAAAATCTATGTAACCTTTGTATTAATATAACAAGATAAAGATTTTCAAATTAACGCGTAGTTAACGTGATCATAATTTGTTGCACAAACCTTGGTCGCATGCCTCCCTTTATAAAAACGATTTTTTTTAAGCGCTAAGCTGGTACGGCTATTAAAGATTTTTACCGTAATACACCTTATTCTTTAACGGTGCTACGGGGATGCCGCTACGTGCGGGGCTAAAAACTTCTGATCTTTAAGAAAGAACCCATTCTTACATTCACTATTTAAACCCAGGCTGACTTCAATATCCTTTTTATTTAAAGCTTACCTGGATAATAAACAATTTGAAATAAACGCGTTACCTTAAATACTTTCCTTTTAATTGACTGGAACAATTTTTACATTTACGGAGATATGGTGAGCAATAATTACAACGATTTGTTGCGGAAGATAGATGAGTTTATCCGCAAGTTTTACCTGAATAAAATTTTGCGGGGCAGTATTTATGCTGCGGCAATACTTCTGGGCCTGTATCTCTTTGTTTTTTTAAGCCTTTATTACCTGAACCCAACAGCTGGCTTTAAAACCTTTGTATTTTTTGCTTATCTGCTTACAGGTGTATTGCTGGTCGGCTTTTTAATTGTTAGGCCATTGCTTGCTATGCTAAAATTAGGCAAACACCTTACTTTGGATGAAGCATCGGTTATCATCGGAAATCACTTTTCCGATATTAAGGATAAATTATTGAATACGCTGCAGCTTCATCACTTAGCGGAGAAAAATCCTGAAAATAACCGCCTCATTATGGCCAGCATTGATCAAAAGATCATTGAACTCAGGCCCGTTCCATTTTACACGGCAGTTAGGATTAACGATAACCGGAAATATTTAAAATATCTTTTTGTTCCCCTATCCATCATCCTGCTCATTGCCATTATAGCGCCTGCTATTTTACGAGAGGGTACGAACAGTTTCTTAAGGTACAGTGAATATATTGCCCCAAAAGCGCCATTTAGCTTTACCATTCTAAATAAAAGCTTAACCCCTACACAGGGTGATGATTTAACACTGAACCTAAAACTGACCGGTGATGAACTCCCGGCAGAGATTTATGTGGAAGATGGCAAGAACACCTATAAATTGGAAAAAGAAAGCATTAACAAGTTTAATTATAGTATCAAAAATATCCAGAATGATAAAAAATTGATTTTCAAAGGCGGTGGTTTTAGTTCTTCCGTGTTTACCGTTACCGTTAAACCTCGCCCGGAATTGCTCAATGCCACAGCTACCTTAAATTATCCTGCTTATTTGGGCAAAAATACAGAATCGGTTGACAATGTCAGAGATCTGCTCCTTCCCGAAGGCACCAAAGTAACCTGGAGCTTTAAGACTGAAAAAAGCGAACAGGTCCTGTTTATGCTTAATGGAGCCGAAAACCTGCTTAAAATCAATAATGATGTGGCTCATTTTAGAGCTACTATCAAAAACAATTCAAGATATAGTATCATCCCAAAAAATCAATATGTTACCATAAGAGATTCTCTTTCGCATCAAATTACGGTAATCAAAGATCAGGCTCCACAGATTAATGTGGAAGAAAAGCAGGATTCTCTTAGTAACAAAGTATTATATTTTAGCGGACAGGTAACTGATGATTACGGATTTAGCCGCTTGAGCTTTAAATACAACCTCAGAGAAAATAACCGTATTATTGGTACCGTTACCAAAAACATTGCCATTAAAAGTAATGCGACTGCAAATAATTTTCTCTATTTCTGGGATTTAAAAGCTGTTGCCGCCAAACCTGGTCAGGAAATTGAATATTATTTTGAAGTAGCCGATAATGATGGCGTAAATGGTGCCAAGGTTACACGATCTGAAATTAAAACCTTTAAACAGCCGACTAAAAAAGAATCCGCCGAACAGGTAAATGCAAGCAATCAGGCGTTAAAGCAGAAAGTGCAATCGGCCATACGCCTGGCCAACACGATCGAAAAAGAGAGCAAAAAAGTAGCCGAAAGCCTTATTGATAAAAAACAGATATCTTTTGAAGATAAAAAACAGATTGAAGCCCTTCTAGATAAACAGAAGCAACTGGATGAGGCCATAAAGGATATTAAAGCCCAAAATGATAAAAATATCCAGCAACAACAGGATCAAAAACAGACAAAAGAACTTATCGAAAAACAAAAACAGATCAAAGACCTGTTTGACCATGTATTGGATGACAAAACAAAAGAACTTTTGCAAAAACTTCAGGACCTGATGAATGAGAAAAATAAAGATCAGACGCAGAACGAACTGTCAAAAATGCAATTGGACAATAAAACCCTTAAAAACGAACTTGACAGGATTTTAGAGCTTTATAAACAGCTGGAATTTGAGCAGAATCTACAAAATGACATTGACCGGTTAAATGAGTTGGCAAAACAACAAAAAGAACTTTCACAGCAAACAAAAGATAAAAAGCAAGATTATGAATCGTTAAAGCAGAAACAGGATGTGCTAAATAAGGAGATGAAAGACCTGAAGGATGACCTGAAAAAACTGGAAGAAAAAAATAAATCCTTAGACCGGCCAAATCCTTTCGAAAACCCGGAAAAGGAGATTCAGGATATACAAAAAGATCAGCAAGACAGTAAAGATGCCCTGGATAAAAAAGACGCTAAAAGTGGAAGCCAGAAGCAGCAAAAAGCAGGAGAGCAAATGGAAAAACTTGCTAAAAAGATGAGTGAAATGCAGCAACAGGGCGAAGAAATGGAGAATAACCTGAATGCTAAGGAACTAAGACGACTACTTGAAAACCTGCTGACCACTTCTTTTGATCAGGAAAAAGTAATGCTCGCTTTAAAGAAAATGTCTGCAACTGACCCATCTTACACCAGCAACGTTCAAAAACAACGAAGCATTAAAGATAATCTTAAAACCATTTCTGACAGTTTGTATAGTTTAAGTAAACGCGTTCCGCAAATAGAATCCACTGTTAACGAGGAAATGAATAAAATTAATTTTAACCTCGATAAAAGCTTAGAAAATCTAGGCGACAGAAGAACAGCGGAAGCTAACCGTTTCCAGCAATTTACCATGACTTCTATCAATAATTTAACATTAATGTTAAGCGAAGCACTCAGTCAATTGCAAAATATGCAGAAAAACAGCAAAGGTGGTAGTGGAAAAAAACAAAAGCAGGGTATGAAACAACTGTCGCAAATGCAGGAACAACTAAATAAGGGCATGCAAAAGGCCCGTGAGCAGCTGCAAAAACAAGGCGGTAATCAAGGTACGGTTGGTAAAGGACAAATGAGCCAGGAATTTGGTAAAATGGCTCAGCAACAACAAATGATCCGTCAGGCTTTAGAAAAACTTAACCGTGAAGAAAATAAAGACGGCACCGGTAAGTTGGGCAACCTAAATGAGGCCATTAAAGAAATGAAACAGACGGAGAGTGATCTGGTAAACAAACGTCTACAACAGGAAACCTTAAACCGACAAAAAAATCTCCTGACCAAGTTGTTAGAAGCAGAGAAAGCAGAGCGCGATCAGGAAGAAGATTCGAAAAGGGAAAGTAAGGCAGCAAAAGAGTTTCCTCCATCCTATCAAAAAATGCTGGATCAATTTAAAAAACAGCAGCAAAATGGCAGTGATATACTGCAGAAGATTCCTCCTGGTTTAAATTATTATTATAAAAATAAGATAGCAGAATATTTAAAATCGTTGAATATAGAGCGATGATACGCTCGTTATTTCAATTGAAGAGCATTCCCAACGTTTGGAAGAGACTAAGACAGAAAGATTTCTCCACTTCGTTGCACTCCGCTCGAAATGACGAAAATATATTTCTTAAATTTGCAGCCATTAAACACTACTGTATGCCTGCAATTTCTTTTTTTACCGAATCCATTAGCTATAGCCTTCCTCAAAAATTGAAAATCAAAAAATGGGTTAAAGCTACTATAGAAAAGGAAGGATATCAATTGCAGGAACTTAATTTCATTTTTTGTAGTGATGAATATCTTTTAAGCATCAACCAACAATATTTAAATCACGATACCTATACGGATATCATTACCTTCGATAATTCTGAAGAAGAAAAACTGATCATAAGTGATATATTCATCAGTATTGAGCGTGTAAAAGAAAATGCTAAAACCTATAAAACTTCAACATTTGATGAGGTTTGCCGTATTATGATCCATGGAACCCTGCACCTGTTGGGTTATAAGGATAAAGGAAAAGCTGCAAAAACCCTTATGACACAAAAGGAAGATGAATATTTGGCATATCGAAGTGAATTTGGATTAGTTTAACCTCCCATTCCCCTGTTGTCTTTCTAAGGGCAGCGAAGAATCTTTACCTTCCATTTTTTTACAAATATAGCTCTTCTATTTTTCTGTTCGTCTAAACGATACTGGTATTCGTCGATAATTATACACTACTGGTATAATCCTGTGAACCTCTATGCAACATTTCTCAGTTATTAAAGTCTCATTTAAAAAGCAATGATAATAATAACGGGCATAAGTCATATTCTCAGCTATTATTCAAGATAAAGTTTAGTTTTAGTTAATGATTGAAGCAGCGGTGGAGCGAGTCCAACCGCTGTTTTGTTTTAGAACCATCACTGATCAACATTCAAAACAATCACAATACATCAAGTTGTTGCCATTTTAGCTGATACACAACAGCTTTGAGATATCTGTTTAGCGTTGCAAATAATTTATACTTACCTTTGCAATAATTTTCTTTTATAAATCCGAAATACAGAAAAATTGAGCACATTAATTGCGGCAGAAGGCTTAGGACATGGTTATCATGATGAATGGTTATTTAAAAATTTAACCCTCGGTATTAATTCCGGTCAACGCGTGGCGCTGGTTGGTATTAATGGCGCAGGTAAGAGCACGTTATTGAAATTATTGGCTGATCGGTTCCCTCCGCTTGAGGGTAAAATAGTAAAAAATAAATCCGTTAAAATCGGTTTTTTGGATCAGGAACCTCAGTTCACAGCGGGATTTTCTATTAGCGACCATATCTTTTCGCTTGAAAATAAGCAACAGCAGCTCATCAAAGAATATGAAGAGTTAATTGAACAACCGAACCCAGATGAAAACATACTCAATCGCTTATATGAAGAATTAAGTGAGCATAATGCCTGGGAATACGAACATGAAATTAAAACCATTCTAAACCGGATGGGAATTACTCATCTTCAACAAAAAATTGATACGCTTTCTGGCGGACAAAAGAAACGTTTGGCTTTAGCAAAACTATTAATTGAAGATCCTGAAATCCTGGTACTCGATGAACCTACCAACCATTTAGATATAGATACGATTGAATGGTTAGAGAAGTTATTAACTACCGGACAAAAAACCATTCTGTTGGTTACACATGACAGATACTTTTTAGATAATGTTTGTAATACCATTGTAGAACTGGATAGAGGAAAAATTTTCAACTACAATGGAAATTATGCATACTTCCTCGAAAAGAAAGCAGAAAGGGAGGCTTTGGACGCAACTGTTTTATACAAGAACCAACAGCTATTAAAGAAAGAATTAGAGTGGATGAGACGCATGCCACAAGCGCGTGCAACGAAATCTCAGGCCAGGATTGATGCTTTTTACGATTTAGAGGACAAAACCAAGAAAAAGTCTGAAAATCAAAGTGTTACCCTTAAAATGAAAATGTCTAGGCAGGGAGGCAAAATCATTGAATTAGATCACATAAAAAAAAGTTTTGAAGGTCGGCCAATCATTAATGATTTCAGTTATACCTTTAAAAAAGGTGATCGTATTGGTTTAGCAGGAAAAAATGGAACAGGTAAATCAACACTTTTGAATATCATCACCAGCAATTTAAAGCCAGATAATGGTAAAGTTGATACTGGCGAAACAACTGTATTTGGATATTACAAACAGGGTGGTTTAACTTTCGATCCTAAAGAGCGCGTAATAGACATTGTAAAATCAGATGCTGAATATATTAAAATGGCGGATGGTTCGGTTATTACCGCTTCTGCCCTATTAACACTTTTTCTCTTTCCTCCCAAGAAACAACATGGCATGGTAGAGAAATTAAGTGGTGGCGAAAAAAAGCGTTTAAACCTGATGAAGGTCTTGATGCAAAATCCTAATTTTTTGATTCTGGATGAACCAACAAATGACCTCGATATTGACACCTTAAATGTGCTTGAGGAATTTTTAGAAAATTTTCCGGGCATTTTGATGTTAGTTTCGCACGATCGGTATTTGCTCGACAAAATGAGCGATCAGCTTTTTATTATGGAGGGCGAAGGTGTTGTTAAAATATACAACGGTAATTATTCAGAATACCGGTTAAGTTTAGAACAGCCCAAAGCTAAAGAAACAAAAAAAACTCCTATTCCAAACGCTGAGCAAGCGCCTATTAAAGCAACAAAAAAACTAAGTTTTAAAGAACAGAAAGAATTAGAAGAAGCTGAGAAAGGAATGGAGGAAACGGAAAATAAAATAAACGAATTAACCAACACCTTAAATAATATCAATGCTTCTGATTATATTAAAATCCAAGAAATATCAATGGAGATTGAAACGCTGCAAACCAAATTAGATGATTATACAATGCGTTGGCTAGAGCTTTCAGAATAATAATCTTGTTAAAATCAAACGTATGTTTCACGTGGAACATACGAGCAACAAAAAAGAAAGTTAAATTTTAACGATAAAAAATCACATTGTTTCACGTGAAACAATTAAAATATAATAAGATGTTTTCAAAATACGATTTGATTGTTGTTGGTGCAGGACATGCAGGATGTGAAGCTGCTGCTGCTGCTGCCAACTTAGGATCATCTGTTTTATTAATTACTATGAACATGGGTACTATCGCCCAAATGAGTTGCAACCCTGCTATGGGCGGCGTTGCTAAAGGGCAGATTGTTCGCGAAGTCGACGCCCTGGGCGGTTATTCAGGTATAATATCTGATAAATCAACAATACAGTTCCGCATGCTGAATAAATCGAAAGGACCTGCTATGTGGAGCCCGAGAGCGCAAATAGATAGAATGCGATTTGCAGAAGAGTGGCGCTTAGCATTGGAAAAAACTCCAAATCTCGATATGTGGCAAGATAGTGTCGTGGGATTATTAGTAAAAGATAATACTGTATACGGCGTTAAAACTTCTTTAGGTATTGAAATCAAAAGTACTGCCGTAGTATTAACTAATGGTACATTTCTAAACGGTACTATACACGTTGGAGAAAAGAAATTTGGAGGAGGAAGAACGGGAGAAAAATCATCAACAGGAATTACTGAACAATTAGTAGAATTAGGCATGGAAGCAGGCCGTATGAAAACCGGTACCCCACCCCGTGTTGATGGAAGAAGTCTAGATTACACCAAAATGGAAGAGCAATGGGGAGACGAAAACCCAGGAAAATTCTCTTATACTGATACTTTTGTTTCCACCGATCAGCGTTGCTGCTGGATTACATATACCAATAGTGATGTACATGAAACATTGAAAGAAGGCTTTGAAAAATCACCAATGTTTACTGGTCGTATCAAAGGTTTAGGCCCGAGATACTGTCCTTCTATTGAAGATAAAATCAATCGTTTCGCTGAACGTGACAGACACCAAATATTCGTTGAACCTGAAGGATGGAATACCTGTGAAATTTATGTAAATGGTTTTTCAACTTCTCTTCCAGAAGACGTCCAATTTAAAGCGTTGAGGTTAATTCCAGGTTTCGAAAAGGCTAAAATGTTCAGACCTGGTTATGCTATCGAATACGATTTCTTCCCACCTACCCAATTATCTTTGACATTGGAAACTAAGTTAATCAGCAATTTATTTTTAGCCGGGCAAATAAACGGAACAACCGGGTATGAAGAAGCTGCCTGTCAAGGTTTCATGGCAGGAATCAATGCACACCAAAAAATAACCGATAAACACGAACTGATTATGAAAAGATCTGAAAGTTACATCGGTGTGTTAATAGATGATCTCGTTACTAAAGGTACAGAAGAGCCTTATCGAATGTTTACTTCCAGAGCTGAACATCGTTTATTATTAAGGCAGGATAATGCAGATATACGCCTCTCTCCTATCGGACATGAACTGGGATTAATTTCAGATGAGCGATTGGACAAGGTGAATCAAAAAATTGCTGATGCCGAGGCTCTAGTAAAATTTACCAAAAGTCAGGGAATTGAAATGGCCGATGCAAATCCGATGCTTGAAAGTTTAGGCTCGAGTGCTTTAAACCAAAACGTAAAAATTCACAGTTTGGTCGGCAGACCTCATGTCGGCTTACAAGATATCATTAAGGTTAGTAAACCTTTAGCTGAAGCGACCAAAGCCTTAGACAAAGAAACTATTGAGCAAGCTGAAATTAAAATTAAATACGAAAGCTATTTCGAAAAAGAAAATGAAATTGTAGCGAAAATGCTGAAAATGGAAGATAAAGAAATCAAGCAAGATTTTGACTATAATAAAATTGTTTCCATCTCAAAAGAAGCACGCGAAAAATTATTTAAAATAAAACCTCGTACTTTAGGTCAGGCTTCAAGAATTTCAGGTGTTTCTCCGTCAGATATCTCCGTTTTAATGGTCTATATCAATAAATAACTGATTATCAGTCACTTAAATAAAATTCAATAGACTTAAAATAAAGCGATTTAAACGACAAAAAATATTTTTTAAACATAATATTCCAAAAAGTACAAAAATCCGTCAGAACGATTAAAATATGCCAAATTTAAAAGATCACTATTTTAACCTTAAAAATTTAGCGGCTATTGTCACCTTGCTCCTACTTTTTGGTTGTGCCAGTATGCAGACACCACAGGGTGGACCAAAAGATACCAAGCCTCCAAAAGTTTTAAGCATGACTCCGAAAAATCAGACAAGGAATTTTAATGCAAAAAAAATAGTAATAGAGTTTGATGAGTATTTTAATCTGAAAGATGAGTTTAAAGAATTTTCGATTTCACCTGATCAGGAAAAAGTTCCGGAGTTAAAAAAGAGGCAGAAGAGATTGGAAATTATTCTTAAGGATTCTCTGGAAAAAAATACAACCTATACCTTGAATTTTGGAAAATCTATTGCAGATGTAAATGAAGGAAATGTGGTTAAAAATCTATCTTATGTTTTTTCAACAGGACCAGATATTGATTCATTATCAATTAGTGGTAAAGTTATAAATTCATTAAGTGATGAACCTGAAAAGGAAGTTACCGTATTTATTTTGCCTTTAGAAAGAGATACGATTTTCGGTAAAAAACGTCCATCAATATATACCACTACTGATAGTGCCGGTATGTACAAATTGAGTAACCTCAGAAAAGGTACCTATAAAGTTTATGCCATTAAAGAAAATACCGGAGGTGGCGATAAAATATACCAACAGATTTCTGATGAAGTTGGATTTATAAAAGAACCCATCGTAATCGATAAAAACCTGGAAAACATTAACCTGCAGATATTTAAAGAGCTACCTCCAGAATTCCGCGTACTGGACCGGAAACTAAATAATGATGGTAGTATATCAATCATCTTTAATCAGCAGCTAAAACGCCCTAAAATAACAGTTACCGACCCTCCGGCAGTAGATATAGGGAAGTATGTCCACTTTACCAAAAATAACGATACTGCTAAAGTATGGCTGAATGACATGAGTTTTGATTCAGTGAAGGTGGCTGTTGAGGATCAAGGAAAGCTTCTTCAGACCTTAAACTTTACAAGGGGTAAAAAAGATACTTACACTCGCGAAATTACCATTTCTGATAACTTAACAGGCAGTAAATTAAATCCTTTCCAGCAGCTGACATTAACCTCATCTTTCCCTATTACGGCTGCAGATCCAACTAAAATCACCCTTTTGGAAGACTCTGTAAAAAGAACAAATTTTGAGTTGGTAAAAGATAGTACAGATTTTCTTAAATACTATATTAAGTATCCCTGGAAAAACAAAAGAAACTACGATTTAAAATTGGGTACAGGCGCATTTACCGCGATATTTAACGCCAAAAATAAAGATCTTACAAAACGTTTTACGCTTGAAAGTCAAGACGCCTATACTACTTTAATATTAAATGTAACGGTTCCGGATACTTCTAAAAGATATGTGGTTCAGTTTCTAAACGAAAAAAAAGATGTCATAAAGTCTTTTCCGGTTAGCAAAAACTCAAAAATTACTTTTTCTAAATATCCTGCAGGTAAATATATGCTTAGGGTTATTTATGACGAAAATAAAAATGGCATCTGGGATACGGGAAATGTTAAGGAAGGATACCAGCCTGAAAAAGTATGGTATTTAAAAGCATTGATGGACTTGAAACCAAACTGGGAACGTGAAGATCCATTAGTAATACCACCGCCAACGCCTTAAATCGGTCGTCTCAACCGAAACAAAGTGGAGGGGAGAGATCTATCTTGAGATAGATCTCTCCCCTGCTGTACGGGCATTCCGTTTCACTTCAGTCGAAATGACGAAATTTATTGCATAAACCAACCCGAATACATGATATAATTATCAGGCAATTTATTAAGTAAAGCCCTTTGCTCTTCGGTAATGGGCTTTATTTTTTTTGCAGGCGTACCTGCATATAAGTAACCCGATTCGCAAATTGTATTTTCCAATACGACAGATCCGGCTGCTATGATACAATACTCTTCTATTATAGCGTGATCCATTACAATGGCACCCATACCGATCAACACATGATCTTGAACGGTACAGCCATGCACAATGGCATTATGTCCAACAGATACCCTATTGCCAATATGTGTGGAGGCTTTCAAGTAAGTAGCATGAATTACTGCACCATCCTGGATGTTTGACTCATTTCCGATCGTAATGGCATTTACATCGCCTCTGATTACGGCATTAAACCATACGGAACATTTATTGCCAATGGTTACATCACCCACAATCGTCGCATTCTCCGCTATGAAATTATCTTTTCCTATTTCAGGATATTTATCTTTTACAGGCAATATTAAAGGCATAATATAATGTAGGAAGGGTTGATGGATAATGTATAATATATTAAAGTCCCAATTCAGGGGATTTAGGGGCTAAAAAACAGTATCTACCAATTCATTAGCATGTTCAGGATAATCGGTAGTATAATGTAGTCCCCTACTCTCTTTTCGCTGCATGGCCGATTTAATTACTAAATAAGCCGTTTGAATTACGTTTCTCAACTCACACAATTTAACTGAAACTTTATTCTTTTTATAAAACTCTTCCGTCTCCTGGTAAATTAAAAACAAGCGACGATGTGCCCGTTCCAAACGGAAATCAGAACGTACAATACCTACATAATCGCCCATAACCTTCTGTAACTCCCTCAGGTTATGCGTTACCAATACATCCTCATTACTTTGGGTAACACCTTGCGAATCCCATTCCGGAATATGATCAGGAATAACATTATTTTTAAAGTTCTCGATAGCATCCTGATAGATCCGGTGTGCAAAAACTGTCGCTTCCAATAATGAATTGGAGGCCAATCGGTTAGCTCCATGCAAACCTGTTGAAGAACATTCTCCGCAAGCATATAAATTTTTAATGGAAGAACGACCATATTCATCCACCAGGATACCACCACACATATAATGAGATGCAGGTGTAACTGGTATATAATCTTTAGTCATATCTATTCCTATAGATAAACATTTAGCATAAATATTTGGAAAGTGTTTCAATATATCAGCCTTGCTGCGCATCGTAATATCAAGATAAACGAAGTCATCGCCCGATTTCTTCATTTCATTATCCACAGCACGTGCAACAATATCACGTGGCGCCAATGACTTACGTTCATCATACTCATGCATAAATTCTTCACCATTCTTTCGTCTTAAAACACCCCCAAAACCCCTAACGGCTTCAGAAATCAGGAACGACGGATACTCTCCGGGATGATATAATGCAGTTGGATGGAACTGAATAAACTCCATATTTCTCACTTTACCCTTTGCCCTGTAAACCATGGCCATTCCATCGCCTGTTGCAATAACCGGGTTTGTAGTGGCCGAATAAACATGTCCCGCACCACCCGAAGCCATCACAGTCACATTTGCCACAATCTTTTCCACATCGTTAAGCTCTGTGTTAAAGGCATATATGCCATAACAGTTAATATCTTCAGTACGTTTATCCACAAACTTACCCAGGTGATGTTGGGTAATTAACTCCAGTGCGAAGTAATGTGTTAATATCTCTATGTTGCTATTCTTGTGAATTTCATTTAACAACACCCGCTCAATCTCATACCCGGTGATGTCTTTATAGTGCAAAACACGGTGTTCAGAGTGCCCCCCCTCTTTTGCCAAATCGTAAAAACCAGCATTGTCCTTATCGAAATTTATACCATAGTCAATGATCTCCTGGATGCGCTGAGGTCCCTCTTTTACAACGATTTCCACAATTTTTTCGTCACATAATCCATCGCCCGCAATCAATGTATCTTCGATATGTTTTTCAAAAGAATCACCTTTATCTACCACAACTGCAACACCGCCCTGAGCGTATTTTGTATTCGATTCATCTTCATTCGATTTAGTAACAATTAAAACCTTACCAAACCTGGCAGCTTTAAGTGCAAAACTCAAACCTGCTATACCTGAACCAATTACCAGAAAATCTACTTTCTTCATTAATAAAAAACATTTACTTTATCCACTATGTTAACAACTAGTTAATAAATGTTAGCGTTGTGTCTAAATTATCCTAACAAATAAATTTGAATGTTTAAAGCTACTCTAAAAACACAATTTGCCACAATCTTTTGCGCAATTTTTAAGCAGCTTTATACAAGTAATTAACTTTTTCCCCAGTTATAAACAATTAACATTCCACTATTGATAAAAATTGAAGCCATTTTCGATAGCGCTGAAAATCAAACTTATAATATTAGATAAATGTAATCTAAATGTTAGTAAACAATTAATAACTTATCTAAACGAAAGAAATTTCTAAACTTGTCAACAATATTAACACACTAATAAACAAACAAGATTTATTTATTTAAAATAACTTATTAATTATTGAGACGTGGAAAGCTTTATCTTTGACCAACGTCAAAATTCAAAAAAGGAAAATTTTAAAATGAACATAGATGTCTTAGAAGAAATCAATAAAAAAGGTTTCGCAGAAGAAGAAATTGACCCTACGCTTGATCTTTTTGCAGAGATTGAGAAATTAAAGAAGGAAAAAAATGCCATAATCCTAGCTCACTATTATCAAGACCCTGATATACAGGATATTGCGGACTATATTGGCGATAGTTTAGGCTTATCACAAGAAGCTGCAAAAACGGATGCTGACGTAATTGTGTTTGCTGGTGTACACTTTATGGCCGAAACAGCAAAAATCTTATCTCCTGGAAAAACTGTTTTATTACCGGACGTAAAAGCAGGTTGCTCATTGGCAGATAGTTGTCCACCACATCTGTTTAAGAAGTTTAAGGAAAAATATCCTGACCACCTGGTCATCACTTATGTAAACTGTACGGCCGAATTAAAAGCTTTAAGTGACATTGTTTGCACGAGTACTAACGCGGTTCAGATTGTTGAGAGTTTACCTAAAGACCAAAAAATAATATTCGGACCAGATCGTAACTTAGGGGCTTATGTTGCAAAAAAAACCGGTCGAGATTTAGTATTGTGGAACGGTGCCTGTATGGTACATGAAATTTTTTCGCAGGAAAAAATTACAAAATTGAAAGAACGCCATCCTAATGCTAAATTTATTGCCCATCCGGAATGTGAAGAGGTCGTTTTGAAAATGGCTGATTATATTGGTTCTACAACCGGGCTTTTAAAATATACCATTACTAACCCTGCTACAGAATTTATTGTAGCTACCGAAAGTGGCATTATCCATCAGATGGAAAAGGCGAATCCGACAAAAACATTTATTCCGGCGCCACCAAATAACAGTTGTGCCTGTAACGATTGTCCGTATATGAAAAGAAATACTTTAGAAAAACTATATTTATGTATTAAAAATGGTTTGCCAGAAGTAACTGTTCCTGAGTATATTATAGAACAGGCACGCAAACCGATTCAAAGAATGCTGGATATTTCAGCAGAATTGGGATTGTAAAATCTAACAAACCCATCAGGTTTTAAAAACCTGATGGGTTTATTGAAATTATTTATGAAAAACAACAACATTCTTAAAAATTACTCAGGCTTACTATGGCTCTTGGCGGGAATTTCCGTTGGAAGTATCGTTGGCTTAATTTTTGGAAAAAGCGTTGAAAGTATCAAACCATTAGGAGATATATTTTTAAACCTGTTGTTTACAGCTGTTATTCCGTTGGTATTTTTTGCGGTTTCTTCAGCTATTGCAAATATCGATAGAACAAAAAAGTTAGGCAGATTATTAACCATTATGGTTTTGGTATTTCTTTCTACCATAATCATTTCTGCGGTTTTAACTTTGTTTGCGACATGGATCTTTCCTATCCATCAGCAATTAGGAAGTGCTGCTTTGCCAGCTGAACCTGGAAAGGTACAATCATTTGGCGAACAAATGACACAACTTTTAACAGTTGGAGAATTTTTCGAAATCGGAAGTAGAAGAAATATGCTGGCGCTGATTATTTTTTCAGTTTTGGTAGGTTTTTCAACTTTATATGCTGAAAAGGAAGGCGAAAGTTTTAAAAAATTCCTGGTTTCAGGCAATGAAGTGATGAAAAAACTCATCATCTTAATTATGAAGTTAGGGCCGGTTGGATTGGGTGCTTATTTTGCCTACCAGGTTGGGGTATTTGGTCCACAGCTTTTTGGTACCTATGCTAAAGCCCTGGGTTTGTATTATGGTGTTGGGGCATTTTATTTTATTGTTTTTTTTACTTTTTATGCTTTCGTTGCGGGTGGATTTAAAGCAATAAAAGTATTTTGGAAAAATAATATTGTACCTTCTTTAACTTCCATTGGAACCTGTAGCAGCATTGCTACTATTCCGGCAAATTTGGAAGGAACTATGAAAATGGGCGTACCGGCATATATCACCAATGTAACGATTCCTTTGGGATCAACTTTGCATAAAGATGGCTCAAGCATCAGTTCCATTATCAAAATTGCAGTCGTTTTTGCCATTTTTGGTAAAGATTTAATGCATGTAGATACGATTGTACTGGCTCTTGGCATTACCGTTTTGGTGAGCATTGTTGAGGGTGGAATACCCAACGGCGGTTACATAGGCGAACTATTGATGATTTCGGCCTATCAGTTACCACCCGAGGCGTTACCACCTGCCATGATTATAGGTACTTTGGTTGATCCGATGGCGACATTATTAAATGCCACAGGCGATAATGTTGCGGCGATGTTAATTGCCAGATTTACCGAGGGAAGAAATTGGATGGAGAATAATAAATTATATCCGTCACCTTGATCCGATAGTTATTGGATCAGCATGACGATAATTACATATGATATGTTTGAAAATAAAGAACGCACAGATATTAATGAATTAGGTGAATTCGGCTTAATTAAACACCTGACTACTAATTTTAAAATTAAAAATGATTATTCGGTAAAAGGAGTTGGCGATGATGCTGCAGTACTGGATGCAAAAGGTAAACAGACTTTAATTTCGACCGATTTATTATTGGAAGGAATCCACTTTGATTTGGCTTATGTGCCGTTAATGCATTTGGGGTATAAGGCCGTACAGGTAAACCTGAGTGATATTTATGCCATGAATGGAAAGGCAAGTCAGATTACCGTTTCGCTGGGTTTGTCGAGCAAATTTCCGTTGGAAGCCGTTGAAGAAATTTATAAAGGCATTGAACTGGCCTGTAATAAATACAATATCGATTTGATAGGAGGTGATACTTCATCAAGTAAGCAAGGTTTGGTGATCAGTATTACCAGTATTGGTTATGCCGATGCAGATAAAGTGGTGTACAGAAATGGTGCACAGGAACATGATTTGTTATGCGTTTCGGGCGATTTGGGCGGAGCCTATTTAGGCCTGCAGATTTTAGAAAGAGAGAAATTGATCTATCTTGAAAATCCTCAGATCCAGCCGGATTTAGAAGGAAAGGATTATATCATCGAACGACAACTGAAGCCTGAAGCCAGGATGGATATTGTTGCGCTTTTAGATGAAATGAATATAAAACCAACTGCTATGATCGATGTATCAGATGGTTTAGCTTCAGAAATTCTTCATCTGGCCGAACAATCAGATAAAGGCATGACCATTTATGAAGAGAAAATTCCTTTAGATCCAATGACTTATGAAACTGCACGCGAATTGGGTATTGATCCAACTGTTTGTGCGCTAAGTGGTGGTGAAGATTATGAATTGTTATTTACCATTAGCCAGGATGATTACAAAAAACTCAAACATGATGTAGATATCACGGTAATCGGACATGTAACGGATAAAAATTCGGGTTGCAAAATGGTGTCCAAATCAAATAATGTGCACGAGCTGAAAGCCCAGGGCTGGAATGCTTTTAAGAAATAAAAACACCGCGTCATTTCCTTTGGTTAATCAAATGATTTAAAACTAAAGTTTATTTTTAAAACGTTAGTATAAAAGACAGGGTGAACTTTCGTCATTTCTAGTT